>OZ243984.1:3580000-4769198 GCA_965214905.1 uncultured Binatia bacterium (SeqCode)
CCCAGCGGCCCGGCCACCCCATGGCCTTCGGCCGGAAAGGCCCGAAGCCGGTATTCGGGCTTCCCGGCAATCCGGTTTCATCGCTGGTTTCGTTCATCCTTTACGTCCGGCCCGCCTTGCTCAAGATGATGGGCCACGAGAGCCTCTTCATGCCGGTGGTACGCGCGAAGATGGCTCATGACGTGAAGACGGCCCCGGGGCTCAAGGAGTTCATACGGTGCCGTCTGGATGAGGCCAATGGCAGGCTCCTCGCGTCGAGCACCGGACCCCAGAGCTCGGGGGTGCTGCGCTCCCTGTCGTTGGCCCAGGGGCTCATCGTGGCGCGCGAGGACCAGACGGTGCTCCGCAAGGGAAGCTATGCTCCGGCGATTCTGCTCGATCACCGCACGCGTTGGCTGCAAAAGGAGATGGGGTTCTGAGCGCTGGTTACAGGGTCGGCCAGGGCTTTGATGTCCACCGCCTGGTTCCCGGTCGAAAGCTGATTCTCGGCGGTGTCCGGATACCGCATGAAGCGGGTTTGTCCGGTCATTCCGACGCCGACGTGTTGCTCCACGCCCTGATGAATGCCCTGCTCGGCGCCGTGGGGAAGGGCGACATCGGAACCCATTTCCCGGACACGGATCCGAGATTCGCGGGAGTTTCGAGCGCAAAGCTCCTCGGCCACGTTCTTCAACTCACGCGGGAGGCCGGCTACGGTATCGTCAACGCCGATGTGACGGTCCTCGCCCAGCGCCCCCGGCTGACGCCCCACTTCGGCGCCATCAGGGTCCGTCTGGCGGAGCTCATGGAAGTGCCCGCGGAGACCGTCAACCTGAAGGCCGGCACCATGGAAGGCCTCGGCTCCATCGGCGAGGGAAAGGCCATGGCCGCCATGGCAGTGGTGCTGCTGCGCGCGTGTTAGTTTCCTTTTTTCCAGTTGCGAACCTGACAGGCGTTGCTTAGAATCCCTTGACCGTTGAAGATCGGAGCCTGCGCCGCCGAGTCCGACGGCGTCCGTCGAGGAGGGATCATGGCTGACGATGCAATCGAAGTCCTGTTGGAAGAGGGAAGGACTTTTCCGCCGCCGAACGAATTCAAGCAATCCGGAAACCTGAACGACTCCGCGGTGTTCGAGCGGGCCGACAGGGACCCGGAGGGGTTCTGGGCCGAGCAGGCCCGGGAACTGGACTGGTTCAAGACCTGGGACAAGGTGCTGGAGTGGGACTGTCCCTGGGCCAAGTGGTTCATCGGCGGGAAGCTCAACGTCTCCTACAACTGCCTGGATCGGCACGTCAAGACCCCGCGCAAGAACAAGGCCGCCATCATCTGGGAGGGGGAACCCGGCGACGAACGGGTGCTGACCTACCGCGACGTCTGGCGCGAGGTGAACAAGTTCGCCAACGTGCTCAAGCGGCTCGGGGTGCAGAAGGGCGACCGCGTGGCCCTCTATCTCGGCATGGTGCCGGAGCTCCTGATCGCCATGCATGCGTGCAACCGCATCGGAGCCGTTCATAGCGTGGTGTTCGGAGGTTTCAGCGCCGAGTCCCTGCGGGACCGCATCAACGACGCCTCGGCCAAGGTGCTGGTTACCGGCGACGGCGGCTACCGGCGCGGCGCCGTCATCCCCCTGAAGAAGAACGCGGACGAGGCCGTCGAGGGCTCACCCTCCATCGAGAACGTGGTGGTGGTGCAGCGGGTGGGAAGCGAGTCCGGCGCCGTCATGAAGGACGGCCGGGATCACTGGTGGCACGAGTTGATGGCCGATGCGCCGCTGTGGTGCGAGCCCGAGCACATGGACAGCGAGGACATGCTCTTCAGCCTCTACACCAGCGGCACCACCGGCAAGCCCAAGGGCATCGTCCACACCACCGCCGGCTACCTGCTGGGGGTCTATCTCGCCAACAGATGGGTCTTCGACATGAAGGAAGACGACGTCTTCTGGTGCGCCGCGGACATCGGCTGGGTTACCGGCCATACGCACATCGTCTATGGACCCATGGCCAACGGCGTGACTCAGGTGATGTACGAGGGCTCGCCCGACTGGCCGGACAAGGACCGCTTGTGGCGTATGGTGGAGAAATATGGAGTGACCATCTTTCATACCGCGCCCACGGCCATCCGCACCTTCATGCGCTGGGGAACCGAGTTCCCGGCCGCCCACGACCTGAGCAGCCTGAGACTCCTGGGCTCGGTGGGGGAGCCCATCAATCCCGAGGCATGGATGTGGTACCACGAGCACATCGGCCACGGCAACTGCCCGATTATGGACACCTGGTGGCAAACGGAAACCGGACACCCGCTGATCACCCCGTTCCCGGGCGTCACCACCTTGAAGCCCGCCTCGGCCACCCGGCCGTTCCCCGGCATCGAGGCGGACATCGTTGACGAGCAGGGGAAGTCGGTGCCGCTGGGGGGCGGGGGTTACCTGGTGCTGAAGCGGCCGTGGCCGGCCATGCTGCGCACCGTGTTCAACGATCCGGACCGGTACGTCGAAACCTACTGGAGCCGTTTCCCGGGCATGTACTTCGCGGGCGACGGCGCCAAGCGCGACAAGGACGGCTACTTCTGGCTGCTGGGCCGGGTGGACGACGTCATGAACGTCTCCGGGCATCGGCTCAGCACCATGGAGGTGGAGAGCGCGTTGGTGGACCATCAGGCGGTGGCGGAGGCGGCGGTCATCGGCAAGCAGCACGAAGTGAAGGGGCAGGGCATCTGCGCATTCGTGTCGCTCATCGCCGGCGTCGAGAACACGCCGGAGCTGGTGGAAGAGCTGCGGGGCCACGTGGCCACGAAGATCGGCGCCATCGCCCGGCCCGACGAACTCTACTATGCCGCCGAGCTGCCCAAGACCCGGAGCGGCAAGATCATGCGCCGGCTGCTGCGGGACATCGCCGACGGCAAGGCGCTGGGCGATACCACCACACTGGCCGATCCGACGGTGGTGGCCAAGCTGAAGGAACAGTACGAGGAGGATTGATCCGGGAGCCTGCGCCGCTGGAACGACGGCAAAGCGCTGGGCAATAACGGAAAGGCCCTGCAACCCGTCCCCATCACCGGAACACCCGGAAGTACATTTCCGAAAGTGACGGCTCCATCACCGCGGCGTCTTCCATTTCCTTCCGTATGGCGGGCCGTAGCGGCTCGTAAAGGCGGCTCACCTCCGCCAGAACCGCGGCCTCGTCCATTCGGGTCAGCCGGCCGTCTTCCACCACCACCTCTCCGTTCACCAGCACCGTATCCACGGAGCTGCCGTTCTCGCAGAACACGAGCTGGGCGACGACGTCATTCAGCGGCGTGAACGCGGGGGTGTCGCGCTTCAACAGCACGATGTCGGCGAGGCGGCCCGGCTCCAGCACGCCGCAGTCGAGGCCGAAGGCCCGGGCGCCCCACCGTGTGGTCATGGACAGGGCTTGCCGAGCCGTGATCCAGTGGTGGTAGTCGTGGTCGCGGGTGTTGTGGATCAACGCCGCCAGCCGCATGGCGTCGAACATGTTCTGGCTGTCGTTGGAGCAGGCGCCGTCGGCTCCCAGGGCCACCCGGCCGCCCGCGGCCAGGAAGTCGGGTATCGGCGCGAGGCCGCTCCCGAGTCGCAGATTGCTGGCCGGGTTGTGCACCGGCGTCGCACCTCGCTCCACGATGATCTCGACGTCCTCCCTCTCGATCCACAAGGAGTGGGCCGTGGACAGGTTGGGTTTCACCACCCCCAGGTCGTCCAGATGCCCCAACAAGGACGTTCCGTAGAGCTTCGGCCCCATGAGCGACTGGGACCGGGTCTCTGCGAGGTGAATGTGCAGCGGGACGCCCCACCGATCCGAGATGGCGGACGCGCCCTGTAGCAGCTCGTCGGTGCAGCGTTGCACGGCAGACGGTCCCGGGCAGCACGTCGTCAACCGGTCCGGGTCGTGCAACGCTTCCATGAACTGCTCGATCTCGTCCAGCCAGCCCCGGGTGTCCCTGGTCTCGGCCCGGGTCATCCGGCTCACTTCGTCGCTGGTCTCCCCCTTGGGCGCATCCATGGGGATGGTGGCCTCGTAAGGCCGGTCGGTGACGGTGAGCGCCACAACATGGCGCAGGCCCAGGTCCCGCATGGCCCGGATCGCTTCACCGGCGCCGGTATAACGGCTGTTCTGATTGCCGAAGAAATGGTCCAGGTTGGTGGTGCACCCGGTCTTGAGCATCTCCATGGCGCCGAGAAGGGCGCTGACGTAGAACATCTCATCGCCGCAGGCGCGCAGAGCGGCGCGCCAGTAGGCGCGCCAGATCTCCAGCGGGCGCGCGGGCATCAGGCCGCGAAAGATGTTGGCCGGCGAATGGTTGTGGGCGTCGATGAGTCCCGGGATGGCGATGAAGCGGCTGCCGTCGATGATCCGGTCCCAACCCTCCCGGGGACAGCCGGATGCCGGTCCGACATACTCCAGGCGATTGCCGTCGATGACCAGGGATCCGTCCTCGATCACCTCGTCCCGTTCGTTCATGGTGACGATCAGCGCGTGCTCGATCAATTGCTTCATGATAACCGCCTTTCCGGTCCCTGTCAGAAAGTCACCCGGCGCAGCCAGAGGCCCAGGAACAATATGATGAAGCCCAGGATCACGTTGATCATCAGCAGGCGCATCCACGGGTTGCGGTCCTCCGGCGGATGTTCCGGGGACGAATGGTGCCGGAACGCCTGGAGCCCGTGGTTCAGCGCCATCACGGCCGTCAGTATCGTTTTCAACGCCAGCACGAGAAAGGCGCCCGTCCCCGGCGCGAGCTGCGCCGCATTTCCCGGCAGAAAAAACCCGCCCAGGCCCGACAGCACGGTCAGGGGAGCCGCGACCGCGACCACGGCGTTCAAGCCGCCGGCAGCCAGGCGCATGACCTTGAGCCGTTCCCCGGGCGCTAGCGGGCGGATCGCTGGCCACAACATGAACAGGACGAACAGGTTGGCGCTCAGCCAGACGCTGAAGGAGAAGATGTGCACCCAAGGCAGCAGGATCTGCAACGATATTCCTTCCCGCCCTTCCCGGACGCAACGCCCCGCGGCCTTTCCGGGTTTAGTTCCGACCGCGCCGCCGGTCGCTACTCGATGAATCTTGCAAGCCTTTTCGTCCCCCGCTCGGTTGCCGGCCCGGGCGCGGCGCCCGAAACGCGGGCGGGTTCGAAACCCGCCCCTACAGCCTTGATACGCCAACGCACTTGTGTTAGCAAAGAGCTTATTCCACGAGGAGGGCGTCGAACTTGCCATGATGCGCTGGTTGCCTGAGAATGTGTCCACCTACGGTGGTCAGATCGACTACCTGTTCTATCTTATCTACTACATCACCGGTGCCGCCCTGATCATCGTCACGGTATTGATGGTGGTCTTCCTGATCATGTATCGTCGGAAGGAAGGCCGGAAAGCCGTCTATACCCACGGCAACACCGCCCTCGAAGTCACCTGGACGGTGGTTCCCGCGCTGATCCTCATCATGCTCTCCTTCATGAGCATCTCCACCTGGGGCGAGATCAAGATCTACGCTCCGCCTGCCGAGTACGAGGTGAAGGTGGTGGGCAAGCAGTTCAACTGGGACGTGTTCCATCCCGGCCCCGACGGGAAGCTGGATACCAAGGACGACATCAAGATCGAAAACGAACTGCACGTCCCGGTGGACAAGGTCGTGCACGTCCAGTTGACGGCGTCGGACGTTATTCACAGCTTCTTCGTGCCCAGTTTTCGGGTCAAGCAGGACGCCGTCCCCGGACGGAACATCCTGGTGTGGTTCGAGGTCACCAAACCCGGCCGGTACGAGCTCCCCTGCGCGGAGTTGTGCGGCTTCGGTCATTCGGGCATGCTTGGATGGGTGTTCGTACACACGCCGGAGGACTACGAGAAATTCCTCAAGGAAAACCAGGACCAGAGCTGATCCCGCCCGACCGCGGACGGATCTCCCCAGTCGGAGCGCGTCCCTGAAGGCGGAGGAGGAACATCAAGGATGAGCGAAGCAGCGGCATCGGCACACGCCGATCACGGAGCCCACGAACCGGCGGGCTTCTTGTCACATTACGTCTTCTCGACCGATCACAAGATGATCGGACGGCAGTTTCTCTTCCTGGGACTGTTCATGTTGATCATCGGCGGTACTCTCGCCATGCTGATCCGCTGGCAGCTCGCGTGGCCGGAGACCGAGGTGCCCGGGCTGGGATGGGTGCCCGAGCCGACCATGTACGAGGGAATCATCCCGCCCTCGACCTATAACATGCTGTTCACCATGCACGCCACCATCATGATCTTCTTCGTGGTGATGCCCGTCATGGTGGGGGGATTCGGCAACTTCCTGATCCCCATCATGATCGGCGCCAAGGACATGGCGTTCCCGGTGCTCAACATGCTGTCGTTCTGGGTGGGAGCCGTATCCGGCGTGATCATGCTGGCGAGCTTCTTCGTCATCGGCGGCGCCGCGTCCGGAGGATGGACGTCCTATACCCCGCTTACCGGCGCGGCCGTGTACACCGGGGTCAACTGGGGCATCAACCTGTGGGTGCTGAGCCTGTTCGTGCTGGCCTTCTCCTCGCTGATGGGATCCATCAACTACATCACCACCGTCATCAACATGAGAGCCCCGGGCATGACCTACTTCCGCATGCCGCTCTCGATCTGGTCCCTGTTCATCACCGCCATCCTGCTGCTGCTGGCGCTGCCGGTCCTCACCGCGGCCCTGGGCATGCTCTTCTTCGACCGGGTTTTCGCCACCAACTTCTTCCTGCCCGCGGGCGGCATGCCGATCCTGTGGCAGCATCTGTTCTGGTTCTTCGGCCATCCCGAGGTCTACATCCTGGTGCTCCCGGCCATGGGGGTGACCTCCGACGTCCTGTCGGTGTTCTCCCGCAAGCCGGTCTTCGGCTACCGGGCCATGGCCTACTCCATGATCGCCATCGCCTTTCTCTCGTGGATCGTCTGGGGACATCACATGTTCGTCAGCGGCATGAACCCGCTGCTCGGAACGGCGTTCATGCTCACCACCATGGTGATCGCGGTTCCCTCGGCCATCAAGACGTTCAACTGGCTGGGGACGCTGTGGGGCGGGTCCATCCGCTTCACGGTGCCGCTGCTCTTCGCCATCGGCTTCGTGTCCAACTTCGTCATCGGCGGCCTCAGCGGCGTCTTCATGGCGTCCACTCCGGTGGACATCTTCATCCACGACACCTACTTCATCGTGGCGCACTTCCATTACGTGGTAGCCGGGATCATCTTCGCCATGTTCGCGGCCATCTACTTCTGGTTCCCGAAGATGTTCGGACGCATGATGAGCGGCACCTGGGGTGTCGTGCACTTCATCGGCACCTACGTGTTCTTCAACCTTACGTTCTTTCCCATGCACTTCCTGGGGGTGGGCGGACACATACGCCGGATCTACAACCCCATGCAGTACGAGTACCTGGAACAGTTCGGGGACATGAACGTGTTCATCACCATCAGCGCGTTCTGCCTCGCCGTGTCCCAGATACCCTTTATCGTCAACTTCCTCTGGAGCCTCTTCGCCGGCGAGAAGGCGCCCGAGAACCCTTGGCAAGCCAACACGCTGGAGTGGTCGGCGCCCTCGCCGCCGCCCCACGGAAACTTCGCGACCACGCCGCAGGTCTACCGCGGCCCCTATGAGTACAGCTCGCCGGAAGTCCGGGAAGACTGGCTGCCCCAGGATCGGCCGCTCGGCGTCGCCGCCGCAACGGGTCATTGAGACCGGACACTGGACAGGACACCAGGATGGCCAACGCCTGGCTCCATCGGTTGGCGCTGACCACCGCCGGGACTACCCTGTTTCTGTTGTTCGTGGGCGCCCTGGTCACGAGCAAGGGCGCGGGTCTGGCGGTGCCGGACTGGCCCACCACCTTCGGCCACAACATGTTCCTGTTCCCCTGGGCAGGGATGGTGGGGGGCGTGTTCTACGAGCACAGTCATCGCCTGGTGGCGTCCGGAGTCGGCCTCCTGACCCTGCTGTTGGCGGTGTGCCTCTGGCTGAGGGAGACGCGGGCGTGGATCCGCTGGCTGGGTACCGCGGCGCTGCTGCTGGTGACGGTCCAGGGGGTGGTCGGCGGGCTACGGGTGGTGTGGCTGGAGCAGGATTTCGCCATCATCCACGCGGCGCTTGCCCAGGCGTTCTTCGGGCTCATGGTAGCGATGGCGCTGTTTACCTCCCGGCGATGGGAGGAAGGCGACAGGACGCCAAAGCCACCGGCGGGCGGCTCGACGTTGTTCCAGTGGTTCTGCCTCGCCACCACGTTGCTGATCTACGCACAGAGTCTGCTGGGAGCGGTCATCCGCCACACCGGTACGGCCGTGGTCCTGCATGTCCTGATGGCGTTGGTGGTGGCCGTCCAGACCGGCCTGCTGGTGGTGAGGGCGCTCCAACTCGGTGACGAGACACCCGTGTTCCGGACCGTTTCGGTTTCCCTGGGACTGCTCCTGGTGGTCCAGCTCGCGCTGGGCGCCGGTTCGTACGCGGCCCGCTTCCTGTCGTTCGGAGCCGTCTGGCAGCCCGGTATCATCGTCGCCGTGACCACCGGCCACGTGGTGACCGGCGCGCTCATGTTCGCGCTGAGCGTGTTGATGACGCTGTGGGCATTCCGGCTGTTTGGCCCCGGCCGCCTTCCGGTGGCGGGCGGCGTCGTCTCCGAGAGGGCTACGGCGTGACGCTGCGAACCGAGACATACGCGGTCGAATCGACCCACGGCAGGAGGCTGCTCGACTTTCTGGAGCTCACCAAACCAAGGCTTGTGCTGATGGTCCTGATGACCACCCTGGTGGGTTTCTACATGGGCTCGGAACCGGTCCCGGACTACCTCGTGCTGTTGAATGCCGTGCTCGGCACCGCTCTGGCCGCGGGCGGAACCCTGGCGCTCAACCAGTCCCTGGAACGCGACCTCGACGCGGCCATGAAGCGCACGCGGCGCCGTCCGATCCCCGAGGGCAGGGTCCAGCCGGTGGAGTGCGTTCTGTTCGGCAGCATCCTGGTGGCCTCCGGGCTGGTCCTGCTGGTGGTGGCCGTGAACGTCCTGAGTGCGCTTCTGACCGCGATCATCTCGGTTACGTATCTGTTCCTGTACACGCCGTTCAAGCAGAAGTCGTCCCTGTGCAGCCTCATCGGCGCGGTTCCAGGGGCGATTCCGCCGGTGGTCGGCTGGACCGCGGCGCAGGGGACCCTCGGCCTCGAAGCCGGGATCCTGTTCGGGATCCTCTTCCTCTGGCAGATTCCCCACAACCTGGCCATTGCCAGGCTCTATCGCGACGATTTCCTGCGCGCCGGCATCCGTTTCCTGCCCGTGGTGGACGAGCAGGGGAGAAGCACCGGACGGCAAGCCGTAAGCCACTGCCTGGCATTGCTCGTGGTGAGCCTGATGCCGACGCTCACGGGTTTCGCCGGGGAGATCTACTATTTCGCGGCCATTCTTCTGGGAGTGGGATTTCTGGTTTACGCGGTGAGGCTCGCGGCCTTGAGGTCGGTGAGCAGCGCGCGGCAGTTGCTCTTCGCCTCGCTGTTCTATCTGCCGCTGCTGTTCGTCGCCATGGCCCTGGACAGGATACCGGTTTGACATGGACTCGACCGCAGGCAGCCGCCATCGAATCATCCACTGCCGCCGGAGCCGGTGATGGAATCAATCGTAGACAGCCGGAGTCGGCGACGAAACAGCCGCCTGGGGTTGGTGATCGGCGCCGTGGCGATCAGCTATATCGTGGCGACGGTCGTTTTCCTGGTGCTCTACTGACGGAAGGCGCGGATGGCAAGGGAGGCAACGGCAAGGATACTGAGCGTGGAGACGCCGGCGCCCGGGTCCACCTTTGGCGGAGGTCCGCCGCCGCCGTCCAGCCCGGAGCCGGTGATCAGCAACGCGAGGCTGGGAATCATGATGTTCATCGGCGCGGAGGTGATGTTCTTCGCCGGGCTCATCGGCGCGTTCCTGGTGTTGCGCCTCAGCAGCGAGGTCTGGCCGCCGCCGTCACAGCCGCGGTTGCCGGTATGGATCACGGGGTTCAATACGCTGGTGCTGCTCTGCAGCGGCGTCTCCATGCAACGGGCGTCGCTGGCCGCCCGGCTGCGGGAGCCGGTCCGGTTGTCCGGCTGGCTGCTCGTGACCGGTGTCCTGGGGGCGCTCTTTCTCGGGATCCAGGGATACGAGTGGGTGCGGTTGATCGGGTTCGGGTTGACCATGCGGAGCGGCCTGTACGGGTCCACGTTCTATGCCCTCATCGGGTTGCACGGACTGCACGTTCTCGGGGCGCTGGTATGGGTGGGCGTGGTGTGGATGCTGGCCCGCCAGGGGCGCTATGCATCGGGCCACACCGTAGGCATCGAAACCTGCACCATGTACTGGATGTTCGTGGTAGCGCTGTGGCCGGTGCTCTACGGCCTCGTGTACCTGTACTGACGAAACGGCACGGGTGACGCATGGGAAAAGGTTCAGCCGACAAGCGGTTCATGACCTGGGCCATGGGCGCGGCGGCAACGAGTGCCGGGCCATGGCCCCGACAAGCACTGGCGGCGGAGAGCGAGCGAATGGTGGAGGCCTTCAACTGGACCGTCGTGTTTCTGATGGCCATGCCTTACGCCACCCTGGCCGGTTGCGTGGGGTGGATCGTCTATCGTTACACGCGCTCTCACCGGGCGCGCGGCGACGGGCAGGCGCGGCTTCATATCGTTAGAAAAGGAGAACGTTAGATGAGCGACGCAGCGACGTTACATCCGGAGCCGGTGGAGTCGCCCCTCACCCCGGAAAGCTGGGGCAAGCTGGGCATGTGGATCTTCCTCTGCGGCGACGCGATGACCTTCGGGACCCTCATCGTGACCTTCGGCATCATGCGCATCGCCGCGGACAACTGGCCGGTGCCGTCCGAAGTGCTGGGCATCAACCTGACTGCCGCCATGACGTTTCTGCTGATCTGCAGCAGCGTGACCATGGTGCTGGCCCTTTCCGGCATCAAGCGCGGCAACCTGAAGGAGTTCCGAAAGTTCCTGCTGCTCACGATTCTCGGCGGAATTGCCTTTCTGGGGTGTCAGGTCTACGAGTGGACCCACCTCATCCATGAAGGCGTGACCATCTCGGAGAACGCCTTCGGCTCACCGGTGTTCGGCGACACCTTCTACATCATGACCGGCTTTCACGGCATGCACGTGTTCGGCGGCGTCGTTTACCTGGCGGTTATCCTGGTCGGGGGCTTGACCGGCCGCATCCATCAAGGCAACGCCTCGGTGGTCGAGATCGCCGGTCTTTACTGGCACTTCGTCGACCTCGTGTGGATTCTGATCTTTACCTTCGTCTACCTCTTGTAGGATACGGGAGACCCTCCATGGCAGATACAGCAGTTCACAAGGAAGCCCACGCAGACCCCAACTATCTGGCCGTATTCGGTTGGCTCTTCGCCCTTACGGTGATCGAAGTGGGGGTGATCTACGTGCCGGTATCCAAACTCATGATCGCCGCCGCACTGGTGCTGCTGGCGTCGGTCAAAGCGGCGCTCGTGGCCATCTACTTCATGCACCTCAAGTTCGAGAAGGTCGTGATCTGGTGGATCGCCGTGATCCCGGCCATTCTTTGCGTCTTTCTGATCTTCATGCTCCTTCCGGAGCTCGTTTGATCGTATGGCGGCACTCGAGGCCGTGCGCGGAGCAGCGATAGAATCCCCGTCGCCGGCAAGGCGCGACAACGGTAGGGGCGGGTTTGAAACGTTTCAAACCCGCCCGCGCCTCGGTGGGCGGCATTGTCATACGATGGAACGGCACCGTCCCGGTTACCGCCGGCGCTTCCATTGATCCCGGTCACGTCACTCCCTCACCTGAACGCGCTGCTCAACACGGTAAGCGCGATTCTGCTCCTCACCGGCTACTGCTTGATCCGGCGGCGCAACGTCGCCGCTCACCGACGCTGCATGCTGGCCGCGTTGGGAAGTTCGGCGCTGTTCCTGATTTCGTACCTCGTCTATCATTTCAGCGTGGGTTCCGTCCGTTTCGAAGGTCAGGGCTGGATCCGCCTCGTCTATTTCGCGGTGCTCGTATCTCATACGGTCCTCGCCACCGCCATCGTGCCTTTGGTCCTCGTTACCGTCGTGCGGGCGCTGCGCCGGCGGTTCGACAGGCACCGCGACATCGCGCGCTGGACCTTGCCGTTGTGGCTCTACGTATCGGTGACCGGTGTTGCCGTGTACTGGATGCTGTACCGGATGGATTTTTAGTATTTTTAGTGTAGTGTCCTATAGAAAACGTAGATAATCTGCTGGTCCTTTTCCCGGTCGGCTGCGTGGCTCCGCCTCGCGTGGTATCGGCCACGGCTCGTTGTCGCGCCTTGCCGACGGCAAAAAGTCCTGCGCATCTTATCCACGGTTTCTATAGGACACTACACCAGGCAAGGTCAGGGGGCATGGACCCAACCCCCATCGAATCCCGATACTCGACCCCGGAATACCCCGACAATGACTCGGGAACTTCAGTCTGGTCCGGTCAGGTCCAGTCGAAGGCGGCGACGGCGCGCAAGGCGTCGGCGACCCCTGGCGCCGCGGCGATGACGGGGTTGCCATGCCGCAAGCCGTCATTGGCGAGAAAATCGTTGCTCCAGCCGCCGGCCTCTTCAACCAGCAATATCCCGGCCAGGCAATCCCAGGCGTTCATGTGCGCCTCCAGGTAGCCGAGCAGACGGCCGGCGCCGACGTAGGCCAGCATCAAGGCGCCGGAACCGTTGCGCTGGTACATCCCTCCCGCATCCAATAGTCGGCGGATGCTGTCCACCGCCGGTGCGGCCGGGGTCCGAGTCGCATAGCCGATGCCGACGGTGCCCTGGGTCAGGCTGTCGGCCGCGCTGCACGAAATCGGCGTCTCGCCCAGGAAGGCGCCGTCGCCGCGGCGCGCTGCGAAAAGCTCGTCCGCGTTCGGGTCGTAAACCACGCCGACCTCGACCTGCCCCTGTCGCACATAGGCGATGGAAACGCACCAGACCGGCACCCGATGGATGAAATTCGTCGTTCCATCGATGGGATCGACGACCCAGATGCCGCTCGCATGGCTGTCAACGATGGCGCCGCCACCCTCTTCGCCGAGAAACCCGTCGTCCGGAAAGAGCTTGCGAATGCGGTCCCGGATGAGCGTCTCGACAGCGACGTCGGCTTGGCTGACGAAGTCCTGGCGACCCTTGGAGACAACCTCCAGCGCGTCCGGATTGCGAAAATGCGCCAGCGCCGCATGGCCCGCTTCGTGCGCGATGTCCTTCGCCGCCCGGAAGCGATGGGCCAGCGCTCGATCACCGGTATCGCTGAAGTCCATCCCGAAGTCCCGAACCGGTGGGCGCGCACGGCACGGCCCCGGTTCGAACGTCGTGAGGCGTCCTGAATGAACCGTGAGGAATCTGCGGTCCCTCTTGCCGTCGGCGGCGTGGCGCCGCCGCGTGCGGTATCGGCCACGGCTTGTGGTCGCGCCTTGCCGACCACAAGAATTCCTGCGTATCCTTATCCACGGTTGATCCAGGACACCCCGCCAGCGCGTTGCCGGCCACGAAAGCTCTGCCTGTCTTCCTCACGGGTTCTTTCCCATGGGACCTCGGAGCTCACGCCAAGCCTGCTTCCCGAACATTCGGTCAGGAGGCTGTCCAAAATTCCAACTTGCCGTATTCATGGGATGAATTCAGAAGCGCCGCCATTCTCAAGTAGCGTGTCAACCCTGTCGCAACACGGCCGACCACCGTCAGGCGACCGCCCCGAGACCGTTCTTCGCCACCAGCGTCCGCAGCTTCAACGAGGCGCCGCGCGGGCGCTTCCCACCGCGCTCCCACTGGCTCATCAGTCCGGTCGTCACGTCGAGGCAGCGCGCGAACACCGCCCCGCTCGCATGCGCGCGAAGCCGAAGCGCGCGTATTCCGTCATGCCGGGAGATGTATCACCCCGGTGTCCTGTCCATCAAGCTGCGGGACGTCGGGCTACCGGCCCGCCAACGTCCGCCAGCCCACGCTTCCCCTCGCTGCCGCGGACTTACCTCGTGGTCGAGCGTTTCAAGGCGCTGCTCGATCGCGACATTCGCCCCATCCGGCCGGAGGGGCCTTTGCGCCCGGCTGCCAGCGCAAAGAGAAGCTCTGAACAAGTCGATCCTGTTATTCGATTCTGTTATCATCATGATGTTCTGTCACTATTGTCGAACAGTTGTCGAACAGGTTCCGGCATGGAGGACGAGGGATGCCCGGAGCGGGTTTCGCCAATCACATCCTTCCCTTCGACAGCCACGCTGCGTGTGCCTGCGCCGGGATCGCGGAAGGACGACACGGCATGGGCCGCCCGGTCTCGCAGACCGATCGCCCGATCGCCGCGCTCGCACTGTTCCGCGGCATGGCGGTGGTGACGCGCAATGTTCACCCATCCGACGGTATCGCTGTCGAAGAGTCATCGATCGGTGGACCGGAACATGAGCGTAGAGCCCCCTATCCGTGACGGACAGATTCTGACCGGCTCCCTGTTCAGCGAACCGATGCGGGTGGAGACCGTGCGCGCGAACGGTGCCGGAGCCTGGGTTGCGGGCTTGGTCGGGACCCACACCGAGCGCTTCCACAGCGTCACCCTCAACGCAGACGACATCGCCAGCCTCACGATCACGGACTCTGCGCTGTCCTACGACGGCGATGGCCGAATGCTCCGGCTCGGCCTCGAGGCTCGTTCGCTCGGCATCGCCCACGAGTTCGATCCCTGCTTCGGACTTTCGATCTCCCGCGTGGACCCGCTTCCCCATCAGCTCGAAGCCGTCTACGAACACCTGCTCAAGCTGTCGACGGTGCGGTTTCTGCTCGCCGACGACGCCGGCGCCGGCAAGACGATCATGGCAGGTCTTCTGGTGCGCGAACTCAAGCTGCGTGGGCTGGCCGAACGGATCCTCGTCGTCTGTCCCGCAAACCTCACGTTTCAGTGGCAGCGCGAGCTGAGGGAGAAGTTCGACGAGAAGTTCCTCGTGCTCAAGGGCGGCGACATCCGCGACCAGTTCGGCGTCAACCAGTGGCTGGAGCAGCCGCGGATCATCACCTCGCTCGACCTCGCAAAACGGACCGAGATCTTGCCCGGGCTTCGACAGGTACATTGGGATCTCGTAATCATCGACGAGGCGCACCGCATGTCCTGGTCGCCTCCGGCCCGCAAGACGGCGCGCTATGCGCTCGGCGAACTGCTTCGCGACAGCTCCGACCACATTCTCCTGCTGACCGCCACGCCGCACAAGGGCGACCCCCGCAACTTCACTCTGTTTCTGCAGCTTCTCGACCGCGACGCCTATGCCGACGTCAAGTCCGTTCGCGAGGCGATGGACCGCCGCCGGGCGCCGTTCTACCTGCGACGCACCAAGGAGGCGATGGTCTATTTCCCGGAGCGCCAATCGAACGGCGAGTGGCAAGCGCGGCCGGTGTTCACCAGGCGCATTCCCCGCACGGTCGGATTCACCATCGACGATGCCGAATGGGATCTGTACGGGGAGGTCACCCGGTTCGTGAAGCGTCAGAGCGTGCGTGCCGCGGCCCAAGGGGACGATCCCCGCGCACGCGCTGTCGGCTTCCTGATGGCACTCTACCAGCGGCGTCTCGCCTCCAGCACCTACGCGATGCGGCGCTCGCTCGAGAACCGGGCCAGACGTCTGGAAGAGGGGCTGAAGCGCGCGCAGTCCATGGCGCAGGCCGCGCCGCCCAGCCTTCCCGATCCCGAAGAACTGGAAGAAATGGAGGATGCCGAGCGGGAGCGCCTCGAAGCACTCCTCGACGCGATCACCCTGGCCGGCAACGCCGATCAGGTGCGCGATGAAATCGCGGAGTTGAAGCAGTTTGCGGACAGCGCCCGGGCGGTCGAGGATTCCGGCAACGAGGCCAAGCTCGCCCGGCTCAGGGACATCATGCAGCAGGAGGGGTTTTTCGACCGTCCCGACCAGCGGTTGCTGCTGTTCACCGAGTTCAAGGACACGCTCGACTACCTGATGGACCGCCTCAAGGCCTGGGGCTTTACGGTGGGCTGCATCCACGGCGGCATGAAGCCCGGTTCCCGGGACGAGCCGGGCACCCGCCTTCACGCCGAACAGCAGTTCCGGGAAGGCAACATCCAGGTGCTGGTCGCCACGGAGGCGGCGGGCGAAGGCATCAATCTCCAGTGCTGTCACATCCTCTTCAATTACGACATCCCCTGGAACCCCAACCGGCTCGAACAGCGCATGGGCCGCATCCATCGGTACGGGCAGCGTCACGACTGCCTGATCTTCAACTTCGCCGCCACCAACACCATCGAGGGGCGTGTGCTGAACCGTCTGATGGACAAGCTGCAGGAAATCCGCGACGCGCTGGATGACGACGCGGTGTTCAACGTGGTTGGGGAAGTCCTGCCCGCCGCGGAGGTCGAGCGCGTATTGCGGGACTACTACGCGGGCAGGCTGGGAGAGGCCGATCTCGAGGACCGTATGCTGAAGGACGTGGACGAGGGGCGCTTCCGGGCAATCTGCCAAACCGCGCTGGAGGGCCTCGCTGCGAAAAAGCTCAACCTCGACATGCTCGTCGAGCGCCGCGCCAGGGCGCGGGAACAGCGCGTGGTGCCGGAGAACATCGCGCGCTTCATGGAAGAGTGCGCCGGGCACGCTTCGCTGACACTCAGGCCCGTGTCGAGTCTCGCCCATACGTTCGAACCGGGGCGGACCCCGTCCGTCCTGAAAAGACACGAACACGCCCCGGACTGGAAGCTCCCGCAGCTCGCTGCACGCTACCCCCGTCTGTCGACGGATCGCGAAACGGCCGATCGAAACAATCTGGAATGGGTCACGCCCGGTCACCCGCTGTTCGAGGCGCTGCGCCGACATGGCCTCGAAGCCGCAGAAGACGCCTTTGCCCGGGGCGCCTGTTTCCATTCTCTGAATCACGAGGCGCCGGCACGGTTCGATGTCTACCGGGCGAGAGCCGTGGACGGACTGGGCCGCACTGTTCACGAGCGGCTGTTTGCCGTCGAGCTGTCGCAATACGGCGAACCGCAGCAGCGGGAACCCCGGTTTCTCGGCGATCTGGTCCCCGCCGCGCCGCCGGACGACCTCCCGGGTGTGGCGTCTCTCCCGGAAGCCGCCGGGTGGCTTACCGAGGCGGTGTTGACGCCATTCCTTGCACAGGTTCGATCGGAGCGCTCGGCGGAAGTCGAACGCATCGCCCGGCATGTCGAACTCTCCCTCACCGAAGTGTTGCACAGGATCGATCAAGAGATCGGTCGCGCCGCCGACGAGTCCCACAAGGGCAGTCCTGGCGCCGAGGGTCGTCTCGCCCAGGCCGAAGCACGCCATGCCGACGCGCTGGCGCGGCGCGAACGCCGCCGCGAGGAACTTGAGCGAGAGCGCGCCGTGACGCTGCAGGGGGTCGAACGGCTGGCGAGCGCCCTGATCCTGCCCCATCCCGAGCGCAAAGCGCCGGAAGTCAGGCGGCTGCGACCGAACCCCGAGACCGAGATGACCGCAATGCGCGTGGTCATGGACCATGAGACCGCACGGGGATGCCAAGTCTATGACGTGCACAAGCAGAATCTTGGCTACGATGTCACGAGCCTTGACCTGCAGTCGGGCGAGCTGCGTCTGATCGAGGTCAAGGGTCTTGCCGCCGAGACAGGCAGCATCCTGCTCACGCCCAACGAACGCCGCGTGGCCGAAGACCGCCGCGACTGCTACTGGCTTTATGTGGTGACCGGATGCGCGAGCGAGCCCCGCCTTCAGAAACCGGTTCGGGATCCGGCCCGGTTCCCGTGGCGAGAGGTCACCAAAGTGAACCACTACCGGCTGGACGTCAACGCCATGACGCAGCCGATGGAAGTGCGGGAGCGGGCGGTGCCTTACGATGCCGGGAAGTGAGCTTGCCACAGGAGACGATATCCATGGAAGCCAAGCTCAAACATCTCGAATGGATCCAAGGCGTAATCAACCGCCTCGCCGCCGATTCGTTCCGCATGAAAGGATGGGCCGTGATCCTGGTATCGGCCCTTCTCGTGTTGCTGGCGAGAGAGGGGCGGGTTGAATTCACATGGATCGGCTTCGTCCCGGTACTGGTCTTCTGGGGTCTCGACGGCTATTTTCTCCGGCAGGAGCGGTTGTTTCGGGATCTCTATAACCGTGTCCGCAGGTTGAGCGAGTCCGATATCGATTTCTCCATGGACACGAGCGCCTTCAAGAGGACTTGGTGGAGTGCGACGTGCTCGATAACGCTGATACCTTTCTATGGTGCAATGATCCTCGTGATCCTTGTAGTCGGGCTTGCGCTGATCATCGGTTGACCGCAAAAGGAGTTTCATACAATGGCGCGAAGAGTCTTTTTCAGTTTCGAATACCAACACGATGTAAGTCGTGCGATGGTTGTCCGCAATAGCTGGGTGACTCAAGGTAAGGAAGCGGCCGGCTTCGTGGACGCGGCGGAATTCGAGGAAGTCAAAAGGGGTGGTGATGCGGACATCAAGAGATGGATAAGAAATCAGCTTCAAGAGACGTCCGTCACGGTTGTGCTGGTCGGGTCTCAAACCTGCTCGAGTCGCTACGTCAAGTATGAGATCGAGCAGAGTATAGTCAAAGGCAACGGTTTACTGGGAATCGACATAAGCAAGATCAAAGACCTTGACGGACATACCTCGAAACGATGCGGCGAGATCCCGCAAGGCTACAAGTTCTATCTTTGGAATAGAGACGGCGGCTACGAGAACATGGGTGATTGGATCGAGAAAGCCGCCAGGGACGCCGGACGTTGATCGCAAGCTCGATCGCACATCAAACCGTTCCAGGGCAGCGATGATCCCCCGCGAGTGCAAGCGTCTGGCCGAAGTGGACTTCCCCATTGCCCAGGTTTCGAAGCACGCGGTGCGGGAGAAGTCGATCCGCCACGGCCATCCCTCGACATTGCACCTCTGGTGGGCGCGTCGGCCGCTCGCCTCCTCGCGGGCGATCCTGCTCGCGCTCTTGCTCCCCGATCCCGGCGATCCCCACTGTCCCGGGCAATTCAAGGAGACGGCGCGCAAGCTGCTGCCAACGGTCGGCGGCGGTGCGGCGAAAACAGACGCGGAAATTCGCCGCGGCCTGCTGAAGTTCATCGCCGACTTCGCCAACTGGGATCACAGCGCGAAGCCGGCTTGGCTGGATGCGGGCCGGGCGCTGGTAAAGGCGGCGCACGGCGAGGATCCGCCGCTGGTGGTGGATCCCTTCGCGGGCGGCGGCTCGATCCCCCTGGAAGCGCTCAGGCTCGGCTGCGAGGCGTTCGCGAGCGACCTGAACCCGGTCGCCTGCCTGATCCTCAAGGTCATGCTGGAGGACATCCCGCGCCACGGGCCGGGGTTGGCCGGTGAACTGCGAGAGGCCGGCGCCGAAATCAAGCGACGGGCCGAGCGAGAGTTGGCCGGTCTCTATCCCGTCGATTCCGACGGCGCCACGCCCATCGCCTACCTGTGGGCGCGTACGGTGCGTTGCGAGGCGCCGGACTGCGGCGCTGAAATCCCTCTCATGCGGTCTTTCTGGCTGTGCAAGAAGGAGAAGCGCAAGAGAGCGCTGCGGCACTCCGTGGAACGGACCGACGGCTTGCCGCCGAGAGTCGCTTTCGAGGTCTTCGAACCCAGGTCCGAGACCGAAGTGCGCGCCGGCACCGTAGCGCACGCCAGGGCAACCTGCCTCTGTTGCGGTGCGGTTCTGTCGCCCGACCGGGTACGCGCACAACTCGCTGCCGAGCGCGGCGGTGCCGACGTGATCTTCGATGCGCACGGCCGCCGTGTCGGCGGCGCGCGCATGACGGCGGTGGTGACGCTGAAACCCGGGAGAAGGGGGCGACATTACCGTATACCGACCGATGCCGATTACGCGGTGGTGCGCGAGGCGCAGGGGCGCGTGGCAGGAATACTGGAAGAGTGGAAGCGCGGGGGAAAGCAGGGACTATGCCCGGTGCCGGACGAGCCGACGCCTGTGGGCGGCGGCTCGGGGGCGGGCCGTGCGTTCAGCGTCCAGCGCTACGGCATGCTCCAGTGGGGCGACCTGTTCACCGCGCGGCAGAAGGCGGCGTTGGTGGAGTTGGTACGGTCAGTTGGGGATAGCGATTCGAGCGCCATCAAGGAAACCCTTGGATTGGCCATCTCCAAGCTGTCTGAATTGTCCAACTCGATCTGTGCGTGGGAGCCTTTAGCCGAATGCCCACGACACGTTTTTGGGCGGCAAGCACTTCCTATAGCTTGGGATTTCGGTGAGGGTGTTCCGACCTCCGAGTCCAGCGGTAGCTATGAAATTTCTACAGGCCACGTCGCTTCGGGAGCCGATTCCCTGAGGCCGATTAGTGGAGCGGCCTCCCTTCAGCCCGCTGACGCCACCGAACACCCGCTACCGGATCAATCTGCGGGCATCTGGTTCACAGACCCTCCCTACTACGACGCAGTTCCGTATGCCGATTTGTCCGACTTCTTCCTGGTCTGGCTGAAACGCACTCTGCCCGGCCACCTACTGCAAGACCCTTTCGATCCTGGCAATCCGCTCGCGCCCAAGGAGCGCGAGGCGGTTCAGGACGAAACGAAGCGACAACAGGGGCGCGCTAAAGACCGCGAATGGTTTGAAGAAACCATGGCGAAGGCTTTCGCCGAGGGCCGGCGCGTCCTGGCCGACGATGGGGTCGGTTCGGTCGTGTTCGCCCACAAGACCACCGAGGGCTGGGAAGCGCTTCTCTCCGGCATGATCCGGGGCGGCTGGACCATCACTGGATCGTGGCCCATCGCCACCGAGATGGGATCGCGCCTTCGCGCCCGCGATTCCGCTGCTCTGGCCACCAGCGTCCATCTCATCTGCCGGCCGCGTCCCGACGACGCTCCGGTCGGCGAGTGGGCCGAGACGCTCCGGGAACTGCCCTTGCGTGTTGCGGACTGGATGGAACGATTGCAGGGCGAAGGCGTGCGCGGCGCCGACCTCGTGTTCGCCTGTGTCGGACCCGCCCTCGAGATCTTCAGCCGCTACCGTGCGGTCGAGACGGCGGAGGGCCGGGAGATCGGCCTGCCGGAGTATCTGGAGAAGGTCTGGGAGGTCGTAGGACGCGCCGCGCTCCAGCAGGTGCTCGGCACGGCGGAAGCCGGCGCGCGCAACGGCATGGCCGGCGCGCTGGAGGAGGACGCCCGCCTGACGGCCCTGTTCCTTTGGGCGCTGCAGAGCAGCGAGGAGTTTCGAAAGAACAGCCGAGGCGGGGAGCCGACTCCCGCATCGGAGCAGGAGGAGGAAAAGGAGGAAGAAGTCGCCAGGGCCGCCGCCAAGGGCTTTCACCTGCCGTTCGACGTGGTGCGGCGCTTCTCCCAACCCATGGGCATCGACCTCGATCAGTGGACCGGCCGAATCATCGCTCTACAGAAGGGGGTCGTGCGCCTTCTTCCCATTGCGGAACGGGCGCAGCCGCTTTTCGGAGTCGAGGGGTCCGCGAGCGCCGCCAACTGGATCGAGACCGATGACGGCGCCGATGCACAGCGGACCTTGTTTCCCGATAGCGACACTTTGTCGACAGCGCCGTCAGGCCGGCGACCCGGCGGGGGCGCACTCGGCGCAGAGCCGGGCCTTGACTCGCCGGACGCCACAGTGCTCGACCGAGTGCACGCGGCCATGCTACTGCAAGCAAGCGGCCATTCGAACGCCCTGCGGACACTGATCGCGTCCGAACAGGAACTCGGACCGGACTTTCTGCGCCTCGCCAACGCCCTTTCCGCGCTCTATCCGCGCGGTAGCCGCGAAAAGCGGTTGCTGGACGCCATGCTTCTGGCCGTGCCGAGGTGACCGCGTTGAAATTGGCAGAGAATCAACCCCCGGTCCTGCCAGTCCGGAGTGCGAGAATTATGGTACTTGTCATCCGGTCGATCGGTTGGCAGCCGAGAAACCGAAACCAGGGAGGATCCCATGATTCGAGAGGACGAATTGCTGAACCGTATTACCGTGCGCCCCGATGTCTTCGGCGGCAAGCCGATCATCCGTGACATGCGCATCGCCGTGGAGCACGTGCTGGCCAATCTGGCGGCGGGCGAAACCGTTGAGAGCATTCTCGAGAACTACCCGTTCCTGGAACGAGACGATATTCAGGCATGCCTTCTGTTCGCACACCGCTCCCTGGCAGGAGAAAATGTGTATGAGCGTATCTCGGTTCGAAAGGTCTCGTGAAGCTCGTGAAGTTCCTTCTCGATGTGTGTGCGGACTCACGACCGCTCCGCTCGGCGTTGGCAGGTCTCGGGCACGATGTCTTGTCCGCCCGCGAACGCTTCCCGCATGCCTCGGATGAAGCGTTGCTGGCACTCGCCCGCGAAGAAAACCGGGTACTCATTACAGAGGACAAGGATTTCGGGGAACTCGTCTTCTTGCGGGGCCTGCCACATCCGAGCATCGTGCGTCTCGCTGGAATGACCCCGATGGAGAGGGCAGTCGCCATGCGCAACCTGATCGCTCGCCATAGCGCCGCAATGCGCGAGAGTGCAATCATCGTCGTCACCGAACACCGGGTGAGGATACGGTTCGCCGGAAACCTCGATCGCGACAATGACTAGAGATCCTTGGTACAAGGTCGTCACACCCCGCCGAGAGGTAAGGGAAGGACGCTCATTCAGTCCGGACGAGTTCGCCATCGCCCTGGAGCAGGTGGTCGCCGGTACGGCGCCGCTGGATTACCGTGATCCGGCGCAGTTCTTCTCGCGCACCTGCTTCACCCGCGCCCTGAACGATCATGCCGGCATGGTGCTCCGCCGGCTCGCCGGCGGGACGCAGAACACGTCCCCGGTGCTCACCCTCGTCACCCAGTTCGGCGGCGGAAAGACCCACACGCTGACCGCGCTCTACCATCTCGCCAACGCTGGCGCGAAAGCCGGGAACCTGCCCGGTGTACCCGATCTTCTGACCGCAGCGAGAATTTCCGAACCGCCCGCCGCAAGGGTCGGCGTCTTCGTGGGAAATGCGTGGGATCCCTCCGAAGGGCGCGAGACGCCGTGGATCGATCTCGCCCTCCAACTGGCCGGCGACAAAGGCGTCGCCGCCCTCGGAACCGCAGCGAAGACCACACCGCCCGGAACCGAGGCGATCGCTCGGGTGTTCGCCGCGGCGAACACCCCCGTGCTGCTGCTGTTCGACGAGGTCCTGAACTTCGTCAACCGCCACCGTGACCGGGCCGAGAGCTTCCATGCCTTCATTCAGAATCTGACGGTCGCCGTCACCGGCGCCGCCGGGGCGGCGGCCGTCATCAGCCTGCCCCGTAGCCAAGTGGAGATGACCGACTGGGACCGTCAATGGCAGGATCGGATCACCAAGGTCGTGCGCCGCGTCGCGCGCGATCTCATCGCCAACGACGAGGCCGAGATCGGCGATGTGGTCCGCCGGCGTCTGTTCGAGGATCTCGGCGACGAGCGAATACGCAAGCGTGTATCGAAGACCTGCGCGGACTGGTGTTTCGAGCGCACCGCCCGCCTGCCCGTGGAGTGGATGTCCGTGGACAGTGCGACGACGGAAACCAGGGCGCGCGAGTTCCTGAGGCGCCGGTTCGAGGTCTGCTATCCCTTCCACCCCTCGACGCTCTCCGTATTCCGGCGCAAGTGGAGCGCGCTCGCCCAGTTCCAGCAAACCCGCGGCACGCTGGCGATGCTCGCCCAGTGGGTATCCTGGGCGGCGCGCCAGCAATTCCGGCAGGCGCGGACCGAACCGCTGATCACGCTCGGGTCGGCGCCGCTGCACGTGCCCGAGTTCCGGGCCGTCGTGCTCGGGCAACTGGGAGAACAGCGGCTTGACGTGGCGGTAGCCGCCGATCTGGCGGGCGACACGTCCCATGCCCGGGCGCTGGATGCCGATACCAAGGGGCCGTTCCGGGACATTCACCGCCGTGTCGGCGCTGCTATCCTCTTCGAATCCTCGGGTGGCCAGGTGGACAAGGTCGCCCATCTGCCCGAACTGCGTTTTGCACTCGGTGAACCCGAGGTCGAGACCACTACCGTCGACAATGCGGCGGGGGCGCTGGAAGCGTCCGGGTTCTTCATCCGCAAGGTCGGCACGGACGGCTTCCGCATCCACCACCAGGCGACCCTGAAAAAAGTCGTCAGCGACCGGCGCGCTGCGCTCGACGAAGAAACGGAAATCCGGCCTGCGATCCGCAAGCTGGTGGAGAAAGAGTTCGCCCGAGGCACCCATCTTCCGATGGTCCCCTTTCCCGAAGACGGCGCATCCATACAGGACACGCCCCGCCTGATGTTGGTTCTCATCGACCCGGAGGTCGAATGGAAGCACGACGGGCGGACTGCAAGACAGATTGCGCAATGGACCAGGGACAGGGGAGTTTCGCCGAGACTGTATCCCGCGTCCCTGGTCTGGTGTGCCCGGAAGCCGGGACGGGAGCTCAGGGACCGGGTGGAGCTATGGCTTGCCTGGCAACGGGTCTCCCGCGAGGTGGCGGAAGGCGTGCTCGGCACGGAATTCGACCGGGCCGAGCAGAACGAGCTGCGCTCCAAGGTCAGGGACGCGGAAAACGCGGCGAGAGACGAAGTTTGGGGCGGCTACCGCTTCGTGGCGCTCGCCGATGCCAAGGCCGATTCCGGACTCAAGACCATCGACCTCGGGGCCGGCCACAGCAGCGCGAACGAGACGCTCTGCGGCCGGGTGATCACCGCGCTCAAGACCGAAGCCCTGCTCAGCGAGACCGTCGGCGCCGGTTATCTCGACCGGCACTGGCCGCCGGCGTTCCAGGAGACCGGGGCCTGGCCGCTCACCAGCCTGCGCCAGAGTTTCCTCAACGGCTCGTTGACCCGGCTCGTCGATCCCGATGCCGCCCTGCGCCGGAAGATCGTCGAGTTCGTCGCCAGCGGTTCGTTCGGTCTCGCATCCGGTGCCACGGCAGAAGGCGGGTACGAACGCCTGTGGTACGCGGAGCCGGTCGGGGCCGAGGAAGTCGCGTTCGAGCCGAGTGTGTTCCTGCTGACCAAAGGCCGGAGCGAGACGCTGCGGACGCCGGCGGCGCCCAAACCACAACCGGAACCTGGTACCGATGCGACATCGAATACAACACCGGACCCCGACCCCAGCACCGGATACGAAACTGATCCGGAACCGCACACGGCCGCAACCCCGGTTCGACTGCGCGTGTCCGGAACGGTGCCGCCGGAATTGTGGAACCGTCTCGGCACGAAGGTCATCCCGAAGCTCCGGTCCGGCGAAGGACTCACCGTGGAGGTGGAATTCCAAGCCGAGATCGCGTCACCCATGGCTGCATCCCTGGAGACGGACCTTCGGCAAGCGCTCGCCGAACTCGGTCTCGAAGAACAGGTAAGTGTCGAATGCCGGCCACGGGAACCATGACCATCCTGGTGGGAGGGCGGTGGAGGTGAACGACGATGAGAGCAGACAGAGATTCGAGGACTTCGAGGACCGACAGCGCCATAAGCACCGCGTGCTCCCGGTCGGCCGGGTCGGCGTCCTCGAACTCGATCCAGCTCGCAAACCCGTCGATCCGCAGAGGCTCCCCGAGGTTGCCGGCGCTGACCAGAAAGAGAATCCCGTAATGGTCCGCGAGATAGTCGAGCAGCCTCGCCCACGGGCTTATCGGGCCGCTGAAGGGCCGGCGCGCATCGCCCAGGGAGAGGTTCACCAGGAATACTTCCGGTGCCGTCGCCCCGCCTTCCTCGTCTCCTTCCTTGATACGCCTCACCGCCCGATAGATCACATCGACCAAGAGCCGGTCACGTTTCGGCTCCTCCCGAAGGCGGTTCCCCGGCGCATATAGGACAGGTCGCATGTACAGACGGCGCGATAACACTTCGTTCGCGACATTTCTGTCTCCGTGCAGGATGAGCGAGGCCATCGCCGTGCCGTGATAGCGCTCTTCCACGACGCTCATCGCTTCGAGTCCATCCGGGTCGTCCATCTCCAGACGTCCGTCGAGAAGAGCGTGATTCTGGACCGGCACACCGTCAAGCAACGCCGCAATGGGCGGCAAGTCGGACGGTTCCTCGTCGGGAATCGCCATCTCGGGCTCCGTCTCGGCACCCGGCTCTGGAACGTCGATCGAAGATTGCGGCCGCAGGAACATGATGTCATGGCAGACAGCCAGATGGATTTCCTCGCGCCCGACCAGATGTGCGATCTCCCCTGCGGGAAGATCGATCAGCACCGCTTCGTAGCCGATCTCCTCGATAATCGCGTGATGAACGAGCGTTCCGCCGGCTGCGGTCATGACTTCCGCGACTCGCCGGAACACGGCGGCGCGACTCGCTCCGCTGTCTCGAAACCACAGCTCCACTTCGATGCGGTAAACTTCCCTCGGGTAGTCTTCGATCTCGTCGCGCCAGCGGGAAATCGTTTCGTCCGAAAGCCGGTCGGCGGGGCCCCACGGTCGGATCTCTCGCAGGCTTGCGAACACGTTCCGCCACGGCGTAAATCCGCTCGGCAAGTCTTCTCCCCGCTGCCACCGGTCCCACAGGGACAGCAATTGGCGTAGTGCTTCCACGTCCGGCATGGCAAGGTACAGCCTTCCTCCGAGCGGCCGGTCCGTCCGACGCTCACCCTCTCTGCCCTCGCGTTCATCGGGCTCGAAGAAGTCCTCATCGGGCTCGAATTCGATTTCCTCGTCTCCGAGAAACTCCAACCCGTCCACTCGCGCCGCCAGCGCCTGGAAGTCGACCAATGAACCGGCCACTGCCAGTACAAGCGCGCGCTCCGGCGCGATGCTGGAGGGGTCGTCGAGCAGCGAAAGACCATCGCGACCTTCTTCCAGAAGGTTCGCCAGCCGCTCGAAGATCGGACCGAGGCGCTCGCCCTGCCGCCTGCGCCCCAAGCCGGGTGCGCTCGGCACATAGCGCCGCGCATCGGGAGGGTCCCCCCGCTCGAAGGCCGGCAGGGGCAGGAGAGGATATTCGGGCATGGACGACTCAGCCTGTATCGGGTTGGCGCGCTCTCGCTTTCCACAGCTTGAGCTGTCCGGCGACTATCGATGTCACGGCGCCCTCGCCCATTGTGAGCGCGAGGCGCCTGCGAACTCCGTTGCAGAACTCCTCTGCTTCCGCATAGCTGATATCGCCGAGCGACTTCGCAATCGTGTCCGGGCCGAGACCCAGAGGCCCATCCATCGTCTTCGCGAACACCTCGAAGTAGCGCCCGACCTGCGCCGGTGTCGGCGCGGGCACCTCCAGGCGAAACTGGAATCGCCGCCACACCGCCCTGTCCAGAAGCTCCGAATGGTTCGACGCGGCGATCACCACGGTGTAGCTCGGCAATGCGTCGACCTGCATCAGCAGCGACGTCACCACGCGCTTGATTTCGCCTGTCTCGTTCACGTCGCCGCGTTCCTTTCCCACTGCATCGAACTCGTCGAAGAACAGAACGCACGGCGTCGTCCGGGCGTAGTCGAACACACGGCGTAGCCGACTCGCCGTCTCCCCCAGAAAGCTGCCGATGATGGCGTCGTAGCGGACGACGAAAAACGGAACCGCCAGAGCCTCGGCTATCGCCTCGGCGAGCGACGTCTTCCCATTGCCCGGAGGACCCACCAGCAGGACCCGGTGACGCGGTTCGAGGCTGTGCGAGCGCAACAGGCTCGCACGTTGTTGCTCCTCGATGAGTTCGCGGCACGCGCGTTCGCAAAGCTCCGACAGGAACAGATCCTCGAGGCGCTTCCGCGGCAGCGTCTCGAGCACATAGTCTCTTGCTCGCCTCGCCGAGTCCGGCACAGGAGGTGACGGTGGTCCACCCCTACCGTTACTCCGCAACGCGCGCTCGAGCCGATCAGCAAGGATATTGTGCTGTTTTGCGCGTTCCTCCGCGATGATCGATTCCACGGTGGTAGTCAGCTCCCTGCTGTCTCCCGACGCTCCGGCCCGGACCAGAGATACAA
The DNA here is from genome assembly GCA_965214905.1 of uncultured Binatia bacterium (SeqCode). Lineage (GTDB taxonomy): Bacteria > Desulfobacterota > Binatia > UBA9968 > JAJDTQ01 > JAJDTQ01. The sequence continues at coordinate 3,607,796 of OZ243984.1, forward strand.
GAAGATCGCTACGAGCCATCCCGTTCCCTCCGATCCGGCTGATGCCGGTCCAGTTTCTCGACAGCAGCTTCCAGTAGCCAATTGTTGCGGGAGATGGGTACGTCCCTTTCTTCGATACACCTGTCGATCCGCCGCCACAGTCCCGGCACCCGTACCGTTATGGCAACCCTGTCCCTTGCATTCCCGTCTCGCGTCACTCCATCCGACATGTCACCGTCCGTTGCCTGCCCGTGGTGTCAAAGTGGCACCATGCGGATTCCCCCTCGTCCCCTCAACGAGACGGTCGACGGCGCGCTTGGCCAAGTAGGTCCCGACCTTGGCGATGCGTTTTTCGGGGGTTCGTACCCATGGCGCGGAGTGTAGACCCCGGCAACGATATCGGCAACACGATTATCAACACACAAGAAACAACCGGCGCGTAGCACAGCGTATCGCATGTCGGATCGTTGTCGCGCGAAGGCGTGCATAACCGGATGAAAAAATGACAGTCATGTCATTCATGGCGCAACCCGGCGCATGGGTGTCCGGCCGTTCTATGCGTGCTTCTCGAGCAGCGTAACCCCGCGCTGGCGAAACGCGATCCGGACGCGGGACCCGGCTGAAATCAACGTATCGTACTGGTGGTCGGCGACGAAGATTTCGCCCAGATCGGTGTCGAGAGTGTATTCGACGTGACCGCCGAGGTAGGTGCTCTTCAACACGGTGCCGGTGAGTCCGGCGCCCTCTTCTCCCGCCTTGAGCGTCACCGATTCCGGGCGAACGGCGATCTTGACGGGACCGGCGGGCAAGTCTCTGTGCGGCAGACGGAGTTCGACCCGCTCGCCGACGCGGACGGTTGCATGGTCGCCGTCGCGGCTGACGAGTTCGGCGTCGAGGACGTTGGCATCGCCGATGAAGTCGGCGACAAAGAGATCCCGTGGGGCTTCGTAAAGCTCGCTCGGCGCGCCCTCCTGCGCCACCTCCGCGTTGCGCATCACGATGATCCGGTCCGATACCGCCAGCGCCTCCTCCTGGTCGTGGGTGACGTAGACCGTGGTCAGGCCGAGGGTCTGCTGCAGTTCCCGGATTTCCTCGCGCACCCGGCGGCGCAGCTTGGCGTCGAGGTTGGAGAGCGGCTCGTCGAACAACAGCACCGTCGGTTCGAGGACCAGGGCCCGGGCGACGGCGACCCGCTGCTGCTGGCCGCCGGAAAGCTCACTCGGCAGGCGTTCGCCGTAGCCGGAGAGACCCACCAGCTTCAGGCCTTCTTCGGCCCGGTCCCGCGTCTCCGCCTTGGCGACGCCGCTGACCGAGAGGCCGTAGGATACGTTCTCGAACACGGTCATATGCGGGAACAGGGCATAGGACTGGAACACCATGGAGACGTCCCGCGCGCTGGCCGGCAGGCGGGAGACGTCGTTGCCGCCAATGAATACGCTACCCGAAGTGGGCATTTCCAGACCGGCAATGAGGCGGAGGGTCGTCGTCTTGCCGCAGCCGCTCGGCCCAAGCAACGTCACCAGGTCGCCGGCCTGGACCTCGAAGGAGACTTGATTCACGGCGACCACCGGTCCGTAGTGTTTGCTGACCTGGTCGAATCGAACGGCAGCGGCCTGTCCCTGGATACTCATGCCCCCGCTCCTCCCGCTCCGAGGGCGGTCACGTTCATGGATTCCGCCCGACGGCCGATGCGTCTTTCGCCGACAATCAACTGGATCAGCAGGATCACCATCACCATGACGATGATCAAGACCGAACTATAGGCGATGGCAAGCCCGTAGTCGCCGTTCTCCACCCGGCCGATGATATAGGACGTGGCCATATCGTAGTTGGCGCTGACCAGGAAGATCACCGCGCTGATGGCCGTCATCGCGCGGACGAAGCTGAAGACCAGGGCGGCCACCACGGCCGGGCGCAACAGCGGCAGCACGACTTTGCGCACGGTGGTGAAGGAGCTGGCGCCCAGGGTCAGGGAGGCCTCGTCCAGGCTCTTGTCGATCTGGGTCATGGCGGCGATGCCGGCGCGGACCCCCACCGGCATGTTTCGGAAGATGAAGCAGATGACGAGTATCACGCCGGTGCCGGTGAGCTCGATGGGCGGCACGTTGAAGGCGAGGATATAGCCGACTCCGATCACCGTGCCGGGTATCGCGAAGCTCAGCATGGTGCCGAACTCGAAAGCGTTCTGTCCGGCGAATTTCTGCCGGATCAGCAGATAGGCGGTCAGGAGTCCCACCGCCGCGGTCAGGGGGGCGGCAATGGTGGAGACCGAGATGGTGGTCCAGAAGGAATTCCAGGCGGCGCCCGACCACACCCATCCCCCGGCCCCGGTGGTGATGGAGAAGGCGTCGAGGTAGTGGCGCAGGGTGAGGCTGTGATTCCGGCCCCAGAGCTCGACGAAACCGCCGAACATGATCATGCAGTAGATGACCGCGGTCAGACCGGCCCAGGGCAGGGCCGAGCCGTAAGCCAGCCAGGTCACGCGCCTGGGCAGCGGGACATGGAGGCCGGCATCGCCCTTGCCGGTGACCGTGGCGTAGGACTTCTGCCCCAGCCAACGGTGCTGGGCCCAGAACGCGGACAAGGTAAAGACCAGGAGCAGGATGGCCAGAACCGCGGCGCGGCCCTGGTCGTTCTGGGCGCCGACGATGGCGAAGAAGATGGCCGTCGACAGCACGTCGAAGTTGCCCCCGAGCACCAGCGGATTGCCGAAATCGGCCAGGCTTTCGATGAAACCCACCAGGAAGGCGTTGGCCAGGCCCGGACGCATCAGCGGCAACGAGACGGTGGTGAAAGTGCGCCAGTTATCGGCGCGCAGGGTCTGCGAGGCCTCTTCCATCGAGGGGCTGACGCCCTCGACCACGCCGATCAGGACCAGGAAGGCGATGGGCGTAAAGGCCAGGGTCTGCGCCAGCCAGATGCCCGGCAGGCCGTAAATGTAACGCCCCGGGGTCGCCCCGGTGATGGCTTCGATGGCCAGGGTCACCGTGCCCGATGCGCCGAACAGCAGGATGATGGCGAGGCCGATGACGAAGGGCGGAGTGATGATCGGCAGGACGGTCAGGAGGCGCAACAGTCGTTTGGCCCGGAAGCCCGTCCGCGTCGCCAGCAAGGCGAAGGCCAGGCCCAGGGCCGTGGTGCTGGCGCCGACCACGACGGCCATCAACAGGGAGTTCCAGGCGACGCCGCAGTTGACGTTGGCGGTCAGGCAGCCCAGGCCCCAGATGTCACGGCTGAACAGCTTCTCGACGAAGAGGTAAGGCACGAAGTTGTAGTCGTTGTCCTGGAACGCGCTTGCCAGGATGCTCACGACGGGAAAGAAGATGAAGGCGGCAACGAGCGCGATCACCAGGGCGATGGAGCCGACGACGAAGCCGTCGCCGTTGATCGCCCCGCGCGCGGCGATTCCTTGTGCGAACAGGAACAGAAAGGAGGCTGACACCAGCAGGGCGCCGTAGCCCATGCCGAACTGGCGGTCGTCGAGGGGACCGAAGATCCCCTGCAGGAAAAGGTATTCCCAGCCGCCGATACCGATGGCGAAGCCCTGGGCCAGGAAATAGACGGTGCCGAAACTGCCCGCCGCCAGCAGCACCGTGGAGAACAGCGGGTCCGTGCGACGGCGCCAAAGCACGGCCAGCGGCGCCGCCAGCGCCAGCACCAGCGGCGTCAGCCACCAGCGGTCGATCAGGAGGATCTGTAGCAGGGCCGGGGCCGCATCGGCCCCGGCCGGGTAATCGGACAGCCAGATGAAGGACCAGAACCCGTCCTCGACGCCATACCAGGGGAGGAGCGCAAAGCCGCCCCACCCTACCGCAAGCCAAAGCGCGGCGGGCCGATTCATCACGCCGACCGGTCAGACGCTCAACGCGGCAGCGTGGAGACCTCGTCGTCCCACTTTTTCAACAGCCGCCGCCGTTCGGCCGACGATCCGTATTTCTTGAAGTCGTAGTCGATCAGTTTGATCTGGCTCAGGTCCGGCGCCTGCGGCGGCGGCGAGGCGCTGGAGTTCGACGGCACCTGATAGGCCTTGGCCTGCGCCGCCATGGTCTGGATCTTCGGATCGAGCGCGAAGTCCATCCACTTCCTGGCGCTTTCCGGGTTGCGTGCGCCCTTGATGATGCTTACCGAGCCGATCTCGTAGCCGGTGCCCTCGCAGGGCGAGACGATCTTGATCGGGAAGCCCTTGACCACCTGGGTCACCATGTCGTGCTGGAAGACGATGCCCACCGTGGTCTCGCCCCGGGCCGACGCCTTGATCGGCGCCGAGCCCGACTTGGTGTACTGGTTGATGTTCTTGTGCAGGCCCTTCATGAAGTCGAAGCCGCCGTCCTCGCCGAAGACCTGGACGATGGTGGCGAGCGTCGTATAGGCGGTGCCGGAGGAGTTGGGGTTGGCCATCTGGACGTGGCCCTTGTAGGCGGGCTCGGTCAGATCCTTCCAGCATTTCGGCGCCGTCAGCTTGTGTTTCGCCAACAGCTCGCTGTTGTAGCCGATGCCGAGGGCGCCGGCGTAGATCCCCACCGTGCGATGGCCGGACTGCTCGGCCTGGCGCCGCGCCCAGTCCTGCAGCTCGGGCAACCGCGGCGACTTGTATTCCTGCGTCAGGTCTTCTTCGGCCGCCTGCAAGTGCGGGTCGCCGGTGCCGCCCCACCAGACGTCGCCCTTGGGATTGCGGCGTTCCGCCTTGATCTGAGCGAAGGTCTCGCCGGAGCTCTTCCGCGTCATGGCGACCTTGATGCCGGTCGCTTTCTCGAACTCCTTGACCATGAGCTGGCACCACTCGATCTGCGAGCTGCAATACAGGGTCAGCTTGCCGGCGGCAAACGCCGTGTTGCCCGCAGCCGCCACGAGGCCGGCGATGGCCAAGGCAACGATTGAAAAACCGAGACGGTTCATAGTGCTATCCTCCTTGTCTTGCGTTTTGGCACGCTGTTCCTGAGCCCGTCTGGCCCGAGGGCCTGGACCGTACTTCCAGCCACGAATCTACGGGCGACGTTACCACACTCGGCGTGGCCTTTGTAACTATTTCCGCCATGACCTTGCAACCTTTGCGGTTGGCGCCGCAGGACCGGTATTTGTCCGGCAAGGGGCGTCGTGGGCGTTCCGTGGCCCATTTGGAGGAGGATCGGGTTGTCTGCGTGCCCGGTCGAGCCTCATGGAGTTCCGTCGCCCCGGGGCAGGCATCCTCGCTCCCGTCGTCCACACTCAATCGCGACAGGGTGTGCGGAGCGGGGCGAGGACAGGACTATCCCACGCTCTAATCTGTCCGTCGAAGTGTTCGGTTGATCCTTTGGGGGAGCAGCACCTGGGGTGTTCGCCCGGAGACTTGGGCGGACGCGATGACGGAGAAGTGGGGCGATTGGGAACGTGCGGCGGCACAGAGAACATGATCGGGGCAGATTGCCCGGATTTGGCCGTTGGTGAGGCGCGCCAGTTCAGTCCAGCGCAGGATGCCGAGCTGGGGTCGGGAGCGGGTCGTGGGAGCGGCCGGGGCGTGAGCCTCAGCCGGGCGCCAACACGGCGTGCAGGGCGGCCTTGCGGTGCAGGGTAAAGTAGCGCAGGGCTGCGGCCGCGTTGTCCCAGCGCCGGCGGTGCAGGATCAGCGCCAGCACGATGTTGTTGCAGGTGGCGCGGTTGGCCGGCGCCAAGCCGCTGCGGGCCAGGCAGGCGTCCTCTTCAAGGGTCTTGTCACGGCGTTGATGGTTCTTCGACTCGATCGCCCAGTGACCGCGATTCCAGGCCAGCAGTTGCTCCGCTGAGGCATCCTTGGCGGCCACCGAGGTGAAGCCGTAGGCATAGGTGACGCTCTGGGTGTTACTCTTCAGGTCGATGCGTTCGCGTCGGATACGGAACACCTGGGCAACATGGGGATAGTTGAGAGAGTTTTTGATCGGCGTCAGCACTTCGATGTGGCGCTGGTCGATACGCCCATGGCCCTTTTCCGGGTCCTCGGAGAAGCGCCCGGTGGCCTGTTGCCATGGCAGGGTCTCCAGTGTCTGGAAGGTCTCGGGACAGTTCTTCTTGACAGTCATCAGATAATCGGCGCGATGCTGCTCGACGATGCGGGCGGCCACCTCGCGGGTGGTGTGCAGCGCATCGATGGTGAGCAAGGCGCCAGCGATAGGGGTTACGTCCAGCAGCGCCCCGACCGCCGCCAGTTCGCCGTTGCGGTCGTGAAAGTTGAGGCTCGCCAGCGGCACGCCGGTGCGGTGCTCCACCAGCGTCGCGGTCTCGTAGCGCAGCGTGCCGTTGCGATTGGCGCCGCGAATACGCTTGCCATCGGCGGCCAGCGCCGACCGTGGCTCCTGTTCTCCGGTTGCCGGCAACCGTGGCTTGGCATAGCGTTGCAGGATCGCTTCCAGGGCCTCGCTATCGGCTTCCATCACCACCCGGTGGATGGTCGACTTGGTGGGCGCCTCGTAGCGTTGCCGGGCTCGATTCCACCACCCGCCAAGCATCTTCAACTCTGCCTGGCTCAGTGCCTGGGCATACTCGCCCGCGGCCACCGGCCCGCGCATGTTGGACAACGCTGCCAGCAGGTAGATCGCCAGCACGGTCGCGATCGAATGCTTGCGGCCCTGCGCCCGCCGGTGGTCCGGCAACTCTTCCAGTTCCTCATACAGACTGCGCTTGTCGATGTCGGTTCCGGTCACCGCCTCCGGTCGCGCCTGCCAGCACTCGTCCAACTCGCCGCAGTAGCTCAGGATGCGCCGCGCGTCGCGGCGCAGCGCGCGTACATATAACCGCTTCGGCTTACCGTGCGGGTCGGTGTAGTGACCGTTGCTGCGCGCATAGCCCTTGCTGTTGCCCACGTAGGTCCAGTTCGACGCCTCATACATCGTGCCCGCGAATCGGGCCGGGTCCACGAAGCTCTCCACCACCAGCAGTGGATGTCCGTACTGTCTCTGCCAGTCCTCACTCAGCCGGCGCAGCATCGCACTCATCATCCACGAAGCCAGATTCCCATATACCCCGCGCTCCCCCAGCACCACGAACCGGGTGTTGTTCGCCACCAGATGCAGGCGCCGGTACATCTCCTTCCGACCCCACCCGATCCAGCGGTCCCGCGCACGGCACTTGAGGGCGCCACACTGCCACCCCGCCAGCGCCAGCCATTGTCCTCGCCACTCCGCTACGTAGCGCAGCCCGCGACCGGCAAAACGCTTGAAGCCCAAATAGTGATGCCGGTCCATCAGCGCGTCCCACTTGACCCGCTCGTCCGCCCGCGCCAGCCGCACCACCACCTCATCCAGCACAAACCCTGCTGGCGTCGTCTGCGCCAGTGGCTGCTCCCGCAACTCCCGAACATCCATGACCCACAGCCTATCAACTCTTTCATGAGACATCCACTCCCCTGTCAGCGTGGGATCGCCCTGGGGCGAGGAGGACGCGTGTTGAAACCGTGCCCCCGGGGCTGTTATAGGGCAGACAGCATCGCCATCCGGGAGTCACCTTATGAAGACCATTGGCATAGTGGGCTGCGGCGCCATCGGCAAGGGCCTGCTGAAGGCCTTCGATTCGGGAGCGGTGGCTGCCAATGCGTGCGTCACCAGCCGCACGGAGAGTTCCTGCAGGGAGTTCCTGCAGACCCTGGACGCGCCGGTACCCTTTCTCCCCCTTGACGAGCTCGTCGCCCGGTCCGACATCGTGGTGGAGGCGGCCGGAGGGGCGGTGGCGCCCGCGCTCGCGCGGCAGGTGTTCGACGTCGGCAAGGACCTCATGGTCATCAGCGTGGGCGCATTGCTGGATCATCCCGAAATCATCGAGCGGGCGCGGCAGACCGGTTGCCGGCTGCTGTTGCCTTCCGGCGCCATCGCGGGACTCGACGGCATCAAATCGGCCTGCGCCGGCGAGGTCGCCCACGTGACCATCACCACCCGGAAGCCGCCCCACGGCCTCGAGGGCGCTCCCTATCTCGTGCGGAACGACATATCCCTGGCCGGTTTGACCGAGCCCAGGGAAGTCTTCTCGGGCACGGCGCGGGAAGCCTGCCGGGCGTTTCCGGCCAACGTCAACGTGTCCGCGGCGGTGAGTCTGGCGGGCCTGGGGCCGGACCGCACGCGCATCCGGATTCTGGCGGTGCCCGGACTGGAGCGGAACTGTCACGACGTGGAGGCCGAGGGCGAGTTCGGCCGCCTGACCATGCACATCGAGAACGTCCCGACCGAGAACCCGCGGACCGGGCGCCTCACCGTCCTGTCCATGATCCGCTCCCTCCAGGACGCGCTGGATCCCGTGCGGGTGGGCACCTGACGAGCCGCCGGAGGAGCAGGGGTGAGGGTTTCCTTCATCGGGATGGAAAACGAACGAACTACGGATTTCATAACAAGTCACTACCCGAATCCTTGACTTCCGGCGCCAGGATTTCATCTATAAGAGACCAACGTTAACGCCATGACCAACGTCGAGCTGATTGCCCGCATGCTGGAGCAGGCCGGGGTCCGCTGGGTCTTCGGCATCCCGAGCGGCCCGGTGCTGCCCCTGATCGAGGCCTTGGGCCGGAGCCCGGTGGAGTTCGTGTTGACCGCCAGCGAGACCTCGGCGGGCTTCATGGCTACCACGGTGGGGCAACTCACCGGCGTGCCCGGCGCCTGCGCCGCCACCCTGGGGCCCGGGGCCACCAACCTTACCACCGGCGTGGGCTGCGCCTGGCTGGACTGCGCCCCGGTGCTGGCCATCACTTGCAACGTGCCCAGCCCCTGGCTCCGGCGCAGGATTCAGATGCGCATCGACCACAACGCGCTCTTCCGGCCCCTCACCAAGGCCACCTTCGCCCTGGGCGCCGGCGACGTGGCGGAGAGGATGGCCGAGGCCCTGGCCCTGGCCGTGGCGGAGCCCCCCGGTCCCGTCCATCTCGATGTGCCCGAGGACGTGGGCACGGCGCCGGCGAACGAGCCTGTGCGGACTCGCCCCGGCGCCCAACCGTCCGCCGCCGGTATCGACCACACCGTCTCCACACAGGAGCTGCACGAGGGCGCGAGGAAACGGCTGCCGGAGAAGCCCTACCCCGCGCTGGCGGACGTGGCGGACGAGGCCCGAGCGACCCTCGCGGCGGCGCTGTCCCGCAGCCGGCGTCCGCTGGTGATCACCGGACTGACCTTTATCCGGGGCGGGGCTGCGGACTCGTTGCTGCGTTTCATCGAGACCCACCGCCTGCCGTTCGTCTCGACCCTGCACGCCAAGGGCTGCCTGCCGGAGAGCCATCCCAACTGGCTCGGGGTCATCGGGCGGGCCCGCCGCACCAACGTGCAGCGGATCCTCGACCGGGCCGACCTGATTGTGGCCGTCGGTTACGATCCCATCGAGATCAACTACGAGGAATGGGTGGGTGAGACCCCGGTGTTCCACTTGAGCACCACAGCCGCGGAGACGGACCCGCGGGTCCGCTTCGTCTTCAACCGCGGCGGCGATCTCGATCAGGCGCTATGCCGGTGGGAGGACCTGCCGCCGGTGGCCAACGACTGGACCCCGGATGAGTGGGAAGCTCACCGAAGCAGGCTGGAGCGGGAGCTTCGCCCGGAAGGCAGCCGGTTCGCGGCGCATCACGTGCTCGACATGCTGCGCGCGGCCCTGCCGCCGGACGGCATCCTGGCTTATGACGTGGGCGCCCACACCCACCAGATCGCCACCCAGTGGCGCACGGACCTGCCGCGCACCCTGCTGGCCACCAACGGCTGGTCGTCCATGGGTTTCGGCATGCCCGCCGCCTATGCCGCCAAGATGGTCCATCCCGACCGCGCGGTGGTGGGGGTGGTGGGGGACGGCGGTTTCCAGATGACCGCGGGAGAGCTGGCCGTGGCCCGGCGGCGCAACCTGGCGGTCCCCGTCATCGTCCTCAACGACGGCTGGCTGGGGCTCATGAAGGTGAAGCAGGAGCGCAGGGAATTCCCGCTCTCGGGCGTCGAGCTGGGCACGCGGGCGGACTCTCCGCCGCACTACTTCAGCGTCCCCTGCCGTAGCGCCGGAAACGTCCGGCAGTTCGAGGACGCCATCCACTGGGGACTCTCCCTCGGCGGCCCCAGCGTCATCGAAGCCTTCATCGACGTGGAGCCGTACTCCGTGACCGTCTTCGACTGATCACCCGAGGCGCTTGTCGGGCGAGACAGGAAAATCACACAAAGCACATCGAAACACTACCGCGTCGGGCTGCGCCGATGTCGACCCATTCATACCGCGTTTGCGCACAGGGTAACCCTGGATTTGTTTAACAGATGGTTGACAAACCCGGGGAAACGGAAACAACCTGCGGGAGTCGGTTTATCAACTTTGGAAAGGAGGTGTGCCATGGGGGATCCGCTCGGTAGCGAGAAGGAGTATCTCAAGGCCAACAGAGAACGGTTCATGCGGGAATATCCAGGCAAGTACCTCCTCATCAAGGGCGACCGGGTTTCTGGAGCATTCGAGACCTATGATGAGGGTGTGAAGGAGGGAGCGCGAATAATATCCATGGCTGAAAAAGTTCAACAGCCACCCAGGCCATTTGCAGGAAGAGCTCTGATCGACACTGGAGCGAGCACGACATGCATAGACAGGGCAGCCGCCGACACGGCTGGGCTAACCGTGACCGACAGCGGTCCGATAAGATAAGTTCTGCAACTCACGCGAATGAGATTGTACCGATCTACGCCGGCAGGATTGAAATTCAAGGACTTCCCCCATGCGACATTACCAGGGCCTACGGCGTTAATCTTGCCAGCCAGAAAATCTGTGTCCTTATCGGACGGGACATGCTCGCTAGGAGTCTGTCGGATCAGGTGTTTGATGACAGGCAGAAGGGGAGGGTTCGGTTGCGGTCATTAACTCGAACTTTTTGTTTGGATAGGACGAACAAGCCGGAACGAGTGTTGCGTTTCATATTTGCGATGACTCATCACCGAGCCATTTGGACAGCCCTTCCGACTCCCTCTCCCTCTGGGAGAGGGTTGGGGTGAGGGTCCCCCGTGTGCGAGCCGGGAGCGACCAGCAAAGCAGGGCAGGTTTATTCGGGGCGCCCTCACCCGGCCTTCGGCCACCCTCTCCCAGAGGGAGAGGGGAGTTGTTCATCGCCGATCACTTCTTGCGGAAACGGGGTGAAGCTATGGAACAGGGTCAACACATTTACGGAACGCGGCGCTAGCTGCGTCCTGGTCTACAACGGTTCGGAAGGCTTCGTCTCGTTGTCCCTTCGACCCACTCCCAGCCGCTTTCAAGCGCGTACCACGTCCTTCACCATCGTGCCGTAGTCGGCAGTGCCGAAGTGGTTCCGGTTGGCCCTCATGAGCTTGACGTTGCGAACTGGGGCGCGCTCCCCGGCCGGCGACATGAGGTCACTTCACCACCCACGCTCCATTTGCAGTTCGCTGTTCAAGGGAGGTCGCAGCCGGTCGCTGGCGGGTTTGAAATCCGCTCCGACAGTTCCTTGTCGCGCGCAGGGGCGAGGCGCGGACCGCTGGCCCGCATGATGCAGGACTATTTCACGCGATCGGCAAGAGGGGGATAGGAAGGGGGGAAACAGCGCCGTAGAGCCCTGCCCCACCCTGGATTCCCGCTTTCGCGGGAATGACGGAGGGGACGCGGGCGGGCGGGAGTGAGGATTTCGGCGGTCCGTACCTCGCTGGGCTGGCGTTTTGACACCGCCTGGCAAGCGGGAGTCCGGAGGGGCGGAGCCGGAGGAGCGGCGAGTCAGTCGATGCTCCCCTCCTGTTTCAGTGAGCGCCGGATGGCGCCGACGGTCTTCACGAACGCACCGTCTTCCAGGGTCGCCATGGTACGGGGCCGCGGTAGCCGTGGGTTGGCGATCTCGTCGAGTTGACCCGGACGGGGCGACATGATCGCCACCCGGTCCGACAGGAAGACGGCCTCCGGAATGCTATGGGTGATGAAGAGGACCGTCTTCCTGCTCGCCTCCCAGATGCGCAACAGCTCCAGGTTCATGCGCTCACGGGTCAAGGCATCCAGGGCGCCGAAGGGCTCGTCCATCAGCAACAGCGGCGGGTCGTGTATCAGCGCGCGGCAAATGGAGGCTCGCTGCTGCATGCCGCCGGAGAGCTGGTACGGATACTTGTCCTCGAAACCCCCCAGCCCCACCATCTCCAGGAGCCCCATGGCCCTCTTCCGGTACTCCCTGAGATTCAGGCCCCGGACTTCGGCCTGAAGCATCACGTTCTCCAGCACCGTACGCCAGTTCATCAGCACCGGACTCTGGAACACGATGCCCACGTCCGGGGTGGGCCCCACCACCCGCGAACCGTTGACGGCCACGCGACCGTCGGTGGGACGCAAGAGCCCGCCGATGATGCGGAGCAGCGTGCTCTTGCCGCAGCCGCTGGGGCCAAGGATGGAGAAGAACTCTCCTTCCCTGGCTCCGAAGCTCACCTTGTCGAGGGCATGGACGTCACCGTCACGGGTGCTGAATATCATCGAGACATCTTCGACCAGGATGGTGGTTTCCGCCATGCCCGCCTCTGGCTATTGCGAGATGAAGTCGTTGGTGTAGTAGCGGCTGACGTCGATCTTCTTTTTCAGACCACCATACTTGAACAGGATCTCCTGCGCGCTCTCCCAGTCGGCCTTGGCCGTCCAGCCCAAAGGCTTGCCCTTGGAGTTCTTGGTGTGGAACAGCGGGAAGCTCGCGAGCATCTCCTTCATGACGGTATCCCGCTTGCGTTCCTTGAACACCTTCAGCGCGGAGTCGGCCGCGGCATCCGGATTCTTCATGGCCGCCTGAATCCCGTTGCCGAGTCCTCGCAGGAACTTACGGATCAGGTCGCCGTCCTCCAGCGTCTTGGTATTGACGATGATGCCCACGCCCAGGAGCGGCGCGCCGTGTTCGGCAAACTTCAGTACGTCGAGCTTGACGCCCGCGGCTTCGATCTGCGGCACCTGCTCGTTCACGTAGGCGACGATGCCGTCCACCTTGCCCTGCAGCAGCGCCTCGCGCTTGGCTCCTCCGGAGGAGAGCTGCACCACCTTGACCTTGCCCTTCAGGCCGTTGGCGTTCAGGAACGCCGGCAGCATGGCCTGGTCACCGCCTCCCGCGGTCACGGCGACGGACTTCCCGGCAAGGTCCGCGGGCGTCTTGACGCCGTGCCCGGCGGGAATCGCCACCGACATCGGGTGGATCTGCAGCTCGCCGAAGACCCCCTTGACGGGAATGCCGCGTACGACGCCCTTCATCATGGTGCCGTAATCCGCAGTGCCGAAGTGGTCCTGATCGGCCCCCATGAGCTTGACGCTGGTGCCGGACCCCTTGCCCGTGAGGATGGTTACGTCGAGCCCCTCCTTCTCCCACAACCCGAGGTCCTTGGCGTAGTAGTAGGCGGGTGCGTGACCGTACAGGATCCAGCTATAGCGGAAGGTGATCTTCCGTAGATCCTGTGCCCACGCGGTGGACGCCAGCAGCGGCAGCACCAGCACCAGCGCCGACAAGCAGACGCCAACCCTTTGGATATGCCTCGTCTCGATTTTCATAGCTTCCTCCTTTTTCCGCCCGGGATTTCTATGGAGCCCGGCCTTGGCCCTCGTCCTCGCGAAAGGCCACGTGCCACGGTATGCACAGTTTCTCCATCCAGTGGATAAGCCAGAAAAAGCCCACGCCGATGGCCGATACGACGATGATGGTGGCGAACAGCAGCTCCGAGTTGGTGTCGCTGTTGGAGAGGACGATCAGGTAACCCAGGCCATAGTCCGCTCCCACGTACTCCCCGACGATGGCGCCGCTGGTGGCAAAGGCCACTGCGATCTTCGCGCCGCTGAAGAAATAGGGCAGGGAGTTGGGAAAGCGGCTCTTCCAGAACACCTGCCACTTGCTCGCGGACATGGACCGGACCATGTCGATCATGTCGTTCTCAACGGCGTTCATGCCCGCCGCGGTGGCGACGACGATGGGGAAATAGCTCATGAGAAAGCTGACCACGATCTTGGGCGCGACGTTGAAGCCGAACCAGATGATCAGAAGCGGCGCCACCGATATGTAGGGGATCGTCTGAAGGAAGACCAGGATGGGCGAGACGATCTTCTCCATCACCCGCGACCACACCATGACGAAGGCCGTGGCCACCCCCAGCACGATGCTCAGCGCATACCCGCCGACGATCTCGAAGATGGTCACCGGCGCGTGAGTGAGGAAGGTGTCGTAAGACCGGAACACCTTGCTGAAGGCCGTGGCGGGCGCGGGCAGAAAGGTGGGCCGCAGGTCCAGCAGCACCACGGTCAGTTGCCACATCGTCAGCAGCAGGGCGATGGCCGCTGCGGGATAGACGATCTCGGCTGTCAGGAACCGTCCCCAACCGGCCCGCGCCTTGTTGGCCGTCCTGACGGCCTCCGTTCGACTGCCAACGGCCATGCTTCACCACGTCATGTTCATGCCCGTCTCCTGCCGGACGGACACGTGCCAGGGTATGGCCAGGCGTTCCAGCCGCGTGACCACGACGTAGAGAACGATGCTGACGAACGACAAGGTCAGCAGCGTGGCGAAGAGCCCGGCGGTGTCGAGCTCCCCTTGCATCAGGAGAAGGTGGTACCCGAGCCCGCTGTCCGACGCCATCCATTCGCCGACGATGGCTCCCACCGTGGCAAAGGGTACAGCCACCTTGGCGCCGGCAAAGAAGTGCGGCAGGGCCGTGGGTATCCGTACCTTGCGGAACACCTGCAGCGTGCTCGGAGACATGGAGCGGATCAGCTCCAGCATCTCGGTCTCGACCGACTTGAGCCCCGCCGTGGTGGAGATGAACACGGGAAAGAACGAGATCAGAAAGGCCACCAGCACCTTCGGCGCGAGGCCGAACCCCAGCCACACCACGAACAGCGGCGCCACCGCGATCTTGGACACCGTCTGGGAGAACAGAAACAGCGGCATCAGCGACTTGTCGAGGGTGGACGACCACACCACCATGACGGCGAACAGGCCGCCCAGCACGATGCTGCAAGCGTATCCCAGGAGCACCTCGTACCCGGTGACCAGACTGTGCTCGTATAGGGTCGTCGCGTATTCGAACAGGCTGCGAAGTATCTCCGACGGTCCGGGCAGGATATAGTTGGGGATCCCGCTAAGGTGAACGTACGCTTCCCAGATCGCCAGAAAGACGGTGATGGCCCCTACTGGATACATCAGATCGCGGAAGATCTCCGGATTCCATCGCGGACGCGCCATCGTATCCCTTCGCAACTGAAGATAAGGTGTACGGTCGTTGGCGGCACGGCGTTGCTTGCCCGCACACTACTTCATTTGCGGAGCGCTGTTCAAGGGAGGACGTGTCGCGGGGCACGGGCGGGTTTTGAAACCCGCCCCGTCAAAATGCCCACAAGAGGCCCGGTTGCACGGATGCGTCAGAGACAAGGCCCGCCGGATCGGTCATGGCGCAGCCGTACGAATTGCGGTAGGGTAGGGTTCCCATGGCCACCGTGCAACGCAACCGAATGAACGTCTTCATCCTGGCCACCTGCCAGATGCTGTTCGGAGCCACTCGGACGCTGCTCATCGCCACCGCCCCGCTCATCGCCTACGGCATCGTGGAGAACAAGGGCCTGGCGACGCTGCCGGCGGCGCTGGTGATCGTCGGCACGGCCCTTGCCACCATGCCGGCTTCCATGCTCATGCGCAGCACCGGCCGCCGCCTGGGGTTCATGATCGGCGCCTGCTTCGGCGCCCTCGGGGGCGGTATCGTCATCGCCGGCATCGTCCGCGCCGACTTCCGGCTGCTGTGCCTCGGGACCTTCACCTACGGCTTCTTCGCCGCGTTCGGACAATACTATCGCTTCGCCGCCGCCGACACGGCTCCTCCGGAGTTCAGGAGCAAGGCCATCTCGCTGGTGCTGACCGGGGGAGTGGTGGCCGCCGTCGTCGGCACGTCGCTGGCCATGGCGGGCCAGTTCCTGGTCCCGTCGGACGAGTTCTACGGTTCGTACCTCTTCCTGATCGCGCTCACGGTGCTGACCGTCCTGGTCCTGCTTTTTCTGGACATCCCCAACCTGACGCCGAGCGAGCGCTCCGCGCAACAGCGTTCTCTGGTCGCCATCATGACGCAGCCGATATTCATCGCGGCCACGCTGGCGGCCACCATGGGACAGGGGGCCATGAACCTGTTGATGACCGCCACGCCCATTGCCATGACCCAGGCCGGTCACTCGTTCACGGCCACCGCGCTGGTAATCCAGTGGCACAGCATCGGCATGTTCGCGCCCGGCTTCGTCACGGGTTCCCTGATCAAGCGCTTCGGGGAAGTCCGCATCATCCTCACGGGAATCCTGTTTCAGGTGGTCTGCGTCATGATCGCGCTGGCCGGCACGGGCGTGGTCGAGTTCTGGTTCGCCATGCTGTTCCTGGGCGTGGGCTGGAACTTCGCTTTTACCGGGGGCACGTCGCTCCTGACCACCTCCTACACCCCGGCGGAGCGCAACAAGACCCAAGGGGCCATGAGCTTCATCAACTACACCTTCGTGGCCCTGGTGTCGCTGTCCTCCGGCGCCCTGGTTCACTTCCTGGGCTGGCAGTGGGTGAACCTCAGCAGCATCCCGTTGCTGGCGGTGGCTTCCGTGGCGACCCTCTGGTTCGCCGCGACGCAACGGAAGCCCGCGGAGGCGCCGGCTTGACGACCCTTGCGGCCGTCACAGCACCGCCACCACTTCGATCTGGAACAGCACGTTGCCGCGGACGGGAGACTTGACGGCATGACGGGCGGGCCGGTCGTGCTCGTCGGGAAACATCTCGATCCACGCCTTGTTGATGGAGTCGCGGTACGCTTCCTCTTTCAGGTAGACCGTCATCCGCACGATGTCGTCGGGGCTGCCGCCGGCGAGCTCCATGAACTTGCGGAGGTTCTCGAACATCACCTCGGCCTGCCTGTCCGGGTCCGCGGGCAGTTCCCCGGTGTCGGCGTTCCGTCCCGATATGCCGGAGGAATAGACCACGTTGCCGATCTTCGCTCCCATGGGAATGGGAGCGCCGTGGGCCAAGCCCGGCAGTTCGATACTCACTCGTCTGGACATGTGCATAAACCTCCTGACCTTGCGCAGCCGGAACCGGGAATGGCGCCCTTCGACTTCGCTTCGCTCGGCGCGACGGTTGTAGATAGTCTCTCTCTCCCTTCGCCCTGAACGTAGTGAAGCGAAGTCGAAGGGCTCAGGACGAACGTTGTGACTTCTTCATCATTTTCCACAGGACTTCACGGACAAGGGGACTGCGGCCCGCCGCTATCCCGCAGCGGCCTCCGGCGTTCTCACCGCCCTTGCCGTCACCAGCAACAGGACCATGGCGATGACCAGCACCGCCACCGTGCTCAGTCCCAGGGACCAGTGGATCCCGACCACGGCCCCGAAAAACCCGACCGTGATGCCGCTGAAGCTCCGCAGGCCCTGGGCGGACATGTTGTAGAGTCCGATGAGGCGGCCCCGCAGACTCACGGGAGCCTCCATCTGCACCAGCGTCTGCGCCATGGACAGGAACGCCAGGTTCAGCACGCCCGCGAAGAACAGGAACAGCATCGCCAGCACGTACCCGGAGGCGGCGGTAAAGGCCACCATCGCCACACACCACAGCATCGCCAGCACGATCGCCGTGGATGCGCGCGCCCTGAGGAACCCGAACGTTTCCAGCAGCAAACCGCCAGTCACCGCGCCCGCCCCATTGGCGGTGAGCAGGGCGGCGTAGCCGAAGCCCATCTCATCGTTGCCCAGCGCCAGCGCGAACCCGGGCATCTGGGCCTGAAACGCGTTCCCGACGAAGAAAGCGTAGAATCCCGGAAGCAGGATCATGGCCAGCAGGACCCGGTTGTGAGAGGCGCCCCACAGCGCCGAAAGCGCCGCGGCCCAACTGCCCCTCCCGCTCTGTCGCCCGGAACCGTGTCCGGTGTAGGACACCAACTGGCACCATATCGCCAGCGGCACGTAGATGAGCGCGTTGACGCACAACGCCAGGGTGGGCCTCAGCCACAACATGATGCCGCTCCCTGCCGCGGGGCCGAACAGGAGCCCCAACTGCCGTCCCGTGGCCAGCAACCGGATGCCGCTCTGGAGGTTCTCCGGCCCCACGACGTCGTAGATCATGAGCTGCCGCGCCGGGTTCCAAATGGCTCCGGCCAGGCCGTGCAGGATCAACAGGATAATCGAGTGCCACATCTCGAGTCGGCCCGTGAACAAGAGAACGGCCCAGGCGAGGCTGACCAACATGAAAAGCGCCTGGGACCCTTGCATCACCCGGCGGCAGTCGAAGCGGTCCGCCAGCGCGCCGAAGTACCACGACAACACCAGGAACGGCAGCCAATGGCTGACGACCGCGAAGCCCTGCAGCATCTCGGACCGGAACAGGTCGTATATGACCCAGTGGCTGATCACGTGCTCGATGTTGTCGGCCATCATCGACAGCATGTTGCCGACGAAGAACCACGCAAAATCCCGGTTCCGGAGCGCGGCGAACGCGGGCGGGGCCTGGGCGGGCGAGGATGAAGGTGTGCTCATCAGGTGCCGAAGTCGTCGGACGCAGGTGGGATGCGCCTCAATTTAGACAGGTTGTCTACATTTTGACAACCGGGATGTCTCGAAGCAGGATGTAGTGGGCGAAAGGAAAGGCCGGCGAGGAACCCAAGAAAGAGGGCAGCCGGGAAGGCTGCCCTCTTTCTTGGTTGACTGGTTGACGGAAGTGACTCTACCGGCGGCTGCGGCCCTTGCGGTCTCCCAGCAGGCGTTTCAGCAGGCCGTCCGCCTTCGCCATCTGTTCGGGTGTCAGGATCTCCCGTACCGCCAGCGCGACTTCGGTCCGCGCCCGCAACAGGTCGCCGCCTATCCTGGCGATCTCGTCGACCTTGGCGTCGATCCCGGCCTTGTCCACGGTCTCCTGCGAAAGCATCTCCCGGAGCTCGATGCCGGCGACGCGAGCGTCGGCGCGCAGACCGATCCGTTTCTTTCGCGCCTCCGTCACGACGCCCTTGACTTTCTCGACCTGATCTTCGGTCAGCTCCAGCTTCCTGGTCATGCGCTTGACCAGCCCTTCCCGGCCGCCGCGTCCCCCCCGCGCCTCGTGCCCGCGCCCGTGCCGGTCGCCCCGTCCGTGCCGCCTCTCGTGCCCGTGCCAGTGCCGTCCCCCTCGTTTCTCGCCGCGGGTCACGTGGCTGCCTTCGCCGCCCTCGCCGCGGGTCATGTGGGCGCCCTCGCCGCCCCGCCCTTCGCCATTCTGGCTCCATGCGACGCCGGCGGCGGTAACGCCCACCAGGAACGCGGGTACCATGATCCATGCCATACGCTTGCGAATCTTCATTGGTGCTCTCCCTTTTCTTGTTTCGTGAGTGGTTCGATCCGGATCCCTGTGTCAAGGATTAGACACTCCGTGGTTCCTTGCCTCCCGGATCCCATGGCCGGTTAACGGCCGTCGCGCAGCGATTCGAGCCGCGACATCATGCGCTCGCGTCTCTTGCTCCGCCGTTCCCGGAAGTCGCCGGTGAGTTCCTCCAGCTTGCGCGCCTGCGCCTCGTCCAGGGCCGGCGCAATCCTGCCGTGAAACTCCAGGATGATCCGGTCGGTCTCCTTGAGAGATCGGATTCGCGCCTGGTACAGGTCCTGACGGGCCTGGTTCAACAGCGGGCCGATCTCGGCCATCTGCCGCTCGGACAGGTCCAGCTCCCGTTGCAGCACGCGGATGTACCGACCGCTTGAACCATGCTTCGCGCCATGCCGGTGCTCCGCGCCGTCCGTGCAGTGGCGCCACCGCCCGCCCCACCAGTGCCGCACGGGGTAGACCTGCCCCAGAAGGGATCCGCCCACCAGGCCCAGCAGGAACACGCCCACCACTGCGATCAAGGCTTTCCGTTTCATGGATTCCCAGCTCCTGCCCATGCCATCAGAACGGCGTCGGGCTCATCCGCCGGCGACGCTTCCAGTCCTGAAGCGCTGTCCAGCATGGCGGTGGTTACGGGGTTCTGCTCCCGTGTCTCCGGCAGCATGTCGCGCCACAGGCCGATGCCGCCCGCAAGCAGCACCACCAGTGCGAACGCGGGAGCGAGCCGGCGGCTGAACAGCAGCAGCGCATCGCTCAGCGACGCGCGCCGGTCCTCGATCTCACGGATTCCGGCCATGACCACGAGCCATGCCGGCCGTTCGGGGGACGGTTCCGGTGCGGCCGAGAAAAAGCGCCGCCAGAGATGCTCTTCCTCGAGGATGGCCCGGCAGGTCGCGCACGAAGCGGAGTGAGCCCGGTACGAGTCGGGGATCTTCTCCGTCCGCTTCGCGCCGGTCGTCTCCAGCCATTGTCGGAAATCATCACAGGTCACGCTTCACCTCCGAATGAACTCCGAAGCATGAGGGGCGAGCATCTTCCGCAGACGTTCGCGCGCCCGGGCGTGGCGCGATTTGACCGTGCCTACGGAACAGTTCAGGAGCCGGCCGACTTCCTGATAGGAGTGACCCTCCATGTCCTTCAGGACAATCACGACTCGGGATCGTTCGGGCAGGCCGGCCACGGTCCGGGCCACCAGTCTGCTGACGGCGCTCTCGGACGCTTCGTTCTCCTCGTCGACGGGCGAGTCCTCGGTGGACAGAAGATGGTGAAGGCCCCGGACCGCCTCTTCTCCGGGCTCCGCGTCCAGAGATACCCTGCCCGATTGTTTCTTGAGCTCGTCCCGGGCGCGGTTGATGGCGATGCGCGTGATCCAGGTGCCGAACATCGCGTCTTCCCGGAACTTGCCGAGGGAGAAGAACGCCTTGACGAAGACCTCCTGGACTACGTCATCCACGTCCCCGTGATCCGGGCCGAGAAGTCTGCCGACAAGCCGGTGGATGCGCGCCTGATAGCGCTCCACCAGGAGCCGGTAGGCATCGGAATCGCCGTCCCGGACCCGCCGCACCACATCCCTCTCCGAATCTTCCAGGGTAATGGGACACGGCAGGGCCTCCGTCATCCTCAATCCGTCACCTCGCTCTCATGAAAAGGACCTCACCGGGTTGGACGAATGCCGGTTCCCGGATCACCGGCGGAAGGCGGGGAGAACGTCGCGGGCAATGCGTCGCATCTGCTCCGGCTGATTCCTGGAGGCGAGCACGATCTGCATGGTGCGGACGCCGGCGGCCGTGAACTCCTCCAGGCGGTCGATGCACTCCCGCGCGGTGCCGCAGATGACCCACCGGTCCACGCTTTCGTCGTCGAAGGGCATGCGGTGGTAGGCTTCCAGCATCCACCGGGCCTCGTCGCGGGCGGTCCGGCGGTCGCGGCCGACGTTGATCCAGCAGTTCATGGCGGGGTGGACGGCGCCGGGCGGGCGGCCGTACCGCTCGGTGGCGCGGGACCAGATCCCGGCGTAGCGCTCGGCGTACTCCCGGGGGCTGATGTGGTTGGTCAGCCAGCCGTCCGCCAGCCGGGCCACCCGCTCGAACGGCCCCGTGTGCTTGCCGGCGTTGGCCGCCACGAAGTGACCGTAGCGGTAGTTTTCGACCTTCACCGGGTTGTAGTGGCCGGCGGCGATCCAGATGGGCGGATGGGGCTCCTGCGCTGGCTTGTATCCCAGCGAGACGCTCCGGTACCGGTAGTGACGCCCGTCGAAGTCCACGACCTCCCGCGTCCACAGCGCTTTCAGCACTTCCAGGCACTCCTCGAAGACCTTGCCGCGGATCCGGCGCTCGAACCCGGCCACCTCGCATTCCTTGGAAAGCAGCTCCGGAGGCCCGGCGCCCGGCCCCACGCCCATGATGGTGCGTCCCTTGGAGATGATGTCCAGGGTGGCCCATTCCAGCGCCAGCACCACGGGATTTCGCATGTGTGGCTGGAGGATCCCGGTGGCCAGCTTGATGCGCTTCGTCCGCGCGGCAATGGCCGTCAGGGTCACGACGGGATCGTAGCGCGGCTTCGCCAGGATGCTGTCGCCGACCCACAGGGAGTGATAGCCGAGTTCTTCGGCCTCCACCGCCAGGTCCAGCAGCCCCTCCATGGAGAAATCCGGCAGGAACACCGACGCCCGGTTGTTGGCGTAGAGACCGAAGTTCAGTCTACCCTGCATGGTTCATGAAGGGAGGCGATAATCGCGCCGGTCATGCAGTCACGGAGAATGCCGGTTCGAGGAATCCGTCTCCGCCGCTGCGCTTCGCCCACTCCCACCGGGTCCTGGATCAGCCCGTGGCGTTGGCCATGGCGATACGACGCGCCAGCGGACGCGCCAGTCCGGCCATGACCAGGATCGTGCCGATGAGGTCGCTGAACGCACCTGGGGCAATGAGCATGATCGCCGCCCCGAACACCACAATCCGTTCGATCGCCTCGACACGGTCCTTGAGGTCGCCGACCAGCGCGTAGGCGGTGAGGATCACCCCCGCGGCCGCCGTGGCTGTGGTCAGGATGACGTCCATGGGATTGCCGCGCATAAGCAGCGCGTTGCCGTAGACGAACGCGTAGGGAAGGATGTACACGGGCAGTGATATAAGCCCGGCGAACAAACTGGTGCGCCAGAAGTCGCTGCCCGCCACGGTGGCGCCCGCGTACGCCGCCAGGGCCACGGGCGGCGTGACCATGGACAGCATGCCGGAGAAGAAGATGAACAGATGGGCGGCGATGGGAAGCACCCCCACCTTCACCAATACCGGCGCCACCATCAGCGCGAGGATGATGTAGGCGATGCTGGTGGGTAATCCCATGCCCAGGATCATGGAGGCGAACATGGTCAGCAGCAGGATGACCGTGAAATTGCCGCCCGCGATGTCGATGACGAGACTCGCGAAGCGGGTGGCGAGCCCGGTCATCAGGATGGTTCCCATGATGATGCCGACGCATGCCACCGCCGTGCCCAGCGTCACGAAATCCCTGCCGGTGCCCTCGAACACGTGGATGCCCTTTTTGAGAGCGGACAGGGCCGCGGCCGGGGCCGCCGCGGAGAAGCGGCCTCGGTCCTGGAAAAACATGGAGACCGCGGCGATGCTCACGCCCAGTACCGCGATGACGGTCATGGCCCGCAACACTGCCTGGACCGGCGACCACCGTAACAGTAACAACACGATGAGGAGGCCGATTCCTGCGATGAAGGTCAGCCCCTGAGGCTCGCGTATCACCGCCCGAAAGCTGGGCAGCTCGGACTGGGGCAAGCCGGTGAGCCCGGAGCGCAGCGCGTAGAAGTAAACGCCCGCCAGGACGCCGATGAAGTACAGCAGCGCCGGAATGAAGGCGGCCTTGACGATCTGGAGATAGTCCACGGCCAGGAACTGCATCATCAGGAACGCCGCCGCCCCCATGACCGGCGGCATGAACTGTCCTCCGGTGGATGCGGCCGCCTCCACCGCCCCGGCCACGTGGGGCTGGAACCCGACGCGTTTCATGAGCGGGATGGTGATGGAGCCCGTGACCATGACGTTGGCCACCGCGCTGCCGCTCACCGATCCCATCATGCCGCTGGAGACCACGGCCATCATCGCCGGTCCGCCGCGGTATCTCCCCACCAGGGAGCGGGTGAACTCCATGATGAACGCCAGCGCGCCGGTGGCCTCCAGCAGCTTGCCGAACATCACGAACAGGAACACGAACTTGAAGGTGATATAGGTGGCGACGCCGAAGACGCCGTTGCCGGACAGGTAGACGGTGGTGACGATGCGGTCCAGGTCGAAGCCGCCATGCCCCCCTACCCATCGCGGAAGGTGCTGGCCGTAGAAGACGTAGACCAG
The DNA here is from genome assembly GCA_965214905.1 of uncultured Binatia bacterium (SeqCode). Classification (GTDB taxonomy): domain Bacteria; phylum Desulfobacterota; class Binatia; order UBA9968; family JAJDTQ01; genus JAJDTQ01. The sequence goes on from OZ243984.1 coordinate 3,631,379, forward strand.
GAACACCAGCGCGGTAACCACCAGCGCCCAGCCGACGATGCGGCGGGTGGCCTCGAGCACGACGACCACGCATACGACCCCCAGCACCAGGTCGGTCTGGGTGACGAGTCCCGACTTGAAGGCGATCTCCTCGTGCTCGATGAACACGTAGCCGAAGGTCGCCAGGCTGAGCGCCAGCCAGACAAGGTCCACCGCCACCTGAGCGGGCCGCTCGTGTTCCACCGCCTGGGTCAGGAACACCAGGGCGAACAGCACCAGCAGGAACAGGCTCCGTTCCTGGAGGGGCGGCAACGGACTGAAGGCGTTCCAGACGGCGTATACCGACAGTCCGATGGCCAGCAACCGGGTGAGGGTCCGGCCTACGGCTTCCAGAGCCCGGCCTCCTTCCAGTAGCGCACGGCGCCCGGATGAAAGGGTACGTCGATGTCCTTGGTCAGCACCGCCGGGTTGGCCTGGGCGTACTTGAAGTAGCGCACCTCACCCGCCAGGTGGTTCAGGTTCTGATGGAGCAGGCTGGTGACCTTGTAGACCAGCTCCGCATCTGCGTCCGCGCGGACATAGACGTGCGGACCGCCGATGTCGATGGATTCGATGTCCCTGGTGAAGGTGGGCGTGGTCTTGGGAATGGTGAGCTTGCCCATGTACGGGAGTTGCTTCAGCACCTTCTCGACCGCGGAAGGTTCCGGTCCGAAGTAGGCTGCGCCCTTTTCGGCGTGGAGACGCAACGCTCCGGGGATCGGGCTCAGGCCGGCGACCACTCCCGGCGTCGCCGCGATGATGCCGTCGCCGAGCTGCGTGTACAGGTCACTCATGCCCGCGTATACCGGCTTGATGTCCTTGTAGGTCAGGCCGTGGGCCTCGTACAAGGGCTTCAGCCACGCGTCCCAGGTCCGTCCCGTGCCTACGCCTACGCGTTTTCCCTTGAGGTCCGCAAAGCTGCGCACCGGGCTGTCGGGCAGGGTCATGTAGGCGAAGGCGTGAGGATACAAGCCGAAGATGGGCGCGATCGGGTGCTTTTTCTTGAAACCCATGGTCCCGTGGTAGCCGGGATAGCCGTTACTCGACGATATGATCGCCATGAAGACCTGCTTGCGGTCGAGCAGGCGGATGTTCTCGCGGGAGCCCTCGGTGACCGCCGCGGTCACCGGAATCTTGAACTCGGCCTCCAGCAGCTTGGCGATGCCTCCGGCCATGACATAGAAACCGCCGCCGATGCTGGCGCCGCCCACCTCCATGCCGGCCGGCATTTTCTGCGCGGTTGCGGTGGACGCCCAGGCCATGACGGCGACCACGGTTGCCGCCAGCAGTGTCCCCGGTCTTGTACGTTTCATGAACTACCTCCCGCCGGTTTTCGCTCCCGAAACGGCGGCAATGGATCGGCGGCGCCCCGGATGGGTGTACGCCGCCGATCCGTTTGCCGTTAGCGCATGACGGTGCGGCCTACTCCTTCCAGAGACCGGCTTCCTTCCAGTAGCGTACGGCCCCCGGATGGTAGGGAACTCCGATCCGGGTCGTCAGCACCGCCGGATTGAGCTCTGCGTACTTGAAGTAGCGCACGTCAGCGGCGAGTTGCTTCAGGTTCTGATGAATCAGCTTGATGACCCGGTAGACCAGCTCCTCGTCCGCGTCCGCGCGGACCGTCAGAAGCGGGCCGCCGATGTCGAAGGTCTCGATGGCCCGATCGAAGGTGGGCGTGGTCGCCGGAATGGTTTGCCGCGTCATGTACGGAAACTGCTCGACCATCTTCTCGACCGCCTGCGGCTCCGGGGGCAGGTACCGCGCGCCCTTCTCGGCATGCAGGCGCAACGCCGCGGGGATCGGGCTCAGTCCGGAGACCATGGTCGGCATGGCCACGATGTTGCCGTCGCCGAGCTGCGTGTAGAGGTCGCTCATTCCCGCGTACACCGGCCTGAAGTCCTCCTTGTAGGTGAGGCCGTGAGCCTTCATCAGCGGGACCATGAACGTGTCCCAGGTCCGGCCGGTGCCCACGCCCACGCGTTTTCCCTTGAGGTCGGCAAAGGAGTTGATGGGGCTGCCGGGCAGGGTGTGGAGCGTGAAGGCGTTGGGGTAAAGGCCCATGGCGAGAGCGATGGGATGTTTTTTCTTGTAAGTCATGATCCCGTGGTACGCCGGGTACGAGTTGTTCGACGCGATGACACCCATGAAGATCTGCTTGCGGTCGATGAGACGCACGTTCTCGCGCGAGCCCTCGGTAACCGCCGCGGTGACGGGAATCTTCAACTCCTTCTCGAGCAGCTTCGCCACCCCGCCCGCCACCACGTAGAAGGCGCCGCCGATGCTGGCGCCGCCGATCTCCATGCTCGACGGCATCTCCGCCGCGGTTGCCCGTTGCGGACCGGATGTCCACGCCAGGGCCGCCACCGCCACTGCAACCAGCAGCCCCTTGAGTCTCGAACTTCTCATGAAATACCTCCTGAGTGTTTTGAATCACGACGAGCCAACGACGGGCCGCTACACGGTCCGCCGACGAACCCGCGTATAAATAGGACGGACGGGTTCCTCAGTCAACCCAAAAGAAGGGGTCCGTCCGTCCCGTACCTGCACCCGACGCGCTCAGAACCGGGCGTCGAAACGTAGCCCGATCCTGTACTCCGCGTCGCGGGGGTCGAGATCGATGCCTCCGCTCAGGTTCACCGGCCCGGCGCGCGCCGGCGTGACCCACCAGCCGAGCCGCCAGACGGAGCCCGTCTCGGTCAGGCCGAGGCTCGCCGAGGGCCTGCTGATGAAACGGTCCCCGAACGTCCGCAGTCCGTAGCCAACCTCGGCATTCAGACGCCCGCCGGGGAGCGTCTCGTCCTCCGCCTCCATGTCTTCGAGCTTGTCCAGAGCGAACAGGGCATCCATCCCACCCGAGGCCTGCGCCCCGTAGCCGAGGTCGAGCGACGTGGCGAAGCCCTGCTCCGTGGACGGGTCCGCCTCGTAGCGGACCGCGCCGGTGACACCCCATTCCCGAGTGCCGGAGGTCTCGTGCATGATCAGTGAACGCCCTCTCAGGTCCACCGACAGCCCGTGCGCGGGGTTCGCATAGACGACGCCGGCGCCGACATCCGCCCCGGTCCCGGCGGATATGCTGCCGCGGTCATGGCGCGCGCCGATCTCGGCGGAGGGGATCAGCGTCGCGCCGTTGTCGAGCACGATGCGCCGCGAGCCTTCGAGACCGATCCGCACGCGGTTCGTGTCGGGGGAGGTCGCCGAAAGCCGGCCCGTCACTGCTTTCGAGGTCATGCTCACGAACGTCGCATCCGCCTTCAGCGCCAGGGAGATGGCGACGGCCTCGTCGTCCTCCTCCAGCACCTCGACCCGCAACCCGGCCGCGCCCATCGTGAGGCCGATGTCGGTTTCGACCTCGCCCCGGCCGTTCCCGTCCTTCGGCGTGAGCTTGAGACTCCCTTCGCCGTGTCCGGCCACCACCCATACCGAGTTCCGCTCCGTGAACTCGTGGCGAGCATAGGGGTAGATGCCGGTCAGCGAGGTTTCGATCTCGCCCTCCCCGGTTATTCCGGTGTGGCGGTAGTCGCTCTCGCCCACGCTGTGCGCAACCGACACACCCAGCATCCACGGTCCGGACGTCCAGTCCGCCCCGAGCTGGCCCGTCCGCACCGAGCCGTCGATCTCGACCTCGTCCTCTTTACCGGCATAGCCGCCGTAGGCTCCCCGGGTCCACACCGACGCGTACCCGCCCCTCGCAGTCTCGCCCGAGAAAAGGAGAGAGCTTCCGGTCAGCAACTCCCGAGGGTTCAGGGTGCTCAGGGCCCGGAGGGTGTTCGCGGCGGTTCCCTCCCAGTCGGGACCCCGGCTCGCCCGGCTCCAGTCGAAGTGTTGCCCGGCGAACGTTGCCTGCACCCCTTCCACGCGCGGCGCGTCGAGGCGCTGCTGCACTCCGTCGAGCACCTGCCCGGTCACCGCCCCACCGAACTGAGACAACTCCCCGTCGACGACCTGGCTCTCCTCCCTGGTGCGAGACACCACCACGCCGGAGAGGGCGCTGAGCTCCTCGGGGTTGCCGTCGTTGTCGTTGAACCTCACCGTCACCCGCACCCGCCTGCCCTGGTCGTCCTCGACCAGGGTGTAGGTCTGCGAGGTGGCGCCAGCTATGTCTTCCGGGTTCGAGCTGCCGTCGGCGTCCACCCGCTGCCACTGGTAAGTGAAGTCCGACAAGGTCGGGCCGTTGGCATCCTCGATGCCGGCGGTCTCCGCCGTCAGCGTCTCGCCGACCTCCGCCGTGCCGCTCATCGCCAGACCCGTGGCGGGAATGTTGTCCTCGGGCGACACCACGCCGGAGAGGACGCTGAGCTCCTCGGGGTTGCCGTCGTTGTCGTTGAACCTCACCGTCACCCGCACCCGCCTGCCCTGGTCGTTCTCCACCAGGGTGTAGGTCTGCGAGGTGGCGCCGGCAATGTCTTCCGGGTTCGAGTTGCCGTCGGCGTCCACCCGCTGCCACTGGTAGGTGTAGGGCACCGCTGGAGGCAGTCCGTTGGCGTCCACGATGCCGGCGGTCTCCGCCGTCAGCGTCTCGCCGACCGCCGCCGTGCCGACCCTCGCCGTGCCGTTCATCGTCAGACCCGTGGCGGGAACGTTGTCCTCGGGCAGCACCTCGTCGGAGAGGACGCTGAGCATCTCGATGTTCCGGAGGGCATCCTCGAAGCTCACCGTCACCCGCACCCGCCTGCCCTGGTCGTTCTCGACCAGGGTGTAGGTCTGCGAGGTGGCGCCGGCAATGTCTTCCGGGTTCGAGTTGCCGTCGGCGTCCACCCGCTGCCACCGGTAGGTGTAGGACAGCGGCGGAGTCGGGCCGGGGACGTCCACGTTGTCGTCCACGTTGTCGTCCACGATGCCGGCGGTCTCCGCCGTGAGCGTCTCGCCGACCTTCGCCGTGCCGCTCATCGCCAGACCCGTGGCGGGGATGTTGTCCTCGGACGACACCACGCCGGAGAGGACGCCGAGCTCCTCGGGGTTGCCGTCGTTGTCGTTGAACTTCACCGACACCCGCACCCGCTTGCGCCAGTCGTCCCTGACCAGGGTGTAGGTCTGCGAGGTGGCGCCGGCAATGTCTTCCGGGTTCGAGTTGCCGTCGGCGTCCACCCGCTGCCACCGGTAGGTGTAGGACAGCGGCGGAGTCAGGCCGTTGTCGTCCACGATGTTGTCGGTCTCCGCCGTGAGCGTCTCGCCGACCTTCGCCGTGCCGCTCATCGCCAGACCCGTGGCGGGGATGTTGTCCTCGGGCGACACCACGCCGGAGAGGACGCCGAGCTCCTCGGGGTTGCCGTCGTTGTCGTTGAACCTCACCGACACCCGCACCCGCTTGCCCTGGTCGTCCTCGACCAGGGTGTAGGTCTGCGAGGTGGCGCCGGCAATGTCTTCCGGGTTCGAGTTGCCGTCGGCGTCCACCCGCTGCCACCGGTAGGTGTAGGACACCGGTGGAGGCAGTCCGTCGGGGTCCACGATGCTGCCGGTTTCCGCCGTGAGCGTCTCGCCGACCTTCGCCGTGCCGCTCATCGCCAGACCCGTGGCGAGGACGTTGTCCTTGGACGACACCACGCCGGAGAGGACGCTGAGCTCCTCGGGGTTGCCGTCGTTGTCGTTGAACCTCACCGACACCCGCACCCGCCTGTCCTGGTCGTCCTCGACCAGGGTGTAGGTCTGCGAGGTGGCGCCGGCAATGTCTTCCGGGTTCGAGTTGCCGTCGGCGTCCACCCGCTGCCACCGGTAGGTGTAGGACACCGGCGGAGTCAGGCTGTTGGCGTCCACGATGTTGTCGGTTTCCGCCGTGAGCGTCTCGCCGACCTTCGCCGCGCCGCTCATCGCCAGACCCGCGGCGGGGATGTTGTCCTCGGGCGACACCACGCCGGAGAGGACGCTGGACGCCTCGTTCTCGTAACAGTCGTCGTCGTTGAACCTCACCGTCACCCGCACCTGCCCGCCCTGGTCGGCCTCGACCAGGGTGTAGGTCTGCGAAGTGGCGCCGGCAATGTCTTCCGGGTTCGAGTTGCCGTCGGCGTCCACCCGCTGCCACTGGTAGGTGAAGCCCGACGAGGGCGGACCGTTGTCGTCCATGATGCTCGATGTGTGGGCCGTCAACTCCTCGCCGACCTTCGCCGTGCCGCTGATCGTCGGTGGCCGGCCGGGATCGTGGTTCGGCCTTCCGATGATCTCCGTAACAAACGTGTTCTTGCTATAAGGGATCCAACCGTCATCGGCTGTGATCACCGGATTGTCGCTGAGCCCGCGCAAGAGAGTCCAGCCGGACGAACACTGAAACGTATTCCCGGTGAAATGCACATCACCAGGACTACCACCAGGAGTGGCAGTGATGTCCACCGTTTTCCACCTGGGTCCGTCAAGATGCGGCACGGACCACAAATACAGGTGGTACGTGGTGCTCGCCGAAAGAGTGTTGCCGGGTGCGGCGAACCGGTATCTGTTCTCCCCCAGATGAGTGGGGGTTCGGAACTCGAGAATTCGGCCGGGATCGTTCACAGGCAGCGCATGGGTTGTCTGATCGATCCTGCCCGCATCCGGAACTGTCGGAGCAAAGCCCGGGGGGCTCGGGGGGTTCGGATTCGGCTTGCTGCGATACAGGTACAGTTTCACCTGGCTCGTCAAAAGGGGCATGTTGGTGAAGTGCAGAATGACGTTTTCGAGGCGGATACTCTTTCCCGATCCCGCAGGGGTCCTGAACGGCTGGACAAGGTGAAGCGTACTTTGACCAACCGTGCCCTGGGTTATCCCGTCCGAGAAAACGTTGGGCGAAACATTGTTGCTGATGTGAATCTGCGCCCGGGCGGCCATCGGAGACGCGGCGGCCGCGGCTGCAACGGACAGCAGGACCATGGCCAGCCGCGCCGTCGCACGACGCGGCCCGCCCGGTTTCGCCGTCTCCAGGCCGCGAACGGTTTCGTGCGAGTCGTTGCGGAGCTTCCGAATCATGCCACAGTGCTCTCGCCGGTACGTGCTCATATCCAATCACCCTCCCACTTTCCGTTTCGGGTTCACGACTCCTGATGAAGCATCATCCAGCGGACTCCGTAGAACGGAGAGTTCTGGAACCTCTGGTCGAGCCGCCGCACCAGCCCGGCGTCCCGGTGTTGTTCGGGCTCTTCGTCGATGGACCCTGTAGTGTTTACGAACTGGTAGTCAAGTACAATCAAGTACAAGAGCCACAGGAGCCCAAAAGAACGAGGATTATATACGAACGAAACGAGATTGATATAACAGGGCACTAGTGTCCGGTCAAAAGTCGAATAAAGTCAATTGGTTACCGACGGGGCAAGGTTCGGTTTGGTATTCGGACAGGGTAAGGGCTTGTTTTAGTTGGATTTTTTCGAAAGGCATGACGGAGAGAATCTGTCGCATTGTGTAGAGAGGCGTGTCGATATCCAGGCGTTTACGGATCATGGCGACCCATACGTAGACGGAGACGGCGATCCAGATTTGTGTTTTGACGGCGTTTTCCGAGGTGCCGAAGAAGCGCTTGATACGAAGGTTCTGCTTGATCCATTTGAAGAACAGTTCGACCTGCCACCGGCTCTTGTACAGGGCGCAGACGGTGAGGGCGTCAAGGCAGGTCTGGTTGGTGAGGAACCCCAGGGTCTTGCCGGAATCGGGGTCTTTGAAGCGGATGCGGCGGAGATGGTGGGGATAGTTCTTTTTACTGCGAGGGCCATCCAGGGCGATGGTCTGGTCAGCCATGACCCCACGGGAGCGATCGGTGGGGGCGGAATAGAGCCGGTGAGCCTTCAAGCCGGTGAGCCTTCAAATTGGACTTGGCACGGGTGACGAAGAAGGCCCCGGCCTGGTGTAAGGCGTGGAGCCGGGCGAAGTCCACGTAAGCACGGTCCATGACGTAGATGGCGCCCGCTTCGGGGACGAGCAGGTCCAGGATGTTGACATCGTGGAGCTTGCCATCGGAAACGTGGATGAAGCTCGGAATGGAGCCACGCAGATCAAGCAAGGTGTGCATCTTGATGGCTGCTTTGGTGGCACGGAACAGAGCCCAAGGAAACACCGACAGGCACAAGTCGATGGTGCTGGAATCCAAGGCGTAGACTGTGTCGGTCAGGTCTGCGCCCAAGCTCTCGTTGGCGTACAGCCGACGGGCTTGGGCGATCAACCGTTGGGCAAAGTCGGCGTGGATGCGCCAGTCCCGACTTTCGTTGGCATCGGCCAGCGTCGAGCGCCGAACCGGCGCGCGAAACCCCATGTGGTAGAGCTTTGCCGGCTGCGCCGCCAAGCACGCTTCGATGTCGCGCAAGCTCTCCCGGTAGGTCAACTGGGCGAAGGCCATGACCCGGTACTGCTCGGCGCAACGCAAAACACGAACCTTGCGGTCACCGCCGTAGCGGTTGACGATGCGAGAAAAGGTCGTCCAGGGGAGAAAGTCCATGACTTGGGAAAACAGCCTCTTGCCGATTTGCATCCCGCCTCCGAGTTGAAAGCTACAACCTGAAAACCTGCACCAAACCGCCGCACGTTCAAATCGACACCACCCTTAATGCCTTGTAACTCCTTGATTATTCACTTGAATTGTACGAATCCTCGGGACCCTACCGGACACGAGTGATAACAACAGGGTTGAAAAGAAAAGGCTTATATACTTGAGTACCCATGTCCCCACAGTTGCAGTATCGGGTGGATAAAGCCTCGGTACAGGGCGTCATGGGCACTCGGGTATCTCGGGTATCCGATTCTCGAAAGAAACGTCGGTAGTGTATCTGCTTGACGGTTACCCCCGCCCTGCCCCTCGATACACTACGGAAACGCCGGCGTCGGTGGGTCCGTCAGGGTCAGCGCCTCCCACTCGTGCGAACATCGCTCAAAACGGACCCCCGCGGTAGCCCAGCACCACCATCTCCGTCTTTCGGGGCAGCGCCGTCTTGCTGATGGCGAGGGAGCCGTTCGGAACGGTCCTCGTGGGAAAGCCTTCGGTAAAGATCCGCACCCGCTCCGGATCGTCGCGGTAGTGCATGGGGATCGCCATCTTCGGCTTGAGCTGTCCTACCACATCCCGGGCGGTCCGGGGCCCCATGGTGGTGCGGCCGCCGATGGGCACCAGCGCCACGTCCAGCTTGCCGAACTGCCTCAGTTGCCGGCGGGTGAGCTTGTGGGCGAGGTCGCGCAGGTGCGCGACGCAGAGCCTGCCGAGATCGAAGACGAACGCCGCGCCCTTGACCATCTCGCCGTAGGGACGGGTGACGTACACCGGCACGCCGCATGCCCGCACGTCCTTCACGGTGATCCTCACCGGGTTCCACTCTCACCCGTACGCCGTTTCCCGGAGGCCGCGCAGGATCAGCGGCGGCCGCGCACGATGGGGACCCAGTTGTGGTTCGGGTGCTCCCGGCCGATGGTGACGACGTCCGCGGAGACGTCGGGGGTCGGATACCGGCCCGGCGTCGGGGGATCCATCACCACACGGGTGCCCCGTCTGGTGACGAGCTGGAAGAAGCTGTGGCCGAAGTAGTGCAGGGTGGCGTCGGGAGCCGCGGCGTAAGCCGGCGGGAGAAGACGGCTCACGAAGCTCTCCTCCTTGCACGCGGCCGGGAGCGCGCCGTGCCAGAGCAGCACGAGCAGGGTGACCGATAACGTGATTCGACACGCTCTGCGCATCTTCCCGAGCCTTTCCCCAGGACAGGACAACGGCGTGGGGTGGATGAAAAACCCCCCGGCCGAATCCGGAACGGCGCCCATCTTGGTGTAAAACATTCCGTTTGACAACCCGCTTGCGCGTAACCTAGAAGGGATTGGTGCCCTGTCCCGTAAATGACTGATGACTGTGATGACCGTGCCAGGATGCGCAGGACTTTTTGTCTTCGGCAAGGCGCGACAACTTGTACGGGCGGGTTTCAAACCCGTCCGTGTGGCCGATACCACGCGAGGCGGAGCAACGCAGCCGGAGGCAAAAAGGACCGGCAGATCAGCACGGTCATTGATGGGACAGGGCACCAGGATGCGTGAAGGGGCACGATTCCGTCCCTGCGCGTGCGTAATGTTCGGCAGATGAGTCAAACCGAGAGGAGGACCACCGGTATGAAGGCATTACAATTGACCGTCGCGCTTCTGTTCCTCACCGTGTCCGCAGCATGGGGCCAGAGCGAAACACTCAAGAAACTGGCCAACTACGAGGGGCCCGCGGCGGACTACGAGAAGATGTTGCACGAGGGCGCCAAGAAGGAAGGCAAGGTGGTCTGGTACACGTCGCTCAGCGGCAAGTCCTACAAGACCATACGGTCGGAATTCGCCAAGAAATATCCGGACGTGAAGATCGAGGTCTATCGGGCGGGGAGCAAGGATATTTCGGCCAAGGTCCTCGCCGAGCACAGGGCCAAGAAATATCTTGTGGACGGGATCGAGAGCACCCCGGGCGTCCTGCAGTTGTTCCGTGAGAGGAAGATCATCACACCCTACACCAGCCCGGAGCACAAGAGATGGCCGGATGAGCACCAGACCAAGGCCAAGAGCGGCGGGGTGTGGTGGGTCACCGACCGCGAATCCTTCATCGGACTGGGTTACAACACCGACAAGCTGCCCAAGGACCAAGCGCCCAAGAGCTTCGAGGACCTCCTGAACCCGGCCCTCAAGGGCAAGATCGTCATGAGCGTTCAAAGCACCGGCGACCGGATGCTGGGACGCATGATCGCGGTCAAGGGCATGGAATACGTCGAGAAGCTCAAGAAGCAGGAAATAAAGCTCGTCAAGATCTCGGGCACCGCTACTCGGGACCTGATCATCTCCGGCGAGTTCGTGGTGTCACCCTCGGTGTTCCGCAATCACGCGCTGGTGAAGATCAACGAGGGAGCACCGCTGGGATGGAACGCCTTGGATGAAGTTCCGACCAACGCCGGAGGCTCCGCGGTGTTCACCAACGCGCCGCATCCCCATGCCGCGCTGCTTCTCACCCATTTCGTGCTGACCGACGGCCAGAAGCTCCTGCAGAAGTTCCACTACGGCATGGCGTGGCTGGATTATCCGTTCAAACGGGTGTACCCCGAACGGGGACTGAGTTCGCGGGAGTATAACAAGGTCTCCAAGGAGCTGAACAAGCTGTTGCGTTCAATCGCCCGCAAATGACGGACTTCATGCACGACCGTCCGTTGCGGCCCATCCAGGCGACCGCGGGACCCGAGGGCAGGACGCGAGCCCTCCCTCGGGTTTCCGGTAGTCGCCGACGATCGGTGCGCCCGGGACGAGCCGCCGCCAAGGATTGCTACAGTTGAGTAGAGACGAAGCAGCGCAGAAGGAGTCCGGTTTGCCCAGGGGCGGGGCCTCGGCATTCCTCGACCTCTTCCGTCCCAGCAGACAGGGCCGTGACTACCCGATGTGGTTGTTCATACCCTGCGCGCTCGTGCTTCTGTACCTCGTCATCCCGCCGCTGTTTTTCATCATCTATTCGAGTTTCGTTCCTTCCGAAGACTCGGACATCGTCGGCCTGACGCTTCAGAATTTCGTCGAGATTTTCGAGGGCCTGTCGGATTTCGAGACCCTGGTTTGGAATTCCGTCGTGTTTTCCGTGGGCAGCGCCGCCTGGGCGTTGGTCTTCGGCACCGCCATGGCCTGGCTGGCGGAGCGCAGCAACGCGCCGTTCCGTGCGGTTGCCTACCTGGCGGCTTTCGTGTCGTTCGCCGTGCCGGGGCTGGTCAAGGTCATCGGCTGGATCCTGCTGCTGGGGCCGGAGGCGGGTTTCATCAACCTGACCGTGAAATCCGTCACCGGGATCATGCCCATCTTCAACCTCTTCTCCATGAGCGGCATGATACTGGTGGAAGGGTTTCTGTGGACCCCCATCGTGTTCCTGCTCATGGCCACGCCGTTCCGGTCCATGGACCCGTCCCTGGAGGAAGCCGCGGTGGTGGCTGGCAGCAACGACTGGCAGGTGTTCTGGAAGGTGACCCTGCCAATGGCCATGCCCAGCCTCCTCTCGGTGCTGATTCTCACCTTCATACGCAGCATGGAGGCCTTCGAGATCCCGGCGCTGGTGGGTCTTCCCGCTGGCATCGAGGTCATGACGACACAGATCTACCTTCAGTTGATCGAGGGGTTCGTGCCCGAGTACGGCTTCGCCAGCGCCTACTCCGTGCTTCTCATCGGTCTGGTCGGGTTGTGCCTGATTCCCTACTATCGCGTCACCTCGCAGGCGCACCGGTTCACCACCATCACCGGCAAGGGGTTTCAGCCTCGGCGCAAGGACCTGGGACGGTGGCGCTGGCTGGGCGGGTTGATGTTGCTGGGTCTGCCGGTGCTCCAGCTTCTGCCGCTCACCGCGCTCATCTGGTCGAGCTTCATGCCCTACCTCGTGGTGCCCTCATGGGAGGCGCTCTCCATGTTTACCCTGAACAACTACGTGGAGGCGTTCAGCGACGACAAGATCCTGCGCTCGGTCACGAACAACGTCACCATCAGCATGGTGTCCGCCACCGCCTGCGTGGGCGTGGCGTTCGTCACCGCCTGGCTGGTGACGCGCACCAACATCAAGCTGCGCTGGTACCTGGACCGGTTGACCATGGTGCCGCTGGTGTTCCCGGGCATCGTCATGGGGGTAGCGGTCCTGCAGACCTACCTCACGGTTCCGATTCCCGTGTACGGCACCATCTGGATTCTGGTCATTGCCTTCTCGGCGCGCTATCTGCCGTACGCCATGCGCTTCAGCCACGCCGGCCTCATCGGCATCCACAAGGAACTGGAGGAGAGCGCCACCGCCAGCGGCGCGAGTTGGGGCAACGTGGCCCGCAAGATCATGATCCCGTTGATGATGCCGGCCCTGTTCGCCGGGTGGATCTACATCTTCCTGATCACCATCCGGGAGCTGTCCGTCGCCCTGCTGCTCTACAGCCCGGGTTCCGAGGTGATCTCCGTGGTTATCTGGGAGCTTTGGGACAACGGGCATGTGGGGAGCCTGTCAGCCTTCGCCTTGGGCATCAGTGTAGGCACCGTTCTTCTGGCCACCCTGTTCTACAAGCTCAGCCGCCGTCACGGTCTGGACGTCCGATAGCGCAGGAGAGCCCTCCGTCGTGTCCGCCAGAGACAGGCCGCCGTTCCGCGCCGACCACGTCGGCAGCCTCTTGCGCCCGGACGGGCTCAAGCAGGCCAGAGAGCGGCTGCTGGGGTCGGACACCGCCGAGAGCAACCTCGGACCTCACGGTAACGCGGAGTTGGCGAAGATCGAGGACGGCTTCGTCCGGGACGTCATCGCGCTGCAGGAACGCGTCGGCCTGCGCTCGGCCACCGACGGGGAGTTCCGTCGCCGTAGCTGGTTCAGCGAGTTGATGATGACCTGGGAGGGATTCTCCGCCACCCGCCAGGGAGCGGCGTCGCCCTTCAGTTGGCGCAACGAGGAAAACCGGCAGCAGGACTTTACCGTGGTGTGGGTCGAGGGCAGGGTGCGCTGGCGCCCCAGCGCCGTGGTCCGCGCCTTCGAATTCCTCAAGGCCAGCACCGGCGCCGTGCCCAAGGTCACCATCCCGGCGCCGCCGGTGGTCTACTGTTTCGCCGGCGGGGACCCAGGTGTATTGGGTCCCGCCTATGACGATGTCGATGCGTTCTGGGAAGACCTGGTGGCCGCCTACCGGCAGGAGCTGGCCGCCCTGGTGGCCGCCGGCGCGCGCTACATCCAGCTCGACGACGTTGCCATCCCGTTCCTGTGCGATCCCACCTACGACGACGTGTTCCGTTCCTGGGGCTCCGGTCCGCAGGCCGTCCTGGCCGAGTACGCCCGCCGCATCAACCAGGCTCTGGAAGGGCTGCCCGAAGACGTCACCGTCACCATGCACCAGTGCCGCGGCAACCGTGAGGGGTTATGGGCAGCCGCCGGGGGCTATGACCCCGTGGCCGAGGTCCTGTTCAACGAGATCAACGTCCAGGGCTACTTCCTGGAATACGACACGCCCCGGGCCGGCACCTTCGAGCCGCTCCGTTTCCTGCCCGCCGGCAAGGTGGTCGCCCTTGGCCTGGTTTCCACCAAGGGCCCCGTCCTTGAATCCGCCGACCACCTCAAGCGCCGTATCGAGGACGCCGCCGGTCACGTCCCCCTGGAGCGCCTCGCCCTCGCCCCTCAGTGCGGCTTCGCCAGCTCCGTCCAGGGCAACCCCTTGAGCGAAGCCGACCAGGAAGCCAAGCTCGCCCGCATCGTGGAGGTGGCAGGGGAGGTGTGGGTGGACGCGTAATTGCCGTCGGCGGTCCCGTTGTGCGACGGCAAGGATCTATGCCCGGTCCCCTGTCCGTTCGATGACGGTTCCCATGCCCTTGATGAGGGTTTCCAAGGCGCGGCGCTGCGTATCGAGGGTCGCCATGGCTTCGGTGTGGCGTTGATCTTCGCGTTTCTCTCTCTGATCGGAGGCGCGGCCCATGCGGTGAATTCCGTAGAGAATGGCTACGAGTTGCCCCAATCCGACAGCGGCGGCAACGGTGGCCTGAAGGTAGGTTGCCGTCAACGCGGCTTCCCGGACGGCAAGAGATGCGGCTTCAAACTCTGTCATGTCCCTTCCCTTTTCCTGTTCCGTTAAAACCGACGATCCCGACGCTGAAGACTTTGCGGAGATTCCTGACCTCGAGCATAAGGGTCTCCGGAACGAGCGTGGCGTCATCGGATCGGATGGCGGACCAGGAAATCCTGCAGTGCCGTCACCGCGCCGGCGCCGTCCCAGAACGTCATGTGCCGGACCCCGGGTATGAGCGCCAGTTCGGCGCCGGGTATGGCCTGCCCCAGTTTTCGCGCGGTGTCCACCGGCGTGCTGCCGCGCCGTTCGACCTTGTCGTCCTCGCCGCACAGCACCAGCGTCGGCGCCTTGACCTCCGGGGCCATGGCCAGACTGTCCCAGGTGAGGCGGGCACGCTCGTGGCGGCGAAACATCTCGACCGTGGACTGTCCCGACCACAAGGCGTCCGACAGAGCCGCGGCGGCTTGACGGTTGGCGTGATAGAACGACGGGTTGAACGCCATGCCGTCGTTGTCGACGTGGGAGCGGATATAGCCCTCGAAGCCCATTTCCCGGATCTCCTTGTGCGCGTCGGGAGACAGGTCCCTCGGTCCGCCGCCGAGGGTCCTGGAGCCTGGGCCGGTGGCGGCCATGGCGAGGGTGGCCACGAGGTCGGGCCGCCGGATGGCCAATGCCTGGAGGATCTGGCCTCCGATGGCGAACCCCACCACGTGGCAGCGCGAGATGCCGAGGTGCGCCAACAGCGCGGCGCAGTCCTCCGCGAACTGGCTGACGGTGTAGCCGTCCTCGGGTCGGCTGCTACGGCCGGTGCCGCGGCAGTCCATGATCACGGTCTCCCACCCCTGACTCAGAGTGGGCACCACCTGGAGTTTCCAGGGGTCCGACGGCCACCATGACGCGGGCACGAACAGAACGGGCTCTCCGGCTCCCTGCCGCTCGTGGTAGATATCCAGTCCGTCCAGCTTTGCAATCGGCATTTCAAGCCTCCGGCTCTGGTGAAGCAGGACATCCCACTAGGCCCGGACCCTTTCCTTCAAGGCCGCTTCGAGCGCGGCCCCTTGGCGTTCAAGGCCCCGGACCAACGCCTGGAGCGCCTGGCCCTGTTGATCGAGCGCTTGGCCTTGCTGCCGGAGCGCTTGGCCCTGTTGATCGAGCGCCTGGCCCTGTTGATCGAGCGCCTGGCCCTGTTGATCGAGCGCCTGGCCCTGCTGCCGGAGCGTCTCCATGCTTTCGGCGTGGCGGGCTTCCTCGCGGGCGGCCCGTTGGTCTTCGCGCTTCTCACGCTGGTCCGCGGCTTGGCCCATGCGGCGAAGCCCAAGCCAGATGAGCCAGCATTGGCCGAGACCCACGAGGCCCGACACCACCGGAATGGCGATGGCGGCCCACAACTGGCCCTGCTGGATGGCGAGGCTGCCCTGCTGTAGCTTGAGGCTGGCCTGCTGAACGGCGAGGCTGCCCTGCTGGACGGCGAGCGTTGCGGCTTCGAACTCCGTCATGGTGTCTCCCTTCCTTCCTGATTACTCAGGATAGCAGAAGCAACAACTTGTTCAGACCTTCCTTAGGGCGTGGCGGACGCATCCGCTCTCAGGAGATTCAGCAGTTCCGGACGAGGGAAGCCGTCCACGCGACGCTGTCTCTTTCTTTGATAGTCGCGGACCGCGGCCCGGGTCCTGGGACCGATGATGCCGTCCACGTCCCCGATGTCGTAACCCTTGGCGGCCAGGAGGCGCTGCAGTTCCTTGCGTTGGGGTTCGGCCATGGGAACGATCCCGTCCGGCCAGGCCGGCGTCCTTTTCTCTCCGCGCAGCCGGTCGGTCAGATGTCCTACGGCCAGGGCGTACTTGTGTGCGGGGTTGTAGCGCATGATCGATCGAAAGTTCCGGCGCAGCAGAAAGGCCGGACCCTCGCGTCCCGCCGGCAGATAGAGATAGGCGCGGTCTCCGGGGTGCGGGAACGGCTGGCGGCCGGCGGCCCGCAGGCCCAGTCGCTGCCACTGGCGGATCGTTCTCTCGTTCCCGCGGCCGGCCAGGCCTGCGTCGAAGCGTTCCGGAAGGACGACCTCGTGGCCCCAGGGTCTTCCGGGGACCCAGCCGTTCCGGCGTAGGTAGTTGGCCGTGGAGGCCAGCGCATCCTGCGGGCTGTCCCAGATGTCGCGGCGGCCGTCGCCGGTGAAATCCACCGCATAGGCGGCATAGCTCGTGGGTATGAACTGGGTGTGGCCCATGGCGCCGGCCCAGGAGCCGGTCATCCGGTCGAGGGGGATGTCGCCCGCCTTGAGGATCTTGAGGGCTGCCAACAGTTGGGTGCGGCCGAACTTGGCGCGGCGTCCCTTGTAGCCCAGGGTCGAGAGCGAGCGAATCACGTTGCGCTCGCCGCGCAGCGTTCCGTAAAGCGTTTCCATGCCCCAGATGGCAGTCAGAACGTGGGGGTCCACGCCGTACCGGCGTTCGATCCGGTCCAGGGCGGAGCCATACTCGGAGAGCTTGCGGCGGCCCTCCCTGACGCGCGTGTCGGTGACCATCAGCGCCATGTAGTGGGATGGCGGCAGCACGAACTCGGGTTGGCGGTTGTTCCTCTCGATGACCTCGGGGTCGGGGGTCAGGCCGCGGAAGGCACGGTCGTAGAGCGATTCCGGGATGCCGTGCCGGCGCGCAAGCGTACGAAACTCCTCCACGAACTCTCGATAGGCTGCCTGGTCGGATGTCAGCGATTGAACCGCGGAAGCGCGTGTCGGATCGCCGCCGGCCACCCCGGCCAGGAAGAGGGCCGCCGCCAAACCTGTGCCGATCTTCATCCCCCTGCCCATAACGGACACCCTGTTATCGTCAGTTCCCCCGAATCTCCGGATTGCGTGAACAGCCTGACAAGGGGACGGCGATCAGGCCGGCCGGAATGGCGTCCCAAGCCATCCTGCTTTCGAGCTTGCCTATGGCGGCCCTGGTAGCCGGATGCGGCAGCGTGGTTTCAAAGGCCGTCTTCGGCCGAGTCATGCGTTCCCCGAATCCGTCTGCCATGATGGATCTCCTGACGGTAACTTTGACCGCTATCGCCGTGAAAATCAACGAATCCGGTCGCCGACATCCTGGCAGCCCGGTTCTATATATGCCCAGGGCGACGAAAGCATGGGTCGTGGCGAAGTGCCGGTAGTGCGTATTCAAGAGCCGCCGCCAACTATTTGCCCAACGAATCCGCACTGGCTATATTGGGAGTCCGTACCGCCTTCCACAGGTTCTGCGCACTCGATTTCAGCGACATCGGACGAGAGGAGATTTCACCATGCCCAGACCGCGCCCCATCCAGTGGCCGGACAACGCCAAGATATGCGTCACTTTCATCATTCCCTGGGAGGTGTGGCCGGACAACTATGCCACCCGGGGCTCGCTCCAGCGCGTCAGTCACCCGCTGCCGCCGGAGAATGCCGTCTTCAAGCAGAACATGGCTGCCGTCACCGAGCGCGAGTACGGCGACCGGGTGGGCATCTGGCGCATCATGGACATGTTCGAGCGGCACAATCTCAAGGTCACCTTCCTGATGAACGGGAAGAAGGTCGAGCAGTTCCCCGATGAGGTGAAGGAATTCCAGGCCCAGGGGCACGAGTTCTCCTCGGAGTGCTACGAGCACGAGTATGCCTTCATGTACACCCGGGAGGAAGAGCGCAAGTCGATCCAGGACACCGTTGCCGCCTTCGAGAAGGTGCTCGGGGCGCCTCCCACGGGCTATCTTTCGCCCGGTCACGCTTCCACGGACAACACCCTGGATCTGGTGGCGGAGGCGGGCTTCGTGTGGTGGGCCGACCCGCTCAACTCGGACGTTCCCTATACCGTCGAGGCCGGGGGCCGCAAGATCGCCGTGGTGCCGTACAATGTGCCGGGCTGCAACGACTACTCCACCTACGGCGGCGGCCGCACGCCCAGGGACCTGCTCGGGATCATGAAGGACCAGTTCGACTACCTCTACTGGGAGGGGGAGCAGGGAGCGCCGAAATTCTTCGCGTTCAACCTGCATCCGTTCGTTTCCGGGGTGCCGTACCGCACCAGGATCGTGGACGAGTTCATCAAGTACGCCAAGGGCTTCTCCGACGTCTGGTTCGCCAGGCGGCTGGAGATCGCCAACTGGATCCTGGAGCAAGGCTACTGACGCCGCGGCTCGTGACCGTCAGGTACGTAGGAGCCGCAAGCGGCCGTCCGGCGCCGCCGACAAAGCGTAGCGTGCCGGCAGTACGGCGTAGCGGGTCATCGACTCCGGACCCCGTCCCGCCGCAGAGATGACGCCCTTGCGTCCTGACTCATCCATTGCGCAGCTCCATCCCCCCGTGTGCCATCAACCCCGGCGGATGCTCGCCTGCGAGGTCCCGCACCATCTCGGCATCCCTGCGCACCATGTCCGCGAAGTATCCGTCGCCCCGGGCCAACTCCGCGGGCCTACCCTGCTCGACGATTCTCCCGCTCTCCAGACAGATGACGCGATCCACGTGGCGCAGCGCGGACAACCGGTGAGCGATGACGACGACGGTCCGTCCCTTGGCCAGCGCACGAATGTTCTGCTGGATCCGAGCCTCGTCCTGCTTGTCCAGCGAGGCCGTGGCTTCGTCCAGGATCAGCAGGCTTTTCCAATGCAACAGAGCCCGGGCCAAGGCAATACGCTGTCGCTCGCCTCCCGAGAGAAGTGTGCCGCGGGCGCCGACGCGGGTGGCATAGCCCTTGGGCGTCCGGGTGATGAACTCGTGGGCGCACGCCGCCTTGGCCGCCGCCGTTACCAGCGCCATTTGGTGCTGACCGGGTCCCAGGGCGATGTTTTCGGCAATGCTGCGCCGAAAGATGGGATAGTCCTGCTCGACCGCGCCGATGTAGCCGCGGACCCAGCCGGGGTCCACGACTACGGCATCCGCGCCGTCCAGGAGGACACGTCCTTCGGTGGCGAGGTAGAGTCGCTGGATCAGGCGGCCGACGGTGCTCTTCCCCGAACCCGACGGACCCACGATACCGATGGTTTCGCCGGGCCTGATCTCGAACGTAACGCCGTCCAGCGCGTTTCGGTCTCCGTCCGGATAGCGGAAACGCACGTCCTCGAAGCCGATGGCCCCCTTGAAGGTCGGAAGCCTGACGAGATGTCCGCTCTGGCGTTCCGTGGCTTCGTTGAGGACGGTTCCCAACTCCCTCACCAGGCCACGCAGCCGGGAAAAGTCATAGGCGAACAGGCACAGGCGCATCATGGGCTGGGAGAACCGCATGTTCACCAGATTGACCGCCACGAGCTGTCCCAGGGTGAGTTGCCCGTCCAGCACCATGGAGGCTCCGAACCACAGCAGGCCCGCGGTGCCGAACCGGTTCACGAACTGATTGTACTGGGTCATGGATTCCCGCAGGTTCTGGGCATCCTCGTCGGATGACACCGCTTCATCCACCCGCTGGGTGAGAAAGGCTTCCTGAGCCTGCTCCTCATGCATGCCCTTCACGGTCTCGATACCGTTGAAGGTGTCGAGCACCGCTTCGTTGCTCTCTCGCCGGCTGCCCTTGCTCCGCCGGCTCCATTGCCGGAAGGTCGGCATCACCACGAAGGCCGGGGCGATGTAGAAGGGCAGGCAGGCCAGAATGACCATCGACAGGGTGAAGCTGAAGTTCAGCATCAACCCCAGGAACACCAGCACGAAGAACATGTCCACGAACACGAACACCACGGCGTTGGTGAGGAACCGGCGCAGGTGCTGGAGCTCTTCGATGCGGGAAAGGGTCTCGACCGCCGTGTTCCGCAGATAGAAGGAGGCGGGAAGCTCCAGCGAGTGGCGGATGAGCTTCGAGAGCAGCGTGCGGTCCATGTCTCGCACCGCGTGGCGCAAGGCTTTATGGCGGGCGCCGCGCAGGACCGCCTCGAAGGCCAGAAAGAACACCAGACTCAGGATGATCACGTCGAGGGTGGCGGCGCCTCGGTTGGAAATGACCTTGTCGATGATGATGAGGAAGGCGAAGGGGTAGATGTAACCCAGGAGGTTGACGAAGAACGACGCCGCCACCAACGGCCCGAAAAGCGCCTTGTTGTTCAGGAGTTGCCCGGCGATGGCCCGCACCGAGAAGGCCGGGTCCGAGGTCTCGGCCGTCCTTGCGGGGACGGCGGCCACGCTGCCGCAGTCCTCCACGAAGGCCGCGCGGCGCATGGCGCGGGCGTTGCCGGACCGGTGCTCGATCAGGTAGACGTTGTCGTCGTCCGCGCGGGCCACCAGTACGAACCGGCCGTCCCCGCGTTGTACCAGGACCGGCGCGGACAGATGGCGCCAGTCTTCCGGGCTCAGAGTCCTGACCTCGAGAGTCAGGCCGGCGCGCGCGCCGCACCGTACCGCGGCATTCAGGTCGAGCGGTGTTTCCTTGGCGAGGTCGCTCAGGATCTCGCCGCGGCTCGTTCGGAGACCCTCTCCGGCGCAAAGGAACAGGAGGCAGGCCGCGGCCGATGCCGAAGGATCGCCCGCAGGTTGCTTTGGGGGATCGGGATGGCCTTCCCGTTCGGCGGGGTCGCCCGCGCCCTCAGCCATGGCTCTCGTCTCCGAGATCATTCCCGCTCACCAGGACGAGGCCCTGAGCCGCAAGGCGTTTGATCAGAGCGACGCGGGCGTTGTCGCCGGCCCCGGCTTGCTCCGACGCCAGCAGCGACCATTCCGTGGCGCATTCCAGCAGTGTGAAGGCCTCCGGCGCGAGTTCCAGCACCATGGGATGGCGCCGCCCGCGTGAGGCCAGGACGGCGAGACATACCGGCCGTTGCGCCACCGGGTCACCGGCCCGGCCAGGCTCGAACACGGGCCGCACATCGTAGCCGCAACGCACCGGAACGGCGCAAGGGTGGCTGCGGTACCACAATTCAACCGACGGTTGCGGGCGCCTCGCCAGCGCCTCGCTCTCCATGGCCGTGGGACGAAGGGTCCGCGCTCCCGCCAGTGCCAGTTCGATGGCCGCGACATCGGCGGCCCACGCCGGCGTCGGCGGTTTCTGGGCGCTGCGTTCCACGAAATGCTCAAGGAAACCCTTGGCGTCCGGGTAGCGCTCGTAGGTCGTGGGCGGACATGCGGACGCATAGTCGCGCAGGAGCCTGGGGAACCCGTGGCCCAGCAGGGTGGCGGTGCGTTCGAACGTCTGGCGGATTCGCTTCATTCGCTTGTTGTAGGAGAACTCCGCTTCCAGCCGAAGCCGTCGGATGTCGATGCCCTGAAGCTCCGACTCAAGGCGGGCCGATCCGAGATCCTCGGCGCCGAAGATGAAGGCATGGCTGGTCAAATGACGCAGCAGGCGGGTTTGTGTGTCAATGAGTCTGGGCATGGCTTGTGGACCTCTCTTTCATGGCGGCTTTCCGGGTTTGCCGGCGGAGACGCGCCACGTCCGCCAGGAGCTCGTCGCCCTGCTCGAAGTCGTTGTCGCGCTCCAGGATCACCGTGTGTGGATGCTGACGGTCAAGGGCATGTTCCAACAGCTCCAATGCCTGCTCCGGCACCGGGTGGCTGTGGTTGTCGGCATGGAACGGCGCGTCGAGATAGGGCCGGCGAATCAACGGCCCCCCGGCAGCATGGACCCCGGTCACCACGCCTTCGGGCAGGTGTTCCAGAAACGCGCGCGGGTCGATGCCGTGGTTCCTGGAGTTGACGAAAAGGTTTTCCACGTCCAGCAGCATGCCCACCCCGGTCTCCCGGAACAGCAGGTTGAAGAACTCTGCGTCACTCAGCTCCGGCTCCGGGAAATCGAAGACATAGGAGATGTTCTCGATGGAGAACGGCACCTGCAGACGGGCCTGGACTCGTTGGATCTTGGGGATGAGGATGTCCGCGGCGGCGCGGGTCTTGGGCACCGGCAGCAGGTTGGCGAGGTCGATGCCGGGTACCTTGGTCCATGCAAGGTGCTCGCTGTAGGACGGGACCTTGAGATCCCGGACGGCCTCGGCCACGCTGTCCAGATAGGTTTCGTCGAGGGGCGCGTCGGTGCCGATGGAGAGCCCGACGCCGTGCAACACCAGCGGGATCCGGTCCACCAGGTTGCGGATCGCCTTGCGCGCGTATTCGCCTCCCTTCACGTAGTGGTCCACGGTGACCTCGAGCACGTCGAATCGGTGCAGGTTGGCAAGGGTCCACTTGGCGATGGGAACCCGGAAACCGATGCCGATCAGCGGTGATGTGGATGAAGGTGTAGTGCTCATGCAGCCTCCTGAAGCGAAATGAGTCCAAGCGTTGACGCGCTCTGCTGGTTCGCGCGTCCGCGGGCGCCGCGTGGATGAGAGGGCGGCGTCTACAGCAATAGTAATCGCTCGGCAGGCTCTGAACTTTAGGGTTCAAAGCCCGGGAGGCGCACAATTTTAGGCGGGACCGAGACGGTCAGGACGATGGATACGGTCAGAACTATTTGAGGGCCCTCACCCGGCCTTCGGCCACCCTCTCCCGGAGGGAGAGGGTTTGACTTGCGTCTTCCGACTCCCCGCGACGGCGAACGGGCGGCGGTCGGGGGGCTGCTGAGAGGGAGAGGGTGTTTGACTTGCGTCTTCCGACACCCTCTCCCTCCGGGAGAGGGTTGGGGTGAGGGCGCCCGGCACAGGCAGCACGGCGGCGAGGGTCATGGTTTGCACATTACACTACTCCAGGTTCATGCCCACCACCTTTGCGGGGTTGCGGGTGCAGACGGTGTAGAGCTCGTCCCGGGTCAGGCCGAAGGCTTCCATGTAACCCCGGATCAGGCGCATGGCTTCCACGGAATCGGGGAACAGCGGCTCGCCGGCGTCGCTGGACAGCGTGAAATGCTCCACCCCCACCTCGCGGATGGTGTTGTACATGATCTGGGGATCGACGCCGAGCAGCGGCGACAGCTCGTCGAAGGTGAAGTTGAACAGCACGCCCAGCGGGGCAAGCTCCTTCATCTGTTCCACCGACACGTCGAGAAAGGGGCTGTAGGGATGGTCGATGACCAATCGCCGGAGGCCGGCCTTGTCCGCTTCTTCGGCGATCTTGAAGATCTCCTTGTGGGTGGGATGACCGAAGAACAACGCCACGTCCCGGTCGACGCACAGGCGGATGACGTCCCGCACCTCGGGCTTCAGTTCGCCGGACTCGTCCAGGTTGTAGTGTCCGTGCTCCATGGCCTTTTCCCACGACATGGGGCCGACCCAACCCTGGGCGGCCACGTCGTGCTCGATGAGATCCCGCCGGCTCCCGACGATGTGCATCGTGTTGACGTGGTTGAACACCGGCAGCCACAGGGCGACGACGCCGTCGTCGATGGCCTGTTCGGCGAGGGTGGCGGACACCGGGTCATCCCCCCTGCCGCACACGAAGCCGGCGAAGCAGGCCACCGGCTCGACGCCTTCCTTTCCAGCCCAGTCGTCGAGCTGCCGCCGCAGCTCGCGCACTGCCTTTCCGGCGTTTCCGACGATGGACTTGAACAGGAGCCCCTTCATCTCCGCCCGGGACGCCATCTTGACCAGGTCCAGCGCGTCCTGCTGGCCCGCGTGGGCGTGACAGTGGATGTCGATGGCGTCCTTGACCTTGATGTGACCGGGATGGACCACGCCGGGCTTGTACTGGGTGCGCGCCGCGTAAGAGGTGACGCATCGTTCCTGGGTCCGGGTCGAGACCACGTTCTCGCTCATGGTTCGTCTCCTTTCACCACGGGCCGGGATCGGACGACGAGGATCGCGCCGGATACGGCTTGCCGTGCATTGTGATAGATTGTCCATGGTAGACCCTCGAAACCGGAAACGAAAGAGGAGGGTATCGACCCCATGTTCGAGACGTTCGGATTCCAGCACGTCACTCCGCTCCAGGCGTCCGTGGTGCTGGGCCTTGTATCGGGCGCCGCCTACGGCGTGCTGGCGCAGCGCACCGGGTTCTGCCTCCGTCGCAGTCTGGTCGGAGACCGGGGCGAATGCCTGCCGGCGCTCGGCGTCTGGGCCATGGCCCTGGCGCTGGCGATTGCCGGGACCCAGGTGGCGCTGGCCGCGGGAGTGGTCTCCTTCGACGCGCACCGGTTTTTCGCGCCCGACCTTCCCGTCGTTTCGGTGCTGGTGGGCGGCGCGCTGTTCGGCGCCGGGATGGTGCTCAGCGGCGGCTGCGTCTCCCGCCTCACGGTGCTGGCCGGGGCCGGCAACCTGCGGGCGGTGGTGGTCCTGGTGGTCTTCGCCATCGTCGCCCACGCGGCGATGAAAGGAGTGCTGGCGCCGTTGCGCTCGGCGCTCGGCGGCATCACCGTCGATACGGGAGGCGTGGTCGCGCTGACCGCGCTGCCCGGCGGGGCCGTGTGGGCCTGGTGCCTGGCGCTGGCCGCCGCGGTGCTGGCATTGCGTTCCGGCGCGTCGCAGCGCCACCTGGTGATGGCTGCCCTGATCGGGCTCCTGGTGACGCTGGCATGGGTCGGGACCGGTTTCGTCCTCCAGGACGACTTCGACCCCGTGCCGCTGCAGTCCCTGGGATTTACCGGGCCCATGGCCGACACCCTGTTCTGGACCGTGGCGGCCACGGCCATCCCGGCGGGGTTCGGCACCGGTCTTGCCGCCGGCGTGGTGGCCGGCAGCTTTGCCGCGGCGATTTGTGCGGGAGAGTTCCGCTGGAGCAGCCTGGAAGGGCCGCGGCAGACCGGCCGGTACCTTGCCGGCGCCGCACTGATGGGAACGGGCGGTGTGCTGGCGGGCGGGTGTACGGTGGGGGCCGGATTGTCCGGCGTGTCGACCGCGAGCATTGCGGCGATCCTGGCGCTCACGGCCATGGCGGCGTCGGCAAGGATCATGGGAAGGCTTCTCGCCGAGGGGCCGGCGCGGACGGGACGCCACACTCGTGTCTGATCGCGCCGGCTACCGGTCCCTGCCGGGTGACGATCAGCCGAAAATATCCTTGGAGAAGCCCGCGTACCAGCCGAGCGATTCCTCGTAGGTGGCCTTGCGCAACGCTACGCTCTCTCCGGTCTTCGAGATGAAGCCGTCCGTCTTGGCGATCTTCTCGTCGGTGGCCTTGTAGGAGGCGCCGACCTTGACCCCGTCATCGGTTGCGATGAGCGACCAGCAGGTGTTCGAGAAGCGCGCCGGAAACACCTTCGAGCCGGTCAGCGCCCCGCGCACCGCCATGGCGCACACCTTGGCCTGGCTGTTGGCGGAAAACCCGGACTTCGGCATGTCCCCCTGCTGCGACGCGTCGCCGAGCACGTGGATGTCGGCATCCGCCCGGCTCTGCATGGTGTGCGGCGCCACCGGGACCCAGCCGGCCTTGTTCGTGAGCCCGGCAACCGCGGCGATGCGCCCTGCCTGTTGCGCCGGAATGACGTTGCAGACGTCCACTTTGGTCACCTCGCCGTCGATCACCACCTCCATCGAGGCGGGGCGCACTTCGACACGGTCACCGCCGAAGTCCGGGCCGACCCGCTCGATCATGCCCGGGTAGTGGCGCTGCCAGCCGTCCTCGAAGAGCCCTTGCTTGGAAAACTTCGCCTTGGGGTCGACGATCAGGATCTTCGCCGTCGGATTGGCCTGTTTCAGCGTGTGGGCGACCATCGAGATCCGTTCGTACGGTCCCGGCGGGCAGCGGAACGGGTTCGGCGGCGCCACCATGCAATAGACGCCGCCCTTGCGCATGGCTGCGACCTGGGCCTTGAGGAGCTGGGTTTGCGAGCCCGCCTTGTAGGCGTGCGGCATTCGGTTCTGCTGCGACAGGTCCCAGCCGGGCACCGAGTCCGGGCGGAAATCGATCCCGGGCGACAGCACCAGCCGGTCGAAGGCAAGGCTGCCGCCGCCCGCGAGCCCTACCGTTCGACGGTCGCGGTCGATGGAGACGGCCCAGTCGTGGACCACGTTGATCCCGTAGGCCGCTGCAAGGGTTCCGTAGCCGTGTCCGAGGGACGCGAACTCGCGGAAACCGCCAAGGTAGAGGTTCGAGAAGAAGCACGAGTAATAGTGCCGGGTGGGTTCCACCAGGGTCACATCGATGGCGCCTTTCGAATCCTTCGCGAGGTAGCGCGCGGCCGTCGCACCGCCGGCGCCGCCGCCGATCACCACCACCCGCGGGCGGCTCTTCCCGAGGATGGGAGGCGCCCACAGCGCCGTCGATGCGGCAACCGTCGAGACCAGGAAGCGGCGCCGTGTCATTCCGCGGTTTTCGCTCTTCTGTTTCATGATGGCTCCCTCTTTTTCACGGACCGGTGAGCGGTTTGCCGAAATACGCGGCGAGTGAGGCGATCTCCTCGTTCGACAAACGCCTGGCGATGGTCTGCATGGCCTGATGCCGCCGCTTGCCGCGTTTGTAGGCTTGTAGAGTTATCACGAAGTCATCGACGGGCCAACCGATGATGGAGGGTATGCCTTCATCGGCGCCGTCGACACTGTGGCAGGTGGTGCATTCGCTCGCGAGCCAAGCGCCGTATTCGGGGTCCCCGGAGACCGCGAGGAGTCGCGGGTCCAGGTCGTATTCGGCCGCGGTCATGGTCGGTTCCGCCGCCGGAAGCCCGGAGGCGGAGCCGGAAAGGGTGCGCAGCCACGCCAGCAGATCCGCCCGGTCGCCGGTCGCCGCCATGCCGGCATAGCTCATGCGCGAGTGCGGCACCATCGCACGAGGATTCGCCAGGAACGTGTCCAGCGTCGCCTCGGTCCAGACCAACCCGCCGGCGCCGGCCTGCTTCATTGCGGAGGAGTAGAGGAAGTCCCCGAGTGAGCCGGCGCGGCGGCCGAATACGTCGTTCAGGTGCGGACCGATCCGGTGCTGCGCCCCCCGGCCGGCCTGATGGCAGCGCTTGCATTCCTGGTAGAGCGCACGGCCTCGTTGCGCGTCCGCGCCGCGGGCTCCGGCAGCCACGAGAACCGTGAGAGTCACCGCGACAAGAACCGGCACGAGCATCGCGAAACCTGCGGATTTCGCGATGTGTGTCATCCGGCGTCGGGATTCGGGAAGGTCACGACCGGACCTCGACGCGCCTGCGGAGGCGGTATGCCGAGCCGTCGTCGTCCAGCCATTCGAACTCCATCTCGCCCGATTCCTGCACGGCCATCTCGAATTGGATGTAGGGATCGGCGGACATCGCCGGCTCGAGATCCACGGAAATCGCCACCTCGCCGTTGTAGCGGGCCACGAACCGGTTGATGATGCGGCGGGGAATTCGCTTCCCGTCACGGCCGAGGCGGAGCCCGGTGTCCATCGGATGGGTGATCCGCGTCCTGACGGTGAAGGGGACACCCGCGGCCACCGACTTCGGCAGCTTCACGCGCGGCCTGGGTTTCTGCATTCCAGCCATCCCTGCGGATCACTAACCGCAGCCGCCCACCGTCACGATGACCGGGCGGGAGGTCACGCGGTACGTGCCGTCGGTCATCTCCGCGACGGCGATCAGTTTCTGACTCTTGGCCAGTCGGATACGGGTCGATGCCGCGGGCGTCACCCCCGTTCCAAAGGTAAACACGGCAACGCCGGGATAGGGATTGCCGTCCGTGAACACGGCTATGCGCCGGGCGTTCTCGGCGGACACCCGGACCGGCACGGAGCCGCCGTTGTCGGCAATCTCCGGCGCTTCGATACGAACACCGCCCTCGACCGGCGCCGCTCCCTTGGTGAACGCCGCGATGGCCCGCGAGGTGTCGGTGGATGCCCGGACAAGGCGGACGGGAAGGAAGCCGCCCAGACCGGCCGCCAAGGTCGCAAGCGCTACGCTGGCGAAAGCAAGTATGTCCCTGCGTGTCGTATTCATGGTAAGGAACCCGCTGCTTGCCGCGCGTCGTGATCCTGGCGCGCGTCATGATCCATTCTTTACAGTATACCCTGGAATTCCGGAACAAAAGAGGCGCACGTGAAATTCGGTCTGTTCATCATCGGCGACGGTGTTGTCCGGAGCAGAAAAGCATTCTCGACTCCATGGCGATGATGGCCGAAGATGTCCTGCCGGAGTCCGCCGTGCGGAAGCGGCACCCAGCCGCCTGTGCCGTAGGCCTCGGACGCCCGATGTAGGGGCGGGTTTCAAACCCGCTCGTGCCCGCATCACGCTACCGGTCGATACCGGCGCCTAGCCGCCATATCGAAAACGGTCACATCCGAGATCGTATGGAATCATTTATCAATAACTGCTAAGGGTGACTGTCTGAGCGGTCGGCCACGTATGTCCGCTCGGAAGACCGGAAGCTCGTGCTCTGGTGCGACCAGGCACTGATGCGTGGGGGCGAGCGCATGACCATCACCAGATTGGAGTTCGAACGATTCACCGTCTTCGAGACCCTTGATTTCAAGCCGTCCCCAGGAGTCAACGTCCTCGTCGGAGCCAACGGGACCGGCAAGACCCATCTCATGAAGGTTGCTTATGCCGCTTGCGACGTCAGCAAGACGCAAGGCAACTTCGCGGACAAGCTCATCCGCGTATTCATGCCGTCCGAGCGATCCATCGGCCGGCTTGTCAAGCGTCAAGCGAGAAGCACGGAGTGCGCTGCGCTGGTTTCTCGTGGCAAGAAGCGGCTCGACGTTCGTTTCTCCAATCATTCAAAGGCGGCTGGATCGGCTACCGTGCGCGGCGTCGCGATCTGGAACTCCAGCCCCGTCGCCAGCATCTATATTCCGGTAAAGGAAATGCTTGCGAATGCGCCCGGTTTTCGTTCTCTTTACTCGCAACGCGAGATCCATTTCGAGGAAATCTACGATGACATACTCGCCCGTGCCTATACACCGATCTTGCGGGGTCCGATGGATCAAAAGCGCAGGAGATTGCTCGGCAGTTTGCAAAAGATAATTGATGGAAAGGTCACCGTCAGGAACGAACACTTCTTTCTTCGCAACAAACAGGGGAATCTCGAGTTTCCATTGCTTGCGGAGGGAATGCGGAAAATCGGACTCTTATGGCTATTGATTCAGAATGGAACCTTGCAAGAAGGATCGGTGCTCTTTTGGGATGAGCCGGAAACCAACTTGAATCCAAAACTTTTCCGATCCGTGATAAGCATCCTTCTCGAGTTGCAGCGTATGGGCGTGCAAATCTTCATTGCCACCCATGACTACGCGATTCTCAAGGAACTGGATCTGCAGAAGCAAAAAGAGGACAGAGTTGCTTTTCACTCGCTCTATCGCGAATCCGACGGCGGCGAGATCGCCTGCCATACTTCGCATACCTATCTGGACATCCATCCGAACGCCATCGCCGAAGCCTTCACCGATCTGTATGACCGCGAGGTCAAGCGCAGTCTGGCGGGAACTGACAATGACCACGGTGACTGAAGGCAATCTCCGGATCACCTTTCCGCATTCTGCAAGAGTCAGGAAGTTCGACGACGGAGCGTCGCACGGACTGACGCATTGCATGAAGGCCGTGGATTTCATCGTCGAGGAGACCGATCGAGTATCGTTCATCGAACTCAAGGATCCGGAACATCCCCACGCAAGGAAGGAAAATAGAGAGAAGTTCATCGGACAATTTCTCTCAGGGAATCTTGATGAAGATCTCAAGTACAAATACCGTGATACCTTCCTTTATCAATGGGCGTCTCGCAAAATCGGCAAACCGATCCACTACTTGGTACTTATCGCTATCGACAGTTTGACGGACGCGGCTCTGCTCGAGCGAACGGAAGACCTGAAACGCAAGCTCCCACTGAGCGGACCGTCATCCGGTGAATGGAAACGCGGGATCATCACGGGTTGCATGGTGTTCAACATCAAGACGTGGAATCGATCCCTGCCACAGTTCCCGGTCTCACGAATTCCATCGCAGCAGGCCGCCCCCTTGGCGGCCGATGTTGATGGCAGACGCTCGAAACCCGAAACGAAAGCGGATAACGCATGAAATTCGGTCTGTTCATCATCGGGGACGACGACCCGGAGCTTCAGCTTGACCTCAAGGGCTACTACGAGCGGATGCTGGAGCAGGTCCGGTGGGGCGAATCCCTGGGCTACGAGTGTTTCTGGTTCGGCGAGCACCACTTCGACTTCCACGGCGTCATCCCCGCGCCCACCGTGCTCATGTCGGCCGCGGCCGCGTGCACCGACTCCATCCGCCTGGGCGTCGCCGTGGCGCTGCTGCCGTACCGCGACCCC
Organism: uncultured Binatia bacterium (SeqCode); assembly: GCA_965214905.1. Classification (GTDB taxonomy): domain Bacteria; phylum Desulfobacterota; class Binatia; order UBA9968; family JAJDTQ01; genus JAJDTQ01. Next base: position 3,661,832 of record OZ243984.1, read on the forward strand.
GTGCTCACTGCCGAGGAGTACGCCATGGTCGACGTGCTGAGCGGCGGCCGGCTCGACTTCGGGGTGGGGCGGGGCACGCCGCCGGAACTGGTCGGATTCGGCGTCAAGGAGGACAACCGGGACCGGCTGGTGGAGAGCCTGGATGTCGTCGAGATGGCTTGGCGCGAGGGGAGGGTGTCCTACCACGGGAAGTACCACCACATCGACGGCGTGTCCCTGAATGTGCTGCCGGTTCAGCGGCCGGCGCCGCCGGTGTACTTCGCCGCCCTGAGCCAAGGCTCCTATCAGGTGGCAGGGGAGCGGGACTATCCCATCCTGGGCATCCCTTTCGCGAGTTGCAAGGACATGGCCGAGGTGAAGCGCAAGGTGGGTTTCTACAAGGAAACCCTGAGCCGGTCCGGCCACGACCCCGAGGCGTTGGACGTGGGTCAGACCATCCACACCCACGTGGCCGAGTCGGACGCCGCCGCCCGTCGCCGCGCCCGGCCCGCCATGAGCCGCTACTACGACATGCGCAAAGCCGTGCGGCCCCGTGGCTACGACGAACTCGACCGGGAGCGCATGCTGATGGTGGGCGGCCCCGAGCGCTGCATCGAGCAGATCGAGGAGATCGCCGATACCGGCGCCAACTACATCATTTTCTCCATGAACTTCGCCGGCCTGGACCAGCAAAGCATTCTCGACTCCATGTCGATGATGGCCGAAGAGGTGCTGCCGAAGGTGGACGCAGGGAAGTAGTGATGCGGTCGATGCCTTCACCACTGAAGGCCAAGGGCCATGGCGCCCTCTGCCCCGTCGCGCCGGCGAAAGCGTTGATCCCGAAGCCATCTATTTGTTGATGACCTATGCGAAGGCCGATCGTGACGATCTGAACCCTGCGGATATGAAGGCGCTGTCCCGGCTGGTGACCGAGATCAAGAAAGGAAGGAAGGGAAAATGACGACGGAACGAACGAAAGTGGGGCGCGAGATCGAAACGGCGCTGGGCGAGGTTCTTGCCCATGTGCGCGGCGAGGTCGAGCTTTCGTGTCGGATCGTCGACGACCCCGCTGCTGATCGGATTGTCGCGGTTCGCAAGCGCCTGCGGCTCAGCCGACGGAAGTTCGCAGATCGCTTTGGCCTGGACATTCGCGCCTTACAGGACTGGGAACAGGGTCGCCGTGTCCCGGATCGGGCGGCTCGCGTGCTGCTGACCGTCATTGATCGCGACCCCGAGACCGTTGTGCGGGCGCTCGGCGGTCAGCATGTGGAGCAGGCAGGCGTCGCTCAACACGGAGCCGAATACGGCCAGGAGCCTGTCGGATTTGGCGAATCGTAGCGAGAGGGATGAAAATGGACCCATTTCCATGCCTCGCAGTAGATTCTTGCCAAGTCCGACAGACTCCTGGTGTTGCGTTTCATATTTGCGATGACTCATCACCGAGCCATTTGGACAGCCCTTCCGACACCCTCTCCCTCTGGGAGAGGGTTGGGGTGAGGGTCCCCCGTGTGCGAGCCGCCCGTTGGGAGCGACCAGTAAAGGAGGGCAGGTTTGTTCGGGGCGCCCTCACCCGGCCTTCGGCCACCCTCTCCCAGAGGGAGAGGGGAGTTATTCATCGCCGACCACTTCTTGCGGGAACGGGGTGAAGCTATGGGACAGGGGCAACACATTTACGGAACGCGACTCCAGGAGCCTGTATCGGCCGGTAGCGCGATGCAGGCAGGGGCGGGTTTGAAACCCGCCCCTGGGATGCCGGGTTTCTACGGCGCAGGCTCCTAGGAGTCTGCGCCGCAGAACAGTTTTGGGCACATTGTCATACCGCCGAGCATCCCAGCGTCCGAGCGATGATTTTCGGCAGCGCTATGCGTGAGTCCTACTGCATAAGGCCCGGCAGCCAGATGGCGATGGGCGGGAACAGCATCACCAGGGCGAGGGCGATGATGTTGATGAGCACGAAGGGGACGACGCCGCGGTAGATGGCGCCCAGGGTGACGTCGGGCGGCGACACGCCCTTGAGCACGAACAGGTTCATGCCGAAAGGTGGGGTGATGAGCGACAGCTCGATGTTCACCATGGTGACGATGGCGAACCACAGCGGGTCGAGGCCCAGGGAACGGATCACGGGGAAGAAGATCGGCACGGTGATGAGCATGATGGAGATGGGCTCCATGAAAGCGCCCATGATCAGGATCACGATCTGCATGCTGGCGATGATGATCCACGGTGAGACGGGTAACTCGGTGGCGAACGTCGAGAGGCCCATGGCGGCGCCGGAATGGGCCAGGATCTGGCTGAAGGCGGTGGCGCTGGTGACGATGAGCAGGGCGAATCCCGAAACCTCCACCGTCCCCAGCAATGCCTTGCGCAGTATTTCCCATGACAGGCGGCGGTAGGCCAGCGCGAGGAAAAAGGCGCCGGCCACGCCCATGGCGGCGGACTCGCTGGGGGTCGCCACGCCGAGAAAGATCGATCCCAGCACCACCAACACCAGCACCACCAGCGGCAGGAAGAATTTGAGCGCGGTCAGGCGCTCGCCCCACGACACTTTCTCCAACTCCACGGCCGGAGCCAGGTCGGGCCGGATGGTACAGACGATGACGATGTAGCCGAACAGCAGCGTCGCCAACAGCAGCCCCGGCAGGATTCCGCCGATGAGGAGGTCGCCGACCGAGAGCTGGCTGATGCCGCCGAATATGACCATCAGTGCGCTGGGCGGGATCAGCACGGCAAGGCCGCCGGAGGTGGCCAGGGTGCCCACGGCCAGGCCGGTGTCATAGCCTTGCTTGCGCATCTCGGGGATCAGGATCGTGCCCAAGGTGGCGGAGCTGGCCATGCTGGAACCGCTGCCGGCGCCGAAGGCGGTGCCCGCGAGCACCGCGAGCACCGCGAGGCGCCCGGGAACGGCGCCCAGCCATTTGCCGATGGAGGTAATGGCGAGAGCAGCGAGGCCCGAATGGAGCACCAGCTCACCCATGAGGACGAACAGGGGCAGGGCGATGAACGCGAAGGTGCCGATGCTGGTGAAGCTGCTGAGGGCGATGGCCTGAACCGCGCCGGGGCCCACCAGCACGTAGAGAAACCCGAGGTTCAGCACGCCGAACGCGAACGCGATGGGGATGCCCGACGCCATCAGCACGATGAGGGCGCCGAACATGACGATCAGAACGATCCACCACTCGAGGAAAATCAGCGACCTCCCTTCTCGGGTGCGGTGTCCGTGCGCGACGCCGCAAGGATTCGGACCACGAAGGCGAGGCCCAGCCACGCGGCGCCGATGGGGATGATCACGAGCGCCGGGAACTTCGGCAGGTTGAGCGCGGTGGAGAACCGGTAGCCGTTCTCGAACGCGTGCCACGCCACCACCCAGGATTGCCACGCGAGGACGACGCAGTAGATGAGCCCCAGGACGTCGGTGACGGCGCGCAGCCTGCGTTGCGGCGCCGGCCTGAGCCGCGCGGTCACAATCTCCACCTTCACGTGGTGGTCGTTCATGAGGATCCACGCGGCCGGGACGAAGGTGAGATAGACCAACAGGTATTCGTTGATGTCGATGACCCAGATGGTGGGCGCGTGAAAGATCAGGCGGGCGAACACGTCATAGAGAACGGTCATCGCCATGACCACCACGAACGCGGCGGAGACGTAGCCCAGCACGCGGTTCGTCTTGTCGAAGGCGCGGTTGAACGAATTCGGCATTGAATGGGTCGCGGGCGGCGGTTGCCGGGCTCGGGCAACCGCCGCCGCGTTTCAGGTCCGGACGGCCCGGATCAGTTGTAAGGCGCCAGGGCTTTCCGGATCTGCGGACCGTACTCGGGCGACTGCTTGAGCAGCTCGGGCCAGTAGGCGTTGCGGGCCGCAGCCAGCCGCTTCTTGGCGGCGTCGTCCACCTCGATGACCTTCATGCCGTTTTTCTCAAGCCTCTTGATCGCCGCCTGATCGTTGGTTTGGAAGTAGCTCAGTATCTTGGGCTCCATTTCCACGATGGTCCCCTCCAGCACCTTCTTCACGTTCTCCGGCAGCTTGTCCCACGCCCGCGTGGGCATGTAGACGCCGCCCGGTGCAAACTGGATGGGCGTGGCGATCATGGCCTTGTAGACCTTGTGCTCGCCGAAGCTCCAGGCGTCGTTGGGCGCGCGATAGGCGCCGTCCACCACGCCGCGCTGCAAGGCCGTGTACAACTCGTTGGCCGGGAGGGTCTGGGGCGAGCCTCCGAGCGCTTGGATGGCGGCGGCATCCTGGGCGCCCGAGGCGCGGATACGCTTGCCCTTGAGGCCGTCGAGATCCTCGATGGGCTTGGCCATGAGGAAGCGGAAGCCGGTTCCGGCCACGGTGATGCCCAGGAAGCGCATGGACGATTTTTCCCGGTAAGCCTGGTTGATGATTTCCATGGCGCCGCTCTTGCGCAGCGCCTCCAGGTACTTCTCCAGGCTGTCGGGCGCGATCAGGCTCATGGCTGCGGCTTCGACGGTCTCACCGACGTAGTACGCGGGCGCGGAGTTGGTCATGTCGGCGATGCCGGTGCGCAGGGCCTGGAACTGCTCGAACGCCGAGGCCACCTCGTTTCCGCCCAGGAGCCGGATCTGCACCACACCCTTGCCCCGTTTGTTCACTTCCTTGATGTAGTTCTTGTACCAGGTGTTGCCGTCGATGCTCAGCGGCCACGCCGAGATGGCGCGGATCAACACCTCCTTGGCGTCGGCCGGCGCGGCGGCGGTCAGGGTCCACAGCGGGACGGCGAGCAGGAGTGCGAGCAGGGAGATTCTCACAAAGGGCTTCGTACGCATCGTGTGCCTCCGGTTGTGCTGCCGGGGAACGCTTTCCCCGGAAAGGCTGTCTTGTTGCTGGACGCCAAGCGTCCGGTGTCGTGTTTATCGAGGGTCGCACCGACGCGGCGCGCGCTGCGCCGATCAGAGCGCCTCGTAGGCGTAACGCTTCACCTTCTCCATGTTCGTGCCCTCGATGCGGATCAGCTTGGTGGTGTCGGCGCGCCAGGGCGAGTGGAGGTCTCCTTCGTTGTAAAGATGGGCCATGCCCGGCTCGAGCTTGTAGGTGCGCAGTTTGCGGGCCTTTCCTTTCCTGACCTCGTCCGCGGGTTCGACCTTTTCCCAGTCGGTCATCTCGGTCTCGCCCGCCGCCTGGCCGTAGATGGCCCAGGCCGGACCGTGGTCATGGGGGTTGCTGCCCTTGGAGCCCTTGTTGTGGTGGGCCAGGATGCAGAAACCCAACTCGGCATCCTCGTAGATCAGCTTGCGTTCGGGTTGGTTCTCTTCGATGTGTCTGGCGATGAACTCATCGTCCCGGCATATCTCCTCGACCAGCGAAACGACTTTCTGCCGCCCTTCCGGGCCGGGCTCCGCCTTGAGGATCCGGTGACAGTCAGCGGCGAACTGCTCCAGCGTGTGGCTCATGATGCGACTCCTTCACGTGACAAATTTCAGCGCCTCGCCCCGCCCATCCGCACGATGCCATCCTTGTACGCTTTCCCCCGCGACGGTGTCAAGCCGGGCGCCGTCTCCCCGTCATTGCCGCGAGAACGGTGCGCCAAGGCCCGGACCGTGCCCAGGAGCCTGCGCCGTAGAACTCGGACGCCGGTGCAGGGGCGGGTTTCAAACCCGCCCCTGCCCGCATCGCGCTACCCGGCCGATACCGGCTCCCGCTGCTACTCCGCCCACCCGACGATGGGAGTGAACAGGCTTTCCAGCGACGGCCTGGGTTCCGCCACGAACGCCTGTTCCACCAGATGCTGCATGAACGTGTCCAGGGTTCCGCGGTTGGCTTTCACTCCGTAAGGGTAGGGGTCTCCGTCGAACAGTTCGCGGATTTCATCCAGCTCCGCGTTGAGCCACGGAATCATGTACACCATGGCCCCGGTGAAGCGCATGTGCTCCAGCGCCCATGCCTTGGAGGCTTGAAAAACCTTGAACATGCTCTCGGCGATCCACGGGCGCCGCACATGCAGTTCCTCCCGCATCACGATGGTGTGCATGATGGGGAAGATGCCGGTTTCCCGGAAGTAGTCCCGTTCGGCCCGGCGGTAGTCGGGAAACAGCCTGCCGATGGCCGGATTCGAGCCCAGGGCGTCGGGTTGCCGGGCGCCGAGATAAGCCGCGATGTCGCCTGCCGCCAACAGGTCGTTGATGGACTTGCCGGGCGGGGCCGGCTCCACTTCCGGACCGCCCGCGGGTCGCAGGTCCATCTCGTCGTCAGGCGGGCGCGGCGTGTTGACGCCGCCCTCCACCCAGCGAATGCTGGACAGGTCCACGCCGTGCCGGTGTTGCAGGATGCCGCGGATCCACACCGCCGCGGTCTGTCCGTACTCCTGAACCCCCACACGCTTGCCGTTGAGATCGCCGGGCTCGGCGATGCCGTGGTCCCGGTTCACGTAGATATAGGCGTGGCGAAAAAGGCGCGATGGGAACACCGGCAGCGCGATGAACGGAAACGCCCCTCGCGAACGCCGGGTCAGGTAGGTGGACAGCGACATCTCGCACAGATCGAACGCCTGGGTCTTGACCATGCGGGAGAAGATCTCGGGCGGCGACTGGATCCGCAGACAGGTGACGTCGAGGCCTTCTGGTTGGATCACGCCTCTGGCAATGGCTTCGACGCGGTCATACGGCCCGGTAGCCAGGGTCAGCGACAGATTTCCCAAGGTTGTTTCCTCCGTGATATAGGTTTTCCGCAACCGGCGCTCGAACCGGCGAATCAAATCCGGCAAATCAAATCGGCGACGATGATGCGAAGGCTCTGCCGGTACGGCGCCGGAGCCCAAGGGAGCTTTTCAAAGTCCGGTCGAGACCGCAAGCATCGGAGGTGGGTCTTTCATGCGAATCCGGTTCAGTATTCACAGCCCCAACGGCGGCGTAAAGGAGACGGCGCGGATCCGGGAACGCGTTGTCCGCGCGGAGCAGCTCGGCTTCGAGGGCGTCTTTCTCGGCTGCAGCCAGCTCAGCACCCTGGACCCCTTCCAGGTGCTGGCCACCTGCGCCATGGCCACGACCCGCCTGAAGCTCGGCACGGGCGTGACCAACATGGTGTATCAGGAACCTACGGTGTTGGTGGGCTCGGCGGCCACCTTGAACGAGATCTCCGACGGCAGAGCGATTCTCGGCCTCGGCACCGGGGACGGCCCGGTCTATGCCCTGGGCCGAAAGGCCACCCGCATGAAGGACTTCGAGGAGGGTATCCGCACCATACGCACGCTGCTTCAGGGCGGCGAGATGGTCACGCCTACGGGCCGCGTCCGGGTGACCTACCGGCTGGTGCCGGCGCCGGTGTATCTTGCCGTGGAAGGTCCCCGGGGCCTGCGGCTGGCGGGACGAGTGGCCGACGGCGTCTTTCTCGCCAGCGGAGTGGAGCCCCGGGCCGTGGGCTGGGCGCTGGCGCGCATCGCCGAGGGCGCGGCCGAGGCCGGGCGCTCGCCGGACAAGATCACCACCCTGGCCGCCGGCATGGTGTGCATCAAGGAAGACGGCGACGAGGCGCGCCGGCTCGTGCGCCGTCGCATCGCCAACCGAGTCCACCACAACTTCCAGGCCACGTTGGAGACCGTTCCCGAGGAAGAGCTGGAAAGCGTCAAGGAATTCATGGCCGCGTTCGATCAGTCCAAGCCCATGGAGGAGCGGTCGGATCCGGCGCTGTTGACCGACTACCTCGTGTGCCGGTTCGCTATTGCGGGCACTCCGAAAGAGTGCATCGCGCGGCTGGAGGAGTTGGCCGACGCAGGGGTCGAACGCGTTATGCTGACGCCCGCCCGGAGCGTCTACGAGGAGACGGTAGAGGCCTTGGCCAGGGACGTGATGCCCGAGTTTCAGGCTTGACCGATAACGCCCATCGGGATCCGGGTCCGCATCGGTTCCCCTGGATGCCTCCGGCGGGACGGAAAACCCGAAGCGCGCCGCTTTCGAGGGTCCTGGAAGTCCTGCTGGCGTTCGTGCGACTTGGCCTGACTTCCTTCGGCGGCCCGGTTGCCCACCTGGGTTATTTCAGGGAAGAGTTCGTCTCCCGCCGGAAGTGGCTGGACGAAGCCGCCTATGCCGACGTGGTGGCCCTTTGCCAGTTTCTTCCCGGCCCGGCCAGCAGCCAGGTGGGAATCGCTCTGGGTCTCCGGCGGGCCGGGCTGCCCGGCGGATTGGCGGCCTGGCTGGGTTTTACGACCCCTTCGGCCGCGGCCCTCATCCTGTTCGCCTACGGCGTAACGGCGCTGGGCGGCGAGGCCGGCGCAGGCTGGCTGGGCGGATTGAAGGTTGCGGCGGTGGCGGTGGTTGCATTGGCCGTCCGGGGCATGGCCGGAGTTCTCTGTCCGGACCGTCCGCGGGTCGCGTTGGCCGTGGCCGCCGCCGCTTGCATGCTGGTTTGGCCCGCGGCCTGGGGGCAGGCGGCGGTCATGGTCGTCGCCGGAATCACCGGCTGGCTTTTCCTGCGCACCGGTCGGGACGGCGCTACGCCGATGCGGCAGTTTCCGGTGAGCCGGAGGCTGGCGGTCTTCTGCCTGGCCCTGTTCGGGATGCTGCTGGTGGCGCTGCCGCTGCTGGGGCGGACTCTTTCCCATGACACGGTCGGGCCGTTGCGGGTATTCAACGCCTTTTTCCGGGCCGGCTCCCTGGTCTTTGGCGGCGGCCACGTGGTGCTGCCGCTGCTCCGGGAGCAGGTCGTGCCGCCGGGGTGGGTGAGCGCCGAGGCCTTCGTCGCCGGATACGGCGCCGCCCAGGCTGTTCCCGGCCCGCTGTTCACCTTCTCCGCCTACCTGGGAACCCTCCTCGACGGCGCGCCAACGGGCTGGGCCGGGGGTCTGTTTGCCCTGGCCGCCATCTTCCTGCCCTCTTTTCTGCTGGTCATCGGCGTCCTTCCCTTCTGGGAGGGCCTGCGGACTCGGTCCGGCTTTGGCGGCGCCCTGCGCGGTATCAACGCGGCGGTGGTGGGGCTCCTGTTGGCCGCGCTCTACGACCCGGTATGGACCAGTTCCATCCACGGGCCGGAGGACTTTGCCCTTGCGCTGGTGGCCTTCGTCCTGCTCGCTGTTTGGAGGTGGCCGCCCTGGCTGGTAGTGCTGCTCTCGGCCCTGGGCGGGCAGTCGCTGGCCTTCATCCCTTTCAGTGGGTCCGGCTGACGCCCTTCCGTGTGAATCGCACCAAGCGGCTGGTCGAGAGTCCGAAGCTTTCCGGGAGCGACCCGGTCAATCCGACAAACTCCCAGGCGCCGGAGTTTCGGGCGTGAGGGCGGAGTGTTAAACTCCGGTGTCCCGTTCCGGAAAGGTTGCCAAGCCCATGCGATTCTACGTCAACATCCTCTCCACCTACTACCCCGATCTCGACCCCCCTTACGAAGTTTACTACCGGCAGATGCTCGACCAGATCGCGCTTGCCGAGGAGTTGGGGTTCGAGTGCTTCCTGTTCAACGAGCACCACTTCCTGGGCTACGGCGGACTCGTCGCCAACCCGGCGGTGATGCTGGCCGCGGCTGCGGCCAGGACGTCCAGTATCCGCCTGGGGCCGTGCATCGCCATCCTGAGCGTGCGTCACCCGTTGCAGGTGGCCGAGGACTACGCCATGGTGGACGCCATCTCCGGCGGCCGGCTGGAGTTCGGCATCGGGCTGGGCAACACGGCCCTCGATTACCGCGTTCACGAGATACCCCAGGCCGAGGGACGCGCGCGCTACGAGGAAGCCCACGACGTCATCGTCAAGGCGTGGACCCACGAACGCTTCAGCCACGTGGGCGCGTTCTGGCGGTTCGAGGAGATCACGCTGTATCCGCGTCCGGTGCAGCAGCCGCTGCCGCCCATATGGGTGGCCGGGACCTCACCCGAAGGACTTGGGTGGGCGGGCCTCAAGGGCTACCACATCATGACGGTGGGACATCCCCATCCGCCGGACAAGGTGCGTGCGGGGGTGGAGGCGTGGCGCGAGGGCCTGCGGGCCGGCGGCCGCGACCCCGCGGACTACCATTGCCAATACCACCTGCGCACCTACATCAACGAAGATGCCGCGACGGCCCGGGAGATCGGGCAGAAGGCGATTGCACGCTACGAGGAGATCTCGCGGATCCAGCGCAAGGGACCGCTGCCGCCGGGGTACGTGTATGACTGGGCCGGAATGCTGGCAACCGGGCGCAACCTCTACGGCGACCCGGATCAGTGCATCGAGATCATCAACAACGCGCGGCGCCACTACCACTTCGACACCCTGACCCACAATTTCAACTTCGGCGGCCTGCCGCACGAGGAAGTGAAGAAATCCATGCGCCTGTTCGCGCGGGAAGTCATGCCGGCATTTACCGATTGAGCCGGGCCAGGCCGCGTGTCGTACACGCCCGACGTGGAGAAACATGCGTGACAGCTTCGCGCCCGTGTTGCCGAAGACGGCGGTTTTCATGGGATGAATCTTTCAGCCGGGTCTGACGCTCGACCGCATCAGAGGTCCAGCGTGCTGGCGGCGAAGACCTCTTCCAGCGCGAGCTTGCGCGGCGTGAGCTTTTGCTCGAACGAGTAATCGACGAGGGTCCGGAGCATGGGGACGTTGTCCCGGATGCCGTAAGGGAAGGGGTCCCGGCCGACGATGGAACGGGTCTGCTCCAGGTACGCCGCACCGAAGAAGAGGTCGGAGGGGATGGCGCCCGGCAGCCGCCGGAGCCAGTATTCCTTGGCCTTGGCGAAGGCCGCGAACAGGTTGAACGCCAGCCAGGGGTGCTTCGCGTGGACGTCGCCGCGAATCACGTAGCAGTGGTTGACGGGGACGAACCCGTGGGCTTCCACGTAGCGCCGGCCCTCGGCCGGCATGTCCGGGAACAGCGGCCTGACAGCGTCGGCGTCGCCTTCCTTGTAATCCTGGGTCGACCGGTCGATGACGTTGCGCTCGGCGTGGAAGGTGCTCAGGAGCAGGGCCGCGTCGAGCTCCCGGTCGACCAGCATGGAGAGGAGGCTCCTGTGCTCCGGGATCCGGTGGAAACGTATCCCTTCCGGCGGGGTGAAGCCGGTGGCGCCGCCGTGGCTCAGCTCCTCGCTGCGCTCCATGTACCAGTCGACGCCGTACTGGGACACGCCGAAGTCATGCTCCAGGGCGCCCCGGGCCCACAGCGCCGCCGTCTGCTGGTATTCGCCCACGCCGATGCGTTTCTCCGCCAGCTCCTCGGGCCGCCCGATGCCGGATTCCCGGTGGACGTAGAGCGCCCCGTGCATGAAACGCCGGGACGGGAACACGGGAATGGCCACCATGTCATGGCCCCGGGCCTTGGCGATGAGCAGGGAGGACATGGACATCTCGGCGACGTGGAACTCGCCGAACCGGAGCTGACGCCAGAAGGTCTCCGAAGGGTTCGAGTGGGTCCACACCAAGTCCGCTCCTTCCACCGGGACGGTGCCGTCGAGGATGGCGGCGGTGCGTTCGTATCGGGCGGAGATCAAGCTGAGCTGGAGTTTTTTCATGTGCGTGTCTGTCCCATGCGAATGCGTCGTAATCTGCCGTCAGGGCCGATGTGGATCGCCCCGGCCCCGCCGCCCCCGGATCAGGTCCGGGATGGCGCCCGGATCGAATCCGGGATGACCCGTGGAAGGAATTCCGGCGAGTGCGTGAGGGCCGGAAGATGCCGTGTCGCGAGGTCCGTTCCGGGGCGTCGGGTGATCGGCTTCGCTACTGAGGCGCCACCCACGCCGTCAGCACGGACGGCAGGTCCGGCAGGACCGGTTCCCAGGAATCCCCGCGGTCGAGGGTGACGTAGAACGCTCCGGCGCCGCGCTGTTCGGGATCGAAGCCGAAGCCCCGGGCTCCGTCCCCCATGCCGGCGAAGATCGCGTCGGGATCGTGAGGGTGCCGCAGTAACACCCACGGCATGTACGGCATCGGCTCGGCCAGACCGTTGGAGGCCGTGCGCCAGTGGTTTCCTTCATCGTCGCTCAGAAGGATCACACCGTGGGGGTGGGTGCTCTCCTTGCGCCAGACGCCGGGCGAGCCCCTGCCGCCGCATAGCATCATCCGCGGCGGATCCCCCGGCAGGAAAAACCACTCGTGGCTGTAGCTGTGCACCTCGGTGTAGCCCCAGGGCATGCCGTCCTCGACCCGGCGCCATTGGCGCCCGCGGTCGTCGCTCCGGAAGAATCCCCGCGCCGATGACACGTAGTAGCGGTCCCTGCTGCCCGGATAGTTGGCGAGGTCGTGCATGTCGAGATAGTCGATGCCGGCGCTGGCGTCCTCCCAGGTCTCGCCGCGGTCCTCGCTGCGCACGATGCCGCCGTGCTCCAGCGGCACGATCAGCAGGTTCGTGTCATCCGGATGGATGAAGATGTTGCGGACGTGCGGGAACTGGACGCCTCGGTAAATTTCCGGCACACACCACTGGTCCCGGACCTCCCGAGGCATCTGTTGCAGGCTCTCCAGGCTCTCCCAGGTGTCGCCGCCGTCTTCGCTCCGCTTCAACTCCACCGGGCCGAGTCCGGCGTAGACCACGCGGTCGTCGTCCGGGTCCACCGAGAAGCAGCGGACGTCGCCCTTGATGACCTTCTTCCAGTTCTTGCCGGCGTCGTCGGTGCGGTAGCCGCCGTCGAAGGCTACCGCGGCGAACAGTCGCTCGGGCTTCGCCTTGGACCCCGTCAGGTGCTCCAGGGTCCGCCCCTGGAAGAACTCGCCGCACGCCTCCAAGTCGTTGCCGCGGCTCTCGTAGACGGTGAGCCCGCCATTGAACGCGATGTAGAAGCGGAGTGAATCACGCATCGGTCCGTCCTCCTCCGGTCGATTGGCACGGCGTCCTTCGACTTTGCTTCGCTGACGCTCCGCCACGCTCGGGACGGACGGAGAAGCGCCCCTCGACCGTTCGTCCCGAGCCTTCGACAAGCTCGGGACCGGCGTAGCGAGCCCTGAGCCCGTCGAAGGGCGAGCGAAGTCGAAGGGCTCAGCGCGGCGCCACCAGAATCTCCTCCCGCGGGAAGTGGTCCATGATCTCGGCGCCGTCCCTGGTCACCACCACCATGTTTTCCAGTCGCACGCCGCCCACGCGGGTCTCGCCCTCGCGGCTCTCGATGGCGATGGTCATGCCCTCCTCGAACACTTGCGGGTAGTCGAGGGACCACTGCCGGTTGATGATGGGGATGTCGTAGTTGGTGCTTCCCTGGGTGAGGCCGATGCCGTGACCGATCTCGCTGGCCAGCACCTCGCACTCCTCGTCGTAGCCCCATTTCGACGCGGGTGGAAAATGCCTGGCGGCGTCGGCCGTGGTGGTGCCGGGCTTGATGGCGTCGATGACGCCGTCGATGCTGTCCCGCACCCGCTTGTACCAGTCCTGCTCCTGGGCGTTGGGCTTCCTGCCGACGATGAAGGTCCGGTAGGTGCAGGTGGCGTACCCTTGGTAGGTGAGGCCGCAGAGCGAGCCGTACAGGAGGTCGCCGGTCTGCAGCAGCCGGCTGGATTGATGGAAACCGCGGTCGAAGGTGGTGGGCCCGGAGCGCCAGCCCCCGGGCGGAGCCGACTCCGCGCCCATGTCGTAACCGGCCTTGGTGGCGACGCCGGAGAGGTCGGTGTCCCGGACCCCCGGCTTGGCGTTCTCCCAGATGCTGTACCAGACCCCCTCCACGATGGCCGCGGCGGTCTTGAGACACTCGATCTCGTCGTGGGTCTTGATCTTGCGGATCTCCTTCATCACCAGGCTGAAGTCCACCAGGTTCTTGACGCCGGCGTTGGTGAGCGCCTCACGGGCGATGCCGTCGAAGGCGCTGAAGCCGATCTTCTCGTTCAAGAGCCCGCGGCTCTTGAGCTCGTCGTGGATGTCGGCGGCGAACTGCCGGGCCTCGTCCTTGGCCGCCTCGATGCCGCAGGCCGCAGTGAGCCAGGCCCGCGCCGGCCGCCATTCCTTGATCCACGGCGCCTGGTCCGGCATCTGGTGGAAGTGGCCGCTGTGCTCGTACATGATCGGGTCGTGGTCGGCGAAGAACAGGGTGTAGCGGCACATGGGGTAGTTGAAGCCCTTGAGCCCGGTGAGGTAGCGGATGTTGGCCGAGTTGGCGTCCAGCAGCGCGGGGATGCCGTGCTCGCGCATGATCCGCTTGGCCCGCTCGGCCCGCTCCCGGCGCATGCGGTCCGTGTTCAGCCGCTCCTGCCAGTCCGATATCTCGTTGCCGTACGTGAGCTTGGATGCGTACCGTGGTGCCATGAAAGAAACCTCCTTTGGCGAACGTGGGAATCAGGAGTCTGTCCGATGAGGGTGAGTCCGAAACAGTCCGAAACCCGCCCCTAAATGCCCACATGAGCCGGTCCTTGTCAAGGTTCGGCGGGGGTAATAGGATGAGCGGAAACGAGGATGAGCGGAAACGCTGAACGGGCATGGAAGGAGGGAACGGAAGGTGACGAAATACCGCGCCATCGATGCCGACGGCCACGTGATGGAGCATCCCGGGGAGATCAAGGAGTTCCTGGAGCCGCCCTACAACCGCCTTCCCTGGACGGTCTATTCCTTGTTCCCCAGCGTGGACGGCTTCGTCCGCGGCTTCTCGCGCTTGACCGAGGACGACGATCCGGATGCCGAGCGATGGTTGGCCTTTCTCGACCGGTGCGGCATCGAGACCTCCTACCTGTATCCGTCGGTGGGCCTGACCTGCGGCCTGATCCAGGACCGGGACTATGCCGCGGTCATCTCACGGGCCTACAATCGCTGGATCCATTCCAGGTTCATGCAGGTCAGCGAGCGCCTGCGCGGGGTGGCGTTGATCCCGGTCCAGAACCTGCCCGAGGCGGTGACGGAGCTTCGCGCCGCCGTGACCGAACTCGGGATGCCGGGGGCGATGCTGCCGTCGGTGACGGCCTCCGGCAAGCACTACGGCCACCGCGACTTCGACCCGCTCTACGAGGAAGCCCAGCGGCTCGGGTGCTGCCTGGCCATCCACGGCGCGGTGAGCCAGCACATCGGCATCGACAATTCCGACAACCTGTTCAAGACCATCACCCTGGAGCACCCGGTGTCGCAGCTCATCCAGTTCACCGACATGATGACCGAGGGCGTCTTCGAGCGCTTTCCCGACCTCCGCTTCGCCTTCCTGGAAGCGGGCGCCGGCTGGGCGCCCTACATGATGGATCGCATGGACGAGAACTACGAGCGGCGCGGCAAGCGCTGGTGCCCGGTGTTGACCAAACGCCCCAGCGAGTACGTGCGCGACGGCAACGTCTACTTCAGTTGCGAGGTGGAGGAGAAGACTCTGCCCACGGTGCTGCAACTCGTGGGCGAGGACCGTATCTTCTTCGCCTCGGACTATCCCCACGAGCGCCACAAGGGCGAGTTCTACGGCGACATCGACGAGCTCGGCGCCCGCGAGGACCTCTCGGACTCACACAAGCACAAGGTGCTCTACGCCAACGCCGAGCGCTTCTACAACGGCTGAGGAGAGGGGCGGGGAGGAGCAGCCGACAGGAAAGGGCGCCCCATCATGCCGAAAGTTTCTTCACTGGGTCATGTGGGCCTGACGGTCCATGACATCGAGCGGTCCAAGGCTTTCTATCGTGACGTGTTGGGCCTGACCGTCAGCGACGAGAGCGACACCGGCACGGTGTTCATGACCGCCCAGGACCGCCTTCAAGAGCATCACGAGTTACAGTTGCGCCCGGGCCGGGAAGAAGGCGGGAACCTCGTCACGCAGATATCCTTCCGGTGCGACAGCCTGGCCGACCTCAAGGCGTTCCACCGCGACTTTCAGGATCGCGGCGTGCCCATCGAGCGCGTCGCCAGCCACGGCAACGCCATCGGCATCTATTTTGCCGATCCCGACGGCAACACGGTGGAAGTGTACTGGCCCACCGGCATCGACTGGCCCCAGCCGTTCCGAAAACCCGCGGACCTTACGGCAGACGACGAAGTTATCCTGGCGAATCTGACCTGAGGCAAGGAGCATGGATCGCCGAGTTCTCGGAACCCGAATCACAACGAACCTCGGCCGGCGACCCACTCCATGTCCTGGTTGGTGACGGCTGCGATTGTGTCAAAGTCCGAGTCGTAGTGGAGAACCGTCATGCCGGCGGTCTCCGCGGCGGCAGCGATGATCAGGTCCGGTATCGGTAGCCGGTGCCGGCTCCTCCGGGCGAGCATCCCCTGGACCTCGATCGCCCGCCGAAAGATACCGTCCGTCAACAGGATTCTTTGATACGCGAATTCGCGTCGAGCGCGAGTGCGCACGTGCTCGGCGTGATTCCGCGTGGAGTAGAGAACCTCGAGATCAATGATCGCGCAGGTAGCGGCCTCGCCCGATTCGATGATGGGCGCGATTCTCGCTCGGACTTGTGGATGTTGCATACGCGCCAGCGCACTTTTGTCGATCAGGTAGGGCATCGGACGGGGGAGGTGTTCACGAACGCCAGGCTTTTGCCATGACGTCCTTATCGGAGAGGTCCATCCCGTCCATTTCCGCCAGTGCGCGGATTTCCCGCCGGCGCGCGTCGGCGCGCAGGACTTCACGCAACGCCGAGTCGATGGTCTCTTTGATGGACGAGGTTCCGAGCACGCTCTGCACCTGTTCGATCAGATGGTCATCAATGTCAACGCTGGTTTTTCTCATCTGGACGCCTCCGATATCGTCAGGAACGGGATATCATGGAATCCCATATAAGCATATCCGATTATCAGGGGGAATGGTATCAGCGGATTGGGGGTGAGGGTCGCGACCGCGGGGCGAAGTGGAGGCGACCGCGGGGCGAAGTGGAACCCTGAGCCCGTTGGCCGCAGGATTCCACTTCGAGCGTTCTAAGATTCGTTCAACGCCGCGTACACCTTCTCCGCGGTTAACGGCAGGTCGTAGACGCGGGCGCCGGTGGCGTCGGCCACGGCGTTGGCGATGGCGGCGGCGGTGGGCACGTTGGGGAGTTCGCCGATGGCTTTGCCCTGGAAGGGGACGGGGCCTTCGCCCTGCTCGACGAAGACGGTGTCGAGCCGGGGGATGTCCTTGGCGCAGGGCAGCTTGAAGTCACCGAGGTTCAGGGTGGTGATCTTGCCGTCGGCCATGGGGTTGTCTTCCATCAGCGCGAAGCCCACGCCGTTGACCACGCCGCCGTCGATCTGACCCTGGTAGGTCAGGTGGTTCAGGATCCTGCCGGAGTCGTGGGCGGTGGTCATCCGGGTGACCCGCACCTGCCCGGTCTCCGGATCCACCTCCACCTCGGCAATCTGCGCCGCGAACGACGTGACGGCAGGCTGGCCGTCGGGCGCAAAGACCGTGTCGTGGTGGAACGAGCCGCCGGCCTCGGCGATGGCGGCCTGGGCCGCCTCCGCAAAAGACATCTCGCCGCCCTCGGGGGCGGCGAAGCGCCCGTCCACCCGGCCCACCTGGTGGGGCTGGCAGCCGAGCTTTCGGGCGGCGCACTCCACGAGCATCTCGTGGACCTCGCGGGCCGCCTTGTGGGCCGCGTGGCCGGTGGTGTTGGTGGACTTGCTGCCGCCGGTACCGGGGTCCCAGGGGGAGTTGTCGGTGTCCTCCACCCGAATGCGCACGGTTTCCGGCGCGATGCCCAGGGTCTCGCTGACGATCTGCGTGATGGCGGTGTGGATACCGGGTCCCACGTCCGGCACCCCGACGAGAACGGTGACGGTGCCGTCTTCAGCGAGGTCGATGGCGGCGTTGGCGTTGCCGCCGCCGGCGCCGCGCTCGTAGAGCGCGATGCCGCGGCCTCGGTTGGGTCCCGGCGGGTCGGTGCGCCATCCCGACGCCTCCACCGCCTTCTCCAGGGTTTCCTTGGCCAGGATGCCGTCCCACTTGGCGCCCAGCGGCGAGGCGTCGCCGGGGTCCAGCAGGTTCCGCAGCCGGAAGTCGGCGGGGTCGATGCCCATCTCCCTGGCGATGTGGCCCATTTGCGATTCCACGGCGAAGACGATCTGCGGGCTGCCCGGAGTCCGGGTCTGGGTGCACGGGACCTGATTGGTATAGGCGCAGACGGTCTCGATGCGGATGGCCGGCACCCGGTAGTAGCTGGCCAGCCGCCTGGCGCCCAGCACCGTGATCTCGGGGTTGGCCTTCCAGGCCGCGTAGGCGCCGCCTGCGAACGTGACCCTGCCGGCGATGGCCGTAAGGGCGCCGTCGTTCTTCACCCCGATGCGCAGGGTGACCACGGCCGGATGGCGGTGGGCGGCGGTGGCGATCTCCTCGGTGTAGGTGAGGACCATGCGCACCGGCCGGCCCGTCTCCCTGGCCAGGAAGTAGCACACCGGGGTGTCGATCATCGAAGCCTTGCCGCCGAAGTCTCCGCCCACCGAGAGGATGTGGACGTTGACCTTCTCGGGCTCGATGCCGAGATCCTGTGCGAGCCGGTTCTTGAGTGCGAACGGCCCCTTGTTGGAGGCCCACACCTCCACGTTGCCTGACCGGTCCACCGCCACCGTGCAAGAGTGGGGCTCCAGGTAGCCGTGGTGCGCAAGCTGCGTGGCGAAGGTGCCTTCGAACACCCGGTCGGCGTTCTGGAAGCCGGCGTCGATGTCGCCGTTCTGCCAGATGCTGTGGGACTGGACGTTGGGCCGGTCCGGGTCCACGCCCTCCGCCAGCGGCGGCGCGTTCCTGTAGTCCCGCGGCGCGTCGTGCAGCGCCTCGGCGCCGGGCTTCACCGCTTCCAGCGGGTCGTACACCCCGGGCAGTTCTTCGTAGTCCACCGCGATGAGGCGCAACGCCGCCTCGGCGATCTCCGGCGTGTCCGCCGCCACCGCGGCCACCGGGTCGCCCACGAACCGGACCTTGTCCCTGGTCAGCACGGGCATGTCCTTCATGCGCAGTCCCACGTACACCTCCGGCAGGTCCGCGCCGGTGAGAACGGCGTGGACGCCCGGCAGCGCCCTGGCCGCGGCGGTATCGATCTTGCGAATTCGCGCATGGGCCAGCGGGCTGCGCAGCACCTTGGCGTACAGGGATTCGGGGATGGGTAGATCGGCGGCGTAGCGCGTGGCGCCGGTTACCTTGTCGGCCCCTTCAATGCGGGGCAGGGGCTTTCCGACTGTTCGATAGGACAAGTTTCACCTCCGGTTCATACTCTCGCAGCCCGTTATCGACTTTTCCTGCTCCCCCTCCGAACCTCGCCAGCCCGTGGCAGCTTCCGGCGATCTCCCTCGCAGCCCGTTATCGACCTTCTTGCTCCCTCTCCCCCTGGGAGAGGGTCGGGGTGAGGGTCCTCAACCCGAAACCCGCCCCTGCATCGGGCGTCCGGGTTTCTACGGCGCAGGCTCCTGGTTCAGTATCCCGGCCGCGTTCTCGCCCAGGATCTTGCGTTTGTTCTCTTCCGTCAGCTTGTCGCTCTCGATGATGGGCCGGGTCACCTCGCCGGGAGGGGAGGAGTCCCAGTGGGGCGTGTCCGTGGCCAGCACCAGGTTGTCGTCGCCGAGCATCTCCACCGCCACCTCGAAGTGCTCGTCCTCGAACGGCTCGCAGCCGACGTACACCTGCCTCATGAAGTACTCGCTCGGCTTCATCTTGAGCCAGGGGACCAGGTGGGGGAGCTTCTCGTAGTGCTCGTCCATGCGCCCCAGCCACCACGGCATCTGCGACGCGCCGGTCTCCAGGCACACGAGGTTGAGCCTGGGAAACCGTTCCAGCACACCGCCGCAGATGAAGGTCATCATGCACACCATGGACTCGAAGACGCGCCCCACCATGTGGGAGAAGAAGAAGTTGTCCGCGAACCGTTCCTGGCCCATGGACTCGTGCTTGGTGTCGTGGATGATGATGGGCCAGTGCAGGTTCTCCAACTCGGCGTAGATCGGGTCGTAGTAGGGGTCCCACCACTGGCGGCCCGCCACCGGCACCGCCTTCATGTTGAGGGCCGTGTTGCCCATGCCGGCCATGCGCTGGAGCTCCTTGACCGCCAGGTCCCGGTCCTGTAGCGGAATCACGCCGGCCCATTGCAGGCGCTCCGGAAACTCGCCGGCGTACTGCCTCATGTAGTTGTTCTGGGCGCGGCAATAGGCCGCCGCCAACTCGGGATCGTCAGGGAACCACACCAGGTCCAGCGCCGGCGAATTGGGCGACAGCACCGCCACGTCGATGCCGTCCTTGTCGAGGTTCCGCACCCGGCCCCCGGCCGCAAGGTCTTCCGCCTTGTGCCAGTTGGGCTTCTCGCCGCTCTGCCGCGTGACCTCGGAGCCCACCATGATGCGAGTGCCCACCAGGGTCTTGCGCCGCTCGTCGGGTCGGGTCGGAAGCGGCCGCGGCAGGCAGTTCTTCCATTCCTCCTCGATGCAGCTTTTCCAGTTGCCCACGTCTCCCACCAGATGGCTGTCGAGGTCGATGACCCGGGTGCCGTTGATGGCCATGGGATTCCTCCTGTTTGGATGGCGGCGGCGCCGGCTCGTTCCGGGAGCGCGCCGGTGCGATGATCCGAAATGGACGGTGAGCCGAAAACAGCAAGCGCTCAAGCTGTTGCATAGCGTTCCTGGACGGGCAGTTCAAGGGATGGCAGACTGCCCGGACAGGCTCACCGGCTGCGGTTCGCAGGGCCGGTAAAGGGGTGTAGCCACCCGGGTGGCGCGGGAGGCCCGTTCATGCTGTTTCTGAAAGAGACGCCGGTGGAGACCATCATCCCCATGGCGCAGGCCATCGAGGCGGTGGAGGAGGCCCTGGCGGAGGCGTCCCGCGGCAACGCGGTGGTGCTGCCGCGGCGGCGCATCCATCACCCCGACCGGATGCTGTTCGGCGTGCTGCCGGGTTCCTTCAAGAGCGTAATGGGAGCCTATCTTCAGACCGACCGGGACCGTTCCATCCACCACGAAACCGTGATCCTCTACAGCGTCGAGACCGGCGCGCCGCTGATCCTGTTCCAGGACTGCTCCATCAACGAGCTCCGGACCGGCGCGGCCGGCGGCGTCGGCGCCAAGCACCTCGCCCCGCCCGACGCCCGGCGGGTGGCGGTCATCGGCAGCGAGAAGCACGCCTTGACCCAGCTCCAGGCGGTGTGCGCCGTGCGCCCCGTCGATACCGTCAGAGTCTTCAGCCCCACCCCGGCGCACCGCCTCCGGTTCGCCCACCGCGCCCGGACCGCTCTTCATCCGGAGGTTACCGCAGCCGACAGCGCCGAGGCCGCGCTGGAGGGGTCGGACATCGTCATCACCGCCACCAACGCCCAACGCCCGGTGTTCGAAGGCCGGCGCCTCCGTGCCGGGATGCACGTCACCTCCATCGCCAACGGCGACAAGACCCGCGTGCGCGAGGAGATCGATCGGGATACTCTGAGCCGGGCGGCGCGAGTGTGCGTCACCTCGAAGGCAACCGTGCAGGCCAACGAGAGCGACCTCTTCCGGGCGGTCCGGGACGGCGCGCTCACCTGGGACGGCGTATGCGAGCTCGGGGACGTGATCCTCGGCAACGCCCCGGGTCGCACCGCGCCGGAAGAGATCACGTTGTTCAAGCTTCAGGGCCTGGGGATCATGGATCTGGCGGTGGGACTGCGTGCGTACGAGGCGCTGAAGGATTCGGCCTCGGTGCAGCGGCTATAAAGGTTCCTTTCCGGCAAGGTGCGACGGCTGCCTCCCGGTCCGTGATGTACCGGTCCACGCGGCACAAAAGGTTCGTTTCCGGTAAAGTGCGACCGCGGCGGGTAGGGGCGGGTTTCAAACCCGCCCGTCCCCTCACCGCCGTTTCAGCCGCAGGATCTCCCGCCGGACCATGTCCCGCCATGAGGCTCCGGGACGGTCGGTCCAGTTGCCCGGCAGGTCGATGATCCGGCCCTTGCGTTTGAACACGTGGGCGCGGCCCAGGGCTTCCGCCAGCAGGGACTCGTGTCGGCGGCTCGCCCGGGGCCGGCCGAAGGTGCGGCCCACAGGATTGTCGATGCACACGGCCCTTGGGGGCCTGACCCGCTCCACCACGTCGCGCACCGTGCCGATCAACAGCGTCGGCACGCCCAGACCCTCGACCACGTTGGCAACGAGACTCACGGTCTCGTGGCAGTAGGGTCAGTAGGGGACCATGACGGCCAGGTCCACTCGCATGGCCGCGAGCTTTCGCGCAAGGACGGGCGCGAGCAGATCGGTGACGCCCTGGTGATCGGTAATGCCGCCGTAGATGGAGAAGTGGCCGGGGGCGACCTTGGCGATGACACCCTTTCGAGCCAAGCCCGTGAGCGCCCGCCTGGGAAGGATCACTTCCGGGTCCCTGCGCGCGTCGGCGCCCACCGGGGACCGATGATCGATGCACAGTTCGGCGCCGTCCGGATCGGCGGTGATACGACGGTGGCCGGCATCTCCCGAGGTGGGAAAGGCGCGCTGATTCGACTGGCGGACGGCCGCGCTGGTGACGAGGCTCACCCGCATCTCGTCCAGCGGTCGGGCCAGCGGCTGCCATGCGATCGTCGGCGAGCGCCGGAGTTTGCGCGGCGGTTCGGGCGCTGCGCGTTCCGCGAGGATGGGCAGATAGTCGAGAGGCACGGCGGCGGCTTCGAAGCTCTACGTCAGCCCTCTACGTCAGCCGCTCTGTCCGGGTTGGCTCACGTAGACCGGCCCGCCCTTGCCGATGCGTTCCCGGTCTTCCCGGGGCAGCTCCTTGATGTCTCTTCGCAGCTCGTAGTTGATGTGCTTGATGTCCTCGGACGGACCCGAGCGGTTGCCCATGAGGATCATCGGCCCGGTGCCGGAGTTCTCGAGTTGATAGAAGTCCCCGCCGTGAATGAGCGCCGCCATGCCGGGCTTCATGACCGCCTTGCCGCCGTCGGGAAAGTGCATGGTGCACTCGCCCTCGATGACGTAGAAGCTCTGGTCGGCGTTGTGGCAGTGCATGTCGTCCTTGTCGCCGGGCGCGGGATAGACGTGCACCCAACTGTGAAAGCGTTTGGTGTTCATCACGACTTCGCGCTTCTTGTCCTTGTGCGCCTTATCGATCAAATCCATGACTTGTATGGCCATGCCGTTCTCCCTTCTCGAAAACGAGTTTCAACCTTGCCGTTCAGCGTAGCGATCCTCCGGCGCCGGCCCTCAGGCGGCCCGTTCCCACTTGTCGAGGTCCACCTCCCAGCCCTTGGTCCGTGACAGGTCGAGCGCGTTGTCCTCGGGGTCCCGGAAGCGGAACTCCGCGTAGGGGCGGTTGGCCGGTCGGGCCTTGACCGCCACGACGCTCCCGAGCTCGTCCAGCGTCCTTGCCAGGTCGCTGACCAGAAACCCCATGTGGTTGACGCCGAAGCGGCGCTCATGGCCTTCGGTGGAGCTGAAGAACGGGTGGATGGCGAGATTGGTGGAGCCGTCGCCGGCAAAACGGTTGAGCTTGCCCTCCCGCCGCCGCACGTAGCTGCTCTCCACCTCTCGAAGGCCCAGCACCTGGAGGTAGAAGTCGAGCATCATTTCCGGGTCCAGCGCATTGAAGGCGACGTGGGCCACTCGTGGAAATCCGCGCTCCTCCTCCACCCCGAAGCTTCCCTCCGAAAGGGTCACCGGGTTGCACTCGGGATCGAAGATGCGGATGGCGCCATGGTGAACGTCCCTGGGCTCGGTCACCACCACCCCTCTGGGGTTGAACCTGTGATAGCGCGCCCGGACTTCGCCGAGGTCCTCCACCTGCAAGCCGATGTGGTGCAGCCCGCGCCGCGTGTGGAATTCACCGAGTGCCTGGCGCTTGCGGAACAGGGTGAGGTTGTAGAGGCCGTCGGTAAGGGAGACGTCTCCTTCCGCTGAACGGCCCAACTCCTTCATTTCGAGGTAGTGGGTATAGAAGCCCGCCAGCGCGTCCGGGTCGCGGCTCATGGCGGCGACGTAGCGTATTCTGGCCATGTCCTTCCCTCCGTCGGACTGTGGATCGGCGCCCGTCATGTTTGGCTCTGCGGACAGGGTTCGTGTATAGTCTCGATCCGTACCGCGCTGCAACCGGTTGCAGGCCACTACGAAGGAAGGGGGCAAGAGACGCCATGCCGGATCCCGGATTGACCATCGCCCTGTCTCACTATGACAGGCACGTGCCGCTGTTCGATGGAAGCGTGACCGCGGAGGGATTGGACCTGGAGGTGCTGGAGGTAGGCCAGTCGCACCCGCTCAGGCACGGCGACCGGCGCCACGAGCGCATGCTCCGGGACGGCGAGTTCGACATCGCCGAGCTCTCGTTGTCGTCCTACCTCATCTCCCGGAGCCGCGGTATGCCCATCAAGGCCATTCCGGTGTTTCCGCGCCGCCTGTTCAGCCTGTCGCAGATGTGGGTCAACGTTGACGCCGGCATCGAGTCGCCCAAGGACCTGATCGGCAGGAACGTGGGGCTCAGCACTTTTCAGACCACCCTTTCCGTGCTCGCCAAAGGGGACCTGCAATCGGAATACGACGTGCCGTGGCGCGAGATCAACTGGGTGATCGACCGGCCCGAGGCCCTGCCCATCGCGGCGGAAGGGGTGAGCCTTCGCTACCTCGAAAAGGGCGAGCGCATCGGCGCCATGCTGGAACGGGGCGACATCGACGCCCTGATGATGCCCCATCCTCCGGACGAGGTGGTGGACGGCTCCGAGAAGATCCGGCGGCTGTTCCGTGACGCTCGCGGCGAGGAGCTCAGATACTTCCGCAAGAACGGCTTCTATCCCATCATGCACGTGGTCGCCTTCAAGAACGAGGTGCTGGAGAAGTTTCCCTTTGCCGTGCAGAGCGTCATGGACGCCTTCGAGAAGGCCAAGGTGGCCTGCCGTGAGTACTACGCGGACCCCAATTGGTCCAGCCTGGCCTGGACCAGGCACCTCTACGAGGAAGAGAAGGACCTCCTGGGCGAGGACTACTGGCCCTACGGGCTCAAGCGCAACCGCGCCAACCTGGAGCGCTTCATGGGCTACTCCCGAGACCAGGCCCTCATGGACAAGGCGGTGACGGTGGAAGAGCTGTTCGTGGAGTCGACGCTGGACTCCTGATGCAACGAGGCGCACCGGAGAAGCCGGCTTGTCGCTGGTCCTGACGATCCAACTCCGCCCCGCAGTCGCAGATCTTCGTAGCCATGCGCCCTTTCGCCCGGAGCGTGTACCTTGAAGTTGTAGGCGAAAGGCATAAACTTTCGGCTATGATTTCGACGATTTCGATCAAGACCGGAGACGACGATGAAAAGCGTGATTTGGCTCAGCTACGACCTGGGCGTGAACGGCGACTACGAGGGAATGTATTCGTGGCTGGATAGTCGAAGCGCAAAGGAATGCGGCTCCAGCGTCGCCTTCTTGAAGTACGCACATGACGGCGATCTGATGGAGGCACTGAGAGAGGATATGGGCGACGCGGTCTCGCTGGACAAGCGTTCCCGCATATACGTCATCCATGATGGAAAAGGACGCTATCTGTTCGGGCGTCGCAAGAGTGCGCCGTGGGAGGGGTTCGGCGGCAACGGCGACGATGAAGAAGATGTGGGCGACATCGAATGAAGGGCGCACTGCTGCCTGACTCGGGCTTCTTCTTCGCTTTGTACTTCGTGCCGTCATTGAAGATACAAACGTGGCGGTTGCTGCGATCCTGACCTTCAATCACGCCGACTTCATGGACGTCTGCCGGCAGAATTCGGTCGAGATTCTCTAAGCCTCGACCAGGGGTGAGGGTCTCATTCCGCCATGTCTTGCGCGACTGGCCGAGCCGGTTCGGCCAAGCCTGAAGAGTGAATGCCTAGGAGTCTGCGCCGGTCTGCGCCGTAGGAAACTGAGACAAAGAAGAAAGAGAGTGTTATAAGCAAGGGATCATAGGTAGCATTGGAGGGGAGTAGATGTCGACAAGGTTTCGATCGTACCAACCGGAGCAGATGATGTTGATGCCGCAAGATATGCGGGAATGGGTAGGGGAAGGGCATTTGGCGCACCATATTAGCGATCTGGTGGATGGATTGGACCTGAGAGCGTTTTACGCACGGTATGAAGGGGACGGGCGGCGCAAGGCGCCGTATGAGCCAAGGATGATGGTGAAGGTTTTGATTTATGCCTATGCGACGGGGGTATTTTCGTCGCGAGGGATAGCGCGGAAGCTGGAGGAGGATGTGGCGTTTCGGATGTTGGCGGGGGGGAACTTTCCTCAGCACCGGACGATCTGCGAGTTTCGGCGGCGTCATTTGAAGGACTTCAAGAAGGTGTTTGTGGAAGTGGTAGGGTTGGCGAGGGAGTTGGGGCTGGTGCGACTGGGCAAGGTGTCGATAGACGGGACGAAGGTGAGGGCGAATGCGTCGAAGCGCAAGGCCATGAGCTACGAGCGGATGGGGAAGGAAGAGGGACGGCTGGCGGGAGAGATCGAAGAGTTGTTGCGGCGGGCGGCGGATGAGGCTCGGGGGCGGTCACCCGGACAGGATCGGAATCCGAAGGGGGGGAAGCCGTACAAGCGGGGTTATGGGGAGCCGGAAGCGAAGGCTCAGAGCAACTTCACTGACCCCGAGAGTCAGATCATGAAGACAAGTGCGGAGGGATTCCAGCAGTGTTACAACGCGCAGGTGGCAGTGGACGGGGAGCGGCAGTTGGTGGTGGCGACGGAGTTGACGGCCAACGGGAGCGACCAAGGAAAGATGTTGGCGCTTGTGGATGAGGTGGAAGCGACGTTCAAGAAGCAACCGGATACGGTGTTGGCGGATGCGGGGTACAGCAACGAGCGGGACTTGAGGGAGTTGGAGGCACGGGGCATTGACGGCTACGTGGCGTCAGGCCGGGAAGGCAAGAAGAGGGTGGCGGCTAATCCTGAGAAGCATCCGGCGACGCATCGCATGGCCGAGAAGCTGGCGACGGTCGCAGGTCGGGAGATGTATCGGGCGCGCAAGTGGCTGTCCGAGGCGCCCAATGGGTGGATCAAGCAGGTGCTGGGATTTCGCCGCTTCAGTGTGCGGGGATTGAGGAAAGCACAAGGGGAGTGGAACTTGGTCTGTCTGGCGCTCAACGTCAAGCGGCTGCAGCCGATGATGGCGAGATAAAACTCTGGCGGGACACCGCCGTGGTCCAAAAGGGTGATCTCCGCCGATGTTGAGCGTAATCACCATCCCGAGTTTTCACTCCCGCACCTCGGATTCTTTCGCTGTCACCTTCCTACCCCCCCCCCTGCTAATCGCTTCGCCATTGCTGCCGTCTGTTCCCTCTTGTCGCCCTCAAATACTCCTACGGCGCAGACTCCTAGGCAAGGTTGACGGCGACAGGCTTGACCTTGCAGCCGTCACCGCTTGCTACGAGGTCAAGCAATGACGCGGGCCAACAAGCGTACGATCTCCCAGGACGGGAAGCAATGCACGACCCATCCACCTCACCGGGATAATGTCAAAAGGTCTGTGTCTGGGAGAAGTTCGATGGCATTGGCGGTGCCCGCGGGCTTTCATTGTACGCGGTCAGTATAGCGCATGGAACAGGGAGAAGGAACCACAAATGCCGTTTATTTCTCCGAAAGTCACAGTACTCATGCCTGTATGGAACGGCGAGAAGTTTCTGGGCGAGTCCATAGAATCCATACTAAACCAGACGTTCGAGGATTTCGAGTTTCTTATTATCAACGACGGGTCTACCGATGACTCCCTATGCATCATCGAGACATACGCACGCCGCGACCCGCGCATCCGCAGCGTATCAAGAGATATTAACCCTCCAACAATAGTTACCATTGAATACTTACCATTCGGTGGTGAAAGTTGATAGGATGACGTGCGATGAGTACCGACGGACGAAGATTGGATTACAAGACGCTGACGGAACTGAGAAAGCGCGCGGTTGCCAGCGTACAAGTCGGCGAAAGTCCTGCAGCAGTGGCTGCGGCGATGGGAGTGAACCTGCGCACGGTGTTTCGTTGGTTGGCGCTGTATCGAAGCGGGGGCTGGGACAAGCTCGACGCCCGTAAGCGAGGGGGCCGGCCGCCGAAGCTCGATGCCCGTGCTCTGGAGTGGATTTACGACACGGTGGTGGGGCAAAGTCCGTTGCAGTGGAAGTTTCCCTTTGCGCTGTGGACGGCGGCGATGGTGCGCGAGTTGATAGCGAAGCAATTCCGAGTGAGACTGAGTCCTGGCTCGGTAGGTCGGTTGCTGGGCCAGATGGGGCTGAGTGCACAGCGTCCGTTGTGGCGTGCGTATCAGCAGGACCCCGAAGCGGTGCGTCGCTGGAAGGAGGAGGAATACCCCAAGTTGCGTCGTCGCGCGGGACGACTGGGGGCGCATATATGGTTCGCTGATGAGGCAGGGGTGCGTTCCGACTTTCACCGCGGAACCACTGGGGGACGACGCGGACGCACCCCGATGGCGTCGAGCACGGGCGCACGTTTTGGCGTCAACATCATCTCTGCGGTCAGTGCTCGAGGCCAATTTCGTTTCATGCTGACCCAGGGCCGCGTAACTGCGACGGTATTCATCGAGTTTCTCCAACGTCTGTTGGTCCATGCATCTTCGCCGATTTTTCTGGTAGTGGACGGTCATCCTCCCCACAAGGCGAAGTCGGTGAAGCGTTTTGTACAAGAGCAACAGGGTTGGCTTGAACTGTACCCTCTGCCCCGCCTACTCGCCGGAACTCAATCCCGATGAACTCGTCTGGAATAATTTGAAGAACCATGCCTTGGGACGAAAGCTCATCACATCGCGCGAAGCACTGCGAAAGCTCACGATAGCTCATCTGCATCGAATGCAAAAACTCCCAGCGTTAATTCAAAGTTTCTTTCGCGCCCCAACGACACAATACGCTGTTCTGTGATGCCAACTATTATGAGGCGATTAATAATAGAGGGTTGGTCGCCACGCTCAATGAAGGCATTGATCTGGCACGTGGCGCTTACATCGCGCGCATGGACTGCGACGACATCAGCCTCGCGCAGAGGCTTGAAAAGCAATACCAGTATATGCGCAGACATTCGGATTGTGTGGTTTGCGGGTCTCGATCTCACTATATGGATGAGAGTGGCTACCATCTCCGAACTTTTCCCTCGCACGTCGTATTGCCCAAGGCGATTTGGAGTTCATGTGTATTTGGCGTGCCTTTCGCCCACACGAGCGTAATTTTCGATCTGCACAAGTTTCGCGCAAGCGGCCTCCATTACGATGCTCGCTATCATGAGGCCGAGGATTTTGAATTATGGAGTCGAATTATTATTTTGGACGGCGCCGAGTGTGGACTGCTTGATGACCCATTGGTGATACATCGAAACCACAGTTCGAGCCGCAGCGCCGGAAATCACCGCTTATGGCACTTCATGTTCTTGGTAGTCGAACGAAACCTGAGACAACTGGGTCTGCACCCACAGGTTCCCTAAATCCGCCACTTAAGCAAGCGCGGGAGAGATTTGGGAGGAAGGATTGGGTATTCAGAAGCATGGCGGGCGAGTGTAGGGGAGGGTGGGCTCTTCACCGGGTGTTGGCAGTGTATGGGGCACTGAGGAGGTTGGTGGCGAGTCAGAGGCAACACAGGGCCGTGCCACCCGGCGGGGTGGCTCTCGACGGTGAGTCTGATACCGGGTGTTCCAGGCTGCGGAGGGGTCGGCAGCCAGCATGTGTATTCTGCGCCGGGTCTTCAGCAGCAGGTCATAAGAAGGATGGCCTCGGGCCAAGCGGATGATCCATTTTCGAGCGTGCCGCACCACTCGACCCGGAAGGGCAATGACGGCGAAGCGCACGGCCTTCAAACGCTTGCCGATCCACTCTTCACCCCACAGCCGCTTCATGACCGCGTTGAGGTTGAGCGCAAGCACCGCCATCGCCCACCATGCCGCGTTGCTCCCGAACAACCCGGAAGGCAGCCGGCCCCCGGCCAAGTCACTTTTCAGAACACTATGGGCCTGTTCGCTTTTGCCACACCGCTGCCGGCACCACTCCACCACCGCATCCCCAGCAATCCTGCGGTTGGTGACAATGCCAAAGACCTTGTGCCATCCCCCGTTGGACGACTCCATGGTGGGAAACGGCAACTCCATCTGATCCTCCATCCCGGCCAATGGCGGCTCTCTCAACGGCTCTCGGGTGGCGATGAATCGGTACGCCGGCCCCTTTTTCCGGCGTGCGATCCAGTTCGGCACGAAGCACACCTCCGCCCACTCCTGTTCGGTCTTCACCCGATCCTTGCCTGTCCCACGGTACACAGGCTTCCACTCCCGCTCCCGAACTCGCCCTACCGCCCGCTTGAACGCCGCCGTCACGTCCACCCCCACCGCAAACTCGATCACCCCGAAGCGCTCGTCCTTCCCTTCCGCGCAATACTTCAACAACTCCTGCTGGTACCCCGCCGTGTCCGACCTCAGTCACCGCCTCCGGTCGCGCCTGCCAGCACTCGTCCAACTCGCCGCAGTAGCTCAGGATGCGCCGCGCGTTGCGGCGCAGCGCGCGTACGTACAGCCGCTTCGGCTTACCGTGCGGGTCGGTGTAGTGACCGTTGCTGCGCGCATAGCCCTTGCTGTTGCCCACGTAGGTCTAGGAGTCTGTAGGACGTAGCGGTTGGGGTGATGGTGTGTAGAAGGTCATGATAGGGATGGATGGTTGCCAAGGTGCCTGAGTGGAAGAGAGTGGAAGAGATTGGGGGTGATACTGGTTCAGCGGAGGTGTGGGAGGGCCTGGGAGTGGGCTTTTCAGGCCGGATTGGGCTCGGGAGATTGTTGATTGAACCGTTGAACGAACAGCTTGAGGAGGTTGTGACACAGGCTCACGAGGGTCCACTCGGTGTCGACAGCATGGATACCGCGCAGCGAGAACTGCCGGAATCGCCGAGCGTGTTTGATTTGACCGTTGACGGGCTCGACCACGGCCTTACGCCGGGCGTACCGCTTCCGACCCTCGGGGGTGTCGAGACGCCAGCGCATGCGCTCTTGAGGGTCGAGTGCAGCCGGCGGGGGGCCGGAGCGGGTAGCCGCTTGCCTCTCTCCATGACGCACCCGCTGGGTGGCAACCCAGGCCTCGGTGCCCAAGGCTCGGGCTCGGGTTTCGACCTGTGGGTTCCAGTACCCGGCATCGCCGGTTGCATGCTCAGGCGTAACCCCGAGGTTGGCCTTGACCCGCTCAAGCATGGGCACGAGGTGCCCTGCGTCTGCGGGCTGGTCGGTGACCCCACAGGCGACGATGACTTGATGGTCCTCGTCCACCGCAAGCTGGGCGTTGTAGGCCTGAATGAATCCATCCCCGCCCTTCATGATAGAACTGTCAGGGTCGGTGAAATTGCGCTGCGCCTTGGGGACGGGACGGCCCTTGGGGGTGGCTCGGGTGGGCTTGCGCGCCAGTTCTCCCTCCCCGCTGCCAGCGCCCGTGGAGCCGGCGCCGCACGGGTCGAGTTCTCGGGCCTGTGCGCGACGCTTCTTCGCATGAGTGCGCGCGCGACCCCGTACCTTCGGGTCCGGATGCGTCTCCGCTGTGCGTTCGTGCCTCTGTGCCTGCTCGCGCAACCTGCTCGCCCGTGCCTTCAACGCCTCCGCCTCCAGCGCCGCCTTCGCCTCCCGGATGCGCTCCAGGCGACTCTCGCGCCGACGAAGCTCTGCGGGCAACTCGTCCCCCCGCGCGTCCGCCCCGTGCTGAGAGTCCTCCAACGCATCCGCCGCATCCGCTTGGGCCAGCAACTCCTCCACCTCTGCCCGCAGCCGGCGGTCCTCTTCACCCATGCGCTGGTAGCTCATGGCTTTGTGCTTGCTCGCGTTCGCCTTGACCTTCGTCCCGTCTATTGCCACATGCCGCAGCTTCACCAACCCCGCCTCCCGGCACAGCTTCAGAACCTGCACGAACAAACCCGCGAGCCTTTCCCGGTGCACCCGTCGAAACTCGTTGATGGTGGTGAAGTGCGGCTGCGTATTCCCCGTGATCACTCGAAACGCCACGTCCTCCCCACACCCACGCTCGATGCGTCGCGAAGAGTACACTCCCGTGCAGTACGCATACACCAGCAACGCCACCATCATCGATGGGTGATACGGTCGTTGCCCCCGCGCGTCCTTCGACTGAATCGCCCCCTCAATGGCCCTCAGGTCCAACTGCGATACCACATCCAGAATGAACCACGCCAAGTGGTCCTCCGGAAGCCACTCCTGCAACGATGGAGGAAGCAAATATCTCTGGTCCTGCGTCCACGGCTGATAGCTTTTCTTCATCCTCCCTTCTTATCATTCATTACCCCACTTGTTGATCCCCACAGGATCTATGCGCTACAGACTCCTAGTTCGACGCCTCATACATCGTACCGGCGAACCGGGCCGGGTCCACGAAGCTCTCCACCACCAGCAGCGGATGTCCGTACTGGTCTCTGCCAGTCCTCGCTCAGCCGGCGCAGCATCGCACTCATCATCCACGAAGCCAGATTCCCAAATACCCCGCGCTCCCCCAGAACCACGAACCGGGTGTTGTTCGCCAGCAGATGCAGACGCCGGTACATCTCCTTGCGATGCCACCCGATCCAGCGGTCCCGCGACCGGCACTAGGGGGCTCCACACTGCCACCCCGCCAGCGCCAGCCATTGTCCTCGCCACTCCGCTACGTAGCGCAGCCCGCGACCGGCAAAACGCTTGAAGCCCAAATAGTGATGCTCGTCTATCAGCCCGTCCCACTTCACCCGCTCGTCCGTCCGCGCCAGCCGCACCACCACCTCGTCGAGCACATACCCTGCTGGCGTGCTCTGCGCCAGTGGCTGCAACCGCAACTCCCGAACATCCATGACACATAGCCTATCAACTCTTTCATGGGACATCCATTCCCCTATCTGGGTGGGATCGTCCTGGATGCAGGGGGCGAAAGCCTTGACCTGTCCACCGATTCGAGGTAGTTGGTTGACCGACCGGCAGCGTTGCGGACGCGCGCCGCCGCCTTCTCCTACGAGAAGGCGGCCTTCGCCCATGTCGCGCGGTTCGACAAGCTGGTGACTGCACACGATGAGGCGGAACAAGCTCCACATCGCCTTCGCGCTGACCAGCCTGAACGGAGGCGGGGCGGAGCGCAGCATGCTCAATCTGGCGCGGTCGCTCATTGGACGTGGGCACCGCGTGGACCTCGTGATCCCGCGGTTCGGGGGAGACTACCAGTCGGAGATTCCCCGCGAGATGCGTGTTTATCGGGCGCGGCTTCCGCATACCGGCCGGAAGTTCCTGCGCGCGGTCCGGCGCACCGGAGTCTCGGTGGAAGCGTTGATCATAAATCCCGTCGGTGTCGCACGTGCTTGGCGGGCTCTCGATCGGCGGTTTCCCGACCTGCCCTGCAAGCGCCGGCATCGCGTCTATGCGTATGCGCACATGATGGCGAGGCACATTCGCGAGGTCGGCCCCGACTTGGTGGTGTCGGCGATGGTAGGTGCCAACGCCGCCGCGGTGTGCGCGGCAGAGTTGACGAAGCGGGCGGTGCCGACGGTGGCCGCGGTGCGAAACAACGTCGCCGCTGGCTACACGCCGCAATGGCGGGCCACCGCACAGGTGCTCTATCCGCTGGCGGACGCGGTGGTGGCGGTGTCCCGAGGCGTGGGCGAGTCCATGCGGCAATCGCTGGGCATGGACGCCGAGCGCATCCACGTCATCTACAACGGCGTACCCGCCGACCGTATACGCCGGCTGGCGGAGAAAGATGTGGCGCACCCTTGGTTCGGGCAGGGAGAGCCGCCGGTAGTCCTCAGCGTGGGGCGCGAGGCGCCCGCCAAGGACTATCCGACCCTCGTGGCGGCGTTCGGGCTCGCGCGCCGCGAGGTGGATGCGCGGCTGCTCATCCTCGGTCGGCTGTCTCCACGCTACCG
This sequence comes from uncultured Binatia bacterium (SeqCode), assembly GCA_965214905.1. GTDB lineage: Bacteria > Desulfobacterota > Binatia > UBA9968 > JAJDTQ01 > JAJDTQ01. The sequence continues at coordinate 3,695,359 of OZ243984.1, forward strand.
GGCGCGGCTCGAGGCGCTGGCGGCCGGCCATGGCGTGGCACGGGACCTCGGCTTCGTGGACTTCGACGAGAACCCCTACCGTTACATGAGAAGGTCCGGGCTGCTTGCGCTGTCTTCGCGCTGGGAGGGTCTGCCGACGGTGATCCTCGAAGCGCTGGCCTGCGGTACGCCGGTCGTGAGCACCGACACTCCCTACGGCCCGCGGGAGATCCTGGGGTGCTGGGGCGAGTTGCCGCCGGTCGGCGACGCCGCGGCGCTGGGGCGGGCGATGGTCGCGGCGCTGCGAGGCGAGAGGCCGTCGGAGGCAGCGTTGCGGGCGCGCGCCGCCGACTTCTCCGACGAGAAGGCGACCGATGCCTATACCGCTCTGTTCGAAAGGCTGGTACGAGAGCGTCGGGTTGTCACGGAACTCGCCGCTCAAGAACTCCCTCAACGATCCCCCTGTTGCGCAGGTGTTCCGAATCCGACGCGAACACACCGACCTGAAGCGTAACACCAAGAGCGTCACCTACGCCTATGGCTTCACCTCGGCGGCCGCCAAGATGCCGTAGCGGAGCAATTGCTAGCCTGGAATCGCGGTCACGGGGCGATCGAGTCGAAGAACCATCAACGCCGTGACAAGACTCTTGAAGAGGACGCCTGCCTGGCCCGCAGCGGCTTGGCGCCGGCCAACCGCGCCAGCTGCAACAACATCGTGCTGGCGCTGATCCTGCACCGCCGGCGGTGGGACAACGCGACCGCAGCCCGCGCTACTTGACCCTGCAGCGGAAGGCCGCCTTGCAAGCCGTGCTGGCGCAAAGGATCAACCGACCACTTCGACGGACAAGTTTAGAGCGTGGGATAGTCCTGGACCGTGCTTTCACCGGCTTGACCCCAACAGCAAGACGTAATAAACATGATTCTGACGGCATGGCCACCAACCCGGAATACACCTTATTTCTGCCGCACCTCTGTCTAATAGACCCGAGCACCTCAGGGGTTGCGTGTCCGAGACAGGGCGTGCAACGTGCATGGATCGTAGTATGAAAGCTGCCTATGAGGGTCCCAACATTGGGACTCGCCTTCCCTCGGTATCGGTCATCATCCCGGCTCGTAACGCAGTGGCGACCATTGCAGCGGCTCTGGACTCGGTGTTATGCCAAGGTTATGCGGGTTCGTTAGAGGTGATCGTCGCCGACGGATCCGACACCCCGGCCTTGTCCGAGATGGTGGGCCGGCTGTACCCGTCGGTGCGGCTGGTTCCCAATCCGGATAGGAACCTAGGGCACGGAGTCAACGCAGCACTTCGGGTGGCAACTGGAGAAATCGTAGTGCGGTGTGACGCCCATACGGTGTTGCCACCCGGATATGTGCTTCGCGCGGTGGAAACGCTGGAGAGAACGCAGGCGGCGAATGTCGGGGGCCGACAACAGCCAGTGGGTAGCACCTTGTTTGAACGAGTTGTGGCGATAGCGATGACAACTCCCTTGGGGGTAGGCGATGCCCGCTACCGACTTGGTGGCCCCGAGGGGCCTGTTGACACTGCCTACTTGGGTACGTTCCGGCGTGAAACGTTGGAAGCAATGGGCGGACCCGATCCTGAGCTGGTTCGTAATCAGGACTATGAACTCAACTGGCGGCTACGGGAACAAGGGAGAACGGTGTGGTTCGACCCCGAGCTCATGGTCATCTACCGGCCCCGTAGCACGTTGCGGCTGCTCGCCCGGCAGTATTTCGACTACGGCCGATGGAAGCGGACAGTGCTGCGGCGACATCCGTCCTCGTGGCGGGCCCGACATTTCGCCGCCCCGCTGCTGGTGGTGGGTTTGGTCACCTCGGTGTTGCTGGGCTCAGTCGGCGCCCCATGGGCCTTAACGACGACGTTGCCACTCACGTACACCTCTGCCCTCACGGTCGGATCTCTGGCGGTGGGAATCCATCGCCGTGCGCCCGCCGCACTCCTTCTCCCGTTGGCCCTCGCGGTCATGCATTTGAGTTGGGGAATCGGTTTCTTCTTTCCTGCCGAGCAAGCTAAATAGCTTCTTTGGGGTCGATCCGGCTCTCGATCTGGCTGCCATGGGCGTAGCAACGTGTGTTTCCTCTGTACGGCTGGGCGATAGGTTTGATGGATAACACTCGCATAACGCTGGTCATCGATAGACTCGGACCGGCGGGCGCCCAACGCGACCTTTGCCGGCTGGCGGTCCACCTGAAGCGCCGAGGTTACGACGTCGACGTGCTCGTCTTCCGGAAGGCCCCGTTCTTGTTCGATTTGTTGGAGGAGGCCGGGCTTCGTGTTGTCCATGTCCCGTCGCGAAACTGGCTGCACCTTCTCTACATCATGAGAAGAGAGATCCGGTGGAATAGACCCGACGCAGTTAGCGCCTTCTCTGTCGGGGCTAACGTGCTAGTCGAGTTTGCGGGACTGCCTCGGCGAGACTTCGCGATCATTGTCACGGAACTGGGCTTCATGGCCGACAAAGTTGTGTGGCGGAGTTTGCGCCCTGCTTTGCACCGTTTCGCGGACGCTGTGGTCTGCAACTCCCACACTCTACGAAATCACATCACCGGTACGGCCCGTTATCTTCAGCGACGGACCCACGTTGTCGTAAACGGGGTCGATCTAGAGTATTTCAAACCCGACACCCCGCCCAAGCTAGGCCAACCCGACCATTTGCGCACATTGGTTCTAGGGAGCTTTCGACCGTTGAAGAACCCCTTCGGGTTGCTGTCCGCAGTCGAGATTGTCCGCCAGGAGTGTCCAACACTGGATTTGGTGGTCGATTGGTACGGGAAACTCGTCGTACCGGATGAATCCAACGATACCGAGTGGTCGCAAGAACGGGCTCTGTACTACCGCCAATTGGAGGAACCCGTCGCCGAGCGATCGCTGCGAGATCGGTTCCGGTTGCACCCGGGCCGCGGGAATGTTGCCGCGCTCTATCGCACGGCGGATGCCGTTTGTCTGCCTTCACTCTCCGAAGGGACCCCCAACGTCATCTGCGAGGCCAGGTCCTGCGGCGTCCCCGTGCTTGCCGCCCGAGTCGGGGGCATACCCCACCTACTGGAGGACAGGCGAAACGGCTTCCTGTTCGATCCGAACTCGCCCCGGCACATCGCCGATGCCATCGTTCGCTTTACCGCTTTGCCGCTCGACGGACGCCTCGCGATGGGTCTCGCGGGCCGCAAGTTCGCCGAGACCAGATTATCGACAGAGTTGTTCGGCGGTTGTTACGTCCGACTCATCGACCAGCATACCGCTCGAAGAAAGAAGAATCGTCGCCGTTTCGTTGAGTCACGGTCATCGTCATCGGTTTCTCCCGACGGGGTCAATACAACAGCGGCGTCCGGCAGGGTCCACCCGCCAGGCACCCCGGGAGGGCGACTCAGGTTGTTGTACGTGACCTCGACATTTCGAAGTTGTGGTCCAACCTTCCAGCTAATAAATATCTTAAGGCATGTGGATTACGACAGATTTGAAGTATCCGTAGTAACTCTTTCACCGGAGACGGACGACTCTATCATTGACAGGATAGGAGACCTCCCTATAGGGATACGATCGCTGAAGTTGGGCAGAATTTCCGGTATGTTTCGCTTACAAGATCGCTTTGACCACATCGCTCGATTGATTGAACCGGACCTGATACATAGTTCTGGATGGCGTTGCGATTCTGTTGTGTCCAAGTCGAATTGGAATGTCCGATGGGTGGTGACATGCCGAAATAATCCTTATATCGACTACCCACAAAAGTTCGGAAGGATTCTTGGGACAGGTATGGCAGGACTACATGTTAAAGCCATGAACAGATGCCGCAATCTCGTTTTTTGCTCAGATTCGCTAAAAATGGAACATCCGACCAGAAGCGATGCTACTGTAATCGCTAACGGAGTGGAATGTCCTCGTATTATACATCCAAGAAAGAGTAATAGCGTATTCAAATTTATAACAGTCGGGCAGTTGACACCGCGAAAAAATATTCAATATCTATGTGAAATCTTCAAGAATGTAGACAAGAACCTCGCTACCTTGACTGTCGTAGGAGATGGTCCTGCGATGTCCGCACTCCAAAACTATGAAGATAGGAATATTCTGTTTACTGGACATCAAAATGATGTCTATCGCTATTTGGCGGATTCCGAGTTTTTTATAAGCGCCTCTCTGGCCGAAGGATTTCCTAACGCCGTATTGGAGGCGTTGGCAATGGGACTGCCGTCTTTACTCTCCAATATAGCACCACATCTGGAAATAAAAAAAGAAATGTGTGACGCAGTCGAGATTTTTTCCCTGTCCGAGAAGCCAGCAGAGATGGCGAACAAACTTCCAGGTCATATAAGCCGTCTGTCGAAGGTATCGAAGACGGGAACCAGGGAGAAGGTCATGGAGAAATACTCAGCAAGGAAGATGTCCTTGCGTTATCAAGAATTGTATTCGAACATCATAGCCAATCCCCCGTAAAAGCTGCATTGAAGCATTCTCCGTTGTCTTTCTTTCGAGGTGCTCCGCGCCAGCGCGCAACAGCCTGAAAAACCCGACGCTAAAGGGGTGAATATCAAGAAGAAACCGAGGTAAACATGCCATCCAAGTTTGGTCCGATTGAAAAAAACTTAGCCCGTGCTTTGAGCAAGACTCCCCTAGTAAAGAGCGTGATAAAGCAGGTCTATTCGAGAATTATCTACTTGACGGAAAAGAAAGGCTATTCGTACAAAACAAACCATCATTTGACGTGGGTTGGGCCGGAACAGGGAGAGACGTTCTTTGGATACTATGATAAAGTCCCGGAATCGGAGGACGGCTACATTCTTTGCCATGTTGCCGGTTCCCCGACTCACGAACCTCCGGACCCAAAAAAACCGATTCAGGTTGCTTTGTTTTCGCCAGACGATTTACGAAAACCACTTTTCTCCATCGAGGTTACCTCTTATAACTGGCAACAGGGCTGCCGATTACAATGGTTAGATAATGATCAATTCATATTCAACATTTATGATGAGCGTCTAAATCGCTATCGCGCGAAGCTGGTTTCGAGATACGGTGACGTAATGGAGATATTCGATGCACCGGTACAGGATGCCTACGGAGCACACTGGTATATTTCTCTAAACTATGATCGGCTCAACGTCTTGGAACCCGACTACGGCTACAGGAATCGGTGCATACGCAAAGCTGATCTGCCAAACCTCGACGAGTGCGGAGCCGTATATGTATCTATGAAAACCAGAAAAAAGCACCTTCTATATTCAATCGCCGACATATGTAGGACAAATCATCGTTCGGCGTTTGATTCCGCCGAACACTGCATCAATCATCTGATGATTTCCCCCAATGGAGAGAAGTTCCTTCTGCTACATCGGTATTTTCTGAAGAATCGCCGTTTCGATCGTCTCCTTGTAGCAAGTGTCGGCGAACCGAAGACCTTGAAACTTATCGCCGATAACGACATGGTGAGTCATTATAGTTGGCTCGACAATGATTGGATCCTCGCGTATTTGAGGAGCCCGGAGGGTGTCGACGGTTATTATTTGATATCAACTAAGAACCTGTTCCTACGGCCACTTTGTGGTGGGACGCTCAACGCTATGGGTGACGGGCATCCCCACACAAGCGGTGACTTCTTCGTTACTGACACATATCCAGATCGAGCGCGAATGCAAGGGTTGCTCCTGGGAAATTGTAGCCGAGGAACGTTTCGGGTATTGGCAGAATTTTATCATGGGTTCGAATTCAGTGGGGAATGCAGATGTGACTTGCATCCGAGACTCATACCGGGCACGAATAAGATTTATCTGGACACTGTCTGTAGCGGCAAAAGAAAACTGGTCTTCCTGGAAGCAGAGCCAGTCTGATGCAACTACTCCCCTGGCGCTGAAGCGCTTGGCGTTGTTGGCCGCCAGGATGATGACCGTTACGCGAGCACCGGACCTGGTAGGCAGTGTCCTACGGTCGGTCGCCTGATGATTCGAGCGGCCTCGATGAGGGATTCGACATAGTAATCTGCGTATTCTCGCCGTAGCGGCAGCCGATACTCCCGGCGCCCATATCCGGTAGCGACCAGAATGGTCCGCGCGCCAACCGCCCGCCCGGCTTGTAGATCGCTCAACTGGTCCCCCACCGTCCATGCGTGATCCAGGGAGATCCCAAGCTCTCGCCGTCCCTGCTCGAACAAACCGACGGCCGGTTTGCGGCACGAACACCCGTCATCCGGCCGGTGCGGACAGTCGTACCAAGCAGCTACTTTCACTCCTTCGGCATCGAACATGCTACTCAGGCGCGAGTGGATCTCGTCAAGCCGGTCTCGGTCCAACAAGCCGCGGCCGATCGCGGACTGATTGGTCACAACCACCAGCAAGTGCCCGGCTTCGTGAAGACTCCGCAGTCCCTCGGCCGCTCCCGGCAACAACTCCAGTTGCTCCGGGCGAGAAAGATAATGGACCTCTCGATTAATCGTCCCGTCCCGGTCCAGGAGCACCGCGGATCGCGACTTCTGGAAAATCCCCACCATATTATCCAGTATCAGAAGCTGTTTGACAGTAGTCGAACGGTCCGGTCCAGCGACTCCCGCTGTCATAGATGAGCTGCGAACCAGTGGAATCCAACACCAACGGGAATGCCGGTGGGTTCCCGGTGCAGGCGAGCATGGCTGCCTGCCGTTCCGGCGGTATCAGGAAAAGCATAAAACCGCCACCGCCGGCGCCAAGCAATTTGCCACCCCATGCTCCTGACGCGATCCCTGATTGGTACAGTTCATCGATTTCTGGATTGGTGATGTCGGCGGCAAACGTACGCTTGATCATCCAGCTCTCACTGAGCATCGATCCGATCAGCGGCAGATCGAGCGGGCTGTCTTGAAGGGACTCCAGCAATGGCGGTTCCCTCAACCGCTCTCGGGTGGCGATGAATCGGTACGCCGGCCCCTTCTTCCGGCGTGCGATCCAGTTCGGCACGAAGCACACCTCCGCCCACTCCTGTTCGGTCTTCACCCGATTCTTGCCCGTCCCTCGGTACACAGGCTTCCACTCCCGCTCCCGAACCCGCCCTACCGCCCGCTTGAACGCCGCCGTCACGTCCACCCCCACCGCAAATTCGATCACCCCGAAGCGCTCGTCCTTCCCCTCCGCGCAATACTTCAACAACTCCTGCTGGTACCCCGCCGTGTCCGACCTCAGCCGCACCGTCTTCACCCCACGAGGCAGATGCCGCAACGCTTCCCGCATCACCCGCAACTGCTCATACCCCGCAGGCACGTTCCCGTCCCGAAACTCCGAATGAACCACACTCTCCGCCTCCCACCCGTACGTCGTCAACGGCTGATACGCCTTGGTCTTCTGGTAGCTCGCCAATGCCTCCCGCTTCTGCGTCTCCACCAACGTCGCAGCCATGTCCAGCGGCGCCTCCCGCTGGGGCCAACGCCTCTGCATCCAGCACAACATCGCCCCGTTCACCTCCCACAATCCACGCAATGCCTCATTCGCCGCCGGAATGAACGCCCTGTGCTCCTCACGCTGGCCCTCCGCCTCCTCATCATGGAACCCTCGCAAATAACGAAACACCGCCGGCTCCGACGGAAACCCGCGCCGTCGCTCCACTCGCCATCGCCGCTCCAGCCTTCGCCGCTCTCCCCGTTTCAGCCCGTGACCCTCCGCCTCTCCCATCACTCACTTCAACCCCTCGTCCTTCCCCAATACCTCCACGTCGCTCACCGACTCCCCGCCCGCCAAGTTCAGCAGCAACAGCGCCATCACCACCTGGCTGTCCGTCCAGCCCTGTCCCCCTCTCCGTAGCCCCACACGCCCCTCCACCCATCGCTTCAACCCCATCGCCTCCATCAACTCCAGGTACACCCCCAGCCCTGACAATCCCGTCATCCCCGCCCTCTTCTTCTCTTCCTCATACTGGAATCCCAGTATCCCTTGCTTCATAATAATTGCACCTCGTTGGTGATGCTCTCGCTTGCCTTACTACCATCTTTGCCCCCTTTATCACGGCCTCCAACCAGGTCCCTAACTTTCTTGGTGACGGATTTAGGGAATGGAGGTTTGCTTGACGGTCTTGGCGCCGGCTGGTATTCCTTCGGGCATCGAATCCGCACCGAGACCACCGGAACGTTCCGGACAGGGAGCTCACATGGACAGTCGAGAATTTGCCAAGAAAGTTCAGCAGCGGGTGGGGGAGTTCTGCCAGGGCCTGGACGACCGGCTGCCCGCCTACAGCTACATTCCACTCACCACCGACGAGATGCGCATCAAGGTGATGCAGAGCCGACTCTTCAACGAAGTGCGCGCTGCCGAGGTCTTCGGCGCCTGGCTCAAGACCACGCCGGAGTTGGAAGTCAAGGCCATACTGGCGGAAGCGATCCACGAGGAGTTCGTCCACGCGGAATATCTCTCGGAGGCATTGAAGAGCAAGGGGGCCGTGCCCTACGACTACAAGCCGGTACCCGCCCAGATGGCGATGTTCAACGGGTTCGAGGCGCTGACGAGTACTTGTGAGCGCATTGCCGCGTTTCCTTTTGCCGGGGAGGGCGTGGCCGACTACCTCATCGGCAAGAGCCTCCAGGCCGGCACCGTGCCCCAGTGGGTTACCGGCCCCTACCGGAAGATCCACGATGACGAGGAGGAGCACGGCAACTATCCGTTCGAGCTGCTCGTCAAGTACGCCACCGACCCCGAGATCCAGGACCGCGTCGTGCGTGCCGTGGAGATGAGCCTCATGCTCCGGCGCCAGTACTTCGACAACCTCGACCGCTGGGTGTACGAGGATAGCTGGTCGTAGACGGCCGCGTGGAAACCCTCCGCCGCCTCCGCTGGATCCCGGCTTTCGCCGAAATGACGGATTCGGCGGTTCGGTACAAGGGGCCCCGGTTTCAACTCCCGTTCGAGTCAATCGCTCACTTACCCCCGGACGGCGTTACGGCAGCAGCAGCCCGGACTGCAGCAACGCGAGCCGGAGGCGTTCGCGCTCGCCGTCGCTGATGCGCTTGAGGGGCGGGCGCACGACGGCCTTGTCGATGCGTCCCAGGAGCGCCAGCGCTTCCTTCATGCGGTTGTGCATGTCCACGAAGGGCGGCGCGTAGAAGACCCCCACCAGCGGAGCGAGCCGGTCGTTGAGCCGGCGGCCGGCTTCGAGATCTCCCGTCTGTACCGCCCGGAAAAGCTCGGCGTGCAGATCGGCGGTGACGCTTCCCATTCCCGAGATGGAGCCGTCCGCGCCCAGCACGTAGCTCGCGAACAGGGACAGGGTATAGCTGCTCAGCATGGCCACGGGCCGGCCGGCGCCGCGCAGCGCCCGCAGGTTGGCCTCCAGGGCCGCCATGTCGTTGCTCCAGTCCTTGACCCCCACCACGTGCTCGATCTCCGCCAGCCGCGCCAGAGTCTCGGGAGCGTAGCCGATGCCGCTTGCCGGGGGGTACTCGAACACGATCAGCGGCAGGTCGGTGGCTTCCGCCACGGTCTCGAAATGGGTCACGGCCATCTCCGGCCGGAGCCGGGCGCCCCACATGAACAGCGTCGGCGGAAAGATCAGGAGGCCGGACGCGCCCTCGGCCTTGGCGTCCTTGGCAAACTCGGCGGCCTCCAGGGTGTTGTCGGTGTAGATGCCGGAGATCAGCTCCACGCGTCCGCCGACCTCGTCGGCGGCCAGGGCCAGCGCCCGGCGCCGCTCCTCCCGATCCAGAGACGACACTTCACCGGCATGGCCGTTGCAAACGATGGCGCCGACACCGTCCACGGAAGCGAGCCATGAGAGGTGCCTCCGGTAGTTGACCTCATCGAACGACAGATCCTCGTTGAAGGGCAGCAGATTGGCCGGGATGGCGCCGCTGAAACGGAGCGCGCTGGTCATGGGTCACCTCCTGCCGGCCAACTATAGAGGGCAAGCGGCTCACAGACAAGGCCAGCAGGCGCCCTTCGACTTCGCTAGAGTCGCGTTCCGTAAATGTGTTGACCCTGTTCCCTATCTTCACCCCGTTCCCGCAAGAAGTGGTCGGCGATGAACAACTCCCCTCTCCCTCTGGGAGAGGATGGCCGAAGGCCGGGTGAGGGCGCCCCGAATAAACCTGCCCTGCTTTGCTGGTCGCTCCCAACCGGCGGCTCGCACACGGGGGACCCTCACCCCAACCCTCTCCCAGAGGGAGAGGGTGTCGGAAGGGCCGTCCAAATGGCTCGGTGATGAGTCATCGCAAATATGAAACGCAACACTCGTTCCGGTTTGTTCGTCCTATCCAAACAAGAAAGTTCGATATAATGAACGCAACCGAACCTTCCCCTTCTGCCTGTAATCAAACACCTGATCCGACAGGCTCCTAGTGCGAGTCGAATATCTCCTGATAGCGTGCAATCGCCGCCAGCGACGCCTCACGCTCCTGCGCTGTGGGGTTGCGTGGGTCGCGCGCCTTGGGTAAACGGCCCAGGCGCAGCATCGCCGCGCGCAGCAGCACGCGCGCTTTGGTCGCGTCCAGGTTGCTCCCTTCGATCGTCAGATCGTCGGGATTGGCGGGCAGGGCGCCCTCCGGGTCGCCCCGGCTCACCCGCACCACCGGCATGCCGTTGCAGGCGGCCATGGCGAGCGCCGCCATCTGGCTCGGGAGCGCCGAGCCGGTGCCCGCCGCCGCCTCCAGCACGAACCCGTGAAACCGGGGCGCGCCCGGCTCCGCCGACCCTTCCTGCGCAAGCCCGCGTTCGATGCGCGCCATGATGTCCACTTCCACCTCCGGGTCGGCGGTGTCTTCCTCCGCCATGTAGTGGCCGTATTTGACGACGTGCACCGGCGCAATGGCCTCGCCGCGCAGCGAGCCGTCGTCATCCTTGATGCGGATGCTCACCGCCTCGGGACTGTCGCCGTACTCCTGGAAGGTGACTTCGGCGGGCAGTCGTCCCACCGCAAGTGCGGACGTGCCGGTGGTCCGGTACGCCGGACGGAACCACACGCGTACCGCATCGCCCGCGCTGCCGAGCACGCCGCCGTGTCCGCCCGTGGCGCGGTAGCCGCCCGGACGCGCGTCGCCCTTCTTGAACGCGCGCGCCGCGAATATCTGCTCGTCCACGATGCCGACCGCGCCCAGGCCCGCACCCATACCCGACGCGATATAGCGCGCCGCGTCAACGATGTTGCGGTCGCCGTCGTTGGAGAGCGTTCCGTGCGCACGTTGCGACGATAGGCCCACGAAGGGCAGCTCGGTGTCCAATACGAGGCTCAACCAGTAGAGTGTCTCCTCCACGTGCGGGCTGCCTTCCAGCCAGATGAAGCCGTCGTAGCGCCCGGAGTCGATGGTTTGCTGGACGATGTCGACCGCGCGGGCCATGGCCGTATGGGGCGGGAACTTGCCGAGGGGCCGGGGGCTGTACGGGAAGAAGTCGCGTCCTGCCGCCTCACCCTGCTTCAGGTAGCCCGCCGGAGGGAGCACGCGCACGAAATCGTACTCCGCGAGCCGGTCCAGCTCGCTGGCCGCGCCGTCGTGGCCGCGCCCGCTCAACCCGCGGTCGATCTCTTCGAACAGCCGCGACGCATCGGGAAAGAACGATTGTCTCCCGCCGTAGCCGATGCCCGCATCGGCCAGGTCGGCAACCTCGAACGGTGTGCCGTCCTCCGAGCCGTCGGCGCGCCGCGCCACGTAGGGCAGCAGATACGCGCCGTCCTCCGGCCGCAAATCCACCTCGTAGTATGACTTTCCGTCGTCGTGGTAGACCTCGGCGGCGTCGGATTCCAGCGGGTGCGCGCTGAACTTCTCGATACGCACCCGCACGGGCTCGTGCAGGCGCTGCGGGACGAGGTGGTCGAACCGACCGTCCAGTCGCCGTTCGCCTGCTGCCCGCCCCTTGTTGCTCGTGACCAGTGCCGGTGTATTGGCGATGGTGGCGCGCGGTCCCGAGAACACCGCTATGCGTGGTTTGGACATCGAATCATCTCTCCCGTGGGGTGCGCCGTCCAGTCGATACACTACTACACTAGAACACCACCCGCCCCTCCGCCCACGCCCGGATCAGGTGGTGGGCGATGGCCACGGGGTCGGGGAGGCGCAGGTTCGGGTTCCCGCCGGCCAGGGAGGACAGCACCTCTTCCCGCGAGAACCACTGCACGTCGGTCATCTCCTCGTCGTCCTTGGCGATTGCCGTGGTCAGGGCCTTGCCGTGACAGCCGATCATGAGGGAGGAAGGGAAGGGCCAGGGCTGGGAGGAATGATAGCGCACCTCGCCTACCTCGATGCCGGCCTCCTCCTTCACCTCCCGCCGGACGGCCTCCTCGATGCACTCGGCCTGGTCGATGAAGCCCGCCAGGGCGGAGTAGCGTCCGGAGCGCGCGAGCCGTCCGCGGGACTGGCCCAGCAGGGCACGTTCGCCGTCGGTGACGACCATGATGGCTACCGGGTCGGTGCGGGGGAAGTGCTCGGTGTTGCAGGCGGCGCACTTGCGTAGCTGGCCGCCGCGCGCCTGCTCGGTGGCGCCGCCGCACAGCCCGCAGAAGCGATGCCGGCGGTGCCAGTCCACCTGGGCCTTGCTCTGGGCCAGGATGCCTACGTCCTGGGCCTTCAACTGCGCGGCTGCGGCCCGGGCCTCCACGAAGCTCCAGGGGTCTTCCAGGTTCAGCTCCCGGAGGGGCTCGGACAGCGCAGAGACGTCCATCGCGAAGTGGGCGGCGCCGTCCATGAGCCCGAGAAAGACGGGTGGGTCTTCCAGGCTCAGTGATTCGACGTCCGCGGGTTTCACCCATCCAAGCTCTGCCCGGGAGCCGTTCCGCAACAGGATGTCGAGCCGCCACAGCGGCAGGAAGCGGGAACGGGGGTCCCGGGCCGCCTGCCTGAGCCAGTTTTCATCCCGGCGCTGCACATCGCCCCGGTCCAGGGGATTGCCGGAAAAAACGTGTGTGATCATGGCCCGATCTCCAGTGTCACAAGAGTCCCCGGGAAGCTGTATCGGTCGGCGGCGCGATGCGGACGCAAGCGGGTTTCAAACCCGCCCCTACCACTTCGTTTTCTGCGGCGCAGGCTCCCATGCTCACACCAGTCCCCAGGTCCGCCGTAGCCACCACTCCGCCGCCAGCAGCACCACCACGAGGGTAAACAGCAACGGCTCGTTCCAGAGCGCCACCCGGCTTCTCGCCACGATGCTGGACGGCGCCGCCCGCTCCATCATCTCATCGAACTCCGACCAGTGGGCGTCGGTCAACGAGGCGGCGGTGGCGAACATACCCCCGCTGCGCGCCGCCACGGCTTCCAGCAACTCCGGTCTCGGCCGGCCGTCATCGCTCTCCTCGGACGGCAGCGCCACGAGGACGTTGGCGGCGGCGCTTCCCAGAGGCTTGCCGGACGACGACGCCTGGACCTCGATGCGATGGGACCCTTCGAGACGGGGGGTGAACTCGGATCGGTACTCTCCCGGCTGCTCGGTGGCCGCGGCCGCCAGCGGCGACCGCTCACCCTCCGGCCCTGTGACCGCCACCTGGAGGACCGGGTCCCTGGCCGGGGCGTGGTCGTCCTGCAACACCCGGATGCGGAACTCGAGCTTTTCGCCGGGCCGCCGGGAGCCCCCGACCGCCAGGATCCGCACTTGGTCGAAGGCGGGCTCCCGCGCCAGCCAGCGCACCCCGTTGCGAATGAGCTTCAGATGAATCTGGGGGTTCTGGTTGCGGCCCACCGCGTCGAAGTTCCAGCGCCAGAGATCGTCGCTGGTGAATGCCAGCGACCGCCCCTTGCCGTACCTCCTCACGGCCAGCAGGGGCGCCTGACGCCCGCGCACCTGCGCCGACAGCAGCACCTCGCCGTTGGCCTGCGCCACCTCGTTGAGGGTGGTCAGAGCCGGCAGCGCGCGCCAAGCCTCCTCGTTGGCCACGGGGTCCGCGAAGACCCGCGTCAGAGGGTGGGCCTTGCCTGCCGGCGTGAGGCCGGCGCGCGCGGCGACGCCGGTCCGGAAGTCCCCGCGCCCGTCGAGTTTCACCGGCAGCACCGGATTCAGGGCGGTTTCGTGATACCCGCCCCGGTCGAAGGCGCGGACGCCGCCGAACATGGCGATGCCGCCGCCGTCGCGCACGAAGTCCCGGATGTTCTCGAAGTAGAGCGGGTTGAAGTAGGTGCGGTGCGAGAAGTCGTCGAGGATCAGCACGTCGAAGTTATCGAGCTCCTCGACGAAGATCTCGTCGATGGGGAAGGGAATCAGGCTCAGCTCGTTATCGCGCACGTCCACCACGTCGTCGGGAGTGCGGAGGATGACGAACGAGACCAGCTCCAGAAATGGATCCTGCTTCAGCGCGAACCTCAGGAACCGGTAGTTCCACGAGGGCGACCCCGACAGGGTCAACACGCGGATCTTGTCCCGGCGTACTTCCATCCGGAATGCCTTCCGGTTGTTCCCGGCAATGCTCTCGCCGCCCTGTTCGGGCAGCGTCAGGGTGAACCCGTGGGCGCCCAGCTCCCGCGGCGTGTAGTTGAGGGTGACGCGGTTCTGGTAGGCGTCCCGGTCGATGGTGATGGGATGTGTGGAGATGAGGTTCCGGCCGAGGTTGAAGTAGAGCGGCACCTCGACGCCGGCCATGCCGTAGGCCTGGATGGTGAAGTCGATGGCGATGGCGCGGCCGCGAAAGGCCAGCTCGGGGGCGCGCAGGTCGGCGATGCGCAGGTCCTTGAAGCCGTCCGTTTGTCCCACCCCGACCGCGAAGACCGGCCTGGGGTGGCCCGAGAACTTCTCGAGGGCATTGGCGGGGTTGACGATGCCGTCGGACACGACGATGATCCCGGCGGCTTCCGGTTCACCTTCCGTCACCTGCTTCAGAGCGTGGAAGAGCCGGCTGGCGTCGCCCGTCGGGGCCGCGTTCGCAAGCCCGTCAAAGTCCCGTGGGACGTTTTCACGGTCGAAGGCGTAGAGCTTGAGGTGGTATTTTCCCGCCAGCCCACGAGTCAGTCCCGGCGCCGCAAGCACCTCCCTGGCGACATCGAGCCGGCTGCCGCCGCTGCCGCCGGAGGAGAGCCCCATGCTCTCGGACGTATCCAGCAGCACCACCAAAGGGCGCCGCAACGACGTGGGTTCCTCCACCGTGCGCACGGGACCCAGGAGAAAGAGCAGCAGCAGGGCGTAGACCAGGCCTCGCAGCAACGTCAACAGCGACGCCTTGCCGAGACCCAGGCTCCGGCGCAGGAACCGGAACTGATGCACCAGGAAGCCCGCCGCGGCCAGCGCCGGCACGGCCGTCAGCCACAGGGGAACCCCACCGCCCAAAGCGATGTCCGATATACCGGTCACTTGAAACTCGTCATCCCCGCGAAACAGGCGGTGCCGAAACTCCAACGACTCCGAACTTTCACTGCGTGAGCCGCCGGCGGATGAACGGCACGTGGATCAGGTCCTGCTTGTAGTTGCCGGTCATGGCATAGAGGATCAGGTTGACGCCGAGATGGAAGGCGTCGCGCCGCTGCTCTTCACCGTCGGGAACGCACGGGTGGCTCCAGCGTCCGAGCCCGTCCCGTTCCCAGGCGCCGGCCAGGTCGTTATGGCAATACACCACCGGCGTGGTCTCTCCAAGCTGAATGCCTTCGAGGTACGAGCTGGTGGCCACCCGTCCGCCCACCCGGCGGAGCAGGTAGTAGCTCCGCAGCAAGGCGTGGGTCAGAGGGATCCTCCGCAGCTCCCGTCCGGGGAACACCCGCCGCATCTCCGCGCGAAAGCTCCGGTCGAAGCCGTAGCCCGGTTGTCCCAGGGTATTGTCCGCGAGCAGGAACCCGCCGAACGAGAGGAACCGTCTCAAGTTCCGGCTCTCGTCCTCGGAGAACGGTTGAAAATCGTACTTGCCGGCCATGTAGAGGAACGGGAACGAGAACAGCTCGGGGTCGGTCAGGCTCACGACCCGTCGTTCCGGGGCCGCGATAACGCTGGTCCGGCGCATGAGCTCTTCCATCAACGGGGTCGCGGCCCGGGGGCGCGGGTCCCAGTCGCCGCCGCGGTAGCGCACCTGCGCGAAGACGAACTGGATTCGCGGCGCGGTTTGCGCGGCCGGCAGCGCCGCGGGCAGGCCCCACGACGCCGCGGCCGCGGTTCCCAGCAGGCGTTGCAGGAACCTTCGTCGGTTCATGGTTTCGTTGCCCCGGCCACTATTCATAGTTGCGTCGCCCCAGCCAGCTCTCGAACAGCAGCGTCGCGATCAGCACCACCACCAGGGCCAGCGCGAGATCGGTGCGGGTACCGCCGGCGGACAGGGCGCCGGCGGCAAGGACCTCATGGCTCACGGGTCCGAGCTTCCGCTCGAGCTCGCGGGCGCCCATGCGCTCCGGGCGCGATTCCATGGGGGACGGATTCACGGCGTACAGGGCGGGCAGGTCCAGGTCCGGGGCGACGACCCGGTAGACGCCCGCGAAGTGATTGCCGTCAAAAGACCCGGAAGCCTTCCCGTCGCGGGGCTCCAGCGTGACCTCTCTTTCCGTCCGGTTCGGGTCCACCACCCGCAGTCGCTTCCCCGCGTGGGCGGCGCCCGTGGACCACCGTTTTGCCGTGCCCGCGATGATGCCCGTGTCGATGGAGCCGTTGCTCCCGCCGGCCATGTGGGTCACCAGGGACTGAATCAACGGCACGTAGCCGGTCTTGAGCGGGAGGTTGTTCCAGGCGCTGTCCGCGGTGGAGGTGAACAGGAGAACGCGGCCCTTGCCGATCTGTTTCTCCACCAGCAACGGCTGGCCGTTGCTCAGCCGCATCAGGGTGCGTCCGCCGACGGGGGACACCTCGAAATACGACGAAACCTTCGCCGACCGCAACGAGTCCAGCAGGCGCCGGTCACCGAAGGCATCCAGCGCCGGGTGCAGGACATCCACTTCGCCGACGGTGACGTTCCGGTCCAGGGGCGCCCGCCGGCGTTCTCCGAGCGGGCCGGGGAGGAGGGCGGAGGCGTTGTCCCACAGCGCCCGGTTGTAGTCTCCGGCCGCCACACGGTCCCCCAAAGACAGCAGCAGGCCCCCGCCGCCCTCCACGAAGGCGGCGAGCCTGGCGACGAAGGCCGGCGGCAGGGCGGCGACGTTGGCCAGCACCATGGCCTGATATCCGTCCGGGTCGACCTGGCCCACGGCGCCGGGGAGGATGACCTCCGGCAGCAGCACCGAGTTCGCCAGGTCTCCGGTGGGATTCAACGCCCGGCTCAGGAAGAAAGTCTCGCTGGCCACCAGCGCCCGTTGGGGGTCGCCGTCCACCAGCAGGACGTTCAGCCGGTCCCGGGTGTGAAGGGTGAAGTAGTGCCGGAGGTTGCCGGACAGTCCATCGCCGTGGAGCGACACGTAGCCGGAGCGGCTGCCCGGCCGGTCCAGCTTGAACCGGAAGTCGACGGTGGACTCCGCGTCCCCCGACAGGGTCACCTGCTTCTCGTCCCGGACCTTGCCGTCGATGGTGAGGCGGGCGGCCACGTCGGGGATGGCGCCGGCGGCAAAGCCCTCGAGGGTGGCCGCCAGGCCGATATCCAGTCCCGGAGCGACGTGGACGGCCCGGGACGCGAGGGCCGTGATGGTGGCGCTCGGCGGGGCGTCGGACGATCCCACGGTGACGATCTTCAGCGGGACGGTGGGATCGTACTCGCCCAAGGCCGGCAGCGACAGGCGATCCCAACCGGACAGTCCCAGGTCCGTGACCACCCACAGGGCCTTCTGTCCGCCGGTCTTTCGCAGCAGCCCGTAGGCGGTACGGAGCGCCGCGGTGAAGTCCGCAGCGCCGGCGGTGACGGCCAGCGGCCCGAGGTCCTTGAGGGCCGCTTCCCGCGGGTCCCTGAGCCGGGGCTCCCGGCGCCCCACCGGGTTGGTGGCGATCACCGCCGCCCGGTCGCCGCCGTCCATCGCCTTCAGGATGCGGCCCGCGGCCTGCTTCGCTTCCCTGAACGGCGCGCCCTCCTCGCGCACCTGCATGCTCAGCGAATTGTCCACGACGATGGCGGCGGATAGCGGCGCGCCCCGGGCCGCAAGCCCCGCCCCGGTCTCCCACAGGGGATGGGCCATGAGCAGCGCCAGGAAGACGATCGCCAGCGTCCGCACCGCCAGCAGCAGCCAGTTCCGCAGGTTGTAGGTGCGCGCCACGCGCCGTTGCGAGATGAGTACGAACCGCACCGCGGGGAAGCGCAGGCGTTTCTGCTGCCGCCGGTTCAGCAGGTGGATCACCAGCGGAATCACCGCGGCAGCCAGGGCTGCGAGGTACAACGGGTAGAGGAATCCCAGGTCTACTTCCTCCAGCTCAGGTAGCTCACCAGAGCCTGGTCCAGCGGCGTGGCCGTGGAGACCAGTTGATAGTCGATGGCGTACTCATGACAACCCGACCGGAGGGTGTCGATGTGGTCCGCCACGACCCGACGATACTCCGCCTGTATGGCCTTGGGATCGGCCGTGACCCGGAGCCCGCGGTCTTCGATGTCCTCGAACCGGGTGTTGCCGGAGAAGGGGAGAGTCAACTCGGCCTCGTCCATCACGTGGAAGACCAGCACGTCGTTGCCCTTGAAGCGGAACAGGCGCAGCCCCTGCAACACCGACTCGGCGTCGTCCAGCAGGTCCGACACCAATATCACCAGCCCCCGCCGCCGGATGCCGCCGGCCACCTCCCGCAGGATCCTGCCCACGTCGGTCTCGCCCCGGGTGGTCTCGGCTTCGAGCCGCTGCAGCAACTCCACCATGTAGCCCCGCGCCGCCTTGGGCGGCAGTTGCGAGTCGATGCGGTCCGAGAAGGTGGTCAGGCCGGCGGCGTCCTGCTGCCTGAGAATGAGGTAGGCCAGCGAAGCCACCAGGATGCAGCCGTACTGGAACTTGGTGACGTCGCCCGACGCGTAGTCCATGGAGCCGCTGACGTCCAGCAGCAGGTGGGTCTTGAGGTTGCTCTCGTCCTCGTATTCCTTGATGAAGTAGCGGTCCAGCTTGCCCAGAGCCTTCCAGTCGATGCGGCGGATCTCGTCGCCGGGGGCGTACTCGCGATGCTGCTCGAACTCGACGCTGAAGCCCTTGGCGCGGCTCCGGTGGAGCCCCGCCATGACGCCCTCCACCACCCAGCGCGCCTTCAAATGCAGGTTCGAGAGCCGCGCCAGCACCGCCGGATCGAAGTAGCTCTGTTCAGGGGTCGCCATGAGCAACAGCAGCAATGGGAAAGGGTTGTCTCGGAGTCCGCCGGATTGCCTGCAATCCGTGTACGTACTCCGGAAGCTAACCACTTTATCCCGGCAAGCTCAAGACGGAGAGAGACGGAGAGTCAGAGAGACGGAGAGTCGTCCGCGCCCGTCCTTGATGCCAAGAGCCATGATGATTCAATGGCAGCCCCTCCGACGCCTTCTCTCTCCGGAGAGGCTCCTTCCCTCCGACTCCCTTCGGGAAGAGGGCCTTTCCCTCCGACTCCCTTCGGGAAGAGGGCCTTTCCCTCCGACTCCCTTCGGGAAGAGGGCCTTTCCCTCCGACTCCCTCTGGGAGAGGGTCTTTCCCTCCGACTCCCTCTCCCTCTGGGAGAGGGTAGGGGTGAGGGTCTTCGCGTGTGACAAACGAGTCCGGCGCACGGGGGAATGGCGCGCCCGTTTCCAGACCAGGATGGCGCAGTTCTGTTCGGTCAACCGGCGCCGTCACTGCCGAGCCTGATGGTCCTGCCCCAGATCCCACCGCCGGGGTCGCTGAGCAGGAAGGCGGCGGCCGCGGCGACCTGGTGGACGGAAAGGACCGTGTCCACGGACGGGGCATGGAGCCCCGCCGAGACTTGTCGCGCCGGGAAGCAGAGCCGGACCCCGTGGTCCTCGACACTGGCGCCGGCCTCAACAGGTTCATGGTGACGTTGTCTCTGGCAAGGTCTGCGGCGACGGACTCGATCCATGCGGACAGCGCCATGCTCATGACGGAGTGAACTTGTCTCTCGACGTCGGTTCCGCCGGCCGCCCACGGGATCATCCAGAGGATGCGGCCCCATTGCCGGTCCTGCATGCCGGGCAGAAGCGTTTCCGTCACCGCCTTGAAACGAAGGAATCCATTGTCGAGCAGGGATTGCCAGCCACCCGGCGGCGGCGCGTTCCTGTCCTCCAACGCCGGACGCCGGGCGACCCCGAACAACAGGTCGATGGCGCCGAAATCTTCGACGATGCGGCCTACGAGCGAGACCGTCGACGGTTCGTCCCAGGCGTCGATCCTGTAGCCCGCGCCCCTGACCCCGCTGTTCTCCGCCGCTTCCGAAGCGACCTTCTGCGCCGCCCACTCCTTGCGGGCGCACACCGCCACGTCGGCGCCCTCGGCCGCCAACGCCCCGGCCACGGCGCGGCCGATGCCACGGGAGCCCCCGAAAATCAGCGCGCGCCTGCCCTTGACGCCGAGTTCCATGATGATTCAACCGCAAACCCTGATTCAACCGCAAACCCTGATTCAACCGCAAACCCTGATTCGACCGCAAACCCTGATTCGACCGCAAACCCTGATTCGACCGCAAACCCCTCCGATCCCCTCTCCTCTGTCTCCGACCCCCCTCTCCCTCTGGGAGAGGGGCAGGGGTGAGGGTCCTGCCGCCCTTTGTACAACCGCCGGCGTACCGAGTCCAATGCTACGCCCCGTTGCCCCCCCGTTGCCCTCCATCCTGGCTCTCAAGCTGATGGGATGCTCCGGGTTCAGCTCTCTGACCCCGGATATCGAAAGCCACACCCTCAAGCGGTGGCCACCAGGTCCGTTGTTGTCCGCAGAGAACTCCGTTCGCGTATGTATTCGTTTCTTCAGAAGTCGGCTGGTCGGCGGGTAGGCTGGTCGGCTTGGATAAAGCGGCGTTCATCGGTTAGGTTTGAAACGCGAGATCGTGATTGCGAAACACGGATTGTGAAACACGACATGAGACTTCGTGCCATTGGCAGGGACCGGCTGGTGCTGCTGGGTTATATTACCGGCGGGCATTTCGCCGTCCACTGGTTCATCCAGCTCTTTCCCATGATCCTGCCGCCCCTGAAGGTGGCGTTGCGCCTCAGCCACGTTCAGGTGGGAAGCCTGACCACCATGCGGGAGCTGACCACCGGGCTCATGAACCTGCCTGCGGGGCTCATGGCGGACCGCCTGGCGCGCTATCGCACGGCGATCCTTTCCTCGGCCGTGCTCGCGCTGGGGGCGGCGTACATCACCTTCGGCTTGGCTCCCGGCTATCTGTACGCGCTGATTGCGGCGGGGCTGGTGGGGGTGGGCATCGCCCTCTGGCATCCCACGGCCATGGCGTCGCTGTCGAGCCGGTTCCCGGAGCACCGGGGCACCGCGTTCGCCATCCACGGCATGGGCGCCACCGTGGGCGACACCCTCACGCCAACGGTGGTGGGGATGCTTTTCGTTCTGTATCCGTGGCGCCACCTGATGGCGTTGCAGCTCCTTCTGGCCGTGGTACTGGGGGTGCCCCTGTGGCTGGGGTTGCGCGGCATCTTCGGCGCACCCGCGCCTGCCTCCGGAGGCGGCGTCGCGCAAGCGTCGGGGCTGGGAGAGTTCCTCAAGAATCCCAACTTCCTCGGCATGGCCCTGGCCAACGGCCTCATGAACACCGGGCGGATCCTGGTCATCACCTTCTTTCCGCTATACGTGCAGGAAACCCTCGGCTACACCTCTACGGGACTGGGCTACTACTACGCACTGCTACACGTGATGGGCACGGTGTCGCAGCCGATCCTCGGCTACCTCTCGGACCGCCTGGGACGGAAGCGGGTGTTGCTGCCGGCTTTTTTGGCGCTGGCCGTGCTCTACACGCTGATACCGCTGGTGGGACCGGGGGTTCCCCTTGGGGTGGTCGTGACCCTGATCAGCCTGTTTTTCTACACCCTCACCAACATTACCGCGGCTGCGGTCGTGGACGTGGCCGGCGCCCGCATTCAGGCCACCTCGCTGGGCATTACGTTCCTCTCCAACAGTATGTTCACCCTGCCCGGTCCGGTCATTGCCGGCTACCTGATCGGGCTCTATGGCATGGGCTCGGTGTTCTACCTGTCCGGCGGCCTGCTGCTGGCGGCCGCGGTGGTGATCATCCCGCTACGGCTCTACCGGGGCTCGGGACGGTGATCTTTCGAGTCGGCTTCGCCGGCGCTACGCTTTCAAGTCACTGCAGGTCCTGCGCCCTTCGACTTCGCTTCGCTACGCTCAGGCCGAACGGGGAAGGGATGTTTCACGGCCGTTGCTGCCATACGACCTGGGCAGGCCCTTGACATACTCAGGGCGAACGGGGAAGGGGGTTTCACGACGATTGCTACTCAAGGCCTTTCCGAAGTCGTGGCCAAACCTGTCATTCCGAGCGGAGCGAAGCATGTCCCGAGTCTTGCCGAAGGGAATCCCGGCTACGGTCGGGACACCCTTCGCTCCGCTCCGGGTGACCTGGGGGCGAAAAATTTTTCGCCCCCACCGGGCTTGCCCGCTGCTGGTTGGACCAGGAGACCGGTGGCGAGGCGGCAGAGCGGTCCTCTGGTCGGCCGACTACGGGATCGCCCGGCGATGGTTGCCATAGGCTCTTGACATGCTCAGGGCGAACGGAAACAGGACGCGCTGGTCGCCTCCGATGCGGAACATGGAGCTGCGGCGTGATGCGGTCTACGTGTGGCGTACCGTGATCGACGGTCCCGATTTTCGCCTGGCCGCGCTGTACGATGTCCTGGCCCCCGACGAACGGGCGCGGGCGGAGCGGTTTCGCTTCGACGGGGATCGGCGGCGGTTCACCGTCGCCCGGGGCGTGCTGCGAAGCATCCTGGCGCGTTACCTCGACGTGGCGCCTGCCGCCATCGGGTTCCGTTACGGCGTCCATGGCAAGCCGTCGCTGGCGGGGGCCGCCGCCGGTCGGGACGTGCGCTTCAACCTGTCCCATTCACATGGGCTGGCGCTGCACGCTTTCGCGATCGGCCGGGAGGTCGGCGTCGATGTCGAGCGCGTGCGCCCCGGCGCCGACGTGATGGGGGTGGCCCGGCATTCCTTTTCGCCGGCGGAGGTGGAAGCCTTGACGAGTCTCCCTCCGGGGCAGCAGCGTGAGGGCTTCTTCAATTGCTGGACGCGGAAGGAGGCGTTCATCAAGGCTCACGGCGAGGGCATCGCGCTGGGTCTGAGCCGGTTCGACGTGACGTTGCGACCGGGCGAGCCGGCAGCCTTGCTACGGTTCGAGGGAGACCCCGCCGAGGTAGCGCGATGGTCCATGTGCGCCTTGGACACGGGCGAGGGCTACAAGGCGGCTCTGGCGGTGGAAGGAAAGGGATGGGATCTCAAGTGCTGGGACTACCCGGACGACGGCTTGATTCGAACCCGCCGTCATTCCGGGTCAAGCCCGGAATGACGGCGGCAGGCACTGGGGCTCGTCTTCTGACTCATTGAATTATCTACGTAATGTTTCGTATCAATCGGTGAGGGAGGGTCCACATGGCGCGCATTGCGAAGATCGAGAGAAGGGAAGACCTGAGCCCGGAGCACCACGCGGTGTTCGATGCCATCGCGGAGAGCCGCGGAAGGGTTCAGGGGCCGTTTCCCATGCTGCTCCACAGCCCGGAGTTGGCGGGCCGCGTAGCTCACCTCGGCGCCCACGTGCGCTTCGAGATGGGGCTTCCGCAGAAGCTGAAGGAGCTGGTGATCCTCACCGTGGCACGGGAGCTCGATTGCCGGTTCGAGTGGTCGGTGCACGCCGGACACGCGCGCGCCGCGGGCGTCCCGGAGGATTGCATCGAAGCCCTGCGCGGGCGCAGGGAGCCGCCGGGCCTCACGCCGGAGGAGGCGGACGTCTGCCGTTACACGCAGGAGCTGCTCCGCTCCCATCGCGTGAGCGGACCGACCTTCGCCGCGGTAGAGAAGGCTCTGGGCGCCGCAGGCTGCGTGGAGCTTTCGGCCCTCATCGGATACTATGTGTTGCTGGCCTGCGTCCTCAACTCCATGGAGGTGGAGCCGGCCGAGAGTGGAGCGGCGCTGGATCCATAACCACCCCCCCTCCTTTTCCCTCACCCGGCCTTCGGCCACCCTCTCCCGGAGGGAGAGGGGCTGGAAGACAACGGAGCGGACATGAGCGACAGACCCAATTTTCTCTTCATCATCACCGACCAGCACCGGGCGGACCATCTGGGTTGCTACGGCAATCCGGTGGTGCAGACGCCCCACATCGACGGGCTGGCGTCGTCGGGCACGCGGTTCGAGCGGTTCTACACGGCCACGCCCATCTGCATGCCCAATCGCGCGACGCTGATGACCGGCCGGATGCCGTCGCTCCACGGCGTTCGGCACAACGGCATCCCGCTCTCCCTCGAGGCTACGACGTTTGTCGACGTCATGGCCGCGGCCGGATATCACACGGCCCTTATCGGCAAGTGCCACCTCCAGAGCATCAAGGACGACCTGCCGGTGATCGGGATGCCGCAGCCGGACCCCGAGCGGACCCGGCCGCCGGAGGCGCTACGGGAGGCGTGGAAGGGCGACGGCGGCCGCTACGACCAGGAGCTCCCGTCCACCTGGGCGCGGGAGCCGGACTTCGAGCCCGTGCTGCCCTACTACGGGTTCCGGCACGTGGAGCTGTGCATCAAGCATGCCGACCAGGTGGTGGGGCATTACCAGCGCTGGCTGCGGGCCCGGCACGCGGATCCCGACTCCCTGCGTGGGGCCGATCACCAGCTTCCCGGCAACGACTACCAGGCGCCCCAGGCATGGCGCACCCGCGTGCCCGAAGAACTTTACCCCACCAGCTACGTGGCCGAGCGCACCATGGCGTTCCTGGAGGAACACGCGCGCTCGGGGCGGGAGCGGCCGTTCTTCCTGCAGTGCTCGTTTCCCGACCCGCATCACGCGTTCACGCCCCCCGGCCGTTACTGGGACCTCTACCACCCGGAGCAGATCACCCTGCCGGCCTCGTTCCACCGGGGCGAGCATCCGGTGCTGCCGCATCTGGCGCGGCTCTACGAGGAGCGCGACCGGGGCGAGGCCAACCGCGACGGCCAGCGTGGCTTCGCCATCACCGAGCGGGAAGCGCGCGAAGCCATCGCGCTGACCTACGGCATGATCGCCATGATCGACGACGCCGTCGGCCGCATCCGGTCGCGGCTCGAAGCCCTGGGGCTGGCGGACGACACGGTCATCGTCTTCACCAGCGACCACGGCGATTTCATGGGCGATCATCAGCTCCTGCTCAAGGGCGCGCTGCACTATCGGGGGTTGGTGCGGACGCCGTTCATCTGGGTCGATCCGGCGCGGGCGGGGAGGGGAGTCGTCAATCCCGGGCTGTGCGGTACCCTGGACCTGCCCGGCACCATCCTGCACCGGGCCGGCCTGGAAGGGCACAACGGCATGCAGGGAGTAAGCCTGCTGCCGGCCATGGACGGCTCGGACACGGGGTACGATTCCCTGCTCATCGAGGAGCATCAGCGCCGGGGCTACATGGGCTTCGACAACAATTTCCGCGCCCGCACCCTGATCACACCGGATCGGCGCCTGACGCTTTACGAAGGCGCCGGCTGGGGCGAGATTTACGACCTCGACAACGACCCGGACGAGCTGCGCAACCTGTGGGACGAGCCGGGCGCCCGGCGCGCGGAGCTCACCGAGGCCTTGGCCCGCAAGATGATGGCCCTCACCGAAACGAGCCCGCTGGCCACGCATCACGGACCATAGTCCGGTTTCGGCGGGACGGGGGAGACCCTCACCCCTGCCCCTCTCCCGGAGGGAGAGGGGTGAAGCAAGTTGATGGAAGAGGGGGTGGGGAGGTTTGCCCTCTCCCTTTGGGAGAGGGACAGGGTGAGGGAAATTCACATGCGCTTATCTGCTTTTGGTTCCGTCCATGCCGGGTCAGGATCCGGAAGGGAGGACGAACGCCATGGGACACGACGGACTAGGCTTCGGCCTGGGGCTACGCGCGCGGCATCCGTCCATGCTGGCGGAGCAGTCGCGCCAGGCGGAGGATGCGGGGTTCAGCCACATCTGGTTGTACGATTCGCCGCGTTGCGCCGAGCCCTACGTTTCGCTGCCGTACTGCGCCATGGCCACCTCCCGCGCCGTGGTCGGCCTGGCGGTGACCAATACCCGGACCCGCGACCCCACGGTGGTGGCCAACAGCTTCGCCACCCTTGCCATCCTCACCGGAGGCCGGGTCAAGTTCGGCCTCGGGCTCGGCGACAGCGCGGTGAAGTTCATCGGCAAGCGGCCGTCCCGTTTCCACGCCTTCCGGGAAGGCGTGGAGGTGGTGCAGGGGCTTCTGCGGGGCGAGCGCGTGTCATACAATGGCCGGCGGCTGACGCTTCCCGCGGTGCCGGAAGTGAAGCCGCCGCTCCTGCTGGCGGCGGAGGGGCCGCGGACCTTCGCCTTCGCCGGGGAAGCCGCGGACGGCGCCATCATCAGCCCGGGCGGGTCTCCGCGCTTCCTGCGCTACGCTATCGAAAAGATCCGCGAGGGGGCAGTAGGGGTCGGGCGCAACCCGGACGCGCTCCACGTTTGCGCCTGGACCCACTGCGTCGTGGGCGAGACCACGGAGCAGGCCATGGACGCGCTGGCCCCGGAGGTAGGCCGGACCCTGGTGAAGGCCGCGGTGCGGATTCCCCCCGAGGTCCTGGGTGCGTCCGAGCCGTTGCTGTCCGCGGAGTTGCGCGCCCACGTCCTTCGGGAGGCCACGCGGCAGGACCAGGAATACGATCTGGCGCAGACCATGCGGTCCGCCCTGGGTGACGATCTGTTCAGGGAGATGACCCTGGCGGGCACGCCCGACGACTGCGCCCGGAAGATCGCGGAGTTGAGGGCTGTGGACGGCCTCGGTCAGCTCATCATCAACGTCTACGGCCGGGACCGCGAATTTGCACTGAAGGCGTTGGGAAGCGAGATGGCCCGCTGACGGGCGCCCCGTACGGCCACACCGTTCAGGACTCCCTCGCCCGGCGTCGTCACAGCGGCACGGCCTCGCTCCCCTCCGGCACCTTGTCCTTGTCGATGTGTTTCAGCGCCTGATAGACGAAGTCGTGGCCGAACATCTCGGTCCAGCCTTTTTGCAGCCGTCCCACCACGGGTCCGGGCTTGCCGTCTCCGATGGCATTGCCGTTGATGCGGGTCAGCGGCAGCACGCAGCGGGAGGTGGTGGTCATGAACGCTTCGTCGGCGTTCATGATGTCGTACAACTGGAAGTTGGTCTCGTCCACCGGGATGTCGAGATGCCGGGCGATCTCCAGCACGGCGCCCCGGGTGATACCCGACAGAATGGTCTGGACCGGCGCGGTGACCAGCGCGCCGTTGCGCACGATCCAGAAGTTCGCCGCGGTGAGCTCGGTGACGTTCCCCTCCAGGCTCAGCAGCAGCGCATAGGCCTCCGGGTCCACCAACTGGGCCTGCTGTTCCGCCAACCACAGGTGCATGCGGCTGGTGCTCTTGATCTTCGGGTCCCATACCTGGGTGGGGATGGCGCGAATGTGGGTGGTGATTACGTGGCCGCCGTAGATGTAGTGGTGGGCGAACTTGTGGAAGCCGATGGGCTCGCACAGGATCACCACCGTGGCCCGGCCGGCGGTGTCCGGTCCCCGGGTGACGTAGTGGCCCACGAAGTAGTCCTCGTCGGAACCCAGCAGCCCGCGGTTCTGTCGCACCAGTTCCACGGTGGTCTCGTGCATCTCGTCGGCGGTGAGGCCGGGGTCCAGCCTGATCGCCTTGAGCGATCGGTAGAGCCGCGCGACGTGCCGGTCCAGGTGAAATATCTCTCCCTGGAAGGTTCGGGTCCGTTCGAAGACCCCCAGCCCGGACAGGAATCCTCGATCGTAGATGGAAACGCTCGCCCCGCTCTCGGGGACGAACTCGCCGTTGACGTATGCCGTGCGCTCTGCCATGTGATCCTTCCTTTCGGATGTTGTCCGGCCCTCAGTGCCAAGGGCCCGTCGGACCTGGCGTCGTGTCCCGCAAATCAGTTGACCTTGTCCCACATGTTCATCCCGCTCCGACCTTGTCCCATGTGTTCATCCCGTTCCCGAAAGGAGTGGTTGGCGACGAATCACACCCCTCTCCCTCTGGGAGAGGGTGGCCGAAGGCCGGGTGAGGGCGCCCCGAACAAACCTGTCCTCCGTCGCGGGTCGCGCCCAACCGGCTGCTCGGACACGGGCTACTCTCACCCCAACCCTCTCCCAGAGGGAGAGGGAGTCGGAAGTGGGGGCCTCTCCCGGAGGGAGAGAGGGTCGGAAGTAGGGGAGTTCCGCCAAGCGCCCTTACATTAGGACGTTCCATGCCGGTCTGTAAAACGGATTCGCAGCGGTGGTGGTCCTTGCCCGCGCTGCCGTTACCCAGTGGCGAGCAGCAACCGTAGCAACTCGTCGGGCGAATCCACGATGAAATCGGGGGATTCCCGCTCCAGGGTCTTGCGGGTCTGGTAGCCCCAGGTAACGCCGGCGGTTCGCACGCCCGCGAGCCGGCCGTGGCGGATGTCGCCCCTGGTGTCGCCGATCATGAACCCTTCCTCCGGGCGATGGCCCAGGCGCTTCAGTGCGCGCCGGATCTTGTCGCTCTTGGCGCCCGGCTGTCTGGCGTCGAGCACCAGGGAGACGCACGGGTCCACGCCGTTCAGGGAGAGCCCCTGCCTGACGAGGTGGTCGTAGTTGGAGGTGACGATGGCGATGGGGTGTCGCCCGGACAGGGTCTTCAGAAGATCGGGGATGCCCGGAAACATGGCCGGGGCGTAGCCGCCGGCTTCGAGCAGGGCGTGCATGCGCCGGGTGTAGCGCTCGATGCGGTCCTCGGGCACCCCCAGCAGCGTGGCGAGGCCGGTGGCGCTCAGGTCTTCGATGGTTTCGAAATCGTTCCGGGTCGGAAGACGGCCCAGTCCGGTGTCCACGGCCGTGCGCCGGAAGGCGGTCAGGAGTTGGTCGAAGGAGTCGACGAGGACGCCGTCGTAGTCGAAGTGGAGCAGCATGGAGGGGGACCCGTTCCCGGGCGCGTCCGCGGCCCTGGGGCGGTCAGGTCCAGGTTCGACCGTCCGCCCTGCGGCGAGGCGCCGCGGGCGGTCTACGCCGCGGCGTTGCCCTCGGCCGCGGGCCGGACCTCCTCCATCAACCGGGCGATGATGTCCAGCGGAGAGATTCCCTCGGCCTGGGCCTTGAAGTTGGGGATGATGCGGTGGCGCATCACCGACGGCGCCATGTCCTGGACGTCTTCCACCGACACCGCGAAGCGCCCGTCCAGGATGGTCCTGGCCTTGCTTCCCAGCACCAGGAACTGGGACGCTCGCGGACCCGCGCCCCATTCGACGTAGTTCTTCACCACCTCGGGCGCCAAGGGGTTGCCGGGACGGGTGGCCTGGGCCAGGGACACGGCGTAGTTCACCACGAAGGGCGATACCGGCACCCGCCGCACGAGATCCTGGTACGCGAGAATGGCCGGCCCGTCCATGACCTTGGCCGGCGCGGGTTTGGCGGTGGAAGTGGTCCGGAGGACGATCCGGACCTCGTCCTCCAGCGACGGATAGGACACCTCGATATTCAGCATGAAGCGGTCCAGTTGCGCTTCCGGCAGCGGATAGGTGCCTTCCTGCTCGATGGGATTCTGGGTCGCGAGGACGAAGAACGGCAAATCCAGCGGATAGGTGTTGCCGCTGGCCGTGACCCGGTACTCCTGCATGGACTGGAGCAGCGCCGCCTGGGTCTTGGGCGGCGTGCGGTTGATCTCGTCCGCGAGCAGGACGTTGGTGAAGATCGGACCCCTCAGGAACTGGAACTGGCGCCGCCCGGTGGCGGCGTCTTCCTGGAGGATGTCGGTGCCGGTGATGTCGGAGGGCATCAGGTCCGGGGTGAACTGTATCCGGTTGAAGCGGAGGTCGAGCACTTCCGCCAGCGTACTGATGAGCATGGTCTTGGCCAGGCCCGGCACCCCCACCAGCAGGCAGTGTCCCTTGGAAAAAAGGGCGATGAGGACTTCCTCGATGACCTTGTCCTGACCGACGATGACCTTCCGTATCTCCGCGAGCATGGTCCGGCGCTTTTGTCCGAACTCCTCGATGGCCGCGAGCTCCTGATCCAGCAGTTGCGTATCGTCCATGGCGGTGGGATTCCTTCCTTGTTGCCGGGCGCCTGGTTCGTCCACGTCCGTCAACCGCGCAGCTTCCTCATCACCTGCCGGGTCTTGCGCGCTCCTTCCTCGTCGCCCATGGCCTCATAGACCCGGCCGAGGACTTGATACACGCCGGGATGGAACGGGTTGATCTGAAGCGCTTCCAGCAGGGCGCCGCGCGCCCGTGCATGGTCGCCGGCTTCATGATGAAGCCGGCCCATCAGGTAGTAGGTATGCACCCGGTCGGGGTCGAGATACCGGGCTTTCTCCAGGTGCGGCAACGCTTCCTGGTAGCGCCGTGCCTGTACCAGGGTCTCGCCCAGCCGGTTGAGAATCACGGTGGAGGCGGGTCCGGCCCGAAGCGCCCGACGATACTCCGCGCCCGCGGCCCGAAGGCGGCCGCGCTGGCGCAGCCGGTCGCCCAGATGGGTCCGGTTCCTGGCGATCTCCGACTGGATCTCGTCCAGCCCCACGGCTGCCGGCTGTCCTCCCTCCTGGGCCACCTTGTAGCTGCGCATGCGGCTGCCCTGGATCACCGCGAGTCCCTGTCCCTCGATGAACCGCCGCCAGTCGGCCTCGAAGGCGTCCAACGGCACACCCATGACTGCCTCGATGGCCTCGGCGGTGGACAGGCGGCCTACCAGGGAGAGCACGTCCCGGATTCCCGAGGGGCCCTTGGCCTGCCGGATGTAGTCCACCGCCGAAGCCACCTCGGCGTAGGCGAGCTGCACCTGCTCCGAGGTGTCGAGGCGGATGAGCGAGGGTTCCATGTCCTTGAAGCTCACGAACTCCTGCCGTTCGATAGCCGTGGCCAGCAGGGTCTCGTTGGCCGGGGTCAGGTAGTCCGGCCGCGGCCCTCGAACGGGCTTCCGCCACACGGTTTCGTAATAGCGGGCAATGCCTTCGTGCAGCCAGATGGGCGCCTTGTTCCGGGTCAGGCCGACGATGGCCAGGTGGATGTACTCGTGGACGAGGGAATCGAGCCAACGGTATCCGTGGGCCATGACCCGCGGCGAGATGACCATGACCTTGTTGAACTTGCACAATCCGATGGCGCCGGTCTCTTCGATGTCCCGGCGCGTGAAGGTCGTGATGGCGGTGAAGGACTGCACGTCCGGGGCGATCTCGATCCGCACCTTGCTCCGGGGCCAGTAGCCCAGCGCGCGCCCCACCTCCTGGTGCGCTCGCTCCAACGCCGCCAGAGCGGGTTCCGCAAGGATGCCGTCCCTCTCTTCGTGCAGGTGGATGAGGAAATGGTCGCTTTCATGGCGCTCGAAGCGCCGGACGACGTCGTGGGTCTGCTGCAGCAGCAGCCGCAGGCCCTGACGCTGTTCGTCCTCGGCATGGATGGCCAGGGCCTTCTCCACGGTGGCCAGGGCCTTGGCGTAGGCGCCTTCGTAGTAGGCCAGAAGCGCGGCCAGATCCAGCGCGTCCACGGATTCCGGCTGCGCTTCCATGAGCCGTTCGACGACCGGCCGGGCATCCTCGACCCGCCAGGCTCCCAGGAGTTCTCGGGCCGTCTCGACGTCGGCGCCGCCGGGCGTCGGATCCTCCGCGTGTCCGGGGGAGGCGACGGCAAGGGCAAGCGCCGCGGCGAGCCACAGGACCTGGCGACTTCGTTCAAGGAATGCGGGGAATCTCTTCATGGGAACCGGCGCCCGCTTCTGGTTTGTGACTTCTGGATTCTGATTTCGGCCATGCCGGATCAGGACACCACACCCGCTCTCGACTATTGCGACAACTCCCTGAAGTAGCGCTCGATCGGTTCCTTGTACCGGTCCGGCACGCCCTGCTTCAACGACTCGAGGACCTCCTTGCGAAACCTCTCGGGCTTGTAGTCGTCCTTGCCGGGAAGCTTGAACTTCTCCGTGTCGAGGCCGGTGAGGTTCTCATCGATGTCGTGATCCGGAAACTGAGGGGTCCCGGTCGGCGGCAGGAACTGCCCCGAAGGGAGGAACCGGCCCCGGCGGAACACGTGGACCAGCGGCACGCGTCCGAACTGCCCCCGCTGCTCCAGCCGCTGCATCGCCTGTTGCATCTGCCGGCTCGATTCGGAAAGGCGGTTGATGGCCTCCTGTTCCGGCGGGATGGCTCGTCCCGGCCGCAGCGAGCCCAGCTCGTGGGTCGCTTCGCCCATGAACGGACGGGCCTCGGCGACGTTGTTGACGATCTTCGGG
This sequence comes from uncultured Binatia bacterium (SeqCode), assembly GCA_965214905.1. GTDB lineage: Bacteria > Desulfobacterota > Binatia > UBA9968 > JAJDTQ01 > JAJDTQ01. The sequence continues at coordinate 3,727,448 of OZ243984.1, forward strand.
TCCAGCGACGGGAAGAGCTGGAACAGAGATCGCAGTCTCTCCACGAGGTCGGCGGTCCTCCTCTCCAGCACGTCCTCCCGGGTGGCGAGCCCACGGAGCGCGCTCTTCCGAGGCGGGGTCGGTTCCGGGTCGGGGAGGCTCGCGATGGCCTGGTATTCCCGCGCCAGCGCCGCCAGCAGGGCCAGGGCGGCTTCCTGTGCCCCGTCAAGAGGGCCCATTTCAGTGAGTTGCTCGGTCACCGGCCCGAATTGTTTGGTGAACGCGTCGAAGTCCCGGTTCTCGATCATGTCCCGCAGCCCCGACAGCAGCCCGCGGACGGCGGCGTTGCGCTCCCGTTCCGCCGGCGGGCGGTTCCGGTCGCTCTCCAGGTCGGGGGCGGCGAGCAGATGGGCCAGCACCGCCAAGTCGGCCTGCGCGCTTGCCGCAAGCTGCCGAACGGCCTGCTCGCGCAGCGCGTCGATCTCTCGATTAGCGTCCTTGTAGGTGCTCTCGGTCCCCAGCAGGATTTCCTGCTGCTCCCGGAGGATTTCCTGCAGCTCGTTGCCGGACCGGTTCATGGCCCCCTGCATGCGGGACATCATGGACCCCTGGGCCTGCTGCTGGCCGCTTCGGAGCGAAGCCGCAAGCTGCGCCATCTGGTTGAACAACTCCCGCGCCATTTGCAGGGCGCCCTGGATGTCGCCTTCCCTGAGCTTCTGGCGGATCTGTTCCATCATGGACTGCATGTCGGCGAACGGCAGGTTGCGCAGGGCCGCGGGATTCACGAATTCGTTGGGAGCCTGTTGCGCGAACTGCATGAGCGAGGCCTGCAGTTCCTGGAGCTGCCGCGAGAGCTCGGACAGCTCCTTCAACACCTCGTCGAGTTCCTTGTTGCCGCTTCTCAACTTCTCCAGCGAGTCCAGGAAGCGCTCCTGGTCCTTGACCATGTCCCTGGCGGTTGCCGCCATGTCCTGGCCCGCAAGGCGCCGGCTTACGTCCTCGCTGAGCATGGACAGCCGCTCCAACTCCGTGGCCATGGCGTCGTGGGCCTGCTCCCGCTCGCCCGGCGAATCCGCTTGGCGCATCCTCTCCATGAGATCGTTCCGCGCATGATCCAGGTTGCGCTTCAGCGTCTCGAGGTCGGACCACGTGGCGAAATCGCTGATGCGGTCGACGCGGGTGCGCTGCATGGCATCGTCCACGCGCTGCATCATCCGGTCGAGCCCCTCCGCCAGCCGCTGACCCGGGTCGTCCGGCGCTTGTTCGCCAGGGGGGGCTTCGAGGTGATCGCCCAGGAGGTCCACCATTTTGTCCGAGATATCCCGGATCATCTCGGCCACTTGACGGTGCTCGGCCTTGAGGTTCTTGAGGCGAAGGCTCAGGGGCCGCGACTTGACCAGCTTGGGACCGGAGATGGTGTCGTTGTCCAGCACTTCGAGATGATAGACCACGACGTCGCCCTCGTCGAGGCGAATGGTATCCAGGTCCCAGATGAACGTCTCCCGAAGGGTCCGCGCAAGCTCGTCGCGCCACACCGGGACGCGCTCTTCCCGTTCCCCGACGGCCGCCACCAGGGTGATCTGCCGGATCCCGTAGTCGTCGCTGGCGCGGTATTCCAGGGCCAGTCTCTCGTCGCCGTTCACTTCCAGGTCTTCCTCCGGCTTGAGCAACTCCACCAGGGGGAAGCCGTCGGGTACGGCAACCATCTCATAGGGAATGGGCAGGTTCTCGAAGCCGAAGGCATCCTCGACGCGAATGCGGTACCCCTGCGAGCGGAACAGGACGACGCTGCCCTGGGCGGTGTCCCCGGCGACCTTCAGCGGGACCTCGCGGCCATCATCCAGGACGACGACGGCGTGGGCCATGCCCTTGTTCGCGGCGGCGGAAAAGCTCAGGGTCGAACCCTTGACCCCGCGGACGTTGCCGCCGGTGAAGGTCCGGTCGGGAAGGCCCGTGTAGTGAGGCGGGTAGAGCGTCACCTTCAGGTCGTCGACGGCGGGGCGCTCCACCGCCGTGATCGTGTACCACGGCGACTCGAACGGTCCGGTCACCACCTGGTAGACGAGATTCTCGGTAACCTCGGGAAGCACCGCCGCGTACCGGCCGGCCGGGGCCGAATCCACGGTTCGAGCCGGGTCCATGGCAACGGTCTGCGTCGCCGCGTCGAGCGGGTACGACTTGTCGATGGACGGCGTCTGCGCCTCGGCGGTTCCATCCCCGGACTGCGACGGCTTGAAGACCAGCTCCACGCCGTCGGGCTTGGCTCCCGAGGTGACCGCTTCGACGGAAACCGCGGCGCCGCGGATGACCCGCACGTCTCCGGTCAACACGTGGATGAAGATGTCCGCCGGCGGCAGGTGCTCCAGCGGATGCGTCACCAGCGCCAGGGTCCGGCCCGGGAAGTCCGGCAGCCACACGGCCAGGGCCAGCACCGGCGCCGCCGCCAGCGCCAGCAGCCGGGCCTTGGCCCGCAGCGGCCGGGTGTCCACCAGCGTCTCCGTTTGCAGGTCGCGAATCTGCTCGCGGGTCTGACGAATCAGCGCGAGAATCATCGGGGCGGAAACCCCGGCCGGCCGGCCCGGGTCCGCGACCTGCGGGTAGAGTTGCAGCGAGTTGATGAGGTTGTTGCGGAGTTCCGGTCGCTGCCTCTCGATGGCGCGGGCCGCCCAGGACGGGCTGCGGGACCGCAGGAAGCGCAACAGCGCGTGCCCCGTCACCACCAGCAGCGTGGCGACCGCAAGGATGCTGAACGCCAGCGGCGCATAGGGCAGAAACCCCTTGACCGCGTCGACCGCCATGCCCAGGGCCGCCAGCACGGCCAGTGCGGTGCCGGCAAGGCACAGCGCCTCCAGGCCCTGGACCCGTCGGATGCGGTTCAGGAACCGCTTCAGGAAATCGCCTATCGGGCGGTAGTCTTCTTCGTGCAATCGAGGATCCTCACCATACCGTCCATTCTAGTGTTTTTCTCCTGATTCACAAGGCCCAAGTGGCACCACATCGGGGCTTGTGTTATGAGCCTTGTTTCACCTGCAGTCCCCCGCAAGAACCCCTTGAAAGGACCCGTTGAATGGACCGCGACCCCACGGAGTTGCCCCTCGTCTGTCACGAAGGACACGAAGACCACGACCACGATGACGTGCCCCTTCCCGATGAAGACCACCCCATGTGGCGGTCGGAGCGGATCTCGCTCACGTCGGTCGGCATCGATATCGGCTCGTCGACGTCCCATCTCATCTTCTCCCGATTGATCCTCCGGCGGCAAGGCATCTCTCTGTCCAGCCGTTTCGTGGTGATCAAGCGGGAAATCGTACACGAATCGCCGATCCTGCTGACGCCTTACGTGGACAAGCTCACCATCGATACCGAGAAGCTCAACGAGTTCATCCATGACTCATACGCCCGCGCCGGCCTCACGCGGCAGGACATCGATACCGGCGCCCTGATCGTGACCGGCGAGGCCGCCAAGAAGAAGAACGCCGAGGCCATCGCGGCTTTGTTCGCCGAGGAGGCCGGCAAGTTCGTTTGCGCCACCGCCGGCCACAATCTCGAAGCGATCCTCGCCGCCTTCGGCTCCGGTGCGGTGGAGGTTTCCACCGGTGACGGCGACGTCGCGTGCATGAACGTGGACGTCGGCGGCGGCACCAGCAAGATCGCCATCACCCGCGGCGGACAGGTGGTGGACACCGCGGCGCTGGAGGTGGGGGCCCGGTTGGTGGCCCTGGACGAGAGCCGGAAGATCAACCGGCTCGAGGACGCGGGGGCCCGCATCGGTGATGCCAGCGGTCTGTCGTTGGCCCTTGGCCAGACGCTGGGGGAGGCCGACAAGGAACGCATGGCCGGCACCTTGAGCCGGTGCCTCCTGGAGGTGCTGGGGCGGGGGCCGCTGTCGCCGCTGACCCAGGAGATCATGCTCACGCCGGCGCTTTCCTACCGGGACCCCATTCATTGCATCCAGTTCTCCGGCGGGGTCTCGGAATATGTCTATGGTTACGAGACCGCGGACAAGGGGGACCTGGGCAACCACGTCGGGCGGAAGCTCCGCGCCGGGGCCGTGGACCTGGCCACCCGTGAATCGTGGGAGTTCAAGGAGCCCGACGTGCGTATCCGCGCCACCGTCATCGGCGCGTCGCAGTACACCGTGCAGGTGAGCGGCAACACCATTTTCCTGTCCGACGACTCCGTGCTGCCGCTGAGGAACCTCCAGGTGATTACGCCGCACTTCCGCCAGACCGAGCCGTTGACCACGGAGGATGTCCGGGGCGCCATCGAGAGCGCGCTCCAGCGTTTCGACATGACCGAGGGCGACCGCGCGGCGGCGCTGGCGCTTCACTGGGACCTGGGACCTTCCTATCCGCTCATCCGGACGCTGGCGACGGGCGTGGTGGAAGGGATGAAGGAGCATCTCCGTCAGGGACACCATCTGGTGCTGGTGTTCGATGCCGACATCGCCAAGCTGGTAGGCAATATCATCAACAAGGAAATCCTTCCCGGGGCCGGCGTCATTTCCATCGACGGCATCGACCTCAAGGACTTCGACTTCGTGGATATCGGCGAGGAGCTGCCGGACGCCAGGGCGGTGCCGGTGGTGATCAAGTCGCTCATCTTCCGTCACGAGGAATGGGGCAGGGGCCGCTTGCTGGCGAGCGACTGACGGTTGGCAACGCGGGCCTGGCGCACGAGGCGGTGGAGAGCTTCAGGCGAGGAAGCGCCCGTGAAGCCGGCGAGGGAGAGCCGTATCTCTCAAGAGCTGTCGGAGTGCGTTACTTCTCCCGGAAGGCGTCCTGCCGGTAGCCTCGGAGGGGCTGCAGGACGTATTCGATGAGTCGTTGCCTCCCGAGGATGAGGGCGGCCTCCGAAGACATCCCGGGCAACAGGGCGATTTTCCGTCCCTCGATCTCCATGTAGGTTTGATCAAGCTCGATGAGCGCCTTGAACACCGGCCCGGCCGGCTCGCCGAGTGGCGGCGTGGCGGTGGTCGGCGCAGCGCCGCCGGCGAGGGCCGTCGCGCCGGCCAGGGATCCGGCGTTCACGGCATCCTTGCCGACGTGGCTCACGGTTCCCTCGATGGCGCCGTAGCGACGAAAGTCGAAGGTCGCGACCTTGAGGGTGACCCGCTGGCCGGGTTTCACGAAGCCGATATCGGTGTTGGCCACGAAGGCCTCCACCCGGATTCCGCCGTTCCGAGGCACGATCACCATGAGCCTGGCGCCGGGCTCCACCATGCCGTTTTCCGTGTGTACCGCGAGGTCCTGGACCACGCCGTCGACCGGCGAGACCAGGGTGTGTCGGGCCCGGTGCTCGTGGGCCTGCCGGATGTTCTCACGCAGGATGATCATCCTCTCCCGAACGGAGGCCAGGAGCGCCCGGCGTTCCCGGTAGAACTCGGAGACGGCCCGTTCCTTCTTTGCCCGGATCGCCGCCAGGGAGGCCTGGGCCTCGGCCCGCTCCTTGCCCCTGAGCATGATGTTCCCCTCGATCTCCAGTAGTCGCTCCTGCTCTTCGAACAGAGCCAGCCTGGAGCCGTGGTCCCTGCGGTAGAGAGTCTCGCGCATGGCGGTTCTCTCGCGCAGGATGGGCAACAGCTTTCTGTGCTTGGCAAGCATGGCTTCGATGGTGTGGAGCTGTGCTCGCCGCTCCGCCATCATGCCGTCCAGTTCATGGAGGTGTGCCCGGTGCGACGCGATCTGATCGGCCAGGAGTTGTCTGTTGACCGAGACGATCTCCGCCGGGGCGCCGGCGGGCGGACGGAAAGGCCGGGCCTTGCGCCAGTCCAGGGTCGCCTCGAGGCGCGCGGCCTCCACGGACTTGATGTGGAGCTCGGCCGTGAGCTTGGAAATCTCGGCGTCCACCAAGGTCGTGTCGAGCTCGATCAGGACATGGTCCCGCTCGACGAGGCTTCCTTCCTCGACGGCGATGCGCCTGACCTTTCCCTGCTCGAAAGACCGGATGACCTTCACCTGCCCGGTGGGAACGATGCGTCCCGGGGCCACCGCAGCCAGCTCGACCTCCGCAACCGAGGCCCAGGTGAGCGTGCCCACGAGAAAGACGCACAGCGCCGCGAGCAGGAGGATATCGGCGCGGCGCGACCGGTTCATCCCAGGCCCTCGAAGCTCTGCTGCCCTGACCGCCGTAATTGAACAGCCTTTTCACCGGCCCGCAGGAGCAACCATGCGGCTGCGAGAAACAGCACGGCATACTGCAACCGCTCGATCACGACCGGGTGATTCCACCAACCGGGTGGCGCTGCCTTGAGCCCGGCCATGATGAGCGCAACGGAACACGGCGCCAGATAAGGTCTGCGCACCGGCGAGGTAAGGGTCTCATCGCATGTCTCATCGCATTTGTGCCAACCATGAGACAGAAAAGAGCAGACCGATACAACCAGAGTGCTTGTCAGCGTCACGGAGAGGGGCAATGCCTTGTGTGTGGACTCCGTCAAAGATAGTGAGACAAACCAGAACGATCCCCTCGTCATCGCCATAAAAAAGCATCCCAGAATTCGGAGATATCTGTCGAGGTTGTCCTGATCCCTGGCATGGTGTCGAAACGCTCCCATGAACGAGCTCTTCATGATATCCCCCCGGAACGGGTCCAGTATGTGCCGGTTGTTGTCACCAGCGGGAAGCATGGGATGATCTCCAGGTCGAGCTCGTCCTCCCGCGCACCGAGCAGCCAGGGAACGGCCACGACCCCTTCTTCGATGGAACCATTGATCACTTGCATGCCTTGTGTCTCATCCTTCGTCAGGTTGTTGAGCGTCATTTCGCCGCCCACGATAATTCAAATCGACCGGACGGAATAGAACCATAGCGGAAATTTCACCGAGGATGCAATTTTTTTCGGCGCTGCGACTGTTTCCCTGCGCAACGTTCCTGCAGCCGCGCCGGCGCTGTGGCAGGCAGATCGCCGGACAACGCTCGTTGCGCGCCGCGAGAGCTTTGCGTCATAATGGCGTGGCACCGGGGCCGGGACCCCGCGCCTGGACCGGACGGTTTCGGACCGGCGACTTTCCCGGCCTCCTTCGCCGGAGCAGGAGGGCCGCAGAATAGTGGAACCGTTCATGGGTGACAAGACACAGGGGTTCAGCCAACGTACGCCGATCCGGCTCCAGTCCAGGCCGCCCAGCCTCGCCGGTCTGGACATGACCAGGCGGGTGGGGCGAAAGAAGTACGAGCGCAAGCTCGCCAGGCTGCAGGACCGGCTGCGGGAGGTATCTCTGGCCTACCGGGCGCAGCACCGGCGCGCGGTGATCGTGTTCGAGGGCTGGGATGCCGCGGGGAAGGGCGGCGCCATACGGCGCATGGCCTGGCCGCTGGACCCGCGCGGCCTCAAGGTCTGGCCCATTGCCGCGCCGACGCCGGAGGAGCAGGGCCAGCACTATCTCTACCGCTTCTGGAAGCGCCTTCCGCGTCCCGGGCAGATAGTGATCTTCGACCGCTCATGGTACGGGCGGGTGCTGGTGGAACGGGTGGAGGGGTTCGCCACCCAGGTCGAGTGGCGCCGCGCCTACGACGAGATCAACGAGTTCGAGCGAATGCTGGACGACGACGGCATTCGGCTCGTGAAGCTCTTTTTCCACATTACGCCCCGAGAGCAGTTGGCGCGGTTTCGGAAACGTCTGAGCGATCCGCTCAGGCAGTGGAAGCTCTCTCCCGAGGATCTCCGTAACCGGGGTCGCCGGGTGGAATACGAGGCCGCCATCGAGGAGATGTTCCGCAAGACTTCGACGGTTCCTCAGCCCTGGACGGTCGTCCCCGGGGACGACAAGAGGTACGCGCGTCTTGTTGCCGTGAAAGCCGTGGTGAAAAGGTTGACGGACGGCGTGGATACGACGCCTCACTCGCTCGATCCCGAGTTCGAGGGGAAGGCGCGCGAGATACTGGGAGTGGACGGGTCCGGCTGAGATGCGCCCGGATGTCGGCTGGCGGCGACCGGTCGGGCAGGCTCCTAGTGCGCCACCTGGGCCATGGCCATGGTGATGGACTCTTCGATGTCGGCGATGACGCTGCCCACTTCCCGTCCGATGAGATCCATCATGCGGAGCTGCTCGATGCGGGGGCGGACCCGCTCCATCTCCCGCTCCGAGAAGATGTCGCCGAGGATGTCGCAGGCGTCCACGAGACAGATCAAGGCGACGTCCCGCGGGTCGGGCATGTCATCGGACAGCAGCACGTCCTCCATGCGCAGTTTGACCTCGCGCTCCGCCCGCCCGTCGATGGTGGGATAACGCCGGGAACGAAAGACCCACAGGAACCTTTCGTCCCTGGCCTCGAGAATGCCGGCCTCGGTCAGGCCGTTCATGGCCTGCTGGCGAACGTCCGCGGCCTGCTCCCGGGCCAGCAACTCCACCCACCCCTTGGCATTCATGGTGTCCCCGGCGTTGGCGATGCGCTCCAGTGGCCCGTCCAGGAGCGAGTTGCCCGTCGGTGTCGAGTCGATCACCTGAAGTTTCTCGGGATCGGTATCGATGCGGCTGGCGAAGGCCAGATCCATCAATACGGCGCCGGCCAGAACGTGTTCCACGGCGCCGCCGCGGATCGGCAGGAACAGACCGTCGTCATCCAGCATCAACAGCATGATCTCTTCCGTGAATGTGAGCATGGCGCTGCCTGACCTATCCTGCCGCTAGGGCGGCATCGCGGGTGTCGTGATATTCCAGCATGTTGAGGAACCCGCTGACCTCCATGACCGATTTGCACGAAGGCTGCAACGCGCACACCGCCAGCTTGCCGCCTTCCTTCTGGCACTTCTTGGCGCTGACGAGGACCACACGGAGCCCGGCGCTGCTGATATATTCCATGTTCTCGCAATCCAGCAGCACGTGATGGTCGCCGCGTTCGACGATCTCCGAGATCCGTTTCTCCAACTCGGGGCTGGTGAAACCGTCGACGCGCCCGCTGGGCGCTACCACCACAAGCGATCCTTTGGTTTCCTCTTGAATTTCCATCCGACACCTTTCTTCCGGTTTCGAAAGCCCCTGTTCCAAAGACGACACCGATCGTTGGGACGCCTTGAGGGTCGATTGATCCACCCGTACCAAAGCGAACCAAGAGTATCACAGCGGCAACGCACCGGCAACAAGCCTGTCCGCCGCCGTCATGCGACGAATCCGCTCCTGAAACGCGATTTCGCGTATCGCGAAACGACGCAACGCTATTTCTTCCCGGGCTCGAATCCTCCCTGCTCGTGGTACACGACCTTCTTGTCTTCCTCGAAGGCCCGGACCGAGGGAATCGTTCCCCGAAGCCCGAGTTCCTTCCAGCGTTGCGCCACGTGGTCGTACATCTCCCGGCTCAACGTGGTGCGCTTGGAGAAGACCGGGAGGTAGCGGTGTTCCTTGCAGGCGTTGATCAGCGCCTTGGAGCCGTAGGGGCGCTTTTCCGGCGGGTTCTGGGTGGGGTCCAGCCAAGTGCTCCAGGTGTTGCGCAGGATGTCGATGTCCTCGATGGGATGGCAACGGCTGCTCATGGCCCAGATCACCTGGTCCATGTCCGTGGGGTCGATGTCCTCGTCCACGGCGATGATCCATTTCGTGTAGTACGCGCCGCCGGGCACCTGGGCCGCCAGCGCCAGACACTGGGCCGCATGGCCGGCATAGCGCTGCTGCAGGCTGATGACGGTCATGCCGAAGCCGCCCGCTCCGGCCGGGTGGGCGTAGACGCCCTGGACGCCGGGTATGCCGAGCTTGTCCAGGTCGTCCCAGATGCGCGCCGACCGGATGACGGCGAAAAAGCCGCTCTGCTCGCAGGATGGGTAGTCGGCCATGATGGCGTTGGTGAGCACCGGGTGGGTGCGGTAGTGTATCCGGGTTATGTCCACCAGCGGGCAGCCGGCCTCGGGCCTGCCGTAGTAACCGGGGAACTCCCCGAACGGCCCCTCGGTTTTCACCGAGTCGGGATGGATGACTCCCTCGACAACGAGCTCGGCGTTGGCCGGCAGCAGCAGGTCGCTGGTCTGGGCCCGCACCACCGGGATCGGCTCGCCCTTGATGCCGCCGGCGAACTCGTACTCCGACACATTCTTGGGAAAGGTCTGGGACCCCACCAGCATGAACAGCGGATCGATGCCCCAGGCTGCGGCCACGGGCACGGACTCGCCTTTTTCCCAGTACCGGGTGATGTGAAGCCGCGCATCCTTTCCCGGCGACAGGTAAAGTCCTGCCTGATTCCTGCCCTGAAGCATCATCCGATACGTGCCGACGTTCAAGTATCCGGAATCCGGGTCGCGGGTGAAGACGGCGTCGGCGGTGCCGGCGTAGCGGCCGCCGTCCAGCGGCCAATGCCTGGGAATGGGCAACTGCTCAAGGTCGATGTCCGCCCCGCTCAGGGTGTTCTCGAACACCGGGGCCTCGGCCTCCGGCACCTCCCGCGGCGGAATCCGGTCCTTCATCTTTTCCTTGAGGCGCCGGATGAGCTCGAGGGTCGGGGTTTCGGGCGGCTCCTCGATGGTAAGGGCGATGCGCTTCGAGCTGGGCCCCAGGATGTTCCACAGCATCCGGGCGCCGATGGGGCTGTCTTCATACCCCTTGGGGTTGTCGAACAGGATGGCCGGGGACGGGTTCTGCTTGGCCACCAGATAGGTGATGGCGCTCATCTCCTCATCCCGGTCCACCGGCTTGTCGATCTGGAGCAGCTCGTTGATGCCTTCCGCGCGATCCAGCCACTCGCGGATATCTTGAATCGGCCGGCCCGCGGCTGGCTCCGGTCTGTTCGCTTCAGCCATGCTTCACCTTCCTTCTCTCGTGGATCTTCCCTCACCCTGACCCGGCATGGCCGGAACCCGATTTCCGTCATTCCCGCGAAACAGAGAATCCAGGGGTCACGAACCATTCTTCGTCATTTTGCACAGGACTTCACCGATAAGGGACTAATCCTGCATGTCTTCCGGCATCAAGCCGGTGAAATACGCGAACGCGTGATGGGCTCTGCCCCGGTTGGTCGCGGCCATGATGGCGGTGTTCCGGTCGGGCATGGACACGGCTTGGCCCACGCTGCTGGCCACCCACTGCATGTAGGCGGTCCGCTCCAGGTAGACGGCGTGACAGGCGGCCTGCTCCACGCTGTCGCCCACCGTGGTGACGCCGTGTCCCTGCATCAGCACGGCCATGCGGTCGCCCAGCGTGGCTGCAACCTCGATGCCGTCCTGGACGGTATAGATGAGCCGCGGGCTGTGGAAGATGGGCGTCTCCGGAGCGAAGGCCGCGGCCTGGTTGTAGATGGGGCGGATGGGGACGCCGGCGATGGCGAACGCCGTGGCCAGCGGCTGGTGCGTGTGGACCACCGAGTTGATGTCCGGCCGGGCCTCCAGGATGGCCGCGTGGATCATGGTCTCCCGGGGCGGGATCTTGAGATTGATCACGGCCTTCTGGTCGCCGGCCTGGGCCCAGTTGGCCTCGCAGTTCTGCTTGTAGTCGTCGATGTCCACCTCCATGATGTCCTTGCTCCTGATGGAGCCCAGGGGCGCCAGCACCGGCTTGATGAGCAGCCGGTTGGTGCCGGGGATCCTGGCGCTGACGTGGCCGTGGTAGTCGGCAAGGCCCTGGTGGAAGAGCATGCGCGTGGCCAGGGCCACGGTCTTCCTGAGCCGCCCGAGCTCGCGCGCGCCGGGTCTGCCTTTTTGCGATTTGGCCATGGAGGTTCCTCCTCGGTAACGCCGAACCGAGCCCCGCACCGGGATTCGTTGCTCACACGGATGAACGGAAGGCGGAACGCTTCTTCAGCGGGAACGGGAACGGGCGGAAAGCCCGTCGGAATCCGGATTTCATATCACAGGGGCGCTCGTGAATCCAGCCGGCGAGGGCGAGGCCTCACGATCATTTCACGCTGGCGCAGGACCGGGAAGAGGAGCGGGAAGGAGGGGATGGAAGGTCCGCAGAGGACCACGGTATACAGAACCGATTCAGGTGGGTTTTTGAAAGCTCTCGGTGGAGTTCGTATCCGCCTTTGTTCAAAGACGTCGCTCAGCCAACATGCGGTCGTGCAACACGCGCATGACTTCAATGCCGTAACGGGTCGTTCGGTAGTAGACCACATGCCGAATAACACGATATCGCCTGTAGTTCTGCCGGATGTGATCGCAAGCTGTCCCAGCCTTCGGCCGCCGCGCCATCGAAGGGCTGAGGTTCGCCGCTTTCTTCCGCTTCGATGAGCGCGGCTCGGATTTCTTCAATATCAGCTTTGCCGGCTTGATCGCGCCGAATCAGATCGCGGATATATTCGCTATCATTCGTAAATTCACCTGCCGCAATCTGTGCCTTGATCCAGTTGTCCTGCTGGTCGGTAACGGTGATCGTTTTGCGTGTTGTAGCCATAAAACGGCCTCCCGTGACATGAAGAATTCATACTATTATTAATAATACAAATATGGCGCATCCCGCCGTTCTGTCAACCGTTTTCCGCCGACCGTTCAGGACGATCCCACGCTGATAGGGGAGTGGATGTCCCATGAAAGAGTTGCCTGGCTGTGCGTCATGGACCTTCGGGAGTTGCGGGAGCAGCCACTGGCGCAGACGACGCCAGCAAGGTATGTGCTGGACGAGGTGGTGGTGCGGCTGATGACCGTCAAGAAGAACGGTCCCCCGGCTGAGGTCCCCTCCCACGAGCTGCTCCCGTGTCCGCTCCCGACCCCAGCTCGGCATCCTTGCGCTGGACTGAACTGGCGCGCCTCACCAACCGCCCTATCCGGGCAATCTGCCCCGGTCCTGTCCTCTGCGCCGCCGCACGCTCCCAATCGCCCCACTTCTCCGTCATCCCGTCCGCCCAAGTCTCCCGGCCACACCCCAGGTGCTGCTCCCCCAAAGCATCAACCGAACACTTCGACCGACAAGTTTAGAGCGTGGGATAGTCCTGGCGAGGCCGCGGTTCCCGTAGACGCTTGGCGCGGCTTTGTGTTAAAAGGCTCCGGGAGGGATTCAAGAAGGGACGGTCCTCCTGACTCCCGCCTCATAGGCCCGAACCCGGCCCGAACCCGGTTTCCTGCATGGTCGTTTCGGCGCTCCGCAAGTCGCTTGCCGGCAAGTGAGGGACGAAGTTCATGGACTACAAGGACACGCTCAACCTCCCCAAAACCACGTTCCCGATGCGCGGCAACCTGCCCCGGAAGGAACCCGTGCAGGTGGAGAAGTGGGAGCGTGAAGACATCCATGAGAAGATGGTGGAGGCCAATCTCGGGCGTCCCAGGTTCGTCCTGCATGACGGTCCGCCGTACGCCAACGAGCGCATCCACATCGGGCACGCGCTCAACAAGATCCTCAAGGACATCATCGTCAAGTACAAGAGCATGCGGGGCTATTGCACGCCCTACGTCCCCGGCTGGGACTGTCACGGACTTCCCATCGAGCTCCAGGTGGAGAAGAGCCTGGGCCGGGAGAAGAAGAGCCGGCTCGGCAAGGTGGAGGTGCGCCGGCTGTGCCGCGCCCACGCGGAGAAGTTCATCGGGGTTCAGCGCGAGGAGTTCAAGCGGCTGGGGGTGCTGGGCCGGTGGACGGAGCCCTACCGGACCATCGACTTCGAGTACGAGGCCGCGGAGGTGCGTGAGCTCGGCAAGTTCATGGCCAGCGGCTCCATGTACCGGAGCAAGAAGCCGGTCTACTGGTGCGCTTCCTGCGCCACCGCGCTGGCCGAGGCCGAGGTGGAGTACGACAACCAGGAAACCCCTTCGGTCTACGTGAAGTTCCCGGTCAAGGACGCCAAGGGGAAGCTGCCGGACGACCCGGACGGCGCCTTCGCCATCTGGACCACCACGCCCTGGACCCTCCCTGCGAACCAGGCCATCGCCCTGCACCCGCAGATGCGGTACCGGCGGGTGCGCACGCCCGCGGGCGTGCTGGTGGTGGCGGGCGAGCTGTTGTCGCCGCTGATGGAGGTCTTCGGATACGAGGCCGGTGAGTTCGCGGTGCTGGAGGGCTCCTGGTCCGGGGCCGAGTTGGAGGGCATCGTCTGCTCGCACCCGTGGCTGGAGCAGGAGGTCATGGTCATCCTGGGGGAGTTCGTCACCGCGGAGCAAGGCACCGGATGCGTCCACGTGGCGCCGGGCCACGGGCACGAGGACTTCGAGGCGGGCCGGCGCTACGGCCTCGACGCCTACGCGCCGGTGGACGGGCACGGCCGGTTCACCGGGGAGGCGGGGGAGTTCGCGGGCGAGCTGGTCTTCGACGCCAACCCGCGGATCATCGCCAGGCTGGACGACGAGAAGCGACTGCTCGGATCGCAGGACATCAGCCACAGCTACCCGCATTGCTGGCGCTGCAAGAAGCCGGTCCTGTTCCGCGCCACCGAGCAATGGTTCATTTCCATGTGCCGCAATGATTTGCGGCAAGGTTCCCTGAACGCCATCGAGCAGGTGCAATGGATTCCGCCCTGGGGACAGGACCGCATTACCGGAATGCTGGCCAACCGTCCCGACTGGTGCATCTCCCGGCAGCGCTCCTGGGGTGTGCCCATCCCGGTGCTGTATTGCGTGGAGTGCGGCGAGACACATTTGAGCGAGACGCTGTGCGAGCACGTGGCCGGGCTGTTCGAGCGGGAGGGGTCGGACGCATGGTTTCTGAGGCCGCCGGAAGAGCTGGCGCCGCCGGGGTTTTGCTGCAAGCGGTGCGGCTCCACCCGGTTCTCCAAGGAAGAGGATATCCTGGACGTCTGGTTCGACTCCGGGGTGAGCCATGCCGCGGTGGTGGAACGCCGCCCCGAGCTGGGCGGCCGGGCGGACCTCTACCTCGAAGGCAGCGACCAGCACCGGGGCTGGTTCCACACGTCGCTCTTGACGTCCGTGGCAAACCGCGGCCGGGCCCCTTACGACGGCGTCCTCACCCACGGCTTCGTGCTGGACGGCAAGGGATACAAGATGTCCAAGTCCATGGGCAACGTCACCGCGCCGCAGGAGATCATCAAGAAGTTCGGCGCCGACATCATCCGGCTCTGGGTGGCCGCCGAGGACTACCGTGACGACGTGCGCATTTCCGACGAGATCCTGAAGCGGCTGGTGGAGTCGTACCGGCGGCTGCGCAACACCGCTCGTTTCCTCCTCGGGAACCTCCACGACTTCGATCCGTCGGCCGACGCGCTGGGCCCGGAGGCCCTCGAACCCCTGGACCGCTGGGTCCTCGATCGAACCCGGCGGCTGTTGGGGCGGTGCCTCGAAGCCTTCGACAAGTTCGAGTTCCACGTCGTCTATCACGCGTTGAACAACTACTGTAGCGTGGACCTGAGCTCCCTCTACCTGGACATCGTCAAGGATCGGCTCTACTGCGAGGCGCCCGACTCCGCCGGCCGGAGATCGGCGCAGACCGCGCTCCACGGCATCCTGCAGACCCTGCTCCACCTGATGGCGCCGATCATTTCGTTCACCGCCGAAGAGATCTGGGAACACGCGCCGCGGACGCCCTCCCGCCCGGACAGCATCCTGCTCTCGCCCATGCCGGAACCGGATGAGCGGTTGTCGGATCCGGCTCTGGCCGCGGAATGGGAGTTGCGCCTGGATTTGCGCGGCGAGGTGCTGAAGGCCCTGGAGGCGGCGCGTCAATGCGGCGCCATCGGCCACTCCCTGGACGCCCGGGTAGAGCTGTATCCCGATGTCTACGGGAAGGCCCCGGACATTCAGGGGTTGCTGCGCGCCGGCGCGGTGATGCCGTGGGAGGACCTGTTCATCGTGTCGCAGGTCTCGGTGGCGTCGGGTGAGCCGTCGGGCGAGTTCGTGTACCCGGAGCCCAGGGATGGCGGCGGGCAGAAGCACGAAGGCGTCGCGGACGGAGGCGGCGCCGTGGGCTACGATAGCCTCCTGCTGGGCGCCGCCATCGGCGTGTACGCAGCCGACGGCGGAAAGTGCGAGCGGTGCTGGAAATATCACCCGGGCGTCGGAGCGCATGCGGCTCATCCGGGGGTCTGTCCCCGTTGCGCGGAGGTGTTACGATCTTTACCGCAGGCCGAAAACGCGCGCGCATAATCTTGCTGCTGGCGGCGATCCTGCTGCTCGATCAGGGCGCCAAGCTGCTGGTTGATCATACCATTCCGCTGCATCACTCGATTCCCGTCATCGAGGGCCTGGTGGACCTGACCCACGTGCGCAACACCGGCGCGGCGTTCGGGCTGCTGGCCGGACAACGCAGAGCCCTTGGTTCCCATGTTCTCATCCTCTTCTCGCTGGTGGCCGTCGTCTTCATCATTCATCTGCTGCGCCGGCTTTCGGAAACGGACACCGGACTCATCCTGTCGTTGACGTTCATTCTGGGAGGGGCGTCGGGCAATCTGGTCGACCGCCTGCTCCATGGCGAGGTGATCGATTTTCTCGACGTCTATTGGAACGGCTACCACTGGCCGGCGTTCAACGTGGCGGACAGCTTCATCACCGTCGGCGCGGTACTGTGCCTCTATTGCCTCCTGCGGACCCCAGGACGGGACCCGTTTGCTTCGGCCCGGGCCGGCGACTGAAACCGGCGCTTATGGAACAACACCTCACGTTCGGCAATGGCCGGGGCGAGCGTTTGGCGGGAGTCCTCCATCTGCCGCGGGAGAGCGCCAATGGTTTCGGCGTGATTCTGTGCCACGGCATGGAGTCGAGCAAGGAGAGCCTCAAGCACATCCGCCTGGGCGATTCCCTGAGCCGGGCGGGTTTCACCGTGCTGCGCTTCGATTTCACCGGCGTCGGCGAATCCTCCGGGGACTTCGAGTCCATCACCTGCGCCCGGCAGGTGGATGATCTCGAGGCGGCCCACGCATTGCTGAAGGAACGCGGGCTGGCGCAGACGGGCGTCATCGGGTCCAGCATGGGAGGCACGACCGCGCTGATGTACGCCGGCGCGGCGGAGGGCGTGGCGGCGCTGGTGACCCTGGCCGCGCCCTTTGATCCACGGGAAATCTTCGATCGGGATTTTCCCCCCAGGGCCATCGCTCTATGGCGCGCCCAGGGTTTCATCGAGTTCAACGGCCGCCGGCTCAATAGGGATTTCATGGAAGAGGCCGCCACCATCGACGTCGCCGGGGCGGTGGCGCATATCACCTGTCCGGTGTTGGTGATCCACGGGGACGCGGATGCCGTCGTGCCGGTGGAACAGGGGCGAGCGCTCTACGGCGCGCTGGCGGGTGAGAAGGCGATGTGCATCCTGCCCGGCGCCGACCACCGTTTCACCCGTGAGGAGGATCGTGAGGCGGCGCTGAAACGGGCGGAGGACTGGATGGTGCTGCACTTGGGGAGTTCCGAGGCGTGACCCGTCGCGGCGTGTTGTGCGCGGCGCTGTTGCTGGCGTGCGTCGGCTGCAAGGGTGACGGCGACACCACGCCCCGGGGAGTGGCGGAGGTGTTCCTGGACTGGCACTATGTCGAGATCGACCTGCCCAGGTCCAGAGAATTCACCGTCGGGCTGGCCCGGAGCAAGGTGGACGAGCAGATCCGGTTGACTTCGGGATTCGCCATCGACGCGGGCACGCGCAAGCCCCGGGTCTACTACAAGCTGTTGGAGCGGCGGGAGGCCGGCGGCCGCATGGCGTTCGTCTACCGGCTGACCATCCGGCCGGAAGACGCCGGCGAATTTTACCGCAAGCTCCTCATTCGGGTGCGCGAGGAGCAGTCGGGCTGGCGGGTATCGAACTACACGGAATATTGACGAACTACAGTCGAACTACATGGAGACCGTGGTTGACCTATGACTTCGAGTGACAAAGGGCCTCTGTCGCCCTACCGTATTCTGGACCTGACCGATGAGCTGGGCTTTCTTTGCGGCAAGACGCTGGGGGATCTGGGCGCCGACGTGGTCAAGGTGGAGCGTCCGGGCGGGGACGCCGCCCGGTGCATCGGACCCTATCTCGACGGCGAGCGCGATCCGGAGAAGAGCCTCTACTGGTTCGCCTTCAACAACAACAAGCGCGGGATCACACTGAACCTGGAGGCGCCCGAGGGGCAGGCGCTGTTCAAGCGCCTGGTCGAGAAGGCGGACTTCGTCCTGGAGACTTTCCGGCCGGGCTATCTCGAAGGGATCGGTCTCGGGCATGACGTCATCCGGGCGGCCAACCCCGACACGGTGCTGGTGTCCATCACCCCCTTCGGCCTGACCGGCCCCTATAGCCGGTACCGGGCCACCGACATCGAGATCATGGGCATGAGCGGCTGCATGTCGCTCACCGGCGACCCCGACAAGCCGCCGCTCCGGGTGACCTTCCCCCAATCCTATCAGTGGACCGGCTCCTACGCCGCCATGGCGGCGCTGGTGGCCCATACCCAGCGCAGGCGCACCGGCCGGGGCGAGCATGTGGACGTGTCGGCCCAGGCGTGCATGCTCTGGGGCTTCTCCCACGCCCATACCTTCTGGGATCTCAACCGGTCCGTGGAGAAGCGGGCCGGCTCCTTCATGACCGGGCGCACCATCACCGGCGCCCGGATGCGGGTGTTCTGGCCCTGCAAGGACGGGTACCTGAACTTCATCATCTACGGCGGCGAGGCCGGCCGCAAGACCAACCAGGCGTTGGTGGAGTGGATGGCCGAGAAGGGGGAGGCGCCCGCGTTCTTGCTGGAAAAGGACTGGCGCACGTTCAACATCGAGCAGGTGACCCAGGACGAGATCGACGTCATGGAAGAGCCCATCGCCGAGTTCTTCGCCGGGGTCACCAAGCAGGAGTTCTTCGCGGCAGTGACCGGGCGCGGCATGTTGGGCTATCCCGTGTCCACGGCCCAGGAACTCCTTGCGGACCCGCAGCTCGAGGCGCGGGAGTTCTGGCAGGAGGTGGAGCATCCCGAGCTCGACCGCTCCCTTACCTACCCGGGAGGATTCGCCCGCTTCTCGGAGTTCCCCTGCCGGATTTACCGCCGGGCGCCGCTCGTCGGCGAGCACAACCGGGAAATCTATCAGGAGTTGGGCGTCGATGCCGGGGAGTTGGCCCGGCTGGAGAACGAGGGCGTAATCTAGTGTTCTGTCATTGCGTGGTATCCGGGCGCGGGCGGGTTTGAAACCCGCTCCTGCACGGAACGCGGGAAACCATGCCGGGGGGCGGGTTTCAAACCCGCCCGTGTGGCGGGCGCGGTCAACGGATTCATGGGAATGGAAGGGTCATGAAAGCACTGGAAGGTCTCAAGGTGGTGGAGTTTGCCGCGTACGCGGCCGGGCCGGTGGTGGGCAAGCATCTCGTGGACCAGGGGGCCACCGTGGTCCACCTGGAGTCGCGGATACGTCCCGACGGCTTCCGCACCCATTATCCTCCGTACAAGGACAATATCCACGGCCTCAATCGGTCCGGTCTGTTCGCGCTGTGCAACAGCGAGAAGCTGGGCATCACCCTCAACCTGAAGAAGAGCACGGAAGCCACGGCGCTGGCCAAGCGTATCGCCGGCTGGGCGGACGTTCTGGTGGAGAACTTCAGCCCCGGCACCATGGGGCGGTTGGGCCTGAGCTACGAGACCCTCAGCGAGGTCAACCCGAAGCTCATCATGCTGAGCAGCTCGAACCTGGGACAGAGCGGACCCCACGCGCATCACCCGGGTTTCGGCTCTCAGCTATCCTCCCTGGCGGGGTTCACCAATCTCACCGGATACCGGGACGGCTCGCCCCAGATCCTCTACGGCCCCTACATCGACTACATCGCCGTTGGCTACGGCGTGGTGGCGGTGCTGGCGGCGTTGGAGTACCGCGACGCCACCGGCCGCGGGCAGCATATCGACCTGGCGCAGTACGAGACCGGGCTCCAGTACATCGCGCCGCTGCTGCTGGACTACACCGTCAACGGCAGCATCGCCATGCGCGACGGCAACCGCCACCCGGAGGCCGCGCCCCACGGCGCGTTCCCCTGCGCCGGGGACGACAACTGGTGTGTGCTCAGCGTGGCCTCGGACGGGCAGTGGCGGGCGCTGTGCCAAGCCATGGACCGCCCGGAATGGGGCGGACGGGACGAGTACGCCACCGCCGAGCGTCGGCGCGCCCGGGCGGACGAGTTGGAGGCGCGGATCGGCCCGTGGACCCGTCAGTTCGAGGCCCGGGAGCTGGTGGAAAAGCTCCAGGCCGCGGGCGTCCCGTCAGGTCTGGTGAACGGCATGGACCAGATCTACGACGACCCGCAGCTCGTGCACCGGGGCCAATGGAACCGGATGGACCACCCGGAGATCGGCGCCATGTCGTACCAGCGCGCGCCCTTTACCCTGTCCGACAGCGACGGCGGACCGGACCGCAGGGACCCCTTGCTGGGCGAGCACAACGCCTACTTCTACCGCGAGCTTCTGGGGCTCTCGGAGGACGAGTTCGAGACGCTCACGCGAGCGGGGGTCATCGATTAGGAACCTTGAACTGACCGTCCTCCCATGAAGTTGGTCGAGCGACAGGAAACGGAAAGCGAGCGGCGGCGACGCCGATCGTTGATGGATCGACGTCGAAGGCTTCACCATCGGACATTCCGCCAATGCCGAAAGGCGAACGGATCGAGTTGAGTCGAACGGCCTTTGCCGCCGTCATCGCGCATGCACTGGAGACGTATCCGGAAGAGTGCTGCGGGGTCATTCTTGGCGGTGACGGGGGCGACGAGGTCCATCGGCTCGTCAACATCCAGAACCGGCTCCACATCGCCGACCCCGAAACGTTTCCCAGGGACGCCCGCACGGCATACACCATGGATCCGAAGGAGCTGGACTCGGTGCTGGAGCAGGCGGAGCGCAAGGGGCTGGCCCTCAAGGCCATCTATCACTCCCACCCCGACCATGACGCTTACTTCTCCGCCGAGGACAAGGCCTGCGCTACGCCCTTCGGCGAGCCCACCTATCCCGACACCGCCCAGATCGTGACCTCGGTCATGAGCGGCAGTGTCGGCCGGGTGGCGGTCTACGTCTGGAACCCCGATGCCGAGGATTTCGTCGAGGTCGCCATGAAGAGAGTTCCGGACCGTTGACGCCGCCGCACAACAACCTGGGCTTTCTCGACCGCGAGCCCGTGAGCGCCGAGCGCGCCGCCGGGTACCCGGCATTCCAACCCTGCGAAATCGGATTTGAAATGCCCACCCAATGTTGCTACCGTGCAACCGTGGGAGAGCGACCGTGCGGAATGACGTGAGACTGTTCCTGAAGGCGGGAGACGAGGTCAAGCACAATCGCAACCTCCAGTGGGGGGTAGGGGTGGTGGAGGAAGTGATGACATCCAGCGTTCCCGGCGGTACCTGTCTCGCCCGGATCCGCTTTCAGGACGGCCGTCTCCGTGTCTTCCACAACGACCTGGACAACGAGAGCTGCTGCTACTACTTCGGTATCCGCCACTACGACCACCCCAGCCCGAGCGGCATTCGCATCAGTCGCCAACTCCTGACCTGTTTCGACCCTGATGAATGCTGACGTCGGGAGTCCGATCAGCCTGACAGGTTCGCCTTGTAGAAGTCCACTGTCCGCTGCCACGCGTCAGCCGCGGCTTCGGGATGGTAGCGGTCGGCGTTGGTGTTGTTGTTGAAGGCGTGTTTGGCGCCGTCGCCGTAGATCTTGAGGTCGATGCTCTTGCCGGATTTGGCCAGCGCCTCTTTC
Organism: uncultured Binatia bacterium (SeqCode); assembly: GCA_965214905.1. GTDB lineage: Bacteria > Desulfobacterota > Binatia > UBA9968 > JAJDTQ01 > JAJDTQ01. The sequence continues at coordinate 3,748,900 of OZ243984.1, forward strand.
AGGGGCTCGATGCCGGGCATGATGTTGGGATCGTCCTCGGCGTAATTGCCCATCAGCGAACAGGAGATGTTGGCCACCTGCTCCAGCGGATCGGGGTTGCGGCCGTAGTAGACCACGGCGGCGTCGAGCTGGTTACACTTGGTGGCGAAGTTGAGGGACTGGCCGCCGCCCCAGCAGTAGCCCACCACGCCCACCTTGCCGTTGGCGAAGCCTTGGCTCTTCAGGTATTCGAGCGTACTCGTCAGGTCTTCCACGCAGCCGGCGGGGTCCAGGCTGCGGATGGCGGCAATGGCGTCCTGCGAGGTCTGGTACTGCGCGGTGCCGCCGGTGCGTTGGAGCAGGTCCGGAGCCAGCGCGGCGAAGCCTTCCTTGGCGAAATGCCGCGCCACGTCCTTGATGTGGTCCACCAGACCGACGTTCTCGTGAATGACGATCACGGAGCCCAGGTTGGCGCCGTCTTTGGGCCGCGACAGGTAACCGGTGCAGCTCCCGTACTCGACCGTTCCCGATTCCAGCTCGGGATCATTCTCATCGACGATATAGGGTATCGTGTCGGCCATATCCGGAGTTCCTCCTTCGTGTGTGAGTGCCCGTTTCCGCGATTCGAAGATCGACGATAGCTGTTTGTCCCGCTACGCCGCGGCCAACCGCGACCCCCGCCTTCTCCTTTGCACCAGATACAGGCCGGCGAAAAGGACCCAGGCGCTGGCCTGGACGGTCATGCGCAGGGAATCGGTGTCGCCCGCCAAAAAGTCCGGCCGGAAGGCGGCGATGCAGACGGCCATCAGCAGAGCCCGCTCGGGCCACCCGCAGCGGTCGGCGAAGAACCCCTGCATGGCCGCGGCGAACGCCATCATGGCCACCAGGCCGTTCAGGATCACCCACATGACACTGAATGCGTCGTTGAGCCAGATGATCGTGCCGTCCGGTCCCACACCCGCGATCAACAGGAGCTCCAGATTGAAGATGAAGACGAAGGGCAGTATCGCCGTGCGCAGGTCGTAGGTGAACCCCTGGAGCCCGGTCTTGATAGGATCGGAACCGGCGATGGCGGAAGCCGCGAAGGCCGCCAGGCCCACGGGCGGCGTGTCGTCGGCAAGGATGCCGAAGTAGAACACGAACAGATGGGCCGCCAGCACCGGGATCACCAGGCCCGCCTGTCCGCCCAGGGTGACGATCACCGGCGCGGTCAGGGTGGCCATGACGATGTAGTTGGCGGTGGTAGGGAGGCCCATGCCCAGGACCAGGCTGGTGACCGCGGTCAGGAGCAGCATGAGCACCACGTTGCCGAGGGAGATGATCTCGATGGCCTCGATGAACCGGCTGCTGAGACCGGTGAGGGTGACCGTGCCCACGATGATGCCGGCGGCCGCGGTAGCCACCGCGATGGGCGCCATGTTGCGGGCGCCGGACACGCAGCCTTGCAGGATCTCGCGGATGCTCAGCGCCACCCCCTGCAATACCGCCTGCCCGAGCGAGGCGGACCCCGGATTGTCCGGTGCGGGTCGAAGGACCGCCGTACAGCTCTGCACGACCCGCTGGATGACCATGATGACCAGGGTCAGCAGAATGGCGTTGAAGGCCGCGGAGACCGCGGAGAACCTGAGGACCACCAGCGTGTAGATCAGCGCGAGAATGGGAATCAGGAAGTGGACCCCCTTGAGGAACGTAGGCCAGAACCTGGGCAGTTCCTCTTCCGGCAGGGCGATGAGGTCCAGCTTGAGCGCTTCCAGGTGGACCACGTACAGCAGCGCGATGTACGAAAGCACCGCCGGAATGGCCGCCGCGGTCACGATGTCGATGTAAGGCAGCCCGAGGAACTCCGCCATGATGAAGGCGGCGGCGCCCATGACCGGGGGCAGGAGTTGCCCGTTGGTGCTTGCGCCCACTTCCACGGCGCCGGCCTTGTAGGCCGGCAGCCCCACCCGCTTCATGAGCGGTATGGTGAACGTGCCCGTGGTGGCCACGTTGGCAATGGACGATCCCGACACCATGCCCGTCAGGCCCGACGCCAGCACCGCGGCCTTGGCCGGTCCGCCGCGGAAGCGTCCCAGCATGGCGAAAGCCACCTGTACGAAATACTCCGCCGCCCCGGCCCGGTCCAGCAGCGCGCCGAACAGGACGAACAGAAAGACGAAATCGGTGGATACGCCCAGCGGCACGCCCCAGATGCCGCTGTCCGAGAGATACATGTGGTCCACCACGAAATCGAGGGGGATGCCGGGGTGCGCCAGGAATCGTGGCAGTGCCGGGCCGATGAAGCAGTAAACCAGAAAGACCGAGGCCAGCGCCGGCAGCGCCAGTCCCAGGGAGCGGCGCGCCGACTCCAGCAGCAACAGGATGAACGCCGCTCCGATGTAGACGTCCCGGGGCAGCGGGAGACCGGAACGTTCTATGATCCCCACGTAGTCCCAGGCCAGGTAGGCCGTGCCGCAGCCGGCCAGGGCCGCGATGATGAAGTCGTACCACGGAATCTTTACGGGATCGCGCTTGCGCCGCCCCGGAAACAACTGCTGCATCAGGGCGTTGAACCGCTCCAGCGTCGCGGTCCGCCGTATGGCCGGAAAGGACAGATAGACCAGCAGCACGGCGAAGGTCAGGTGAATGCTGCGGGCGATGATGGAGTTGATGGGCCGGTAGGCGATGTAGAGTTGGAAAAGGGACCAGCAAAGCGCCAGCAGCCAGAGGAACCCCCCCACGGAGCCGCCCGGGGAGCGGGTCTTCCCTTCGCCCTCGCCAAGCTCGGCCAGCGCTTCGAGATCAACGGATTCGCTGGCGGTCTCGTCGGTTTCGGGAGAATTCACGGGGACGTCTGGCTCGTGGCTATCATTCGTGGTCCGGTCAAGCGAAAAGGCTCGAGGCCGGGCGTTGCTGCACCGGCCCCGAGCCGTGGTTCATGCCCCCGCCAGGGGCAGGACCGGCTACATCCAGCCCATTTCCTTGTAGTACTTCACCGCCCCGGGATGCATCGGAGCCGAGAGGCCCTTGAGCATGTCCTGCGGGTTCAGGATCTTGAATGCAGGGTGCAGGCCGCGCAGCGTGTCGAGGTTCTCGAACACGGTCTTTACCACCTGGTAGACCTGGTCGGCCGGCTCCTTGTCGCCGGTGACGAAGGTCGCCTTCACCGCGTAGGTCGGCACGTCCTTGTCCACGCCCTTGTAGATGCCGCCCGGGATCGCCGTCATGACGTAGTAGGAGTTGTCCGCCACGAGCTTCTGGATCGCCGGCGTGTTCACCGGAATCATGTTGATGGCGGTGCTGTTGGCGATCTCGAGGCCGCCGCCCCAGGGATTGCCCACGGTGTAGAAGAACGCGTCGATCTTCTTGTCCACCAGCGCCCGGTTGGCCTCGTGCTGCTGCAGCCCTTCAGCCTTGATGTCCTTGTCCTTGTCGATGCCCGAAAGCCGCAGCACGTCCAGGGCGTTGCCCCGCTGACCCGATCCGGGGTTGCCGATGTTCACGCGCTTGCCCTTGAGGTCCGCGATGGATTGGATCCCCGTATCCTTGCGGGTGACGATCATGACCGTCTCCGGATGGGCGCTGAAAACCGCGCGAAGTCCCGTCTGCGGCTTGCCGTCCCAGTTGTTCTTGCCGTTGGCGGCCTGCCAGACGCGGTCGGACTGGGCCACGCCGTAGTTCAGCAGCCCCCGCTTGATGGCGTTGATGTTGAAGACCGATCCGAGGGCCGGCCGGCCGATGCAGTTGTAGCCCTGGCCGCCCAGCTTGTCGTTGATGATCTTGCAGACGTTGAGGGCCACCTGGTAGTAGACGCCGGTGGTGGAGCCGCCGCCGACCACCAGGAAGTTCTGCGCAGACGCATTCGTTGCCGTCACGGCCAAGCTGCCGCACAGCGCGAGACCGAGCATGAATATGAGTAAGCGTTTCATGAAATCCTCCTTGGACGTTATCCTTGTACGTCAGGGTTAGGTCGTACCACCTTCCTTCGGGCCAACAGCCATGTCCATGCCACATCGGGTGCGGCAATGCAACCGGACCCTTTTTTCGGAACGGGTATCCTCACCGACCGGCCACGTTCCAGGGACAAACGAAGGATGCGCCGCAACCAATCGTCGTGCAGGCGCAGGGTCCGGCGCGAATGCGCGGGGCTGTCGGCGGGAACCGTGAGTGGATATTTCCGGCGTCCTGGGATACGTATCCATGAAGTCTCGAGGATCCGAGCACCCCGCCCAAAAGGTGTTCCACGGTAGCGCCGTCCGGTGGCCAGGAGCATTCGGAGGAAGGAAGACGGAGTGGCGGAAGTCGCCGGCATGCTCGATGTTGCCGGTTTCTTTCGGACCCGGGAGAGAGAACATACCGCGAGGCGGTGACCGATCGGGAAAGGAAACGCTATTTCGAAAGGATCCGACAGGAACCTGCCGTTCATCGGTGTGACCACCTACGGCCGCGGTCCGCACAACCGTTTCATCCTGCCCGCGGAGTACGTGGACGCGGTGCGCCGGGCGGGCGGCATCCCGTTGCTGCTGCCGCCCGGAGAGGAGCACCTGGACGCCATCCTGCCGCGGTTGCGGGCCGTCGTGCTCACCGGGGGCGGCGACATCGATCCCGACCTCTACGGCGGCCGTCACCACGAAGCCATCTACATGGTGGAGCCGGAACGGGACCGGACCGAGGTCGCATTGTCCGAGCGCGTGCTCGATCTCGAGGTTCCCACCCTGGCCATCTGCCGCGGCGCGCAACTCCTGAACGTCAGCAAGGGGGGGACCCTCATCGAGCATCTGCCCGACGTCATGGGAGAGAAGGTGATCCATCGCGCGCCGCCTCGGGAGCCCATCGCCCACCCGGTGCGGGTGTTGCCCGGTTCGCGACTGGCCGGCGTCCTGGGGGCCACCGACTTCTCGTGCATGTCGTGGCACCATCAGGGCATTCGACGCGTGGCGCCCGGTTTCGAAGTCGTGGCCCAGGCCCCGGACGGCACCGTCGAGGCCATGGAGATGCCGTCGCATCCGTGGCTCTTTGCGGTGCAGTGGCATCCCGAGTTGACCGCAGCGGAAGACCCCATACAACAGCGCCTGTTCGATGCGTTGGTGGAGGTCGCGTCCGCGCGTTGAGCGCCGGCGGTCCGCCCTGCACCGGCGGCGCCGCGCCCCGTCCTTTTCAGTCCGAGTCACCGTCATGCGCATGACGAACAAGGCGGCGCTCGTCACCGGCGCCGAGTTCGTGGTGGACCGCGGCATCACCGCGGCTTACGTCACGCCGGAGCCGTCGCGGCTGCGGCCAGGGAAGGGCAAGAGTTGAGGAAGGACATGTCGGTATCGACGCAGCCGCTGGAAGGCCTCCTGGCGGATCGAATCCTGGTGTTCGACGGGGCCATGGGAACGCGGATCCAGGCCCTCGGTCTCGACGAGGCGGATTTTCGCGGGTCCCGCTTCGCGGAGCACCCGAAGTCGCTGAAGGGGTGCAACGACGTCCTGTGCCTGACCCAGCCCCGGGCCATCGAGCAGATCCACGAGGAGTACCTGGAGGCCGGCGCCGACATCGTCGAGACCAACACTTTCAACGCCAACGCCGTCTCGCTCCTGGACTACGGTCTCGAGGACTTCGCCCATGACCTCAACCGGGCCGCGGCGGCGGCGGCCCGGAAGGCGGTGGACCGGTTCAACGCGGGGGACGGCGGCTCGCGGCTGGTGGCCGGGTCGCTGGGACCCACCAACCGCACGGCTTCCATGTCCCCGGACGTCAACGACCCCGGGTTCCGGGCCGTTACCTTCGATCAACTGGCGGCGGCGTACTACGACCAGGCACGGGGTCTGGTGGACGGCGGGGTCGATCTTCTGCTGCCGGAAACCACCTTCGATACCCTCAACCTGAAGGCGTGCCTGTTCGCCATCGGACAGCTCCTGGATGAGCGGGGCCTGCAGCTCCCGATCCTGGCCTCGGTGACCATCACGGACCGGAGCGGGCGCACCCTCTCCGGTCAGACCCTGGAGGCGTTCCTGACCTCCATCAGCCACGCGGACCTGGCCGGAGTCGGCATCAACTGCGCTTTCGGCCCGCATCAGATGACCCCGTTCGTGGAGGAGCTGTCGCGGCTCTCGGGACTGCCGGTGTTCGCCTATCCCAACGCCGGCCTGCCCAACGAGTTCGGCGGCTACGACATGGGCCCGGACGAGTTCGCCGGGGCGCTGGCCGAGTGGGCGCGAGAGGGCTGGCTGAACCTGGTGGGCGGCTGCTGCGGCACGACGCCGGAGCACATCGCGACCCTTGCGGCACGGGTCAAGGGCGTTCGTCCGAGGCGCGCTCCGGAGCCCGACGGCTTCACCCACCTGAGCGGACTGGAAAGGCTGGTGATCCGGCCGGACACGAACTTCGTCATGGTGGGCGAGCGCACCAACGTCGCCGGCTCCCGGAAGTTCGCCCGGCTGATCCGCGAGGGCGAGTACGAGGAGGCGGTGGCCATTGCCCGGGAGCAGGTGGAGGGGGGCGCCAACATCATCGACATCAACATGGACGAAGGCATGCTCGATTCGGCGCAGGCCATGTCGGTGTTCCTCAACCACGTGGCGGCCGAGCCCGAGATCGTCCGCGTTCCGATCATGTTGGACAGCTCCAACTTCGCGGTCATCGAGGCCGGGCTCAAATGCGTCCAGGGCAAGGCGGTGGTGAACTCCATCTCGCTCAAGGAGGGGGAGGATGCCTTCAGGAATTGCGCGCGTCTGGTGAAGCGCTACGGCGCCGCGGTCATCGTCATGGCCTTCAACGAGGAGAAGCAGGCAACGACGGTGGAGGAGCGGGTGACGGTGTGCCGGCGCGCTCACGACATCCTGACCCGGGAGATCGGCTTCGACGACGCCGACATCATCTTCGACACCAACATCCTCACCGTGGCCACGGGCATCGAGGAGCACGCGGAGTACGCCATCCACTTCATCGAGGCGGCCCGGCAACTCAAGGCGCTCTTTCCCCGCTGCCACATCTCGGGCGGGGTCAGCAACATCTCGTTCTCCTTTCGCGGCAACGACCGGATCCGCGAGGCCATGCATTCGGTGTTCCTGTACCACGCGATCCGGGCCGGCATGGACATGGGCATCGTCAACGCCGGACAGCTTGCGGTGTACGAGGAGATACCGGGAGAACTGCGGGAGCTGGTGGAAGACGTGCTGTTCAACCGGCGCGCGGAAGCCACCGAGCGGCTGGTGGCGTTCGCCGAGGAGGTCAAGGGCGCCGGACCGGCGGCGGTGGAGGAGCAGGCCTGGCGCGAGGAGCCGGTGGAGGGCCGGCTCGCTCACGCCCTGGTGAAGGGCATCGTGGACTATATCGACGAGGACGTGGACGAGGCCCTGGGGCGTTACGAGCGCCCCCTCCACATCATCGAGGGCCCCCTCATGGCCGGCATGAACGTGGTCGGCGACCTCTTCGGGTCGGGCAAGATGTTCCTGCCCCAGGTGGTGAAGAGCGCCCGGGTCATGAAAAGGGCGGTGGCCCGCCTGACTCCGCTCATGGAGGCCGAGAGCCGGGAACCGGGGGGCGCCATGAAGCGCGCCAGGCTCGTGTTCGCCACCGTCAAGGGGGACGTGCACGACATCGGCAAGAACATCGTGGGGGTGGTGCTTCGCTGCAACAACTACGAGGTCATCGATCTCGGCGTCATGGTGCCGGCGGACCGGATCATCGACGCCGCGGTGGCGGAGAACGCCGACGCCGTGGGGCTCAGCGGCCTCATCACGCCGTCCCTGGACGAGATGGTGCACGTGGCCGGCGAGATGCAGCGGCGCGGTCTCGAGCTGCCGCTGCTCATCGGCGGCGCCACCACCAGCAAGCGCCACACCGCGGTGAAGATCGCCCCGGCCTACGGCCGGGAAACGGTCCACGTGCTGGATGCGTCCCGGGCGGTGCCGGTGGTGCAGGACCTCATGGATCCGGAGGCCCGTGCCGCGTTGGACGCCTCCAACCGGGCCGAGCAGGAGCGCATGCGCCAAGAGTACGAGAGCCGGGCGGGGACACGGCTCCTGAGCTATGCCGCAGCCCTGGAGCGGCGCTGCCGTATCGACTGGAATACCTGCGAGGTGGACGTCCCCGAGTTCACCGGCGGCCGGGTGCTGCGGGATTTTCCGCTGGCCGAGCTGGTCCCCTACATCGACTGGTCGCCGTTCTTCCATACCTGGGAAATCCGCGGCCGCTATCCCGACCTGCTGGACGATCCCGTGCGCGGCCCCGCCGCGCGCGAGCTCCTGGCCAATGCCCGGGAGCTCCTGGACCGGATCGTGGAGCATCAACTGCTGGCGGCCCACGGCGTCTACGGCTTCTACCCCGCCAACAGCGACGGCGACGACATTGTCCTCTTCACGGACGAAACCCGGACCGTGGAACTCACCCGGTTCCACACCCTGCGCCAGCAGAAGGAGGCGCGCACGGGCAGGCCCCAGTACGCCCTGGCGGACTTCGTGGCGCCCCGGGGCTCCGGCCGGAAGGACTTCATCGGCGGGTTCGCGGTGACCGCCGGTCACGGCGTGGACGAGCTCGCCAAGCGGTTCGAGACCGAGCACGACGAGTACAACGCCATCATGACCAAGGCCTTGGCCGACCGTCTGGCCGAAGCCTTCGCGGAATGCCTGCACGCCCGGGTCCGGCGCGAGTGGGGTTACGGCAGGGACGAACGGTTGAGCCAGGAAGACCTGATCCGGGAGCGCTACCGCGGCATCCGTCCCGCGCCCGGCTACCCGGCCACCCCGGATCACACCGAAAAGCCCGTCCTGTTCAATCTGCTGGACGTACATCAGGCCACCGGCATCGAGCTGACGGAGAACTTCGCCATGTGGCCTGCGGCGTCGGTCTGCGGGCTGTACCTGGCCAACCCCACGGCGCGCTACTTCGCCGTGAGCGCCGTGGGCCGAGACCAGGTGGCGGCCTACGCCGCGCGAAAGCGCATGACGGCAGGGGAGGTGGAACGGTGGCTGGGCCCGGTGCTCGGTTACGACCCCGGCAACGAACGAGCCGAACCCGGACGCCTGGAAAGTTCGAGACGCATCTCCCGACGGTCCGTGTGATCAAGACCGTTGATCGGAATCAGGAGATATGGCGAAATTAGTGGCAACCGGTGGTGCCTGCCGGTCGCACGGCCCACTGGTCCGGATCCGAGCAAATCGGGCCGGACGGCTTTCGCACCGGTCGTGGTTCGTGGCACATTCGTGACATGCGGTTGTTCAGCTACAAGATGACCCACGACTCCGGCTTTGCGCCGAATCCGTTTGGTCACACCTTGACCCTCGCCACTTGCAAGCCGGAGATTCGTCGGCGCAAATCGGTGGATGACTGGATTGCCGGTTTTACCTCGAGGACACTCACTGGCGACGAGGTGGGCTCGGAGCGCTTGATCTATCTCATGCGTGTGGCCGAGAAGCTGCCCATGCGAGACTATTTTTCAGACCGGCGTTTTCAGGACAAGATCCCCGACATGTCCTCCGGAGGCCCGATGGCCAAGGCCGGTGACAACATCTATCGCCCCATGCGACCAGACGCGGACTCCTGGTCCGACTTCGAGCAGTTGCCGAACCCCAATCACTGGAATTGTGATAGACCGAACGAAGATCATCATCGGCGGGATGTCTCCGGCCAATACGTGCTGATTGCGGATGAGTTCTACTACTTCGGCGGCAGTGCACCGGACCTGCAGCCCGAGTGTCGACCGGAAGTACCGCGCGGGCAGTCCGGCCACGGAAAGGAGACACCGTCCAAGCAGGCTTGGTGTTTCGTCGACCACATTCGCAGCCGATTTCAGCCCGGTCGCCACGGCGATCCGCACGGGTGGCCGAAGGTGTCCGATGACGAGGGCGGCCGATGCGGTTGATCCTGAGCCGCAAGGGATTCGACTCCAGCAGCGGAGGCTGTCCCAGTCCGATTCTTCCCGACGGCACGATGCTTTCCCTGCCGATACCGGACAGGAGCTCCCGCATCGCCTATCGGGAGATCGAGCGACAGGGCGTCAACGTCGGGCAACTGGTGGTCGATCTCACCGGCGACACCCGGCGGCTCCGACACTACGCCCATCTGGACCCGGACCTCGACCGAGACGCGCTGCCTCGCGCCGATGGATGGCGACCGCTACTTGGACAGACCGGCATCGCCCAAGGTCATCTGCGAAAGCAGGGCGTACAGGCGGGCGACCTCTTCCTGTTCTTCGGTCTGTTTCGGTCGGTGGAACGCACTCGGAGCGGCTGGCGTTTCATCAGGCAGGCCGTCGTCAAGCATATTCTCTGGGGCTGGCTGCAAATTGACGAAATCTACAAGGTTGACGAGCTAACGTCCGATGCACTGCCTTGGGCTCGCTACCACCCCCACTTCCGGGGCAAGCGCGATGTGAACAACACGCTTTACATCGCTGCCGATGGGCTACGCCTGAACGGAAGGGACGTCGATGCACGCGGGGCCGGTCTCTTTCGACAGATCGAGGATCGGCTGATCCTGACCGATCCGGATGCCGGATCATTGACCCGATGGCGGCTCCCTCTCGCCTTCTATCCTGATGCTGGAATGCCGCCGCTCAGCTATCACTGCACACCGGGACGCTGGCAGCGTGGTGATGGCTACTGCACCGTGCAAAGCGCCTCAAGAGGACAGGAATTTGTTCTGGACACCGCCCGGTATCCCGGTGTGACGGATTGGCTGTCGGTGTTGCTGGCTGAACCGGTGCTTGAGCAGGGGACACGCTCATCGTCCAGCAAACGGTGATGCCGACCATCGCCTGCACGATGTATTCGTCGTCACGTTCGCGGTCAGTACGAGCACAAACCGCGCTGATCGCTGCCGCCAGGCAGATGGTTCGAGATTACAGGAGGCACAAATGACGAAGCCATTCGACAAGGTCATGGCCGGGCTGGAGGATGCCCGCGCCTACCTGAAGGGCGAGCGCGACGGGTTCGCGGTGCATGAAGTCGAAGTGCCCGAGCCGGACGTCGCAACGATCCGGGACAAGACGGGATTGTCGCAACCCGCCTTTGCCAAAAGCATCGGCGTTCCGCTTGGAACTCTCAAGAATTGGGAACAGGGCCGCCGGCGCCCGGAAGGGCCGGCACGAGTGCTGCTCGCGCTGATCGGAAAGCGGCCGTCGATCGTTCAGGAAGAACTCGGTCGCTGAGTCACACGAGCTTATCCCCTCAAGAAGCCGGTCACCAGCGCGGCCGTGGCCTCGGGGTTTTCCGCCTGGGGGCTGTGGCCGGCGCCCCTCACGATCTCCACGCCGTTGGAACCGGGGATGCCGGCGGCGTAGGTCTCGCCGTGGGCCACGAGCACCATGTGGTCGGCTTCGCCCCACAGCACCCGGGTCGGCGCCGCGATGCGGTGCAGCCGGCTGCGCAGCGAGCGGTTGTAGAAGTAGGGCGGATTGAAGCCGAACCGGTTGGTGAAGCGCAGCATCTGGTAACGTCGCAGTTCGTCCTCGATGTTCTCGGCCCGCCCGTCGGGGAACAGCGCGTGGCCCACGGGCGTCCGGTCGCTCTCGAACAGCATGGTCCGCAGCTCGGAGAAGTCGGTGCCGCGCACCGGATGGGACATCATGAAGATGTCGCCGATGGGCGCCCCGGGCACGAACAGGCCCGATGCGTCGATGAGCACGAGCCGGCGGACCTTCTCGGGATGCCGTGCCGCAAGCTCCGCTGCCAGCCAGCCCCCGACGCAGGCGCCCACCAGGTTGAAGCGATGGAGCTCCAGCGCGTCGATGACCTCCAGGTAGTGGAAGACCAGATCCTCGATGGACTCCAGATACTCGATCTCGTCGGATGCCGCGCATCCCGGGTGCGCCGGGGCGTACACCCGGCAGGACTCCAGGAGCTTCTCGTGGAACGGCAGCCAGCCTTCCGTGACCCCGTGAACGTCGGCGAACCCGTGCAGGTAGAGCGTGGCATCGCCGGAACCGTCTTCCAGGACCGCGACCTTCCGGCCGTTGATAGGGAGAGTTCGCCGGCTCATGCGACCGCTCCGGCCGCAAGAGTCTCTTCCATCCTCGGGTAGGCCTTGGCGAAGACCCTCGCGGAGTCTTCGCGAAGGGCCGGCGCCACCTGGGTGGCGAACAGGCGCTGGCTCTTGAGGGCCAGCTCACCGGGCATGTTGCCGAGATGGAACTGGATCAACAGGTTGCCCACCTGGGACTTTTCGATCAGGTCCAGTATCTTCCTGTGCACGGTTTCAGGGCTCCCCACGACGATGGACTGGGCCTTGTCCAGTTCGTCCCAGTCGTTAACGTCCCCCAGCATGGAACGCTCGGGGTCCGAGTGCTTCAGGAATTCCTTCCAGGCGGGCGCGGGAATGTAGGGCACGCCGGCGCCGAAGGTGAGCTGGCGGCCTTCCTTGCGGAGATGGCCCTTGAGGCAGTTGCGCAGGAAATACCAGACTCCTTCCTCGCACTCCTCCCTGGCCCGGGCGTCGGTCTCGCTCACGTAGGCCGACATCAGGATGCCCATGCGGTACGGCTGGTAGCTGTCGCCGTGGTCTTCCAGCACCTTGGAGAACTGCTCACGGGCCTTGTAGGTCTCGCCGCCGTGGCTCCGGGACGAGAGGAAATAGCAGTAGCCGCGCTTGGCCACCTCCGTCAGCGTCGACGCGCTCCGGGAACCGGGGACCCATATGGGAGGGTGGGGCTTCTGGGTGGGCCTGGGCCAGGGATTGACGTAGCGCAACGGATAATAGTGGCCCTCGTGGTTGAACGGGCCGTCGTCCGTCCACGCGCGCACCACCAGGTCCACGGCCTCCCAGAAACGTTCCCGCGAGGTCACCGACGGGATGTCGTAGTTGTAGTTCTCGGGGCCGCCGCCGGGCGCGAATCCGGCAATGATGCGCCCGTTGCTCATGTTGTCGAGCATGGCGTACTCTTCCGCCACCCGGAGCGGGTTGATGTGAAGCGGCAGCAGGTTGCCCAGCACGACGATCCTGGCCTGGCTGGAGCGTTGCGTCAACGCCGCCGCGATGAGGTTCGGCGAGGGCATCAGGCCGTAGATGTTCTGGTGATGCTCGTTCAGCACCAGCCCGTCGAACCCCAGCTCATCGGCGTAGGCGAGCTGGTCGATGTATTCCTGGAACAGGCCGCGGGACTTGTCCGAGTCCCATAGACTGTTGGGGACCGTGACCCAACCGGTGTCGTACTTCTCGTCAAAGTCCTTGGGCAGATGGGGATAAGCCATGAAATGCCAACAGAAGAGCTGTACTGGGTGCATGTTCCCTCCCGACGCGAGACGGTATAGGCGATCGGATTGTGAGAAACAGGAACCTAGTGTAGTGTCCTATATAAGACGTAGATAATCTGCTGGTCCTTTTCACCGTCGGCTGCGTGGCTCCGCCTCGCGTGGTATCGGCCACTGCTCGTTGTCGCGCCTTGCCGACGGCAAAAAGTCCTGCGCATCTTATCCACGTCTTATATAGGACACTACACTAGACCACGGTCGCCGGAGTGTCAATTATGGGAAACTCCGGAGTTTCCTCAGGGGAAGCCCCGTGATCGCGCCCTTCTCCTCAGACGAACTCTTGTCCATCCCATCAGCCAGCCGGTGAGCAGGACTCCCGCGCCGGCTACGAACCACCACAACCGCATGTCGCGCTTCAGGTCGGTGCTTTCCTGCTGGAGCCGCCGGAGCAGGCGTTTGTCGCTCTGGTAGTCCGTGTGCAACTTGTCGTTCGCGGCCATGAGCCGGGCGTGCTCGCCGCGGAGATGTTCGAGTTCCGTGGCCTGGGCTTCGAGCTTGGCGGTCAACTCTGCGATTTGTCGCCGGGGCGGCGCCTCGTTTGTCAGAAAGCTCTTGAGCACATATCCTTGGCGTCCGTCCGGGAGCGACACGAGGTTGTAGTCGTTGTCCTCTCGGATGACTTCCAGTTCGTTCCCGGTTGTCAGCACCGCGATGATCCTGTGCTCGACGCTCGGTCCCGTGCGGAGCATGATCTCGCGATAGCCGCTGACGTAGAGCGTTTGTGCGTGAGAGGACGCACCGGACAAGAGCACCATCAGGCCAATGAGCCAAACCGCACGGACCGGGCTGCGGGTCCGCCCCAACCTGTCGTGTTCATGGTTCGTGAGCATACGTGCAAGCGCCGGCAACGGCGCCGTTCCTCGAGCGCGTCCCTCCCCGGCGTGGCCACTAGGGCGTGTCCGGCAGGCATCCCATCTGCGACAACACGGTGCGCGCCATGAGGCTGCCCCTTTCACCAAGCTGACCGGAAACGGAGAAGTGGTGCGTTCCGGGCACCTCCAGATAACGGCAGTCCACTCCCCGCTCCTGACACAGGGCGAAAAAGTCCCTGGACATGCCGATCCAACCGCGGGTTTCCGCCATGCCCACCGCCACCACCAGCGGCGTTCGGTCGAGCGGAGGGTGGATCATGGCGCTGACCTCGCGCGCGCTGTCGGGCGTCAGGCGGATGTCCTCGTTGACCGAGACATGAAAGACCGGATCCGGGTCGTAGACTCCGGTGATGGCCACGGCGCCCTTGATGAGATCCTCGGGCAGGCCGTCGTCCTCCCAGCGGTGGCTCACGGCCCGGGCTACCAGGTGACCGCCGGCGGAGGATCCGGACAGATAGAGCCGCTGCGGGTCGCCGCCGTAGCCGGCGATGTGGGCGTGGACCCACCCGATCCCTTCGCGGGTCTCGCGCATGATGTCCGGCACGGTGACCTGCGGACAGAGGTCGTATTCCAGCAGCACCATGGTAACGCCGGCCTCGACGAACGGTTCGGCGATGAAGCTGTAGGCGTCCTTGCTGCCGCCGCGCCAGTACCCGCCGTGGATATACACGTGAACCGGAGCCCCGGCCTGCTCGGCCGGGAAGATGTCCAACAGCATCCGGGGCCCGCTGCCGTAGCGCAGGTCGCGAAAATGCTTCAGCTTCCCGCGGGTGGCCTCGCTGGCCTTCTCTCGCTCCACCGTCAGCCGGGGATATTCGGTCACGGTAACGCGAGGGTTGAACTGATACTCCATCTCCTCGCGTTTGAAGTCCTTGTATACGGTTTCCGCCATGCGGACTCCTCCTTGAAACCGTTCCCCCGCCGGGCCTTCACCGAGTTGCGAAGGCATCTTTTCGACTCTGCGGGCAGCCGGTGGGAAGCATTTCGGATTCTGCTCGTGCACAACCGTGTAGCACATACGACCGCGTGAAGCGAGAAGAGACCCGGCGGTGAGGCGCACGACGTGAGCCGTCCACGCCCAACCCCGTCCCTTGCCACCGGGCGGAACTTGCCGTAAGGAAATGCGGCATGGATACCACGAGCCATGCGGAACGGCGTGAGGCTTTCATGAAGACCATGGGTGAGGGAGTGGCGATCCTGCAAGCCGCGCCCCAGGCTACCCGGTCGAACGACGTGGAGTACCGGTACCGGCAGGATAACGATCTCCTTTATCTGACCGGGTTCCCGGAACCCAACTGCCTTTGCGTCCTGTCACCGCAGCATGACCGGGAACGCTTCATCCTGTTCGTGCAGCCGCGGGACCGGGAGAAGGAGACGTGGACCGGAAGGAGGTACGGCGTGGATGGGGCCCGGGAGGTGTTCGGCGCGGACGCCGCGTATACCATCGATCAGGTGCGGGAGATCCTGCCGGAACATCTGGCGGGCGCCGAGAACGTCTACTTTGCGCCGGGGCGGGACGAGGGCGTGAATGGCCTGATCCGGGGCCTGATCGACGACAGCAGGTCCGGGCGCGCCCGGACGGGCCGGGGCGTGGTGTCCCAGGTGGACCCGGCGGCGATTCTGCACGAAATGCGCCTTTACAAGTCGGGCGGGGAACTGGATCTCATGCGCAAGGCCGTGGCCGCGTCCACCCGCGCGCACGTGGCGGCCATGAGCGAGGTCCGGGACGGGACCTTCGAGTACGAATTGGAGGCGCTGCTGGAGTACCACTTCCGCTCCGCCGGCGGGTCGGGTACGGCCTATCCGTCCATCGTCGCCTCCGGCGCCAATGCGACCATTCTCCATTACACCCGGAATGATCGCCGGATGCACGACGGCGACCTGGTGCTCATCGACGCCGGCGCGGAGTTCGACGGTTACTGCTCGGACGTGACGCGCACTTTTCCCGTGGGGACCGGCTACGCGCCGCCCCAGCGGCGCATCTACGAAATCGTCCTCCGGGCTCAGAAGGAAGGGATCGCTACGGTCCGTCCCGGCGTGTCCATGGAGGACATCCACCAACGGGCCACCGAAGTGCTGGTGGACGGGTTGCTCGATATCGGTCTTCTGTCGGGTGCGGCAGGCGACCTGATCGAGAAGCGCGAGCATGCCCGTTTCTACATGCACCGGACCGGCCATTGGCTGGGTCTGGACGTCCACGACGTGGGCCGGTACCGGGTGGACGGCGCCGCCCGCCCGCTGGAGCCCGGAATGGTGCTCACCGTGGAGCCGGGTCTCTACATCGCCGAAGACCTGGAGGACGTGAGCCTCGACTACCGCGGCATCGGTGTTCGCATCGAGGACGACGTTCTGGTCACCGAAGCCGGGCACGAGGTGCTGTCGGCCGCGATTCCCAAGGAAGTCGACGACATCGAAGCCATTCGGAAGGAGGCTTCGGGCAGCCCGCGCCTCGCGATGCGCTGACGCGTACCGAAGCCGTATCCGGCGCCTTCGGCCCCGCGCTCCCCGCTCGATCTTCCCGCTCAATCGCAGCCGAGACAGCGGACGGTCTCGAAGACGACCTTCTCGTCGGCGCTGGTGCGGGCGTGGTCCAGCACCACGCGAAGCGCCTTGGACGGGTCGGGGAGCTCGTACTTCCCGGCCATGGCCTCCAGCCAATCGTGCTGTGCCCGTTCGATCTCCAGGCTCGCGTTGATCTTGTCCTTCATTCGAAGCTCCTTGCGGCTGTGTTGTTGTATGGTTTCTTCCTGGCTTGGTGCCCCACGTGGGCGGGTTTGAAACCCGCCCCTACAAACGCTCATGGCCCTGCACGGGCCACCCCCGGAACATGAAACACGGCGGTCACGGTATTTTCACGGGCCAAGACGATGCCCGTGCCGGCGACGGGGAGTCCGGTTGCGACCGATTCGTACGTTACCGGCCCCTTTCCGCCCAATGGCCGAGCTCCTCCACGAGGGTCATGCCGGGCTCGTCGCGCCAGTTGCGGCAAAGACCGGCGAGGGAACGCTTGAGAGCGGGCAAAGGGTCGGCCGCGGGGGTCATGGCCGCGGTTTCCCGGCGCAGCCACTCGAGCAGGTCGTCGAGGCGGGCGAACCGGCCGCTCCCCATGACGTCCCGCAGGCGCGGCACGGTCTCGGCGGCGAAACGTTGCTTGCTCTCCAGGCCGATGATGTCCGGGAGCAGCAGCGCGGGCTCGTCCAGCGAGACGTCGATGCATGAGAGCAACTCGTTGTAGAGGGAGCGCGCCACCCGGTCCGCCTTGGCTCGTACCTGTTCAAGCAGGTCCGTTCCGGCGGCGTCATGGGACTCTCCATCCGGGAGCAGTTGGCAATAGAGCTTCAGCTTGGGTTCGGTGCCCGAGGGCCGGACGGTGATAACGAAGTGGTCGGTGTGGGCCTGCAGCACGTTCCGCGGCAGCCGGTCGGTATCGCTGGCGATGGGGCCGAAGCGTTCGGCGTCCCAATAGTCGACGATACGGCGCACCGGGTGTCCGCCCAGATCCCGGGGAGGCGCTTCCCTGAGGCTGGCCATGATCCGGTCCTTCTTCCGGCTCCCCTCCGCTCCCGCCAGGACGATGCTGCGATTGACGTTGTCGTAGTTTCCCAGCTCCCGGAGCATGGCGGCGTAGTAGTCCAGCATGGTCCGGTCCTCGTCCAGCAGCCTTTGATAGAGAGCTGCCAGCACCATGCAGGCCGGCGTGGCGTCCTTGTCCCGGATTCCAGGGACCATGACCACGCCGTGGCTTTCCTCCGCGGCGAGGACGAGGTCTTTCGGTGAACAGGTGACGTCCTTGTAGCGGCCGGAGCGCTCCAGCGTCTTGAGCACGTCGGCCACGTACTTGAACCCCACCAACAGGTCGTCGATGAGCCACGAGTCTCCCGCTTCGGCCACGATCCTTCCGAGCAGCCGGGTGGTTACCAGGCTCTCCATGACCAGACCCCGGCGGCGCGGTCCCCGGGGGTCGAGCATGAGATGGTGGCACAGGATGGCGGCGATCTGGTTGCCGTCGAAATGGTACCAGGAACCGTCGGGAAGGCGGGCCTCCATGCCGATGCGGTCGGCGTCGGGATCACTGGAAAGGACGATGCCGACGCCGTGCCGGTCGGCGAACTCCCGTGCCGGTGCGGTGGCGTGGGGCACCTCTGGATTGGGCGCCTTGAAGGGGATGGCGGCAAAACTGCCGTCCGGACCTTGGTCGGGGGGGATCAGCAGGGAAAAGCCGAGCCGTTCCAGCACTTCCTTCACCGTGTTCACGCCGCAGCCGCACAAGGGGGTATAGACCACCGGCGCTTCGGCTTGGGGGGGGTGGAGGTCGCCGTAAAGGCGGACGTAGGTATCGACGTAAGCGGCGCGCAGTTCCGGCGGCAACGGGCGGATCATTCCCGACCGAAGGCCCTCCTCGAAAGGGACGGTCCGGACCTCGGTGGCCTTCTCCATGATGTCCACCAGCCGCTGGTCCTCGGGCGCGACGGGCTGGCTGCCATAGGCGTCGTAGACCTTGATGCCGTTGTCGTCCGGGGGGTTGTGGGACGCCGACAGGTTGACGCCGCCTGCGGCGCCGAGTTGGACGATGAAGAACGACAGCTCCGGGGTGCTGGTCACCGCGTGATCGTCTTCGGGCTCGGCCAGGCAGGCGACGATGCCGTTGGCGGCGTAGATCGCGCACGCAAGTCTGGCCAGGGAGCGCGAGGACACCCCCATCATGGGATGCGCCGGCCCCAGGAACGCGTACACCCCGGCATTGTCGGCGAACACGCGCACATCGTTGGCCACCACCACGCTCAGGAGCCGGTCCGGCGGGTTTCCCTTGAGGCCGGACCTGCCGGGAGAGACTCCGTTCAGATAGTTGGAGTGGCCCTGGGCGGTCATGGCCACCGTCGCGGGGTTCATCCGGTTGGGGCCGTAGCCTACCGGACCGCGCCGGCCTCCGGTGCCGAAGGGCAGCACTTGCCGGAAGGCGTCGAACACCAGGGACAGGTGTTCGGCTTCGAGGTGCCGGTCGATGATCTCCGGCGCGGCATAGGGAATCCCGCCGCTCATCCAGCGGCGCAGGCGTCCGGCCGCCTCGTGTCCGGCCTCGCCGTAGCGCTCCTCGAGCAGCGCGGACATGCGTTCCAGTCGCACGGGATCGGTCATCTTGTGCAGTCCGTGTTCGGGAGGATGTCCTTCGACTTCGCTGCGTCTGTCCAGGGGAAACCGTTGCTCGGGCGGGTTTCAACCGAACGCCTTGCCGTGCGACCTCCTGCCGCGCCACTGTCCGGAGGGCCTACCGGTCCATCTTCGACGACCGCTACTATCTGCTGCTGTGCGAGGTCCTGCCGCGCACTGTTCGGAGAGGCACTGTAGGAGCGGGTTTCAAACCCGCCCCTGCCCGTTGTCGCGCGGAATCACCGGCGTGGCGCGGCTGGGCGAAGCGGCCCGGAAGGCCGCCCTTTTCGCCCAGCCGGTGCGCTTTACCGGCCGGTGCGGGCCAGGGAATGGACCCAGCCCTGCATCCGGGACTTGGCGTTGGCGATGTCCTTGTCGCTGAAGAAATTCTTGAGGTCCACCTTCTCCACCGCGTAGACCGGGCGGAGGAAGTCGCTCTCGTAACCGAACGGCACGGTGGCGTCGATGCCCATTCCGCCCTCGAAGACGGTGTTGGAGGCGGTCCACTGCTGGTCGCCGGCGGTCATGCGTTCCGCCGGCATGAAGGTCTGTCCGCGCCCGCCGGGAATCGGATTGAGGATGTCCGTCTTGGGATTGACCCGAGTGGTCAGGCACCACATGATGTCATCCATGTCGTAGATGTCGGTGTCTTCGCTGGCCGCGACCACCAGGCGGGAACCCTGGGACGTGGACAGGATGGCCGACATGAAGTTCCGTTGCCAGCCCTCCTCGATGCGGTTGCGCTTTTTCACCTGGATGATGGCGCCGCCCCAGTCCGTCATGCAGTAGGGGATGTTGACGTCCTGGATGATGCCGGGCTGCATGCGCTCGCACAGCAGGTACATGCACGCCTCGCGCACGGTGGTGTCGATGTTGTGGTCGTCCAGGGTGTGCACGCCCAGCGGAAAGATGATCGGCTTGCCCTCGCGCTTGCGCGTGGTCACCGCGGTGACGTGGAAGGTGGGCGCCTTGTAGGCTTTGCCCATGTAGCCGGCCCACTCCGGATGGAAGTGGAAGCGGCCCTGGATGTTGGCCTTTTCGGATTCCTCGGTCTCGTAGCGACGGTCCCGCGGGTTGACGTAACCCTCCAGTACCACCTCGCAGTCGGCCAGCGCGAGGGCGTCCACGGTCTTGGCCTTGACCACCCGTACCGGCGCTCCCTGGACCGCTCCCGCCACGCCCAGCTCGTCGCAGCCCTGGGGCAGCACCACGTAGTCGAAGCCGGCGCCCGCCAGCAGCGTGCAGGAAGGCGGGACCCCGAAGCACATGGTAATGGGAACGGGCTTGTCGGCCTGGTAGTACTTGGACACCACCTGCCACATGTGCGATCCGGGCGAGATCTGGAACGTGGCCACGTTGCCCCAGCGGAAGTTCATCCGGTTGTAGCCCAAGTCGGTGCCGCCGTCGAAATGCTCGCCGGAGATGAGCCGGTTGCCCGACCCCACCGTCAATTCCGGCTCGTACTCGGTGTGACGGACGGGGACCATGTACTCGTTGACGTCCTTGGGATCCTTGATGACCTCCTCGTGCGCGGGCGCCTCCTCGGAGCTCACCTCCACCGGCGGAATCTGGTGAATGATGGCGTCCGCGAGCTTGCGCGTGCGGTCGGTGTGGTTCTCCCAGCCGAACATCTTGTTGATCACGCCCATGTCACCGAACAGGTTCGTCACCGCCCGGTGATGCGGCTTGCCCTTGACGTTGTTGAACAGAATCGGGCAACCGCCGTCGAGATTCTTCTGGATCGCGATGATCTCCAGGTCGGGATTGACCTCCTTGTCCGTTTCGATCAGGTCTCCCTCGGATTTGAGCCACTCCAGCGTATTGCGCAGATCGTGGATCTGTTCAGCCGGGGCTCCGAGTTTCTTTGCTGCTTTGGCCATTTCCCACTCCTCTTGTGTGATTTACGGTTGATGCTCTACTACTCTTGTGTGATTTGCGGTCGATGCGATGCGGTACAGCCGGCAGGATCGGTCATGAGGCGCCCCGTGGGGACATCACTCCCCGTCATTCCGGCGAAAGCCGGAATCCAGAACATCCGAATGGCCTCTGGATTCCGGCTTTCGCCGGAATGACGGAATCCGGGAACGGCGGTAATTCCTGACTTAGTTAACGAATGGCGCCGTTGCTGTCAAATCCGAAGGGCGTTTAATTCTCTGGTCCTGCGCGGCCGCCCCCTCCGACCCCCTCTCCCTCTGGGAGAGGGTAGGGGTGAGGGTCTTCGTTTCACAACCGCCACTGTACCGAGTTCGACGCTACACCCCGTTGCCCTCCATCCTGCCTCTCAAGCTGATGGGGTGCTCCGGGTTCAACTCCCTGAACCCGGACATCGAAAGCCACACCCTCAAGAGGTGGCGGCCAGGGCCGTTGTTGTCCGCGGAGAACTCTGTTCGGGTGTGCAGGACCACGTGATTGTTGAAATACTCGATGTCCCCCGGTTGGAGGTCCACGGACACGGACACGCGGTCAGCGACCTCATTGAAGGCCGCCAGCGCCCGGTTCTGCACCGGAGTGATCTCGGGAACCCCGGGAAGGCCCTGAGCTCGTTTGATATGGACTCTGTATGCGCAGGCATTGAAGAGACCGTCCGTGACGCTGAGGAAGGGTAGCAGGGTCCGCTTGTGGCCGTGGTCGGGATGCGGCCTTTGCAGTGCCATGTGGAAGGGTTGCGTGAGGACCCGCAACTGGTCGGGATATTCCTCTCTCATGACGTTGTAGACGGTGGCGGCGCTGGCGAACTTGCGGGTTCCGCCTTCGGGAGCAGTTCTGACGCACAGGAACCCGATGACGTTCTCGAGGTCGGCATGGAAGGGAAGTTCCGCAGTTGCGCGGAAGCCGAACCGGCCCTTGCCCTTTCCCTGGGGCTCTGCGCGCACGTGAGCCAGCTTGACGCCTCCGGGCTGCTCCATGGGACGGCCGAGTTGGCGGCTCAGAGCCATGAAGGCCGCGGCGACGCCGTCCTTGCCCAGTTCCCTGACGGGCAGGCCGCGCAGGATGCGGAAGCCCAGCCCCGACTTCAGTTCTTGCACGGTCTTTTCGATCTCCGGCGCGAGGACCGGCAGGGAAGGCTTCTCCGGCGGCTCTTCGGCGCCCGTGGTTGCCCTTGCCACAGCAAGCAGTTCCGCCAGTTCGCGTCCCGTAAAGGCGTGGCGCCAAGCTTCGGACCGCGCGAGGTCATCAGGCCTCCATGCCGCGGGGTCCAATGCTTCAGGCAGTTCTTCCATAATGCCTCCTCTGTGCCTCCTGTGAGGATTGCCCCGGTTGGTTCGGCAAGTCTACTTTTCCCGGAACGCGTCCTGCCGGTAGCCGCGAAGCGGTTGCAGCACGTACTCGATGAGCCGTTGTTTGCCCAGGATGACAGCGGCTTCGGCGGACATGCCGGGTAGCAGCGCAATCTTCCGGCCCTCGATCTCCATGTAGGTCTGGTCGAGGTCGATGAGCGCCTTGAACATGGGGCCGGCCATGTCCGCGCCGCCAGGCTGCACAGAGCCGGGCAAGGCTGCTGCCATGGCGCCCGGGGACCCCGGACCCCCGGCTTGGCCGCCGGCGTTCACGGCATCCCTGCCGATGTGGCTCACGGCGCCCTCGATGGCGCCGTACCGCCGGAAGTCGAAGGTGGCGACCTTGAGGGTGACGCGCTGGCCAGGCTTGATGAAGCCGATGTCGGCGTTGGCAACGAAGGCTTCCACCCGAAGGCCGGCGTCGCGGGGCACGATGACCATGAGCCGGGCGCCGGGCTCCACCATGCCGTTCTCCGTGTGCACGGCGAGATCCTGGACCACCCCGTCAACCGGGGACGCCAAGGTGTGCCGGGCGCGGTGCTCACGGGCCTGGCGGATGTCCTGGCGCAGTACGATCATTCTCTCCCGGACGGTCGCGAGGGTGGAGCGGCGTTCCCGGTAGAACTCCGAGACTGTTCGCTTCTTCTGCGCCTGAAGGGCGGTCAGAGATGCCTTGGCCTGAACCAGTTCTTCCTTGCGAAGCGCCAAGTTGCCTTCGAGCTCCACCAGCCGCTCCTGCTCGTTGAAGAGGTCGAGCTTGGAGCCATGGTCCTTGCGGTACAGGATCTCGCGCATCTCGGTTCTCTCGCGCAGTATGGGCAGCAGTTTTTCGTACTTGGCGATGCTGGCCCCGAGGGTACGGAGTTGCGCCTCGCGCTCTCCGATCGTGCCGTCCAGCTCATGGAGGCGCGCGCGGTGAGCCGCGATCTGGTCCGCCAGAAGCTTCCGGTTGATGGCCACGATCTCCTTCGGGGCTTCCGGAGGCGGGCGGAAGGGTTTGCCTTGGCGCCAACTCAGGAGGGCCTCCAGACGGGCCGCCTCCACCGACTTGATGCCCAACTCCGAGGTGTGCTTGGCGATCTCGGCGTCCACCAGGGTGGTGTCGAACTCGATCAGCACGTCGCCTTTTTTGACCGCGCTTCCTTCCTCCACGGCAATCCGCCTGATCTTCCCGTGCTCGAAGGAGCGGATGGTCTTGACCTGTCCCTTGGGAACGATGCGTCCAGGGGTCACTGCGGACAACTCCACCTCGGCGATCGAGGCCCATGCCAGTGTCGCCGCCAGGAAGACGCAGAGCGCTACCAGCAGGATGATGTCCGCGCGTCGCCTCGGTCTATCCATCTTCGGCTTTCAAGGCGCTCTGTCCGACGGCCGAGCCCGCACCCTTCGCCGGCAATGCGACAAGGTTCTTGATGGTTTCCGTTTCCCGGTGCACCAGTCTGGCGAAGTACCCGTTGCCGCGGGCCAACTCCGCGGGCGGGCCTTGTTCGACCACTTTCCCCTGGTCCAGACAGATGATGCGGTCCGCATTGCGTAGCGCGGACAACCGGTGGGCGATGACGATGACCGTACGGTCCCGGCCCAGACCGCGGATGTTCTGGTGGATCTGCGCCTCGTACTCCTTATCCACCGAGCTCGTGGCTTCATCCAGGATGAGCACGCTTCGGAAGTGGAACAGCGCCCGGGCCAAAGCGATGCGTTGCCGCTCTCCCCCCGAAAGAAGCGCGCCCCGGGCGCCGATACGGGTGGCATACCCTTTGGGCCCGCGGGAGATGAACTCATGGGCGCAGGCCGCCTTGGCCGCGGCCATCACCTGCGTCATGTGTCGTTTCCCCGACTCCAGCGCGATGTTCTCCGCGATGCTCCGCCGAAAGATCGGATAGTCCTGCTCCACTGACCCGATGTGGCTTCGGAGCCACGCCGGGTCGATGACGGCGGCGTCGGCGCCGTCCAGCAGCACGCGCCCCTCGGTGGCAAGGTAGAGTCTCTGGATCAGACGGGTGACGGTGCTCTTGCCCGAGCCCGATGGACCTAAGATCCCCAGGGTCTCGCCGGGCCTCACCTTGAAGCTCACGCCGTCCAGGGCGTACCGGTCGCTGTCCGGGTAGCAGAACCGCACGTTCTCGAAGCGGATGCCGCCCTTGAAAGACGGAAGTTTGATGAGATGGCCGCCTTCCCGCTCCGTGGCCTCGTTGAGCACGGTCCCCACTTCCTTGATGAGGCCCCGGAGGCGCGAGAAGTCGTAGGTGAACATGCAAAGGCGCATCATGGGCTGGGAGAACCGCATGTTCACCAGATTGATGGCCACCAACTGCCCCAGCGTAAGCTGCCCGTCCAGCACCATGGAGGCGCCGAACCACAGGAGCCCCGCGTTGGCGAAACGGTTG
Source organism: uncultured Binatia bacterium (SeqCode) (assembly GCA_965214905.1). GTDB lineage: Bacteria > Desulfobacterota > Binatia > UBA9968 > JAJDTQ01 > JAJDTQ01. Next base: position 3,773,775 of record OZ243984.1, read on the forward strand.
ACGAACTGGTTGTACTGGGTGGTGGATTCCCGTAGCGTCTGGGTGTCCTCCTCGGAAGACACCGCCGCGTCCACCCGCTCAGTGAGGAAAGCCTCCTGCGCCTGCTCCTCGTGCATTCCCTTCACGGTCTCGATGCCGCCCACGGTGTCGAGCACCGCCTCGTTGCTTTCCCGGCGGCTTCCCTTGGTCTGCCGGGTCCACTTCCGCAGCGTGGGCATGACCGCGAACGCCGGGGCGATATAGAAGGGCAGGGATGCCAGTATGATCAGCGACAGGGTGAGGCTGAAGTTGAGCATCAAGGCCAGGAACACCAGCACGAAGATCACGTCCACGAGCACGAACACCACGGCGTTGGTGAGGAACCGGCGCAGGTGCTGTAGTTCCTCGATGCGCGACAGGGTCTCAACCGGGGTGTTGCGGAGGTAGAAAGAGGCGGGCAACTCCAGGGAGTGGCGGATGAGCCTGGAGAGAAGCGAGCGGTCCATGTCCCGCACCGCATGGCGCAGGGCTCTGTGCCTCGCGCCTCGCAGCACCGCCTCGAAGGCGAGGAAGAGCAGCAGGCTCACGATGATGACGTCCAGGGTGGCGGCGCCGCGGTTCGAGATGACCTTGTCGATGATGATGAGGAAGGCGAAAGGGTAGAGGTAGCCCAGTAGGTTGACGAAGAAGGAGGCCGCAATGAGCGGACCGAAGACCGCCTTGTTGTTGAAGACGTGCTCGGCAATGGAACGGAGCGTGAAAGCACGGTCTTCGGAGTCCGGCGTCTTCGCCTGGACCGCGGCCTCGCCGGTCCATTGTTCCATGAACACCGAGCGCCGAACGGTGCGGGTGTTGCCGGTTCGGTGCTCGATCAGATAGATGTGGTCGTCGTCCGCGGCCGCCACCAGCCCGAACCGCCCGTCCCGCCGCTGGACCAGCGCGGGTCCGGTCAGATAGCGCCAGTCATCGAGACCCATGGATTTGAGATCGAGGGACAGGCCAGCGCGCTCGGCGCAGCGCACTGCGGCTCTGATGTTGAGGGGGGATTCCTTGCCGAGATCGCTCAGGATGGCGTCACGGCTTGCGCGGAGACTTTCTTCCCTGCACAGGAACAAGATGCACGCGGCTGCCGATACAGATGGGTCTCCGGTGGCCTCCCCCAGCGGTCCCGGTCCACCGGGACCGCCTGCCGGTTTCGCGGACGGGCCTTCGTATCTGCCGCCGTCACTCCTGGCTTCCGTCGTGGGCGTCATTCGTGCGTACCAGCATGAGGCCCTGTCCCGCGAGGTGTTCGATGAGGGCCTTGTCCGTCGTTGCGGCGTCGCTGGAAACCGGTGCTGGGTTCAGCATGGTCCACTCAGCGGCGCGTTCCATCAGCGCAAAGGCCTCCGGCGCCACTTCCATGACCAAGGGACGCCGCCGCCCTCGGGACGCCAGAACGGCGACATGAGCCTGCCTCCGCGTGACCGCTTCTCCACTCCGAGCCGGTTCAAACAGAGGCCGCACGTCGTGCCCGCAGCGCATCAGCATCGCGCACGGATGGGTGCGGTGCCACGAAGAACAAGGCTCTTTCGGGCACTCGGCCATCGTCTTGCTCTCCATTGCCGTCGGGCGAAGCGTCCGAGCTCGAGACAGGGCCAACTCAATGGCCGCTACGTCAGCCGCCCACATCGGCGTAGACGGCTTGTGGGCCCAATTCTCCAGAAAATAGTCGAAGAAAGACTTGGCGTCCGGATACCGCTGATACGTCTTGGGCGGATGCGCCGCTGCATAGTCCCGTGTGATCGCCGAAAACTCATGACCCAAAAGCGCTGCCGTTCGCTGAAACGCTTGGCGGAGCTTCTTCATCCGCTTGTTGTGCGAAAACTCCGCCTCCAGCCGAAGACGCCGGATGTCCATGCCCTCAAGGTCCGGGTCCCGCGCCTCAGACTCAAGCTCCTCGGTCCCGAAGATGAACGCCGGGCTGGTCACGTGACGCAACAGTTTGGTCTGTCTGTCAATGAGCCGTTGCATGGGTTACGGAAAGTTCGCTCATGGCCGCCGCTCTCGCCGCCTGCTCGCGTAGCCGGGCCACGTCCGCCAGAAGCTCGTCGCCTTTCTCGTAGTCGTTGTCCCGTTCCAGGATGATGGTGTGCGGGCGCTGCCGAGAAAGCGCGTACCGCAAGAGGTCCAGCGCCTGTTCCGGCACCTGCCGGCTGTGGTTGTCCGCATAGAACGGCACATCCAGGTAAGGCCGGCGCACCAGGGGTCCGCCGGCCGCATGGACTCCTGTCACCACACCCTCGGGCAGTTCGTCCAGAAACGTCCGCGGGTCAATTCCGTGGTTCTGCGAGTTGACGAACAGGTTCTCCACGTCCAGCAGCATCCCCACCTCGGTCTCCCGGAACAGCAGATTGAAAAACTCGGCGTCGTTCATTTCCGCGTCCGGGAAATCGAATACGTATGAGATGTTCTCGAGGGAGAACGGCACTGGCAGACGAGCCTGGACTTGTTGGATCTTTGGGATGAGCATGTCGGCAACCGCCCGGGTCTTTGGCACCGGCAACAGGTTGGCCAAGTCGAGGCCCGGAACCTTGGTCCAGGCCAAATGTTCGCTGTACGAGGGTATCTTGAGATCCTCCACCGCCTCGCACACCCCGTCCAGGTACTCCCCGTCCAGGGGCACGTCCGTGCCGATGGAAAGCCCCACCCCGTGCAGCACCAGCGGTATCCGGCCCACCAAGTTGCGGATCGCACGGCGGGTGTTGTCCCCGCCCCGGATGTAGTGGTCGACGGTCACCTCCAGCACGTCGAAACGGTGCAGGTTCGCCAGAGTCCACCGGGCTATGGGTACCCGGAAGCCGATGCCGATCAGGGGTGAGGAGGACAAGTGCTTATACCTCGTTTCCGATAAACTCGTGAGTTACCCGTCCTGCTCAGAGTTCAAGTACCATACGAGTATGCCTGCCCAACCGTCCTGTCCAATAAACCATGACCACCTCAGATCGCACGGACTTAACACCACTTTTCCACCGCTGACTCAGTTCCTTGTTCCCGAGCGCCCGCCCAAGTGCGCGGCGAGGAAAGTCTCCAGCCGCCGTGCGAACTCGATGCGGTTCTTGTGCCTGAGTATCCTGTGCCCCTCATCGGGGAACACCAGATATTCGGTCGGGATGTTTTTCTCCCGGAGTCTTTCGAGGAATCGATCCGACTGGTCCTTGGAAACCGTCTTGTCCCTGGCGCCGTGGACGATCAACAACGGCCGTTCGACCCGATGAGCGTAAGTGATGGGGGATCGCTCCGCGAGTTCCTTGCGCACTTCGGGTTCGGCCGTGTCGCCAGCGAAACGGGTCCACCAAGCCCTTGTCAATATCCTGCGACGGGAGGAGGCGCTCACGTGAGATGCCAGATCGGAGAAACCTGCCAGACTGACGCCGGCGGCGAACTTCGTGGGTGTCTTGGTCAGGCCGACGAGCGCCGCGTAACCACCGTAACTGTTGCCGTAGATGGCGACCGTCTCGGGATCCGCATACCCCTTTGCAACCGCCCAGTCCACCGCATCGATCAAGTCATCCTGCATCTTGGCTCCCAGCTCCCTGTACCCTTTCTCCACGAAGGATCTGCCGAAACCGCGGGAGCCCCTGAAGTTCACCTCGAGCACGGCGTAACCTCGGTTGGCGAGAAACTGTGTCTCGGGATCGAATGCCCAATAGTCGCGTGCCCAGGGACCGCCGTGGACCTTGAGGACCATCGGCAAGCGCTTGCCCACGGTCCCCTTCGGTATCGTCAAGTAACCGCTGAGTGAAAGCCCATCCCGCGCTCTGATTTCAATGGGCCGGGTTGGAGAAAGGATTTCCTCGTATCTCTTGAGCGGATGGGCGTCCAAGAGTTCCTTCGTTCCGGTCTGCCGGTCGACGAGGTAGATCGATTTGCCCGCCCGGTCCGTTTCCATGGCGATCGTAAGCCGCATGAGATCCCTACCGCCGCTCGTCATATGATAGAGCATCGGCCCCGGTCCCAGAAGTCTTTTCACATCCTCTTCGAGCTTCCGGTCAAAGTAGTGATATTGTGGGAAATCATCGTGATACATGACTGCCAGCAGTCGATGAGCTACAAAGTCCAGCAATAAGCTGGACACGTCCACGTCCGGACGCTGGAAAACAAGCTCCTGTGCGCCCGTGTTCAGGTCCAGCGTCACAAGCGCACGTTTGTCTCGTTCTCCGTTCGTCAACATGTAGACCTTGGGGCTTCCGTCTGGGATGAATCGTCCTACCGCAACAATGTCCGAAAAATCGCCCTTCAGTATCGTCGTCCAACTTGCGACCTTGGTGGCCGCCTGGACGCTCCATCCGCCGTCGGCGTCGCGTTGGAGCCGGCCCACGACGTCACCCCTATGGTCGAGAATCCAACGCCGGGTGTTTCCGGGATTGGTCGCCCGTAACTTGTGAACGCCGGTCTTCAAGTCGATCTCGTACAAATGGGGGAAGCCGCCGGTGACTGGACCCGCCATGACAAACACCGAGCTGGGCTTGCCCGGCGGAGTCAGAATCGACGAAATGTTTACCCTCTTGAGCGGGAAGATGTCGCGGGGGTGTCGTTGGGGGGAGTCGGTGTCCGCCAGGAACAAGCGCGGCTTCCCGTGGCGGCCCGCGTGCGCAAGCGATAGCAGGTGCCTGCTGTCGAGTGCCCAGTAGAACCGGAGGGCCTGCGCGGGCTGATTCATCGTGACCGTGTACCCGCTTTTCAGCAGCCGAACGCGTAGCGCGGGCTTGCCCTTCACCCTTTCTCTCCAGGCGAGTCTCTCGCCGTCCGGAGAGAGCTGGTGTCCCCAACTCCTGTGGCGAGGCGCGTAGAATTCCTCCGCAGGTATCAATCCCGGCAGGTCGGCCTCGAGAAGAGAGGCGTGGGTGGCGGAAGTTGCCGCTTCACTGCCCGTTTGGAGGGATGTGACACACCAAATCATGAGGACGAAAGCAGCGATGTGTTTCAAGGTCATGGGCCTCGCGCGTGCGATACTGGTCTGGGCTGTTTTTTTGCATGCATTTGTATCGAGTTCGATGCTCCTGCCATGTACTCCGGCGGCGGGTTCACCGAGCAAGAAGGCCGATCATGGCAAGGCGCCGCTTCCATCAGCAAGACGCGTTGAAATCATGAATATACCAGACTTCACACCTCTCGTTTTCTAGAACCAGTCGTCCCCGTGATCTTCGCTAAGGCTCCACCATGATCACCACCATCACTATTCTCGTCATCGTTGTGAGTTGGGTCGTATTGCGTCTGCAAGCGCGTCAAGTGTATCCGCCGACAAATCTTGGAGAACCCCCTTCATTGACTCAGTACGGGCCGTATCCACGTTGTCATTTATTTCTTGGATCTGGTCATCAAACGGAAGCAGACCTTTAGCGTTCTCCGGTAGTTCGAGGGCTTCCTCAACTAGTACTTGCAGGAGACCACCCGCTACGTCCCAAAACCCTGTTTCCCTTACCGACGGCATCAAGTTCTCCATAGCTTCCCGGGTCTCGGCGAAATTTTCTTGCGCTCTGTCCCCAAGGTATTCGGCAAGGTCTTCAAGAGTGTCTGCCAGTCTATGTTGGTTTGCCTCACCTTGCTCATGGATGGCCAACAGCTTGGCTGCCAAGTCGTCGTCCCCAACATTGCTGCCGGATACGGACATGGCGGCCTCGCTGATAGCGGCGGCAAGAGCATTGTTGGACGCGGTGTCATCGTCATCCTCAGCGTCCTCAGGGTCTACGCCAGCTTCGGCGGCAGCTGAGGCAGCCGCCTCTGCAGTAGATACGGCAGCTGCGTCGTTGATAGCCTCGGCAAGACCGTCGTTGAATGCGGTGTCATCGTCATCCTCAGCGTCGGAATCGGATGTGCATCCGCATCCACAGTCACAATCGCATCCACAGCCACAGCCGCATCCGCATCCACAGCCGCATCCACACCCGCACCCACAGCCACATCCGTGAATTTCCAGGTCGAGATCGTTGTCACGAGGACCGAGCGTCCACAGTGTGGTTATCGAAACAGGCTGACCGACGTGATGGTGCAACTGCATCTGGGTACCCCCTTTTCCTGGGTACCCAAAAAAAAGGGCACCCGCTTCCGGGCACCCGCTTAAAAAGTTTGGTAATCAAGACATAAAATCGGCGCAATGTCAACAGTGTTGCTGGAAAAAACAGGACTATCCCACGCTCTAAACTTGTGGGTCGAAGTGTTCGGTTGATGCTTTGGGGGAGCAGCACCTGGGGTGCGGCCGGGAGACTTGGGCGGACGGGATGACGGACAAGTGGGGCGATTGGGAGCGTGCGGCGGCGCAGAGGACATGATCGGGGCTGATAGCCCGGATAGGGCGGTTGGTGAGGCGCGCCAGTTCAGTCCAGCGCAAGGATGCCGAGTTGGGGTCGGGAGCGGATCGTGGGAAGGGACATCAGCCGGGCGCCAGCACGGCGTGCAAGGCGGCCTTGCGGTGCAGAGTAAAGTAGCGCAGGGCTGCGGCCGCGTTGTCCCACCGCCGGCGGTGCAGGATCAGCGCCAGCACGATGTTGTTGCGGCTGGCGCGGTTGGCCGGCGCCAAGCCGCTGCGGGCCAGGCAGGCGTCCTCTTCAAGGGTCTTGTCACGGCGTTGATGGTTCTTCGACTCGATCGCCCAGTGACCGCGATTCCAGGCCAGCAGTTGCCCCGCTGAGGCATGTTTGGCGGCCACCGAGGTGAAGCCGTAGGCATAGGTGACGCTGTGGGTGTTACTCTTCAGGTCGATGCGTTCGCGTCGGATACGGAACACCTGCGCCACATGGGGATAGTTGAGGGAGTTTTTGATCGGCGTCAGCACTTCGATGTGGCGCTGGTCGATGCGCCCATAGCCCTTTTCCGGGTCCTCGGAGAAGCGCCCGGTGGCCTGCTCCCATGGCAGGGTCGCCAGTGTCTGGAAGGTCTCGGGACCGTTCTTCTTGACGGTCATCAGATAATCGGCGCGATGCTGCTCGACGATGCGGGCGGCCACCTCGCGGGTAGTGTGCAGCGCATCGATGGTGAGCAAGGCGCCAGCGATAGGGGTTACGTCCAGCAGCGCCCCCACCGCCGCCCGTTCGCCGTTGCGGTCGTGAAAGTTGAGGCTCGCCAGCGGCACGCCGGTGCTGTGCTCGACCAGCGTCGCGGTCTCGTAGCGCAGCGTGCCGTTGTGATTGGCGCCGCGAATACGCTTGCCATCGGCGGCCAGCGCCGACCGTGGCTCCTGTTCTCCGGATGCCGGCAACCGCGGCTTGGCATAGCGTTGCAGGATCGCTTCCAGGGCCTCGCTATCGGCTTCCATCACCACCCGGTGGAGGGTTGACTTGGTGGGCGCCTCGTAGCGTTGCCGGGCTCGATTCCACCACCCGCCAAGCATCTTCAGTTCTGCCTGGCTCAGTGCCTGCGCATACTCGCCCGCGGCCACCGGCCCGCGCATGTTGGACAACGCTGCCAGCAGGTAGATCGCCAGCACGGTTGCGATCGAATGCTTGCGGCCCTGCGCCCGACGGTGGTCCGGCAACTCCTCCAGTTCCTCATACAGACTGCGCTTGTCGATGCCGCTCACCGCGCGCATGCCAGCCGTCGTCCAACTCGCCGCGGTAGCTCAGGATGCGCCGCGCGTTGCGGCGCAACGCGCGTACGTATAACCGCTTCGGCTTGCCGTGCGGATCGGTGTAGTGACCGTTGCTGCGCGCATAGCCCTTGCTGTTGCCCACGTAGGTCCAGTTCGACGCCTCATACATCGTGCCCCCGAACCGGGCCGGGTCCACGAAGCTCTCCACCACCAGCAGTGGATGTCCGTACTGTCTCTGCCAGTCGTCACTCAGCCGCCGCAGCATCGCACTCATCATCCACGAAGCCAGATTCCCAAATACCCCGCGCTCCCCCAGCACCACGAACCGCGTGTTGTTCGCCACCAGATGCAGACGCCGGTACATCTCCTTGCGATGCCACCCGATCCAGCGGTCCCGCGGTCGGCACTTGAGGGCGCCACACTGCCACCCCGCCAGCGCCAGCCATTGTCCTCGCCACTCCGCTACGTAGCGCAGCCCCCGACCGGCAAAACGCTTGAAGCCCAAATAGTGATGCCGGTCCATCAGCGCGTCCCACTTCACCCGCTCGTCCGCCCGCGCCAGCCGCACCACCACCTCATCCAGCACAAACCCTGCTGGCGTCGTCTGCGCCAGTGGCTGCTCCCGCAACTCCCGAACATCCATGACCCACAGCCTATCAACTCTTTCATGAGACATCCACTCCCCTGTCAGCGTGGGATCGCCCTGGTTGGTTCGGCAAGTTTACTTTTCCCGGAACGCGTCCTGCCGGTAGCCGCGAAGCGGTTGCAGGACGTATTCGATGAGCCGTTGCTTGCCCAGTATGACCGCGGCTTCGGCGGACATGCCGGGCAACAGGGCGATCTTCCGGCCCTCGATCTCCATGTAGGTCTGATCGAGGTCGATGAGGGCCTTGAACATGGGGCCGGCCATGTCCGCGCCGCCGGGCTGCGCAGAGCCGGGCAAGGCCGCTGCCATGGCCCCCGGAGGCCCCTGACCGCCGGTTTGGCCGCCGGCGTTCACGGCGTCCCTGCCGATGTGGCTCACGGTGCCCTTGATGGCGCCGTACCGCCGGAAGTCGAAGGTGGCGACCTTGAGGGTGACCCGCTGCCCGGGCTTGATGAAGCCGATGTCGGCGTTGGCAACGAAGGCCTCCACCCGAAGGCCGGCGTCCCGTGGCACGATAACCATGAGCCGGGCGCCGGGCTCCACCATGCCGTTTTCCGTGTGCACCGCGAGGTCCTGCACCACTCCGTCCACCGGGGACGCCAGCGTGTGCCGGGCGCGGTGCTCATGAGCTTGGCGGATGTCCTGCCGCAGCACGATCATCCTTTCCCGGATGGTCGCGAGAGTGGATCGGCGTTCCCGGTAGAACTCCGAGACTGTTCGCGTCTTCTGCGCCCGAAGGGCGGTCAGAGAAGCGAGCGGTCCATGTCCCGCACCGCATGGCGCAGGGCCTTGTGGCGGGCGCCTCGAAGGATCGCCTCGAAGGCGAGAAAGAACAGCAGGCTCACGATGATGACGTCGAGGGTGGCAGCGCCCCGGTTCGAGATCACCTTGTCGATAATGATGAGGAAGGCGAACGGGTAGAGGTAGCCCAGGAGATTCACGAAGAAGGACGCTGCGATGAGCGGACCGAAGACCGCCTTGTTGCTGAAGACGTGCTCGGCAATGGACCGAAGCGTGAAGGCCCGGTCTTCGGAATCCGGCGTCTTCGCCTGGACCGCGGCCTCGCCGGCCCATTGTTCCATGAACACCGAGCGCCGAACCGTGCGGGTGTTGCCGGTGCGGTGCTCGATCAGATAGACGTGGTCGTCGTCCGCGGTCGCCACCAGTCCGAACCGCCCGTCCCGCCGCTGCACCAGAGCTGGCCCAGACAAGTGGCGCCAGTCCTCGGGACCCAAGGACTTGATCTCAAGGGACAGGCCTGCGCGTTCGGCGCAGCGCACTGCGGCCTTGAGGTCGAGGGGGGATTCCTTGACCAGATCGTTCAGGATGGCGTCACGGCTTGTGCGCAAGCTCTCTCCCCGGCACAGGAACAGGAGACATGCCGCAGCCGATGCCGATGGATCAACCGCGGCCTCGACTGGCTGCCCTGATCGACCGGGACCGCCCGTCTGCCTCGCAGACGGGCCTTTGGGTCCTCTGCTGTCACCCTTGGGTCCCGTCGTGGGCGTCATTCGAGCGCACCAGCACGAGGCCCTGTCCCGCAAGGTGTTCGACGAGGGCCTTGTCCGCCATTGCCACATCGTCCGAAGCCGGCTCCGGGTCCAGCATGGTCCACTCCGTGGAGCGTTCCATCAGCGCAAATGCCTCCGGCGCCAGATCCATGGCCATGGGACGCCGGCGCCCTCGCGACGCCAGGACGGCAACATGAACTTGCCTCTGCGTGATCGCTTCTCCAGACCGGGCCGGTTCGAACAAGGGCCGCACGTCGTAACCGCAACGCACCAGCAACGCACACGGATGGGCGCGGTACCATGACGAACAGGGCTGTTTCGGGCACACCGCGATCGCCTCGCTCTCCATGGCGGTGGGGCGTAGCGTCCGAGCGTGGGACAGCGCAAGCTCAACCGCCGCTACGTCAGCGGCCCACGCTGGCGTAGACGGCTTATCGGCCCAGGTCTCCAGAAAATACTCGAAGAAACGTTTGGCTTCCGGATACCGCTGATACGTCTTGGGTGGATGCGTCGAAGCAAAATCCCGCGTAATCGCCGAAAACCCGTGACCCAACACGCTTGCCGTTCGCTCGAACGCTTGGCGGATTTTCTTCATTCGCTTGTTGTGCGAAAACTCCGCCTCCAGCCGAAGACGCCGGAGGTCCATGCCCTGAAGGGCCGGGTCCCGCGCCAAGGACTCAAGCTCCTCGGTCCCGAAGATGAACGCCGAGCTCGTCATGTGACGCAGCAGGTTGGTCCGTCTGTCAATGAGCCGTTGCATCGGTTACGGACACTTCCTTCATGGCAGCCGCCCTTGCCACTTGCTCCCGCAGGCGGGCCACGTCCGCCAGGAGCTCATCGCCCTTCTCATAGTCGTTGTCTCGTTCCAGGATGATGGTCTGCGGGCGCTGTCGGGAAAGCGCGTACCCCAGAAGATCCAACGCTTGTTCCGGTACCTGCCGGCTGTGGTTGTCCGCGTAGAATGGCTCGTCCAGATAGGGCCGGCGAACCAGCGGACCGCCCGCCGCATGTACTCCTGTAACCACCCCCTCGGGCAGCTCGTCCAGAAACCCCAGCGGGTCAACTCCGTGGTTGTGGGAGTTCACGAACAGGTTCTCCACGTCCAGCAGCATCCCTACCCCGGTCTCCCGGAACAGCAGTTTGAAGAACTCCGCGTCGCTCATCTCGCCGTCCGGGAAATCGAACACGTAGGAGATGTTCTCAAGCGAGAACGGCACCGGAAGACGGGACTGGACACGCTCAATCTTCGGGATGAGCATGTCCGCCACCCCCCGGGTCTTTGGCACCGGCAATAGGTTCGCCAGGTCGATGCCCGGAACCTTGGTCCATGCCAAGTGCTCGCTGTAGGACGGGACCTTCAGGTCTTCAATCGCCTCGCACACCTCGTCCAGGTACCCGTCGTCCAGAGGCACGTCCGTGCCGATGGAAAGACCCACCCCGTGCAGCACCAGCGGTATCCGGTCCACCAGTTTGCGGATCGCCTTGCGGGTGTACTCGCCTCCCCTGATGTAGTGGTCCACTGTCACCTCCAGCACGTCGAACCGATGAAGGTAGGCTAGAGTCCACTTGGCGATGGGAACCCGGAAGCCGATGCCGATCATGAGCGACTTCGATGAAAGCGAACTGTTCACACCCCCTCCGCTCCGGACCGCCGGAACTGAAGGGCCTTTTCCGCTTCTGTGGATCGTCCGCCCATCGCCGTTCCGCCCGATGGAGGAAACCGTCGGCTGACTATAGCGCAGACCGCAATGCGTACTCGAAAACCGTTTCCCATCGTGCTAATCTCCTAATCCGTCAGGTAAAACCTCTTGAATTTCCCATTGCTCCAGTAATGGAGTCCTGAAAAGCGTTCATAATCGATATACTCGATTGCATCGTGATCCAGTTCCAACTTTGCGATCTTCCCCGGGCCGCAAGGGCTCCCATAGCCCATGGCGCAGGCAGCAACGTAGACACCGGGCGGGGCGGCTCGAATGCCGTAACCGGTAATGAATCTTCTATCCTCTACCCTGATCGCCCGCCTGCCGTCGTCGAGGCAAACGACCAGAGAGTATTCTCCATCGCTTTTGGTGAAGAACGCCTTGTCCACACGGTCATCGCCATCGAAGTCGCCGGTAGCGAACAGGTCCTGATTCGTAGTGAACATCTTCTGATGCACCTGCTGGTCGATCAGGCTTCTCTCCATCACTCTACCTGCGGCGTATTCAGCGCAGGCCAGTACCAACGGGGCGCGTAGGGCCGCAAAACCCATAATGAGCGAGAACAGCAACATTGTTCTACCGATGTTCATAGTTGAGGGTCCTTTCTCAATCAGGGTCATATTCCACGTGAATATGATCAGATTTTTTCACTATATCATAATCGTCACCTAGAGTCACTGAAAGTTCCTCTACGATTATATCGATTTGGTGATCACTCAAATCCCTCGTCCTTAGATCGTATGCATCGCCGGTATAATGCTTCGAATCCGCAAGCCTACCTGGAGCTTGCTCGGTGCCCGACGTGAGCGTGGGCGTGACGCCAGGAGCATGTCTGTCAAACGCTGCTCTTACCTCATCGAATGTATCCGTCATGTGCCTGGATAAACCGGCGATATCGGCACCCTTTTTAACGTCAAGGCCATGTTCGTCCTCCTCCGGGGCAGGATCCTGGGTCGGTTTCGATTCGCGCACCGGCGGGCTAGACCCGACCAAGGTCGGCGACCGGGCAGATTCGGCATCTCCCTCGGAGCAAACCTGCTGCTTTGGATTCTTGACCCACCACTTGCCGAAATGCGTCGGAAGTGGGTCCGGTATTTGCGGCGTGCCAGGCAAAATCGACGGGGTGGAGACGGAAACCTCGAACTCGCCCTTCGTCTCCGAGCACACCAAAGGCTCTCTGGCACCGAACAGAAGATTATACGTTAGCGATGCTTTATCCACCCGTACGCCAAGCGCCGATACGACGCCCGGGTTTGCGCCCTCGAAGTGTACGTATTTCTGGCCGGATATCGCTTTTTCGATCCCCTTGGTGACGTCCGAGCTAGTAAGCGCCGGCGCTCCGCCGATGATGAGCGGCGCGCCGGAGGCATCGACGTCCAGTTCGAGTTCGCTCCCGTTTCCCCACTTCCAGGGATATTCTGTCTTGAGAACGATCTGCGTCTTGTCGATCGCAACTTTCTTCATGTCTTCCTCCCCATCCGTCACCCAAATCGAACCTGGGATTGTCCCGTTTCAGTGGACGGTTGATGGTTTGGGTTTCAAGCAGCTCGGTGGCAGCTCCTTTCGAAATTCATAGGGAACTGTTGCCCCAAGACCTGATGGCGACGGTGGGATTTGTACCATCCTTTCGATGAACTCAAAAATGACTTGTTGGGCATGCTGCTGATCGTGGAAGTGGTACGGTCGAGCAACTCGCACTTCAGGGTGGCGAAGAAGCTTTCGGCCATGGCGTTGTCGAAGCAGTCTCCGACCGAGCCCATGGACGGCCGCACCCCCCCTTGTTGGCACCGTTGGCATCATCCGCCGCCTTCTCAGCCTTCCCCACCCGATGCGTCAGCGTCCACCGCTTCCGTAGCCTCCCTACTCGATTCGGCGGCGGCGTCCACCGCTTCCTTAGCCTCCCCACTCGATTCGGCGGCAGCCCCCGCCGCTTCCTTAGCCTCCCCACTCGATTCGGCGGCAGCCCCCGCCGCTTCCTTAGCCTCCCCACTCGATTCGGCGGCAGCCCCCGCCGCTTCCTTAGCCTCCCTACTCGATTCGGCGGCAGCCCCCGCCGCTTCCTTAGCCTCCCTACTCGATTCGGCGGCAGCCCCCGCCGCTTCCTTAGCCTCCCTACTCGATTCGGCGGCAGCCCCCGCCGCTTCCTTAGCCTCCCTACTCGATTCGGCGGCAGCCCCCGCCGCTTCCTTAGCCTCCCTACTCGATTCGGCGGCAGCCCCCGCCGCTTCCTTAGCCTCCCTACTCGATTCGGCGGCAGCCCTCGCCGCTTCCTTAGCCTCCCTACTCGATTCGGCGGCAGCCCCCGCCGCTTCCTTAGCCTCCCTACTCGATTCGGCGGCAGCCCCCGCCGCTTCCTTAGCCTCCCTACTCGATTCGGCGGCAGCCCCCGCCGCTTCCTTAGCCTCCCTACTCGATTCGGCGGCAGCCCCCGCCGCTTCCTTAGCCTCCCTACTCGATTCGGCGGCAGCCCCCGCCGCTTCCTTAGCCTCCCCACTCGATTCGGCGGCAGCCCTCGCCGCTTCCTTAGCCTCCCTACTCGATTCGGCGGCAGCCCCCGCCGCTTCCTTAGCCTCCCTACTCGATTCGGCGGCAGCCCCCGCCGCTTCCTTAGCCTCCCTACTCGATTCGGCGGCAGCCCCCGCCGCTTCCTTAGCCTCCCTACTCGATTCGGCGGCAGCCCCCGCCGCTTCCTTAGCCTCCCTACTCGATTCGGCGGCAGCCCCCGCCGCTTCCTTAGCCTCCCTACTCGATTCGGCGGCAGCCCCCGCCGCTTCCTTAGCCTCCCTACTCGATTCGGCGGCAGCCCCCGCCGCTTCCTTAGCCTCCCCACTCGATTCGGCGGCAGCCCCCGCCGCCCGCTCCGCCTCTGCGACGTGCCGGGCACCCAGCCACACGATGACGACCGACGCGAGAAAGAGAAGCGCGGCAATAACTGTTGGAAGCCAACGGCGTAACTGCGCGGGTGCGGTCGCGGACGAATCCACCGACTCGGCGAGACCGCCGTTGCGCAAGTGCGCCTCATCGCCTTCCTCCCCACCCGCTGATGTCGCTACGGCACCTTTCAGATCCGCAACCGTTTCCGCTAAATCGTCTAGCTGAGCCTGTTGCCTTGCTTGTTGCCTCCCGATGCTGTTCAGCCCGGCTAACGTGCTCTCGAGTCGGTCCAGTTTTCTTTGTAGTGAGACAGAGGATTCTCCCGACCTGCCATCGCCTCCCACCACTCTGGGTGCGGGTGATCCCAGCAGCGGAGGCTGCTCGAAGCGCGTCTCAGGAAAGAGTTTCCGCACCGCGCGGTGGGGAAAGACCGACAGGTAGTCGCTCCGGCGCCGTTCCTCTGGGAGCTGGCGGAACAATTGAGCGGCCTTACCCAAGTATCCGGGTTCAGTCGCCTGTCGGGATTGTTCTTCCTCGACAGGCGTCTCCGTTCGAGGAACTGCCGCCTCAAGTGATTCGGTCGCGACCGCGAACGGGTCGAACCGGTGCGCCGCATAGTCGCCCCGCGAAAGGCGCACGCCCCAAATTTCCATTTTTCCCGCGGGCTTGTATACGACGAAGTAAAGTTCGCCCTTCCGGATATGCCCGATCATCGCGGTTCCCAGTTCGAATCCGTCGGGCCGCAGGGCGCCATTCGTCAAGTCGTTCAAGAGCGGGGCTCCGACATCCCCTCCATCGGCGAACTCCCACTCCTTGCTGCCCTCATCACCGCCGCGGTGAAACCCAAAACGCGATATCATGTCGAATGCCTAGCTTGCTTGTTTCTCGATCAATTTTTTGACTTTCTCGACGAACTCGTCGATGCGTTCGACCTGCCTCTCGAGTTTTTGATCCGAGCCACGCTCCATCCCGGCTGCTATATCCCTAAACGGTTGTCCAACAATATCCGCTAGAATCTCTCGAGTTTCGCGGTCATGCCGTCCTACCCGTTCTAATAGTCCAGTTCGCAACACATATTCATAATGAATATCCAAAAACAGCCTGAGAGTCATCTCCAGATAACTCATCATATCTCTGTTGTACTCATCAACCTTTTTCTGGAGTTCTTGAAGCTCTGCATTTATCGCGGCTTCCACTCCGTCCGCTCCATCCTTGGTGGAGGTCAGGTAGTCGGCGTTTTCCACGGCACCAACCGCTTGTCGCGCGAAAGCCGCGATATTGTAGGCCGCCCGGCAAACGGAGGGGCGACCGTCGGTCGGGAGAATAGACCCTCCTGTGGAGATTCTGAACTTGGAAAGATTCGCCTCTTGCTCTTGGAGAACCGGAAGGTACTTTTCCGGCCCCCAGATCGGAATGTAATGACGAACCCACCGGATATTGAGTTCACGCAGGACGTTCTCCACCTGGGTCAGTTCCTCCTCGGAACCGATAATCTTTTCGACGTCGAATTGTAGCGTCTGAAGGACCACCGATAAGGCGAAGCTCTTGACAGCCGAGCCAAACTTCTTTTGCACCCCGTTTCCCGTCTTGAGGATGTCGCGAATCTTCCCCAACTTTTGGACAAGGGCGATCACCCGCTCAATCCGATCCGCCGGGCTCCGGTTCGAACTTTTCTCGTTCGCCTTCAAATGGGACCGAAGCAAAAATCTGTTCCGCTCGTAGCGACGCACCGCGAGTGGGCGGTAATTCGGCGCCTTCTCACCCGCATCGATTCCCCAGTCGCTAACAAGCCAGAGCGCGTCTTCGATGGTCTTATTCTTGTCGTCGTCGGAACCGATATCTGACTCGACCCGCTCGAAGAGCGACTTTGTGGGCTCCATCTTCAGCCACTCGAACGCGGTGCCCGCCGCACCCTTTGGCTCAGCCGCGGTTTCGAAATTCTCGCGAAGGAGCGCGCTGTGACGCAGAGAGCCGAAAAAGCCGTGTACGTCGGACTTGGCGAGCCGTTTATCGTACTTGAGGTTCTGCCTGGATTGGAGAACAGCGTTTATCCCGTCTTTGACCTCGGAGACCCTTTCCTTGGGCGCCCCGCCCGTTTCCAAAGCGGACACAATCAGGGGCCCAAGCGTGATCGGAGATGCCCCTTTCTCGTCCGTGAGTTTCGACTCTATGTTCTTTATGAGATCATCGACCTGCTCCCTGTCCACACCGCGCATCGCCAGCGCCAAACGAACCACGTCTGACACAGAAAACCGCCCGCCACGAAGGAGTCCTGTATCGTCGGAGGGGTCCTTCCCGGCGGGTTTACCCCCCATGTCCGGGGGAATCCCGACCTCGCCGCCGTCCACCTCCTGCGCTTCGCGTGCTGCTTTGGCTCTCTGGGCTCTCTGGATGATGTTTTCGAAAGTAACCTCGGCGTCCCCAGGCGCCACAGGACTGTCCGCCTCCGCCGCCCCCCCGGCCATCTGGGCACGCGCGTCCTTCAACCAATCGGCTTCGTCTGTGCTCAATTTCACCGGATGAAGATCCTGGCAGACGATATCCGGTGAAACGTTCAATTCGGCGATGAGTCTGCGAAGAACGGCACTCCAGTCACTCATGAACGCGGTGACTTCATCTTCGAACCGTTTCACTACCACCATCGCCTTTTGCCAGCCGCTCGACAGATTGTCCATTTGAGTCCAAAGGTTCACCTTCGGATCGAATTTCTGGCGTATGGACCAAGCGACTCTCTCTTCTGCAATCAGTTCTTTACATGCTGCGTGCAAAGCCGTCTTATCGATGCGCGGCGCGGGAGGCAGACCGATCCCGTGAGACGCGTTGCCCCGTTCCTTGATTTTCCGAGCCGCATCCTCCAATTCGTCCACCAGCAGACGCTGCGCTAGTCGTTTGAGAGCCTCAGCAAACAGCTCCGACGTATCGGTCCACAGATGACTCCAGAAGGCTTCGACTCCGACGTGTTCCGACGGTTTTTCGACCTTTTCCTTGGGCTTGCTCGAGACGAACACGAGACAGACGTTCCGAAATCCCGCATGCCTCAATAGGCCGAGAAGTTCCTTCCGCTTCTCGCAGGTCTCAATGACCAGATCGCGAGTCGCCGGGTCGCCCTGGGCCACGCCGCCGTCGTTGCGCAGCTCGCGTAGGGCGTCCTCAATATCGGCCGCCTCCTCGAAGTAAGGTCCTAGAGGGAAGGCTCGCTGGCCGATTTCCATCGCCAGCTTCATGCGATACCCTTCCTCCAGCACCGTGCTCTCCGCCGACGGCGGCTCGTCGTCATGTTCTCGCCGAAGCGACGCGATCAATTTGTCAGCTTTGTTTTCGATGACGTAAACCGGATACGCCGCGACGCGCTCATCATCCTCCTCCTTCGATTCTTTCCTCAGCATCTCCTTGAGACTTGAAAGGGCGCGGTTCACGCCGGTCTCGAAATTACTATTGTCTTTGCTTTCCCTGCCGCCCCGGTCCAACATCAGGGCAAGAACGCGGGGACGAAGCCTCTGTATCTGGAGCGGCAAGTAGTCATAATAAGGTGTGCCTTCGACTGCACCGCTCCGACCGACCATTTCTCCCGGCGAGTCCATAATATTGAAAGAATAGAGTCCGAAAGGCTTGGTCTGCGCGAAGAGTTTGTAGGACGTATCCCTCGTCGGTTCCAGCTTCGACCATTTATGGCGATCGCTATCCAGGCTGTGGCCCGAGACGTGTCGAAGTACGACCTTTGGATACATCTGCCGCTCAGGGTCCGTATCCTCATCCTCGGGTGCTATGGGCAAACACTCCGAGGCGTAAAGGAATGAGGATTTTCCGACCTCGGTCTGGCCGATCAGCATAACGTTCAGATCGAGGCTGTCGACGTACTCAACCTGACGAGACGATGTCGGGCGGTCGTACGGCTTGTAGCCGCCGCAGTGTTCGAGAAGACCAGCGACCGGGGATTGCTTCTCGAATCCGAGGTAGCGAATCAGACCCGCGATATCGGAGGCGTCGGCCCTGAGCGGATGTTCCGGTTCTCTGGCGCGGGGTTCCGCGATTCGCCGCGCCAATTCGTCAATCGGCTCCACGCCCTCCGGAACCGACTCCGGGGCGTAAGCGCGGAAGCAGAGGACCAGGCGGGCGGCGTCAAGCTGTTCCTTCGCGTCCTCCGCGCGGGCGGCACCGGTGCCGGAAATGAGTTCCTTTACCGACATCGGCTTGACGGAGCCGGACGCCCGGCATTTGGCCCGTAATGCGAGTGCCCTTGCCCGCTCCATCACAACGGTCCGCCACATGTCCTTCACGCTGCCTGTGCCGTCTACGTCTTCATCTACGGAAAACACACGCCATACGAGCTCAACGAGAGCGTCGCAGGCATCTAATTCATCGGGTACGATCTCCCCATCGCCCCCCACGGTACTCCTCATCGCGGCGAACACCGCTTTGCACCATTCCGGCTCTTCGGCAGGATGGATGTTCGTGACCGCCGGCATCGTGCTCCACACCGCGGCGAGCGTTCCCGTCAGAACGGGTCGGACATGCTCCCCCCAACGCTCCAGGCGGGAGAGCCCCTTCTGATGATTGCCCAACAGATCCCATATCAAATGGACATGTCCGTCCTTGAGATGCCCCCGCTGTTTTATGAGAGCGATCCAAGTGCGGTAAAGCAACGCCGCCTGGAGCTCCGCCGCGGCTGTGCCGAGGACACGTCCGACCGCGGCCGCGACGTCCTCATGGAAACTCTCGAGCCTTCCATCCCAGCGGAGTATCCTCTGGATCGGATCGTCCGATTTCGTCATTGCTCCTACTCCTAGTCCGTACCGTGCGCCGGCGGTCATTTACGAGAGTCCCCTCCGGCTGCGCGGCTGATTTACCGGCGGAGCCGGCAACTGTGCGTCCCGACACCAGCGGAGAACGACCGCCCCAAGGGACAACCGCCGCCAATACGCAACGACTCCGAAGGCAGGCCTTCCTTCACCGTCGCGAGCACCGGAGGGTCGCCGACGCCGTCCGCAGCCAAACGCCCTGCGAGCGTCTCGCCTTCTCCACGGACGGCGGTCGCGATCACGAAGCGAACACCTCAATTTTCGTATGCCTCGGACACCTTATGGTCACCTCCCGCGCCTCACTCGGCCGATCCAGAGACCAGCATATCTTACCCTGGATCTTCTCGTCGGCTTCCGTCCGCTTGTATTCGATCGGTTCCCCGTCGTCGAATTTCAGGGATGCTATCGAGGGGCGGCTTACCGAGTCGACCGCGGTCGCTTCCACACGTATCTTTTTCGCAGGACTCCCGCTTTTGAATTCAAACTTCTTCTTGATATAATTTCCTATGTCATGAATCTCGTCCTTGCAGGTCAATTCCTCCGCTTCGGTCGTCAACCAACTTCCGATTGCGCCGTCGATCTCAAGCGACTTGGTGAACTCGCTTACTCGTTCGACAAGGCGACTTGTCCCGAGCGGTTTCCTCGAAGGTCCTCCGGCGGCCTCGTAGCATCCGACGGCGGCCTCGGCAAATTGGCGCGCGCCGCGGCGGGCTCCGTCCGCCGCATCGTCCCCCGTTCCATCGCCGACGGCCGTGAACATCTTCACGAAGTCGTCGAACCGTCTGAACGCGTCCGTCAGCTCCCACCCCGCTTGGCGCGGGTCGCAGTTTCGCGGCAGGCTGCAAACCCGATCGAGCGCCGAACGCGCCATGGATCGCGCGAAAGGCTCGCCCTTGTGCGAAAGGCCAAGAGTCTTCGCGAGATCCTCGATCTGCTTGCAGAGCTTGGCCCACGCCGTGCACAGCGATCCGGTCGCATCCATCCCGAGAGCCGGCGCGGTCACCACGCACTTCTCTTTCGCGTCGATGCGGGCGATTTCCATGCAGCCCGGCTTACGGTCCTCGGAATAAAGTTTGGTCTTGGAATAAAATTCGATGATCGGACCGCGGTCGATCCACTCCGAGCTAGTCCGTTCGCCCGTCCATCCGGGCCTCACGCAGACGACGAGTTCATCGCTGCTAGCGCTTGCATCGGCCGAGAGAGATTTACAAATGTCCCGATCATGCGATTGCAGCACAAACCCGTCCGGTGAAACCGCTGCTAGCTTCCTGACGACGATTTTGTAATCCGATTTGTCTCTTTCGATCGACACATGGTTGACGTCATCCCCGGCCTCCCGGGGACGGAAAACCCCCCACGCATCGCGCCATGCACCCCCAGCCTCGGAAAGGAGGAAGACCGATTGTTCCCTCAGATGGCGTTCTTCCAGTTTTTCGCCGTCCTTCGGAATGGAGTAACCGATTCTTTCCGCCATTCGTCGTCTCCCCGACACGATCAGCGATCGGGCCGCCGCCGCTTCCGTGCTCTCCAGCAAGTTCCGACTGTTTCGCGCCGCGCACTCACGACCGTAACTTCGCAACCACTACGTTGTCCGCGGATACCGTAAGCATTTCCTTCTGGTTTCCATCCGCCTGACCAATAAAAAGCGATATGCCGTTGCCCATGATACTCACACACGGCTTTCTGCCCTCCTCGATCAGCGGCCGGCCTAGCGCCCCCAATATCACCGCGGATCCGCCGGCGTCCACGCAAAAAAGCACGAGGTCGGCGGGCCTCCACTGGGCACAAAATGCGGACTGTCCAGGCCGCACAAAGCCTGGAGCCGCCTCGTACACCCGGAGCCAAGCATCTTTGGCCTCGCCGCCGAGAACCCAGTCCGCGAGCGGCCCCAGCTCACGCTTAGTGTCGTCGAGCGGCGGTGCGATACAGATCGCATAATCGTCGTCGGCCGCGCAGTGGACCTGCCCGATGAGGATCGTCGCGCCTGTCGCACCCGCGGACGGAACCCATGAGGACGCTTCGACCAGATCGAGCGTCACGCCAATATTTGCGTTGGGCGCGGACTCATCGCCGCTCCCATTTCCAGCATCGAGATCGATATGTGTGGAAACCGCGACAGCGAACCACGACCATTCGCCGACTGTCACGCTGACGGGCGCTACGGGAAGTAGGGTGTCGTCGCCAACCGCCAGATGCCTCTTATTGGGATCGAATAGCTGCTTCGCCGCTTCCGTGGGCTCCAGGAACTCGTCTCTTCGTATTCGGGTTCGCCTTCCCCTCGGGCTGTCCGGCGGCACCGGAGCCACACGCCACTTATCCGACAACGCGAGGCAGCGCCCGGCATCGATAGAATCTTTGTCGACGTACACACCGGCGATGCGGCCCTCGGCGTGGGCGACGGTACGCACCAGCCCGCAAACTGCTCCACCCGCGGCAGCCATGGCATCGAGCGCATGCGCGAATCCCGCAGGCCGTGGCAACCGTCCAGGAACCGCCACGCACCAGCCATGCGGACATGCATCATTCAACGCCTTGATGTCGACATCCGTCTCCCGCAACTCCTTCGCTATCCGCTTCGCGCCAGCGATACGGTGCAAGAAATCCCATAATAATTCTCTATCGCCGCGCTGGTAGAGAACGAAGTGCCCTGGTGATGTCTCCACTGCCGGCCGGATCAGGTGGTCGGTACGGACCGCGCGGAGGTAGCTCCTGTCAGGCCCGACTCCCGCGACCACGAACTCGATTTTCCGTGTCTTCTCGCCATCGGCGTCGGTAAACACCGTCTGGGCGATCCCCGCCCGGTCCCGGAGCTTCAGGTGAAAGGCCGTCCCGAGTGTTGCGTCGGGCGACAGGTCGGCGAAACTAAGATTCAGCCACGCCTCACCGCCGAGGCGCGCCACCGCCTCCAGGCGCGTGACCAGCCGCTCGCCCAAAGGCGAAGCATCGCTTACCCAAGCATCGCTTACCGCAACCAAACTCTCTCTGTTGCCGGCCATTCCGCCCTTTCAATAATGCATCGGCGGCGCTGGTTCCCCGTCGCCGCGCCGAGCCAAGTTCCAAAGCGCGATTCCCTCGAAGTCGAAAGTATCGATTTGGAATGCCTGTTGACGCTTTTCTACCGTTTTCGCAGTCTGCGCCACCGTTTGATCGAGCTGGCTGATCGGCAATTTCTGGGCATGTTCCCACGGATCCCCGCCCGAAACCACATCCTTGATGAATCTCCACAGAGGACGCCATGCGGTGTGCACGATCGCTCCGTTCATGATGAAAAGGGCGCCTCTCGCCGTCGCGACCTGTTGCTGTTCACTCGGCCCGAAGAACCGGTTGGTCACTGTCCGCCGGATGTCCGCCACATCGATGTTTGCCAGATTGTCTCCAACCGGCACCTGCACCTGATTGTTATCGTCGATGGTGGGAGTCCGCCCGTGACCCGCAACCCACGCGAAGAGACTCTTATCTTGTCCCTTGCTGTTGGCGGGCCCGAACGCGAAGTAGTCGCGGACCCACGTATCGTTTGTCTCGATATCACGATCGTAAACCGGTACGGACAAGGAAGCCTGGAGGAGAACCTCGCGGCCGTCTCTGATCTCGGCCCCCCAAAGAAACGTGTTTCTCTCGGCACCGGCGAACGTGGGAAAGCTCGATGGGGCTGGTTCGAACGAGATGGCCACGTCCGGGGTGTTCCTGCCTCCGGTCAATACCCAGACAGCCCTGTTCATATCCAAGCTCGCCGGGGTACCGACGGTCTGGACGCCGAACTTGCACATCTTCAGTATCTGCTTGCCAACGGTGTTCGTGACCGCGAAATCGCACATCGCCGGGAGTTCAGACGAAGCCGCGGGGAACGTTGAACTCTGCATCTGCACCGTCACGATGTTGACGAAAGCCACCGCCCCGTTAGGCGCGATCTGCAACTTTCCCTCGGCGGGCTCGAAGTCGAACGGATAAACCAGCAGATATCCAGCTATATCGACAGACTTGTTCCCGTCGAACTCCAATTTGTAGGGCATGTCGTTCTCCTTATTCCAGGTAAGGTGAATTTGGCCAGAACCCTAAATTCGCTTGAACAGCTCAGCCAAGCCGTCGAGTGAAATACGCTTATCTTTTTCGGGATCCGTGCCGACGAACACCGTTTCCGGTGCCAGTGTGTTCCAGGTGTTGGTGCTGTCGGGAATCATCTGCAGCTCGGAACTGTTCCCGCCAGCGATACTGAACCGCCGTCTGAAAACGTAATCCCCCTTCTCCCCACGCTCGTCAGGGTAGCCCGTGTACCACGATCCATGGATTTTTCCTAAATCCTCAAGTGCAGACAGGACGGCTTTATGCATATCCACGTCGGCCACGTTGTCCGGGTTGTCCGCGTTGGCACCCGCAGGCCCCGGACTCTCGAATCTGGCGTGCAAGCCCCACGAAGCGACCCTGCTCCAGAACTGCTCCGCCAACGCTGCGTCTCCAATCAATACGTCGCACCACGCCCCGCCGAGGGACCGTCTCGCGACGATCTTGTCTGCCATTTTGGACCTGAAACCCAGCGCACGCTGGTGGAACACCTTCTGCCGCGACTCGGAGATGGGGGCGTCCCAGAAGCGTTCGCTCCCTGCGCCCGAGGAAAGACCCGCCAGATACATCACCGCCTCCCATGTGTCCGAACCTTCAATGGTAAGCACCGGAAGTCTTCGACAATGGACGTCTGTTTTTGTTTGCGTCAATCCCGGTCCAACAAATATAGGCATGCCAAACAGCACATCTCGTTGACCTAACGCCCTATAGTGCTTCCGCCTGCCCAGTGGCGCATGGTGTTGCGCGAGCTTCCCTTCATCCACATCGTCGAACAGACTCTTCAGGAGCGGCGTCAGGTCCGTCCCTGGCTCCGATGACGCCGCAGCTTGCTGCGTGACGTAACAGATGCCTGGCGGCTCGATATCCGGCTCCACCGCGACGATCCGTTGCTTATAGGAAGCCCGCTTCGTATGTTCCTCCAGCGTCTCGTTGATGATCGTAACCCGGCCTTCCTTGCCGCTCTTGCTCAACGCCTCCAGCAGCTTCATCAAACCCTCTCTTTCCTCGAGTTCGTCGGCCACGCGCACTATCCTCTCCGCAGTCAGGATGCACTGATCAAGGCAGGCAGTCAGCTTACGGTTGCCATCTCGTCCTGAATTCGGCGCTATTGGGAAAATGTCTTTCCAAGGCATCTTCCCTACGCCGGTTGCCTTGATCGAACCGGTTGTCAGATCCTGCTCCGCCTTTACCCCGAGATTCTCCCCCGATTGGTAAAGTTCTTCTCGCATCTTCCGTGTACCCGTGGAACCCTGAGTGGCATCCGATTCCCATTCCGGCGAGGCTCCCGCGTATTGCACCATACGTACAACGAGTTGCACCACCAAGGATCGATCCTCCAGCGACAGCAACGACTTCCCCTCGGGCAATGCATAAAGGTACTTTCCGACGAGTAACGCGCGCATGATGCCGCGTTCCCCGGCGAAATTGCGGTCCAGCACCAAATTGATATCCTCCAGCAGGCGCGACATCCCCTCTTGCATGTCCCAATGGTGTTTGGCGCATTCCCATGGCCGCGGGCCCCCGACGTCATGATTCCACTGCTCGTTCGGAATCTTTTCCGAATCGTCCAACGTGTTTCTTAGCGTCTTCAACTGTTCACTTGAGAAATCTTCTCCCTCTTTGAACTCCGGTCCCTGCCCAAACTCACTCATCACCTTCTGCGTCCAGCCGGGGTCCTGCGCTGTACCGCCCGGACCGGTGGACTCCTTCTGGCGTTCCTTGGGCTTGTCTGAAGCCTTCTCTTCTGTGCGTAGTTTCTCGACGATTATCTTCGCCACATCTGCCGTTCGAGCCAAGCTTCGCTTAGACGCTTCACCTTCACGGTATTCGACCAGCAGGTTTTCCCCCTGAGCTTCCCGTATCTTGCGACTCAGATCGACGACACCAAGGCTCGCACCGGGCGCGGTCTCCGGCACTCCATCGCGGTTCGGCTTCAACGCCTCCAATGCGCTAGCGTGAGCACTCTCCGCGTTCTTCGACGCATCGTCGATTTTTTCGCTCTGGTGTTCGATAAAACTGTTGGAAAGCGATCCTACCTTTTCCGTCAAATGATCGCGGAATCCTTTCTGGAAATGAGCCGCGATCACCTCTCCATCCCATTTCTGCTTCGCGGCCTGCTCGCATAGGTTATCCAGCCATTCCTTCAACCGGGCGTATGTCTCCTTCCCAAGCGCTTTCTCCAATTTCGTTTTCAGATTGTCCGCCGTCGAATCTTTTCTGACCTCTCTCTGATAGATCATGAACGCCGCGCATAATTCCTCGGTAAGCGCCTTCGCATCCTTGAGACTTTCTTTCAGCCCCTCGGTCAGCAGCGCCATCAACTGTACGTAAAGCTCGTTGAGGAGTTTGAACAAATCTTCGGCATCGTATTTGTTCTTCCACTGGATCATGTCGCAGACTACCTGTGTCACACTACGCTTGAATGCGTCCGCTACAGCCTGCTGGGCAGGTTTGTCCGCATCACGACGGGTTTTATCCTCAATGTCTTTCTCCACATCTCGGTGCAACGTGTTAGCATCGGTATCCGAAAAGAAATTCGAAACCTTCGCGTTAGGGTTGGGTATCGCAAAATACCGCTTCCCCATGGCGCTGGCCATCTCGTTGGGGCTGTTCCCGAAACGACGCAACGCCCAGTAACCCATCAGGGAAAGCAAAGGCTCGCATACAACCAATTCCTGAATCCTGCAGTTGGCGTCATCGAATCTCCTGAAAAGATCTCGAACATACTCAACAGGTCCTGCCGCGTACTCCTCCGGTAAGGAGTGCGAGGGTAGCGTCCAATCCTGCACGCTGGAAGTGAACAGGTTGGTTCTCGGGGAATACAGCTCGACTGTGTCGTCGCGCAGCCATTTCTGGAAATCATCCAGGTAACCACTGAGAATATCGAGGCGGGATTCGCCCCCGGTGTCCGGCTGTTTATCCAGGGGGCTAAAGGCGAACTCCCCTTCCTGCTTCTCCGCTTCCCGCGCAGCGCGCCGAAACGTTTCGGAAAATTTCTTACGCGTTTCGGCATCCGCGGGGGCGCTCCTGATAAAAGAAACTAACCGTTGGTTCACTACCGGATGTGCCACGAAATCCGTCAAACCCTCTTCCGTAAATCTTGTCCTAACCCTTGTGCGTTCCTGCTTCCAATTTACGTAATCGACGAAGGCCGCAGTCAGCAGCCTGTCGAAGTTCGGATGGGAGAAAGGCATCACGTCGTCCAGCGCATTCAACAAGTCGACTAAAAGCCGGCCGCCGATGTACTCCGCCCGCTTGTCGTAGGTATCAGGCCCCGGGCCGAACTTCTTCCGGGCCGCGACCGAATACTCATCGAAAACTTTCGGAAACTTCAGTTCTTTCACACCCGAATTCGTATCGATATCACGAGGCAACGCGAATCCCGGCACTTTGGCCGTCATATTGTCCAGCGTGATTTTCTCTTCGGTAGAATAAAGGCAGAACTGAAACCTTTTCTTGGCATTTGCGAAGTCCAGGTCGATAACCTTGTCTTCGTCAGGTTTGGGAATCCAGAATTTTCCCACGATGCAAATATGCCGGCGCGACTTTTCCAGATAGTGTTCCGTTTCGTTGATTTTGGACATTTTGCTTGTTCCCTTCTCATGCCTGCCCGGCGGCACCCGGAGCGGCAGTCGCATCCTAGACCGCCGGAATGTCGGCAGCGACGAGTCGGCTGAGCGCACGAACGTCGTCTCCAACGTCGTTCAGCGCGAGTCTGCACCCCTGGCGACGCAGGGCCGCTTCCCACATCTGGCGCACCACCCGGGCGTTGCCGAATTCGTCGTGGCGAAGACTGCGCATCTTCTCGACGTATACGCGGGCCGCCGCGACGGTGGAGTCGTCGATCTCGAAGGCGCGCGATTCAGCCATACGGCAGAAAATCTCCATTAGTTCGTCGTCGTTGTAGTCGACGAACTGTATCGTAGTGCCGAACCTGTCTCGCAGGCCCCGGTTGGACCGAAAGAAGGCTTCCATCTCTTTCTGGTAACCGGCGACGATGACGGCCATGCCGTCGCGGTATTCCTCCATATCGCGGTTGAGCACGTCGATGGCGCGCTTGCCGAAGTCGTTCTCCCCGCCACCGGCGAGGCTGTAAGCCTCGTCGATGAATAGCACCCCGCCAATAGCGTTCCGTATGACTGCGCTGGTGTTCGCCTCGGTCTCGCCCACATGGGCACCGACCAGATCCGAACGGTCTACCTCAACGAAGTGGCCTTTATCGAGAAAGCCGAATTCCCGATACACCTCGCCGAGAATCCGCGCGACGGTGGTCTTGCCAGTGCCTGGGGCGCCGAGAAAGACCGAATGCAGGGAAAACGGGTTCGGCGGACAACCCAGCGCCCGGCGGCGGCGCTCGGCCTGTAGGAAATACCCTACCTGCGACACATGCTCCTTGACGCTCGCCAGACCGACGAGGCGTTCAAGCTTCACAGACCAATGTTCGTCGGGCGTCTCGTCGTCCTCCGAAGAGTGGGGGGGAGTCCACGCCTTCCGCCCGTCGAAATGCGCCGGCCCAATGCGCGCTTCGGCCAGCAATCGCCGCCAAACCCTCAGGGTCCAGTCGTCAAGTGCGGTCGGATGGTCCGACAGCCATCGCAGGAACCGGTCCTGCGGTGCGGACAACTCGGGACGACCGACCTCATAGTCGGAGAGAAGCGACGCGGCCTCGACAAGTTCGTCATCGGAGAGGCCCGGCATGTCGGGATCGGGAGCCTGCCGGAGCCGGTCCAAGGCCCTCTCGCGCAATTGGTCGCGCAACACGCGAAGCAGCGGCTCCTTACCGTAGGGGGACGCCGTCATCGCGACATCAAGACTGGTGAGCAACACGTGCGCCCAAGTGATCGGAGTGCTCTCGTTCCGTCCCCCCCAGTCGGCGATTGCCCTCAGATAGGTCAGCGGGTCTCGCATCGTCAGCGGGTCGCTAATCATCACTTACTCACCTGCGGCTGTGCCCACCCGTTACGAAATATCGTGTATGGCATGGGCGAAAAGGAAGACGAGGGCTGCCAACGCGACGACGGCGGAGGCGGTCCACCTCGGGATTCGGATACGGGCTCCCCCCCTCCGAGGGACGTGTAGCGAGAGGGATGAAGGTCGTGACGGGACTGCCGTGGGTGTTGCAACTGCCGAGTAGCGTCAGGCTGCTCGGGGGCGCGGCCTGCGCCGCTGCCGGTTGTGCCAAGAACAGCGTGGCTACGGTGCCGGCGGGGGGCTTGTTGGAACCTGTTGGTATCATTATGAGCGATCCTGTTTTGTCACCGTGATGAAATCTGGCTCCGCTATTGAAACTCGGTCCGCTACCCCATCAGAGAAGACGGGTATTGGAAAGGTTCCGAGCCCGGGAAGTGCTCCGAAGATGACCACCAGCGTAGTCCCCATGAGCGGCAGCAGGAGGCCCGGCACAAGTCGAGCACATGCGGCCATCTTCCCCAAGGACCGGAGACCGCGTCCTCACGTCCGCTCCCACCGCCGAGAAGGAAATCCCCGAGCCTGTCAGACCCGAGCCGCCCGCGCGGCAGCGGGTCGGCCCATCGCGACGCCTCGCTTCCACGAAACAGCGTGGCGAGGAAACGTGCTTTCCACAGGTCACTTCCTACTTTCCACACCTCCGGCACCTTCTCCTTGCCGGGTACAATCAACCGGAGCCACCATGCCGTCAACCTCCTTTCAGGCATCTCGCCGCGCCGCGCTTGGGTGGGGTCGAACCGTTTCGCCTTCTTCCAGTGGGTGACCGCGGCGGGTACGCGTTCCGCCAGCCATTCCGGCGGCGGCGGCCAGTTGACCCAGATCCTCGACCGCGGCATGAGGTACTCGCGGACAAACCGGGCGACGAACGCGACGGAATCCCCGCCCACCCCGGAACCGATGGATTCCACCGCCGCCCTTTCCTCCTCGGTAAGCGCCGAAAGACCCTTGGCTAGAGTTGTCAATTCGCAGGGCACGCACCTGTCCCGGACACCCTTGAATACCCGGTCGAAAACCTGCACCAGAGTCTCCTGGCCGGAAGACGCGCCAGCTTCGGCGACCATCGGCGGCGTCCGGGGAGCCGAGTCTCCGTCTTTCACCGGCGGAAAACCGCCGAGAACACGCTTGGCCTCGGCGACCGGCCAGTGATTCAACGCCCCCGAGGATTCGGTCCGTTTCGACGGTTTCCATTCGAACCCGACGATCTTCGCGGGATCGGTGCACGGGCCGATGCGTCCTTGCACGTCGAAGGCACCCTCGGTGGAATCGAGAACGAGGAAAGCTCTTGTGCGCTCCCACTCCTCCCCTTTCCCGCTGAACATGAGTCGCGACAGCGGCGGAAGCGCGTTCTCCTTTTCCCACAGCCACTGCAAACGTGCGTGCAACCGGACCCGAAGCCAGTCCGCGGGTGGAAAGTCGAGGTGGAAGTCCACCTCCGAGCCCGTCATCACCTCTTCGAACCGCTTGAGGTCCTCCAGGTCCAGCGCTCGCCCGGTATCGAAGGAGAAGACCCACGGGTTCACCATGGCCCTTCCAACCTCCGGGCAATCCTTCGGCATCTGCCTCTGCACCTGCACGACGAAAGTGCCAGGCTTCATCTGCCGATTATGCGGAGACATCTTATACAGCGCCCCCTTCGAGAGCCGATGCAGTAGTTCGGGAGGGGTACCGAAGTTCGCCGCCGAAACGCGTTCGTAAACGCGAGGGCCATATCTCCCGTCGGGGCGACGAAGGGCGATTTCAGCGCACGGCAGAGCAGTGAACAGTGATCGGGGGAGCCAAAGGCGCGTCTCTGTCAGGGAGAATAAGCGGTCAAGCAGTACATGGGTCTTTATCGTAGCGAGCACCGCTCCCCCGGACCGCCGCCCCACCACCATCAACCCGTTTTCCCCCTTGGTCGGCCTCTCCACCACCGACCAATTCGTTCCCGCTGGCAGGGGATTCGTGAGGAAACTTTCAGCTAGATCCGACAACTGCTCGCGCGGGCATACCACCGCAACATATTTCATGGCCAGTGTCCCTCCCCTCCTCTACGGGCAACTGCCATCTATCCTTCCACAACCGCCCATCGCCCGGCTGCTGGCCGCTTCCCGCCACCGGGGCCAGCTCAGGGCGAGTTCCTCGACTTCCCCGATACTATGGGCCCAACTCGGGACTTTGTGCAACCGGAACATGGTTTACGTTTTGGACCGGGTGAGGGTCTCCGCTTCCCCGCAAAAGCGGGCGTCTGGCCCCAGGCCGTCTACCGAACCGGATGCTACGCACGGTTGCCCTCGATTCTGCCCCTCAGATTGATGGGGTGCTCCCGGTGCAGCGTCCGGAAGTCGGTCATGGAGAGCCACACCCTCAGGAGGTGGCGGCCAAGTGCGTTGTCGTCGGAGAACCGGGTTCGGGTGTGCAGGACAACGTGGTTGTTGAAATACTCGACATCGCCGGGCATGAGGTCCACGGACACGGCCACTCGGTCAGCCACGTTGTCGAAGGCCGCCAGCGCCTTATTCTGCGCCGGAGTGAGCTCGGGAACCCCGGGAAGACCCTGCGCCCGCTTGATGTGGACTCGGTACGCGCAGGCGTTGAAGAGACTGCCCTGGACACTCAGGAAGGGCAGCAGGGTCCATTTGCGGCCGTGGTCTGGATGCGGCCTCTGGAGCGCCATGGGAAAGGGTTGGGTGAGGACCCGCAACGGGCCGGGACATTCCTCTCGCATGACGTTGTAGACGGTGGCGGCGCTGGCGAACTTGCGGGTTCCGCCCTCGGCCGCGGGGGTTACGCACAGGAACCCGATGACGTCTTCGAGGTCGGCGTGGAAGGGAAGCTCGGCCGCGGCGCGAAAGCCGAACCGGCCCTTGGCCTGGGGCTCTGCGCGCACATGAGCGAGCTTGACCCCTCCGGGCTGCGTCATGGGACGGCCGAGCAGGCGGCTCAGGGCCATGAAGGCCGCAGCGGCGCCTTCCTCGCCCAACTCTTCGACGGGCAGACCGCGCAGGATGCGGAAGCCCGGACCCGACCTCAGTTCCTGCGCGGTCTTGTCGATCTCGGGCGCGAGGACCGGCAGGGACGGCTTCTCCGGCGGCTTTTCGACCGCGGGTTCCCGTGCCACAGCCATCAACTCCGCCAACTCGCGTTCGGTAAAGGTGTGGCGCCAGGATTCCGATCGCGTCAGGTCGTCTTTCGTCCATGCCGCGGGGTCCAGCGCTTCGGGCAGCTCTTTCATAATGCCTCCTGTGGGGATTGCTTCAGCCCTTTCGGTCGGTCTACTTCTCCCGGAACGCGTCCTGCCGGTAGCCGCGCAGCGGTTGCAGGACGTACTCGATGACCCGTTGCCTGCCCAGCATCACCTGCCAGCAGCAGGATGTCCGGGCGGCGCCTTGGTCTATCCAGTCGGCATCTCCGGAAGAAACTTGAACTGGATGAAGACCCTTTGGCCGTGAGAGGTTTGGGCCCTGTTGAAACAGCGCCGGGGCCGTCAAAGGTTTGGCGTAGCCCATCCGGAGCGACGGACTTGATGAAGGACGGCCGTCACGTGCTCTCCGACAACAGTGCGTGAGCTGGAATGGAAGCTCAGGTCGCGGGCGACACGGATGCCGAAGATGGAGGTGGTGTGGTATTCGCCAAAGCGATTGGCGATGCGAAGCGTCCACGCCGTGCTGTCCCACGATCCTCCGCGCAGAACATGATCGGCATCACAAGTCTCGTCGGTCGTGCCGGTGGTCCGCGCGCTTCCGTCCGAGGGGGCGCCCCGGTAGTCCGGGTGCCAGCAGTCCTCCACCCATTCCCACAAGCTCCCGTGGACGTCGTAGAGGCCAAACGCATTGGCGCGCTTGCTCCCCACCAGGAGGGTTCGCTTGCGGCTGTTCGCCCTGTACCATGCCACGCCGTCGAGGCAGGATGGATCGTCTCCGCAAAACCATCGTGTTGTCGTCCCTGCACGCGCTGCGTATTCCCACTCGGCCTCGCTCAACAGCCGGTAGGGTTTGCCCGTGCTGCGACTCAGCCAGGCGACGTAGGTCTTGGCATCGCGCCAATTCACCATGGTCACGGGCACTCGATGGAGGAGCGGCGAGTCGCGGTTCAACCGAGCCGCGCCACTAGGCCTCAACGGCCACGTGTCGTCGGGACATCTCCCGTCGGCGACGCAGGCATTCCACTGCCCGTAGGTGACCTCGAACCGTCCCACGGCAAAGGGGCGTGCAATGCGCACCCTGTGCTGAGGGCCGAGCCGGGCCGTTTGACGGTCGCCGTCCCCCATGACGAATGTGCCGGCCGGTACGACGACCATCTCAGGGCACTGCGGACAGTCTCGGAACGTCCTCCCGGGCGCCAGGGACGCTGCCGGAACCACTGGCGTTGCCGTATCGGGAAGGGCAGGGGTCGTTGGGCACCAGACCATGACGGCGACAGCAAAACGAAGGGAAAAGGGAATCATGGGCATGTCCTCTCGGGATTTCCTCTCGGGATTTTCTGTCCTGCCACCTTACGGACGGTTCCGGAGCGCCAGCAGTCCCGCAGTCGATGCTTCATGAGCCATTATAAAGCATCTTGAACGTCCCATCGGCCCAGTAAAAGAGCCGTGCGCCTTTGTAATACAACTGGATGCCTTCATGAGCCAGTTCCAGCTCCATGGGGTCGCCGATATTGCCGCCAATATCCTTCGCGATCGACGAAAGGTAGATTCCCGGTGAACGAGCCCAAACGCTGTTGTTCCCGTCTTCGTCTTCCGAGAGAGGGGATGTCAGTTCCCAGAGTTTGACCAGCCGCGCGCCTTCATCGAGACAGACCGCCAGAAACAATCTGTTGTCCTTCCTGATGAAGAAGGCCTCATCCACGTGCCCGTCGCCATCGAAGTCGCCCATAGCAGAGAGACCCCGGGAAGAGTCGTTGTGTGAGTGTCGATTGCTCGGATTCTCCAGCTTCACCTCGTATTCGGTCACTCCGTGTTTCGCGTATTCCGGGCATGCCTGCGTCCCCGAGGCCGACGAAACGGAAAGGAGCAACATGACGGACAACAGCACCGCTGTTCTCAATGCGTTCTTCGCGCGTGGGAGATCCGTGATCAGGGGTCGATTCGATTTCAACATGGAACCAGTCCTTGCTCAGGGGTGGTGTGGCCGAAGAAAGGCAGTGGCGACGCTTCATCACCGCCGTGTGCAGGATCGAGCTGGAATGCGCGTAGATCACCTGCCCACGCTGCCCCACGGACTTCCGTCCGCATGACCAGGACCGGAAGGAGTCTCGCTGTCCCCGGCGGCCCCGGGCATGACCGGCCTCGCCGCCGCACGGGTCGGCTTCGCCGAGACCCGCGAGGCCAGGATGTCCGGACCGTCACCCGGTTTCGGGTCTGAACCGCCGCTTCCAGTTCATGCTCATCCGGATGCTGACGTAGGTCAGCGAAAAGGACAGAAGCCCGACGATCCAGGCGTACCGGTAGGAACCGGCGATGTCATAGGCGAACCCGCCGAACCAGGACCCGAGCGCCACGCCGATGCCGAAGGTGATCTCCAGGAATCCGAGGATGGTGCCGACGTTCTTGCCGCCGAAGATATCCGTGATGGTGGAGCCGAAGGTCGGGTTGCCGGCGCTGTGTCCCACGCCGTAGAGGATGGCGAATGCCACGAACCACCATGTGGGCGCCTCCGGGCCCAGGGCCATGAGCATCCCGATTCCCGCAAGGGTCACGAGTGAGCCGATCAGGTAGGCGTGGTCTCGTCCGAGGCGGTCGGAGGCGAACCCCCAAATGGCCGTGCCGGGAATCCGCGCCACCCCCACCAGGCTGAAGGCGTTGGCGGCCGACTGCTTTGCCAGTCCGGTGTGAACCAGGTGCGCGACCGCGTGGGTGTACATGAGCGACAGGCCGGTGCCAAGGGCCAGATGGCCCATGGCGATGGCCCAGAACGGAAAGGTGGAAGCCGCCTCCGACAGCGTCCAGTCCCGCTCGGGCTCGGGTCTTCGAGGAGGGAGCTTCGCGGCGGACGGCGACGCGTCGACGGCATCCACCGAGTCGCCGTCCGGAAGTTGTCCGATATCCTCGGGCCGGCGTCTCTGGAATACGGCGTTCGCAGGCACCACGGTCACCAGCACGACCGTCCCCAGCAGCACGATGGCGGTGCGCCAACCGTAGCGGGTGATCAGCGCCTGCACCAGGGGTACCATCAGGATGCCGACGCCCAGTCCCATGGTAGCGGCGCCCATGGCCGTTCCGCGTCGCCGGCGGAACCAGTGGGACAGCAGGGCCGTGTTGCTGACGAACCCGATGCAGCCGATCCCGAGTCCCACCAGCAGACCGTAAGACAGGTAGAATTGCCAAAGGGAAGCGCTCGCTGCCGACAGCAGCAGGCCGCAACCGATGAGAAAGGCTCCGAAGGGCATGAGAATGCGTGGCCCGAAACGGTCGTACGCCCAGCCCACCAGCGGCGAGGAGGCGCTGTAAAAAAAGCCGTTCACCGATGCGATGGAGCCGGTGGCGGCGCGCGACCATCGAAACGTCTCCAGCAGCGCGATGTTGAAGACGCTGAACGAGGCCAGGATCCCCCGCATCAGCACCATGTTGAAGAAACAGAGGGCGACGATGACGTAGCCGTAGAAGAAGGAGCGGCGGGCCATGGGATTGGGGGGCTAGAGGTGCGGCAGGGCCTCCTCGGCGAACCACTGCATCTGTTGAAGCCGGTCGGGCCAGCGCGGCGCCATGAACTGAAGCGCGAGATGCTCCACTCCCGCCGAGCGGTAGCCCGCGATCGCTTCCACGAGCTGGGCAGGGGCGCCTGCCAGACGGTCCGGCTCCTGCGGCACGGGCTCCCGGGTCACCTCGATGGGGAGGCAGCAGTTCAATCGCAGGCCGTCCGGTTCCCGCCCGGCCGAAGCCGCGTGGCGCCGGGCGTTGTCGAAGCGCGCGGCGAGATCGTCGGGGCGAATACGCACGAAGTAGGGAAACCACGCGTCGCCGTAACGCCCGGCCCGCCGCTGGGCCCGGCGTCCCTCGCCGCCGATCCAGACGGGGATGCCCCGAGGGCGTGGGGGTTTCGGCAGGAAAGCGATGTTCTCGAATTCGTAGAATTCACCGGAAAAGCTCGAGTGCTCCGTGTTCCAGACTTCCCTGAGCACCTCGAGCTGTTCGTCGGTCCTGCGGCCGCGGTCCTCGAACGGCGCCTGCAGCGCGCGGAACTCCTCTTTCATCCATCCCACGCCGACGCCCAGTATGAACCGGCCCTTGGAGAGGTGATCCAGGGTCGCTGCAATTTTGGCCCAGATCAGGGGCTGGCGGTAGGGCAGCACCAGAACGCTGATGCCCAGCTCGACGCGGCTCGTACACGCGGCGAGAAACGTCAGGCAGGTCAGGGAGTCGAGGAAAGGGCGGTCCGGCGGCACGATGAACGCTCCGTCCTTGCCGTAGGGGTAGGGCGTGTCGATGCGCCACGGGATGATGATGCGGTCCGCCGCCCAGATGGAGTCGAAACCCCAGGCCTCGGCGCTCTCGGCGGCCTGACGCAGGGTCTCGGGACTGGCGGCGCGTCCCGAAATCGGAAGAAAAACTCCGGTTTTCGTGGCTTGGCTCCGTTCGAAAGGAATGCGGTCGGTGTGTGGCACTAGTAGCCGAACACCGGCGGGAGTGTCAAACCAGCCGAGGTTGACGTGGGTGGTGTCAAGGGGCTATGGCTTTGTCTACGTCACGCGGGGTGCGGGAACCGGAAAAGCGGAGCTCGGTCGCCCCTCGACGCCGTTGAGGCGCACGAACAACACACAAAGGGAGAACCATCCTATGGCAGAGGCCGGCAGGACGGAGAAGAAGCAGGCGGAGTACGGCTCGGATGTCGTCGTCGATATGCTGAAGGCCTTCGATATCGAGTACACGGCCTTCAATCCCGGCGCGAGCTTTCGCGGCATCCACGACTCCATCGTGAACTACGGCGGCAACCACCACCCGGAGGTGATCTTCTGTTGCCACGAGGAGATCTCCGTGGCGATTTCCCACGGCTACGCCAAGGCCACGGGCAAGCCCATGGTGGCCATCCTGCACGACGTGGTGGGCCTCCAGCACGGCAGCATGGGCATCTTCAACGCGTGGTGCGACCGGGTTCCGGTGATCTGCCTGGGCGGCACCGGCCCGGTGGACACCACCATTCGCCGTCCCTGGATCGACTGGATCCACACTGCGCTGACGCAAGGGAACCAGGTGCGGGACTACACCAAATGGGACGACCAGCCGGCCACGCTGGAGAGCATTCCGGAGTCCTTCATTCGCGGCTACCGGCTGGCCGTCACGGAGCCCACGGCGCCGGTGTACATCAACTACGACGCCGGCCTGCAGGAAATGGCCATGTCCAGGCAGATCGAGATACCCGACGTGAGCCGGTTCGCGCCCCAGGCGCCGGTGCAGGGGGATCCGCAGGCCATGCGCCGGGCGGCGAAGCTGCTGGTGGAAGCCAGGGCGCCCCTGATCATCGCCGACTTCATGGGACGCAAGCCGGCGGCGGTGGCGGCCCTGGCAGAGCTGGCCGAGTTGCTGGCCATTCCGGTGATCGACAAGGGCAACCGCCACAACATCGCCAACACCCATCCGCTGGACGTGAGCGGCGTCGCCGACGAGTTCCTGAAGAAGGCCGACGTGGTGCTGGGGCTGGATGTCCAGGATCTCTACGGTTCACTGACGACCGTGGATCGCACCACCCGGGAGATGGGTTACGTCATCCAGCCCGGCACGAAGGTCATCCACATCAACCTCAACGATATGCTGGTGCACAGTTGGGCCACGGACGTCCAGCCGCTGCAGGCCGTGGACGTGCCCATCAGCGCCGATACCGCCATCGCCCTGCCCGAGCTGACCCGCTTGTGCCGCGAGCTGATGGACGCGGGCAAGGCCCGTCCGGCCGTCGAGGCCCGGGCCAAGGAAGTGAAGACGGTGCACGACGCGGCCCGTGCCCGCTGGCAGGAGCAGGCGCGGCAGACGCTCACCCGGAACGACATCGCCACCGCCTGCCTCGCGTACGAGCTGGGCGAGGTCATCAAGCGCGAGGACTGGGTGCTGGCCAACGGCAGCGCCAACGGCTGGGCGAGGAAGTTGTGGGACTGGACCCGGCCGGGCCAGTACCTGGGTCGAAGCGGCGGGGCCGGCGTGGGCTACGGCATGAGCGCGGCCATCGGGGTCGCCCTGGGCCACATGGGAACGGACAAGTTCTGCGTCGACATCCAGTCGGACGGCGACCTGTTGATGACCTCCAGCGCGCTGTGGACCGCGGCGCACCACAAGATCCCGTTGCTCATCGTCATCCACAACAACCAATCCTTCTACAACTCGGAAGAACACGGCATCAAGCTGGCGGAGTTCCGCAACCGGCCGGTCGAGAACGCCGGCATCGGCACCCACGTGAGCGATCCGCTGGTGGACTACGCCAAGATGGCCGAGTGTTTCGGGGTGTGGGGTGAAGGACCCGTTACCAGCCCGGCGGAGCTGGGGCCGGCGCTGGAACGGGCCTGCAAGGTGGTCAGGGAGCAGCGGCTCCCGGCCG
Source organism: uncultured Binatia bacterium (SeqCode) (assembly GCA_965214905.1). Lineage (GTDB taxonomy): Bacteria > Desulfobacterota > Binatia > UBA9968 > JAJDTQ01 > JAJDTQ01. The sequence goes on from OZ243984.1 coordinate 3,811,375, forward strand.
TGGTGGACGTGGTCTCCGACCCTCGCTGACGGGCACGAGGCCGCCACGGTCTCACTCCGGAGGGAAAATGGATGACAGGGCACAGTACCGCGCCTTTGCCGAGGCCGTCTCCGGGCCGGAGATGGACCTCGCCCGGGTGGCCCTGACCATCGCGCTGCCCGAGTATCCCGAACTCGATGTCCGGCAATATCTGACCCGCCTGGACCGTATGGCCGAGAGCGTGGGAGAAATGGCCGGTGACCCGGAAGACCCGTACCGGCGGTTGGCGTGCGTCGACTACGTCCTGTTCAAGCAGCAGGGCTTCAAGGGCAACGCCGACGACTACTACGATCCCGAGAACAGCTTCCTGAACCGGGTCATGGCGCGCAGGACGGGAATACCCATCACGCTGTCGGTGCTCTACATGGAGGTGGCCCGGCGGGTGGGTCTGGAGGTTCGGGGAGTCGGCTTCCCGGGACATTTCCTGGCGAAGACCGTGTGCGACGGCGAAGAGATCTTCGTGGACCCCTTCCACGGCGGCAGTATCCTCTCGCCGGCGGACCTGCAGGGTTTGCTGAACAAGCTGTACGGCGGGCGGCTCGAGGTTCAGCCGGAGTACCTGCTCGCGGTGTCCAACCGGCAGATCGTCCAACGCATGTTGAACAACGTCAAGCTGATCTACGCCAATCGCCAGGATCCGGAACGATGCCTGCGGGCGGTGGAGCAACTGGTGATCCTGAACCCGGACGACCCCGAGCAGGTGCGGGACCGTGGCCTGCTCCGGTTGCGGCTGGAGGACGGCGCCGGTGCGCTGACGGATCTGGAGAGGTTTCTGGAGCTGGCGCCGGATTCCGGCAGCGCGACGACGGTGAGAGAGCAGATCAAGAAGATCAGGAAGCAGTCACGGGCGCTGCACTAGGACGGGTTCCCTCACCCCAACCCCTCTCCCAGAGGGAGAGGGGCTTTGGTTCCCTTACTGCCAGGCCCTGACGTACGCGCGCTGCAATCGTTCCACCCGGCTGGTGTACAAGAGGCCGATGCGAGCGAACGCTTCCAGCGCCGCACGGTCTCCCTGGTCCATGGGGAAATGGACGACTTCGGGGAACCGCTTGATTTCCTTCTGAAACTCCTCGTTCAGGTGCTCCACCACTTGTTGCAGCTCCTCGCGGCCCTTCAGCACCTTGTTGATGATGGGGAGCACCAGCACGTCGGCCTTGTCCTGCATGCGTGACAGCGCCGCGCTCGCCACCGGTACGACGGTGATGCCGAGGTCCGAAAGGAAGTGGCTCAACCGCTGTCCGACCTTGTCCTTGAGGAACGCTTCCGGCACGGCCACGGCGTTGCGCAGACGCCGCCGCATCCACCGCCATCGCCTGGCCCCCGGGTAGATCTCCCGTCTCAGCTTTCTCAGGTATTCCTTGCTCAGTTCGCCCCAGGAGTACTCCACCTCGGCGCTCCCGGTAAAGGGCGCGGCGCCCACGGTCTCGGGGTCCCCGTGGGCGTTCTTCACGTAGTCGTGGAAGTGCTTCTCCGAGATCATGTAGCTGATGGCGTAGTCCAGCTTCTCGAAGTCGGGGCGCGGCCACATGACCTGCCGCAGGGTCTTCAGGAAGAACCGGCGCCGTACGTGATCGGTGGTGAAGACATAGTGTCGGATGGTGTTCGCCAGTATGCCGAGGATTTCCCGATTGATCTTGCCCCTGCCGCGGCGATGATACTCCGGCCGGAACTGTTTCACCCCGGTGACCAGCCGCGCGCCATAGTTCTCGTATTTGTAGAGGTTGCGGATCAGCCAGTTGTAGCCTTGCTGCACCTCTTCGATGGTCATCCGCTTGGGAACGAAGTTCAGGTCGGCGGAGCCGTGCCCCTGCATCTGCGCGGAGTCGTAGGGGATCAGCCGGCCTTCCTTCTCCAGGCGCTCATAGAGCGGCGTCTTCTCGATCGCCGTCAGCACGCCGCTGGTGGTAAAGGCGATGCCGGCCTCCTGAAGAAACTCGAACTGCTCCTTGAAGATGTCCGTGTCATCGTTGTCGAAGCCGACGATCATGCCCGCCAGGATCGCCATGTTGTGGGATTGGATCTTGCGGATGCTCTCCATCAGCGGACGGTGGGTGTTCTGCCGCTTCTGGGTCTCCGTGAGGCTGGCCACCCGGGGCGACTCGATGCCCAGGAACATGCTCGTGAAGTTGGCGTCGTGCAGCAACTGGAGCAGTTTCGGTTTCTCCGCCACGTTGATGGTCATCTCTCCGGAGAAGTTGATGGGATAGTTGTTGGCGCGGCCGAACTCCGTCACCGCGGTCAGCAGCTCCTCGGCGTAGCGCATGTTGCCGATGAGGTTGGCGTCGGAGAAGCTGATGTGTATTCCGCCGATGGACGCCACGGTCTCGATCTCCTTCAGCACCTGCTCCACGCTCTTGGTCCGCGGCACCCGCCCGTCGGTAATGATGATGTCGCAGAACTCACACTTGAAGGGACAGCCCCGGGTGGTCTGCAGGAAGTAGTAGAGGTAGTCGTCCCGCGACGCCAGATCCAGCCGCGGCACCGGCGAGAGCGAGATGTCGACGTTGCCTTCCTGCTTGTAGAGGGCCTTGTAGCTGCCCGACCGCAGGTCGTCGCAGAACTGCGGCCAGGTGATCTCCACCTCGCCGTCGAAGACCACGTCGAAGAGCCCGTCGGTGAAGCGCTCGGGACACAGGGAGGGGTACGGGCCACCCGCCACCACCATCTTTCCGCGCTTGCGGAACGCTTGTGCGATGTGCCGGGCGCGGCCGTACTGGATGCTCCAGCACGCGATGGCCACCACGTCGGCATCGGTATCGAACTTCAGCGGCCGGACGTTCTCGTCCTGAAGCTCGACGTCGAAGTCCGGCGGCGTCAGGGCGGCCACGGTGAGGAGCCCCAGCGGCGTCTGAGCGCAACGCTGCGGCAGGATGTCGGTTATGCCGGTCAGGCGCCACAGAGAGTTGGGGAAGCGCGGATTGACGAACAGGATCTTCATGGCGTGGAACTCCTCATCGAGTGGGTGTCCTGGATATGAAATGACCGAAAATGAACGACTTTTCGGGCGCGATGTCCAAGTGGCGCCGGGTCTCCGTCGTGCAGGTCGAGGGCAGGGCAGGGAGACCTTGCGCTGCCCTGCCCGTGGTTTCCGGTTTTGTTCCCGGGATGCTTTAGTGATAACCTTCGTCCAAAAGGCCGCCGGAAGGGGCCACCGGAAGGCCACCGGAATCGACAAGGCCGCCAGAACCGACAATTGATCGAATTTACGCCAAGTTAACAGCCGCCCGATGGCGATGTCAAGATGGTTTCTCCGATTCTTTCCGAACCTCGTCGATGTCCATGATTCAACTCCACAAGGTCTCCAAGGTGTACCCGCCGGATTACGCCGGGGTCAAGGACATCACGTTTCAGGTGGAGGATGGAGAGTTCCTGTTCTTGTGCGGACCCAGCGGGGCCGGCAAGACCACGTTGTTGCGTCTGCTTTTTCGGGCCGAGCAGGCCACCGAAGGCCAGGTCGTCGTGAGCGGGCGGAATATCACACGCTTGAAGGGCAAGGGCCTGACGGCGTTCAGGCGAAGGCTGGGGCTGGTCTTTCAGGACTTCAAGCTGATCCCCTTCATGACCGCGCTGGAGAACGTGTCGCTGGCCGCGGACGTGACCGGCGTCTCCCGGCGTCAGAGCCGGAGCCGGGCGTTCAGGCTGTTGGCCGAGCTCGGGTTGAAGGACAAGTACGGCGCATTCCCGCCGGCTCTTTCCGGCGGCGAACAACAACGGGTCGCCATCGCCCGCGCGCTGGTCAACGATCCGGAGCTGGTGTTGGCCGACGAGCCCACGGGCAATCTGGATCCGGCGATGGCAGAGGAGACCATGCGGCTGTTCGCGCGGATCCACCGACAGGGGACCACCGTGCTCATCGCCACCCATGATCACCGCTTCCTGCGGCGCTTCGACGGCCGCGTCCTGATGATGCGCCAGGGACGTCTGACCGGTGTTCACGGCACGGTTCGGGCGGCTTCGGCGCGATGAAATCGTCCTACATCCTGTTCGTGGCGGGCCGTGTCGCCAGGAGTCTGCGGGAGCTTTTCTGGACCCACCTTCTGACCGCCGGGATCATGGCCATGACGTTGTCCGTGTTCGGCGGGTTCCTGATCATTCAGGAGAACGTCGGCCGGTTGGTGAAGGGTTGGGGCGACGAGTTCCGGATGTTCGTCTATCTCGAGGACAGTGTCGACGCCGCCGTGGCGGCGTCCATGCGGGCGCAGGTGGCCGCCTGGCCGGAGGTGAAGGTCGCGAGCTACGTCTCCAGGGAGGACGCCTGGGACGAGTTCGAGAGGACCCTGGGGTCGCAGTCGGGGATTCTCGACGGCCTGGACCCGAACGTGCTTCCGGCCTCCCTGGACGTGGAGTTGCGCACCGCCTACCGTTCACGCGAAGCCGTGCTGCACCTGGCGCGCCGTCTGGCGGCCCTGGACGGGGTCCAGGACGTGGAGTACCCGGAGACCTGGCTGGAGAAGATCCGGCTCCTGGTGACGGGCATCGACTGGCTGAAATGGGTGCTCGGCGGATTCCTCTTCCTGGTGGCGTTCCTGATCGTCAGCAGCACCATCAAGCTCGCCATCGTGGCGCGGCGGGACGAGATCGAGATCATGCAGCTCGCGGGGGCGGCGGACGGTTTGATCAAGGCCCCCTTCGTCATCGAGGGCATGATTCAGGGACTGGCCGGGTCCGCCGTCGCGCTGACGTTGCTCCAGGCGTCGTCCTCGCTGCTGACCGCGGAGTTGCTGGCGCCGTTCGGTCCGCTGATGGCCGGGGAACCGTTCACCTTCCTCGGCATCGGGCAGTGCGCTCTCCTGGTCTTGATGGGATGGCTGCTGGGCACGGCCGGAAGCCTGCTGTCGGTAAAGAGATTCCTGGAGTGAGCGGGAGACGCATTCCCATGGTCCCTGCCGCCGCCGGCGCCCCGGCGTGGATTTCCGCGCATGGCTTCAGGGATGCCTTGCAAGTCATTCACCGCGGCGTTGCCGCGGTGGTTCTCTGCCTTTTCCTGCCCGTCCCCGGGCCGGCCGCGACCGAGGAGGGCGGCGAGCTTGCGGAACTGCAGCAACGCATCCGGCGGGAAAGGGCGGCTCTCGACCGGGTCCGCCGCGGCGAGTCCTCGGTCTTGGAGGTGCTGGGTGAGATCGAAGCCACCCTGGAGCGCAAGAGGAGACGCCTGGACACCTTGAACTCGCGGCTGCGACGACGCGAACGCGAAGTGGGCAAGGCGGTGCGGGCGGCCGACGAAGCCTCGGCCGCCCTCGAAAAGAGCAGGACCGCCCTGGCCGGACGGGTGCGCGCGCTCTACAAGTGGCAACGGGCCGGAACCCCTTTCGTGCTGCTCAACGGCGAGTTCTCGGTGCTTGAGCTGATGCGGCGGAAGCGGCGCCTGGAGACGGTGATGGGCCGAGACCGCGCCCTCATCCGGAGGCTTTCGCGAAACGTTCGCCGGAGCCGTAACCTTCGGACCAGCGTGGAAGCCCGGCGGCGCGAGTTATCGGAGGAACGCGACGCGGTGGCGGCGTTGCGGGACGATTTGACGGAGGAACGCGCGAGCAGGCGGCGGACCCTCCACGAACTGCAACGGGAGCGGACCCTTCGGGCACGGGCCCTGAAGGAATTGGAGCAGGCCGCCGGCCGTCTCGAGGGCATCATCACCGGCTCCGTGAATGGGCGGGAACCAGCCGCGGAACGGCCGCCGGCCTTTGCCGCGGCCGGCGGTCGCCTCGATCTCCCGGTGGATGGCAGGATCGTCAGCGGCTTCGGCATTCACAGGCACCCGGACCTGAACGTGGACGTGCACCGTCCGGGGATCGACATCGTCGCGCCGGTCGGGGCCGAGGTCCGGACCGTGGAGGGCGGCAAGGTGCTCTACGCGGATCGGTTGGCGGGTTACGGGAAAATGCTCATCATCGATCACGGCAGGCGCTACTACACGGTGTACGGGCATTTGTCGAAGCTCGAGAAGGCGGTGGGCGACCGGGTGGAGCGAGGCGAGCGGATCGCCCGGGTCGGGGACGGCGCGGCATCGGGCCGATCACGGCTCTACTTCGAGGTGCGCAAGAACGGCAAGCCGGTGGACCCGGTTCGCTGGTTCCGCCGATCGGCGCGTTGAGCCCGGGTTTGCGGTGCAGGTTCCCGGACACTAGAATCAACCCGAGGTGACCATACGATGAAACTGTCGAATCGCAAGCGCCGCCTGTTTGGCGCGTTCCTCGCCCTGGGCTGGGCCCTGTTCCTTGCCGGGCTGCTGGTGCCGCGGGTTTTCGCCGTGGGTGCGGACGGTTACCGAAGCCTGGAAACCTTCGCCCATATCCTTGCCATCGTTCAGCGAAACTATGTCAGGGAGGTGGAGACGGAGAAGCTCATCACTGGGGCCATCGAGGGCATGCTGGGTTCCCTGGATCCTCATAGCAGCTATCTGGCCGAGGATGCGTACCGGGAGCTTCAGACCGAAACCGAGGGGCGTTTCGGCGGCCTGGGGTTGGAGATCACCGTACGCAACGGCGTTCTCACGGTGATCTCACCCATCGAGGACACCCCCGCCGCCCGGGCTGGTATGCAGCCCGGCGATCAGATCGTCGGCATCGATGATCGGTCCACCGAGGAAATGAGCCTGACCGACGCCGTCAAGCTGCTCCGCGGACTCCAGGGTTCCAGCGTCACCCTTTCGGTCCGGAGAAAGGGTCGCGAAAAGCTCCTTGAGTTCACCATCGTCCGGGACGTGATCGAGATCAACAGCGTACGCGCCTACGTTCTGGAGTCGGGTTTCCTTTACGCCAGGATCGCGCAGTTCCAGGATCGCACGAGCGGGAATCTGAAGTCGGCCCTGGCGAAGAAGCTACCCGACGGCGAACCCGTCAAGGGCCTCGTTCTCGACCTGCGGAACAACCCGGGTGGGCTGTTGAACCAGGCGGTGGAGGTTTCCGATCTGTTCCTGGACTCCGGTCTGATCGTCTATACGGACGGGCGCCTGGATCAGCAGAAGCAGAAGTTTTCCGCCACGCAGGCAAATTCCCGTACCGGGTTCCCGATGGTGGTCCTGGTAAACGGCGGGAGCGCCAGCGCCGCCGAGATCGTGGCCGGAGCTCTCCAGGACCACAAGCGGGCGCTGATCCTGGGTACCCGGACCTTCGGCAAGGGGTCGGTGCAGACCATCGTGCCACTGGATGGCCGTTCGGCCCTGCGCTTGACCACTGCCGAATACTTTACCCCCAACGGCCGTTCGATACACGAAACCGGGATCCGGCCGGATATCGTCATGGAGCGAGTCACGTCGCCGTCCGGTGCAGAAACGCAGGCCGGGAGTTCCGAGACCGGGCCGGCGAACAAGGATCCGGATGAGCGCTCGGCCGTCCTGGACGGCACGGTGCAACGGTTGAAGAGCGACCCTCAGGTGGGACGGGCGCTGGAGCTGCTCAAGGGTTGGGAGATGTTCCGCGGACTTGCCGGATCGGACCAGGCCACTTGATGCGGACGAGCGCGATGTCCCGTCCTTTCACACGGCGCCCGGTTTTGCAGGCAAGGCCCGCGAAGGGCCGGTGGTAAACTGCCAATGTCCCGTCCTTCCACATGGCAAGCGGTGTTGCAGCCGTCCGCAGTCCACACGGTCAGCGAGCTCAACGAGATCATCAGGGACCGGCTGGAAACCGGTCTCGACGCCTTGTGGGTGGCGGGCGAACTCTCCAACGTGCGGTTCCCCCCGTCGGGACACGTCTACTTCACCCTCAAGGACTCGCGGTCCCAGATCTCGGCGGTGTTGTTCCGCCGCCACGCGGAAAACCTGCGTTTCCGGATGGAGGACGGGATGGAGGTGGTCTGCTCGGGGCGAGTGAGCCTGTACACGGTACGCGGCGCGCTGCAGTTTTACGCGGTCGCGGTCGAGGCCCGTGGCAAGGGAGCGTTGGCCGTTGCTTTCGAGCAGTTGAAGAAGCGGCTGTCACGGGAAGGGTTGTTCGACGGCGACCGCAAGCAGCCGTTGCCGTTTCTGCCCCGGACCATCGGCATCGTCACGTCGCTTCACGGTGCAGCCGTGCGCGACATGTTGAGCATCATTCGTGAACGATTTCCCGACCGCCGCGTGGTGATCCGGCCGGTGCGGGTGCAGGGCGAGGGCGCCGCCGAAGAAATCGCGCAGGGGATACGGGAATTGGACGAAACCGGCGCGCCGGACGTCATGATCGTCGGCCGGGGCGGCGGCTCGTTGGAGGATCTATGGGCCTTCAACGAGGAAGTCGTGGCGCGGGCCATCGCCTCGGCCCGGGTTCCCGTCGTATCCGCGGTCGGACACGAGATCGACGTGACCATTGCGGACTTCGTGGCGGACCAGCGGGCCGCCACCCCCACGGCCGCGGCCGAGATGATCCTTCCGATCAGGCGGGAGCTGGCGGACCGGGTGGCGGTGCTGGCGCGGCGGCTGCGGCGCAGCACGGAAAGCCGGTTGGAACGCCGGCGCGAGAACCTGCGGCATTGGGTCCGTCGCCTGGCGGACCCCGGCCGGCGTCTTCGCCAAGGGCAGATGCGCCTCGACGATCTGTCGTTGCGGCTGTGGCGCCGTCAGGAGGATTCGGTGGCGCGGCTGAAGGAACGTCTGGGCCATCTTGCCGGACGGCTGGGCAGCGTGGACCCGCTGGCCGTCTTGAGGCGCGGCTACAGCATCGTGTACCGGGAGTCCGACGGCAGCATCGTCAAGGATGCTTCATCGCTCCGTGAAGGCTATCGCGTGCGCGTGAACTTCGCCGCCGGGCAGGCGGTATGCCGGGTGGAAGAGGTGGGGGAGACACGACAACCCGGCACGGGCGGGTTTGAAACCCGCCCCTACGACCCCCACCGTTCGGCGGGAGACGCAACCACCGGGCGCGGGCGGGTTTGAAACCCGCCCGCGCCCGCATGGCCGCCGTCGGCCGAGTCGTCCGCGAGGGAGGGGGTTCGGAATGTCTCGGGAAGACCAGAGGCGGCAGGACGAGACGGCGCCGCAAGACGAGCGGAGTTTCGAGGCGTGTCTTCAGTCCCTGGAGAACGTCGTGGAACGCATCGAGGGCGGTGAATTGAGCCTGGAGGACTCGCTGGCGACCTTCGAAGAAGGGGTGCGGCTGGTGCAGTCCTGTAACCGAAAGCTCAGCGATGTCGAGCGGCGGATCGAGGTTTTGACGAAGGACTCGGACGGCCGGGCCCGGCTACAGGAGTGGGTGGAGGAGGAAGCGCCGGATTGACCCGGCCGCGGGGCGTCGAGAAACGTCGGGCGCCGTCATGACGGAGTTGGAAATCCATGACGCGAAGCACGTCGGGGAAGGAACGGCTCGATCGGGTCCTGCTGGAGGCGTCACTCGTCAGGAGCCGTGAGGAAGCGCAGCGGTATATTCTGGCCGGCGCGGTGCTGGTGGACGATCAGCCCGTCACCAAGGCCGGGGCGCTGGTGAAACGCGACTCGCGGGTGCGGGTCAAGGCCTCCTCCCGCTACGTCAGCCGTGGGGGAGAAAAACTCGAAGCGGCCCTGGCGCACTTCGGGTTGGAGCCGAAGGGCCGGGTGGCGCTCGACGTCGGCGCTTCCACGGGAGGGTTCACCGACTGCCTTCTGGCGCATGGAGCGGCGCGGGTCCACGCGGTGGATGTGGGCTACGGGCAGCTTGACTGGCGGCTCCGGCAGGACGCACGGGTGGTCGTGCTGGAGCGCACCAATATCCGTTACCTCGAACCGGGCGGGTTCCCGGAGAGGGCGGATCTGGCCGTGCTGGACGTTTCCTTCATATCGCTTCGGCTCGTGCTGCCGCGGGTATGCCGTCTCCTGGCCGAGCCGTTCGAGGTCATGGCTCTCATCAAGCCGCAGTTCGAGGTGGGCAGGGGCAGGGTCGGCAAGGGCGGAGTGGTGCGTGCGGAGGAGGAGCACCGGCGGGTCATCGGGGAAATCGAGGGGGCGGTGGATGCCCTGGGGCTGAAGCGCCGTCCGGTTTTCGAATCGCCGTTGCTCGGACCCAAGGGTAACAAGGAGTTCTTCCTCCATTGTGCCTCGGCCTAGGAGCCTGTCGGACTTGGCAGGAATCTACTGCGAGGCATGGAAATGGGTCCATTTTCAGTTGGATTTTCGTCAAATATTCCCGATATTTTCCTCAAATCCGCCTGAAAATGGCCTCCATTTCCATGCCTCTCGCTACGATTCGCCAAATCCGACAGACTCCTGGTGACCCGCGCCGTGCGAACGGGTCGCGATCCGGGTGGTCTTCGGGTTGCCGGCCAATGCGGTTTGCGGGGTTGACTTGAATAACGGATTGGCTATAGTTCGACTGACCTCGAGGAGAGAACACACCATATGACAGGGGTTAGAATAAAGGACAACGAGTCCATCGAGAGCGCCATCCGGCGGTTCAAGAAGCAGTGTGAGAAGGCCGGAATCCTGGCGGAACTGCGCAAGCGGGAACACTACGAAAAGCCGAGCGTCAAGCGTAAGAGGAAGGCCATCGCAGCCAAGAAGCGCGCCATGAAGCGTGCCCGAAGCCACCAGTGGTACTAGGAGCCTGTCGGACTTGGCAGGAATCTACTGCGAGGCATGGAAATGGAGGCCATTTCCATGCCTCTCGCTACGATTCGCCAAATCCGACAGCCTCCTAAGTGGACCGGGAACTCGGGACACTCCAATGGCCGTGACAGGCTGGGTTTGATCGGAGAAGGGCTGGGAAGATTCGCCTGAAATTTTTCCGTGTCCTGGGATCGACAACTCCCAATAGGCCGTTGTGAATATCGTCGACGCAGTGTTGGCAGCAGTCCTGTGCGTGTTTGCCGTAAGGGGCTACTTCAAGGGGCTGTTCCGGGAGGTATTCGCGTTGTTGGGCCTTTCGGTCGGCTTTATCGTGTCCTTACGATACTACGAACAGGTCTCCCTCCGGGTCGATTTCTGGCCCTACTCGCCGCTCATCCTTCAAGTCATCGTTTTCGTCCTGCTGTTCTTCCTGGTTTACATCGCATTCAACTGGGTGGGGCTCATGCTTCACCGGTCGTCCGGCTTGTTGTTCCTCAGCGGGTTCAACCGGCTCGGGGGCTTGCTGGTGGGGGGCTCCAAGGGCGCCTTTTTTCTCGGCGTGGGGCTTTTCTTAGCCATCTCCCAGTCGTGGGTTCCACAAAATTATCAGCAGCAATTCGGTAAGGCGGCCCTGGTCGGTCCTCTCCTCAGCTTCGGGGCGTGGGCGGCGGCGAAGGGCGCCGCGGTCACCTGGCCCGGGACCTCGGCAACGGATTCGGCAGCGAGCGATCCGCAACGCGGCGCATGATCTCGAATCAGACCACTCAAGAGGTTCGCACTCGCGCCTCCATCGTGGAGGTTGTTTCCGACTACGTCACGCTCAAGAAGGCCGGCCAGAACTACTCGGGGCTGTGCCCCTTCCATTCCGAAAAGACTCCATCCTTTACCGTCAGTGAGGAAAAGGGTGTTTTCCACTGTTTCGGCTGCCAGGCCGGTGGCGACGTCTTCAAGTTCCTCATGCTCCATGACGGGCTCACTTTTCCCGAGTCCATCGAGCGGCTGGCGGAACGGTACGGCGTCGCCATCGAGGTTTCCCGATCGGGCGGCGGCCGGCGCGGCGAGCTGTTCCGGTTGAATCAGCAGGCGTCGGATGTGTTCCACGCGCTTTTGTCGGATCCCTCCCAGGGCTCTCGGGCGCGGGCCTACCTGAAACGGCGCGGCGTGGAGGAATCCCTCTGGCAGCGGTTCGGTCTCGGCTTCGCGCCGCGGGGCGACGTCCTTGCCGGCCGGTTCCGGCGTGAGGGCGTCGCGCTGGGGGCCGCGGCGGAGGCGGGCCTGGTGGTGGACAAGGGAGCCGGCAACTACCGCGACCGGTTCTTCGACCGGATCATCTTTCCCATTGCCGAACCGGGCGGCAAGATCACCGGCTTCGGCGGCCGGGTCATCGACGACGGGAAACCCAAGTACCTCAATTCGCCGGAGACGCCGCTCTTTCACAAGGGGGCGCAGGTCTACGGTCTGAAGCAGGCAAGAGACGGCATCCGTTCGCACGACTGCGTGGTGGTGGTGGAGGGCTACCTGGACGTACTGGCGCTGGCGCAGTTCGACGTAACCCACGCGGTGGCCACCCTGGGCACGGCCCTGACGGCCGATCATCTGCGGCTTCTGGGACGGTACACCCGTAACGTCACGGCGCTGTTCGACGGTGACGCCGCCGGGCGTAACGCTGCGGCCCGCAGCTTCGAGGCGTTCCAGCAGGCCGGCCTCTGGGGTCATGCGGCTTTCCTCCCGGAGGGCTCCGACCCGGACACGTTCGTCAGGACGCAAGGAAAGGCCGCGCTGGACCGTGTGCTGGAAGATGCAGTGCCCATCGTGGACTTCTATCTGAACCGGCTTCGAGCCCGTCACGGGACCGACTTCGGGGGCAAGAGCCGTTTGGCGAACGAGGTCGGCCGGATGCTCGCCAAGGTAACCAATCCTTTGGACCGCGAGTTGCTGGCGCAACGGTCGGCGGACCTGTTGGGCATTCGCGAGGAGTCGTTGCGCCGGCTTGCCGTGACGCCGGGCACGGAGGCGTCCACGGGCGCCGGCGGCGGCGAACGAGGCGCCGCGGCCCGTTGGTCCCTGGGTGAAGACCGCGCGGAGTCCGCCCTCGTAGCCCTGATGCTGCGATTCCCGTCGGTGGTGCGGACGCTGCGCAAGGAACCGATGGACAAGCTCGTCACCGAGAAGTGGCGCGAGGTGATCCGGCGGATCCTTGCGGGTCCCGAACCCGGTGGGGAGGTGTCCGTCGGCACACTTACCGAGGGACTGCCGGCCGAAGTTGCGTCGGAGCTCAGCGCGCTGGCGTTGCGGGGGCAAGAGATTGCCGAGGACGAGCGGGATCGAATGACCGCGGACTGTCTCCTTTTTTTACAACGACGATATCTGAAGCATCTCGAACAGCAGTTGCGTAGAGCGATCCGCGTCGCGGAAGAGTCCCGTAATGATGCGGTCAAGAAAGAGAGGATGCGGCAATGGCAGGAGGTCATACAAAGGGAGCGTCGCCTGGAGCGGGCGAGGCCGGGTTTGTAAGCGCCGCGCCAGTCAGGACCGCCCGGGAGGCGTCCCGAACTCGCCTGATGAAGCGAGAGCAGGATGTCAAACGGCTGATCGATCTCGGCAAGGAAAAGGGCTATGTGACCTACGATCAAGTCAACGACATGCTGTCGTCCGATGCCGTCTCCCCGGAGCATCTCGATGACGTCATGTCCATTTTCGGTGAAATGGACATCGAGGTCGTTGACGCCAACCAGCGGGTGGCGCTGAGCGCCCAGACGGAGGAAGGGGCGAGTGAAGAGCCGGAGGACGCCGAAGTCGAGTACGAGGCGGAGGCGGACGTTGCCGGCAAGACCGGTGATCCGGTGCGCATGTACCTTCGCGAGATGGGCAACGTGTCGCTCCTCAGCCGCGACGGGGAGGTGGAGATCGCCAAGAAGATCGAGGAGGGTGAGGGAGTGGTGACGGACTACGTGCTTTCGTGTTCCGTCGCGGTCCAGCACGTGATCGAGCTCGGCGAGAGGATCGAACGCGGCGAACTTCGGGTGCACGAGGTGATCAAGGGGGTGGACGCGGAGAACGACTACGTGGAGGACGTGCACGAGCAGCGCCTGCTGGACCGGATCGACAGGCTGCGGCGCGTGGTGCGGCAGCGGGATGGACTCAAACAGAAGATTCAAAAGCTTATCGCCGCGGACACCAGGAGCGGGGTGGAACGGCAGTTGAACCGGTGTCGGACGAAGATCCTCAAGGGTTTGAAGGAACTGCGGCTCAACCGTCCTCAGATCGACGCCGTGGCGGAACGGTTGAAGGGAGACCTGCGCCGAATCGAGTCGGCGAAATCCAGAGTGGAGCGTTACGAAAGAGAGACCGGCAAGACCGCCCGGCAAATACTCGAGATGACGCCGGAGAACGGCAAAGAGACGTGGCAAAGGACGGTCGGCACCTTCCGCATGAGCATGAGCGCCTTCCGGGAAATGCAGGACAACATCCGGAAAGCCAGGGATGAGGTACAGGGGACCGAACAGCGGCTGGAGATGTCGGGCGAGGAAATTCGACAGCGGGTCCGGTCCATTCGCAAAGGGGAGATCCAGGCCGACCTGGCCAAGAAGCAGTTGATCGAGGCCAATCTCCGGCTGGTGGTCAGCATTGCCAAGAAGTACACCAACCGGGGCCTGCAATTCCTCGACCTGATTCAGGAAGGCAATATCGGCCTCATGAAGGCGGTGGAGAAGTTCGAGTATCAGCGGGGGTACAAGTTCTCCACCTACGCGACGTGGTGGATCCGTCAGGCCATCACCCGGGCCATCGCCGATCAGGCGCGTACCATTCGCATCCCCGTGCACATGATCGAGACCATCAACAAGTTGATCCGGACTTCGCGTTATCTCGTGCAGGAGATCGGCCGCGAACCCACGCCGGAGGAGATCGCCGCCAAGATGGAGATCCCCCTGGACAAGGTCCGCAAGGTGTTGAAGATCGCCAAGGAGCCGATCTCCCTGGAGACGCCGGTGGGCGAGGACGAAGACAGCCACCTCTGTGACTTCATCGAGGACAAGCGGGTGGCGACGCCGTCCGACGCGGTGTCCAACCTCAACCTCGCGGAACAGACCAAAAAGGTACTGGCTACCCTGACGCCGCGCGAGGAGCAGGTCCTCCGGATGCGGTTCGGCATCGGTGAGAAGTCGGACCACACGCTGGAGGAGGTCGGGCACGAATTCTCCGTCACCCGTGAACGTATCCGCCAGATCGAGGCCAAAGCCTTGCGCAAGCTGCGCCACCCGAGTAGAAGCAAGAGACTCAAGAGTTTCATGGAAGGGTAGCAGCCTGCGTCCCGGTGTTGCCCGTCATCCCTCCATGCAGTTTCGGGCCCATAGCTCAGTTGGTTAGAGCCACCGGCTCATAACCGGTAGGTCCCTGGTTCGAGTCCAGGTGGGCCCACCATTCTCGTCCCTGGCCGAGCGCGGCGCACGGCCCTGGAAGGGACAGCGAGTAAGGGAGGCGCCGTCGATGGCCGAGGATTTCGAGACAGGTATCGAGAACTGTGTCGAGACCTGCGCCAGAGTCGAGCGGGGTCAGAGCGTGTACATCGTCACCGAGGAGGAGGCAGCCGATCGGCCGGTGGTAGAGGCGTTGGCCGCATCGGCGCGGGATCGGGGCGCGGATGTTCGCGTGCTGTGGGGTCCGGCCATCCCGAAGGATCGCTCTGACGACGTCCCGCCCGCGGTTCTGGATGCTTACGATCGAGCAGATGTGCTGTTCGCCCACTACCCCTCGCTCAAGCGGGAGGCTCTGCATCCGCGGTTCCCTGGCGAGGCGCGGGTACGGGTGCCGAACCGGGCGCGGACCGTTTCGCTCATGGCCTCGGAATGGGCGGGCTTTCCTTACTCCGTGCAACGGGCTCTTGCCACGACCCTCGACACGCTCTCGGCGCCGGGGAAATCGTGGCGCATCACCAGTCCCAACGGCACCGATGTCCAGGGCCGTTTCGGCTCGCGCGAGAGCACGGTGGCGCAAGCCTATTTCGTTGAAGACGAAGGCGGCCGCGCCCGTCGCAACTTCCCCGGCGGCGTGCACAGCCCGGTGGTGGCGGTGGCCACGGAAGGATTGATCGTGGCGGACCATGTCGCAGGTTTCGGCAACATGCCCGAGGCCGTACGTTTGGAGCTGATGGACGGACGCGTGGTCTCCTTGCAGGGGGGCGACCCCGAGGGGCTGATGCACGAGTCGCTGAAAAGCACGGACGGTTTCATCGACTCATGGCATGCCGGCGTCAATCCCAAGACCATCGTACCCTTGGCTCGCGCTGACAATCCCAGGGCCTGGTACAGCTATTCCCACTGCAGCCCCATGATCGTGCACTTCCACGTAGGACGCTCTCATGCTCCGGTCGATGTCGCGTGCTTCCACCAGACCATCGAGATCGACGGCCGGACCGTCTATGACGAGGGAAAGCTGGCCGTCTGGGATGACCCGGAGGTTTACCGCGCCGCGGACGTCGCCGGAATGGCCGACTCGATGATGGTCAACACGCCGATGGCGCTCGACTGAAGGATGCCCCCCCGGCGCGGTCATCTCTCGCTCGACGGTCTCATGGGACTGCGGCCACACCGAATCACCATCGGGCATCCTCTCCTCCGTTCACTGCGTTTCGTACATCCTTGATCTCTTCTGCCAGGGCGTTGCGGGATGCGCTGTCAACCCACCGACGCCGCATTGCCCGCCCCCTTCGCCGGTGGTAGCTTGTTGTGCCGGACAGGACGCCAGCCATGGTTCCGCATAGCGACAAACGACCAAGGGGGATGATGGTTATTGACATACACCGGCATTTCTGGCGCGGGAATCAACGCTACTACGACGCGCAGGCAGCCGCGGATGGCGCAGCGCCCGAGAAGACCGACTGGGAAACGGCCGCGCAGGAGCATGCCGCGGAGATGGAAGCCGCCGGCGTGGACGCCTCGGCGCTCCTCGTGGCCGACTACGGAGACCGCCTGGGCACGTCCCATTTCACCATCGACTAGGGAACACGGCGAGGATACTGAGGCTCGGCTGAGGCGCGGTCAACCACAACCGAGATGCACTGGAGAGATCGATGCCGCATGTCGTCGCCGTGGATATCGGAGGCACGTTTACCGACCTGGTCGCGTTCGATCACGATACCGGCAATGCGATCCATACCAAGAGCCCGACGACATACGGGAATTTTGTCGAGGGGATCCTCGACTGCTTCAGGAAAGGAGACCTCGAGCCCGCCGAGGCCGACTTCCTCTATCACGGGACCACGCTGGTCATCAACTCGCTGATCCAGCGGCGTGGCGCCAAATGCGCCCTGGTCATCTCGGAAGGCTTCCGCGATGTGCTGGAGATCGCCCGCGCCAACCGGCCCGATCCGTTCGACCTGCACTACCAGCGGGACGAGCCGCTGATCCCGCGCGAGTTGCGCTTCGAGGTGCCCGAGCGGATCGACGCCAGGGGCGAAGTGCTGGTGCCGCTCGATACCGCTGCCCTCGAAATTCTGGCGGATGAGCTGAAGCGTCTGGAAATCGAGGCGGTGGCGGTCTTTTTCATGAGCTCCTTCCTTGATCCCACACACGAAGAACGGGCAGGCGAAATCCTGAAACGCCTCCTGCCCGGCGTCTATGTCACATACAGCACCGAGTTGACGCGCCAGTGGTACGAGTACGAGCGTACCTCGACCGTTGCGGCCAACGCCTTTGTCGGGCCGCAGGTGAATACCTATGTGCGCCGTCTGGAGAGCGATTTCCGTTCACGGGGTTATGACGGCACGCTGTTCATGATGGGCTCGAACGGCGGACTGTTGTCGGTCGAGCGCACGTGCCGCCAGCCGGTCGGCCTCGTCGAATCGGGACCCATCGGGGGCTGCATCGGCGCCGGCGCCTATGCCGAAGCGCTCGGCATCGCCAATGTCGTCGCCTTCGACATGGGCGGCACCACCGCGAAATGCGCCCTGGTGGAAAACGGCCGGTTCACCGTCGAGTCCATCTATTACGTGAACGGCTACGTTCAGGGCTTTCCCATCAAATGGCCGGTCATCGATATCGTCGAGGTCGGTTCGGGCGGCGGCTCGATTGCGTGGCTGGACGATCAGAACCGCCTGCATGTCGGACCGCACAGCGCCGGTTCGACACCCGGGCCGGTGTGCTACGACCGCGGCGGGACCGAACCCACCGTCACCGACGCGAATCTCGTGCTTGGCCGGCTCAACCCCGATCGCTTCCTCGGCGGCGAGTTGAGCCTGGGGCTCGAATCGACGCGCCACGCCATTGCCGAGAAGATCGCCGGGCCGCTCGACTACCAGGGTGAAGATGGGCTGATCCGGACCGCGGACGGCATCGTCTCGATTGCGACGGTGTTGATGGCCGGCGCGATCCGCCAAGTCTCGGTCGAGCACGGGCTCGACCCCCGCGATTTCGTCCTGTTTGCCTATGGCGGGGGCGGGCCGCTGCACGCCTCCGCGCTGGCACGCGAGCTGTCCATCCCCACCATCGTCATTCCGCCGGAACCGGGCAATTTCTCGGCCATCGGCATGCTGCTTGCCGACGCGCAGGTCGACGCGTCGGGAACGTTTACCGGGTTACTCGATGACGCGCTGGTGGGCAGGATGGATGCCGCCTTCCGCGGGATGGAGGCCGAGGCTGCGGCAGCTCTTCGCCGGGATTTCGCTACCGACGACGTGTTCTTCGAGCGCAAGGCGGAGATGCGCTATCGCGGCCAGCGGAACAACATCCACGTGCCGCTCACGGGGCTGCGCAGCGTGGCCGAAATCAGGCACGCTTTCGAGCGCGACTACGAACGCCGCTACGGACACGCCGACTCGAAGGCCCCGACCGAGCTTCAGGTCCTGCATCTGTCGGCCTTTGCCCGTTTGCGGCACCCGGATATCGCGAATCTGCGGCGCAGGGCGTCATCGGCCAAGGCTCCAGGGCCACAGACCCGCCAAGTCTATTTCGACAGTGCCGGAGGGAACGTGGATACGGCGATTTACGACCGCGACGCCCTGGAGCCGGGCTTCGCCGCGGATGGCCCGGCGATCATCGAGGAGTACGGCTCCACCACGCTGATCCGGCCGGGCGATCGCTTCGAAATCGGCGCCATGGGCGAGATCCGCATCGAGTGCGGCGGCGAATGAAACGACGGCAGGCAGCGCTGCCGAGAATGGGCTGGAACGGTTCGAGCGCTCGAAGCGCGGAGAGAGAGTGGAGAAGGACGATGAATAGAGCCATGCAAGCCCTGAACGCCACTGCGAAGATCGATCCGATCACGATCGAGGTGATCCGGTGCGGCGTCGTTTCGATCACCAACCAGATCGACGCCAACATCACGCGCACGGCATTCAGCCCCTATGTCTACGAATACAAGGACTTCGCGGTGGGGTTGGTGGACGTAGACGGGCAACTCGTCGCCCAGTCGACGGGCGGCATGCCGCCCTTCGTCGCCGATGCCGTCGGGACCGCGGTCCGTGACGGGCTGAAGACCTACGGCCGGTTCTACGACGGCGACGTCGTGGTCTGCAATCATGCCGCGGTGCAGGGGCAGCACCTGAACAACACCGTCATGTACACGCCGATCTACGGCGGGCCCGACCGCGCGACCTTGCTCGGCTTCTTCGCGATCAATGTCCACTGGATCGATATCGGCGGCGTGATGCACGGATCCACCGACATCTTCATGGAGGGGCTACAGCTCCGTTCGATCAAGTTGTGGTCGAAAGGCGAGCCGATCGAGGAGATCTACCGCATCATCGAGAACAACACGCGAATGCCCGTGGATCTGATGGGTGACATCTCGGCGCAGCTTGCGGGATGCTTCCTGGGCCGCGATCTCACGCTCGCGCTTGCCGACAAATATGGCCTCGACACCTTCTTCGCGGCTGTCGAGACGATCCTGGAGCAGGGCGAGGCGTCGTCGCGCGCGCGCATTCGCGACATCCCCGACGGCGTCTATGAAAGCGAGGCGTTTCTCGATGACGATTCCCTCGGCACCGAGCCCGTGCCCATCGGCGTCAAGGTCATCGTCGAGGGCGAGGAGATGACCGTCGATTTTTCCGGGCTCGCCGATCAGGTGCCAGGTCCGCTGAACTCAGGCTATTTCGGCGGCGGCGTCACCGCGGCGCGGGTCGCCTTCAAGTACCTGATCGCGCCGAGGGAGCCCGCCAACGAAGGCGTTTACCGGCCGCTCAAGCTGATCCTGCCGGAGGGCAAGATTCTGAGCGCGCGGCCGGGCGCGCCGATGGCGGGCTATCCGTTCCCGTTGCCGACCGTCATCGATTCGGTGATCCGCTGTCTCGGGGACGCCGTGCCGCACCTTGCCACCGGCGCCCATTTCGGAACGCATTCGGGCTTCCAGGTCTACGGCAACTGGGCCGATGGCAGTCGCTTCCACGGCCATGACAGCGGTCACGGCGGCTGGGGCGCGGGCGACGGTCACGACGGCGCGGGGCCGTTCCGAACCATGGCGCACGGCGACACGCGGCTGATCCCGATGGAGTTGCAGGAATCGCTTCTGCCGTTCCGCGTGCGCTCGCTCTCGCTGCGCGAGGATTCGGGCGGCCCGGGCAAGTTCCGGGGCGGGCTCGGCTTTCGCAAGGAGTACGAGATCCTTTATCCCTGCACGCTCAACACCAATGTCGACCGCAGGAAATGTCCGCCGTGGGGCGTACGCGGCGGCAAGGCCGCCAAGCCCGGTTGCGTAACCATCATCAAGGCATCGGGCGAGACGGAGATCATGGGCAAGGCCCGGAACTATCGCCTCCGGCCCGGCGACCGCGCCATCCTCGAAACCGGCGGCGGGGGTGGGTGGGGCCATCCCCACGAGCGTGCCATCGAGCTGATCCAGCGAGACCTGGACCGCGGCTACATCACCGCCGAGAGCGCGGCCAGCGACTACGGCGTGCGTATCGAAGCCGGGCGGGTGGTCAGGGGTTAGGACGTCAACACAACGTATTCCACCTGCGTGACGATCCCCGGGAGACGCACTTCGCTCTTGACTGCATGAAGCACCAGGGCTCTTGACGGGAGTTCTCTCATGGTTCAACTTGAGCCACTGCTCAACGGCACAGGAGCGAGCTACTACGCAAGCAAGGCCTCGACGGCACTCCACACCGACATCTGTTCGCCCGTCGCCACCAACCCGACTTGGAGCCAACTCGGCGAGACCGATCGTTCGGGCCTTGAAGCCGACGGTGGCCCGCTCTGGCACATGCTCTTGGAGGCGCTACGGCCACATATGGTCGTGCTATCGGTGGCGAGCGACCATCTCAGGCGCATCAAGTTTGCGCCGGTGGACGGGTGGCGGAACATCCACGAGTTCAAGCGAACAGACAGTGGCAGATCTCGTTCGCACCCCTACGAGGTCTGCACGAGATCGTACGAAGTAGACGGCGAGCGCTCGCTGTTCGTCTTCGGCCAAGCGGCTCGGAAACCGTTCGGTCTGCTGTCCGACAACCAGAAACACGAGGTGGGCGCGATCGCACTGGAGACATGCCAAGATGGCCGATAGCCGTTGCTTCATTCAGTTCTCGCACCCAGGACCCGAGCACGACGGCCGGAAGGCCTGGAGAGGTTCCTTGGCCGCCCCCCGCGCACGTGGTACTCTCGGCTGCAATTGAGCCCACGACGGCGAAGGAGGTTCCGATGGCTATCGAGTTGAACCACACGATCGTGCCGGCACGGGACAAGGAAGAATCGGCCCGTTTCTGGGAGAAGATTTTCGGATTCGCGCACGAGCAGCCCATGGGGCATTTCCAGCCGGTTCGAGTCGCATCCCAGTCCCTGACGCTGGACTTCGACAACGTCGAGGTGGTGGAGCGCCACCATTACGCCTTCAAGGTCAGCGAGCAGGAGTTCGACGAGATCTTCGGCCGGATAAAGGAAGCCGGGCTGGAATACGGCAGCGGACCGCGGACTTCCACCGACATGGAGACCAACACCTGGAACGGCGGACGCGGCGTCTATTTCCGGGACCCCAACGGGCATCTGCTGGAGCTGCTCACACACGACTATGCCTGATTTCCGGTCTTCGGGCGGGGCCACTGTCGGTGGGACGCCAGGAGCCTGTCGGACTTGGCAAGAATCTACTGCGAGGCATGGAAATGGGTCCATTTTCAGTTGGATTTTCGTCAAATATTCCCGATATTTTTCTCAAATCCGCCTGAAAATGGCCTCCATTTCCATGCCTCTCGCTACGATTCGCCAAATCCGACAGGCTCCTAGACCCTGCGGCAGCTCTTCGGGCCGGAATGCGTTCAGTGGATCGGTGAAGCTCCGACGGCTCAGGGCCGCGCGGGCTCGGGGAGCGGGGCGTCGTCGGAACGGATGGCGATGTAGATCATCAGAGCCGACGAGAGCAGGATCAGGCTCATGATCTGCATGAAGCCGTCGTAGCTGCCGGTCATGTCGAAGGCGACGCTGGCCAGTATGGGTCCGCTGGCGGAGCCGACTTGGTGCACGATGAAGCTCAGGCCCAACATGAGCCCGGCAAGTCGCGGTCCGACCATCTCGAAGAACATGACGTTCTGTATCGCAATGGTGCCGAAGGTCGGCCCCATGGCCAGTGCCACCACGATGAAGAAGACCATCGGGTTCGGCATGTCGAAGGACATGGCCAGAGTGCCGAGGCCGCGGAAGAGGTAGGTGAGGGCCAGCACCGGGGCGCGGCCGTAGCGGTCGGACAGCCAGCCGAAAGTCACCGCGGAGACGGCGGCGGCGATCCCGAATACGGACACGGCGATGGCTCCGGTCGCATGATCGAAGTCCTTGCTCAACGCGATCCCCACCAGGTGCACGCTCTGGAACAGAGCCACGCCGCAGGAGAATCGCGCCGCGAACAGCAGCAGCATCGAACGGTCCCGCAGGTAGGGGAGGCAGCTTCCCCAACTCGCGGGCTCGCGCCGGCGAGCGGAACCGGGGTCCGGATCGCGCGCGCCGAACCAACCGAACGGGAACGCCACCGCCAGGAGCAGCACCCCGCACGCCATGGCCGCCACCCGCCAGTCGTAGCTCCCGATGAGGAAATACAGCAGGGGCGCCAGAAAGAACGGGCTCAGCGGTGACGCCGTCTGGACGATGCTCACCGCCAGACCGCGGCTGTTGGCGTCGTAGTGCTTCGCCACCAGCAGCGAGATGATGACCAGCCCGCAGGCGCCCTTGGCCATGCCGGTCATGAGTCCGAAGGTGAGGCATAGCTGCCAGAGGTTCTGCGACAGGCCCATGCCGATGAAGCCGGCGGCCATGAGGAGAATCCCGCCGAGGATCACCGGGCGAGTCCCGAGGTCGTCTGCCTTCTTGCCGAACAGCACCCCACCAATCCCCCAACCCAGCATGGCGAAAACGTAGGGAACCGTCGCCGTAGTGCGCGACCAGCCGAATGTTGCCTCGATGGGCGTCAGGAACAGGCTGAACGCGTTCATGCTGATGGACGTGATGACCACGACCGCAGCGGAGAAGATGACGATGAGGATACGCGGGAGCCGCATTTCAGGACCGGGCGTTTGCGCCCGGTGGCTATGAGCAGAGGCTTTAGAGGCCGTAGAGGGCCTTGGGGTTGTGGAACAGGATGTTGTCCTTTCTCTCCTGGCTGATGTCATCCATCTGCTTCAGGTCCCGGATGGCGTCCATTTCGCTGGACGGGTCCGTGTGGCCGTAGTCGGTGCCGATGACCAGGTTGCCCTCGCCCGAGTACTTGAGGACGTAGGGGATGTCGTCGTTGGTCTGGCAGGTGACGTAGATGCCGTACTCGGCGAACAGGTCCTCGGGGAACTCGCGGCCGGCCGCCTGGTAGCGGTTCTCGCTCTCCAGATAGATCCATGGGACCCACTGGGAGGAGGCTTCGATGAAGCCCCACCGGAGATTCGGGAAGACTTGGGGTATCTCGCTCATGATGAGGCCCAGGCACGAGGTGACCGTGGGCGCGCGGAACATGGCGAAACGGCCCGCCGCCGTGGGGCGGTAGGTGTCGCAGTTGACGGGATTGCCGTTGGCGATATGAACGGCGATGGAAAGATCCAGATCGCTGGCCGCCTGGTAGATGGGGTAGAAATACGGGTCGGTCATGTTCCGCTCCCCCTCCAGCGGCCGCATGCACACCGCCACTGCGCCGTCCTCCTTGGCCTGTTTGATCTGCGCCGCCGCCTCGTCCAGCGCCAGCACCGGCACGACGCAGGACCAGCGCAAACGGCCCTCGCTCTGCCGGTAGATGTCCCCGAGCCACCGGTTCCAGCTCCGGCACAGCGCGGCTTCCGTCTCCGGCCTGGTGGTGATCTGCTCGATCCAGAAGGTGTTATGGAGCACCTGAACGTCGATACCCAGCTTGTCCATGTGATCGAGCCTGAGCTGGACGTCGTCCAACTCGCGGGCGGCCTGGGGCGACTCGACGTTTCGTCCGAACTGGTCCGACAGGTCCCGAAGTTGTTGCTCGCTGTAGGTGGGGAACCGGAACCCGCGAATTTTCTCGTCGATGACCCAATACTGCGTGGTAGGCGATTGGGGCGACGCGAAGAGCGTGGGGCGGAACTTCTCTTCCGACTGCTCCAGATAGTCCCATGTGCGTTCGGTCTCGATCACATGGGCATCCGCATCGATGACCTGGATTTTTTCCTGGCTGGACATGGCGCGACTCCTTGGTACGCGGCCCGTAGAGTTCCGGGCCGGCGGACTTCTTGCCTGCCGCCCAGCATGGCGGCGACGGATGCTTACCTGTCTAATTCGACCAACGGGCCGCGTTTGTCAACCGATTGGACCGGTGGGTAGCGCGTCGGTTTGAAATCCGGTGCGCTTACCCTCACTGTGCAACCGGAACATGGGTTACGTTCTGGACCGGGAACGTGGTTTCCAATCAGGGTGTATGGAATCGGCACAAGGGGTAAAGGAATCGGGCCGCGTAAGGCTGGCCGAAAGCGCGATGCGGGGGGTCGATGGTTGCACGAACCTGGTACGCGAACCACGGGTCAATGCAGGTTGGCGCCGCCGTTCACGAGAATGGATTGCCCGGTGACGAACGCGCTCAACTCCGACAGGAGGTAGAGCGCGGTGCCCACCACGTCGTCCGGCTGTTCGATGCGTTGCAGGATGCGCTTGGCCGCGGACCGCTCGTAGTCCTGGAGGGCGGCCTCCGTGGGCTCGGGCTCGCTGGCAGTGGAGCCCGGCGCCAGCGTGTTCACGCGGATGTCGTAGGGGCCCAGCTCACGGGCGAGCACCCGGCTGAAGCCCACCACCGCCGCCTTGGAAACCACGTAGTGCATCATGCCGGCGCCGCCGTTGTAGGCCATGTTGGAGGCGATGTTGACGATGCTGCCCTGCCGGCGTTCCTGCATGGCGGGCGCCACCGCGCGGCTGCACAGCCACAGTCCCTTGACGTTCACGGCCATCACCCGGTCCCATTCCTCTTCCCGGATGTCCTGGAAGCCCGACCGGGTCACGGGCACGCTCATGAAGACCGCGGCGTTGTTGATGAGCCCGTCGATCCTTCCGAAGGATTGCAGGGCGGCCCGGGCCATGGCCTGGCAGCTCGCGAAGTCCGCCACGTCGGCGTTGACCCCTAGCGCCCGGCCGCCGCTTTCGGCGACCTCCGCGGCCACGGACTCGGCCGCGGAGCCTTCGATGTCCGCAGCCACCGGGATACCCCCCTCCCGCGCGATGCCGAGGCAATAGGCCCGGCCGATGCCGTTGCCCCCTCCGGTCACGATGACTACCTTCTGATCCAGCAGACCCATGTTACGTCCCTTCTTCCGTGGACACGCGTAGATGTCTGCGGCAGGATGCAACCAATGGATACGCCTGTCAAGGCAGCCGCGTCCCGCAGGGTCCCGCAGGTACCGGTGGGCACGGCGCTTTTGATTGCCGGTCTTTATTGTGGGGAAGATGCGCGGGACTTTTTGTTCGTCGGCAAGGCGCGATCACTTTGCAGAGGCGGGTTTCAAACGTTTCAAACCCGCCCGTGTGGCGGATACCACGCAAGGCGGAGCAATACAGCCGACGGCTAGAGGACCGGCAGATTCCCCACGGTTCATACAGGACGCTACACCAGCGCCGCCACCCAGCACAGCACCACGGCCGCCGCGGCCACCACGCCGATCCTGAGCTGAACGCCGGCAGTTTCCGGTCGCTCGGCATAGAGAGCCGCGCACGTCCCCGCGCCGGCCCCGGCAACGAACCCCCAAAGATGCGCCCACAGATCCACCCGCGGCCCTCCGGTGCCGATCATGGCCAGGATCGCCACCCCGGCGGCCAACGGTATCCAGACGCGCCGTCCCTGTACTCCGAGACGGCGGCGCTGGACCACTCCCATGCCGCCCAGCACGCCCAAGGCGCCGAAGACCGCGGTGGAGGCGCCCACCGAGACGTGGTCGAAGCCGTGAAACCAGGCATTGAGCAGGTTGCCAAGCGCTCCTACCCCCAGCACGGTCGCCGCCCCGAGCCCCGGCCCCAGGTTCCGGCACACCGCCGTCAGGAACAACACCATGGCGACCGCGTTGGTTGCCACGTGGGGAAAATCGCCGTGCAAGGTCAGGGCGGTGACCGTGCGCCACAGATCGCCGCGAAGGATCAACTCCGCCGATGCACTGCCGTGTTCGACCCAGCGCACCGTCCCCTGGGTCCAGGCGACGAAGAAGAAGAACGCCAAAAGCCCCGCCGCCACTCCCACGCTGGTGTAGAAAGGGCTGGGTCCGGGCCACGGTGGCTCCTCCTGAACCGGCGCCCGGTTCTCGCTCTCGTAGGCCCAGAGCTCCGTCGCCGCCGCCTCCAGATGCCGGGATGGAACCAGGACGACCCAGCCGCTGGACGTGTGCATGAGCCGTGGATCAAGCCCCTCCGCTTCCAGCACCAGGGCCCATTCCTCGGCCCGCCGAAGATCCCCTGTCCTGCGTACGATGATTTCCCTTCCGGCCTGTGTCATGGGCGGCGATTCGGTCCGGGTACGCCGTTGGCGGATGACGTCCAAAAAACCGTCATTCCCGCTTTCGCGGGAATGACGAATCCGGGGACTCGTTGCCATTCTCGTACCAATGACGGAGCGTGGCGAATCTCGACGAATTCGACGAACGGAACGTACATACCGGACATGAATAGCGGCTTCAACTACCGCCCCCGCACCCTCAGCGGTAGGTAATGAGGGCGATGCCGGTAACGATCAGCGCCGCACCGGCCGCCACCCGTATGTTGATGGTTTCGAGGTCCCTCAGGAAGATCGCGCTGAAGATGACGATGAAGAGCGGGTTGGTGTTGATCAGGGGAACCACCACGGACACGTCGCCCTCGCTGAGGGCGACGTAGCCCAACAACTGAGCGGTGGCGGACACGACCGCGGCGGCGCCGTAGAACGGCAGGCATTTGCGGTCGCCCTTGAGCGTCCGAAGCTGACCCGTGGCCGCCAGGCTGAGGGAGAAGACCACCAGCGAGGTGGTGATGGTGACGGCGGTGGCGACGAACGGGTTGGGCATGATCCGAAGACCGGTCTTCCGGAAGTTCTGCGAGATGGCCGTGAGGAAGGCCGCGCCAAGCGGATACGTCAGGTGAATGGCCTTCCACTCGCTCTCTCCCTCCCGCCGGCTCGAGGTGAGCCAGACCCCGACGACGCTCAGGAGCGATCCCGCATAGACCCCCGTGTCGGGGCGCTCGCCGAGGAACGTGAAGGCGAGGAAGATGGCGAACAGCGGGGTCACGCTGCGGACCGGGCCGGCCCGGGACGCGCCCAGGCGGACGATGCCGGTATAGTGGAGAAAGCGGACGATGGCGGGTTGGATCAGCCCGCTGATGATGAAGTACCAGGTGGCGTTGGTGTAGAGCAGGCTCGGCGGGAAGAAGAGCCCGACGGCGCCCCAGAGCACCACCGTGCTCAGCACGAAACCCATGAGCGCGGCCAGCGCCACGCTGGCGTAGCGCGAGCCCCGCCGCACCAGGATTGCTTCGGAGCCCCAGGCCACCGCCGCCGTCAGGGCAAGATACTCGGGCCCCATGACCATCACGCCCCGGGCCGGCCCGGGGCGTCCCATCGGAGATGGCGGGCCACCGGCGCCGGCCCCGGATCACGCCGCGGCGCTGCGGGTCGGTCGGTGCGGAAGCGGCGGTCCGTGAGACTCACCCCGGCACGAGCGGCGTGTCGTCGCGGTTGGCCCACTCGCCCATGGAGCCGTCGTAGTTGCGCGCCCGATCGTAACCCAGCAGTGTCAGGACGAAGACTCCGTGCGCCGCACGGATGCCGCCCTGTCAATAGGTCACCACTTCGCGGTCGGGTGGAACCCCCGCCCGTTCCAGCAGGCTCCGCAGTTCCCCGGCGTCCTTGAAGGTCCTGTACGGGTCGTCCCGAAGGAAGTCGAGCCACTCCAGGTGCACCGCGTCCGGTATGCGGCCGGCTCGCTGGTTGCCGCGGTCGTTGGCGCCCGTCCATTCACCGTCCGAGCGCACGTCCAGATACACCACGTCCGGATTGCCGACGTTGGCGACCCCGTACTCCAGGGTGCATACGAGATCCGGGTTCGCCCTGGGGTCGAAGACTGCGCCTTGCGGTCTCGGCACGTCCAGCGTCATGGGCCGGCCTTCGTCGAACCACTTCTTCCAGCCGCCGTTGAGCACGGCGACCCGGGTATGGCCGTAGTAGTTCAGTACCCACCACAGGCGCGCGGCCCACAGGGAGCCGTTGCTGTCATAGGCCACCACCCGCGTGCCCTCGCCGATGCCCAGGCCCTCCATCACTTCCTTCGCCGTGTCCGGGGGCGCCACCAGGGGATACTTCCGGTTGTCCGTGGGGTACTCGGGCTGCTTGATGTAGTGGTGCACGCGTATGCCGACGGCCCCCTGGATATGGGCGCGGCGGTACACGTCGAAGGGATCGCAGTCCACGATGCGGATGTCCGGGTCATCGAGGCGCCGCTCCAGCCATTCCGTCTCCACCAGGAGTTCCGGGCGAGCATAGCCTTCCTGTGTCATGAGTCCACCTCCCGGTGTGGCGGGGTCCGGCACATGTGGTCGTAAGTGGATAGCGAAAAGGCCGGCCCGACGTGTCGAATCTGTACCAGATGAAACCGCTGAGCGCGAGGGCGGCCGGGTTGAACTGCCGCCACTTTTCGGGCGAGAATGGCCCTTTGCAGCTTGGCGACGAACACATGGATGGCAACGAAACGTCACGGACGGCAACGAGCCGCGGATGGCAACCAGACGTCATTCACGCCTCCCTCTCCGTCATTCCCGCGAAGACGGAATCCAGGGGTGCGCGGACGGAGGCGGCACGGAGTGACGAATTTCGGGGAGAAACGATATGTCTTTGTTCATCGATGCGGACGCCCACGTGATCGAGACGGAGCGGACCTGGGAGTTCATGGAAGAGGAGGACAAACGGTTCGCGCCGGACCTCCTGGTCTCGCAGCGAAGCGGGTTGCGGTACTGGCGCATCGACGAACGCGTGGTGCCCAACACCAATATCGGCCTCAACACCACCGCGGAGTCCCGCGAGCTGGCCGACGTGTCGGCGCGAATCGCGCACATGGACCAACTGTCGGTGGACGTCCAGGTCATCTATCCCACGCTGTTCCTGCGGCCCTTGACCGCCCGTGCCGATGTGGAGCGGGCGCTCTGCCGGGGTTACAATCGCTGGCTCGCGGAAATCTGGAAGCAGGGAGACGGTCGTATCCGGTGGGTGGTGCTGGCCCCGGCGAGGTCCATGGACCGGGCCATCGAGGAGGTCCGCTTCGGCAAGGCCAACGGCGCCTGCGGGGTGTTCATGCACGGCTTCGAGGGGGAGCGGCTGCTGTCGGACGACACCTTCTTTCCCATCTACCGGGAGGCCAGCGATCTCGACATGCCCATCTGCATCCACGCCGGCGGCGGCAACCTGGGCCACTACGACCTGTTCGCCCAGGACGTGTTCTCGCGGTTCAAGCTCCCGGCCGTGGGGGCTTTCAACAACCTGATCTACAAGGGCGTGCCCGACAAATTCCCGGAGTTGCGCTGGTGCTTCGTGGAGACCACTTCCCAGTGGGTCCCTTACGCGCTCAACGACCTGCAGATCCGCACCCGGGCGGAGTTGGCCTTTCGCCGGAAACACGCCGATAGCCGGCTCGCGGAGGTGCGCGGCGCGCCGCGGGAGTTGGCGGACCGCAACCTGCTCAAGGATAATCGCATCTACGTGGCCTGCCAGACCACCGACGATCTGCCCTACGTCCTTGAGCACGCCGGCGAGGACAACATCATCGTCGGCACCGACTACGGACACGCGGACTACTCCAACGACATGGAGGCCATCGCCAGGCTGTCACAGGACGGCGTGCTCGCCGCCGGCGCGGCCGACAAGATCCTGAGCGACAACCCGAGACGCCTGTACGGCCTTCAGGAGCCCGCGCCGCAGCAGACGAACGGGTAGGGGCGGGTTTCCAATCCGCCCGCGTTCGCACCGCGCCGCCGGCCGGTACGGGCTTCCTGATTCGCACGGCAACCTTTTCGAACGAGGCGACCCATGACGAAATGTTCCTTTGGCGTCGAGATCCATCCCTACTACGATGTCTCCACCCTGATGCACGAGATCACGCTGGCGGAGGAACTCGGCTACGATCAGATCTGGATCGGCGATTCCCAGCTTATCTGGCGGGAGCTGTACGTGCTCCTGGGCGCCGCGGCTCAGGCCACCTCCAGGGTCCTCCTCGGAAGCGGCGTCACCAATCCCGTGACCCGGGTTTCCGCGGTCACGGCCAGCGCCGCGGCGACGCTCCAGGAGCTTTCCGGCGGCCGTCTGACGCTGGGCATCGGCAACGGGTTCACCTCCGTCGCCACCATGGGCAGGCGGCCCGCCACCCGCGCGCAGATGGAGCAGACCGTCGACGAGATCCGGGCGCTGTGCGGGGGGCGGCGCGTGCCGCTGGAGTCCGGAGACATGAGGCTCATGTTCGGTGCGCCGGACAAGTGTCCGCCCATCGCGGTGGCGGCCAGCGGACCGAAGATGCTGCGGCTGGCGGGCCGTATCGGCGACGGCGTGATCCTGGCCCGGGTGGCCATGGAAGGGGACATGCTGGCGCGCATGCTCGCCTGCGTCCACGAGGGCCGGCGGGAAGGCGGACGCGCCGCGGCGCCGTTCCGGAAATTTCTTTCGGTGTCCGCCAGCGTGTCCGAAGACGCGGCCAAGGCAGTGGCCGCGGTGCGCCCCCACGTGGCCCAGGCCATCCTGAAGCCGTTGTGGGGGCTGAGCCCGGCCGCGGCTGCGGCCAGGGACCGCATGGCCGAGAGCTACGACAGCTACCAGCACCTCAATCCCGACGCTCCCCACGCCGACGCCGTGCCGGACGAGGTGGTGCCCGAGTACGCCGTCGCCGGCACGCCGGAGCAATGCATCGACAAGGCCCGCCGCATGTTCGACCGCGGCATCGACCAGATCACCATCCGTCCCTACGCCGTGGACGGGCTGCCCCGCGCCAGCATGATCCGTACCTTCGCCGAACAGGTCATGCAGCCCATGCTGCGCGGCGCCGGCTGAGCGGATCGGCGCCATCAGGGACCGACATGTCACGCGAGCGCCTGAACTTCCTTTTCCTCAACGTCGGGCATTTCCTCGACCATCTCTTCATGCTGATCTTCGCGACGGTGGCGGCGTTGCGGCTTGCCGAAGAGTGGACGATGAGCTACGCGGCGCTCATCCCGTACGCCACGCCGGGGTTCGTCGCCTTCGGGCTCTGCGCGATTCCGGCCGGATGGATCGCGGACAAGTGGAGCCGGGCCGGTATGATCGTCGTCTTCTTCATCGGCATTGGCGTGAGCTCGATCCTGACGGCACTGGCGGACTCGCCGGTCGAGATCGCGTGGGGACTGCTCGCCGTGGGTGTGTTCGCCGCGATCTATCACCCCGTCGGAATCGCGATGGTCATGGAGGGACGGCGGAAGACGGGGGTTCCCATCGCCATCAACGGCGTATTCGGCAACCTCGGGGTCGCCGCCGCGGCGCTGCTCACCGGCTATCTCATCGACACCGGGGGCTGGCGCACCGCGTTCGTCCTGCCCGGCGCGGTCTCCGTCGCCCTCGGCGCCGCCTACGCGGCCTTCGTGTGGGTCGGACGGGGGAGCCGGACCGCCGGCCCCGTGGGCGGCGCACCCGACGAGCCGTCCACGCCCGGCGCCGCCTCCATCGGGCGTCCGACGTTCGTACGCGTGCTCTCGATCATCGTGTTCACCACCGCCTTCGGCGGTCTGATCTTCCAGAGCACCACGTTCGCACTACCGAAGATCTTCGACGAGCGGCTCCACGAGCTCGCCGGATCCGCCACCGCAGTGGGTGCCTATGCATTCCTGGTGTTCGCCGTCGCGGCCCTCGCACAACTCGTGGTCGGGTATCTCGTCGACCGTCGTTCCGTGCGCACCGTGTTCGCCTGGGTGGCGGCGCTGCAGTCGGTGCTGTTCGCGGTCATGTACCAGCTCACCGGCGTTGCCGCCCTGGTGGTGGCGGTCGCCTTCATGCTCGTCGTATTCGGACAGATCCCCATCAACGACGTGCTCATCGGCCGGGTCACCAACAGCCAGTGGCGCAGCCGCGTCCTTTCCCTTCGCTTCATCGTGACCTTCTCGGTCGCGGCCTCCGTGTTGCCGGTCATTGCGGGCATTCACGCGAACTGGGGTTTTGGCGCCCTCTTCGTGGTCATGGCGGTGGCGGCGGGCGGGATCTTCGCCGCCGCCTTGATGCTGCCGCGCACCGCCGCGATCACCGGGCAGTCGTCGATGGCGCATGACTGATTCAGGATCCGCATACCGGACCGATCAAGGCGTCGTCGGCCCGGATCGCCGACAGCATCGGGGCGGACCTTCTCGAGCGCAAGCGCGACGAGACCGCCGGGCCCGCCTGACGATCCACCCGCAGCGTCCGGCGGATGGCCGCATGGTCGGCGTGAATCCCATCGCTCCGGACCCGAGGCGCGCGTAATGGCTTCGCCGCGTCCGGAGAGCCGTCGAATGTTCGAGTCGGACATCGCCGAAAAATCGGTCGGGTAGCGAGGGACCTCTTCACGGCCCACCCAGTTGGCCGGTTTCAGCGGTACCCGCCGGTCGATCTGGCCAAGAGCGGCGTAGACAAAGCCGTCGATGCGTCCGGCCTTCGCGTGATCGTGCAGGCGTTGTTTGGTCGCGTCCTGGACCACGACCGAATCCGCCCGCAACGGCCGGTGCCGCGGCCACGCCGCCAGCGGCCCTCATCGCCTCGCTCATGGACCTGCTCGATTGCGTGTCGCCGACATACGCGGAACCGTTCCGGCCGACCTCGAAGACGATCGGCCGGGGGTTCTTGCGGTTCGGGTGTTCGTGGGTGCACGGGAACGCGTTGGGGACGATGCGCTCGTACTGTCTCTTCGCCTTGGCGTGAGGCGGGTTGTCGCCCGGATCGTTGCGTGCCGGAACTGGTTCGGAGCTCCAGACGATGTATCCGGGGTCGAGGGCCGCGTCGGCGATCTCGCGCACCATATGCTCTTTGAGGGTCTCATCGCTGTCGCCCTCTTCCTTCCAATACATGGCGGACTTCGAGCAAGGATGCGGGGCGAGCAGCACGTTCCAGGCGAGTGTCTCGGGGATGCTTCGGCGGAAGATCCGTCGGACGACGGGATAGTTGAGGTCGCCCATGAGCAGCGCCCGGCCAACGTGACTTCCGCTGCGGATCGAAACCTGGAAGGCCAAGCTGCAGTCGTTGCGATCACCGAAGCTGTCGTCGCGGAACGGGGCGTGGACAAATGCTTCGAATAGATGGGAGAGGTCTCGACCGTCCAGTGTCGTGATCATCCGGCCGGGAATGGTCAGGAACTGTAGGGGAAAGCCTGCGAACTCGGGTTCGTGCAGAAGATCGTCATAACCGATGATGCGGATGCGATTGCCGCGACCGGGGTCGCCGCCCGCCTGGATGAGCATCTCCCCTGAAGGGAGTTTGCAAATGTTGCTGGAGTTTTTGTTCTTTCAAAACAATATGGAACAATCTGTTATGAGCCAATCAGACCTCCTGGATCGAGACACGGTGGAGCGCCACTGCCAGGAGCGCCGGTGTGCGACGCAGGAAGCGCTCTCGCCGAGGGTGTGCCGGGCCACCGAATTGCGGTAAGCTGTGCGCTGACCCGTACAAACGGACGGAGGAGGCGGTCGTGGCCGCCGAGCTGCTGTCGCCGGAGATCGGAGTTTCGCTGGCAGGAGGGATCATGT
The DNA here is from genome assembly GCA_965214905.1 of uncultured Binatia bacterium (SeqCode). GTDB lineage: Bacteria > Desulfobacterota > Binatia > UBA9968 > JAJDTQ01 > JAJDTQ01. The sequence continues at coordinate 3,845,047 of OZ243984.1, forward strand.
CGAAGATCATCACGCGCGCGCTGACGCAGGAGCAGGATGGGGTGCCGGGCTTTATGGCTTCGCCGGAGAGGCAGACGCCGGGCCCCGCGCTGCTCATCGTCCATCACCACTACGGGGTCACGGGCCACATCAAGCACATGGCCTGCGAGTTCGCCGAGCGCGGGTACGCCACCATGGTGCCCGCACTCTATGACATGCTGGGCTTCGCCGACTTCCACGACGTCCAGAAGAAGACCACGGACGGGCGCTTCGTGGAGGTCATCGGCCAGGGCTGGCAATACCTCCTGGGACGGGACGACGTGGACGAGAAGCGGGTGGCGGTCATGGGCCTGTGCATGGGCGGCCGCATCGGCATCCATTTCGTGGCGGCGACGCCCCGGACCGCAGCGTTCCTGGGCTACTATCCCTCGGTGCGGGACGAGGGTCCCAGCGAGCTCCGGCCGCGCCATCCCAACGAGGCCGCGCGGGAGATTCACTGCCCGTCCCTGATCCTTTTCGGGGGCCGGGACCGGGTGGCGCCGGTGCCGGTGCAGGAGAAGCTCCGGGCCAGCTTCCTGGAAGGCGCCCCCGACGTCGAGTGGCATTTCTTCCCCCACGCCGGCCACGGCTTTGCCCTGGCCGACGGCGATGCCTACGATCCGGCCCTGACCAAACTGACGTGGCCGCTGGCCACGAGCTTCCTCGACCGCGTGCTGGGAACCTGAGGAACCTCTTCCTTCCGCGGCATGAGAACCACCTTCTTGCCGCACAGGGTAACCCAAACCATGGAACCGGTTCGTATCTCACCCCGGACCCTCTCCCGGAGAAGATGGAGTCAGGGTAAAGCCCCTCTCCCTGCGGGAGAGGGCCGGGGTGAGGGGGACCGTCAAGCTGATGCACTGCCAGGGAACCTCGTCTCCAGGTCAGCCTCCCACCGGCGGCTTGCGCCGGTGCCACCCGGCCGCCTGCTCGTAGGCGTGGGCGGCCCGTAGCACCCGTTCCTCCCGGAAACGCGGCCCCACGAGCTGGAGCCCGATGGGCAGGCCGCCGGAAGAGAAGCCGCAGCACAGGCTCAGGGCCGGCAGCCCGGTGAGATTGAACGGGGTGGTGAAAAGCGAGCGGAAGTTCACGCCCGGGCTTTCCAGCCTGATCTCCTCTCCGTCCACCTCCATCACCGCCTGCCGCGACTCATCGATGGTGGGCGCGGGCACCGCCGCCGTGGGGGCGGCGATGATATCCACGTTCTCGAAGGCCTCGTCGAACTCCCGGCACAGCAGGCGCCGGATGCGCTGGGCGGCGATGTAGGCGTCAGCGGGAATCAGCATCGCGCCGATGTTCTGGTGCAGCAACCGCGTGCTGTAGTCCCGCGGCCTGGCGGTGAGGTAAGGGAGGTTCTCCACCACGTTCTCCGGCCGCGTGATGCAGGGCCAGACCACCCGCGTCGCGTCCAGGTGCGGCGCCTCCACCTCCACCAGCCGCGCGCCGAGGGATTCCAGTTGGCGCTGCGCCTCCACGAACGCGTCGCGGACCGCCCTGGTCATGTACCGATCGAAGTAGTCCTTGACGATGCCTACCCGGAGATCCTGGATGCCCGCCTCCAGACCGTTCTCGTAGTCCGGCACCGGCTCGTCCGCGCTGTCGGGATCCTTCGGGTCTCTGCCCGCGATGGCCCCCAGGATCAGCGCGCAGTCCCGCACCGTGCTGCTGAACACGCCCAGGTGGTTGGTGGTGAAGCCGCCGTTGCCCGGCACGTGCCCGAAGCGGCTGACGCGCCCGTAGGTCGGTTTGAACCCCACGATCCCGCAAAGCGAAGCCGGATTCCTCACCGAGCCGCCGTTGTCGGTGCCCAGGGACCCCAGGCACAGGCTCGCGGCGACGCCCGCGGCCGACCCGCCGCTGGATCCTCCCGCGATCCTCTCCGTGTCCCAGGGGTTGCGAGTGGTGCCGTAGAACGGGTTGATGGTGGTGCCGCCGTTGGCCCACTCGTGCATGTTGGTCTTGCCCAGGATCACTGCCCCCGCCTCTCTGAGCCGCCTCACCACCGTGGCGTCGAAGTCGGGAATACAGTCCTCCAGAACCTTGGAGCCCGCAGTCGTGCGGATCCCGCGCGTCGCGATGTTGTCCTTGATGGACAGCGGAATGCCGTGGAGCGGCCCGCGATACCGTCCGTCCCGGATCTCCGCCGCCGCGGTCCGGGCGTCCGAAAGCGCCTCCTCCCCGGCCACCGTGACGTACGCCACCAGCTCCGGATTCAGCCTCTCGATCCGCGCCAGCATGAACTCCGTGAGATCGACCGGGGAAAGGTCTCTGCTCTCGAGTCGGGCAGCCGCATCCTTCAACGTCAAATCGGTCAAATCACGGTTCGTCATCACGGTCCCTCCTGCTTCTTCCCGCAGAGATTTGATCCCACGAGGCATTCCTTTGCAAGGCTCCAGGACGAATCCTTCCCGGCTTGCGCCGTAGCGCGGATGCAGCGGCAAGTCCTTCGTCTCTTCCGGACCCGTCAGGAAGGGCAGGACACCGCTGTCGCGCTGGTAGACCCTGGGAGATTCGACCATGCGCTTGCCGAGGTTCTCGAACCAGGCGCCCTCGTTCACGAACAGGATTCTCCCCGCAAGCGTATCGGAAACCCCCCTTGATCAGAACCAGGGAAGCGCTGCCCGGCAGGACGGGCCATGGTTTGTTGCATGTCGGTCCGAGTAGACGATAGGTTGTTGTATTTCGGGCCAGGAGGATTGAACATGGTTCTAAACGATACCTCTTTCATATCGCGGGGTCGCAGGGAGGCTATACCAAGCTCGCATCAATCAGCATGGACATACGACTGACGCCTGCGGGATATCTGCGCTGGACGGCCTCCGGGGATGCGGCAGCGACTGCGGGACCGCCGTCCCTGCAAGGCGTCTTCGAGGCCGATTGGCGCGAAGCTCTCTTCACGCTGGCGGCGCAGAGGATGTCGGCGCAGGATTTGCCGCTGAGCGTGAGCTACTGGCAGCAGCTTGCGGAGCGCTATCTCACCGGCCTGTGCCATGTTCCCGAGGATGCGGAGGGCTTCGAGGTCGAGTCGCCGTCCCATGCCGATTGCGTCCACTGGGTACTGACCGCTCCGCCCATGCCGGGCGGCGAGTATCTCTCCGAGGAAACACTGCGACGCATCTGGGAGCGCTTGGACGAGTGGGTGCATGAGGCGGTTACCGCCGCCGGCGGACTGGCCGCCTTTCTGCAAGAGCGGGCGCCGAAATGGCATCAGGTGGGACGGGTCTGTTTCCACCTGGCCGAGAACAGAAATGACGACGCGCGTCCGTTCGCCTTCATGGCGACCTATGCGTCCGGCTTCGGCGCCGCGGGACGGCTGAAGCATCTGCCGCTGCGCAAGGCGCTGGAGCAGTACGCGGGGGCGAAGAATCGTGCCGCGCTCGTCAATCTGCTTTCGCCGGTTCAGCGGGCTGCCGAGGTCTGTGACTGGGTGAAGGATCTGGTGGACTCCGGCGGCATCTATCAGCCCATGGCGTGGCCGGCGGCGCGCGCCTATCGGTTGCTGCAGAGCGCGGCGGAGCTCGAGGAGAGCGGGCTGTCCGTGCGGTTGCCGAACTGGTGGCGCACGCGGCCCCGGCCCCAGGTATCGGTGACCATCGGCAGCCGGACGTCCTCGATGCTCGGCGCCGACGCAGTGCTGGATTTCAACGTCAACGTCGCCCTGGGCGATGTCTCTCTGTCGCCCGAAGAGTTGAGGTCGCTACTCGATGGCGAGGATGGCCTGGTGCTGCTCAAGGGTCAGTGGGTGGAGGTGGACCGCGACAAGCTGCGCCAGGCCATCGAGCATTGGGACACGCTGCAACGGCAGGCCGAAGGCGGCGAGATTTCTTTTGTCGAGGGGATGCGCCTGCTCGCCGGCGCGTCCGCGGACCTCCGGCACGAGGAGCAGGCGGAAGATGAACGCCACTGGGTGCGCGTGGCGCCCGGCGACGCCATGCGCGAAATCCTCGCCGGCTTGCGCCAGCCGGGCGCCCTGGACGCGGTGGAGGTCGGCGCTGCCTTGCAGGGCACCTTGCGACCCTATCAACGCGAGGGGGTGGGCTGGCTGCGCTTCCTGACGAGACTGGGCCTTGGCGCCTGCCTCGCCGACGATATGGGCTTGGGCAAGACCCTTCAGGTGCTTGCGCTGTTGCTGTGTGAGCGCCGCCACGGCGCGGACGGGCAGGGTGGCCCGTCGCTGCTGGTGGTGCCGGCGTCGCTTTTGGGGAACTGGCGCGGCGAAGCGGCGCGGTTCGCGCCGTCGCTGAAGTTGCGCTTTCTGCACCCGGCCGAGACCGACCGACAAACCCTGACGGACATCGCGGACGCGCCCGAGGCGCGCCTGGCCGGGACCGATCTGGTCATCACCACCTACGCCATGCTGGTGCGGCAAGGCTGGCTGGCGGACGTGCCCTGGCGGCTGGTCATCCTGGATGAAGCCCAGGCCGTCAAGAACCCCGCGACGCGGCAGAGCCGATCGGTCAGGAAGCTCTCGGCCCACGCCCGCGTCGCCCTGACCGGCACGCCGGTGGAAAACCGCCTGGGCGACCTGTGGGCGCTGTTCGATTTTCTCAATCCCGGACTGCTCGGATCGCTCAAGGTGTTCCAGTCCTTTGTGAAACGCCTGGAAGAGCGCGAGGAGAACCCCTTCGCGCCGCTGCGCCGTCTGGTCGGCCCTTACATCCTGCGCCGCCTGAAGACCGACCGCAGCATCATTGCCGACCTGCCGGAGAAGACGGAGACGCTCCGCTACTGTCAACTGACCCGGCCCCAGGTCAAACTCTACCAGCAGGTGGTGCAGACCATGAAGCGTGAGATGGAGTCCGCCGACGGCATCGCGCGGCGCGGCCTCGTGCTGCGCTCGCTCCTGCGCCTGAAGCAGGTGTGCAACCACCCCAGCCAGCTTTCCGGCGACGGCGAGTACCGGCCCGCGGACAGCGGCAAGTTTCTCCGCCTGGCGGAAATCTGCGAAGAACTCGCCGAACGCCAGGAGAAGTTGCTGGTCTTCACCCAATTCCGCGAGATCATCGATCCTGTGGCCGATCACCTGGCGAAGATTTTCGGCACGGCCGGGCTGGTGCTGCACGGCGCCACCGGCGTCAGGCAGCGTCGGGTCCTGGTGGATCGGTTCCAGGGCGATGATGGGCCGCCGTTCTTCATCCTGTCGCTCAAGGCGGGGGGCACGGGCCTGAATCTGACCGCGGCGTCGCACGTCCTCCACTTCGATCGCTGGTGGAACCCGGCGGTGGAGAACCAGGCCACCGACCGCGCCTTTCGCATCGGCCAGCGGCGGAACGTGCTGGTGCACAAGTTCGTCACCACCGGCACGGTCGAAGAACGCATCGACCGGATGATCGCGGAAAAACGGCAACTGGCGGACGACATCCTGTCCGGCGACGGCGAAGTCGACCTCACCGGGCTGTCCGAGGATGCGCTGATGGACCTGGTCCGTCTCGACGTGACGCGCGCGTCGCTCTAGTGTTGCGTTTCATATTTGCGATGACTCATCACCGAGCCATTTTGACAGCCCTTCCGACACCCTCTCCCTCTGGGAGAGGGTTGGGGTGAGGGTCCCCCGTGTGCGAGCCGCCGGTTGGGAGCGACCAGCAAAGGAGGGCAGGTTTATTCGGGGCGCCCTCACCCGGCCTTCGGCCACCCTCTCCCAGAGGGAGAGGGGAGTTGTTCATCGCCGACCACTTCTTGCGGGAACGGGGTGAAAGATAGTGTGGTGTCCTGCGAGAAATCGGCTCGGAGCACTGGATACACTATAGATGGTATGCTAGGGTCCTCCAAGTGCGCTATATTGTATAATCGGCTATTCGCGGTGCTGCCTCCTGACAGTTGTTTTCAGGCCGCGGGGAGACGCCGGTTCCGAGGTGGGAGGAGTCTCGTGATGGAATGGGGATGGAGGCCGTATGTTCCGGTAGGCGTACGCCGCGCCCAGGCTTCCCGGGAGATGAACAAGCTCCGCAAGAAGGGCCGGGACATCCAGCCGGTCGAGATCGAGGGTCGCACCATCGCCCGAAGCTTCTGGGGCAAGCGTTGGTGCCAGCATCTGGAATCGTTTTCCGACTATGCCAACCGCCTGCCGCGGGGCCGCACCTACGTGCGCAACGGTTCCGTCTGCCACCTGGAAATCCATCCGGGCCGCATCGACGCCATCGTCAGCGGATCGGAGCTTTACGATGTTGCCATCGGGATCAAAGAGCTGAAAACCACAGCCTGGAAGTCCATCAAGACCCGATGCACGGGACAGATCGGCTCGATGCTCGAGTTGCTCCAGGGCAAACTGTCCCAACAGGTGATGGGCGTCGTGACCGACCGCAACCGCGGCCTGTTCCCGAAACCGGGCGAGATGCGATTCGATTGCAGTTGCCCTGACTGGGCGACGATGTGCAAGCACGTTGCGTCGGTGCTCTACGGCGTCGGCAGCCGGCTCGACGACCGCCCCGAATCGCTCTTTCTCCTGCGCGGCGTCGATACCGCGGAATTGATCGACGCCGGTATCGCCCTGCCCGGGGCCGCCGCGGTCACGGACGACGCCTTGGCCGATGACGCGCTCGCCGGCATCTTCGACATCGACCTGGACACCGGCGATACGCCGCCTGCTCCGAAAGCTCCGGCAAAGCCGCGGAAGCAGGCCCGCCGGGCCGCCGCCACGGTCGCCGGACGGCAGGCGGGGTCCGCGGCAAAGGCCCGGGCCGTCCCTGCCCGCACGGCCTCTACGGGGCGGCCCCGCAAGGCAGCGTCGAATGCCGCCCGCGGCAAGAGAAGTGCTTCAACCGCTGCGTCCCCAGGACGCGCCGCCGCGAACGGCGCCGTCGCCCCGCCCCCAGGACGCGCCGCCGCGAAGGCCTCCGTCGCCCCGCCCCCCGACTTTCGCCCTACCGGAAAGTGGATAGCCCGGTTGCGCCGTCGGCGCGGCCTCTCCGTCGCGCGGTTCGCCGCGCAGCTCGCCGTGACCGCGGCGACGGTGTACCGCTGGGAAGCCACGTCCGGGCCGCTTCACCTGCAAAGGCGCCCGCTGAACGCCTTGATGATCCTGCACCGGCAGTCCGGGAAGCCGACGGAGTGATGGGGAAGGACTGTCGAGGGAACGCTGAATCAACTCGATGGCAGCAAGGACGTATCGGGACAGCAGGAGTTGGAAGTGCGACCTGGGGCGGCAACCGTATGATCGGCGCAAATTCACAGCCAGTCCAGCAGCCCCTGATCCGGCGCCATCCGCCGCAGGAACTCCTCCACCGGCAAGCACCACACGCCGTCGATCCGCAAGCGTTCCGTCCCGCGGTAGAGCAACGCGGTTTCCGCCTCGGGGTAGTCCTCCCGGAACGTCCGCAGCGCCCGCAGGTCGCCGGGGCGCACCGTGCCGGCGTTTTTGACCTCCAAGGCCTGGAATCCCCGCTCCCCGTAGACGACGAAGTCGACCTCGGCTCCGGCGCGCGTCCGCCAGAAGAAGATATCCGCGTCGTGTGGGGAATACGCGGTCCAGGCCCGGAGATGCTGTGCCACCAGTCCTTCCAATGCCTGCCCGTCGATTTCCGCAGGGCGGTCGAGGGGTCCCGTGGGGCGTAGCGAGCGAAACACGCCGGCGTCGAACAGGTAGAGCTTGTCGTGGGTCACGGTCGCCCGCTTGGCGCGTTTACGGAAGACCGGCAGCCGGAAGGCGAGCAGCAGGTCCTCCAGGATGCCGACGTAGCCGGCCACCACCTTGCGCTCGATCTCGCAGTCTCTGGCCACCGCGGAGACGTTGAGTTGCGAGGCGTGGGAGAAGCTGACCGCTTCCAGAAACCGAGTGAAGGCCCCGACGTTTCGGGTGAGCCCCTCCGCCCGGACCTCCTGGTCCAGGTACAGGCTCGCGTAGGCGTCGAGAATCCCCGCGGGATCGGACGCGGCCGTCACCAAGGGCAACAACCCGATCCGTAGCGCCCGTCCGAGATCGAAATCGGGCAACTCCGCGGCCATGAAGGGATGCAGCGTGCGGTGTACGGCGCGCCCGCCCAGCAGGTCCACGCCGCCGCGCCGGAGCTTCCGGGCGCTGGACCCCGTGAGCACGAAACGCGGCGGCGACGGTTCCTCCAACACGGCATGGACGACCGTGAGCAGTTCCGGAACCCGCTGGATTTCGTCGATGACCACGGTCTCTGTCCTGGGCGAGCCCGCGAGCAGATCCCGCAAGCGCTCGGGGCGGGCGCTCAGGCTGCGATGTCGCACCGGCTCGAGCAGGTCCAGATACAATGCGGCGGGTAGCCGGTGGCGCAGCCACGTGGACTTGCCGGTCCCGCGGGGTCCGAACAGGAAGCAGCTCTGGTCAGGGATATGGAAAAATCGACTGATGAATTCCATTTCGGGACAAAAACCGGAAGAATTGATTCCAATAATGGATCCTGCGGAATCGGGAGTCAATCAGTACGCAACGACCCTGGAATGGCTCGGCGGCGACGGTGGTTGACCTTGCCAAGCGACAATGTGTAATGTGCATACACATAACCAGGGAGAGAAAGGCATGTCGCAATGGCCAGAGTACAGTTGATCATCCCCGACGAAGACCGAGACCGGTTCGTCCATCAGGCGCACAGGGAGGGCATGACCTTCAGCGCGTGGATGAGGGCCGCCGCCCGTAACTGGCTTGAGCAGCGGCAACGCGCCGAACGGTTCCAATCGCCCGAAGACCTGAGGCGGTTCTTCAGGGAGTGCTCTGAGCGTGAAGACCCTGCCGTCGAGCCGGATTGGGAAGAGCATCTGAAAACATTGCATGAATCGATAACCAGCGGTCTGCCAGACGTATGATATTCGTCGATACCAACGTCTTCATGTATGCGGTTGGCCGCTCACACCCGCTTCAATCTTCCGCCCACGAGTTTTTCTACAAGTCAATGCGCGACCGCAAACCGCTAGGAGTCTGTAGCGCATAGATCCTGTGGGGATCAACAAGTGGGGTAATGAATGATAAGAAGGGAGGATGAAGAAAAGCTATCAGCCGTGGACGCAGGACCAGAGATATTTGCTTCCTCCATCGTTGCAGGAGTGGCTTCCGGAGGACCACTTGGCGTGGTTCATTCTGGATGTGGTATCGCAGTTGGACCTGAGGGCCATTGAGGGGGCGATTCAGTCGAAGGACGCGCGGGGGCAACGACCGTATCACCCATCGATGATGGTGGCGTTGCTGGTGTATGCGTACTGCACGGGAGTGTACTCTTCGCGACGCATCGAGCGTGGGTGTGGGGAGGACGTGGCGTTTCGAGTGATCACGGGGAATACGCAGCCGCACTTCACCACCATCAACGAGTTTCGACGGGTGCACCGGGAAAGGCTCGCGGGTTTGTTCGTGCAGGTTCTGAAGCTGTGCCGGGAGGCGGGGTTGGTGAAGCTGCGGCATGTGGCAATAGACGGGACGAAGGTCAAGGCGAACGCGAGCAAGCACAAAGCCATGAGCTACCAGCGCATGGGTGAAGAGGACCGCCGGCTGCGGGCAGAGGTGGAGGAGTTGCTGGCCCAAGCGGATGCGGCGGATGCGTTGGAGGACTCTCAGCACGGGGCGGACGCGCGGGGGGACGAGTTGCCCGCAGAGCTTCGTCGGCGCGAGAGTCGCCTGGAGCGCATCCGGGAGGCGAAGGCGGCGCTGGAGGCGGAGGCGTTGAAGGCACGGGCGAGCAGGTTGCGCGAGCAGGCACAGAGGCACGAACGCACAGCGGAGACGCATCCGGACCCGAAGGTACGGGGTCGCGCGCGCACTCATGCGAAGAAGCGTCGCGCACAGGCCCGAGAACTCGACCCGTGCGGCGCCGGCTCCACGGGCGCTGGCAGCGGGGAGGGAGAACTGGCGCGCAAGCCCACCCGAGCCACCCCCAAGGGCCGTCCCGTCCCCAAGGCGCAGCGCAATTTCACCGACCCTGACAGTTCTATCATGAAGGGCGGGGATGGATTCATTCAGGCCTACAACGCCCAGCTTGCGGTGGACGAGGACCATCAAGTCATCGTCGCCTGTGGGGTCACCGACCAGCCCGCAGACGCAGGGCACCTCGTGCCCATGCTTGAGCGGGTCAAGGCCAACCTCGGGGTTACGCCTGAGCATGCAACCGGCGATGCCGGGTACTGGAACCCACAGGTCGAAACCCGAGCCCGAGCCTTGGGCACCGAGGCCTGGGTTGCCACCCAGCGGGTGCGTCATGGAGAGAGGCAAGCGGCTACCCGCTCCGGCCCCCCGCCGGCTGCACTCGACCCTCAAGAGCGCATGCGCTGGCGTCTCGACACCCCCGAGGGTCGGAAGCGGTACGCCCGGCGTAAGGCCGTGGTCGAGCCCGTCAACGGTCAAATCAAACACGCTCGGCGATTCCGGCAGTTCTCGCTGCGCGGTATCCATGCTGTCGACACCGAGTGGACCCTCGTGAGCCTGTGTCACAACCTCCTCAAGCTGTTCGTTCAACGGTTCAATCAACAATCTCCCGAGCCCAATCCGGCCTGAAAAGCCCACTCCCAGGCCCTCCCACACCTCCGCTGAACCAGTATCACCCCCAATCTCTTCCACTCTCTTCCACTCAGGCACCTTGGCAACCATCCATCCCTATCATGACCTTCTACACACCATCACCCCAACCGCTACGTCCTACAGACTCCTAGTTACCTCGGTCGAGGTTCTCCAGGAGATCATGCATGTTTATCTGCGGACAAGGAGACCGCATACCCTGGACTCGGCGTTGGAACTCGTGGCTAGGGCCGGCGTGGAGGTGTGGCCTCTGGAGGAGGCGGACGTCACCCTGGCCCGTCGGCTCCATGATCGGTATCCCGCGCTGGAGGCGAGAGACCTCTGCCACTTGGCGAGTTGCCGGCGGCGTGGTGTGGGGGAGATAATGACCTTCGATCAAGCACTGGCCGACGCCAGCCGGAATTCCGTGTAAGCGGCGTCGAGTGAGGTACCACCGAGATGCGTATCGCAGCCGTGGATCTAGTCAGTAACACCTGTTTCCCGGCCCTCGCCGCCCAGGAACTGGGTTTCTACCGGGAAGAGGGCGTGGACGTGGAGATCGAGCTGGTGTCGCAGATCGGCGCCACGCGGGCGCTCCGGGAGGGCAGCGCGGACGCCATGATCGCGGGCTCGGTGCACGACCTGCTGCGGGAGTTTCCCGGTTGGAGCGGCGCCAAGCTGCTGGTGGCGCTGTCCCGGGGGACGCCGTGGCTCTTGACCGTTCGGGCCGACCTCCCGGCGGAGCGGGGGGACTTCAGCGCGCTCAAGGGCTTGCGCCTGACCGCGGCCGAAGGGCCGGACTTGGTGTTCAAGACGCTTCTGGCCGAAGCGGGCCTCGATCCCGAACGTGACGTGAGCATGGTGCACCTGCCGGGCTCCGAGGCGCGCGACGTGTCATTCGGCGTCTATGCGGCCCGGGGCCTCGCGGCGGGTCGGATCGACGGCTTCTGGTCCAACGCCATGGGCAGTGCTACCGCGGTGTCGCTGGGGGTGGGCAAGCTCCACGTGGACGTGCGTCGCGGCGACGATCCCGGGGAAGTCCGGTACTGCACCTTCGCGGGTCTCGGGACCACGGACGCTTTCATCGAGCGGGAGCCGGAGCAGGCGGCCGCGGCCGTGCGGGCCATCGTCAAGGCGCAGAAGGCGTTGCGCGCCGATCCCTCCCTGGCGGCGCGAGTGGGGGAGGGGCTTTTCCCGCCGGATGCAGCCGAGCTCATCACCGGCATCGTGGAGCGGGACGTGTCGTTCTACGAGCCGGCCATCTCCGAGGCGGCGGTCACGAAGCTGAATGCGTTCGCCCAGTCCGTCGGCCACCTGGAGGAGCCGACGCCCTACGAGCAGGTGGCGGCGGTGCAGTTTCGCGGCTTGTGGGAGGGTTGAGATCGCGTCCTTCGACTTCGTTTCGCTGCGCTCGGGGCAAAGAGTTTCCGAACCCGGTCGGAAACCAGCGGTCCCTCCAGGATCGTCATTACGGCGAACTTTGGAACCCGGAGGGGGCTTCCGGGTTCCAGCCTCTCCCGGGTTCCAGCCCGTATCCAGTGCCGGGCAGGCTTTGCGCTGGAATGACGGATCAGGGCATCGGTGGGCGATGGTTCTGTCGATGACTTCGGGGCGTCCTCAGAAGCCCCCCGGTTCCAATGCCCCTTCCGGCGGCGTCCGGGTCTCGTAGGCCCATTGCGGCATGCGGCTCTGCATGCCGTTGGAAGCAAGCTCGTTCTCGTAGATTTTCCGTATCTGCGGGTCCTCGTCCATGTAGGCGATGGCGTTGCCGCCGTCGCGGGTGTCCACCGCGCCCACGTCCCGGGCCTGGGCTCCGGGGGCGCCGCCGCGCCGGAAGCCCGGTCCGTAGGGGCCGTCGAAGATCAGCAGCCTGAGACCCGCCGGGTCCGTGCCGAAGTGCTGGTGGAACCAGTCGCCCCGCATGGGCGCGGCGCTGATCATGCCCACCGGCTCGTAGGTCTGCTGCCTGACGTCGTCGCCGCGGCCCTCCTGCCACGGCCTCATGCCCAGGCCGTCCGGCCAGGTGTAGCTGAATCCCCTGCCCTTGATGCAGACGAGGATGGCGCCGGAGGTGTGCTTGTGCGCCTTGGAGTACTGGCCGGTCTCGTACTGGGCGATCTTCATGTAGAAATTGGCGCCGGCCATGTGCGGCTCCACCCGCCGGTAGCTGAAGGAGCGCCGGTTGTCCCGCGGCAACTCGCAGGTGACGATGTCCGGGATGACGTTGGTGAGCCGCATGGCCAGGCCGCGCACCGGGTCGGCGTGGATGTCTTCCACCGGCTTGAAGTAGTCATCCTCGCCGGAGAACCGCTTGGAGAACTCGTAGGGGCAGTTCATGACGAACTCGGCGTCGCGGACGAGGTTCAGGATGTTGGGGGCGGTGGTGGCCGCCAGCAGCATGGCCGGGGACGAGGTGGCGTTGACCACCCGGTGCCAGGCATTCAGCGGGATGCCGAAGAGCGAGCCCGGACCCCACTCGAAGGTCTGCTTCCTGCTCTCGCTCTCGTGCCACACCTCGGTGGTGCCGCGTCCTTCCACCACGTAGCAGGTTTCTTCGTAGAGATGGCGCTCTGCGTTGAGCGCGCCCGCTCCGGGGACTTCCACCACGTACATGCCCCAGAGGTGCTCGGTGCCCAGAAGCTGAATGGCGGTGCCGCGTCCGCCCAGGCGTTTCCAGGGCGCCATCGGCAGGTCCTGGACCTTGTGCACGCCGATGTCCCGGTAGATGGGGATTCCCTGATCCTCCATGAACCGGTCGTAGGGCGACCTCGGGTTCTGCCACTTGCCGAAGCCGGCCTTGCCGGTAGGCGAAGGCTCGTTGAAATCGAACAGTTCCGCGCCGGGCTCCACTCCCATGAGTTCCTCCTTAGTGGTGTCGCTGTAGAAACTACCCTAGCTTTGGCCTCCGGTGCGGTCAAGCACGCACACGCCGGGCAGGGCTTCGGGGCGCCTTCCGGCGCGTGGATTCAACGGGTTCCGGCATTTGATAGGGTACGGGCTTTGATCTATAGTGGCACTGCTTCGGCGGTCCGCCGCCGAAGCGCTTTCCGCAAGCAAGCAAAGGCGAAGTTGACGAGGCGGCGCCTCCGCCTGTCCGGGGAAGGAGTTGAGCCATGAAGGACGGATTTCGCGTCATCGATTCGGATCGGCACATCATGGAGCCTTCGGATGTCTATGATCGATACATGCCGGAGAAGTTCCGCGGGCGGGTGAAGATCACCGGACCGAACCAGTCCGGCCGCTACGTGGACGGAAAGCCGGTTTCGGACTCCGACAAGCGGCCCGACCGGGAGGTGACCGACTACGGGTTCATCTTCGCCAGCAACAAGTCCTGGCGGGAGACCTTCGCCGAGGCCATCGCCGCGGGTTTCGATCCGGCGTCCAACCTCCGCGACATGGACCGGGAGGGCATCGATCTCAGCGTGCTGTTCCCCACCATGGGCCTCTACGTCATGTGGCGCTCGGACATCGACCCCGAGTTGAGCGCGGCCATCTGCCGCGCCTACAACACCTGGCTCTCGGAGTACTGCGGCTACGACGACTCGCGGTTGCGCGGCGTCATGCTGTTGCCGTTGCAGGATCCCGTCCGGGCCGTCGAGGAACTGCGCTACGCTCGCGAGAAGCTCGGCCTGGTGGGGATCTTCTGGCGTCCCAACAAGCTTTGCGGCAGAACCCTGGCGAGCCCCGACTACTTTCCCGTCTACGAGGCGGCCCAGGATCTGGGGGTGACGGTCTGCGTGCACGAAGGCGCGCGCACGATTCTGGAGCAGGCGGGCGGCGATCGCTACAGCGAGTTCGGCCGCCACGTGGCCTGCCATCCCCTGGAGCAGATGCTCGCGTGTCTGAGCTTCTGCGCCGACGGCGTGCTGGAGCGCTTTCCGACTCTCAAGGTGGCGTACCTGGAGTCCGGCTGCGGCTGGGTGCCGTACTGGCTGGAGCGCATGGACGAACACTGGGAGCACGAGTCCCACGGCTCGGCGAAGACCACGCCGGAAAAGCCCAGCTTCTACTTCCACCGGCAGTGCTGGGTAAGCTGCGAGGCCGGCGAGGAACTGGTGCCGAGCTTCGTCGAGCACCTGGGCAACGATCGCTTGACCATGGCCACGGACTATCCCCACAGTGACTGCATCGACAAGTGGCCGGATCAGACCGTCGGCGCCCTGAGCGCCAACGACAAGCTCTCGGAGGAGACTCGCCGCAAGATCCTGTGGGACAACCCGGCGCAGATGTTCGGGCTGGGAGCGTAGGCGGGACACGGACGATGGCGAAATTCCGGGTCGTCTACTGCGGCAGCAACGAGGTTCCCGTCGACCTCATCGAGCCTATCCTGAGCGCCGCGGACGCGGAGCTGGTGCTCGCCAGGCCGACCAACGATGAGGAACTGGCGGCGGCGGGGCGCGGCGCCGACGGCATGATCTTCCACGGCGCCCTGCCGCTCACCCGCGAGATCATCTCGAAGCTCGACCGCTGCAAGGTGGTGTGCCGCACCGGCGTGGGCGTGGATCGGCTGGACTTGGCCGCGGCCAGGGAACGCGGCATCGCCGTGTGCAACGCCGCCGGCTGCAACTCCATCGAAGTGTCGGAGCAGATGATCGGTCTCATGATCGCCATATCCCGCAAGCTCGTGCGCATGAACCAGTACGTGCGCGAGGGCCGCTGGCGCCGCCACACGGCCGAGTTGCACGCCTACCGCGGCCCGGTGGCTCGCATTGCCGGACAGACCCTGGGGATCGTGGGTCTGGGGCACGTGGGGCGTCAGGTGGCGCCCCGGGCCCAGGGCATGAAGATGAACGTGCAGGCCGTGGACCCGTACGTGGCCCCGGTCATCGCCGAGGCCATGGGCGTCACGCTGGTTTCTCCGGACGAGCTGGTGCGCACCTCGGACGTCATCAGCCTGCACGCGCCGCTGGTTCCGGCCACCCGCAAGATGTTCGGCAAGGACCAGTTCGCCGCCATGAAGAGCACCGCCTATCTCATCAACTGCGCCCGCGGCGGCCTGGTAGACACCGACGCCCTCTACGAGGCGCTCACCACCGATCAGATCGCCGGCGCCGCCCTCGACGTCACCGACCCCGAGCCCATGCCCGCCGACCACCCGATCCTGACGCTCCCCAACGTCATCGTCACCTGCCACACCGCCGCCAACTCCAACGAGTCCTACGTCGACTGCCAGACTCACGCCGCCCGTGAAGTGGCGCGCGTGCTCCGGGGAGAGCCCCCCACCACCGAGATCAACGATCCGTGGCTGGTAGGCGAAGCTCAGGACCAGGGCTTCGGCGGCGTGTAACGGCGCCGCCCCTCCCTCCGTCGTTCCCGCGAAGCTGCCGTGTCAAAACTCCACTCGCTGCGGAATGACGCCGACGCCCCGAATCGTCGTTCCCGCGAAGGCGGGAATCCAGGGGTGGGAGGATGGGGCCGTGCTGTCGCGCCTCATTTGGGCATGTCTGTACATTATTGTACAAGTAACGCGATTCCTGATATGGTCCACCTTGGAGTCGTCCCGATGGAGCGGCGATCATGGATGGCGACAAACTACGACACGGCGAAGCGGAACGGACCGGTGGACCGGTCACGGTAAGTGAGTTTCGTGCACGGCTAGCGGAAATGATCAGTCGCGTCGAACGGGGCGAGGAGGTCGTTATCGCGCGGGGCCGGGAGCCGGTGGCGAAGCTCGTCGGGTTGCGCTCGAAAAGTCGGCGCAGACTGGGCATCCTCAAGGAAATGATAAGCGAAGAGGAATTGGATGCGCTCACGGAGGCAGTCGAAGATCCGTTGTCGCCAGCCGACCAGGCGGCCCTGGAGGGCGGGCTCACGGATGCGCTCGGCATAACCAAGCGGTAGGCCCGGCGGAATTCGCAGTGCGACTGCTCCTCGATAGTCACTCCCTATGGTGGACTGTTCGCGGCTCCTCAAGATTGTCCGCCAACGCTCAAGCGCTTATCCGTGACGACGACAACGATGTCTTCTATAGCCCGGTGAGCCTTTATGAGATAATGTTCAAGGCGAGGCGGGGCCGCATGCCGGCCGCGGCCATGTATCTTCCCGAAGCCGTGCGGTCGTCGGGCTTTCGTGAAGTCGCCCTCACATCCCTGCATCTCGTCCATGCGGCGCGCCTTGATTGGGGTCACGGCGACCCCTGGGACAGAATCCTGCTGGCTCAGGCACGCCTGGAAGATATGGACCTGATGTCCGCCGATACCGCGTTCGATAGTCAAACCGAGCGGCGTATCTGGTGAGGTGACAAGGTACTCGGAGATATTGTGAGACCGATTCGGCGGTCCGGGATCAGCCCATGCGGGTGTGTCATCCTTTCCGCGCTTCCCGAATGGCCCGCCACAGCTTGGGGGCGGTGTAGGGCATGTCGACGTGGTCGATGCCCAGGGGGGCGAGCGCGTCCATGACGGCGTTGGCCACGGCCGGCGGCGCACCGTTGGTGCCGGCCTCGCCCACGCCCTTGACGCCCAGGGGGTTGAAGGGGTTGGGGGTCTCGGTCTCGCCCAGGATCAGGGGCGGCATGGTGCTGGCGCGCGGCACAGCGTAGTCCATGAGGGTGCCGGTGCGAGGCTGCCCGTCCTCATCGAAGATCATGTGCTCGCACAGTGCCTCGCCGAGGCCTTGGGCCAAGCCGCCGTGGACCTGGGCTTCGACGATCATGGGGTTCAGAACCACGCCGATATCGTCCACCAGCACCAGCTTCTCAAGCGTCAGCTTGCCCGTCTCGGGATCGACGCGCACCAGCGCCACGTGGGCGCCGAAGCCCCAGGCTTCGCGGTCGGGATCGAAGAAAGCGGTTTCCTGGAGGCCGGGATCCATGCCTGCGGGGGTTCCTTTGCCGTAGGCCGCGCCCGCCAGGCGCCGCCAGTCCACGCTCCGTTCCGGCACTCCGGCCACGGCGAAGCCGCCGTCGATCTGGATGACGTCGTCCGGCGACGCTTCGAGAAGGTTCGCGGCAATGGCCTTTGCCTTGTTGATCAGACGTTCGGCCGCCACGCCCAGAGCGCCGCCGCCCATGACGGCGCTGCGGCTTCCGAAGGTGCCGGTGCCCTGCTGGATGGCGGTGGTGTCGCCGTGTCGCACCACCACGCGGTCCATGGACACTCCGAGCTTCTCGGCCGCCACCTGGGCGAACACCGTCTCGTGCCCCTGTCCGTGGGAGCTGGAACCCGTCAGCACCGTGATCTCGCCAGTGCGTTCCACCCGCACCGTGCCGCTCTCGAAGCCGGCGCCGCCGCTGGGCTCGGTGAAGGTGGAGACGCCCACGCCCACCAACTCGCCCCGGCTGCGGGCCTCGTCGCGGACCCGGATGAGCTGGTCGTAATCCGACAACCGCAGGGCTTCGGAAAGGGACTTCTCGTAGTCCCCCGAGTCGTATTCCACGCCCACGCCGGTGCGGTAGGGGAACTGGTGCGGCTGGATGAAGTTCTTGCGGCGAAGCTCCAGTGGGTTCATGCCCAGGTCACGAGCAGCCGTGTCCGCCAGCCGTTCGATGTTGAGCACCGATTCCGGCCGGCCGGCGCCGCGGTACGGTCCGGTGGGCACCGTGTTGGTAAAGGCCCCGACGATCTCCACCCGCACGTCCTGAATCTGGTAGCAACCGGGGGCCATGACCAGCATGCGCTGGGGCGGTCCGGCCGTGGCCGAGTGCAGGTAGGCGCCGAGGTTTGCCACCACCCGCACCTTCAGCCCGAGCATCCTGCCGTCCTTGCTCAGGGCCAGCTCCGAGGTCATGGCCTGGTCGCGTCCCTGACAGGTGGTGAGAAAGTCCTCGCTGCGGGTGGCCATCCACTTGACCGGCCGCCCCAGCTTCTGCGCCAGGTGGCAGACCAGGACGTCCTCGCGGTAGACGCAGCCCTTGCTGCCGAAGCCTCCGCCCACGTCCGGCGCGATGACCCGGATGCGGTTCTCCGGGAACCCCAGCGAGTTGGCCAGGTCGGCCCGGGCCCGGTGCGGCCCCTGGGTCGAGAGCCATACCGTAAGCTCGTTCCGAGCCGGATCGGGTTGCGCCAGCACCCCCCGTGCCTCCATCGACATGGCCACCAGCCGCGGGCTCTTCATGTGCAGGCGGCAGATGTGGTCCGCTTCGGCGAACGCCTTGTCGACGTCGCCGTTCTCCCGCTTCATGGTGTAGCAGTGATTGGCGCCCAGCTCCGGGTGCGCCAGCGGCGCGCCGTCCTCCAGGGCGGTTTCACCGTCGGTGACCACGGGCAGGGGGTCGTAGCTCACTTGAATGGAAGCGGCGGCGTCCTGGGCCACGGCGGGGTTCCCGGCCACCACGGCCGCTATCGGCGCCCCCACCGCGTGGACGGCGCCGCGGGCCAACACCGGATGATCCGGCATGTTCATGCCCGGCGCCACCATGGGCGCGCGCAGGGCCAGATCGCCGATGTCGTCGCCGGTGAGCACGCATTCCACGCCGGGCATGGCCGCGGCTTCGCTGGTCTCAATGGACAGGATCCGGGCGTGCGGGTGCGTGCTCCGGTGAATGGCCACGTGCAGGATCCCCGGCAGCTTCACGTCGTCCACGTAGCATCCCTTGCCGGTGAGCAGGGGAGGATCTTCCACCCGGCGGATGGAAGCGCCGATCAGGCTGTTGGGGTGTGTGCTCATGAGTAGTCCTCGAAGGTTGGGACGTTCTCCGACTCCCGCTCCCTCGTTTGTACCTTTGCTGCGACAATACGCTGTTCATGCCTCCGGGACGGTGGTGTAACGACCATGAGCGCTTTCATGTCCCGGAGCGGCGTGCGCCGGACCGCGAGCGTCCATGGGACATTTTCGGGTCCTTTTCGTCGTCGGCTGCATGGCTCCGCCTTGCGTGGTATCGGCCACGGCTCGTGGTCGCTCCTTGCCGACCCCGAGAATTCCCGCGCATCCTGTCCACGGTTGATGCAGGACACCAGACGCTGAAGGTCTAGCGTCGCGTTCCGTAAATGTGTTGACCCTGTCCCATATCTTCACCCCGTTCCCGCAAGAAGTGGTCGGCGATGAATAACTCCCCTCTCCCTCTGGGAGAGGGTGGCCGAAGGCCGGGTGAGGGCGCCTCGAATAAACCTGCCCTGCTTTGCTGGTCGCTCCCAACGGGCTGCACGCACAGGGGGGACCCTCACCCCAACCCTCTCCCAGAGGGAGAGGGAGTCGGAAGGGCCGTCAAAATGGCTCGGTGATGAGTCATCGCAAATATGAAACGCAACACTAGGAGCCTGCCGCCGCTGCTTCGATGGCGCGGCGGGCGTAGACCACGGCCATGTGGCGCTTGTATTCCTCGTCGGCGTAGGAATCGGCGTGCGGATCAACCCCGTCCGCGGCCCGTGCAGCCGCCGCCGCGATCACCTCCGGCGTCAGCTCCTGCCCTTCCAGGGCGGCTTCCGCGGCTGCGGCCCGGTGGGGCGTGCCGGCCACGCCGCCCAGGACCAGCCGTGCCCCGGTGCAGGCGCCGGTTTCATCGACCGACAGCGCCGCCGCCGCACTCACCACCACGTAGCCGGATGCCGGGTGCGGGAGCTTGGCGTAGCTGGTCCGGGCAGGGGAGGGCGGCAACTGTATCCGTATGGCGGTGAGGATCTCGTGCGGCTCCAGGGCGGTCGTGAAGAAGTCCACGAAGAAGCCGTCCGCCGAGACGGCGCGTTCGCCCCCGGACGAGGCCAGGACAAAGGACGCGTTCAGGGCCGTCAGGGTCACCGGCAGGTCTGCGGCCGGATCGGCATGGGCGACGCTTCCGCCCATGGTGCCCCGGTTCCGTACCTGCAAGTCGCCGATGACCGAGGCCGTGTCGGCCAGGCCCGGCAGCAACCGCCGCACGGTGTCGGACGTGCCTACCTCGGTATGGGTCGTGAGCGCGCCGATGACCAGGTTCTCGCCGTCCACCCATATCCCGCTCAGGCCGGGGATGCGGCGCAGGTCGATCAGAACGTCGGGTCGGGTCAGCCGCAGCTTCATGGCCGGGATGAGGCTGTGCCCTCCGGCCAGTAGCTTTCCGTCCTCGCCGTGTTCCTGCAGGAGCCGGAACGCTTCCTCGAGGGAATCCGGCGCCCGGTATCCAAAGCTAGCTGGATGCATGCGGTTCCCTCATTTGCCGAGCCGCCCAGCGAATGGCGTTGACGATGTTCACGTAACCGGTGCAGCGGCACAGGTTGCCTTCCAGGGCGTGCTTGATGGCGTCGTCGTCGGGGTCCGGATCGGTTTCCAGCAGGTGAGCCGCGGTCATCACCATGCCGGGTGTGCAGTACCCGCACTGGAGCCCGTGTTGTTCCTGAAAAGCGGCCTGCACGGGATGCAGGGTCCGACCGCCGGCCATCCCCTCGATGGTGGTGATGTCCGCGCCGTCGGCCTGCACCGCCAACACCGTGCAGGACTTCACCGCGACGCCGTTCAGGTGCACCGTGCACGCGCCGCACTGGCTGGTGTCGCAGCCCACGTGGGTGCCGGTGAGTCCGAGGTTTTCGCGGAGGAAGTGGACCAGCAGCAACCGCGGCTCCACCTGGGCTTTGCGCGGCTCGCCGTTTACGGTGACGTTGATGGGCGATGCGGAGTGTTCCATCGACTTTCCTCGTTCGTGTTCCCCATGATGGCTCATCGCGGAGGCTCGTTCACAACCTCGGCCTCCTCTCACAGAGGGACAGGACGATCCCATAATCGAAGCGAAGGGTCTCCCTGCCGTAGCTGAGATTCTTCGCTCCGCTCAGAATGACAGTGTTCCGTTCAGAATGACAGGTTTGGCCACGACTTTGGAAACGCCCTGCCCGGAGGGAGGGGGGTGACCCGGTCTTCAAGACCTGGCATCAGGGCTGATCGGTGACCGGTGCGGCTTGCATCGTGCCGGCTTCGGCATGATGCTCGGCCAGCACGCCCGCTTGGCCGGTGCGTTTCCGGGTGCGCCGGCGTTTGCCGGCCGGGCGCGCCCGCTGGGTTTCGGCCGCTTCCGCGTTGCTTTTGCGGGCGCGCCGCTTCTTGTCGGACCGGGCGCCCGACGGTCGCGGGATCGATTGCCCCAGGATCGTTTCGATCGCCCGCACGGACTGGCTGTCCGCGGCGGTGGCGAAGCTCGTCGCCCGGCCCACCGCCGCCATCCTGGCCGTGCGGCCGATGCGGTGGACGTAATCTTCCGGCGTGTAGGGGAGGTCGTAGTTGATCACGTGGCCGATGTTGTCGATGTCCAGGCCTCGGGCGGCGATGTCCGTGGCCACGAGGATCCGGTAGCGGCCCCGCCGGAACCCTTCCAGGGCGGCTCGGCGCCGCTCCAGCGACAGGTTGCCGTGGATCGCCGCGGCTCGATGGCCGCTACGGCGCAGGGTTTCGCCGATGAGGTCGGCGCGGTTCTTGGTGCGGGTGAAGACCAGTACCGATTCATCCGCGCCCTTGAGCAGAGAAAGCAGGAGCGACGTCTTGGCCCCCGGCGTGGTGTCGTGGAGCACGTGGGTGACGCCGTCCGCGGGTGTGGCGGGCTTGGCCACGACCGCGTGAAACGGATCCCGCAAGGACATGCGGGCCAGTTCCTCCAGGTCCGTGGGCAGGGTCGCCGAGTAGAGGAAACTCTGGCGTCCGGGCGGGAGTGCGTCGATGATCTGGTTCAGTTGATCCGCGAACCCCATGTCGAGCATGCGGTCGGCCTCGTCCAGCACCACCACCTCCACCTCTCTCAGATCGACGTGGCCGTCCCACATGAGGTCCAGCAGCCGGCCGGGCGTGGCCACGATGATCTCCGGGTGCTGCTTGAGGCCGCGTAGCTGTGCCTGTACGTCGGCGCCGCCGACCACCGTGGTGGCGTAAACCCGCAGTGAGCGCCCGAGCTGGTCGATGGTCTCCTGAATCTGGAATGCAAGCTCTCGCGTCGGGGCCAGAATCAGCCCCCGTGGCGGCCCTTCGGGCGAGCCGGCGAGCCGCTCCATCATGGGGATTACGAAGGCGGCGGTCTTGCCGGTGCCGGTCTGCGCGCAGCCGAGGATGTCACGGCCTTCGAGGGCCGGAGGAAGGGCCTTTTCCTGTATGGGTGTGGGAGCGGCGAAACCGATCCTGGACAAGTCCTTGAGCATGGGATCGGACAAACCGAATGTTTCGAACGAGGCGGAGTCTGATGTTGACATAAAGGTATTTCTTCTTGTGTGGGAAGTCGATCCCGGCGGAGGGACCGTTTACGGGTGACGACGCAGGGCTTCAGGCCTGAGGTCGCAACTATTCGTCACGCCGCTACCGGCGATGACGCGATAGGGGACGGAGACGAGACGGGCCAAAGGTCACGTGGCCGGCGCAGGGCTTACAGGTCTTCGATAGGGGGTTGCGGACCAGGGACGATGTCGGCAATGTCGGGATCGACATCGCCGCGGTCCTCCCGGTCTTGTCGGGCTTCCCGGCGTTCGGCGCGCCGTTTGGCCTTCTCCTCCTTCTTTTCCTGTTTCGCGCGTTCCCGCTGCCGTTTGGCAAACGTTGTTCGTGGTTGAGCCATTCCGATAGTTTAGCGCTTCTTGCCGCGAACGCCAAATGGTGGCGCCCCGGTAGCGCCGTCAGGTCGTGTATCCGTCCGGAAATCCAGGGCACTTACCCGCACCCCGACCCCTCTGCCAGAGGGAGCGGGGCTTTACATCGCCAGTCCGTCGATGAACTTCCCGCCGGGTATCTTCCCGATGTTCTCGGGCGCGATCCTGATCTTGGATGAGCGGCTGCCGGAACCGAGGATGACGTACTCCTGCGACAGCAGGCTCCGGTCGGCGTAGACCGGGAGGCCGGGGGGAAGCGCGAACGCCGTGACGCCGCCGATCATCATCCCGGTCAACTCCATGGTCTCTTCGGCGGAGGCGAACGACGCCTTCGACACCCCCATCAACCGTTTGACTGTCTTGTTCACGTCAAGTCGCGCGGAGGCCGGCACGATGCACGCGCAGTGCTTCTTCTCGCCGCGCTTGGAGGCTACGACAATGGTGTTGCCGCTGGTCTCCAGCGGATAGCCGTACTTCTCGCAGAACGCCGCGGTGTCAGCGAAGGCAGGGTCGATGCGAATGATCTCGTATGAAACGCCAAGCTCATCGAGCGTGGATACGACCCGTGCCTCGATGTCGGTCGAAACGTCCGTTGGCGTCATGTCCGTTGGTGTCCTGTCCGTCGTGCTTCCGCCACGGGGGCGTTGCACACGCCCACCGTCGCCCGCGCGCTCGCGCGCGTCACCCGAGTCGCGGGCGTCACTTCATCAGCCGCCCGATTCCATCAGCCGGTACACCCGCTCGGGGCTCATGGGGAGGTCGTGCGCAACCACGCCCACGGCTTGACGCAAAGCCGCGGCGATGGCCGGCGCCACCGGCGCCAGGCCGCCCTCGGCCATGCCCTTGCTGCCGAAGGGGCCCGGGCCGTCGCCGTTCTCGATCAGGACGGAATCGAACACCGGCGGCAGGTTCTCGAACCGGGGCAGCGCGTAGTCGATGGCGCTGGGGTTCAGCAGCAGGGCGCCGTCGAACACCTGCTCCTCGGTGAGCGTGTTGCCCAGGCCGAACATCACCGAGCCCTGCTCCTGTCCTTCGCACCGGAGCGGATGCATGGCCTGCCCGACGTCGGCCGCGGAGACGTAGCCGAGGCAGCGCACCTTGCCGGATTCGGGATCCACCGCCACCACGGCGATGCCGGCGTTGATCTCCCAGGTGCGGATGTCGATGCGCTCCTTTGTGAGCGCCTTGTCCATGCCACGGCCCACCAGCGTGCCGGTGGTCCCCTCGGCCAGCTCCTCCAGGCTCGACACCGGCACCCCGTCGCTCGCGAACGCGCCGTCCTCCAGGGAGAGGCTCCGGCGGTCCCGGTCGGACAGGGCCGCAGCCTTATCCAGCAGCAGCTCCCGCAACTCCTCCGACGCCCGCTTCACTGCGTTGCCCATGAGCACGGTGATGCGGCTGCCGTAGACTCCGGAGGCTCCGGGCGTGTTGCTGGTGTCGTAGGGCGCGATGGTGACGCGGTCCATGGGCACGGCCAGCACCTCCGCGGCGGTCTGGGCCAGCACCGTCTTCGCCCCGCCGCCGATCTCCGGGGCGTTGGCGTGCACGGTGAAGGTGGCGTCGTCGTTGAAGACCACCCTGGCCTGGTACTGGGTGGTAGACAGGTCCTTGATGGCGCAGGCGATGCCGGTGCCGATCTTCTCGCCGTCCCGCACCAGGGATTCGGGAAGCCGTCTGCGCCGGGTCTCCTCGAACCGGCGGAGGCAGGCTTGCAGGGTCCCGTGGGGGTCGCCGTCCAGCGGCGGGCCGCCGAGGGCGTACCTCTCGCCGGAGCGCAACAGGTTCTTCAGCCGGAACTCGATGGGGTCGTAGCCGAGCTCGGTGCAGATATGGTCGGTGTGGGCTTCGCAGGCCCATCCGAGCTGGACGCTGCCGATGCCGCGGAAGGCGCCGGCGGGCACCTTGTTGGTGTACACCGAGTAGCAGTCGGCTCGGGCGTGAGCCACCCGGTAAGGACCCACGGAACGGAACGCCGCCTTGCGGGTTACCTGGATGCCGAAGTCGGCATAGGCGCCGGTGTCGAGGTAGATCTTCGTTTCGCGGCAGAGCAGCGTGCCGTCCTCGCGGAGCCCCGTCCGCATCTCGATCTCGGCGGGGTGACGCCGGGCGGTGAACGCGGTCTCTTCCATGGACAGGCGAAGCTGCACCGGCGCCCCGGAAGCCGCCGCCGCCAGCACCGCCAGATGCTCCACGCTGATATGGCCCTTGGAGCCGAATCCTCCGCCGACGTAAGGAACCTTGACGGTAACCTGGTCCTGGTCGAGCCCGAACATGCGAGCCAGCTCGTCCCGCACCGGAAAGGGAGCCTGCGAGGAGGTATGCACGGTGACGGACTCGTCATCGACCATGGCGACGGCGCAGTGGGGCTCCATCGGATAGTGGAACAGCGACGGGAAGGAGAAGCGGTCCTCGATGATGCGGGCGGCCTCGCGGAAGGCCCGTTCGGGGTCTCCCTGGAGGAAGTGGGTGCCGCCGCAGCTATTGTGGCCATAGTCGAAGTCGAAGTCGTCGGCGCCTTCCCGGTCGTAGGCGGCGTCCTTGTCGTGGACCAGGGCGCCCCCCTCCAGGGCCGATTGCATCTCCGCCACCTGCGGCAGCGGCGTATACCGGACCTGTATCCGGGCCGCAGCCTCGACGGCCGCGGTCTCGCTGTCGGCCACCACGATGACCACCGGCTCGCCCTGGAAACGCGCCTTTTCGTGCGCCAGCACCGGCCGGTCCTTGACCGCCTGCCCGTACGGCCGAATCGTCCGGATGCACCCGAGCCGGCTGCGGTCGAGGTTTTCGTGGGTGACGATGGTGTGCACGCCCTCGACCTCCCGGGCGGCTTCGAGGTCGAACCCGTCGATGCGCGCGTGCGCGTAGGGGCTGCCGATCACCCTGGCGAACTTCATGCCCGGGACCGTGAGGTCTGCCGTGTAGACGGCGCTTCCGGTAACCTTTTCATCCGCATCGAGGCTGCGTACCGATCGGCCCACGTATTTCATCGAGAAAGCTCCAGGTTTCAGGTGTTGCACTTGTATACCGAACGTATACCGAACCCGACGTCATTTCGGAACCGGGTCGGTACGTCGGGAGCGGTGTCCTTCGACTTCGTTCGGCTACGCCTCGCTACGCCGGGACGAACGCACCCCGACTCTTCGTCATTTGCATAAGATTCCGTCGATGATAGACTGCCGTAGCTCGGCGGAACAAGCCGCCCGCCCGCCTCGGTGCAGCGTTCGGGGAGATTCGCGTGGTCTTCGAGCCGGAAGACGGCGCATCGTTTCCTTAACAAAAACCTGTTGGCTGCTGAAAATCGGTCCATTCTATGGTATTCCGGCTTGTTCCGAGTACCGGCAAGATGGGCGCGGGCCGTTTTGCAGAGGGCTGTTCGACATGAAGAAGTATCAAGGACTCTATGACCCGGCCTATGAGCATGACGCATGCGGCGTGGGCGTGGTGGCCAACCTCGATGGCCGGAAGTCCCACGACATCATCCGCAATGCCGTCAACGTCCTGATCAACCTCGAGCATCGCGGCGCCTGCGGATGCGACCCGCACACGGGTGACGGCGCCGGCATCCTGTTCCAGATTCCCCATGCCTTCTTCCACAGGCACTGCAAGGTGATGGGTATCTCCCTTCCGGATCCGGGCCATTACGGCGTCGGCATGGTCTTCCTGCCACGGGAGGTGGAACACCATCGGTGGTGTGAACAGGTGATTGAGAAAACCGTCCGGGACGAGGGCCAGGAATTCCTGGGGTGGCGCGACGTGCCGGTGGACTTCACCCAGGCCGGAGAAGTGGCCAGCCAGGTGGCGCCCCTGATCCGGCAGTTCTTCATCGGCTCCGGCCCGGCCACGGCGGTCCAGGACTCGTTCGAGCGAAAGCTCTACGTCATCCGCAAGGTCGTCGAGAATGCCGTGGATGCCGGACTCGCCCTCGAGATTCGTGACGATTTCTACATCTCCAGCCTGTCCAGCAAGACGGTCGTCTACAAGGGCCTGTTGCGGGCCGATCAACTGGATTCCTTCTACCGGGACCTCTCCGATGAGTCCATCGTCTCGGCCCTGGCCCTGGTTCACTCTCGGTACAGCACCAACACCCTCGGCTCGTGGCGTCTGGCGCACCCCTACCGCATGTTGTGCCACAACGGCGAGATCAACACGATCCGAGGCAACCAGAACTGGATGCGCGCGCGGGAAGCCCTGTTTTCGTCCCCCCTGTTCGGGGACGACATGGCCAAGCTGAGCCCGATCATCCGTGAGGGGGCCAGCGACACCGCGGGATTCGACAACGCGCTGGAGCTCCTGGTGGCCACCGGCCGCTCGTTGCCGCACGCCCTGATGATGATGATCCCCGAGGCCTGGGAGAACCACGAGACCATGTCGGATGAGAAGAAGGCGTTCTATGCCTATCACGCCTGTCTCATGGAGCCGTGGGACGGTCCCGCCCTCATTGCCGCCTGCGACGGCGACCGCGTGTGCACCACGCTGGACCGCAACGGGCTCCGGCCCTTCCGCTACGTGGTCACCGAGGACCAGTTCATCGTCGGCGCCTCGGAGGCGGGGGTGCTCGACCTGCCGCCCGAACGCATTCTGACCCGTGGCCGGCTGCAGCCGGGACGCCTGTTCCTGATCGATACGCTGGAAGGCCGCATCGTCGCCGACGACGAGATCAAGCACGAGATCAGCACGCGCCGGCCCTATCGCCGGTGGCTGTCGGAGGAGATGGTGACGCTGGAGGATCTGCCCGAGCCGCAGGAGGTGCCGCGGCTCGATCTGGAAACCCTCCCGGAGCGCCAGCGGGCCTTCGGCTACACCAGCGAAGAGATGAAGATCCTCGTCGCACCCATGGCGGTCCGGGGAGAGGAGCCCATCGGCTCCATGGGCAACGACGCCCCGCTCGCGGTGCTGTCCGACCGGCCCCAGTTGCTTTTCCACTACTTCAAGCAGCTCTTTGCGCAGGTGACCAATCCGCCCCTGGACGCCATCCGTGAAGAGCTGGTGACCGCCTTGCAGACCCCCATCGGCTCGGAGCAGGATCTCTTCGCCGAGACGCCGGAACATTGCCGGCAGCTCCGGTTGATGCGCCCGATGATTTCCAACCAGGAACTGGCCCGGATCAAGGCCCTGGACCGTCCCGGACTCAAGGCGGAGACCCTGCCCGCCGTCTTTCCCCGGAACGCTTCCGTGGGCGCACTGGCGGAGGCCGTGGACGCGCTGTGCGCGGAAGCCGGCCGGGCCGTCAGGGACCGGGGCGCCACGGTGCTGATCCTGTCCGACCGGAGCGTCGGCCCGGACCGGATTCAGATTCCCAGCCTGATGGCCGCTGCGGCCGTCCATCACTACCTCATCCGTGAGGGGCTGCGGACCGGCGCCGCCATCGTGGTGGAGTCGGGCGAGCCGAGGGAGGTCATGCACTGCTGCCTGCTCATCGGCTACGGCGCCAACGCGGTCAACCCCTACCTGACCCTGGAGACGGTGGAGTGGATGTGCCGCGACGGCCTGATCGGCCCGGATCTGGCCGGAGAAAAGGCCCGGAGCAACCTGATCAAGGCCCTGTGCAAGGGTGTTCTGAAGACCATGTCCAAGATGGGCATCTCTACCATCAAGTCCTATCACGGGGCGCAGATCTTCGAGGCCATCGGCCTGAAGCAGTCGGTCATCGACAAGTATTTCACCTGGACGGCTTCGCGCATCGAAGGCATCGGCCTCGACGAGATCGAGCAGGAGTACCGCCAGCACCACCATCACGGCTATCCGGAGCGGGCGGTGGCCAGCGACGGAACCCTGGACGTGGGCGGCTACTATCAGTGGCGCAAGGACGGGGAGCACCACCTGTTCAACCCCCACACCATCGCGCTGCTCCAGACCTCCACGCGCACCGGCGACTACGATCTCTTCAGGGAGTATTCACGGCAGATCGATGACCAGACCCGGTTGCTCGGGACGCTTCGGGGTCTGTTCGAGTTGAGGCCGATGCAGCCGGCGGTCCCCATCGACGAGGTGGAGCCGGCGTCGGAGATCGTCAAGCGGTTCTCCACCGGGGCCATGTCCTACGGCTCCATCAGCAAGGAGGCTCACGAAAACCTGGCCATCGCCATGAACCGCATCGGCGGCAGGAGCAACTCGGGCGAGGGCGGCGAGGATCCGGACCGCTACGATCCCGACGCCAACGGCGATTGGCGCAACAGCGCCATCAAGCAGGTGGCTTCCGGGCGGTTCGGGGTCACGAGCAACTACCTGGTCAACTGCACCGACCTGCAGATCAAGATGGCCCAGGGGGCCAAGCCCGGCGAGGGCGGACAGTTGCCCGGCCACAAGGTGTTCGAGGCCATCGCCCGGGTGCGCAAGTCCACTCCGGGCGTGGGGCTCATCTCCCCGCCGCCGCATCACGACATCTACTCCATCGAGGACCTGGCCCAGCTCATTCACGATCTGAAGTGCGCCAACGACCGCGCGCGCATCCACGTCAAGCTGGTGGCCGAGGTGGGGGTGGGCACGGTCGCTGCCGGCGTATCCAAGGGCAAGGCGGACGTGGTGCTCATCAGCGGCTACGACGGCGGCACCGGCGCCTCGCCGGAGTCCTCCATGAAACACGCCGGCGTCCCCTGGGAGCTGGGGGTTGCCGAGACCCAACAGGTACTGGTCCAAAACGACCTGCGGGGCCGGATCGTCGTGCAGACGGACGGGCAGCTCAAGACCGGCAGGGACGTGGCCATCGCCTGCCTGCTGGGCGCCGAGGAGTTCGGGTTCGCCACCACCGCGCTGGTGGTCAGCGGCTGCATCATGCTGCGCAAGTGCCACCTCAATACCTGCTCCGTGGGCGTAGCCACGCAGGACGAGGAGCTCCGGAAGAAGTTTACCGGCAAGCCGGAGCACGTCGTCAACTTCATGATGTTCGTCGCCGAGCAGATGCGGGAGATCATGGCCGATCTGGGATTCCGCACCGTGAACGAGATGGTCGGGCGCACGGACTGCCTCGACACCCGCGAGGCCGTCGAACACTGGAAGGCCCGTGGGCTGGACTTCTCCAGGCTGCTCACGCTGGTGGAAGCGCCGTCCTCGGTGGCCCGGTACTGTTGTCAGCCACAGGACCACGGGTTGGACAAGAAGCTCGACCCGCGTCTCGTCGAAGCGGCGAAGGAAGCCCTCGATGAGCGGCAACCGGTGGTGATCCGCCACGAGATCAACAATATCGACCGCACGGCCGGGGCCATGCTGAGCGCCGAGGTGTCGCGCCGTTACGGCGAGGAGGGATTGCCGCAAGACACCATTCGGGTGAACCTTTTCGGCTCGGCGGGACAGAGCTTCGGGGCATTCCTGGCTCCGGGCGTCTCGCTCTTCCTCGAAGGGGAGTCCAACGACTACACCGGCAAGGGGCTGTCCGGCGGACTCATGGCGGTGTACCCGCCGGAGAACGCCGCGTTCAACCCCACCGAGAACATCATCATCGGCAACGTGGCGCTCTACGGCGCCACCGGCGGCCAGGCTTTCTTCCGCGGCCGCGCCGGTGAACGTTTCGCCGTGCGCAACAGCGGCGCCGAGGCCGTCATCGAGGGCGTCGGCGACCACGGTTGCGAATACATGACCGGCGGCCGCGTGGTGGTGATCGGGCCGGTGGGCCGCAACTTCGCCGCCGGCATGAGCGGCGGCGTCGCCTACGTGCTCGACGAGGAGGGCGTCTTCCCGGGATTGTGCAACCAGGAGATGGTGGACCTGGAACCCCTGGAGAGTGGAGAGGACACCGGCCACGTCCGCCGCCTGATCGAAGCCCACGTACGGCACACCGGCAGCGACCGCGGCGAGCATGTGCTGGATCACTGGCCGGATCTGCAAGGGTCGTTCGTGAAGGTCATGCCGGTGGATTACCGCCGGGCCTTGCAGGAGATGGCCGCCCGTCAGGCGGCGATGGCCGGCGCCGCCGGCCGGGCCGGGACCGCGGCGGCCGTCCCGGCCTGAGCGGGCGGCGCATCAAGGCACTGCACATCCAGGAGCCTGTCGGATTTGGCGAATCGTAGCGAGAGGCATGAAAATGGACCCATTTCCATGCCTCGCAGTAGATTCTTGCCAAGTCCGACAGGCTCCTGGCACTGAAGGACAGGAGACGTCGTTCACGGGGGACGTCTTCGGACGGCTATGGGAAAAGTCACGGGATTCATGGAATACGAGCGGGGAAAGGCCGCCTACCGCGACCCGCTCGAACGTTTGAAGGACTGGAACGAATTCGTCCTGCCCATGCCGGCGGAATCGCTGCGGGAGCAGGGCGCTCGCTGCATGGATTGCGGCATCCCGTTCTGCCATACGGGTGCGCCCATGGGGAGGGGCCCGGGCGCCTCGGGCTGTCCCCTGAACAATCTCATACCGGACTGGAACGATCTGGTTTACCGGGACCACTGGAAAGAAGCCCTGGCGCAGTTGCACAAGACCAACAACTTCCCCGAGTTCACCGGCCGCGTGTGCCCGGCGCCTTGCGAGGGGTCCTGTGTCCTGGGCATCAACAGCGATCCGGTGACCATCAAGACCATTGAATGCGCCATCGTCGACCGGGGTTTCGAGGAGGGCTGGATCAAGCCCGAACCGCCCGCGG
Source organism: uncultured Binatia bacterium (SeqCode) (assembly GCA_965214905.1). Classification (GTDB taxonomy): domain Bacteria; phylum Desulfobacterota; class Binatia; order UBA9968; family JAJDTQ01; genus JAJDTQ01. The sequence continues at coordinate 3,876,545 of OZ243984.1, forward strand.
TGCGGACCGGAAAGCGGGTGGCGGTCATCGGTTCCGGACCCTCCGGTCTGGCCTGCGCGGCGCAGCTCAACCGCGCCGGCCACCAGGTTACGGTGTACGAACGGGCGGACCGCGCCGGCGGACTGCTCATGTACGGCATTCCCAACATGAAGCTCGACAAGGAGAAGGTGCTGGGGAGGCGTCTGGAGCAGATGGCGGCGGAGGGGGTCGAGTTCGTGACCGGCGTGGAGGTCGGCAGGGACATCCCCGCCGGCGACCTTCAGCGAGAGTTCGACGCGGTGGTGATCTGCACCGGCGCTACCAAGCCCAACGACTTCGTGCGCAACGCTCCGGGCCGTGACCTGGAGGGCATCCACTTCGCCATGGATTTCCTCCTGGCCAACACCAGGAGCCTGCTGGACTCGGCCCATGCGGACGGCAACTACATTTCGGCCAGGGACAAGCACACCATCGTCCTGGGCGGCGGCGACACCGGCACCGACTGCGTGGGAACCGCCCTGCGCCATGGATGCGCCAGCCTGCAGCAGTTCGACGTGATTCCGAAACCGCCGCCGGAGCGGGCGCTCGACAATCCGTGGCCCCAATGGCCGGTGGTCTACAAGCTGGACTACGGCCAGGAAGAGGGCAAGGCGCGCTTCGGCGACGATCCCAGGCGCTACGACACCAACACGGTCAGGTTCATCGACGACGGACACGGGCGGGTCAAGGCCCTGCGGACCATCGATCTCGATTGGAGCAAACCCGCCAACGGCGCGCCTTTCAGCCCGGTTGAAGGGACGGAGAAGGAGTGGCCCGTCGACCTGGTGCTATTGGCCATGGGGTTTTCCGGCCCGGAGGACGAGGTGCTCACGCAACTCGGCGTCGAGCGCGACGCCCGCTCCAACGCTCAGGCGGAATACGGCAAATACGCCACCAACGTGGAGAACGTCTTCGCCGCCGGCGACGCCCGCCGCGGCCAGAGTCTGGTGGTATGGGCGATCCACGAAGGGCGCGGCGCCGCCCGGGAGGTGGACCGCTACCTCATGGGCAGCACGGATCTGCCCTGACCGTCGCCGTTCCCCGTCTTCCTGGCGTTGGGAGACTCGGACCCTTCGCGGTCCTTCGATGCTTCAGATCCACGCCAGCACGAACACCCCGCCGACGATGAGCGCGGCGCCGACGCCGTCCTGAAGCCGCACGATCTCGATGCCCTTCAGGGTGAAGTGCGCCAGCGCGAAGGTGACCAGGGGTTGGATGTTCCAGATGGGTCCCACGATAACCGCGGGGGCGTGGACCACGGCCAGGAAGGTGAGAATGGTTCCGATGGCGTGGACCACGCCGGAGACGGCGAAGCATACGGCGCCGGCGAGCGGCACCCCGCGATAGACGATGCGGATGCGCAGCGTCTTGCCCAGCAGGCCGATGAACATCAACCCGGTGACCTGGGTGATCACCGCGCCGACGATGGGGTCGCCGCCCTGCAGCACCCCGAGCCGCTTCAGGATCGGGCCCAGGCTGTAGAAGACGAAGGAAAGAGCGGCGTTGCCGAAACCCGCCAGCGGCGCCGCGGGTTCCGCCGCGGATCCACGGGTGTGAGTGATGAGAAGGATGCCGGCAACGATGACGATCACCCCGCCGAAGGTTCCCGACGTGGCGCTTTCGCCGAGAAAGGTGACGCCGATCACCGCAGTGAGCAAGGGCGAGGCGTTCTTGATGGACTGGGCCCTGGAAGCGCCGATCTGGTCGATGGCTCTCAGCAGGAAGACACGGCCGAAAAAGGCGCCCACGGCCCCCAGGATCACGAAGGTGGCCGCCGCGGGCAAGGGAATCGGCAATCCGCCGGCGCCGTAGCCGGCCACCCATACCACCAACAGGAACGCCACCATGGCGAGCTGTTGGATGGTTACCGCGGCATCCACGTCCGAGTGGACCAGCCCTCGCTTCACCAGCGGCGGCACCAGCCCCCACACGATGCCCCCGGCCAGGGCGTAGATGATCCCGAGTCCCACCAGGTGTAGTGTTGTCCGGCGGCCGACTCGGGGTCAACCAGGCTACGACAGGAGGCGGTGGCTTTCAATTCCGGGAGGTTCGCCGCTCGGCTGGCCAGGCGGCGTCGTCGGGAACCCCGGGGTCACTCGCCGGGCAACACCTTGATGCGGATCGTGTGCGCCATCTTCTTGCCGTAGGAGCGATGGAGGCCGTCGGCGAACTGCATGGTCAGCGTGTAGTCCCCGGGATCGAGCTCGAGAGCGGCTTCCGTCTGCCCCTTGCCGAAATGTACGTGGATGGGGTCCGTCGGAATCACCTTTCCCCCGCGCATGGGACCCTTGTTGATGAGGATGTGATGATGCCCGGTCCCCGCGACCACCCCGCCCGACGGCTTGATCGTCATGCCCTCCACGCCCATCACGACTTTCACGGGACTCTTGACTTCCGCCCCGTCCTTGGGCTCGACGAAAAAGACGCGCTTTACCGGATCGGCTCCTTCCACGTTACCGGCAAGCGCCAGAAATCCCGCAAATGCCGCGGCGGAGAGCCGCCAAATTCCCGGTCTGTTCATGCTGAACTCCTTTCCACTCCAACTGAAGAGCCCGTGAATCATGCTTTGACGGCCATGCCCGCAGCCGGTTCGATCAGGCATGAAACCATGCCGTCCACGTTCGCTGAAACCATGCCGTCCAGGCTCGCTGAAGCGACGCCGACCCTATCAAAGGCGAGTGCGCTTCGCAAGCCGAAGAGCCTGTCCGAGATCGCCCCGGCCGGGGGTTCACATTGACAAGCCGCGGCCTATAGCCTAGTGTCCTGTCTCACAAATAGCGTTACGAAGATGCGAGGGCATTTTCGTTGTCGGCAAGGCGCGATGACGAGCAGTGGCGGGCACCACGCGAGGAAGAGCCACGCAGCCGACGGCGAAAAGGACCCGCAGATTCGTAACGCTATTTGTGAGACGGGACACGGGTAGGTTCCAGCCACGCATTAAAGAAAGAAAAGCAGGAAAGGTTCCACATGTCGGACATCAGGAAATCGGAACAGCGCTGGCAGTCGGACGTTATCGTCGACCTCATGAAGCTCTACGACGTCCCCTACGTCGCCCTCAATCCGGGGGCCAGCTACCGGGGTCTCCACGACTCGATGGTCAACTACGGCGAGAACGATCCGGAGATGCTGCTGTGCAACCATGAGAAGATCGCGGTGCAGATCGCCCACGGCTACGCCAAGGCTTCGGGCAAGCCCATGATCGCCATCGTGCACGATGTCGTGGGGTTGCTGCACGCGCCCATGGGCATCTACTACGCCTACATCGACCGCTGCCCGGTCTTCGTCATCGGCGCCACCGGCCCCATGGACGAGAAGTACCGGCGCCCGTTCATCGACTGGATCCACACCGCCTTCGCCCAGGGCGACGCGGTGCGCAACTTCACCAAATGGGACTATCAGCCGGGCAGCATCCACGGCGTGCCGGACTCCTTCGCCCGAGCCTACTCGATCATGATGAGCGAGCCCCAGGGCCCCATCTACATGTGCTACGACTCGGCGCTGCAGGAAAGCCCGCTCACCGATGAAGTAGCGATCCCGCCCGCGTCCGCGGTCAAGGTGCCGTCGCGCATCGCGCCGGAGCAGGCGGCGGTGGCCCAGGCCGCGGCGATGCTGGTGAAGGCGGACCATCCGTTGCTGCTCACCGAGTACGCCGCACGCATGCCGGAGGGCTTCGGGCCCACGGTGGAGTTGGCGGAGACGGTGGGGGCGTCGGTGTTCGACGTCTGCAAGCGGCTGGGCTTTCCCAACCGCCATCCTCTCAGCATGAGCTTCAACCCGGACGCCTTCGCGGGCGTGGACCTGGTGGCGGCGCTGGACGTGGTGGACTGGACCCGCGGCTCGCACCGCCTCGATACCCGGACCCGCGAGATCACGGTGGTGACCGCGCCCGACTGCAAATGGATCGACGCGGGCTTCGCCGATATCGAGATCAGCAAGTGGGCCACCGACTACAACAAGCACAACAACTGGGACCTGCGGGTGATGGGGGACACCTCCATCACCATTCCCGAGCTCACCAGGGCGTGCCGCGCGCTCATCGACGCCGACCCGGCGCTGCGGGAGCGCATCGAGGGGCGTAAGCAAACCCTGGCGGACAAGCACGAGCGCCAGTGGGCGAAGTGGCAGCAGCAGGTCGAGGCGGAGATGGACCAGCGGCCCATGACCGAATCCCGGCTGGCCCGCGAAGTGTGGCAGGCCATCAGGGACGAGGACTGGGTGCTGACGGCCGGCACCCTGAAGGACTGGGTCCAGAAGATCTGGGACTTCGACCGGCCGTACCGGCACCCGGGCCGGGAGCTGGGCACCGGCACCCAGATCGGCATGTCCATCGGCGTGGCGCTGGCCCACAAGGGGCAGGGGCGGCTGGTGGTGGATCTCCAGCCCGACGGCGACCTCATGTTCGACCTGGGGGCGCTGTGGATGCCCATCAAGTACGACATCCCGATGCTGGTCATCATGTACAACAACCGGGCCTATTACAATGACTGGGCGCACCAGATCCACATGGCCCACCAGCGCGGCACCGACCCGGCCCGAGCCTACATCGGCATGGATCTGGAGGCGCCGCCGCCGGATTTCGCGCACATCGCCCGGGGCATGGGCTGGTACGCCGAAGGCCCGATCGAGGACCCGGTGGAGGTGGCGCCGGCGGTGCGCCGGGCCATCGAGCAGGTCAAGGCCGGCAAGCCCGCGCTGGTGGACCCCATCGTCTGGCGCCGGGACATCAACGCCTGAGATGGCATGGCCGGAGCCGAAAGCGGATACATGGGAGCGGGGCAGGGTCGAGGGTTTCCCCGTCGCCTGGCGGCTCGACAAGAGGAAGCAGACATGAGCAAAGCGGAGAAGATCGAAGTCCCCGAGATCAGGAAGTCCGATCGCAAGTGGCAGTCGGACGTCATCGTCGACATGGTCAAGCGGTACGGGTTCGAGTACATCGCGCTGAATCCCGGGGCCAGTTACCGGGGCCTGCACGACTCGCTGGTGAACTACGGCGAGAACGACCCGCCGATGATGCTGTGCAACCACGAGAAGATCGCGGTGCAGATCGCCCACGGCTACGCCCGCGCCAGCGGCAAGCCGATGATCGCCATCGTCCACGACCTGGTGGGGCTGCTGCACGCGCCCATGGGCATCTACTACGCCTATCTCGACCGGGCGCCGATCTTCATCATGGGCGCCACCGGCCCCATGGAAGAGCCCAAGCGGCGGCCGTTCATCGACTGGATCCATTCGGCCAGCGTCCAGGGCGAGGCCATCCGCCACTACGTCAAGTGGGACTCCCAGCCCACTACCATCGACGCCGTTCCGGGCGCCTTCGCCCGGGCCTATTCGGTGATGATGAGCGGCAAGCAGGGCCCCATCTACATGTGCTACGACGCCGGCCTGCAGGAGGCGGCCCTGGACCACGACGTGGCCATGCCGCCGGAGGACAATGCGCACGTGCCTGCGCCGGTGATGGCGGACCCGGCGGCGCTGGAGAAGGCCGCGGACACCCTGGCCAAGGCCGAGCGGCCGGTCATCGTGGCCGACTTCGCCGCCCGGCCGCCCCACGGCTGGGACCACGTGGTGGAGTTGGCGGAGACCCTGGGCGCGGCGGTGTGGGACTGCGACTCGCGCCTCAACTTTCCGAGCGAGCATCCGTTGAACCTGAGCATGGACAGCGAAGGCTGCTACCAGGACGCAGACGTGGTGCTGACGCTGGACATCGCGGATTTCGAGAAGCCCACCCACGTGCGCGACATCGCCACCCGCACGGTGGTCAGCATGGTGCCGGAAGACGCCACCTGGATCGACATCGGCTACACCGACATGGAGATCAGCAAGTGGGCCATGACCTACGCCCGGCCGTTCTACGCGCACCAGCGCATGACCGCGGACCCGGTGAGCGCGGCGCCGGCGCTGACGAAGCTCCTGAAGGAGCGCATCGACCGGACGCCGGGTCTGGCCGGGAAGGTTTCCCGGCGAACCGACGCGGTGGGCCGGCGCCACGCCGAGATCCGCGCCCGGTGGCGCAAGCAGGCGGAGGAGGACCGCTGGGACGCGGTGCCCATGACCGTGTCGCGGCTGGCGCTGGAGGTATGGGACGCCATCAAGGACGAGGACTGGGTGCTGACCTCCGGCACGCTGCACGACTGGGCGCGCCGGTTGTGGAACTTCGACCGGCCCTACCGCCACGGCGGCCGCGAGCTGGGCACCGGCACCCAGATCGGCCTGTCCCTGGGCGTGGCGCTGGCGCACAGGGGCAAGGGGCGGCTGGTGGTGGACCTTCAGCCCGACGGCGACCTGATGTTCGACGCCGGCAGCCTTTGGATAGCAGCCAAGTACCGGATCCCCATGCTCATCGTGATGTACAACAACCGCGCCTACTACAACGACTGGAACCATCAGATCGTCATGGCGCGGAACCGCGGCACGGATCCGTCGCGCGCGCACATCGGCATGGACCTGTGCGGACCGGACCCCGATTTCGCCACCCTGGCCCGCTCCATGGGCTGGTACGGCGAGGGTCCCATCGAGAATGCCGACGATCTCAGGCCCGCCCTCGACCGCGCCATCGAGCAGGTCAGGCAGGGCAAGCCGGCGCTGGTGGACACGGTGACCCAGCGGCGTTGAACGGAGCGAGCCAACGGTCCCCGATCCTTGCACGCCTACATCCGTTCGATGAAAATGGCGGCGGCCCTCACGTCGTGATTCCGGGCTTGACCCGGAATCCAGGAGCTGGTGGGTGGGCGGTCTGTTTCGCACCGATGCCGTACGAATACTACGACATAAGGGGCTACGAGCGGCTCATCGTCCGCATCACCCTGGGTCTCGACCCCGACACGGCCAAGGACGTGGAGAGCTACGGCGCTGCGTCCGTCCTGTGGAGTCTCTACAACCGCCTCCGGGAAGACGAGCGGGAAGTGTTCCTCATCGGACTGGGAAACGCTCTGGAGAAAAACGCCAGCCGCAAGGCGCTGTCCCGGATGGTGCTGTTCGCGTCCAACCCGGTGCTGGACGTGGACCACAGCATCGACATCCTGGGGGACTGGTTCGTCAAGAACAAGAAAGCCGATCCGGGCCTGTACGAGGCGCTCGACGCCTACTGGCGCCGCCGTTTCAACCGCGGATTCGACGAAGATGCCTGAACCTGCACAGGTCGCTTGACAATCGTCCTCGCGGCTGCCATGTTATCCGTACCGTTCCGACTATTCTGAAAATGGAACGGCCTACTAAAGGGTCCCTGCGGGGACCCTTTTTCTTGCAACGACCTCACCAGCATTCTGCGGCTGTGACGCATCAATGGACAGAGTAGCGGTTTTCGTCGACGCAGGTTACCTCTTCGCCCAGGGCTCGAAGGAGGTGTGTGGTGCCAAGCTGCCCCGTCGGAATATCCGTCTCGACCACGGTGTCCTGATCGGCAAGCTCAAGGACTTTGCGGAGAGATTGTCAGGGCTACCGTTACTCCGGATCTACTGGTACGACGGCACGTCTCAGGGTCCGACGCCACAGCATATCACCCTCGCTGCTCAGGCGGATGTCAAAGTTCGTCTTGGGTTCGTGAATCTGAGAGGAGAGCAAAAAGGCGTCGACTCCCTGATAGTTACGGACATGCTTGCGTTGGCTCAAAATGGGGCTCTCTGGTGGAGCAGATTCGACTGACGGGCCGGCGCCCGCAGCAACTCGACGGAAGACTCTTGGCATGTTCTCGGACTGCACTTGGCCATGACTTGGACACATCACAGAAATCCGACGTCCGAGCCGCGTTTCTGGAATGTTTGGAGGAACGCCTGGGAAGTGCTGCGGGACAACCAGACGAATCGAGCTGATTGATCGCACGCCCACCGATGTCCCGGTACCGGGAGCCAAGGGTGTTATAGTACTTCTATGATTGCGTCCTCATGGCGCTCGGCACTCAGCCCCGGTTCGGAAACAATCACGTCAACGTCCGTATCAACCGAAACAAGGCCGCAGGTTACCGATCAGGTTTCAAACCCGCCCGTATCCGCCTGGCAGCTATTCGTTGAAGAAAGCGAGCGTCCGGATCTCGATGCTCTCCCGCGGCGGGGCGTCCGCCGGCGTGTCGGGGTGGTCGAAGGCCGAGTGGGCGGAAAAGCGCGCCCGGCCGTCCTGCTTCGAGTCGTAGCACTTGAAGACGATGGCCTCGTCCGGCTGCATGTCCGGGTAGTAGTAGAAGCAGTGGCCGGGATTGTAGGTCAGGTGATAGGTCTCGCCGAGCCGGTTGGGATGCGGCCGTACGGTCGGGATGAGGTCCTCCGTCGCAATGCTCCGGGCGTCGCACATGGCCAGCGGAGACCGGACCACCGGGTTGAGCATGCCGCGCCACACCTGCACCACGGCGAAGCGGCGCTCGAGCAGCTCCTCCGCCTCGTCCGGCAGCAGGTCCCGTACCCGCTCCGGGCCGGACCATTCGGTGTAGTCGTTGTGCACGTTCCGGACCGGTCCCTTGACGCCCTTTTCCTCATAGCCGGAGCGCAGGGTGTGATCGAAGATCAGCACCCGGTACGCGCCGGTGTTTTCCTTGATCAGCGCCTCCATCTCGGGATAGTAGACCGCCCGTATCTGGTCCTCGTCGAAGAAGTCGGTCATCTTCGTGGGTTGGGGTCGGAGGGCGAAGCCGTTGCGCTCGATGGACAGTTCGAGGCAGTGGCGCCCGTTCCGGACCAGGGCCTGATGCGTTTCGTACTTCCGGTCGCTGTGGGGGTACCCGAGGCTGGGTTTCTCGAAGGTGGAGACGGGCCGGGGGCCGGTGTGGACCATGTAGTTGAAGCTCGCTTCGACGGCGTCATCAAGGGTTTCCGCTACGGCTGTGTCCATGGTGATCTCCTTTGCGACTGCGCGTAACCTGCCTCACATTCAGGACCGGAACCACGAGTCTACCGGATTTGGCGCATCATGGCGAAAGGCAAGGACTTTGGCCGCCATCCGACGCCCTCTCCCTCCGGGAGAGGGCCGGGGTGAGGGGTTTCGATACGCGGCTGCCCAGCGTCTACCCCGCCAGCGCCCCCTGTTCCGCCCAGGTGCGCTGAACCTCGCGGCTCGTGCTGACGAGCGCGAAGTGGGTGGCCATGTTCTTGAGCGAATAACGCTGCAGATCGGCGTCGTAGGCTGCGACGCAGTCCTCCAGCACCACGTTGTAGTAGCCCCGGGCGAACGCGTCCCGGACCGTGGCCTCGACGCAGCCGTTGGTGGCGGCGCCGGTGAACAGCAGCGTCTTGATGCCCAGGCGTCCCAGGGTGGCGTCCATCCTGGGATTGGTGAAGCCGCTGTGGTGCCACTTCTTGACCCGGACGTCGCCGGGAGCGGGCGCCACGAAATCGCAGACGTCCCATCCCGGGGTTCCCGGGACCGTGTACTTGGCGTTGGCCAGCCCCACCCGCGCGCGCCGCGCCAGGATCGGCCCGTTGTCGTGCTCGTTGTCATTGGAGGTCTGGGTGTAGATCACCGGCACCCCCGCGGCCCGAGCCGCTTCCACCATCAGCCGCAGGGGCTCGCGCATGGCCTCGACGAAGCTCAGGTCTCCCTTCATGCGCGCGCCGCCGGGCGCGCAGAAGTCGTTCTGCACGTCGATGACCACCAGCGCCGTGTGCTCCGTCCGCACCGTGTCCGCCAGCTCCGTCCACACCTCCTGCACCTGGGGCTCCCACATCTCGGCTTCCGGGTCGAACTCGTAGTCGGCGATCTCCCGCGTCTCGAAGATGGGCCGTCCCAGGTCCCGGGCCACCTGCCGGTGCACCGGGTGGTCTACGTAGCGCTGGAGGCTCGCCGCGTCCTCCAGGATGGCCACCATGGCGTAGTCGTAGTCGCCGTCGCGGCGCAGGTTGGGTCCCATGGACCAACTCAGCAGGTCCGGGATGGACTCCTTCATGGAGTTGTACCCGGCGAGCATCCTGTCGATCTGCTCCGGGGATGCCTCCGGCTTGAGCTTGACGAGAACGACGTGCTTGATCATGGCCACCTCCAAACCCGACTTGGCAAGAACCGGGAATAGCGTCCTTCGAATTCGCTCGGCTACGCCTCGCTACGCTCAGGATGAACGCTCACGCTCCATCGCGAGAATATCCGATGACTGCGGCGCAAGTCAATTTCTCTCGATTTCCCGGCCGCGACCGCGGCCGCTACACGGCTCAACTTCCGCCGAAGCCGACGGTGACCCTGCCGTCCTCCACGATGACCGGGATCTCGCGGCTGCCGCCGTTCAACTCCATCATGCGTCGAAGGCCGTCCTCGTCCTCGAGCACGTCGATGTACTCGAAGGGAACGTTTCGGTCCGAGTAGTCCCTACGGGCACTCGATGTGTAGGGTCAAAGGTCGTGCCCGAAGATCGATATCTTGTCCGGCATGGCTCGTCCTTTCCAGGGTGGTTCCGGGAATTGTCTCTACCCGTACCGCCAAATGCCGTTCATGGCAATCGCCGAAAGACGCGGGGTTCGTGCGACGAAATTCCCTTTCGGGGGTTTCTTGCGCGGGAACTTGTGCTATGAAGCGTGCTGAATCATGGCCCTGCGTCATCGGCCAGGCGAGGGAAACGAATGGTTGAACGGTTCAAGGAGCTCGGCACCATCACTTTCAGTCTCGCGCTCTTCACCGTGCTGTGGGAAGCGTCGGTGTGGCTGTTCTCGGTCAACGAGTTCCTCCTGCCGGCGCCGTCGAAAGTGATCGCCACCCTCGTCCTCAAGATCGGCCCCCTCCTCGAACACTGCCTCGTGACCTTCCGGGAAACCATCTATGGGTTCCTGATGGGGCTCGTGCTCGGGGTGATCTCCGCCATCATGATCGTCTACTCCCGGTTGCTCCAGAACCTTCTCTATCCGCTGATCCTCGTCGCCCAGATCGTGCCCAAGGTGGCCATCGCCCCGCTCCTGCTGGTGTGGGTCGGGTACGGCGAGATTTCCAAGGTGCTGATCGCGTTTCTGGTGTCGTGGTTCCCCATCATCGTCACCACGGTGCAGGGCATGCGCATGGTGCAGCCCGAGATGCTGGACCTCGTCAAATCCCTTCAGGCCTCGGACTGGCAGATCTTCACCAAGGTCCGCCTGCCCAATGCGCTCCCGCACTTCTTCGGCGGGCTCAAGATCGCCATCACGCTGGCGGTCATCGGCGCCATCATCGGGGAGTTCGTGGGCGGCAACACCGGTCTCGGGTATCTGGTAATGGTCGCCAACTACGAGGTCAATACGCCGCTCATGTTCGCGGCCCTCATCATGCTGTCGGTCCTGGGTCTGGTCCTTTACGGGGTTCTGGTGCTGCTGGAGCTGTGGTTGATCCCGTGGAGCATCGGAGAGGAAGAGCAGCCGTCGGGCTTCGGCATGTAGCCTCGGGCGGCGAGGCGAGCGGGAATCGGCGCACCGAATCGGGACGGTACGGGATGACGGAAGCCGGAAAAGCCATCGAGGTCAGGAATCTCACCAAGGTGTATCCGTCCGCTGATGCGCCCATCGTCGCGCTGGAGGACACGACTTTCGACGTCCGCGAGCAGGAGTTCGTGTCCCTCGTGGGTCACAGCGGTTGTGGCAAGACCACCATCATGAAGATCATCGCCGGTCTGCTCGACAAGACCCGCGGCGAAGTGCTGGTGAACGGCGTCCCGGTAACCGGGCCGAAGTCGAGCACCGGCATCGTGTTCCAGACGCCGGTGTTGTTCCAGTGGCGCACGGTCATCGACAACGTCCTGTTGCCGGTGGAGATCCTCGGCCTTTCCAGGGAAGCGTACCATCCCAAGGCGCTGGAGATGCTGGAGCTGACGGGACTCACGGACTTCAAGGACAAGTACCCGCGAGAGCTGTCCGGGGGCATGCAGCAGCGCGTCTCCATCAGCCGCGCGCTGGTGCACGAGCCTTCCCTGCTGTTGCTGGACGAGCCCTTCGGCGCCCTGGACGCCATGACCCGGGGCGAGATGAACATGGAGCTTCAGCGCATCTGGAGCGAGAAGAAGAAGACCAGCCTGCTGATCACCCACAGCATTCCGGAAGCGGTGTTCCTGGCGGACCGGGTCATGGTGATGACGCCGCGGCCGGGCCATATCACCGACATCATCGACATCGGACTGCCGCGGCCGCGGACGCCGGAGATGCGGCTTTCGGCGGAGTTCACCGAGTGCGTCAGACAGGTGGGCAAGACCATCGGTCTGCAGTATCTCTGAGCCGTGATCCGGGACCCGTGGTACGGAATTGTTGATTTGTGATTCCGATTCGGGTTAAAGGATCGGACTACGTTTTCCCGGAAACCCTTTTCCCGGAAACAACCGAATCGAGCAAAAAAACCTGGGAGGTACACGATCATGAAACGCATTTTCATCCTTCTTGCAGTGTTCCTGCTGTGGGCCGGCGGCGCATCGGCCGCGGACAAGGTCAAGTTCGCACTGGACTGGATCCCCTACGGCAAGCACGCCATGTTCTACGCGAGCATCGACATGGGGTTCTGGAAGGACGCGGGCCTCGATGTGCAGATGACCCGCGGCTTCGGGTCCGGCGACACCGTGAAGCGGGTGGCGTCCGAGACCGAGGACTTCGGCTTTGCGTCCGTGGGAAACATGATCGCGGCCAAGTCGCGCGGGGCCGAGCTCAAGATGGTCGGCATGATCCACGACAAGACCCTGGAGACCGTGGCCACGCTGGTGGGCAACAAGATCACCAAGCCGTCGGACCTGGAGGGGAAGAGGATCGGCTCGCCGGAGGCCAACGCCTCGCGGGTCATCTTTCCGGCCTTCGCCAACATCAACAAGTTCGACAACCAGAAGGTCACCTGGGTCAACATGACGGTGCCCGCCACCACGCCCAGCCTCCTGGCCGGCCGCGTGGACGCCATCCTGATCTTCTACACGGAGAAGCCTACGGTGGACGCGGCGTCCGCGAAGCTCGGCAAGAAGCCGCTGTACATGCTGTACGCCGACTACGGCATGGCCACCTACGGCAACGGCCTCCTGGTGCACGAGAATACCCTCAAGAACAAGCCGGACCTGGTGAAGCGATTCCTGGCGGCCACCTACAAGGGCATTGCCTGGTCGGTGGAGAACCCGCAGAAGGCCGTGGACATCTTCATCAAGCACAATCCGGCCATCAGCCCGGATCTGGCGCGGAAGCATTTCGACATCGCGGTGGACTCGCTCCTGTCCGCCAATGCCTTGAAGGAAGGCATCGGCCACATGACCCGGGACCGGATGGTGTTCACCAACGATCTCATTACCACGCACATGAAGCTTCCGAAGAAGACCGCGGTGGAGAACGTCTACACCAACGAGTTCCTGCCGAAGCTCTTCCCGAAGCGGGCCAAGTAGGCTCCGGTCAGCGCCCGGCTTCACGTGAGGCCGGGCGCCAGGAGCCTGCGCCGTAGAACTCGAACGCCGATGTACGGGCGGGTTTCAAACCCGCCCGTACCCGCATCGCGCTACCGGCCGATACAGGCCCAAGGTCCCTTTGGGCCGCCGTTGGTTTGACCGAACAGACAGGGTGGGAGTGCGCCGCGATGCGGATTCCCACCGTCGCGCCTTTACACCGTTCGTTGGAAGGAAATGGAGATGAGTGAGCAATTCGTCAGCAATCAGGAGCTTATCGTACAGGCGCGGCGCAACCTGCCTCAGCCGGTGTGGGATTATCTGAGCGGCGGCAGCGAGTCGGAGACCACCCTGCGCCGCAACCGGCTGGCCCTGGATTCGCTGGCCCTTCGTCCGCGGGTGCTGGTGGACGTCTCCGAGGTGGATACCTCCACCACCGTGCTGGGCCACAAGCTGCGCATTCCCGTGATGCTGGCGCCCATCGGATCGCTTCAGCAGATTACCCCGGAGGGCGCCGTGGCCGCGGCCAAGGCCGCCAACGAGTTCGGCACCGTTAACTTCGTCAGCTCCGTCACCCAGCCCGCCCTCGAAGAGACCGCGGCCGCCACCCCGTCGGACAAGATATTCCAGCTCTACATCCGCGGCGACCTGGACTGGATCGAAGCGATCCTGGGACGGGTCAAGCAGTCCGGGTACAAGGCCCTGTGCCTGACCGTGGATTCCGCCCACTACAGCAACCGGGAGCGGCAGTTGATGAACCGCTGGCTGCCGCCCAGCAAGCGCAGGGAAGCCGCCAACCAGGACCGGCACTGGCAGGCCAGGCTCACCTGGGAGACCATGGACGCCATCAAGGAGATCGGCGGGATGCCGTTCCTTCTCAAGGGCGTGGCTACCGCGGAGGACGCCGCCATCGCGGTGGAGCACGGCGTGGACGTCATCTACATCTCCAACCACGGCGGCCGCCAGCTCGACCACGGGCAGGGGACCATGGACATGCTGCCGGAGATCGTCCAGGCCGTGGGCGGCAAGGCCGAGATCGTCATCGACGGCGGCTTCCTGAGAGGCACGGACGTGCTCAAGGCGGTGGCCCTGGGCGCCAAAGCCGTGACCATCGGCAAGCTCCAGGGATGGGCCCTCGGAGCGGGCGGTCATGAAGGTCTGGCGCGCGCCCTGCAGCTCCTGGAGAACGAGATCGTCATCGCCATGGGCCTCCTGGGCGTGACCCGGATGGACCAGCTCTGCCCCGCGCACGTGTGCAAGGCCCCCGCCGCCGTGCTGCCGACCGAAATGAGCACCTTCATCAACCTTCCCGGGCGGTTGCTGTAGAGACGGATTTCGGTAGCGCGTCGGCTCGAAATCCCGTGCGCCGACCCTCACCTGGCCTCTCCTTCCGGGAGAGGCCAGGTGAGGGTCAGCGTCGAACTGACGCACTATTCGGATTTCACGAATCTTGATCCGCCGAGCCGGGCCGGTATGGAATGACGAGGAAATGACCGACGCCGCAAGGAACGCAACGACTGCAGAGACGGCGACGACCTCGCAGGAGGCGCTGGACGCCCTCCTGTGCGACATCCTGCCGCGCCAAGGGAACTGGAGCGACGAGGCCTACCTGTGGCTTACCGATCACACCAACCGCCTGATCGAATTCACCGACGGCTACATCCAGGAATTGCCCATGCCCACGTCCACGCACCAGGCCGTTCTTGCATTCCTCTACCGTCTGTTTCACGACTACCTTCGGCCGCGCGGCGGCGTGGTGATGTTCTCGGCGTTGCGGATGCGCATCCGCGAGGGCAAGTTCCGCGAGCCCGACCTGCTGATGCTGCGCGACCGGTCGGATCCCCGCTACCAGGACCGCTACTGGCAGGGCGCGGATCTGGTGGTCGAGGTGGTCGGCCCGGACAAACCGGATCGGGATCGGGTGGAAAAACGCGCCGACTACGCCGAGGCCGGCATCCCGGAGTATTGGATCGCCGATCCGCGCGACGCGACGATTACCGTGCTCACGTTGCGGGACAACGCCTACGTCGAGCACGGCGTGTTCCCCCGCGGGGCCGTCGCCGTGTCGCCGCTGCTCGGCGGACTCGCTGCGGACGTGACGGCTGTGTTCGACGCGCCGGAGACGGGCGCATAAATCGCGGAAGCTCCCGGTACGTCACGTTCGACGGCAAGCCGAGCATCTGCGTATCTTCCCCACGGCTCACTCAGTCCCTTGTCTGTGAAGTTCTGCGCAAGTTGACGAAGAGATCACCACGTTCGTCCTGAGCACGGTTTCGGACCTGACGGCCCAAAGCCTTGGCAGCACCTGCCGTGACTCCCCCCTTTCCCGTTCGCCCAGAGCGTAGCGAGTCCCGAGCTTGTCGAAGGGCGAGCGAAGTCGAAGGGCGCAAGTTCGTAGTTAGCCGTGGTTATTTGAAAGCAAAGCGAAGTCGAAGCGCACCGTTTCTAGCTTCCGCGCAGCACCGAGCACGCCACCGCCACGAGCGCGATGCCCGTGGTGACGAGAAAGGTGTCCTGGAGCGCCAGCACGAAGTGCGTCTGGTCCGCGGCGGTGGGCAGCGCATCCGCGATGCCCGAGTGCATCCGGAAGGACGCGGTCATGACGAAATTCCCCACCGTGATGCCGAAGACGTTCCCCAGCCCGAACATGGTGTAAAGCGTGCCGGTGGCGACACCCCGGTGCTCCAAGGGGACCGACGCGATCAACGCCGTGTGATTGGGAGGGAAGAAGAGCGCCGTGCCCACCCCTCCCAGCGCGAGAACCAGCGTCGGCAGCATCCAGTGGGAAGCGGGCTCGAAGAAGAATCCCAGGAAGGAGGCCCCGGCGAACAGCGCCGCGCCCGCGGTGGCGGGTATTCTCGGACCCACCTTGTCCGAGATGTAACCGCCTGCGGGCGACAGCGTCGTCGCGAAGACAGGTGCGCTGATGAACAACAGCCCCATGAAAGAGGGGGCGAGCCGCAGCACGTCCTGCAGGTAGAAGGGGAGGACGTAGACGGTCAGGGACATGACGATGGAGACCAGCAGCAGCGTGACCGTGCTGAACGCGAACATCCGTATCCGGAACAGGGCAAGAGTCAGGATCGGGCTGGGAGCGCGGCCTTCCCGCATCAGGAAGCCGGCCGCGAGCGCCGCGAAGGCGGCAACGGCGCCGGCGCGCCACGCCGGGGTGACGGCCTCCATGGCCCGGCGGTCGAGAATCCCCATCAACGCCAGAGTGACGGCCACCAGCAGCGCGGCCCCGAGATAGTCGATGGCCGGACGTCCGGTCTTGCGGTCTTCTCCGGCGTCGTCCTCCTGGCGCCGTCTGTAGCTGAGCCCCAGGGCCGTGCCGATGATCCCCAGCGGCACGAGAAAGAAGAAGATGCCGCGCCAGTGAACGTACTGGATGATGAACCCGCCCAGGCCCGGCCCGAGCAGAAAGCCGCCGTGATGGGCCGTGGTCATGAGCCCCTGCGCCCGGCCCCTGGTCTCTTCCGTCGATGCGTCCATGGCCAGGGCGCGGCCCTGGGCCTGGATCATGGCGGCGCCGACGCCCTGGAGGACGCGGTAGAAGATAAGCTGCGCGATGCTGCCGGAGAGCCCGCACAGCAGCGAGCTTGCGGTGAACAGCACGATGCCCCGGATATAGACGGTCTGGCGCCCGTACACGTCTCCCACGCGCCCGAAGATCAGCGACAGGGCAGCCGTGGCGAGCTGGAAGGAGATGAGCGCCCACGAGATCCCCACCATGTCGGTATTCAGGCCGGCGGCGATGGACGGCAGCGAGATGGCGAAGATGCGGCTGGCCGTGCCCGTGGTGAAGGAAACGAGCATGGTCGTGGCCAGGAGCAGGGCGTTGGCGCGCGATGTCATCTTGAATCGTGGGCGAGTGGTGAAGTAAGAAACAACACGGTAGCTAACAGATCGAGGGACGCGGCGCGAGCAGCACGGGCGCGGCCATCCCCTGGTCGGCTTGTTACCGGACGCTCCGAGAAAGCCGGAATGAGCATGAGATTTCTGCCCGCGGTCCTGATCGTGTCCGCGGCGATGGCCGCATCGGCGCTGGTTGCGTGGCCGGGCTTCGGCCAGATGCCTCCAGGCGCCGTAGACGTGGCGGAACCGCCGCAGGTCACGGAACCCCTGCGAGGGACGGAACCGGCGAGGGGGGAGCCGCTTCCGCCGGAAACCCGACCCGGGGAGGAATCCGACCCTCCGAAGGAAACCCGCCCGCGCCCGGTTTCAGACACCGCGGCAAGCATCGATTTCGAAGAGGATGTGCTCGACGATCGCATCGCGTTCATCGAGAAGCGCCTGACGGAGACGGGGTCGCGGGTCGACAGCCTGCTCATGACAATCGAGCTCCAGGTGCTGAAGGTACAGAAAGATACCCTCGCGCGCCGCCGGGAGCTGGAGCGCGTCCGGGCCGAGCTTTCGGAGCAGGAGCGGCTCACCGCCCAGGACCTGCGCAACAAGGAACGGCTCGTCGACCTGGTGGAACGTTACGGCGCGGGCGACTGGGTGGCCCGCCACATCAAGGTGGAGCTCGAGAAATTTCGCCATCGGGGCCAACGGAACCCTGCCCGCTCCACGGATGAGGAGTCGTTGAGCCGGCGGCTTCGAGAGTACCGGCAAACGCTGTTCGAGCTGGGGACGCTGCTGTTCCGGGTGGACTCCGACGCCGGGGACTACGCCCGGGCGCTGGCGGCGGAGGGGCGGCCGTCGGTGGCGGTGAGCGCCCGGCTCGACGGCCTGATCAAGGACCGCAAGGAGGCGCTCCAGGCCCAGGAACGCGTCCTCAACGAGCTGGCGGAGCGCGCCACGCGTCTGGCGGACCTGAAGCGCCGGCGGGAAGATCAGCTCGAGAGCCTCTACACCTTCGTCCTCGGCCGGATGCTGTGGCTGCGGAACCGGGAACCGCTGGGCCTGTTCCCGCCCAACCGGGCGCTTTTCGGACAGGCCGTTGACGGCGCCGTCGCCCTGTTCGGGCGCGTCTCCGGACTGCTTCATCTGGAACGGCAAATGTCCCGGAGCCGTTTCGCGGCATCCTCGTGGCCGTGGGTGGCGGCCGTACTGGTTTTCGGCGTGATTCCGTGGCTTGCGGTGAGCGCCGGCGGCTTCCTTCGGGCGCGGTTGGCCGATCACGCGGCCCGGGGCCGCGACGCGCCGGCGCATCGCGTGGCGCTGCTGCTGGCGCTCCGTGCCGCGGTAGGGCCGGCCTACATCATCCTCGTCACTCTGGCGCTGCCGCAGTTCGGCCTGTCCCGAAACGACTCTCTCGGTCCGGTCCTGGCAGGGGCTTTGCAGCTTGCCGCGCTGGTCCTCTGGATCGGCCTGTTCGGTGGGGCGGTCTTCCGCCCGGACGGTCACGGGGAGCGCCGCTGGGGGTTGACCCCGGCCGCCTGCCGCCTGCTTCGTCGGGTATTGGCGACGGGTTGCGTCGCGGCAGTCGCGCTGCTCATTCCGCGCCACGTGCTGCTGGCCTCCCCGGGGGCCGGCGTGGAGGGCAGTCTCGCGCTGGCGCGTCTCCTGATGATCGCGTTCGCTCTGGTGGCGCTGGCGCTGGCCGCGGCCGCAAGCAGCCGCCGAAGTTCACTCATGGAGGCGGCCCTCCGGCGCAGCCGTTCGCAAGAAGGGTTCCTGTGGTCGGTGTGGCCCCTGGTCCATCTGGCGGTCCTCGCGATGTTGGCGGGCCCCATCGCCCTGAACCTGGCGGGCTATCAGTACGCGTCGCAGTTCATCTGGCAAAGAATCATGGGTTCCGGACTTCTGGCGCTGGCCGTGCTGCTGCTCTCCTTCTACCTCAAAAGCGCGGTTCGCGCGGTGTGGAAGAGGGTTAAGGCCGGACGCGGCGGGCCGGAAGCAGGAGATGACCCGGCCGGCAACGAGCACGCCGGCCTGCTGCGCACGCTGGTGGACCTGCCGCTGGGGATGCTGGCCGCGGCCGCCTTGCTGGAGATATGGGACGTTTCCGTGGTGGATTTTCTGGGCACCCCCGCGGGTCAGACGGTGCTGGTGAGAGCGGCGTTGATCGCGTTGGTGATCGTGGCCGGGTTTGGCCTCATACGGCTGAGCAACGCCACCGTGCTTTCCCTGCTGCGTCCCAGGGTCCTGGACCGGGTGCGCAGCCGGGAGACCGGACGGAAGCTGCAGACCCTTGCGCCGCTGGCCCAGACGTCCGTCAAGCTGCTGGTGGTGCTGGTGGGGTTTCTGCTGATCCTGCAACTGGTGGGGGTGGAGACCGGACCGCTTCTCGCCGGCGTCGGCATATTCGGTCTGGCGGTGGGCTTCGCCGCCCAGTCGCTCATCAAGGATATCATCAACGGCCTCTTCATCCTCACCGAAGGCAGCGTGGGCGCCGGCGACGTCGTGGACGTCGGCGGAGTTTCCGGCGTGGTGGAGAAGGTGACGCTTCGCTCCGTACGCATCCGCGACCTGAGCGGCAACGTGCATTTCGTGCCCAACAGCACCATCGAGCACGTGGAGAACATGACCAAGGACTATTCCCGCTATCTGTTGGACGTGGGGGTGGGCTATCGGGAGGATACCGACGAGGTGGTGGCGGTCATGAAAGAGGTGGATGAGGCGATGCGCCAGGACCCGCAGTACCGTCGGGACATGCTGGAGCCCATCGAGATCATGGGCGTGGACCGGTTCGAGGATTCGGCGGTGATCGTGCGCGCCCGGCTCAAGACCCGGCCGATTCAGCAATGGCGCATAGGCCGCGAGTACAACCGCCGTTTGAAGAAGGCTTTCGACGAGAAGGGCATCGAAATACCCTTCCCGCACCGTACCGTCTACTGGGGCGAGACCAGGCAGGGACAGATTCCGCTGCAGGTGGAGAACCGGCACGGCGAGAGGGTGATGGAGCCCGGCGCGCCGGATGCGCCCGAGGCGAAGAAGAAGGAGGAGGAGACCCTTGGCACGAAGCAGCTCGAGACTGAGCCTTGAACAGGCCGCTGTCATCGTCGACGAGACCCTGGCCCGAGCACGGGAATTGAAACTCATGCCCATGTGCGTGGCCGTACTGGACGACGGCGGCCACCTCAAGGCCCTCAAGCGCGAGGACGGCGCGGGCATCCTGCGCCCTCGGATCGCCATCGGCAAGGCATGGGGTTCCCTGGGCATGGGCGGCTCCAGCCGTTCCATCGCCGACCGCCTAAGGGACCGCCCGTCCTTCCTCGGCGCCCTCTCGGACATGTCCGGCGGCAGGGTGGTGCCCGCGGCCGGGGGCTTGCTGATCCTTGACGGCGACGAGGTGGTGGGGGCCGTGGGCGTGAGCGGCGGCACCTCCGACGAAGACGAGGACATCGCCAGGGTGGGAATCGCCGCCGCGGGGTTGGAGGCCGGTGCTTGATCTGGCGACTACGCGAAGCTCCATCGGGCTTCCGGACGTGAGGAGACGTGAAGGGAGAAGTTTTCGAATGTGGAGAACTCGACGTCATTGATTTCAGCATCAACGGGTGCGAGAATGGGCCACATCGGTCTTGTCACGCGGGAGTATGGGAGAATGCGTACAACGCTGAATATCGACGATGAATTGTTGGCACGGGCTCGGAAGGTTACCAACATCACCACAAAACCGGCGCTGGTTCGTGAAGCGCTGAGGGCGCTGGTAGAGCGGGAAAGCGCACGACGTCTCGCAAAATCGGGTGGCAGCCAACCCGACCTCCAATCCCTTCCACGACGCCGTCTTGCCGATGATTCTGATTGATACTTCGGTGTGGATCGAGCATCTGCGCAGCGGAAACAGTGAATTAGCGTACTTGCTCAACACCAATCAGGTGCTCATTCAGCGGTGGCGGACAGGATGACTTTGGCCTATCACTCAAAAGAGTGAGGGATACCTGCATCCAGGGGTATGGATGACAAAACCAGGAAAGTCATCATCATCGCCGGGCCGAACGGGGCCGGCAAGACGACCTTCGCGCTGGAATATCTGCCCAACGAGGCGGACTGCCCCGTTTTCGTCAATGCCGACTTGATAGCTGCGGGGCTGTCTCCCTTCCGGCCTGTGGCGGCCGCCGTCCGTGCCGGGCGGCTGATGCTGGAGGAGATCAACAACCACGCACGCGTGGGAAGGAGTTTCGCGTTTGAAACCACGCTTTCGGGCCGGGGTTACGTGAGAATGATCCATCGGTGGCGGATGGATGGTTACAGGGTCAAGCTGATATTTCTGTCCCTCGTGACACCTGAAGAAGCAATGGGCAGGGTAAACTTGCGGGTTGGACAGGGTGGACACGATATTCCCCGGGACGTGATTCGTCGCCGCTTTGCCAGCGGCTGGAAAAATTTTCAGAACGTTTACCGTCAAGCCGTTGACTGCTGGCAATGGTTCGACAACAGCGGCCATACCCCCTCATTGGTCGACGAAGGAGAAAATCCGTGAGCCGGAAGAATTTCGTCGTTCCCGTGTCCAAGCTCGACGACGAGGACATGCGTGCTGTCCCCGAAGCGCTGTACCGGGCCGCCAGACGCGCGCACAAGATCGCGCATCAGGCCGGTACGGGTGTTATCGTCATGCGCGATGGCAAGGTAGTGGAGATTGAAGCGGACCCGGATATGTACGAGAAGGAGTGAGGGAAAAAAAGGGGTCCATGATCGGCTTGGGGACGTCATCCGGCACAAGATTTCACCAATAAGGGACTTACCCACTACTGACGTCCAGGCTGACTGCCACTGGACCACTCCGACCCTGGACGGTCGGGAGTCTATTGTCTATATTGGTTCGCTCACCACACACACGTCAGGGAGGCACTTCTATGGCTGGCAACGGACAACCGAAATGGCAGGAGCCCACGGGCGAGATGCAGAAGGCGGGTTACGGGAAGTTTCTTCGCCCCAACACCGCTTACGACACCTTCATGGAAGAGCAGGAGGTCCCCATCTACCGGGACATCGGGGTGGAGAAGGTCCAGAACCTGCCGAGGAAGCTGTGGAAGCGGCTCGGAGGGAACGCCAGCTTCATCCAACTCCTGGGGACGGAGGGGCTGTGGGGCTCCTACGTGGTGGAGGTCCCGGGCGCCGGGGCCTTGAACGCCGAGAAGCATCTGTACGAGGAGCAGTATTTCGTGGTCGAGGGGCGCGGCACCACCGAGGTGTGGGCGGAAGGGAGTGACAGGAAACACACCTTCGAGTGGCAGCAGGGCTCGCTGTTCGCCATTCCGATGAACGCCACGCACCGGATCGTCAACGCCACCTCCAGCCCCGCGTTGCTGCTGGCCGGCACCACGGCGCCCAACATCATGAACCTGTTCAACAACACGGACTTCATCTTCAATTGCCCTTATACTTTCACCGACCGCTACAGGGAGACCGAGGACTACTACAAGCCCAACGAAGAGATCGAGCCGGATCCGGTGCGCGGGCTGGCCATGCGCCAGACCAACATCATCCCGGACATCGTCACCTGCGAGCTGCCGCTGGACAACCGCCGCTCGCCGGGCTACCGCCGCATCGAGCCGCACATGGTGGGCAACAGCTTCTACCTGTGGATCGGCCAGCACGAGACCGGCCGGTACTCCAAGGCCCATGCTCACGGCTCCGCCGCGGTGCTGATCTGCGTCAAGGGCAAGGGCTACACCTACACCTGGCCCTCCACCCTGGGTCCCACGCCGTGGAAGGACGGCAAGGCGGAAGGGGTGAGGCGGCAGGACTACGAGCCCGTCGGGATGGTGAGCGCGGCTCCCATGGGCGGCAACTGGTTCCACGCCCACTTCGGCGTGAGCGCGGAGCCGTTGCGGTTGTCCGCGTGGTTCGGACCCAACGCGCCGGGGCGCGAACGCGGCCGGCCGGGGGAGAAAGCCATCGACTACGGCGCCATCGAGATCAAGGACGGCGGCACCGCCATCGCCTACCGGGACGAGGACCCGTTCCTGCGCAAGGAGTTCGAGGAGACTCTGGCCAAGGAGGGGATGGGGTCCAAGATGCCTGCCGAGATCTACCAGCCGGAAGCCTAGGGATTTCTCGTGGCCGACACAGGATCGCTCGGTTTCACCGGTTCCGGCAGGCATATCGTCGACGAAGACGAGATCAAGCTCACCAGCGTGGGCGTGGACATCGGTTCGTCCACGTCCCACATGGTGTTCTCGCGTCTCGAGCTGAGTCAGGAGGGCACCCGCTACGTCGTCAGGAAGCGGACGGTGCTGAGCGAATCGGAGATCCTGCTCACCCCCTACACCGACGACCTGACCATCGACGTAGAGCGCCTGGGCCGCTTCATCAACCAACAGTACGAGCACGCGAAGCTCAAGCGGGAGGACGTCGATACCGGGGCGTTGATCCTGACCGGCGTGGCCGTGCGGCGGCGCAACTCCCGCGCCATCGCCGATCTCTTCGCCGAGGAGGCGGGCCGGTTCGTCTCGGTCACCGCCGGCGACGGCCTCGAAACCACCATGGCGGCCCACGGTTCGGGGGCGGTGGCCCGTTCCGGCCGGGAAGACGCGGTGGTGCTGAACATCGACGTGGGCGGCGGCACCAGCAAGATCGCGGTGTGCGCGGGCGGCAGGGTGCGCGAAGTCACCGCCATCGACGTGGGCGCACGGCTCCTGGCCATGGACGGGACCCATGCGGTGGTGCGGGTGGAGGAGGCCGGGCGGCGCCACGGCGGCGCGGTAGGAGTCGAGCTGGAATTGGGCCGGCTCATGAACGAGGACACGCTCCAGGCCATCGCTTCCGAGATGGCGGACCGCCTGTTCGAGGTGGTCAACCAGCAGGAGCTCACCGACGACACCCGCGGGCTGCTCCGGCTGCCGCCGCTCTCGTACCGGGGCAAGGTCGACGCCGTCACCTTCTCGGGCGGGGTCTCCGAGTTCATCTACGGCCATGCCGACGACAACGGCTTCGGCGACATGGGCGCGATGCTGGGCCGGGAGATCCGCCGGCGGGTGGAAGGGCTGGGAATACCCATTCTGGAGCCGTCGGCGCGCATCCGCGCCACCGTCATCGGCGCCTCCCAGTACACCATCCAGGTCAGCGGCAGCACCATTTTCATCTCGCCGCCCGACGCGGTGCCGGTGAGGAACATTCCGGTGGTGAGAGTCGACTTCCAGTGGGACGACGACATCGATCCCGCCAAGGTCATGGCCGCCATCGACAACGCGCTGCGGCGGCTGGACCTGCAAGACGGCCGCCAGCCGGTGGCGCTGGCGTTCCACTGGCAGGGGTCGGCCACCTTCGCCCGCCTGCAGGCCTTTTGCGGCGGGGTGGCGGCGGGCCTCAGGCCGGTCCTGGACCAGGGGCGCCCGCTGATCCTGGTGAACGACGGCGACATCGGCGGCATCCTGGGCCTTCACTTCAAGGAGGAGATGAAGCTCGACAAGCCCATCATCTCCGTGGACGGCATTGCGTTGCAGGAGTTCGACTACATCGACGTCGGCGCGTTGATTCCCTCCTCCGGGGCGGCGCCCGTCGTCATCAAGTCGCTCGTGTTTCCCAGCGCAGAGCAGAACGCGGCCATCCGGCAATAGGCGCCTGCGCCGCGGCAAGACGAAGGTGCAGGGGCGGGTTTCAAACGCGCCCGCGTCCACACCCGCGCTGTCGATCGATGAAGGTTCCCGACGCTTGCGCCAACGCTGCGTTGGGAGTAGAGGACGGTCATGCAGGCGCAAGAAATGCAGGCGGTTCCACCGGATGCCTACCGGGCGTGGTTCCAGTGCATCGCGGGTTGTCCGGGACGCCACAGCCTCAAGGAGATCATCTACGAGTGCCCGCGCTGCGGCAATCTCCTGGAGGTGCGCCACGATCTGGACCTTCTTCGGCAGCACACGCCGGAATACTGGAGAGACCTTTTCGACCAGCGGTTGATGCGGACCGGGTGGCCTTACGGCAGCTCGGTCTGGGGCAAGCGGGAGATGGTGTGCCCCGACGTGGAAGACGCCAACGTGGTGTCGACCCTGGAGGGCGGCAGCAACCTCTTCTGGGCCGAGCGTCTGGGCGGGGAGATCGGTGTTCCCGACCTGTGGGTCAAGCTGTGCGGCAACAGCCACACCGGGTCCTTCAAGGACCTGGGCATGACCGTGCTGGTGTCCATGGTGCGCCAGATGATCTCGGAAGGGGTGGAGGTCCCCGCGGTGGCGTGCGCCTCCACCGGCGACACCTCCGCGGCCCTGGCCGCCTACTGTGCGGTGGCCAACATCCGCGCCGTCGTGTTCCTGCCTCGGAACAAGGTCTCGACCGCCCAACTCATCCAGCCCATCGCCTACGGCGCCGTGACCCTGGCCATAGACAGCGATTTCGACGGCTGCATGGCGCTGGTGCGGGAACTGTGCACCCGCCACGACATCTACCTGGCCAACTCCATGAACTCGCTCCGGGTGGAGGGCCAGAAGACGGTGAGCATCGAGCTGGTGCAGCAGTTCGACTGGCAGGTGCCGGACTGGGTGGTGATCCCCGGAGGGAACCTGGGCAACGTGAGCGCACTGGGCAAGGGGTTCCAGCTCATGCGCGAGCTCGGCATGATCTCCAAGCTGCCGCGCATCGCCTGCGCCCAGGCCGAGCGGGCCAACCCGCTCTATCTCAGCTACCTGAAGGGCTTCGACGAGTTCCAGCCGGTGCAGGCCCGGCCGACCCTGGCCAGCGCCATCCAGATCGGCAATCCCGTGAGCATCGAGAAAGCCATCCGCACCCTCAAGGACTTCGACGGCGTGGTGGAGCAGGCCACCGAGGACGAGCTGGCCGAGGCCGCCGCCCGCGCCGACCGCACCGGCCTGTTCAATTGCCCCCACACCGGAGTTGCGCTGGCCGTGCTGTTCAAGCTGGTGGATCGGGGGGTCATCCGCAAACAGGACCGCGTCGTGGTCATCTCCACCGCCAACGGGCTCAAGTTCCCGGAGTTCAAGATCCGGTATCACGAGGAACGGCTGCCGGAAGTCGCCTCCCGCTACCGCAACCCCCCCATCGCCGTGCCCGCCGACTACGCCCAGGTCCGTGACGCGGTGTTCCGCGCCATCGAGGACCGCAGCCGGCAGCCTGCGCCGTAGAACCCGGAGGCCGCTGTAGGGGCGGGTTTCAAACCCGCCCGTGTCCGCATCGCGTTACCGGCCGATACCGGCTGCCTGGCCCTCCGGCGCGAACTGCAGCGAAGCCAGCCGGGCGTACAGGCCGCCGTTGCTCATGAGTTCTTCGTGGGTGCCGGCGGCGACGATGCGGCCCTGGTCGATGACGACGATGCGGTGGGCCTTGAGCACCGTGGCGAGGCGGTGAGCGATGATGAGGGTGGTGCGGTTGGCCATGAGGCGTTCCAGGGCCTGGTGCACCAGATGCTCGCTTTCAGCGTCCAGCGAGCTGGTGGCCTCGTCCAGCAGCATGACGGCGGGGTCCCTGAGAATGGCCCGGGCGATGGCGATGCGCTGGCGTTGGCCGATGGAGAGCCGCAGGCCTTTCTCGCCGAGGAAAGTGTCGTAGCGCTCCGGCAGGCCCTGGATGAAGTCGTCGGCGAAGGCGGCGCGCGCGGCCGCGGTGACCTCGGCGTCCGGAGCCTCGGGCCGGCCGTAGCGGATGTTCTCCCTGGCATTGGCGGCGAATATCACGGTTTCCTGGGGCACCAGCCCGATACGGCTCCGTGCGGCCTGGGGGTCGGCCTCCCGAAGGTCCACGCCGTCCAGTCGAATGCACCCGCGGCCCGGGTCGTAGAATCTCAGCAGCAGCTTGAACACGGTGCTCTTGCCGGCGCCCGAGGGACCTACCAGCGCCACGGTTTCTCCCGGATCGATGGTGAGCGAAAAACCGTGCAGCGCGTGCTCGTCGGGGCGGGAAGGGTACTGGAACTCCACCGAGTCGAGAACGACGCTGCCTCGCGGCGGTTCGGGCAGGGGTCGGGCGGCCGCCGGCGCGTTGATGACCGGCCGTGCGTCCAGGAGCTCCATCAACCGTTCCGTGGCCCCGGCGGCCCGCTGTACCTCGCCCCAGACCTGGCTCAGGGTGGCGGCGGAGCCGGCCACGAAAATCGCGTAGAACACGAACTGGATCAGGACGCCGGCCGACATCCGGCTGCTCAGCACCGCTTCCGCCCCCAGCCACAACACCCCCACGACACCGCCGAACATCAGCGTGATGACCAGGAAGATGAGCAGCGCCCGGTTGCGGATTCTCACCAGCGCGGTGTGGTAGGCTGCCTCGGTGACCGCACCGAAACGTTCCCGCTCGTTGCGTTCCTGGGTGAAGGCCTGCACCGTCTCGACCGCGTCGAGGTTCTCGCCGGCGACGGCGCTGGTGTCCGCCACCCGATCCTGGCTCAGCCGGGACAGGCGCCTTACCCTTCGGCCCAGTATCAGGATCGGCAGCAGCACCAGCGGGATGAGCACCACGACGGCGCCCATGAGTTGCGGGCTGGTCACGATCAACATCACGAAGCCGCCGGCGAAGATCAGCAGGTTCCGCAGGGCCATGGAGGCGCCGGAGCCGATCACCGTCTGGATCAAAGTCGTATCGGTGGTCAAACGCGAGAGGATCTCGCCGGTACGGGTGACCTCGAAGAACGTGGGATTCATGCGCAATACGTGACCGTGGATCTGCTTGCGGATGTCGGCCACCACCCGTTCCCCGATCCTGGCGACGAAATAGAACCGGCTGGCGGATGCCACCGCGAGCACGGCGATGACCCCCAGCAGAAGTTGGAAGCGCTGGCTGATCAGCGCGCGGTTGGCTTCGGCGAAGCCGGTCTCCAGTATCTGCCGGGCGGTAATGGGGAGGATGAGCGTGGCCCCGGCAGCCGCCAGAAGGGACACGGCGGCCAGGGCCAGCAGGACCGGATAGGGTTTCAGATAGGCGGCGAGCCGCCGCAGGGGACGCACGTTGCGGCTGGCAGGTCGGGAATCGGAAAGGTTGGCTGGTGCTTGCATCCCTCCGCCGCCCGGGACTCCCGAAACCGCCTACACGTTGACCACCACCACGCCCTTGGGCTCCAGGTAGTAGTCCAGCGCCTCGGGTCCGTGCTCGCGTCCCACGCCGCTGGATTTGACGCCGCCGAAGGGCAGTTCGTCGTAGCCGTAGTGGAGCGAGTTCACCCACACGTTACCCGCCTCCAGCCTGTCGATGGCCTTGTTGGCGTACCCCATGTTGCTCGTCCAGATGGATGAGCCCAGGCCGAACTCCGAGGCGTTGGCCCGCTCGATGGCTTCGTCGAGGTCCTTGAAGGCGAACACCGGCAGGGCCGGCCCGAAGCACTCCTCGGTGGCGATGCGGGCGTCGTCCGGCACGTCCGTGAGCAGCGTCGGCAGGTAGAAGAAGCCGTTCCGGAACTCGTCGCCTTCCGGCCGGGCGCCGCCCGCCACCGCGGTGGCTCCCCGGGCCCTGGCGTCCTCCACCTGCTCCTCCACCTCCGTGCGCTGGTAGTCGACATGGAGCGGCCCCATGCGGCTACCCTTCTTCATCCCGTCGCCCACCGCCTTCTTCCGGAGGCCCGCGGCGAGCTTGCCGACGAAGTCCTCGGCGATGGATTCGTGCACGAAGAGCCGCTTTACCCCGAGGCACATCTGCCCGCAGTTGAAGTACCGCCCGATGTCCGCCATCTTCACCGCCATGTCGACGTTGGCGTCCTCCATGACGATCATGGGGTCGCTGCCGCCGAGCTCCAGGGTGACCCGCTTGATCTCTCTTCCCGCTACCTCCATGACGTGACGCCCGATGGGGGTCGAGCCGGTGAAGGCGATACGGCGGATGCGGGGATGGCTCAACAACTCCTCGCCCACCGAGCCGCCGGGTCCGCTCACGAAGTTCACCGCGCCCTTGGGCAGGTTCTTCTTGCCGTCCGCGTAGGTGGCCTGCTGAATCAACTCCATGCACAGCGCCGTGGCCAGCGGAGTGGTGGACGCGGGCTTCACGATGATGGTGTTGCCGGCCGCCAGCGCCGGACCGACCTTGGTCCCCATGAGCGTCAGCGGAAAGTTCCACGGCACGATGGCGCCGCAAACGCCGATGGGCTGCCGCACCACCATGCCGTAGGCGTTCTTCTGCGGCAGCGGCACGTGGGAGCCGCGTACCTTGGAGGCCAGTCCGGCGTAGAACTCCAGGCCATGGATCAGGTGATGGATCTCGAGTCCGGCCTCGAACAGCGTCTTCCCCTGCTCCCGGGTCAGGAGCTGCGCGATGTCCTTGCTGCGCTCCTTGATGAGCTCACAGGCGCTCTCCAGCGCCTTGCCGCGGTCTTCCGGGGTGGTGTCGGACCATTCCTTGAAGGCCGCGTCCGCGGCGTCCACGGCTTGCCGGACGTCCTCTTCCGAGCCCTTGGCGGCATGGTCCACCACCTCTCCGGTGGCGGGGTTCCGCACTTCGTAGGTTTCCTTCTTCACGGCGTCCACGAGTTCGCCGCCGATCAACAGCTTGGACATTCGATACCTCCGGATTCCGACGTTGATGAGATGTTTCGCATGAAGCCCGGGCTGCGTCGCATGGCGCGGGCCGCCGAGGCGTTGAACCGTCTCGTTCGCCTACTGTCCCTTGAACTTGGCCGTCCGCTTCTCCAGGTAGGCGGTCACGCCCTCGTTGCCGTCCTCGCTGGCAAAGGTCTGGGTGAGCACCTCCCGCTCGAACGCCAGCCCTTCCGGCAGCGAGGTCTCGATCCCCGCGTGGACGGCGCGCTTGATCTTGCCCACGGCCATGCTGGCCTTGTTGGGCGGGACGAACTGCCTGGCGTAGTCCATGACGTCCTGCATGAAGGTGTCGCGTTCATGGATGTAGTGAAGGAGCCCCATGTCCATGGCCTCCTCGAAGGCTACCTGCTTGCCCGTGGCGCAGAGCTCCAGGGCCTTGGCCCGGCCCACCAGACGCGGAAGGCGCTGGGTGCCGCCCATGCCCGGCATGACCCCCAGGTTCACCTCCGCCAAGCCCATCCGGCCGCCGTCCTTCTTGCCGATGCGGATGTCTGCCGCCATGGCGATCTCCAGGCCGCCGCCGACGGCGTGGCCGTTGACGGCAGCGATCACCAGCTTGGGGGTGTTCTCCATGCGCATCAGCACCTCGTGCCCGTGCAGCGCGAAGTTGGCCTTGTAGGAAAGGGTCTGGCTCCCGAGCATGTTGATGTCGGCGCCGGCCGAGAAGAACTTCTCCCCCTTGCCGGTAATCACGATCACGTGGGTGTCGTCGTCGAAGCGCGCCTTCAGCAGCGCGTCATCGAGTTCCCGCAGCATCTCGTGCGTGTAGGAGTTGACCGGCGGATGATTCAGCTCGATCAGGGAGATTCCGTCTTCTGTCCTTTGGTCAATGGTGCCGTCTGCCATGTTTGCCTCCTGAAATAACGTTTCCTGAGAGATAGCGCTGACCGAATCGCTGCGCGCCGGCGGTTCGCCGCACAGCCAAGCCACTTTCGCATCCCGGGATGCCGGATTCGAGCGGAAAGAAGGGCACTGTAACGGGGGGCAGCTTCGTGTTCGCCGATCCATCTGAATTAGCGGGCAGGGCCGGACAAGTCAATACTTGACGGCCTGTGGCTTGCGGGATGGAGCCCGTGCCCGCCCGGGTCCTTGGGATGGCACGGGCAGGTTTGAAACCCGCCCGTGCCCGCATCGTGCTACCGGCCGATACCGGCGCCTCGCCTGAGCACCGTTCCGTTGGAAAATGCGCCCCTGTATGGCAAGAGTAACACGATGGCCAGGCAGAACGCGCGACAGAAGACCATTCGAAGCGGCTTGGAAGCGCTCCGGAACGAGGATTTGGAGACGGAATCGCCGGATGCGACCATGGTGGAGCCGCTGCTCCAACGGTTTGGCGCCGACCCGTCCGTTTCTCTCGCCGTGGTCTACGTGCTGGGCCGCATCCACGCCGCCGCCGCGGTGGAGGCTCTCAAGTCTCTTGAGGAACGGGCCGGAAGCAAGGAGGTCCGGCGGGAGATCCGCAGGTCCCTGTTCAAGCTGGCCCAGGGAGGGCTGATGCCGGCCGGGCCCGAAGCGCCGCGGGTGACGGATGCCGGCGCGAACTTCAGCCTCGCGCCGGAGATCGAGGGATATCTGTCATCCGTGACCGGCGACGGCTCACGAATGGCGATCCTGGCGCGGCCGCAACCCGGCGGCGGGCTGATGGTCATGCAGGCGGCCGTCAATGACCGCCGCGGACTCGAAAGGTTCGGGGGCAACGTCATCAGCAGGAAGGAGCTCCGGCAGATGATGGACGATCTGAAGGCCCAGTTCGGCGTCTCCGTGACCCCCGTGCCCTGGGAGTACGCCGACTGGCTGGTCCACGAAGCCTATCAGAAGGTGACGGATGCGCCGGGAGAGGGAGTGGCCGACTATCCCCGGCTGCGGACTCACTTGGCCGCGGCCAAGCCCGCGCAACGCTCCCACCCGATCTTCGATCTCGTCGACGCCGGCAGCATCGATACCACGGCACTGTCCG
Source organism: uncultured Binatia bacterium (SeqCode) (assembly GCA_965214905.1). Lineage (GTDB taxonomy): Bacteria > Desulfobacterota > Binatia > UBA9968 > JAJDTQ01 > JAJDTQ01. Next base: position 3,908,142 of record OZ243984.1, read on the forward strand.
ATATTTCGGAAGATCTCCTGGAGGAACCGGAGTTCCGCACCTGGTTCGTGGAGAAGGATCTGCTGGAGCCCTACCTGCAACGTATCGAGGAAGCCGAGCAAAGCCGCATCGTGCTCAACCCGATGCAGGAGGAGGAACGGTTCCAATCCATCGTCCGGGCAGCCGTCCAGGGAATCTTCCTCGACGCGGAGACGGGCCCGGCCTTCGAGCAGCGTTTCGAGGACGCCGCGCTCCACCTCCACGTCTCCGGCCAGGAAGAGAAGGCCAGGGCGGTCCTGGGCGTCGCGCTGGCCATTCGCCGCGGCGACCTGGGGAGCCTCGGGATTCCGTTGCTGGAAGCCCTTCTGATGCGCAGCTTCAGCCTGCACAAGACCCTGGAGATGGAAAAGGCCGCGGAAGAGCCGTCGCTCATCGTCAAGCCGTAGCGTACTGCGGTGATATCGCCGGGTTCGAGTGTGTATGCGGCTTGAACTACCTGGGCAGGCTGTCGGTGCCCAGCTTCAACGTCGTTTTCAGAGTCGGTCACGGACTGACGTGGATAATCGTCGGTGACGTCAAAGTCACCCTCCGTGTCGATGATAGGTTGCAGGTGGTACAGTGCTTTCAACAGTGCGGTCTTGCCTGCTTCATTCTTTCCAACTAGGCAGGTGACCTCACCGATATCGAATTCGGTGGAATCTTGAATGCTCTGAAACTCCGTAATTCGGACTTTTGTAAGTCTCATCCGCTCTCCAGCTTGAATCGTAGTGACACTCCCGATTCTGCGAGACGCGTCTTGGGCGTATTTGGACAGGTCAGTCTTCGTCGCCCTTGACCAGCCCCAGTTCCCTTAGCGGCTCCAGGACACCGTTCTCCAGCTTGCTCTCGTCGAAGCCGTCTTGCAGTTTTGCTTTGGCGTCGATGGAGACCTCGCCCGCCACGTCCGCAAGATTGGCGAGGGCGTTCCAGGCATTGAACAGGGCGTTTCTGTCAGCCGTAAACGAAAGAGCGATTTCACTCTCTTTCACAGCAACCGGCGTTGGAGTATCCCCGGTCTCGGGCTCGTCTCGGACTTCGCCTTGTCCGCCCGTTTGCCCTGTGGGGGATATCTCTGGATCGGCCGTGCTGGTCGGTTCGACCGGCTTCTCGGGAAGCGCCTTGGGCAGAATAAGAAACCCCAAATCGAGGTCGATCTCGTCGTCTGCCACACTTCTCTCAAAAGCTATCCGGCTCCGGTCAAGCTGGTAACGCCCGTCCTCCCCGAGGTTGGGGCGTCCTGTGACGTAGCCGAACAGACCGGTCTCTACACCGCGTACGATTGCCTTGCGAGCTACATCCTCGGACAGGAGCCGTGGAAAACCGAAAAACGAGAAGAATCCGGCCACCACCTTGTCCGTGGAGATGCCCGGTTCACCGGAATCGCCCGCGCCTAACTTGAACAATTCGATGATCTTTCCGGGCGCGACGGACCCGAAAATCTTGCGCTGTACGGTCGTCAGAAGTTCCATCAGACGTTGATGGATCGGGGCGCGCTTCTTTTCGTCGAGCGTTGTCTGGAGCGGTCGGCCTCCCATGTTGACCGAGTCCAGCAGCAGTGCCCCGCTGTTGGACGTTGGCAACCAGATCTCCCCGTACAACTTGAGCAACGCGGCTTCGGCCGCCGTCCTTTCAATGGCATCGCGTTCCCTGAGTTGGCTCTTCTGGGCATCCGTGAGGTTGTGCTCCCGCCACTTACCCTGGACGCGCTCAATCGCGAGCAGATAGCGAACGGCGTGGCGAAGGCTCTCGACTTGGTCGGCCGCCGGCAGGGCAAGTCCGAGTCCGTTGCGGAACTCGCGCGCGCGATTTCCGTGGTTTTCGCAGATGTCCCTCGCCACTTCTTGCTGCTCCGCCATGGGTTTGGCGGCGAACTCGATTGGCAGGTATGCGACCAGAAATTGCGTTTCCTTGTCGGGAACGTCCGTTGATTTCGCCGGCCAAACGATCGCCGACCGCAGGCCGGCGAGACGCTCCTCGATCATCTGCTTGATTCGTGCACGAACGCGGGCTTCGTCTTGGGCGACGGCTTCGGCTTCCTGCTCGACGAGCAGAGTGACGTTGGGGTCCTTCTTGAAACAATAACGCACGCCGTCGAAGTGCAGATAAAGGCATTGCTCCTTGAGTTCCTTGAGACAGGCCTGAACGGTGGTGCTATCGAGATCCGGACCGATGCTGATCCCCAACAACTCAGGTTCGCCGATCCCCGGAGGAAGCAGGTCGCTTCCCTCGCTCCCCGAACGACGAAGACCTCCGAAGGAATACATCAGTATGCAAGTCGCAAGCCGGGTCGTGGGTTGTTTGCCGGCTTCGGAGGTCACCTCCCGTGCGCGTCGGTTGTCGATCCGGCGCGTCCGCGCATTGGCGCCGACGAAGTCATGCTCCAGGCAGGCCTGAAAGTCCTCCCGTTGTCCGACTTCCTTGAAGAAGGCGATGCGCACGTCCGCATCGTGGACGGGAACGTCGCCTGGACCCAGCAAAAGACGCGATCCGCCCGCGCGATGGGCGGCGCGCAGGCAGGACGCCAGGAATCTCAAGGCGCCGCGGGTGCGCTGAAAGTCCGGAATGGCGGCCCAGCGTTCTCGCATGGCGTCGATGAGAGCGGGATGGAAGGGCTAGGACGACTTGATGCGGTGGCGGAGCGCCAAGCCGTCTTCGTCCGCCTGCCGGCGTTCCGGCTCGCCTTGCGCGTAGGCCCGCCGCATCTGAGTGAACACTTGCCGATAGGCTTCGGCGACGCTTCCCGCCGCACCCGGGTCTGGGGCCTTTGCCAACAGCCGTCTTTGGATCACGTTGAGGATCTCGTTGCCTTCGACGGGTTCCCGGCGCTGGTCCTTGCGAGCCGCCAAGTGCTCCACGGTTTGGAGCAGGCTGGTGTATTCGAGTGATTCGCGTTTGCTCGACTGCAACGAGTACACGAGCACCGCGTTGTTCACGTTGCCGACCGCGACCGTCATTCGCTTGAGAAACGACAGCGTCTCATCGCGGAGGGTAGTCTGCTCGATGCGCATGCCGCCCGCGCTGATGAGATACTCCAACAGTTCGTCCAGGAGGATCAAACTCGGACCGCGTTTAAGCAACTCGACGATTTCGTCCCCGCCTGGGGCAACCCGTGCCTCATCCTGCGCGCGAACGATTTCGTAGCCCTCCGGTCCTGCCAACGCCCACGCGATCCAGCCCCAGATGGTCTTCGCGGCGAAACCCTCGTTCGGCACACGCTTGCCGGCCGTCGCATCGAAGAACTGGCCGTCCACGACGGCCACCCGCACCTGCTCCGGGCGGGGAAGCCCGGCAGCTTCCGGCAGGGCGTCCAAAGCCGCCCGCGATCGGGCGCTGTGAAGCAGGGCAGCCAAGGTGTGCGACTTGCCTCCACCGAACGGGGTGAGCAGCTTGAGCACGCGATTGCCCTGAGAGCCGGTCAGCCGTCCCAGCACGTCTCCGAGAAGGGATTTCAGGCCGGCGGTGAGGTAGGACGCCCCGAAGAAGCTGTCCGCGTCCCGGTAGACGGCCGGAACGCGCGGCAACTCCGAGGCCGGTAAGCCGAGATCTTTCCCGATCAGATAGTCGGACAGCGAGCCGAGGTCGAGCGCGAAAATGTCCTCGGAGAACTGCTCCGAGAGGACGTCGGGATGTAACTCCACGCACTCGAGCCACGGACGGGTCGCAGTCATTGGTTCGTGCCTCCGGGTGGCTGCGTAGAGTTCGGTGTTGGCGGAGAACCGGGATTCGGCCTGCCTGCACTCGGCGCGGCCGTTCCGCGGTTGCCGAAGTAGAACCCGATGACGGCGCCGGTCAGCGTTCCGAAAGCGGTCAGCACTTTGTCAAAATAATCCTTCATCTCAGTAACGCCAGGACCCAGCACCAGGAATATGATAAACGAACCGACGATCATCAGCGCCAATATGCCGCGGATCGAGCCCTCCGGCATGTTGAGGCCCTTCAGACTTGTACTCGTGTCTGCTCGGTCTTTCCCTACACAATAGGAATAGATCGGCATGAAGACGAGGACGGCAACCAGCAAGATGCCTTCCGCTATAACCAGTTGAATCATTTCTGCTCCTTCGGGATAGTGTCGCTTCAAGGCTATCACGTTGCGGTGGAAAACGCTCGGAAAGGGCGTCGAGACGAGTCGAGACGAAGTTCTACGCACTCGGTCATGTGCGGATCTTCGTGTTCATTGGTCGTCGTTCCCCAAGGTCAGCTCTGCCTGTCCGCTGACTCGGCGTTCGAGATCCTGAGCAAAGGCAGTTCCTTCGACGATGCTTCGCCAGTTGGCGTTCAGCTTCGAGAGGGCGCGCAGTTCGTCGGTGGGCGTCGCGTCCTGCAGCCCGGACCGACCGAGAACCGGGGCACAGAGCGCCTGGGTGACCAGGCGAAGCTGTTCCTGATTCGGGTGCGCCGCCGTCAGGAATTCCTGAAGCTGCGCGGGTCGGTTGTCGAGCAGCCAGAGCAGCCGGTGGATCACGTCAACGAGCGGTGCCGGACGGTCGGCCGTGCCGACTCCCATTCTCTCGTCTTCACCGCGCTCATCGTAGTTGCGGACGCGGAACTTGCTGCCGGACTTCTCGACCAGCGACGGGGCCGGCCCGGAGAGCCCGTCGGGGCCGTCGATCTCGATGCCCTGCGGATAGCAGAAGACGTAGGCGTCGCCAGCCTCGATGCTCGACTCGCGGTAGGTGAACCTCCACAGCACGTAGAACCGCGTGAGCGGGTCCACCGAGCCGACGGCGGCTCCGCGCAAGCCGAAGATCTCATCAAGCATCACGTCGAGAACGACGCCTTCGACCTCCCGGAGATAGCGCTCGGCCGGTACGGGGTCGCCATTGGCGTACTCGACCTTCGAAAACCGGTGTAGGCGCGCAGTCCGGCGCCGACGGCGGCCATCAGAAGGTCGGCGCCTCCGATCCCGTTGCCCCCGGCCCACAGCGTCTTTACGCGCTCGCGCGCGATGCGGTGAAGGTCGGGCTCCACATCCGCCTCGTATTGCCCGGTTTCGGTCTCTTCGCGCCGACGCGCGACGAAGAAGATGCTGTCGGAGAGAGCGGCAGTACCGAGCGCGTTGATTCGGCCTCGCGATTCCGTCTGCACCGGCCAAGCTTCGGTGACCGTCATACCTGCCTCGATCAGTGCGCGAATCAACGCGGCCCAGCCTTCCGTCGTTCGGTGCGCATAGACGCAGACGAGCGGGGCACCCGGCTTCAGGACGCGGCGGGCTTCCGCGAATGAGCGGCGCATCAGGTCCTGGTAATGTTGATTCGCCTTTTCGCCGTCTCCACCGTGTTCGCTCGGTTGGGCGACTGCCTCCCGTCGTTTTGGGGGCGTGGGGAGTGTGAAGTGCTCCGGGTACAGATCTCCGACGAGGCGCTTCAGCCAAACATAGAAGAAGGCCGAGAGGTCAGCGTAGTAGATGCTGCTGTAGTACGGTGGATCGGTGACTACCGCATCGAATGTCGCGTCATCGTAGAACAGCTTTTCCGCATTGCCGCGTGTAACGACCGATGATCCTCCTATCTTTGCGAGCTCACGAATGCAGTATACCTCCCGATCCAGTGCAAACGGGAGACTTCCAGTAGTTGTTGCGAATGGATTGATGTCGGAGAAGTCGTATATCATCTTCAGCGCTTGTCGATCTCCGATTGCTCCTCTCGTGATCTGATCCTTCGGTTCCATCGTGCAAACTTGTTGAACGCGATAACCAAACGGCCGAATGCCATTGCGAAGTAGGTCACCAGCGCTCGCGCCCGATCGTCCGCCATACCTCGGTCGACCATTTCGGAGTAGGCTTTCCGGATGTTCTTGATGAGGGTGAGAAGGACGAGAAGTTGCCGAGCGGTAAACAATTGGCTGTATCGCTCGACGCCGTAACTCGGCAGTTGGTCGCGTAGTTTGCCTTGCAGTGCCTCGTCGGGACATACGCAGCCAAGCTTTTTCTCCAACACCCGCAGGCGTTGCTGGATCAGGCTCTCGCACGGAATCGGGGTAACGTTTGGGCTCAGGTAAAGCTTCGACTGCGGGCCATGGGTGACCACTGCCGCAAGTGACTCCCCCATCCGCCCGGCAGCCGCCATCTCCTTGACGTGCTCGGTAGGGGCAGGAGTATTGGATGCGATGCAGACCGCTTGCCCTGCGCCTGTCTGGCTCCCTATTTGTTGAGAAACGCCCGGGTGACCCCCGGTTACGATATCCCAACACAATCGACTTCCCTCCTCGATCCGAGGAATGGCCGCCACGACCCCATTCTGGCCCTTTCGAAGCCACACCTGACGAACGAGCGGGACCGGTGCGTGGCAGCCGGGGAGCTTGCAAGGTACGGTACGCGCCCAGATGTAGCCCACTGGCTCAGCCTCCCGAGCAATCTGTGGGTCAGTTCTTCCAAAAAGTTCCATCTGTGAGGCCACATCCCGGGTCTCGGGAATCTGAACGGGTGGGTACAGATCGCTGATATCCTCCTGCATTCGGTCGAGAACGACCTGACTCCAGTGTTCGAAGTCGTCGGCGAGCTTGGCCCCGAATCTTTGGGGATAAACCAACGTACAAAGCTCGATCAGGTGCGCCATCGGGTTGTAGTCCAGGGCGTGGCGCTCGCAGCCGAGTCGTGCGGCTTCCAGCGGAATCGCGCCGCCCCCCGCGAACATGTCGAGCACCTTCGGTGCCTGACCGTCGTTGAATCGTCTGATACGCTCCACTGCTTCACCGACGATGCCAGTGTCGGGTTTGTATGCGGCAAGTTTTGCGACGAAAGCTCCCACTTCCTCGCGTTCCGCGTCAGAGTGCGGCGCTTCAACGAGCGCGGCATAGATGGCTGCGCGAGACGCGGTAATCGGCCTTCGGGCTGGCCAGTAGTGGACCAGCTCTACATAACGCCTCGGATGCAGCTTCTCCTTCGATGCGATGGCATTGAGGTCATCCAAAGGAAGGTAGTCCTCGATCAGCCTCCGGTCGTCCATCGTTACTTCCGCTCCTCGTGCTGTAACGAGTTCCCGGCCGGGTCACTCAGGACCCCCATTTCTTGGAGAAAACGAGACGGAGCCTTCTGCCATCCTTTGTACTGCCGCGCCCACGACAGAATGAGGCGTTTCTTGGCGCGTGTGATGGCAACGAAACAGTTTCGGCGCTCCTCTTCGATCTCAGGGCTGCTGTTTCCCCTCTTGATGCTGTGAAAGGATGGCATGATATCCTCTGCCAATCCCATCAGGTACACGGTGTCGAACTCCCGTCCCTTCGCGCTGTGAATGGTCATGAGCGACACGGTTCCCGGATGAGGAACCGGCTCTTTTGACCGCAGGTCGAGTTCTTGCAGGAATTGATCGAGTGAAAGATATCCTTGTGCGTTCTTGGCGATGTCGCGTGCGATGTGACGCCAAGCGTTCAGATCTTCCTCGAGATCGTCGGTCGCATCGGCTTGCTGGAACTGCTCAAGCATCCAGTCGATGGTGGCCTCCCGCTTGTTGTCTCCGGCTGCCATCTCCGCGATTCGGTTGACCATCTCCGCGTAAATCGGCCGAATTTCCGATATGGAAACAGCTTCGGTCCAGACCGACAAACAGGTTGTCCTATCCACCTCCGACCGCGAAACGAGCGAGTCCCATTCCATGCGCCAACCGGCGAAACGATCAAACGAGTCGACCAGTACCCCCATATTGCGCCTATCCAGTGGCCGGCTGATCTGCTTAAGACAGGCGACGAGCCACCGCATCTGGGGAGACAGGAAATCACCGCGCCGCTGTACGATCAACACCGGAATACTGAGACGTGCGAGAGATTCGCGCATATGCTTCAACAGTGACCGGTTTCTTGCCAGAATGGCGGTTTCACTCCTCGCATCAGTATCCAGCCCCCTGACTTCATCAGCGATTCCGTCCACTTCTTCGTGGTCCGTGTCGAATGTACGCAACTGAATCTGCTGATCGCGCGGTGGCACTGCTTCTTTCTTCACGGCCGCTGCGGACTGTTTTGATGTCACTCGGCGAGAGTTGTATACCACGAGGCGATTGGCCGTCTCGACTATCATTGGAGGACAGCGGAAGTTCGTTGGCAGTTGAACCACGGCGCTACTGAAATCTCTGACGAAATCCCCGATCCGGCGGACGTTTGCGTCATTCCACTCGAAGATGGTCTGATCGTCGTCGGCGACGGCAAAAACCTCACCAAAGTCTCCGGTGGCCATGCTGCGAATCAGCGCATACTGCGCGCCGTTCGTATCCTGAAATTCATCGATCAACCAGTACGGATGCGATCTTTGGTATTCTCTGGCAATGATCGGAAACGTCGTGAACAGACGGTGCGTCTCGAAGATCAGAGAATTGAAGTCGAGGGCGCTGGCGCGTCGAAGCTCTTCCTCGTACAGGCGATAGACGCAGGCGGCCCGATTAGCGACGCTGGTTGTGTGTGATGACGAGAGACGATCTTCGGCCTGCTCAGGCCCGATCAAACGGGCTTTCAGGCGATCGATCAGGGGCAGGAATCGCACGTCCTCACTGCTGACCTCCGGCCCTGTAGCGCGACGGAGCGCATCTTCGAGCAGTGCTTGTCGGTCTTCCGTCTGCGAGTAGATCGCGAAATCGGGCTTGATGCCCAAATGGACGCCGTGTTGCCGTAGCACTTGCGCGCAGAAGCTGTGGAACGTGCCGACGTTGGCGCGCCCTTCGAGTCCTGGAATGAGGGCGGCAACACGCTCCGCCATTTCGTTCGCCGCCTTGTTCGTAAACGTCAGAGCGAGAATACGGAAGCGTTTGTCGCGCGAGGAATCAAGCAGCCGGGCGATCCGACAGGTCAACACGCGCGTCTTGCCGGAGCCCGGTACCGCAAGGACGAGTACGGAACCATCCTCCCAGTCGACCGCTCGTTGCTGGATGTCGGTCAGTTCCGCAAAGGTCGATTTCAGTAGGTTGTCCATCACGTCAAATCGCGCAGGTCTGCCACCGCCATCCGAAACGCTTCGGGCGCGCGCAGCGCCAAGCTGTGGTCGGCACGAAACCTGTCAGCCAGCGACGCCGCGTACGCGGTCTTGTTCCTTCTCAGCCGCTCAGCCAATGTTTCGGCGTCGATGGCCGACGCGTCAGCATACCCCAGCGAGTTCAGAATCTCGCGCAACTCCGCCGTCAGAGTCCCATCCGTTACGAGTTGCCTTTCGAGGTCGCCGGCCCCATGCGTCCGGCATCGCTTCCTCAACTCGGAGGCGCCAAATCCACGTTTTCCGATGTTCTGCAAATATGTTCGTCCCGCGTCGTCACCATCGAACACCGCAAGCCAGGGAATGTCGAGGGCTCTGGCAAGTACGGCAAATGTGTCCGGCTTACCGTTGTTCTGAGCATCGACAAGCGATACGCCGTGTTCATCCAGATCGTAATCAAGCGCTCTGGCCAGCGCATGGACGATGAGATAGTCGGCCTGACCTTCCACGATCATCCAGCGGCGGGCGAAGAAAATCTCGCCCCGTATGCGCCGGGCGTAGGTTTCGAGTGATTGGAGTTCCTCGTCGTCGATGTACAAGGACGACCGCTCACTCAAGTCTCTGAGACCCTTCTCCACTTCGCTGCGCTCCGTACTTGATCCGAAGCAGGCGAGAAGATCACGATAGTTCTGTTGGTCGAGTAGTCCATTGACTGTGAGCGTTTCCGATGCCTTTTCATAGTGCAGCAGTCCACCCGATTCATCGACAACGCGCTCAAGGCCGTCCACGGGTGGAATGGTCGCGGAGAAGCTCGGTGGCAGCCATCTCACTTCTGTGCCGCGCTCAGTGAGACGCACGAGGCGCAGATCCCGGAACGGCACATGCTGAACGAAATATGGAGAGTGGGTGGTGACGATCTTCTGTCCGGGCAGCCTGCGGATGTGCATCCACAGGGTGCGCGCGGCCTGTGGATGCAGATGGGTTTCCGGCTCCTCCAGGGCGAGTAGGGGTTCGCTTTCTTTTTCGTACAATTCGGCGAGAAGGTGCTCGACGAATGCCTGAAAGAGAAAGATCACGGAGAGGCTTTGAATGCCCTGTCCATGGCGCTGGAGTGGCAGCCATGGCCAATCCGGCTCGTTGCGCAAGATGATCTCCGCCTTCGACAGGAGATCCCAGGTCTTCAGCGGGACCATGCGCAGGTCAACGCCGCCCTCCTGATCGCGCGCAGCGATTCTGGTGGTGCCGGACAGCGTGCCGGCAATCTCTTTCAAGCGCGGGTCGGCGTCCAGCAACCTGCGGTTGAGAAGATCAAGGACACGTTGTACCCGGGATTCCAGTTCCTGCGGAATTTCCAGTGCAGTGAGAAGCCGCCCCCAGAACTGGGAGCGCGGAGAAAATTCGTCGCCCGTATCACGCAGGGCGCCGAGATAGAACGCCGGAAGATACTGCCAGAACCGTTCCAGGTTGACACGACGGGCGCCTCGGCCGGCGAGCGGTTGGCGCGCGACGTTCAGGAACTCCCAACCGGGCTCGAATCTCGTCGCTCCAGGCGCAACGTGCGCGGAGGGTGATGGAGCGGACGCCCGTAACCGGGTCTAGTTGCACAATCTGATCGAGATCCTGCTGGATGACGTCCGGCCAATCTCCAGGTTTGGACTCCTCCGTTCGCAACTCGATGCTCACACCGGCAGAGGTCTTGGGATCGCTGGTGTCATTCTCAAGGTGAACGTCGTACTCGGTGAACCCGGTGCCGCGTTGTCCCCAACGCCGCGTCAGGGCGATTCGCAACGCATGGAGAATGGCCGTCTTGCCGACGTTATTCGGGCCGATGAACACCGTGGTTTCGCCTAGATCGACAGCGAGCTGTCTGATTGATCGGAAGTTTCGGATCTCAATCCGCGTGATGCGCATCCGGTCTCATCCTTGCAGCATGGGTATTCAGCCTGACCGCGGCAAATCGCCGTGGGTCTCCCGCTGATGACCGTTCATCGCGTCTTCTTTCTTTGCGCGTGCGCCGCCCGCTCCACAGCGTCGGCGGGCAGGTCGTAGTACCGGGCGGCTACCACTTCTTTCTTGGCATGGTCCAGATGCGTGGCGGGGTTCTGCACCATGAGCGGAACCGGGTCGGGGCCATCCAGCGGGTCCCAGACGACGTACAACCAGTACGTGTCCCCAAGCTGCTGCGCCTTGTACCACTCGTTCGTGGTGAGTCGCACCGGCTGGCCACGCTTGCGGCCCTTGACCTCGATACGCCGCACCCCGGTCACGGGGTCCCGGTAGCCGGTCTGCGAGTCCGGCGGCGCCAGGCTCCGAATGTCGAAGCCGATCTTGAGGTGGCCGACACGTTCGCATTCGCGTCCCTGAGTTTTCTCGTGAGCAACGACGATGTCCTCGGCGGCAAGCTCCACGCGCCGCTTCAACTCCGTATCCAGTTCCTGGGCAAGTTCGGGGAAGCGGTCCGCCGCGGTGTCGGACGGCAGCACAAGGCAGCTTGCGACATGGCGCACGGGGCCGCTGCGGGCGATGCGAAGTCGGACGACACTGGTAAGTCGTTCTGTCCGGGTGCGCTCAAGATCGACCAAGTCCTGTTCAGCCATTTCTAGTCTCGACTCTGCTGATTTGTTCCGTGGGCGACACTCGGAATCAACCCTGCAACTGGCTTAGAGCTTCGTGTCATTCACGATCGGCCTTGATCCAGGAGTACGGCCAGCTCCTCCAAGACTTCGCCGATCACCTGTGGGGGGTCTGAGACTCGAAACGGGTCTGTCGTGCCCTCCAGTCCAGGATCTTGATTTGGTCGGCCAGGATGACTCCGGCGACGGTGCTTGCCGGAGAAAGAGGAATCTCGAAGGGGTAGCCCTTGACCTTGGACGCTATGGGACAGAACAACGCCAAGCTTGTTTTTTCGTTGTAGCTGCGTGGGCTCAGAACCAGGGCGGGAGGGCGTCCGGCTTGCTCATGTCCGGCCTGAGGAGTGAAGGTAAGCCATACGATGTCCCCCGTGCTGGGACATACCGTCGCTCTACCATTCCTCGTTGCCTTGAGCCGGTCCGGTTTCTGACTCCGGATGGAGATTTTCGGCCGTCACCTGGGCCAGCATGTCGGTCAAGTTATAGGTTCTCTTGCGCATCACGACCTGGTCGCCGCGCGAAACCATTTCGATGGTAGAGCCCTCGTTGACACCCATTGCTGGGCAATGGGTTTGGGAATGCGGACGGCCAAGCTGGCGCCCCATTTGGCGATATGCGATTTTGCGCCCATGAGCGTACCCTCCCCGAAATCCACACTATAGAGCTTCGTGGCGGTTTTCACCAGCAAGAACAGTACGCCGCAGGCTCTTCTCCCGCCCGCCTGTCAGTCTTGCAGCACCGCGATCGCCTCGATCTCCACCAGATAGTCCGGGTTGGCCAAGCCGGCGACCACCACCAAGGTGCTGCCGGGCGGGTTGTCGCCCATGTACTTGAGCCGCGCCGGGTTGATGTCGTCCCGGTAGCGCGGGTCGGTGATGTAGGTGGTGATCTTGACGACGTCGGCGAAGCTGGCTCCGGCCTCGTCGAGAACCGACTTCATGTTCTTGAGTACCTGCTCGGCCTGGGCCGCGGCGTCGCCCTTGCCGACGACGTTGTTGTCAGCGTCCACCGCGGTCTGGCCGGCGATGAAGAGCAGGCGATTCCCTTCGGCCAGAATGCCCTGCGAGTAGCGCGGCCGCGGGTCGGGAATGCTCTGGGGCTGAAGCGATTTTCTCATGATTTCCTCCTTGGATCGGGGTTACCGGTACAGGCGCGGGTCGTCCACGGATGTCTTCGGCTTGCGGATCTGGGGCGTGAGGGACGGCAGGCCGGGGCGGGCGCGTAGCATGAAATCCACCGGTATGAAGTCCTTGAGCAACGGGATCGGCAGCCGCACGCCGGCATAGGGGCTGACGGCGTCGTTGCCGACTACCAGCTCGTCCGCCAGGAACGACTTCGGCGCGTCGGCGCGCATGCTGACCCCCGAAGCAGTGACGCTGCCCCGGACGGTGGGCAGACCGAGGGCTCGCCGGGGATCGGTTTCCTTCTCACTCAGTAGTTGGTGGTCGAGTATCGGCGAGTGCGGACCGGCGGCGCGACCGGTGCTGCGGATGAACTGCAGGTCCGCGTCGTCGGGCCGGCGCTCCGCCGTCCCGAGCTGCATCAGTCGTGCCGGAAAGTCCTTGAGCCCGCCGGCGCTGTCGCCGTCCCTTTCATCGATATCCTCCACCGCAAGCTCGTAGTGCTTCTCGCGCAGCAGGCTCTCCAGGCCCTCGATCCGCTGCTCCGACACCGAATAGGTGCGGGTCCGAACGCCCCAAGGGGTATCGTAGTGCAGCATGATCGCGTTGCGGCCGAGGATGTTGAGGCCGTTCTCGGCCAACTCCATGTTGTTGACTCGGCCGTCGAACAGAGTGGCCTTGAGGCCGAGCCCGTAGGGTCCGTAGAGTTGCGGATGCTCGGTGAGGAACTGCTTGCTGAGCCTCAGCCCCCGACTCTTCACGGAGACCAGCCGCGCCAGCAGGCCCTTGGCTTTCTCTCCGGCCGGTGTTTCCGGGTAATGCTGGAGAATCGCCGCATACAGGGTCCGTTGCCGGGCTTCGGACGCGTTCTCTGCGGCCGCCTTGAGCAGCGTGCGTCCGGCCTTCTCCTCCAGCTCCCGGATTTGTTCCGCCGACAGCTTTCCGGACAGCCTGTAGTAGTACAGCGCCTTGTGGAGGTGCCCCTTGCTTTCGTAGGCTTCCCCCAGCACCTTGTAGACGTCGCCGGATTTTTCCGAGTCCGTACGGAAACGGACATAGCGCGCGGCGGCGTCCATGACCGCCTGATCCGACACCGGATTGCCGCTGAGCATCTCCAGGAGGTTGCTGCTGACGATCAGGATATTGGCGGTGCCCAGAGTGGCGGCCCCGGCCACGCCGTGGGTGATCACCGGCGCCGCCCCGATCAGAACGTTCTTCTCGAGGAAGTTCCGGCCCAGCAGCGCGAAGCGCACCTGCTCCAGGCGGTACCGTGTGCGGGCGCGGTCAAGGACTCCCAGAAGATTGTACTCCGGGCTGTCCAGCAGGATCCGGGCACGCTCCGTCTGGCGACCGGAGGATGAGTCGCGGGCGATTTCCTCGATGGTCCGCTTGGCCTCCTCGTGCCGGCCGCTCAACTCCTGGGCTACGGCGCGGGCGTCCTTGGCCAGCGCCGCCAAGGGCTCGCCGGCGTATCGCCGCTCCATGTCGAGCGCGCGTTCCGTGGCCGAGGCGGCGTCCCCTTTGACCAGGGCGTAGAGCAGCGACCGCACATCCTTCGATGGTGCGGAACCGGCGTCGGAAAGGGTGTCGGTTTCGGCGACGGAGAGCTGCCGGCGCCGGCTCTCCTCGCGTGTCGCCCTGGCTTCATCGATCTCCCGGAATCGCTCCTCGACCTCATCCGCCTCGGGCTCCACCACGGCCGCCAGATGCGTGTGAAACTCCGCGTCCTCGATCCTGCCCTCGTCCAGCGCCGCGCGAGCGCTGGTCAGGTGCTTGTGAATCCAGAGGCCTTTCCGGTCGGCTTCGAGAGCCGTGACCTTCTCCGCCACCTCGGTGCTTCTGGGATCATCCGGAAAACGGTCGAGGAAGCGTTTATAGAGGGCCAGGGCCTTGCGCTCGGCCTCCGGCATGCGCGGCGCCCGGGTGCGCTTCATCTCGACAAACGCGGTCTCCACCGCGGCGGTGACATACGACCCCGACGCCAGCGTTATCAGATCCACGGAGGCAAGCAGCCGGTTCAGGATCGCGTTCCAGCGCCCGATGCGGTGCTCGGCGACCAGCGCCTCGGCGCGTTCCAACTCGTCCCGGCCCAGCCGGGCGCGAATCAACCGTTGCGGCGCGCCGGGCGGCGCCGCCGCCAGGGCCTCCCGTTGCGCGTCGCGATACGTTTCACGGTCGGAGAGGTTGCCGTGGTGGAGCTCCCGCACGTGGTGGGTCAGTCCGCTCACGTCGCCGCCGCCGGCGAGCCGTTCCTTGTCGTTGTCTTCGAAGTAGCGGACGTGCCCGCGGAGTCGCTCCGTACGTTGGGTCAGGGCATCCACGATGGCCCCACGCGCGCGTTGCTCCAGTTCGTCGGGAAAGTATCGCTCGGGGGTCACCGGCGCCTTGAAGGGATCGAAGTCGCGCAAGGGGTCCAGCATCCGTTGGGACGCAACGCCGGCCGACTGCGCCGCCGCGGAAACCGGCAACACCAGCAACAGGCAGAACAGCAACGCGCCGGTCTTCATCGGTTCAATCTCCTCGTCTGCTCCATGAGACCCCTCAATGCTTCGAGCTTGCCGTTGGCCTCGAGCTTCTCGATCACGCCATCCTGCCGGGCCACTTCCGCATAGAGCTTCATGGCGGCCCGGGCGAATCCCTCGAAGGTCTCGACCTCGAAGTCGAGGCCCTCGGGATCGTTCCGGACGGCATACTCCCTGGCCAGCCGCACGTAGTAGTCGCCGAAGTCCAGCAGGTGGCGGTGGTAGTTCTTGCTCCGCACGTGCCGGGAGAGGAGCTGGCTGTAGCCCAGAACGACCAGCTCGTTGCCCTGATTCAGCCGATGGCGGTTGAGCTCCACGAATGCCACCTTGGCCCTGTCGATGCGTTCCGCTTCCAGCCGGGCCAGATACTCCAGCGGAGTTCCCTCGTGTTTCCGGATCAACGCGTTCCAGGCCAGGACCACGTCGTCCAGGCTCTGGATGTACTCGAACGGATCGTCTTTGGGAAGCGCCGTGCCGGCGATCCGCTGAAACGTTTCCAGCGCTTCGAGCTGGCGCCTGGCCGGCTCCGTGAGTTCACCGCCGCCCCCGGCCACAGTCCGGTAGTGGCGGATGGCGCGCGGGTAGTCCCGAAGACGCTCGTAGGCGACGGCCCGGGTGAACTCCACGATGTCGCGGTACCCGTTCCCGTGCTTGCGCTGGTAATCGTCCAGGCGCAGCAAGGTCGCCTTCAGGATATTGGTGCCGGTCACGTCCTTGGGGATGGCGAACCGGTAGACGTCCTCCCGCGAGAGCCGCTGGAACTCGTTGATGATCTCCAGCACGTTCGCCGTCTGCACATACTCCGTCTGCACATACTGTGGATCCGGGGCTTCGGTGCGCGTGCAGGCGGCCGCGCCGAGCAGCATCAGGGTCCACAGCAACGCCGCGGCTACCGTTGGGTGGTGATGAGCGAATAGCACAGGACCAGCTCGTCCCCTTCGGCCGCGAAATCGTGGGGCACGCCCCTGGGAATGTGGCACAGCATGCCGGGCCGGAGCCGGGTGACTTCCCCGGACGCGCGCAGCCGGCCACGGCCCCGGAGTACGTGGCACACCACGTCCTTGTCATCATGGACGATCTGCTTGGGGTCCGTCGCGGCGGTGGGGCTGAAGGAAACCAGGCCGACGTTGAAGCCGTCGCCCTCGATGCAGCCCTTGTGGCGGATTTCCGAGTTGATCGCGGCAAGCTCGGCGAGGGCCTCGTCGACGTCGACTATCTTCGGGCTGTCGGGTGCGGCGTTGGACACGGAAACCTCTGCCTACCCGGGCGGTTCCGAGATGCGGCGCAGGATCTCTTCGACGGCCCGTCCCGCTTCCTCATCCGGCACCCTGCACGATCCCACCACCCGGTGGCCGCCGCCGCCGTAGTGGCTGAGCAACTCGCCGACGTTCACGGTAGAGGTGGGGTTGAAGATGTTGTAACCCACCGATATGGCGATGGTACGCGCCCGTTGCGGATCCCGGGAGATCTTCATGGAGATGTTGCCCTCGGGGAACAGCGTATAGAGCAGGAAACGGTTGGCGTCGGTCAGGTCCTCGGTGTCCCGCAGGTCGAGAACGATGGCGTTCCCCCGAAGTTCGGCGCGTTGCAGAAGCTGTCGGCGCAGTCTTTCCTGCAAGCCGAGGATGCGCTCGCCGCGTACCCGGACTTCCGGGTGGTCCAGGATTTCTTCCAGGGGGCGCTCGCGGATCAGGTCGATCAGGCGGCGCCAGTAGGGTTCTTCGCCACTCTCCTTGCCGTAGATGGTCAGGGAGATCAGCACGTAGCCCGCCGGGTGGAGCACGTCGTCACGGGTGAGGGTGCCGCCGTCGATCTTGTCGGTATCCGCCAGCAGCGCGGTCATGCGCTCGGTGTCCAGCATGGGCAGCCCGGTGCGATAACGCTCCGGCGAAGCGCTGGGCACCTGCGAATAGTACTCGTACACCACCCGGGCCGCGCTCGGCGCCATGCGGAAGGCGCCGCGTCCGGCGACGACGGGTTGGTCAAAGCCCGCCGCGCCGTTGGTGAAGTGGTGGTCGAACCACAGGCTGCATGCGGAATGGTAGGGGAGGTTGGCGATGATGTCCCCGGCGCGTATGTCGACGGCCCCGTCCTGCATGAACTTCGGCTCCACGAACAGGCAGGAATCGATGTCCTCGAGGGCGGTGATGAGGGCGCCGCACACGATGCCGTCGAAGTCGGGTCGGGTCACCAGTCTCATGCGCAAAGCACCTCGTCCACCGAAGCCAGGGGCACCTTCAGGGCGCTGGCGACGCCGGCATGAGTCACCTTGCCGGCGTGCACGTTGAGGCCCCGGGCCAGCGGCCGGTTTTTCCGCATCGCCTGCCGAAGCCCCTTGTCGGCCAGGGTCAGGCCGTAGGACAGCGTGGCGTTGGTCAGGGCGTAGGTGGAGGTATGCGGCACCAGCGCCGGCATGTTGGTCACGCAATAGTGCACCACCCGCTCCTCGACGTAGACGGGTTCGCGGTGCGTGGTGGGCCGGGAGGTCTCGGCGAACCCTCCCTGATCGATGGACACGTCGACGATGGCGGCGCCCCGCTTCATCTGCCGGATCCGGTCCCTCGGGAGAAGCATCGGGGTTCTGTCTCCGGTAATGAGCACCGATCCGATCAGCAGGTCGGCGTCGACGATCTCTTCTTCCAGATTGGCCCGGTTGGACATGAGGGTGGTGAGCCGGCCGCCGAGAATGTCGTGGATGTAGCGCAGCCGGGCAGAGTGGACGTCCAGCACGCTGACGTAGGCGCCCATGCCGGCCGCCACCTGGCAAGCGGAAACGCCCACCGTGCCGGCCCCGAGCACCACCACCTTGCCGGGGCGAACCCCGGATGCGCCCCCCAGAAGCACACCTCTGCCGCCGTTCTCCGCCTGCAGGCACCATGCGCCCACCTGCAGCGACAGCCGGCCGGCGATCTCGCTCATGGGGGTCAACAGGGGCAGGGAGCCGTCGTCCAGTTCGATGGTCTCGTAGCCGATGGCGGCGACGCCCCGCTCGCACAGGGTCGTGGCCAGTTCGGGCTGCGCGGCCAGATGGAGATAGGTGAAGAGCGTCAGGTCGGGCCTCAGGTGGGCGAACTCTTCGGCAATCGGTTCCTTGACCTTCATGACGAGATCGGCCCGGTCCCATACGTCCCGCGCCCGGTCCAGTATGGTTGCGCCGGTGGCGGTGTAGGCACGGTTGGCGATGTGGCTGCCCCTGCCCGCGTTACGTTCCACCAGCACCTGGTGGCCGTGGGCGATGAAGGCCGCCGTTCCCGCAGGCGTCAGCGCGACCCGGTTTTCCTCGGTTTTCAACTCTTTCGGCACGCCGACGACCATGGACTCATTGGTACGTGAGCACCCAGGGGGTGTCAAGACAGCGCCTCCGGCCGGGGGTTGCGGTTGTTCATTGACCTCTTTCTCCGAGCGTGTTAACCGGAATTTTGCCGTGAAACTACAGTCTTCATGCTTCGGGGTGGTGGTTCACGACGGAGCGTTTGTGACCAGGGCTCTCCGACTTCCTCTGGGAGGTGGTACGCTCTCCGACTCCCTCTCCCTTTGGGAGAGGGTTGGGGTGAGGGTCCGAGAGCAAGCGTCTGGTTGGGTACGGCAAGCAGGGGCAGGGTTATCGGAGGGCCCTCACCCGGCCTTCGGCCACCCTCTCCCAGAGGAAGAGGGGTTGGGTTTGGGACGGGTCGCGACCATGAGTGCTTGCCTCTGCATAACGTCATCGATACGAGCAGGACGATGATCCTCGACGGCAGGGCCGTGGCCAGGCAGGTTCGGGATGAAGTGCGGACGGAAACCGAGCGGCTCCGCCACGACCACGGTGTGGTTCCCGGGCTCGGAGTGGTGCTGGTGGGGGATGACCCGGCGTCCCGCATCTACGTCCGGAACAAGGAGAAGGCGTGCGCGGAAGTGGGTATCCGCTCCGTGGAACACCTTCTTCCCGCGTCGGTGACCGAGCCCGAGCTCCGGGGAGTCATCGACGGTCTCAACCAGGACCCGTCCATTCACGGGATTCTCGTGCAACTGCCGTTGCCCGCCCATATCCCTTCGGATCGGGTGCTCGAAACCGTGTCTCCGGAGAAGGACGTGGACGGCTTTCATCCGGTGAACCAGGGGCTGCTTCTCTCCGGCGGTACGGGCTTCCGACCCTGTACTCCTCTGGGGATCATGAGGATGCTGGATTCCGTGGACTGCGACCTCAAGGGGAAGAACGCCGTGGTGGTGGGTCGCAGCAACATCGTCGGCAAGCCGGTTGCGCTCATGTTGCTGGCGCGGCACGCCACCGTGACCCTGTGTCACTCGCGGACCTCGGACCTCGGCGGGGAGGTGGCGCGGGCGGACGTGGTGGTGGCGGCGGTCGGCAGGGCCGGCGCCGTTCGCGGGGAGTGGATCAAGCCCGGCGCGGTGGTCATCGACGTCGGCATCAACCGTCTGCCTACGGGAAAGCTCGCGGGGGACGTGGAGTTCGACACGGCCCGGGAGCGGGCGTCGTGGATTTCGCCGGTGCCGGGGGGGGTCGGGCCCATGACGATCTGCATGCTGCTGTCCAATACGCTGTTGTCGGCGCAACGGTCCCTGGAATAACCGATGCGCGGTCCCGCAGCCATTGGAAACAACCGGGCCTTTCCGAAAGCTGCCATTTCCGTTCGCCCTGAGCCCTTGGACAGGCTCGGCACAGGTCGTAGCGAAGCGAAGTCGAAGGGCGCTGCTCCTGGTTCCGGCAATGCCGGGTCAGGGAGTCGGTAACCATGACCGGAGAAGCGCAGAGTCGGGAACTCAGGAAGAGTCCCCTCCATGCCCGGCACAAGGCCCTGGGGGCGCGCATGGTGGAGTTCGCGGGCTGGGAGATGCCGGTTCAGTACCGGGGCATCCAGGCCGAGCACTCGGCAGTGCGGTCGAGCGCGGGCCTTTTCGACGTAAGCCACATGGGGGAGATCGAGGTGCAGGGCGCCGGCGCCGAGGGCTTCTGTCAGCGGGTTACCACCAACGACGTCGAGCGGCTGACCCCGTCACAGGCGCAGTACACGCTGTTGCTGAACGATCGCGGCGGGGTCATCGACGACCTGGTGATTTCCCGGCTGGAGGCCGACCGGTATCTGCTTTGCGTCAACGCTGCCAGGCGCGCGGTTGACTTCGCGTGGCTGGCGGGCCACGCGGACGATGCCGTCACCGTGCGGGACGTGAGCGACGCTTACGCGTTGCTGGCGCTTCAGGGGCCCGCGGCGGAGGCGGTCCTGCAACCGTTGACGGCGCTGGAGTTGCCCGCCCTCAAGGCGTTCAATTTCCTTGTCGGCGACGTGAGCGGGGTCCGCTGCATCGTTTCACGCACGGGATATACCGGCGAGGACGGCTTCGAACTCTATTGCCCGGCGGACGACGGCGTCCGGCTGTGGGACGCCCTGATGGGCGCCGGCGAGGTGGAGCCTGCCGGACTGGGAGCCAGGGACACGCTCCGTCTCGAGCAGGGGTTCGCCCTCTACGGGCACGAACTCGACGAGGCCACCACACCGCTGGAAGCGCGGCTCGGCTGGATTACCAGGCTCGACAAGGGCCCCTTCATCGGGTCCGAGACACTGTCGCGGAAAGAGCCGCTGCGACGGCGCCTGGTGGGCCTGGAGATGGAGGAGGCGGGTATCGCCCGGCAGGGCTATCCGATATTTCACGACGACCGCGAGGTCGGGCGAGTCACCAGCGGCACGCGGTCTCCGACCCTGGGCAAGGCCATCGCCTTGGGTTATGTGTCGGCCGATGCGGCGGCTCGGGGCACGGAGGTGCGGGTGGAGATCCGCCGCCGCCGGGTCCGAGGCCGCATCGTCCGGGTCCCGTTCGTCCAGGAGCCTGCCGGATCAGGTGTTTGATGACAGGCAGAAGGGGAGGGTTCGGTTGCGGTCATTAACTCGAACTTTCTTGTTTGGATAGGACGAACAAGCCGGAACGAGTGTTGCGTTTCATATTTGCGATGACTCATCACCGAGCCATTTGGACGGCCCTTCCGACACCCTCTCCCTCTGGGAGAGGGTTGGGGTGAGGGTCCCCCGTGTGCGCGCCGCCGGTTGGGAGCGACCAGTAAAGGAGGGCAGGTTTATTCGGGGCGCCCTCACCCGGCCTTCGGCCACCCTCACCCAGAGGGAGAGGGGAGTTGTTCATCGCCGACCACTTCTTGCCGGAACGGGGTGAAGATATGGAACAGGGTCAACACATTTACGGAACGCGACTCCAGGGAAGGTCTGAACAAGTCCGGTTTTGGCGGTTGTCGGGGTTTTCCGAATAAATAACGGAATCGACTTGTTCAGACCTTCCCCGGGAGCCGGGCCGGGTTGGGGGGAGTCGCGGTAGATTTCTGCCTGCCGGGTCGGTTACCGTAGCGGGGCGCGGGCCCGAACGGCGGCAGAGCGGTCAAGGAGGAACCGATGGAGTACCCGAAGGGTCTGCGGTATTCGAGGGAGCACGAGTGGGTGTTGGTGGAGAACGACGACCACGCCGTCATCGGCATATCGGATTTCGCCCAGAACGAGCTGGGGGACGTGGTGTACGTGGAGGCGCCGGGGCTGGGGGAGAAGATCAGCAAGGACGATCCCTTCGGCGCGGTGGAATCGGTGAAGGCGGTTTCGGATCTCTATGCACCGGTCAGCGGTACGGTGACCGAGGTCAACGACGTCCTGCCGGAAACGCCGGAGCTCATCAACGAAGACCCCTACGGAGAAGGCTGGATCATCAAGGTCGGCATGTCGGATGCCGACGAGCTGAATGATCTCATGACGCCGGAGGAATACGAAGCCTACTGTGAAGGCCACGACGACGGTGCTTGACGCCGCTTGAGGACATGGACCCGCTTGAGGACATGGACCCGCTTGAGGACATGGACCACACGGATCACAGGGATTCGTTTCGGGAGCTGTTTTCGTCGCGGCACATCGGGCCCGATGCGGCGGAGGTCCGGGAGATGCTCGCGGTTCTGGGCCTGGACTCCGTCGAAGCGCTGGTGGAGCGGGCGGTGCCGGAAAGCATTCGCATTTCCGGCCGCCTGGACCTGCCCGAGCCTCTGACCGAAGAGCAGCTTCTGCGCGAAGCCCGGGACCTCGCCGATGCCAACCGGCCGTGCCGATCCTATATCGGCATGGGCTACTACGACTGCTACACGCCCGCCGTCATCCTCAGGAACATCCTCGAGAATCCGGGCTGGTACACTGCCTACACGCCCTATCAACCGGAGATCTCCCAGGGCCGTCTGGAGGCCCTGTTGAATTTCCAGACCATGGTCACGGACCTCACGGCCATGGACATCGCCAACGCCTCCCTGCTGGACGAAGGGACCGCGGCCGCGGAGGCGGTGTTCCTGGCCTTCAACCTGGAGAACCAGGGACACGCCCGGCGCCTCGCTCCGCGCTGCAAGCTGTTCGTTTCCGAGGACGCCTTCCCGCAGACCCTGGAGGTGATGGGCACGCGAGCCGCACCCATCGGAGTGGAACGGGTCATGGGCGCCCCGGGCGGAGAGCTTCCGGCCGACGCGTTCGCCGGGTTCATCCAGTATCCGGCCGCCAGCGGAGCGATCCCGGACCTGAAAGCGTTCGTCCGCCAGTGCCGGGAGCGTGGCATGGTGAGCATCGTGGCTACCGATCTTCTCGGCCTGTGCCTGCTGACGCCCCCCGGAGAACTGGGCGCGGATATCGTCGTCGGCAGCGCCCAGCGCTTCGGAGTGCCCATGGGCTTCGGCGGCCCCCACGCGGGCTTTCTCGCCACCCGGGAGAAGTACAAACGAATGATTCCCGGGCGTCTGGTGGGGGTTTCCCGGGACGCTCACGGACAGCCGGCGCTACGGCTGGCCTTGCAGACCCGCGAGCAGCACATCCGCCGGGAGAAGGCCACCAGCAACATCTGTACGGCGCAGGTGCTGCTGGCGGTGATGGCTTCCATGTATGCGGTGTACCACGGTCCGTCCGGCCTCCGGAACATCGCCTCGCGGGTTCACGGCTACGCCTCCTTGCTGGCGGAACGGCTCTCGGACGCCGGCTTCACGCTGGCCGCGGACTGCTTCTTCGATACCGTCCGCGTGGCCGTCGACGCCGGCAGGGCCGAGGGCATCCAGCGGTCGGCGGCGGAGCGCGGCATCAATCTCGGACGGCCGTCCGCCGATCGGTTGCACATCTCCCTGGACGAAACCACCGGCGGCGACGATGTACGGGAACTGTTGCGGGTTTTCGGCGTCCCGGTGGGAGCGGATGATCCGGTCACCGCCATGGCGCGGGAGGCGCGTCCGCATCTGCCGGAGGGTTACGTCCGCCAAAGCGGATTCCTGGAAGCGGAGGTGTTCAACCAGCACCATTCCGAGACCCGGATGCTGCGCTACATGGCCCGGCTTCAGGCCAAGGACCTGAGCCTGGTGCAGTCCATGATACCGCTGGGTTCCTGCACCATGAAGCTCAACGCCACCGCCGAGATGATTCCCGTGACGTGGCCCGAGTTCGCCCGGATGCATCCCTTCGCGCCTGCGGATCAGACCCGTGGGTACCGCCGGCTGATCGCCCGGCTCGAGGAGTGGCTGGCCGCCATTACCGGGTTTGCCGCGGTGTCGGTGCAGCCCAATGCCGGCTCCCAGGGCGAGTACTCGGGGCTGCTGGTGATCCGGAAATATCATGCCGCCAACGGCCAGCAGCAGCGCGACGTCTGTCTCATTCCCGGTTCCGCCCACGGCACCAATCCCGCCAGCGCGGTGCTGGCGGGATTGAGCGTGGTGGTGGTGGATTGCGATGAGGACGGCAACATCGACCTGGATGACTTGCGCGCCAAGGCCGATCGGTTCAGTGATCGTCTGGCCGCGCTGATGGTCACCTATCCCTCCACCCACGGGGTGTTCGAGGAAGCCATCACCGACATCTGCCGCCTGGTCCACGAAGAGGGCGGCCAAGTCTATCTGGACGGCGCCAACCTCAATGCGCTGGTGGGGCTGTGCCAGCCGGGACGCATCGGGCCGGACGTATGCCACCTGAACCTTCACAAGACGTTCTGCATACCGCACGGAGGGGGCGGACCGGGTGTCGGGCCTCTGGCGGTGGGAGAGCATCTCAGGGCATTTCTTCCTGCGCACGGGGTGGTGCCCGAATGCGGTCCGCCCGAGGGCATCACCGCGGTGTCTTCCGCGCCCTGGGGCAGCGCGGGTATCCTGCCGATATCCTGGGCCTATATCGCCATGATGGGCGCCGCGGGGCTGACCCGGGCCACTCAGGTAGCCGTGCTGAACGCCAACTATATCGCGCACAGGCTTTCGTCGGACTACCCGATTCTATACCGCGGCAAGCACGGCATGGTGGCTCACGAATGCATCGTCGACGTGCGTCCGTTCAAGTCGTCGGCCAATGTCACGGTGGACGACGTGGCCAAGAGGCTCATGGACTACGGTTTTCATGCGCCGACCATGTCATGGCCGGTGGCGGGCACGCTGATGATCGAACCGACGGAGAGCGAGTCCCTGGCCGAGCTGGAGCGTTTCTGTGACGCCATGATCGCCATCCGCGAGGAGATCCGGGAGATCGAGACGGGCGCCGCGGACCCCCGGGACAACGTGCTGAAGAACGCCCCCCACAGCGCTTTTCACCTGTTGTCGGAAGATTGGCAACACCCGTATTCCCGCGACCAGGCGGCGTTTCCGCGGGAGTGGGTGCGGCAGCGCAAGTTCTGGGTGCCCGTGGGCCGGATCGACAACGCCTACGGCGACCGGAACCTGGTTTGCACTTGCGCGCCGGTGTCGGCCTACGCTCAGGAGCCTGTGCCGTAGAACTCGCACGCCGATGCAGGGGCGGGTTTCAAACCCGCCCCTGCCCGCATCGCGTTACCGCCCGATATCGGCTCCTGGGAGCCTGTCGGGCGTCGTGCGCTACGGCGGCGCCTTGAAAGAGTACGCGGTCCGGAACGCTTGGGTCGCCTGCAGCCGCGCCCACCATGCGCCCACCGCGGGCCGCGTGTTCCAGTCCACCAGTCGCTCCAGCCCGTTGGCTTCGAATCGTTCGATAAACGGTGCGATGGAGCAATCCGCCAGCGACATCCTGTCACCGTTGAGCCACGGCCGGTCCGCCAGGGCCGCTTCCACGTCGTCCAGTATCTCGGCCAGCCGGGCCTCCGCATAGGCCATTTGCTCCTCCGAGATGCCGTTCCTCAACCGGTCCGACAGCAGCGCCCGCTTCTCTTCCGTCGGTTGCTTTCGGATGGCGGCCTCGCGTTCTTCTTCGGAAAGGTGCTCGTAGCGTTTGTACCGGCCCTGTCTGATGAAGGAAATGACGTTCACGTTGCGATGGAGGACGTGCTCGAACCTGTCCATCCAGATCCGCATGCGTGCCCGCTCGTAAGGGTCTTCGGGTCTCAACGGCGCCTCCGGCCACACGTCGTCGAGGTATTCCAGGATGAAATTGGACTCGACGATGATCCGGCCGTCATGCACGAGGGTGGGCACGACACCGTTGGGATTCAGCGTGACGTACCAGGGCTCGAGGTTCTCGAATTTCGGGAGATTGACGTAGGCGCTCTCCCACGAGAGTTGTTTCGCGGCCAAGGCGATGCGTACGCGACGCGAACAGGTGGAACTCCACCAATGATAGAGCTTCAGCATTGAAACCACCTCCGGCAGTCCGTGGGATCGGGCAGGAGCCCGCCGGTCCTCTTTATCATCCGCTGGTTCCGATTGCACCGGGAGGGCCGAAGGGTGGCGGTTCTTCTTCCTCCACGGCTGTCAATGCCGCGTCTTTTGGGATAGAATGGCGTCATGTTTGGCCTTGGTGTATGGGAACTGCTGATCATCATGGTGATCGTCCTCGTGCTCTTCAGCCGGAGGCTTCCGGAGATCGGTCAGGGGCTCGGCAAGGGGATCAAGAGCTTTCGCAAGTCGCTCCACGAGCCGGACGAGATCGACGTGACCGCCGCGGACAAGGACGAAGGCGAGGGTTCCAAGAAGGATTGACGCAGGGTCTGGTGGCCTACGCCGCGGCCTCCGCGGAAACAACCCGGCAGGTGAAGGATTCCACCGACGACTTCGGCTTGGGAAAGACGATGGTGAAGTTCGCCGATTCATTGGCGGGTATTCGATAGGCGCTCTGGGGCTTGAGGCTCTGTAGCAGCGAAATCTCGCGAAACGTCATATCCTGTATGATCTTGGCCGAAATCGCGTTCCCCACGAATGTGACCTGCCGGCCGACCTGCTTGCCTTCCGCATCGAAGAGTCGAGCCTCTATCCGGACTTTGTGGATGCTCCGGTCGTTACCATTGACCAGCTTGCCGGAGACGACGAAGACCTCCGTTTGGTTCAGCACCGGCTGCACTCCCGATGCCAGCGATTCGAACACCAGAGTTCTCTTGAAGTGCCGGTCCTCGAACAACGTGCTGCCGTACCACGGTATTCGTCGTAGCACCGAATCCAGCGGCTGCGGGTTGACCTGATAGATCATCGTCACCAGGCCGAAGCCGAACAGCGCCAGAGCCACGAGGCTCACCAACGGTACGATGGAACCACGGGTGTTGGGGCGCGGCGGCTTGGGCGGCTCGGCCTCCCTCCTGGGCGGGATCAGGAAATCGTCGTCGATCTCGAAGTCCGGCTTCCGCGCAGTCCGGGCGGGGATGGGGTCTTCAACGGCGGCAGTCTGCTCTGGCGATTCCGGCTGCTGCACATCAGGCCGGTCCGCCTCCACGAACGGGTCGAAGTCCGGGTACTCGAACCGGGTCTCGCCGGAATCGTCGCCGGCTGCTCGAGTCTCGTCGGCATCCCGGTTTGCCGGCTCGACGTCGGCCGGCGTGCGCGGCAACTCCGGAGTGGCCTGCGGCGTTTCGGCGTGCGATTGCGTGGAAGCAACCCCGGAAGCCTGGCTGTCGCGAGTGTCCGCAAGGCATTGGGGGTCCGGCTCCCCGCCGGTATCGGGTCCGTCGCCGCTATCCGATGCGCTGCCGAGATCCGGTCCGGCGCTTTTATCGGGTTCGCCGCGGGCTGCACTCCCGGCCATCCGGTCCGTTGCGGTAGGGGCGGCCGGCGGGTCCCCGTTCTCCAACTGCAAGCGTATCTGGACGGCGAAGACGTGCCTGCAGCGAGAACAGCGGAAAGTGGGCCTGGGCGCGTCGAGAACGCTGCTGTCCACCTTGTACGTCGTGGAACAACTGGGACAGCGGATGATCATGTTCGTTCAGAACCGCACGCCGCGGGTAGAGCCGGAACCAGGAACGTCCTTCGACTTCGCTACGCTCGGGACGAACGGTTTCGGAAGCGTCTCTCTGTTCGTCCCGTGCCCTTCGACAAGCTCGGGACAGGCGTCGTGCCCGCGAAGTCGAAGGATGAATGCAATATCCGGTCCGGACGCATGTTTTCAGATCGAGAAGGCCAGGTTGCCGACATCCAGGTTTTCCTTCCAGGTCGTCCACAGATTGGTCGTCATGTACCGGCTCCCGAAGTCGGGGAACACCGCGACCACCGTGCCGTGGCTCAACTGCCGGGCGATCCGCAATGCCGCAACCATGGCGGCACCGGAGGAGTGGCCCACCAGCAGCCCTTCTTCCTGACTCAGGCGGTGGACCATGTCGTAGGCATCCTCCGTCGATACGGGGACTTTCAGGTCGAGTTCTTCTTCATGGTAGATACCGGGGACAATGGAGCTGGCCATGTGTTTCAGCCCTTCGAGTCCATGCAATGCCGCGTCCGGCTCTACCGCAATGACCCGAATCCGGGGGTTCCGCTCCTTCAGGAAACGCCCGGCCCCCATGACGGTGCCGCCGGTACCGATGCCGGCGACGAAGTGGGTGACGCCCCCGGCGGTTTGACGGTGGATTTCCGGGCCCGTCGTTTCATAGTGCGCTTGGCTGTTCATGGGGTTGAAGTATTGATCGGGCTTGAAATACGCTTCCGGATTCTCGCCGACGATCTTGCGGCAGAGCCGAATGGCCCCATCGGACCCTTCCATCGGATCACTGAATACGACTTCCGCGCCGAAAGACCGGATGATGCCTTTGCGTTCCTGGCTGACATTGGACGGCAGCACCAGACGTACCGGGTAGCCCAACACCGCGCCGATCATGGCAATGGCTATTCCGGTGTTTCCCGAGGTCGAATCGATGAGGGTCCGGCCCGGTTCGAGTTGCCCTGTACGGATCGCTTCCCGGATCATCCCGAGCGCGGGCCGGTCCTTCACCGAACCGCCCGGATTGAATCCTTCGAGCTTGGCGAGGATCCTCACCGCCGCAGACAGGCCGCGGGTGACGCTCCTGATTTCCACCAGGGGCGTGTTGCCGACCAGCTCGCTAACGGCCTCGACTTTCGCGAGCTCCCGGGCCGGCGGCGGTGCGGGTTTCGTTACGGCGGCGAGCATGAACGGATTTACATGCCTCCCGCGATGGCCGGCACGATCGAGATGTTGTCACCGTCCTTCAACGCGGTGTCCACGTTCTTGAGAAAACGGATATCATCCCCGTTGACATAGACGTTCACGAACCGGCGAACCTTGCCGGTGTCGTCCATGATGCGCTCTTTGATGCCGGGGTGGTTTTGCTCCAAATCCTCAAGCATTGCCAAAACCGTCTCGCCGTTGGCGTTCACTTCATCCGATCCCTCGGTGAATTTTCTCAGCGGTGTGGGGACGCGTACACGAACACTCATGGAAAGACCTCCCTCTGCCTCAGGATAATCCCTGTATGCAGCCATTTCAACACGGACGCTGCGTGACCGGCGTCCCTCGGTTCCGGGGCGCTTGCGTCAAACCGCCTTCGCCTTGCCCTGTGCCCCCTGCGACAGTTCGCCGTAGAGGTCGTCGAAGTTGCCGAGGGCCGCGTCGATGCTGTACGGCCGATCGATGATGTGGGCCACCGTCTCCACCGTCTTGTAGCCGTTGCCGGTGATGGAGATGACGGTGGACTCGTCCCGGGGAATCCGGCCCTGCTCGATGAGCTTCTTCGTAACCGCGACCTCGGTGCCGCCGGCAGGCTCGGTGAAGATGCCCTCGGTGGCTGCGAGGAGCTTGATGCCGTCGAGAATCTCGTCGTCCGTCACGTTTTCTCCCCAGCCGCCGGACTCCTTGACGGTCCGGATCACGTAGTAGCCGTCGGCCGGGTTGCCGATGGCGATGGAGGTGGCAATGGTGTCGGGCTTCACCGGATCGATCACGTCCGTGCCTTTCTTCAAGGCGTCGATGATCGGGGAGCACCCTGCCGCCTGGGCCGAGTAGATGCTGCACGGCTCGTCCGGGTCCACCAGTCCCACGGACCGGAGCTCCTTGAACGCCTTGCCCAGCTTGGGAAGGATGGTTCCACCCGCCGAGCCGACGACGATGTGGCGGGGCAGCTTCCATCCAAGCTGCTCGGCGACCTCGAAGGCGTGGGTCTTGGCGCCCTCGGAATAGTAGGGCCTGAGGTTCACGTTGACGAACGCCCACGGATACTTGTCGCCGATCTCGCTGCACAGGCGGTTCACGTCGTCATACGTGCCCTTGATGGCGACGGTGCGCGGACCGTAGATTGCCGAGCCGACGATCTTCCCTTCTTCCAGCCCTTCGGGAATGAAGACGTAGCAGTTGAGCCCGGCGCTGGCGGCGTGGGCCGACACGGAGTTCGCGAGGTTCCCGGTGGAGGCGCACGAGACCGTGTCGTAGCCGAACTCGATGGCCTTGGAGATGGCCACGGATACGACCCGGTCCTTGTAGGAGAAGGTCGGGTGGTTGACCGAGTCGTCCTTGAGGTAGAGCTCATCGACGCCCAATGCTTCGCCCAGCCGGCGGGCGCGTATGAGCGGCGTAAAGCCCGAGTAGAGGCCGACCCTGGGCTCTCCGTCGATGGGCAGGAGCTCGCGGTAGCGCCACAGGTTGCGGGCCCGCGAGGCGATCTTCTCCCGGCTCATGCTGTTGCGGATACCGTCATAGTCGTACACCACCTCGAGGGGGCCGAAGCAGTCCTCGCACACGTGGAGGGGGGCCGTGGGATACGCCTGTTCGCATTCCCGGCATTTCAGTCCTTGGACAAAGCTCATGCTTGGCTCCTTTGAGAAGCCGGCGAGCCGACGGAGGCGCTGCAGGCCTTGCAGCGGGGGTTCGCCGGCACCGGCACATAGCGTATTTCCATGGTCTTGGCGTCATAGGTCAGCAGACGGTTCACCAGCAGGTGTTCTTCGAGTCCGACGATATACTTGATGGCCTCGGTGGCCTGGATGGAGCCGATGGTTCCCGCCACCGCACCCAGGATGCCCGCCTGCTGGCACCCTGGCACTTCGCCCGGCGCCGGCGCCTCCTCGAAGAGGCAGCGATAGCAGGCGCTGTCCGGGGGCGCCACCGTCATGGTCTGGCCCTGAAGCCGGACGATCCCCGCGTGGGAAAACGGTTTGCCCAGGGAGACGGCGACGTCGTTGACCAGGAACTTGGTATCGAAGTTGTCGCTTCCGTCGATGATGAAGTCGTACGGCTCCATGAGTCCGGCGGCGTTCTCCTCCGTCAAGCGCGCGTCGTGCAACTCCACGTCGACCTCCGCGTTCAGCTCGAGCAGCCGGGACCGGGCCGATTCCACCTTGCGGCGTCCCCGGTCGGCCGTGGTGTGGAGGATCTGCCGCTGCAGGTTGGACAGGTCCACCGAATCGCCGTCCACGATCCCGAGCCGTCCCAGGCCGGCGGCAGCGAGATAGAACGCCGCCGGACTGCCCAGGCCGCCGGCTCCCACCACCAGCACGCTCGCCTGGCGCAACCGGATCTGCCCGCCGCCGCCGACGTCGGGGATCATGATCTGGCGGCTGTAGCGCTCGACTTGTTCAGGGGTCAGACGCATGCTCCAAACGAAACTCCAAGGGGCGCTGCAAACGAAAAAAAACCTCTTCCAAGATGAGAAGAGGTTTTCTCCTCACCTTATCTGTCCCTTGCGGGCCGGAATTAGCACCTGCATTCCCTTCGGGAACACGGTTGCTGTGGCTTCGACGGGCCTGTCCCTCCACCACTCTGGATAAGGTGTCATTCGTTGGAGACGAGTCTACACGGTTCTCCGCAGTTCCGCAATTCCTGGGTAGTGTATCAGCTCGAAACCAGTGGACGCTCCGTCAGTCTGAATAGACCGTGGATCATCCGCGCTCCTTTCGTCGTCGGCTGCGTGGCTCCGCCTCGCGTGGTATCGGCCGCGGCATGGGGCCGGGTTGCGGGGAATGATGATGGCAGGGTGGCGGAACTGATCGACCGCGCCATCCGCAGGGCGGGAGGTGCTCTTGTTCTCCGAGCTGTGGAAGACCAGCGGCTCGCCCCAGCCCCGGAATCTCCCGCGCGCCACGATGTGCATGGGAATGATGCCGACGCGAAGTCCGCCTGCGAAGCGCCCGTCGATGGTCACAGGGCTGGTGAAGATCCAGTCGCGCTTCGCGAGACGGAGCGTGAGGTTGGTGAGCGCCCGGAGCACCGGGCGTCGCAGCACGTAGAGCGCGCATCGCCGGAAGAAACTTTCGAGCGGCGGGCGGATCCATTCGGACTTCCACCTGACGGCCGGAACCGGTCGCACGAGGTGCCATCTCCCCGCCGGATCGGCCAGCAGGCTGGCGTTCATGCCGACCTGGTCGTCCAGATACCGCTCGGCGAGCGTGCTCACCTGCTCGAAGTATGCCCGGGTCCTCTCGTTTGCGCGGCAGAAGAAGAACCCGGCACAGAGCACGAAGTGGTGGCGGTGATAGTGCGCACGCGGGAAAGTGGTTCCCTGGGAGCAGATGAGATCGTGGTCCGGCCGGGCGCTCAGCCATGGCCGCGGGTCACGGAGCCAGAACGCATCGGCGTCGCTGTGGATGAAGTCGCACCCGGTGGCGGCGAGGCGAACGAAGACCTTCACCCTGAGCGGGGTGAGCGCCTGCATCCGCGCGCGCCGGTCCATGGCGTCGAAATCCACCCTCGGAGCGTCCGGCACGAGGTCGTGTAAGGCGACGGCCCGGTGCGCTTCGCCCCGCTCCCGGAGGAACTCCGCGATACCGTCGTCCATGCACACGATGCGGTAGTGCGAGCAGCCGGCCCGGCGGGCGTGCTCGGCCCACCGCACGATGGTATGCCGCCAGCCGAACATGCCGAACACGATGGTAACGGGGCCTTCTTCGCGCGGTCGAAGGTCGGCGAGCATGGGGCCTCCTGTTGGTTGGTGGTCGGCGTCGGCAGATGGTCCCTCACCGGGAGTGTGTCTATACTCTACATACTCTACATACTCTACGGAGAATACTCTACGGAGAACCGTCCCGCCATCGGGGAAGACAGGGAAGACACGAGGAGAAGACGATGCTTTTTCTGAACAACGACGATGTGGCGCGCGTCATCGACATGCCGTTATGCCTGGACTCTCTGGAGAGTCTCTTTCACGAGCTGGCCCGGGGCGACGCGGTGGGCATGGGCCGGATGGACATGTACGTGCCTTCGGACCAGGAGGCTCCCTACCACCGCCTCGCCCTCATGGTCGGCGGCAGCCGGAAGGATGGCTATGCCTGTATCCGCATCATCTCCGACATGGTGAGCTGGCCCATGGAACGCGGCCACCGGCGCGAGAACAAGTACGCCCGCGAGCTCGGAACCTATTGCGGCCTGCTGCTGCTCTTGAGCACGCGCGATGCCACCCCCGTGGCCATGATGAACGACGGCCGGCTGCAGCACGACCGCGTGGGCGCCGGAGCGGGCCTGGGAGCCAGGTATCTGGCGCGGGAGGACAGCCGCACCGTGGCGATGATCGGTTCCGGCGGCATGGCCCGGAGCTATCTCGAGGCGCTCTGCCATGTGCGTCCCATTGCCAAGGTCACGGTCTTCAGCCTCAACCCGGCCAACGCCCGGCAGTACGCGGAAGAGATGAGGGCGCGGCACGAGATCGAAGTGGTGGTGGCTCCGGACCCGCGGAGCGCGGTGCGGGGCGCGGACATCGTGTGCTGCTGCGCCTCCGCCATCGAGCCGGTGTTCTTCGCCGACTGGCTGGAGCCCGGCATGACCGTCATCGACGTCAACCGGAACTCGGTGGAGCCGGGCTTTCTTCAGGCCGTGGACGTCGCGGTGCGCCCCGGCGACGCCACCCCCTACCTGGAGAAGCCGCCGCCGGAGGCATTTTACGCCAGAGGCGGTTATCTCGGCTACGTCGCGGGCCAGCCGGACGACCGGGCGCTGGTGCCGCGGGTGGACCTGACGCCCGAGATCGTGGATATTCCCAAGCTGCCGGATCTCATGGGCGGCCGCATCCCCGGCCGGACCAGCCCGGAGCAGACCGCCTGGTTCATGAACATCGGCGCCATCGGCCCCCAGTTCAGCGCCGTCACCGGAGCCGTGTACGAACGCGCCCGCGACGCCGGCCTCGGCCAGGAGATCCCCACCGAGCTGTTTCTCGAGGACATACGGGCCTGACCGCCGGCTTCCGTCCTTCCCGCGCCACGGTGTGTGACGGTGCCGACAGAAATCTACGAAGGCTTCAACAGGGAACCTTCGAGATCCAGGAACGCATCCATTCGCAACACGTCGTGGTACTCGGCCAGGGACGCCATGCGATGGCGGCAACTCCGGGTCGCGCCTTCCCGGCCCAACACGGCGAGGGTTTCCTTGACCGCCTTCACCAGGGTGTAACGGACGGAACCGGGGAAGATCGCCAGCTTGTAACCCTCGTTCGCCGCCTCGCTCACGTCCAGGGTGGAAGCCGGGGTGGCCTCGTCCAGGTTGACCACCAACGGACCCGGGATGGAGCCGCGGATCTCACGGAGTTCCTCCGGAGTGCCCGGAGACTGAACGAAGATGGCGTCGGCGCCGGCTTCGCGGTAGGCACGGCCGCGCCGGATGGCCGCCTGCAGGCCGCCGGACGAGTAGGCGAGGGTGCGCGCGACGATGACGGTGTCCGGGTCCTCCCTGGCGGCGGTCGCTGCCCGGATCTTCTCCACCATTTCCGTTGCCGAGACCAGCGGATGTCCTCCCTGGAGGAGTCCGCATTTCTTGGCCGGGACCTGGTCCTCGATCTGGATCGCCGCGGCGCCCGCGCGCTCCAGCGCGGCTACGACCCGGTGCACCTGTAGCGGCCCGCCGAAGCCGGTGTCGGCGTCTACCAGCAGGGGGATGCGCAGCACGTGACAGATGTTTCGTACGTGTACGATGAGCGCATCGGCGGACAGGAAGCCCAGGTCCGGAAGCCCCAGCAGGCTGGCGGTGGCGGCGTTGCCCCCGAGCAGGGCCGCCCCGAACCCGGCCTGCTCCGCGAGCAATGCGGTCAAGCCGTCGTGGACGCCGGGAACCGTCAGGCAGCCGTCCTCGGCCATTGCGCTCCGCAATCTCGCGGCTGTCGTCATGTCGTGTGTCCTTCCTGACCGTTCGCGGAACCGGGTGGTTGGGGGTATCATTCAACAGCCTGCGCCCTCCTGCAAGGCAAAGCGCGGTCGCGGGCGGTTCACTCGCACAAGACGGCAGGGTCCAATGAGAATCACCGGCATCGAGATTCATCCCTTGCGGATCCCCATGAAGGGGGTTTTTCGCAACGCCCACGACACCAAGACCCGGCAGGACAGCGTCGTGGTGCGCGTGCGTACGGATGAGGGCGTTAGCGGCGTCGGCAACGTCGATCCGGACCCCGGTCATTCGGAAGAGAGCTTCGACCAGACCCTGAAGGCGTTGCGGATGCTGGCGCCGGGGCTCACCGGCCGCGATCCCCTGAACCTGTCGGCGGCCTTGGATCTCATGGACCGCTGTCTGCCGCGGCGCCTGGACGCCAAGGCGGCCCTGGAGATGGCCCTTCTCGACCTCAAGGGCAAGGTTCTGAACCAGCCGGTCCATGCACTCCTGGGCGGGCGGTTGAAGGACGAGGTGCTGCTCAACGGCTGGATCGGTTTGCTGGACCCCGATGAGGCGGCGCGGGAGGCCGTGAGCTGGCGCGACCGCGGCTTTCTCTCGGTCAAGATCAAGCTGGGCGCCGGGGTGGAGTCCGATCGGGACCGGGTGGCGGCCGTGCGCCATGCAGCCGGCAGCGAAATGGAGCTCCGGGTGGACGCCAACGAGGGTTACGACGTCGACGAGGCGGTCCGTTTGGGGAAGGCGCTGGCGCCGCTGGACGTGGCGCTGTTCGAGCAGCCGGTATCCCGGACCGACTACGCGGGTTTGGCGCGGGTGCGGCGCGGTATCGACATCCCGGTGATGGCCGACGAAGCCATCGTCGGGCCGGAGACCCTGGTGGAGGTGATCCGAAAAGAGGCCGCCGACATCATCAAGGTCAAGGTGATGAAGCAGGGGGGCGTCACCCGGACCGTTCAAATGGTGCAAATGGCCGAGGCCGCGGGCATCCGATGCGTCATCGGTCACGGATTCGGGCTGACCATCAACACGCTGGCGGAGCTTCACGTAGCCGCGAGCTGTGCCAACATCATGGACGGCTGCGAGTCGGTGGGGCCGCTCAAGATGGCCGCGGACGCGGTGGAAGCGCCGCTGGATTTGTGGGAAGGGCGGGTATTGGTCCCGGACGGGCCGGGACTCGGCGCGGAACTCTCGGGATCGGAACTGGCGCGTTGGGCAATGCCCGCGCCGTAGTTTGCAGGCGACAATATGTTACCTTGGTCCCTTATTATTACCTTGGTCCGTTATCCGTGAAATCTTGTACAAGATGACGAAGAATGGTGCGTGACTCCTGGATTCCGGAATCCGGGAAATCCGGTTCCGGCCATGCCGGGTCAGGGAGGCAAATCATGAATCAAATCGTCGGGGCGAAGTTTCCGGATCTGGCGCTGAAGGACCATACGGGCCGGGAGGCGAAGCTGTCGGACGTCACCGAGGGCAAGTTCCCGCTCATCGTGGTTTTCTATCGCGGCTACTGGTGAGGGAAGTGCGTGGTGCAGTTGCGCCACCTGGTGATCCTGCAAGAAGATCTTCCTGCCAGCTATTGCCGGGTCGCCGTCGTCAGCGTCGACCCGCCGCCGGTGAACGGTGCGCTCAGGGCCGGTCTCGGGGCGACGTTCCCGTTTCTCAGCGACCACGAGCTCAAGGCCATCCAGGCCCTGGATATCGTTGATACCTCGGACAGGAAACATGGAACCCTGGCGATTCCGTATGCCTTCTCGCTCCTGCCGGACCTCACCGTCCACCGGATCTACAACGGCTGGTACTATGTGGGCCGGCCCACCAACGAGGAGCTGCGGGCCGACATGCGGGCCATGATCCAGCAGTGCCGGGACGACTACGATCCGCAGGCCTGAGCCGCATGCAAGGGAGACAGACATGACCGAGTTTGAAACCGCCAGCCTTGCCGTCCGGGAATGGACCCTTTGGGTGACGACCTCGATGCAGGCTCTCGCCGTCGGGGCCATCCTCTTCGGCATTTGGCAGATGCGCCGGGCCGGAGACCAGAGAGAGAAGCGGGAAGATCAGCGCCACCGGGAAGCCATGCGCGCCTTGGATGGCCGCCACGCCGAAGCCATGCGCGCCTTGGATGGCCGCCACGCCGAAACCATGCGGTCACTCGAAGCGCTCATCAAGGGCATGGAGACCGTCGGCCGGGGCATCGAGACCGTCATCGAACGCACAGCGCCGGAGCCGAAAGCATGAACGCCGAATCCACCGCCGTCACCGCCGCCAGCGCCGAATCCAGCCGCCTGGATCAACACCCGGTCGCCGTCGGTCGGGGCAGGCGGGGCGCTGCGCGTGTCCGCGGACGCCCGCCGGCCCGCCCCGATTCAGTGGCCCATACGCCTGTTTTGTGTTAATTCCAGCCACATGATTCAACCACAGGAAATAGAGGATACGCTGGGACGGGCGTTCCCGGGTTGTCTGGTGCCGATGATCAAGGATCTGACCGGCGGGGGAGACCACTACCAGGTGGTCGTCGTGCATGAATCCTTCGACGGCAAGGGCCTCATCGACCAGCACAAGATGGTCTACGATGCGCTCAAGGACGAGCTCGGCGACGAACGGATACACGCGCTTTCGTTGAAGACCTTCAGCCCGGCGCAATGGGAGAAATACGGCGCGTAGGCTTCCTGCCGCCCTGAAACCTCTCAATCGCGGCAGATGCCGGGAGCGGCCTTGCGTCCGGCGCGGGAAGCCGGTCGCATTATGCCCTGGCCTGCCGAAGACTCGCACGCGCGTCCGCGGGAGGTACTCATGCTGACCATCGACTCCGACGGCCATCTTCACGAACCCTTCGACCTGTTCGACCGCTACATCGAAAAAGAGTTCCATCCGCTCCGCCCACGGGTCATCGACATGCCGGGTGAGCCCAGGGATCAGGGCCGCTGGGTGGCCGAGGGCCGTGTGGTGCCGCGGATTCCCTTTTCCAGGGGTGTGGGCGGCGGCGGATTCAACTATCCCACGCCCCGGCACAAGCAGATGAAGGCCCGCGACAACTCCCTGGACGACATCCCCGGCCGCCTCGACGACCTGGATCGGATGGGGGTGGACTACCAGGTGGTTTTCCCCACCGCGCTGGTGTGGGTGTTCGACCTCGATAACGCGGAGCTGGCGGGCGCCGTGTGCCGCGCCTACAACAACTACGTGGCCGAGCAGTGCTCCAAGGCCGGCAAGCGGCTCAACGCCATCGCCATGGTGCCGGTCCAGGACCCGGCCGGGGCCGCCGAGGAGGCGAGAAGGGCGGTAGGAGAGCTGGGTCTGGCCGGGGTGCTGCTGCCCGGAATGGTCGGGAACCGGCCGCTGCACACTCCCGAATACGAGCCGTTCTTCGCGGCCGTCAACGAGCTCGATACGCCCATCGGCTTCCACGCGGTCACCGGGATGCACGACACCCCGTGGGCCGACTGCTTTACCGATTTCTTCTCCACCCACGTCACCGCCATGCCGTTCTCCATGATGGTGGGAATGATGTCGGTGGCGCGCATGGGCATTCTGGCCCGTTATCCCAACCTCCGCTGCGCTTTCCTGGAAATCGGGGCGACCTGGTTCCCCTACTGGGCCTGGTGGGTGGGAAAGCACATCGAGCACGTCCGTGGGCCGCGGGGCGACGGACGGCACGAGGGCAACTGGGGCAGAGAGCCCTACACCCTGCCGGAGACCATACGGGAACCCTTGGAGGATATCCTGTCCGGACGGATCCTTTCGGGCTTCGAAGACGATGAGAACCTGAGGGCCATCATCGAACAGGTCGGCGCCGGTTCGCTGATGTACGCCAGCGACTACCCCCACAGCGACATGGACTGGGGCCGGGTGGAAGCCATCAAGAAAAACGATTCGCTCACCCGGGAAGAGAAGGCCGCGCTGCTGGGCGGCAACGCCCGGCGGTTCTACAAGCTGGATCCGGGT
This sequence comes from uncultured Binatia bacterium (SeqCode), assembly GCA_965214905.1. GTDB lineage: Bacteria > Desulfobacterota > Binatia > UBA9968 > JAJDTQ01 > JAJDTQ01. The sequence continues at coordinate 3,946,518 of OZ243984.1, forward strand.
TGATCCGAATCGAACGCGGCCAGGCTGCCCATGAGCCTGCCGTAGCCGTTCACCGTCTCCCTGATGCGGATCAGGTGCAGCGCGTACCAGATGTAGGCCTGGCAACTGGTCACCACGGGCTTGCCGATTTCGTGCTCCAGCAGCTCCACATCCTCGATGGTGGGCCAACGGGGGCAGGGGATGAAGATGCCGTCCGCTTCGGGCGCCTTTTCGTAGAGGCGCTTGGCGATCTTGTAGGAGGCGTGCACCGGCAGATCCGAGATGGCGGAGTTCTTGCGCACGCCGTATCCCTCGATCTGCAGCACCTCGAACCCGGAAGCCTCGAGAAACGCCTTCATGCGGGCGTTCAGTTCGTCCTCATGGGGGGTGGCCACCACCAGGCTGTGAAGGCCCATGGCTTCGAGGGCCGCTACCTCGCCGGTAATTCCGGCGGTGACGGGGACTCCGGTCTTCTCGGTGAGCCGCCGTCCCATCTCGACGTCGCTGCCGTGGCCCAGCTTGGTGAAGAGCGGGGAGCCTCCGAGGACGATCACGTCGCAACCGTTGTCCGCGAGGTCCGACGCGGCCTCCTCGATGCGCCCGAGCTGTCGCTCGAAGTCGGTGTCCACCAGTTGCCGGATGGTGCCGGTGCTGTTGAGCAACTGGAACCCTTCGGGCAGCATGCGATAGAATTCGTAAACGAGGGTGTCTCCGCGGGACGGAGCCACATGGCCTACACGTGCTCGCCAACCGTACATGATGATCCTCCGCTAACGGATGGCCGCCGGTGGCGGCAGCTCTCGAACTGGGTGAACACTTCGTTGAAATGCGTGATACGCGTTACGCCGGGGTGCGAGAACCACCGGTTGTAGGGGTGGTGCGGCATCAGCACCCGCGCACCGGTCTTCTCGGCGACGTCCCGGCAGTTCTCGTAGTTGTCATCGACGAAAAGCACCACTCCGAGCCGCTCCACCACCGCGGATTTCTCTTTCTCGACGAGGTGCACGTCGGGACTCGTGATGCCGTGCCGCCGAAACCACTCGGCAGTAGTCGCGTGAATGTCCCAGTTTTCATGACCCGTCCGATGCGTGATGAAGGAGAGTTGCCCGCGCCGGCTCAAATGCTCCAGGCGCCGCCACTGTTCCGGGCTCAACAGGGAATCCAGATCCGCCCAGAACGCGGGGTCCCGCCGCACGGCCTCGGCGCACTCTTCCACCGCTTCCTCGGTCAGCGCGGGATGCGCCGAAAAATCGACGCTCTGGAGCGAATGGGCGGGGATCGGCCCCTTGCCGATGCGCGTTTCCAGACGAAGGAGGAAGGGAGAGAGGAAGTCGGCCACCACGCCGTCGATGTCCAGCCCCACCATCGTGCCACAAAGCTTACGCAATCGCGGGGTGCGCTGCAATGGCCGCCGGGCGCCCGGTGCCGGGCGAATCCTTGACGAACCCCAACCGGTCGGATACAAAAGGCTTTTCTTCAGGCACACCGCAACACCCGCCCGCTTTCCTCTGAATCGACCGGAGCACGAAGCGCAGGACCATCGGGTCGTCGGTGGCGTCGTACCGCCGTGAACGGGCGCGTTCACCGGGGCATGAATGATGGCGAGAGGTTGCCGTTAACCAGTCAGGAGAGGTCATGGCCAGAGTCGGTTTCGCACTTGGGTACGGAAAATTCACCAACGTTCGGGAAATCGCCGATCTCATGCGGCGCGCGGAGGAAAAGGGCTTCGAGATGGGCTTCTTCTCCGAGACCATCGAGCTCATGCGCGACTCGGTGTCGGCCTTGTCGGCCATGGGCCTGGCCACCTCCAGGGTCACGCTGGGAGCCACTCAGATCGTTCGCCTGCGCACGCCCATCTGCATGGCGCAATCGTTGATGACCCTCGACGAGCTCACCGGCGGGCGCCTTACCCTGGCCCCCGGGTCCTGCACCCGCAGTCACGCCCGGGTCCACGCCCTCGAACATCAGGCCCCGGTCCAGGTGCTCAAGGAATACATCGAGTCCATGCGGTTGCTCTTTACCGGCGAGAAGGTCAGCTACCAGGGACAGTTCGTCAAGTTCGACAACGTCGGCATCGGCTGGAAGCCGCTGCGCACCCACATCCCGCTCTACATCCCGGCCACCGCGAGACCCGGCCTGAAGCTCGCCGGCGAAATCGGCGACGGGGTGGTGCTCAACGCGGTCTGCTCGCCCGAGTACACCGCCAACGCCATCAAGATCATCAAGCAAGGGGCCGAGGAAGCGGGGCGGGACTTCTCGAAGTTCGAGGTCGCCCAGTTGATCAACTGCTCCATCGCCGACGACCACAAAACGGCACTGGACGCCATCCGCTGGGAGGTGGCCACCAAGCTCGACCCCATCCAGCTCCCGTTCATCGCCCGTCCCAAGATGCGCGTGGGCGAGCCCTATATCCACGAGGAGGACATCCCGACGTTCGAAGAGGCCCATGCCCGGGGCGGCATGGAGGAGCTGATCAAGGCCATCCCCGACTCCTACGTGGAGGGCATGACCGCCAGCGGCACCCCCGACGAGGTCAAGGCGCGGGTGCAGCAATACCGCGACGCGGGCGTCAAGATCCCGCTGCTGCGGCCGGCGGCGGCGGATCAGACCGATGCCCTGATGGACCTGTTCGCCCAGTGAAATCGGGTTATCCGGCAGCATCCGGGAACCTCGGGATTCCGGCCGGAGCCTGGCGGCTGCTTCACTCCCTGTAACCCATGTATCGCGTCGGCGTTGACATCGGCGGAACCTTCACGGACCTGCTCCTCGTGGCGGAGGACGGCGCGTCCTTCATCGGCAAGACCCTGACCACCCACGAGGACCCGAGCGTGGCCGTGGAGACGGCCATGCGGGAGGGTCTGGATACGGGCATCGTGGACCGCGCCCGACGGGGCACGGTGGTGCACGGCACCACGCTGGTCACCAATGCCCTGATCGAGCGCAAGGGCGCGGTCACCGCGCTGCTCACCACCGAAGGGTTCCGGGACGCCCTGGAGATTGGCCGCGAGCACCGCTACGAGCTCTACGATCTCGATCTCGAGTTGCCCAGGCCCCTGGTGCCGCGCTACCTCCGCTTCGACGTGCCGGAACGCGTGGCCGCGGACGGCGCGGTGCTCAAGCCGCTGGACGAAGCCCTGGTGCGGAGTCTGGTGGCCGAGCTCCGGGACAAGGGGGTCCGGGCGGTGGCGGTGTGCTATCTCAACAGCTTCCGCAACGCCGTCCACGAGCGCCGGACGCGGGAGCTCATCGCGGAGGTGGCGCCGGAGATCCGCGTGTCGGTGAGCGTGGACGTGGTGCCGGAGATCCGCGAGTTCCAGCGCACCAGCACCACCGCCGCCAACGTCTACGTGCAGGAGCGGGTGGCCGCCTATCTCCGGGAGCTGCAGCAGCGGCTGGACGGGCTGCGGTTCACCGGCAGTTTCTTCGTGATGCTTTCCAGCGGCGGCATCGGCACCCCCGAGACCGCCGCCCGGTTCCCGGTGCGCATGCTGGAGTCGGGGCCGGCGGCGGGGGCGCTGGCCGCGGCCGCGCTGGGACAGCGGGCGGGTTATCCCGATCTCCTCTCCTTCGACATGGGCGGCACCACCGCCAAGCTGTGTGCGGTGGAGAACGGCCGTCCGCTCAAGGCGCGGGAGTTCGAGGTGGACCGGGTCTACCGCTTCCGCAAGGGCAGCGGCCTCCCCATCAAGATCCCGGTCATCGACATGATCGAGATCGGCGCCGGCGGCGGCAGCATCGCCCGGATGGACGCACTGGGCCTGCTCAAGGTCGGACCCGAGAGCGCCGGGGCCGAGCCCGGGCCGGCCTGCTACGGCCGCGGCGGCGCCCGGCCCACGGTGACGGACGCGAACCTGGTCCTGGGCTACTTCGATCCCGACTACTTCCTCGGCGGCGAGATGAAACTCGACGTGGAAGCGGCTCGGACCGCCCTCGGCAGCGTCGCCGCGCAGCTCGGCATGCGCGTGGAGGAGGTGGCCTGGGGCATCCACCAGATCGTCAACGAGAACATGGCCAACGCCGCCCGCGCCCATCTGGGGGAACGCGGCAAGGACCCGCGGGAGCTGCCCATGTACGCCTTCGGCGGCGCGGGTCCGGTGCACGGCTGCCACGTGGCGGAGCTGCTGCGCCTGCCCACGATGATCTCTCCCATGGGGGCGGGCGTGGGCTCGACCTTCGGCCTTCTGGCGGCGCCCCTGGCCTTCGACTTCGTGCGCAGCGCCTACAGCCGCCTCGACGAGCTGGACTGGCCCTTCGTCAACGGCCTGTTCGATGACATGTGCGCCGAGGGACGCGCCATCCTGGAGCAGTCGGGACTGGCCCCGGACCGCATCATCTACGAACGCACCGCGGACATGCGCTACACCGGCCAGGGCCACGAGGTGTCGGTGCCCATCCCCGAGGGGGCGCTGGACGGCGGTCAACTCGGCGCCATCACCGAGGCTTTCGAGCGCACCTACGAGCACATGTACGGCCGGACGGTGCCGGACGTGGCGGTGGAGGTCATCAACTGGCGCGTGGTGGCGCGGGGTCCGGAGCAGCCGCTGAACTTCTCGACCCGTGGCCGGCAGACGGCGCGGGCCAGGGCGGAAAAGGGCGTCCGCCCGGTGTTCTCGCCGGCCCGGGGCGATTTCGTCGAGACCACGGTCTACGATCGCTACGCCTTGACGCCGGGCATGACCTTCGCGGGGCCGGCCATCGTGGAAGAGCGGGAATCCACGTTGGTGGTGAGCACCCGCGGGCGCGCCCGTGTCGACGACCATCTCAACCTGATCGTGGAGCTGGATCATGAATGATGCCGCCATCGACCCCGTCACCCTCGAGGTCATCTGGAACCGGCTCCTGTCGGTGGCCAACGAGCAGCAGGACGCGCTCATGCGGACCGCCTTCAGCACCATCGTGCGGGAGAGCCAGGATCTGGCCTGCGGTCTGTTCGATACCCGGGGCCGAATGGTGGCCCAGTCGGTCAGCGGCACGCCGGGCCACATCAATGCCATGGCCACCTCCATGGGGCACTTCCTGCGGGAGTTCCCCGCCGACACCCTCGAGTCCGGCGACGTGCTCATCACCAACGACCCGTGGCAGACCGCCGGACACGTCAACGACGTCACCCTCACCACGCCGATCTTCAGACGCGGCCGGCTCACGGCGTTCTTCGCCAACACCTGCCACGCCGCCGACATCGGCGGCCGGATTCTTTCCGCCGAGGCTCGGGAGGTCTACGAGGAGGGGCTTCGGATTCCCATCATGAAGCTGTTCCACGCGGGTGAGCCCGACCCCATCCTGCTCAGGATGATCCGCGCCAACGTCCGGCTGCCCCACGAGGTGGTCAGCGACTTCTACGCCCAGTCCGCGTGCAACGACGCCGGCGGGCGGGCGCTCATCGAGACCATGGACGAGTTCGGGCTGGACGGCTTCGATCCCGTGGCCGAGGAGATCATCAGCCGGTCGGAGAAAGCCGTGCGCGCCGCCATTGCCGCGCTCGAGGACGGCGAGTGGGAAGGGGAGACCTGGAGCGACGGCTTCGAGGAACCGATCCTGATCAAGACCCGGCTGGAGGTGCGGGGGGACGAGATCTTCATCGACTTCGCCGGCTCTTCGCCCCAGAGCCGCCGGGGCATCAACGTGGTGATGAACTACACCCACGCCTACGCCAGCTTCGCCGCCAAGGCGGCGATCTACCCCGACGTGCCGCACAACGAGGGGAGCTTCCGGCCGGTGCACGTGAGCGCCCCCGCGGGCAGCATCCTGAACGCCAACGACCCGGCGCCGGTGGCGGCGCGGCAGACCGTGGGCCACTTCGTGCCCACCGCGGTGTTCACCGCCCTCGCCAAGGCGCTGCCGGGCAAGCTCATGGCGCCCAGCGCCGACCCCATCTGGCTCAGCGTGTGGCGCGGCCAGGACCCGGCGTTCAACCTCACCGTGTTCCAGGTCGGCGGCACCGGCGCCCGGCCCACCAAGGACGGTCTCAGCGCCGTGGGTTTCCCCAGCGGCGTGGCCGGCGTGCCCGCGGAGGTCATCGAGAGCCTGTCGCCGCTGGTCATGCGCCGGCGCGAGTTGCGGGTGGATTCCGGCGGCGCCGGCGCCTGGCGCGGCGGCCTCGGCCAGTTCACCGAATTTGCCAACCGCGCCCGGGGCCGGTGGAGCGTCAACGGCATCCTCGACCGCACCCGCTACGCCGCTCCGGGCATCATGGGCGGCGGTCCGGGACTCCCCGGCGAGTTCATCCTGGACGGCGGCGAGCGCCCCAATCCCAAGGCCCAGACCCATCTCGAAGGGGACCGCAGCGTCCAGTTGAACCATCCCGGCGGCGGCGGCTACGGCGAGCCTTTCCAGCGCGACCCCGAACGCGTGCGCGCGGACGTGGTCTACGGCTACATTACCCCGGATGCCGCGGCCCGGGACTACGGCGTGGTGGTGCGCTTCACCGGCGGCGGCGACGAGCGGGTGCGCCTGCCGGAGCAGTGGGTGATCGACGAGGCTGCGACGCAGAGACTGAGGGGATCGACGAGCGGCGACGCCGCGAAGGAATGATGAATGACGCAGGATCAAGAGCGATGGATCATTGTGGGGTCATTCAGGGACAAGGAAGGCATTCTGCTCAGGTACCGGACATAGGTTATGGTCCTTTTGCAACGCATCGCGCTGGTCACCGGGGCGGCCACCGGAATCGGCCGGGCAACGGTGCTGGAGCTTGCCCGCGCCGGCGTCGCTGGCGTGGCCATCAACTACCGGTCGGCCCGCGAGCAGGCGGAAAGTCTGGCGGCGGAAGTGCAGGCGCTCGGCGTGGAGGCCCTCTGCGTGCATGGGGACGTAAGGGACGACGGTCACGTGCGCGACATGGTCCGTCGGACGGTGGATCGGTTCGGGCGTCTGGACATCCTGGTGAACAACGCCGGCGTCACCCGTTGGGTGCCGATCACGGACATGGATGCGTTGACGGACGAGATCTGGGACCTGACCCTGGACGTCAACGTGAAGGGCGCCTTCCGATGCGCCCGGGCGGCGGCGCCGCACCTGGCGTCCGCCGGGGGCATGATCGTCAACGTGTCGTCCATCTCCGGCGTCATCGCCCCTTCCACCATGTCGTCCCTCGCCTACGGCACCGCCAAGGCCGGCCTCATCTACCTGACCCGCGGCCTGGCCGTGGCCCTGGGGCCCGAGATCCGGGTCAACGCCGTGGCGCCCGCGTTTACCGACACCCAGTGGATGCGCGATCACTACGGCGCGGACTACGATGAGATCATCGGCCGGGCCTCCGCCAACTACCCGCTGCAACGGATCGCGAAACCCGAGGAGGTTGCCGGCGCCATCCTGGGCCTGATCACCGGCGGCGATTTCGTCACCGGCCAGACCCTGTTGGTGGACGGCGGCCTGAGCCTGTAGGGGCGGGTTTCAAACCTGCCCGCGTGACGGGCGCGGACGGGACTTCGGGGGAAGGATCTTCCATGACCAGGACGGAACTGATGAGCGCCATGCAGGCTCGCCGCCTGGTGGCGGTGATTCGTTCCAGCACCGCGGAAGAGGCGCTGGCCACCGCCCGGGCCGTGGGCGAAGCCGGCGTCCGGTTCGTGGAAGTGACCTTCACCGTCCCCGGGGCCGCCGAGGTCATCCGCACGCTGGCAAGGGAAGGGACGGTGCACGTGGGCGCCGGCACCGTGCTGTCGGAGGAGCAGGCGCGCACGGGCATCGAAGCCGGCGCGCGGTTCATCGTGTCGCCGACCCTGGAGCTCGATCTGGTGCCGCTTTGCCGCGAGGCCGGAGTCGCCGCGATACCGGCCGGGGCCACGCCGACGGAAATCGTCCGGGCGCTGCGCAGCGGCGCCGACCTGGTCAAGGTCTTTCCGGCCGACTGCGTGGGCGGGCCGCATTTCATCCGTCAGATGCGGGGTCCTTTCCCCGAAGCGCGGTTCATGGTCTCGGGAGGGGTCGACAAGGGGAACGTGGCGGAGTACGCGACCCTGGGGGTCACCGGCATCGTGCTGGGTAGCGCCTTTCTGGCGGAGGTGCTCGCCCGGGAAGGGCACGAGGGCCTGGTGGCCCGGGCGAAGGAGTTCGTGGGGCTGGTAGACGAAGCGCTGGCTGCCGCTTCTTGAGGAAGGGACATCGGCACGCAGGTGCAGGGGGGCTTTCAAGCCCGCCCCTGCACGGGCTTCGCGAGGTGGAACACCGGCATGACAATGCGGCAAGCACAACGGATGAAAGGCGTGCCGTTTTCCGGCATCCGGAAGATGATGGGCCGCGCCGGGGAGCTGGAGGGGGAAGGCAAACCGGTCATTCATCTGGAGATCGGCCGGCCCGACTTCGACACGCCGGACCATATCAAGGCCGCGGCCCGAAGGGCGCTGGACGAAGGCAAGGTCCACTACACCTCCAACTACGGCATCCCGGAGGTCCGCCGCGCCATCGCCGCGAAGCTGCGCTCCGACAACGGTCTCGACTTCGACGAGAACGGCGAGATCGCCGTCACCATCGGCGCCAATGAAGCGGTGTTCATGGCTGTCATGGCGTTCATCAACGAGGGCGACGAGGTGCTGGTGCCGGATCCATCGTGGCTCAACTACTTCCATTGCGTCACCCTGGGCGGGGGCGTGCCGGTGAGCGTGCCGCTCCGGGCGGAAAAGGGTTTCCGCATGGATGCGGACGACATGGCCCGGCGGTTGACGCCGCGTACCCGCATGATGGTGGTGATGAGTCCCCACAACCCCACCGGCGCCGTGCTCGACCGGGAACATCTGGAGGATCTGGCGGCGCTGGCCCGGGAGCGCGACCTGCTGGTGCTTTCCGACGAGATCTACGAGAAGCTGGTCTACGACGGCGCCGTGCATCACAGCATCGGAGCCCTTGCGGGCATGCGCGAGCACACCCTGGTGGTGAACGGCTTTTCCAAGAGCTATTCCATGACCGGATGGCGCCTGGGATACATCGCCGCGCCCCGGGTGCTGATGGACGTCCTCATCCGTGTGCATCAGTATACGGTCCTGTGCGCCACCTCCTTCGGCCAGTACGGCGCCGTGGCCGCCTACGAGGGGCCGCAGGACTGCGTGGGCGAGATGCGGCAGGAGTTCGCCCGGCGCCGGGAGCTGATCCTGAGACGCCTCCGGGGCATGAAGGGCATCGAGTGCGCGGTACCGGAGGGCGCCTTCTATGCCTTTCCCGATGTCGGCGCCCTGGGCCGGTCGTCCGCGGACGTGGCCATGCACCTGCTGGAGGACGCCTACGTGGCCACCGTACCCGGCAGCGCCTTCGGCCGGTACGGGGAAGGGTACATCAGGCTGGCGTACTCGAACTCCTACGAGAACATCGAGGAAGCCATGGATCGCATGGAGGCCAGCCTGCAAAGACTATAGGAACCCGGGAGCCCGATGGCTCCCACCGACTCCCGGGACAGAGGAAATATGGCAAACATCGAGCTGACGCTGGCCTGTGAAGACTACGACCGTACCCGGGCGCTCAAGGACGGTCTGGTGAAGCCCGAGGGCATCGATCTCAACTACGTGGCCCTGCCGGTGGAAGAGATCTTCTGGCGCATGCTCCATTTCCAGGAGTTCGACGCCGCCGAGATGTCCATGGGGGCGTACCACGTGGACGCGTCCCGCGGCCACCGGCCGTTCATCGCCATCCCGGTATTCCCCTCCCGCATGTTCCGGCACCGGTGCATCTTCGTCAACGCCGCTTCCGGGATCGAGAAGCCCGAGGATCTCAAGGGCCGGCGCGTGGGTGTGCCGGAGTACACCATGACGGCGTCCGTCTGGGTGCGCGGCATGTTGCAGCACGACTTCGGGGTGGAGGCCAAGGATGTTCACTGGGTCCAGGGCGGCGTGGAGCAGCCCGGGCGCAAGGATCGCGTGCCTTTCGACGCCCCGGCCGGGGTGGCGATCGAGACCGAGGCGGATCGGACCCTCAACCACATGCTTGAGGCGGGGGACATCGACGCGCTGGTCTCGGCGCGCATGCCCGCGTGCTTCGTGCAACGCGTACCCGGCATCAACCGTCTGTTCGAGGACTGCCGCGCCGCGGAGATGGATTACTTTCGCCGCACCGGGTTGTTCCCCATCATGCATTGCGTGGTGGTGCGCCGGGAGATCTACGAAGCCCACCCGTGGGTGACCCAGAACCTCTACAAGGCGTTCTGCCAGGCCAAGGACCTCTGCGTGGGGCAGATCTACGACACCAACGTGCTGCGCACCAGCCAGCTCTGGCAGTTGTTCGAGTACGAGGAGACGGTGGATCTCATGGGCGAGGACTTCTGGCCCTACGGTTTCGAGAGCAACCGCAAGACCCTGGAGACTTTCCACTCCTATCTGCTGGAGCAGGGCGTGATCAAGAACCCCGTGGACGTGGCCGACCTGTACGCCGCCAATACCCGCGAGGCCTTCAAGATCTGAGTGTCATTCCGGCGGAACCCGGAAGCGGTGGAGTGCAGGAGCGCCTGCGGGATCACTGGAACGGAACGCCGTGGGACGGCCGCACTGGAAAGTAGTCGCTGACGTAGTCGTTGGCCGGGTGGCGCATGAGGCTGTCGGCGGTCCCCACCTGCTCCAGGCGCCCCGCGTGCATCAGCGCGATGCGGTCGGCCAGCTCCAGCGCATCCTCCGGATTGTGGGTGACGAGCACGGTGGTGAGGCGCTGCTCCTTGTGAAACGCTCGGATCTCGGCGCGGACCCTGCGGCGGTTGGGCGGGTCCAGGTTGCCGAGGGGCTCGTCCATGAGCAGGATCTGCGGATAGGTGGTCATGGCCCGGGCCAGGGCCACGCGTTGCTGCTGGCCCGCGGACAGCTCCGCGGGCTTGCGGGCGAACAGCCGTTCCTCGATGTCGAGGGCTGCGCACAGGGGCCGGATCAACTCGCGGATGGCCCCGACGGACCACTTCCGGATGCGCAGCGGAAGCGTCAGATTGGCATACCTGCGGTCTTCGAAGACGCGCATGTGCGGCCACAGCGCGTAGCTCTGGAAGATGAGCTGGACATCCCTTTGCCCGGGCGGCACGTCGTTCACCGGCACCCCGCCGATGAGGACCTCACCCGTTTCCGGCGTCTCCAACCCGGCGATGATCCGCAGCAGCGTGGTCTTGCCACAGCCGCTCTCCCCCATGATGACCAGGAACTCTCCCTGGTCCACGGCAAGGTCGAAGCCGTCCACCGCGGTCACTGGCCCGAACCGTTTCCCGAGGTTGCGCAGCACCAGGTTCTTCACGGAGCCATGGTAGGGCAACGGCCGGGGGAATACAATCTTGGAATTGTCCAATGGAGGATGACACTGGCCTCCGCGTGGTGTGGCGCCGGGGCGTGACGTCTCAAGAGAGCCGCCGATGACCCGGGGGAGGGCTTCGTCCTCGCCAACCCGGAGAAGGATGTCCTGCGCCTGGCGCGCGGGCTCCGGAGCGGACGCTACACGCCGGGCCGCTACAAAGACCATCGAGGTCTTCGACCGGAAGCACCGCGTGGTCGGTTGGAGTGACCGACCGGGGAGATCCGGACGAGGCTCCGAAGAACGGCGATGGGAAGGAAGCGGGCTTGTCATCGAACGATAACCACTCCACAGGGTTCGGTTCAGGGCTCCGAACCGTTCCGCGGCGCAGGCTCCCGAAACAGTTCCATGGTCCCTCGGATGCCGACGAAGCCGCCGATGCCGGGGTTGCTGAAGCCGAGGACTTCCTCGTAATCGTCGTCCAGCAGGTTTTCGATACGGCCGAAGATCTCGACGTTATTCCTCAGCGCGTAGGAAGCCATGACATGGACCAGGACGAAATCGTCCAGCGTCACGCGGGTTGCCCAGGGATGAGCGCCGAGGAACTGATTGTCGTTCTGTTCACCGTTGTAATCGATGCCGAGGTCGAGGTTGGCCCGGTCATCGAGAAAATCGTAAGCGAGATTGGCGCTGGCCAGATGCTTCGCCCGACGTATCAGCTCGACGCCATCGGCGTCCTCGGAGTCGGTGTAGGTGTACTGGCCGCTGAAGGTGAGGTCTTCGGTGATTCGTGCATGGACAGTGATCTCCAGGCCCTGGATGCTGGTCGTCCCGTCCAGGTTGACGGTAGTATTGCCCTCGCCCTGGATCAGATCCGTAATCCGGTTGTTGAAGTACGTAACGTCCAGGGACAGACGATCGTCGACCAGCCTCTGCTCCACTCCCATGTCCCAGCCGGTGCTCCTTTCCGGCTTGAGGTCGGGATTGGCGACGAAGCCCGAGAAATAGCCGAACAGCTCGAAAAGAGAAGGGTTCTTGACTCCGGTGCCGTAGCTGCCGTGCAACCGCGTTCCACTTCCGTCAAGGAGGTAGGCCGCGGTCACCCGCAAGGTGGTGGCATCCTTGAAATGGTTGTTGTCATCATGGCGCAGGCTGCCGGACAGGAAGAGCCGCTCCCGCAGTCCGACCTGATACGATCCGGTGTAGCCTCGGTTGGTCACGTCGTCCGAAAACGCGCGTATCGTATCGTCCCAAAACGCACGTATCCTTTGCGAGTCCTTCTCGTGCTCGGTCAGGAAGGTCACGGAATGAGTCGCCTCTGCCAGGGCGGAGGTCTCGAAAAAGACGTTGGTCTGGTAATCGAAGCGCGTTTTTCTGCCGTCGTACCTGTCCGGCGGCCCGTCGGTGAAGGAATCCCGCTTCTTCTGATGGATCGCCGCTCCGACCTTGTGCTCCCAGGCTCCGTCGAACAGGCTGTAATTCAGTTGAGTCCTGCCGGTCCAGTGGGTCGTTTTCGTCTCGTCGTCGCCGTCTACCGGCCTTCTGATTCCTTCAACGTCGTCTAGCGGCTCGGTTTCCACCCTCGAGTCGACATGGCGGCCGAACAGCTCGACCTCGAGATGCTCAAGCAACTCCACGCCAAGCCTGGCGTTGTAGGTCCGGTTCCGGTAACCGTCTTTCTCCCTGTTGCCTTCGGACTCGGGAGCAATCGATACCCCAGAGGTCGTGAAGCCGGTTCCGGCAAACGAAAAGTGGTGTCGGTCACCGCCGCCGCGGATGCCGACCGAACCACTGCCGGTCCCGAACGAGCCGCCTTCCAGATCAAGGCTTCCGGTTACCGGACCACGGCCCCTCCTGGTCATGATGTTGATGACGCCGCCGATGGCGTCGCTGCCGTACAGCGCACTCTGTGGTCCACGCAGGACCTCGATCCGCTCGATGTCGGCGGCGAGCAGATCGTCGAAGTAGAATTCCGAGTCCGCAGCGGGGTCGTTGACCTCTATCCCGTCGATGATGACGAGCGTGTGGTTCCCCTCGGTGCCGCGAATCCGGGCTTGTGTAACCGTGCCCACCCCGCCCTGGCGACTTATCGCTATTCCGGGAACTTCCCGCAGCACGTCGGACAGGACGCGAACCTGTTTCCGCTCGAGCTCTTCGCCGGTGATGACGGTGACCGCACTGCCGACGGCACGAGCTTCCAGCGGCACCCGACTCGCCGAAACGACGATTTCCGGGAGCTGCTCTACCTGTTCGTGAGCCACCGGCGCTGGCGTGTCTTTCGGCGCCGGGTCCGCCGCACTTGCTTGAAAGGCTGACAGGAACAGGAGGGTGACAAGGAGGGTGACAGAGCCTGGAATCGAGAACTTCATGGCAATCTTCCTTTCCCGCGAAGGCGGATTGTTGATGGAAGACGGACAGGTCTCCTGGCTCGGGCTTCAGCCTACTCGCTGCGCCTTCCCACTCGGTGGATGAGCAGTGGCTTGTGGTTGCAGCTTTCGTGGCCCTTACAGTTGCGGGGCAGCAGGGGATTCTCACCCCTTTCCCTCGATTCCGTCTTCGGACCGTTCAGTTTGATGACCGAAGAAATGCCGCTATGTCTTCATCGTTCGCCCTCCTTCAGCTTGAATACGATGGGGACCCGCACCCAGATCGACACGGTCTTGCTGCCATTGCGTGCCGGATGAAATTCCCAGCACCGGAACACCGGCATGGGGGAATGCGTAGCCCGATGAGGCGCGCGGTGTCAAGGGACATCCCAGGGCTCGTAATTTGTCCGGCGACGGGTGAACCGGGCATGTTCAGCCGCCATTGGGAAGCACATTTCGTCGTCTGCGTGTCGGTTCGGGCCTCATGAAGTTGCCCTCGCGCGTGCGGTAGACCGATCCACACCTGCGGCCAGCACTCGGTCACGAAAAAAAGAGCCCTGCGCACATTGTATCCCGCGAGGCAATACCTTAGATTTTTACCCATGAGCGAAGCCATCGCTTTCGACACCCATCGATTTGTGAAACACCTGACGGCGCACGGTTTTACCGAGGAACAGGCCGAGGTCCTGGCGACCGAGCAGGTCAACCTGCTCAATAGCAACTTGGCGACCAAGGCCGACATCGCGGGGGTGCAGCGGGAGATCGAAGCGCTCAAGGTCGACCTGCTGAAATGGTTATTTGGCGCCATGATTGCCCAAGGCGGGCTGGTTGTGGCGCTGGTCAAGCTGTTGTAGGGAGGGAGCAGGGGCATGTCCCGGGTATCCTTCCCATCCACCGACTTCTTTACCGCATGAGATTACGGTGAGAGGGCTACGTGAGACGGCCGGCTTCTGCCTTCGCCGAAGTAGAGCGCCTTGAACCGATCCATCTGCTTGATTCTGTCGATCAGCGCCCGCTCCTGCCGCGAGTTGGCAACGTTCCGGACGAGGAACTTCGCATCGGTATCCGTCGAACGGAGAACGAGGTAATTGGCGATGGCCGAAAACACGGAGATGTCGAAATCCCGCGCCTCCTGAGAGGCCAATACCAGGGAAATCCCGTACTTGCGGCATTCCTTCGCCATCGTCGGGATGAGCTTGAGCCGGGCGGCGCGGTGCGCTTCGTCGAAGATCAGCGCATGCGTGATTCGCTCCTGAATGCCCCTGCGAAACATGTCCTTGTACAGCCCGTAGAACACCAGGGACGCGAAGGCCCGCTGCAAGTTGTCGTTCTGCGTCGTGTGGATGCGGATGACGGTCGGCAAAACGCCTTCCCACAAGCTGTTCCGGGCCTCGATCCCGGTATCGAAGAAACCGTAGTCGTCCAGCTCGCTGAGACGCGCCAGCAGGGTTTGCAAGCCACGGTCCGGTTTCGGCTCGCCGCGCAGAATTTCCACGAAACGCTTGAACGCCGGCTCCGAGGCCCCCGCCTCTCCGGCGGCCCAGCCCGCCTCTTCGAAGCTCTCCTTGATGGCTCTGCGAATGTGATCCGCTTGAATGTCCCCGAGTTCCGGGTAGATGGCGGTGAAGATGTCCCGCATGGCTCCCGCAACGTCCAGGTGCGCCATCCGCACCCCGCGGTCGATCACTCGCAGCGGGTTGAAGCCGAGTCCGTCGAAGTCGACAAAGCGAACTTCTCCGAGGGATTCCTCGATCCTCTCGTCGATGTCCTGGTGATAGGAGAAGACCACCGGCCGAACCTTCGCGGCGACCATTTGTTCGCACAGCTTCACGATACAGGTGGTCTTTCCCATGCCCGGCAGGCCGGCGATCAGAAGATGGGGGTTGCCTCTCACGCCGAGACGCCAGTCGACCCCGGTGTTCGTGAGCGTGTCCGTCCCCAGCCGGACGGCCGGGTGAGAGCCGTCCGGGTCGGAGGTCGGTGAATCCGGCTCGGTGGCGGATTCACCGACGGCGTCCGTTCGTCGAGATTTCGAGCCGCCTTCGGATGGGTATCGGCCCTTCGCCGATCGCACCGCGGGTTGCTGGCCCGCCGGTTCGGAAGGAGGCGCCTCCAAGCCGAAATCCGAGTCCGGCAGCAGACCGGGGCCGAACAGGAATACCTGCGTGTCCCCATCGTCAGGAGAGATTCGCGACGGGCGATGGCCGGCGTACTCGGGGCAGAACACCCAGCCGAGGTCGCCCCCCGTATCGGCGGTGAAGGCGTACTCTCCGCCTTTTTCGATCATGCGATCGATTTCGCCCAGGAGGGCCTTGTGCCGCTCCGCCGGCAGGGAGTGCCTGCGCGCCTTGTCGGCGTAGAAGCGCAGCACCCGGGCCAGCTTGGCGCGCCGGATCGCCCGGAACGCGGCGCATACGTCCTCATGACCGTACCAACGATCCCATTGCTCGCGGAGCGTCCGGGTCTGCCGGTCGATCTGCTCCAGGAACTCCGGCGACCGGGCGGTGCGCAGATGGCGGCGGTACTTCACCTCGACGAACCGGAAGACCAGGCCCTTGCGGGCCGCCGTGGTGACGTAGATAAGGTCCGGGCGGGTGCCTTTCTCGTCGTCGCCGTTGCCTTCAGCCAGTGGCGGGAGCAGGTCGCTCACGTCATCGACCGGCACGATGAACCCGTCCTCGAGCGGAACCCAGCAGTCGTTGCTTGCGGAAGCGCGCCGGCAGTGGGCGTGAGCGACCGCCAGGGCAACCAGTTCCGATGTGGCCGGCCGGTGGCCGGTGAGGCGAATGGCGAGCCGCCCGCTGAGCGCCTTCAGGTGTTCCAGAAGGAACTCGGCATTGCGGCGACTGTGGCTCAGCCCCATCTGATCGAGTGCGCCGTCCAGCAAGCCGCGGACCTCGTCGAGATTCGCGCTGGAGGTGATCAACTGGAGGCATCCGAGGTCTTCGCGTTCCGGCACGCAGTCGATGACGTAGGCGTCGTAGATCTCCCGGTTGTCCCGCGGCGAGTCGAAATACTCGATGCCGGCGTTGCGGTCCAGGGTGACGACCCAGTCGCAGAGCCGATGCAGCTCCGCAAGGCTGTCGGCCTTCTCGCGGGAGATTTCCGTCTGCAACAGGGGCCATCCCGTTCCGCTGTCGAGGTGGCGGGCGACTGCCTCTTGCGTGGCGTGCCGGAGGCGCGCGAGCGTTTCGGTGTGCGCCCGACGGGACGGATGTTTTTCGCCTTCCGAAGCGGATGGAACCGCACTGACCCACACGGGCGAAGGCAGGCTCGAATAGCGCCGCTCGTAGAACGACAACAAGCCGAAGGCGTGGTACGGGCCGGAGGTCCGTTCCGCTTCCCCGTCGCCGGCAACGACGCGGGACTCGAACGTGTCGAACGCAATGGCGAGATGCGCCGCCGTCTCCGGGTCTTGCCGCTCCTTGCGCGCCCAGCGCAGCCGGGGCATGTGGACGCCGCCCGGAAGGCTCAGGGAATCCAGCATCCAGCGGTCTTCGGCGGCGAGGACGCCCGCACCGCTGCGCCGTTTCTCGCGCGCCTCGGCGATGAATCGGCCGGCAACGGCACGCTGTTCCACCGACGGGTAGAGCTCCAGCGAGAACACCGGCGCCGCGGCGGCTCCTTCCTCGTCCCCGCCTTCCTCGTCCCCGTCCTCTACGTCTTCCTCGTAGCGATAGCGCTCGTGGACGCCGCCGAGGGATCGGGCGACAGTCAGCCCGTCGCCGGCCCGGAGCGCGTGGAGCTGCAGAAAGCGCGAGGTGTCGTGGCAGTCCAGGTACTTGACGATTTCGTTCCCCAACACCCTGGCGCTCTGGCTGCCCACCGTCGGCGCGGTGTCCGCCGCTTCGCTTTCGCCAAGGGCGCGGGCCAGGATCGCCAGCGCCGCCTTCGGCTCCTTGTCCTTGTCGGGCACCATTCCCACTGCATGAAAGCCGAGGGTATCGGCGAAGACGAACGCTCCGCCCTCCGGGTTCGGCAGGAAGGCGGGGAACAGGGCGCCGTCGAGGCCAGCGAACTCGTGACGGAGGTCCCGGGCCTTTTGCCCCTGCTCGAAGGCGGTATGAAGAACGAGGTTGTCGTAGGCGGCCTGCCACGCCACCCGCAGGGGATGGGCGGGCAGGACGATGAGGCCGACGGTGCGCCCGGACAGCGACTGCACTTCGACGGTATTCGCGAGGGCGAGTGCGGAGTTGCCCTTCTCCAACAGGGCGGCCCAGGCCCGCAGGTACTCCTGTACGACGCCGAAGGGCGCAACCGTCTCGTCGTATACCTGGGCAACGCCGCCGCCGCCCGCGCAGAAGCCTTCGGCCATCCTGCGGCTGACCGCCGCCGCGCGCTTCCATGCGTCGCCGTCACCGCGGTCGAACGGCTCGAACTCCGCGGCGCCGGCGCGCTCCCCCGAGCCCCGCACCTTGACCGTCCACCGCCCGATCTCGCCCTGTCTCTTGATCCATTGCTCTTCGACCTCGGCGATCAGCGCGGGCCGAAAGACCCGGAAGCTCTTGCGTCTTCCCTGTTCGAGCGGCGTTCGCAACAGGACGAAGCCCTTGGAATCGACGGTGACCGAAGGGGCCGACGTCATCGTCGAGACGGCTTCACGGCTCCCCATCTCGGCGAGCCCCTCGCTGAACGTCCGAACCTTCGCGCCAACCCCGCTGATCTCCGGCTCCGGCGGCTCCCCGAAGCGGACGATGAACTCCTCGCTCTCCTGGGGTTCGATCGCGTCGTTGCCGACCACCTCGACCACCGCCTTGGCCGACAGCAGCGTGGTTTCGTCCAGCGACGAGAAGTCGTCGTTGCTGAATCGGCATTTCTCTCCGCCTTTCCGTGCGGAATGGGCAACCTCCCGAACCGCGAGTTCCTCCTCCATGTCGGTCCGGAGGGCGACGCGGTATTCGGCCGCATTCTTATCGAGGTCCACGGGGTCGGTCTTCCATCTGACCTCCAGGGTCGAAAAGCGGCCGCTCTGGTCCGCGTCCGGCCGCAGGACGAGAGCCGGCGGCTCTTCCGCATCCGCGCCTTCGATCAGCCCGGACCATCTGGCGATGGCGCCGTTCCGGTTTCGCCAGGAAATGAGCTCGATGTCCCGGATCGACTTCGCCGGGGGCTCGGTTCGAAGCGCGCCGATCCACAGGTCCTCGTGGCCCGCGAGATCCTCCAATGCGGCGCGTAGCGGCTTCGTATCCACGGAATGGAGGAAACGCTCCAGATCGCCGCTCTCCTGCCCCGAGTTCGGGTCCAGCCGTATGGACTCGATACGCGCGGCGGGCGCGAGACTGGCGCCGGCCGCGCCCAGCAACCGATCCGTGAACATCCGGGCAGTGTTCAAGCTGTCTGTGGGGTCCGAGTTCCCGGAATCGAGGACGGGCCAAAGGCCGAGCAGATGCAGATGTGCGCCCGGCGATCCGCCCCCTGATGCAGTCCGGCAAAGGAAGTCGAACTCCGCCCATCGCGACACGGCGTAACCGCCGCTGTGTCCCCGCGCCTTCTTGACCGCCTGCTCCGCGTAGCGGCGAACGTCCGCGGAGTGCCGCCGGGTGATCTCGTGGCTCGTCAGACGTTGCGCTTCCCGGAACAAAGCGGCTTCAGCCACCTCGCGAACGGCGCTGTAGATGCCGTCCATGCCGGCGCCAGCGCGTTCGGTATCGACCAGGAGCAGGACGGCATCGCGCTTGGCCTCGCGCATCTCCACGGCCCGGTCCGCGGTGACGGTCCGTAGCTCGTCGCGGTCCTCATCCGCAACCCGCAGAACCGTCCAGCCGGCGGGCGCAAAGGAGGCGTCGCTCGCAAGCGCTTTGACGACATCGGGGGTCAGGCAACGCGCGAAAGCCATTGCCCCGGTCCGGGGGTCGCCGAGCACGCGCTTGAACGCTGCCGCAAGCAACCGCCCGTGGAGATCGGTACACTTCACGTCAGTGTTCCATCCGGGGCGAGAAGCGGGGCCGCAGCCGCTTCATCGCCTCGGCGTCGTTCACGCCGACGAGGAGCCCGAGATCCCGCAAGCGGCGTTCCAGAATCGCCCGATTCGATTGCAGAAGCTCGTTGGAGATCGTCATGTGCGGGGGCGCCGCATCGATGTGAAATCCGTAGCGTTCCCGGATCGTGTCCAGGAACTCCCGCAAGGAAAGCCGTTTCACTCCCGGCTTGCTGGCGCGGCGAAGGAGGTGAAGGTGCACCAGGTAGTCCAAGACCGAGTCGGTGAGAACCAGTGACCGGACTTCCCGTTGCCTCCTTCCGCTCCCCGCCGTCTGCGTCCCTCGGGTGGTTCTTCGCTTGCGCGCCAGCCCGTTCGGGCGCCCGATATTCAGCGTCGAGTCGACCATGGGAATCGTATGGCCTCGTGCCTTTGTTCCCATCAGCAGCGTCAGGGCGGCTGCGAGACGCCGAATCGGATTGGGTTGACTCTGCTGGTTGCGCAACACGCTCGCCGCTTCCGGGAAGTCCTCGTCCAGAGCATTCGCGAGCTTTTCGCCGTGCTCATCCATCTGGCGGTGAATGTATGGCGCCTCGTCGTGGCGCTCATGAAGCAACTCGCCGAGCAGATTGATCCACTCCGTGGCGTACGGTCGGATGGAGTGTTTCTCTTTCTTGATCTTCCGATTGTCCCTCGCCGCATAGTCCAGCAGCCGCAGCATCATCAGGATCTCGGGGAGGCGCTCGATGCGGCGCATCAGGTCGCCCAGCGACTGCTCGGCCAGATCCCGTAGCTCGCGAACGACACCGTTGGAGCCATCCACGAAGATGCTCGCCGGCCGCTGGCGCTGTGGCTCGATGACGACCCCGGTCTCCGCCCATCCGAACAGGATCTCGACGACGCTGGTGAGAACCGCCGTCATGCCCGTCGCGACACAGGATTCGAGCATGTCGACGAAGGCATGGCGCGGAACGCTCTCCCCATAGGACCGCACGAACCGGCGGATGTCCTCGGAGAACTCCCTTGCCGATTTCTCGGCAATCGGGCGCTGGTTCGAGATCTGCGCGCTTTCGTTACCCCGTATCTTGTCCGGCGCGGCACCCAGTTGTTGGCCCAGTCGGATCGTCAGGATCTGATCGAGTCCGAGGCCTTTATTCTGTTCATCGAACTTGTCCGCCGCCAAGTCGGCGACGGGTCCCTTCCGTTCGACACCGTGGCTGAACGCGCGCAGCAACAGGTTCTCTTCGTGGCCCTTGCCGATGGCGAACCAAGTGCGGTCCCCTTCGTTGTTCGGCTTCACGTGGTCGCCCTTCTGGCCCGCGAGCATCGCCACGATCATCTCCGGCACGAAACGCAGATGTGTCGTACTCTCGGGAAGATCGATCCAGCTCGCCATGTAGTGGGCCGGCGCCACACGCTGGACCTGTCTATCCCGGCCGAGATCGTGCCTGGAGTTCTCAAGACAGAAGCAGAGCAGCAGGTCGCCGAGGATCGCTTGTTCCACAGCCTCATCGAAACCGTCGAGGTCGGGACGGGAAGCGAGTTTCTCCGCGATGCGTTCCACGGTTGCCGCCCGTCTTCGTTCCCGGAAGGTACCGCCGTTCGGAGCGAAGGTCTTGAGGAAATTGCCCCGGCCCCGGCGCTGTCCGAATCGAAACATGTAGAACACCGCGGGAAGGACCGCCGAAAGCTCGAACGTGTTGAACGAGACCGGCAAAACCTTGTCGTACTGCGCCGACCACAACTCGTTCGCCATGCGCCGCGACAGCACGTCCTGGACGATGGAACGGGCGCTACTTGCCATACCGTTCCCCCGGCGGTTCGAGCGGAGCGATGGACATGCGTTGCAGTGGGGCGGATCCCGAATCGTCGATTCCCACCGAGATCTCGAAGATCGCCTCCTCGCGTATGGGGTTCCAGGCGAACATCCGACGGTGGTCTTCCTGAACCAGTCTCTGCACGAAGATGGAGAGGTGCGCGAAGGTGTCGTCGGTCGCGATATCGCCCAACTGATAGCCGTCACTGAGGTCGAGGAGCAGGTGAAACAGCTCGGCGCCAAGACGCAGCCGCTCTTCGCGCCCATCGCGGTAGCGGTAGACCAGGAACGCTTGCCGATGGAGCCGGTCCAGCCCCTCCCCGCCGCACGTATCGACTTCGAGACGAAAATCGCAAACCGATTTCTCGACCCAGAACGCCGTCTCGGTCGGCGTTCGCGGGGTGATCTTCAGCGGCACGGCGCCGGGTCGATCCAGCGCCTTGGGCGGGAGGGTTTCGAGGCGGGAGATACCGGCGCAAAGGCGCTCGATCAGCTTGGCGCGTTTGTCAGGATCGTCGTCGATGGCAAGCGCGCGGAACTCGCGCAAGTGACGCCCTTGGGCCAGATCCAGCGCGAACGGGTCGCCGGTCCATCGTTCCATCTCGTCTTCCGGCCACTCGAACCAAGCCCGGCGGCGTGCTGCCTCAAGAGACAGCCCTTCATAGCGGGGAAGCCCGCCGTCGCCGTCGATGGACGGCGAGTACAGCAGACGCCGGTCGATCTGCGGGTGCGCATCGAGAGCCGGGTCGAAATACACCATCTCCCGCAGCACTTCCCCTTGCCGTCCCGGCGACCGGGGCGCAAAGGCGCGCTCGGAGTAGGGCTGCGGCGCGCCGGAACCATCGTCGCTCCGGTGATAGTCGCGGCAGAAGTGCATACCGAACAGGATATAGACCAGTGCGCCGCGCAGTTCGCGGATCGTGATGTGCGCTTCGCCTCGCAGGTGCACGGCCTGCAGTGCCTCGAACAGCCGCTGTCGGGCACGGCGGCGCACTGCCTCGTCCGCGAGTTCGCCGGGGCCGAACGTCCGCGCCGCTCGAACGACCTCGCAACGGTCTTGAGCCGAACACGTGCGACAGGGTGTCCATATGTTGGCGGCCCGCTCTCCGCCGTACAAGCTGTCGACCAGACGATCGAGAAAGCCGGTGTCGATGCGTCTCCTGTCCGCCGTGACGGCACCGACCAGCGAGCGCTGGTTCAGGTCGACGAACCGGATATGCGATCCGGTAGGCGGGGCTTGGCCCTCGAGAAAGTCGGAAAGGGCCCTCGTCAACGAGGTTTCGCCCCGGCGTTTCTCGATGTTTTCGATCCACTCCAACAGACGGCCATCGTTGATCGCCAGCAGGTGGACGATATCCTCGCCCGGCCGGCCGCCCTGGAACGGGGCCAGGAATTCGTCCAGCAGATCGTCGGCGGAACGGCCCTTCCAGGACGCGGAACCGTCGAGATTCATGCGTACGGTCAAGCCGTCGTCCAACCCTCCCTCAATGATGCGCGCCGCGGAAGTCCGGTCGCCCAATCCCAGGCGTTTGGCAAGGTGTTGGAGGAGGGCGGTCTTGCCGTCGCCGGCATTGCCGCACAGGACCACGAGACGAACACGCCGTGCGACGATGTCGCGGTAGAGGGCTTGTTCCAGATCCGTTTCGACGTAGGTTCCGGCCGCGAACTCGCTGTCCAGCCCGCGCGTCTCGCGGTTGCCCCAGAGTGACCCGGGATAGGATTGCAGCAGCGACTTCAGCCACTCCACTTCGTTCTCTTGCCGCTCGGCGCGTCCGTGCCCTGGAGGGGCCGATTCGGCATGTCCGACTTCAACGACTCCTTCCGCTTCGCTCGGTGCGATGTCTCCCGTCCGGCGTCCGGCGCGGTGAGCCGGACTCAAGACCGCCAGCGCGTCCGCCGCCGAGGCGATCCGCTTCTCCCGGACCGGGCTGGTGGCACGGTCCAGGAAAGCGGCCAGCACCGGATATTCCTCACGCTCCACCCCGTCCCAGTTCAACCCGCGCTCCTTGGCGTAGACGCCGTCGTCGTATCGAAACGGCTCCTTCTCGAACAGCGCATGGAAGAAGCTCGCGGCGAGCGCGTAGAAATCGTCGGACGGAGCGGCCTCCCGGCCTTCGAGACAGGACGGCGAGCAGTAGGGAACCGTGCCCGGTGCAGCCATGGGTTCGCCGACCCTCCCCACGAAGTCGTAATCCGTCAGGACGAGGTCGTCTCCGGAAACGATCAGGTTACGGGGGCTGACATCGCCATGCACCAAACCATTGCCGTGCAGGACGCCCATCGCGTTGCAGGCCGTGCGCAGCCATCGCACGGCCAACGCTTCGACCGATCCTTCCTGAAAGTCCTCGGCGAGGATCGGGAACACCCCCGAGTACTCGCTGAGCGGCTCGCCTTCGATCCACGTCATCAGAGCCAGGAACTGGTTGTCGCGCCATTCCGGAGCCACTTCGAAGATCGTCGACAAGGCGGAGTGCCGGAGATGCGAATGCGCCAGCTCATAGGCGCGGAGGACCCGCCGGCCCGTCTCTTCATCGCGAGCGACCTTGGCGACGTAGGTGCCGAGGTCGCCCCCGGTCTCGCGATTGATTTTCACGACCTTGAAGGCGGTTCCCACCCCCCCCCCCCCCCCCCCCCCCCCGGAACCGAGGCGCGAGACGATGCGATAGTCCTGATCTCGGAAGCGCACAATCTGCTCTTCCGTCCAGAACCGCGCCGGCGGAGGCGGCGGTTCGGGCATCGGCTCGCCCAGCAGCTCGGACAGCGATGCCTCCATCTCCGCCAAGCTGCTCCGCGCTCCGGGCTGGTCCGCCATCCCCCGATCCAGCTCCACCAGGACCTTGGCACTGTCCTCGTTCTGCCGATCCTTGAAGAGCACCGTCAGCGACGCGCAAAGCGAATAGACGTCGGACCGACGATCCGCGGCGG
The DNA here is from genome assembly GCA_965214905.1 of uncultured Binatia bacterium (SeqCode). Classification (GTDB taxonomy): domain Bacteria; phylum Desulfobacterota; class Binatia; order UBA9968; family JAJDTQ01; genus JAJDTQ01. The sequence continues at coordinate 3,970,708 of OZ243984.1, forward strand.
CTCGTCCCTGGACGCGAACCTCGGGAGAGACCGCAGCGTCCCGATCCCCTCCCGGTTCGGAGGAAGCCACGGAGACGTCCCCCGGAATCCGGGTGTAAGCGAAACCGGTCAGGATCGGCGAATTGTCATGTTTCACCAGGATCGTGTTCGGCGTCAGGTTTCGGTGAATCATGGGTTCGGTTTCCGTACTCGCCCCGTGGAGTTCGCGCAACGCTTGCACGGCGCCGCGGGCGAAACTCGAACGGGCTTTCGTATCCCACGATTCATCCGCGGCGCGCTCCGCGATGCTGGGCGCGGCGGGATCGGCCACGGTGAAGAACGCGATCTCGTTCGCATATCCCGGTGCTTCCTGGAACGAGTCCACGATGCGCGGCGCCCAACCGTGCCGTTGCAGCCGTTGCAAAGATTTCCACTCGCGTTCCGCCTTCTCACCGGCGTTCGGGCCATCGCTCGCCGACAGATCGTAAAGATGCAGGAGCACTCGATCCTGCCGGGAGGCGTGTTTCGCTTCGTAGATCCGATGGAATAGCTCCTCGGGCGGCGTGCGGAGCCGCAGATGCGAGTACCCGGCCAGTCGTTTCAACGCACCGTCCAGGGCAACGGCGCTCCTGGGTTCCAGGGAGCGTCTCGATGCCCTGATTTGCTGCAAGGACAGCACATTCGGTGAATCGAATCCCAACGCACCGCGCCAGGTGTTGAACGTATGGAACGAAACGCCGCGAACGGGCTCCCGTCGTTCGAGTCCCTTGACCTTGTCGGCCGTTTCGGTGACCAGAAACGCTCCGTCCACCCGCGGGAGATCGGGAATCTGCCGGCGCAGCGTCGTGCCGATCTTGCGCGCTTTGTTCGTCACGCGCTCGGCTTCCTGTTCTACGATGTCGGGATTTCGATTGACCCATGCCGCGGTCCAGTGCTTGACCTCGATGACCCGAACCCCCGGCGGGCCGATGGCGACGATGTCGATCTCGTCGGATTGGAGACGATGCGTTGCGGAGAAAGTCAGATTCGTCAGCAGGTGCCACTCGTCATCGCCCGGAACGGAGATCAGGCGCGTCTTGAGCTGGGCGATGGCCTTGCGCTCGCTTTCGTTGACGGCTGGTCCACATGAAACAATACGTGCTTTCACGATATGCTTACTATCATCACGATATGCTTACTATCATCACGATATGCTTACTATCAAGATGCAGGTGCGGGTGTCCACTCGAAGAAACTCGTTCCTCCTCTCGGCCGGAAACCAGCGGCTTGGCGCCGGCCAACCGTGCGACCTGCAACCACATCGTGCTGACGCTGATCCTGCACCGTCGGCGGTGGGACAACGCGGCCGCAGCCCTGCGCTACTTTACCCTGCACCGGAAGGCTGCCTTGCACGCCGTGCTGGCGCCCGCTGAGGCTCATCGCCGGCCGCTCCCACGATCCGCTCCCGTGTCCGCTCTCGACCCCAGTTCGGCATCCTTGCGCTGGACTGAACTGGCGCGCCTCACCAACAGCCCTATCCGGGCAATCAGCCCCGATCATGTTCTCTGCGCCGCCGCACGCTCCAAATCGTCCCACTTGTCCGTCATCGCGTCCGCCCAAGTCTCCCGACGACACCCCAGGTGCTGCTCCCGCAAAGGATCAACCGACCACTTCGACGGACAAGTTTAGAGCGTGGGATAGTCCTGATCAAAAATTTGTCTGCTATCGCCTTCCATTGCGACTGCCAAGGGTGCCACCGACACCGAGCAGGAAGTGCTGGAATCCCTGGAGCGAAACTCTCCGGACGGCTGGCGGACGTGCACCGCGGCGCCTACCTCGGCTCTTCGCCGAAGCCCGGGTCGCGGCGGACCGGCTCGTGGAACTGAAAATGCGTCACATGAAACTCACAAGCCCCACGCTGCTTGCGCTGGAAGAGGTGAAGTCGTGGATCGAAGCGATCGAGCAGGAGTTGCCTGACCTGATGTTTTCTCAGGGAGGAAGAACTTTCCTTATCGGAAGGCGCCAAAACAGGAGATTGTGATGACTAGGCACTTGACGGCCGTAATCCAACGCGAGGGAGATGGTTACGTCGCGCTGTGTCCGGAACCGGATGTCGCCAGCCAAGGCGTTACCGTGGCCGAAGCGCGCGGCAACCTGATGGAAGCGTTGGAGTTGTTCCTTGAAACGGCGTCCGACCCGGAGTAGACAGGATTGACGTACAGTGATGCATGGCGCGAAGTGGAAGAAGCAAGCGCGTGTCGTGTATCAGTGCCTCTATCGCGTCGTAGGGTGTCCAAAGTACCGCCTGCGAATACTGAAGGGTGCGGTGGCGAAGAACCCACATCCGGGACCGGAAGTGTGATTTCGGCGGTGATCCGGAGGCCGGGATACAATCACACGCTGGCGTTGCGAATCGACGGCCCCGGAGCTTCCAGGCCGCGGCGTTACAGAGCCGCGCACCGGTTCGGAGCCAACCACAAACGGCTATCATGAAAGCGGATCGGCGAGCGGGCGGTTCCCATCACCAAACCGGGAGAAGCGGCGCATGGCGCGAGGAAGACCGAGGAAGCAACGAGAGCGGTTGGCGGCCCCAGCGAACGGCGGGGCCACCATCGGCCACGAGGCCGAGCTGTGGGCGATGGCCGACGCCCTGCGCGGCTCGATGGACGCCGCCGAGTACAAGCACGTCGTGCTCGGCCTGATCTTCCTCAAGTACATCTCCGACGCCTTCGAGGAGCGCCGCCAAGCGGTGCTCGACGAGTGGGGCGAGGACGCCGCCGAGGACCGCGACGAGTACATCGCCGAGAACGTCTTCTGGGTGCCGGCCGAGGCCCGTTGGGCGCATCTGCGGGCGCAGGCGAGGCAGCCGACTCTCGGGCTGACCGTGGATCAGGCGATGGCGGCCATCGAGCGCGACAACCCGGCGCTCAAGGACGTACTGCCCCGCGACTACGCCCGACCCGCCCTGGACAAGCGGCGGCTCGGCCAGTTGATCGACCTGGTCAGCAACATCCGGGTGGGCGACGCTGACGCCCGCTCCCGCGACGTGCTCGGCCGCGTCTACGAGTATTTCCTGTCGCAGTTCGCGAACGCGGAGGGCAAGAAGGGCGGCGAGTTCTACACGCCGCGCTGCGTCGTCAAGGTGCTGGTCGAGATGATCGAGCCGTACCGCGGCCGGGTCTACGACCCGTGCTGCGGCTCGTCGGGCATGTTCGTGCAGTCGGTCGCGTTCATCCGCGCCCACGCCAGCGGCAACGGGAACGGCGGCAAGGCCAGGGCCGACATCAGCATCTACGGGCAGGAGTCGAACTACACCACGTGGCGGCTCGCGAAGATGAACCTCGCCATCCGGGGCATCGAGGGCCGGATCGCCTACGGCGACAGCTTCGACAACGACCGCCACCCGGACCTGAAGGCCGACTACATCCTCGCCAACTCGCCGTTCAACGTCTCGGACTGGGGCGGCGAGCGGCTGACCGAGGACAAGCGCTGGCGCTACGGCGTGCCGCCGAAGGGCAACGCCAACTTCGCCTGGGTGCAGCACATGGTGCACCATCTGGCCCCGGCCGGGGTCGCGGGCTTCGTGCTGGCGAACGGGTCGATGTCGTCGAGCCAGTCGGGCGAGGGCGCGATCCGTAGGAACCTGATCGAGGCGGATCTGGTGGACTGCATGGTCGCGCTGCCGGGCCAGCTCTTCTACTCGACGCAGATTCCCGCCTGCCTGTGGTTCCTGGCGCGACGGCGGCCGCGGCGCGGCGAGGTCCTGTTCATCGACGCCCGCAGGCTCGGCCGGATGGTGGACCGCACGCACCGCGAGTTGACCGACGAGGACATCGCCCGCATCGCGGGCGCCTACCACACTTGGCGGGACGGCGCCGAGGCTTACGAAGACCTTCCGGGCTTCTGCAAGAGCGCCTCGCTCGACGAGGTGCGCCGGCACGGTCACGTGCTGACGCCCGGCCGCTATGTCGGCGCGGAGCCGCAGCCGGACAACGGCGAGCCGTTCGACGCGAAGATGCAGCGGCTGGTCGCCGAGTTGCAGGCGCAGCAGGCCGAGGGGGCGCGGCTCGATATTGCCATCGCCCAGAACCTGAAGGCGTTGGGTTTCGGAGGTCCGGAGTCGTCGGAATGAAGCTCGACTACTCGGCCTTGGAAGATGCGGTCGCTCAGTTGCAGAGGAGCTTCGACTATCTCCACGGCGACCTCGCCCGCACGGATTCCGGCCTGCGGGAGCAGTTCCGAGCCGCCACCATACAGGCGTTCGAGTTCACCTACGGGCTGGCGGTCAAGATGATCCAGAGGCAACTGGCCCAGGTTGCCGCCAATCCCGATGCCCTGCGCGAGATGGACTTCGCCGACCGGATGCGCGATGCGGCCGATGCCGGGATCGTTCGTGAGGCCCTGTCCTACATCCGTTACCGGGAGCTGCGGAACAAGACCTCCCACACCTACGACGCGGATAGGGCGGAGGAGACAGTCTCGGTGATTGACGAGTTCCTGCGCGACATGCGTCTCCTCCTGCAAGAGCTTCGGAGGCGCAACCCGTGAAACCGATTGACATCCGCCCAGCAGATCTGGATACGGTTCGGCGCATTCTGAGCGAGCACGTGCCTACCGTGGAGGTACGCGCCTTCGGATCGCGGGTGGCCTGGAACGCGCGGGAAACCTCCGATCTCGACTTGGCGCTGATGACGGACGAGCCTTTGAGTGTCGACCGCACGGCAAGGCTGCGAGCTGCCTTCACGGACTCCGATCTGCCCTTTCGAGTGGACATCGTGGACTGGGCCAGCACGTCCGAGAGCTTCCGGCGGGTCGTCGAAGCGGAGTATGTCGTGTTACAACCGCCATTCCCCCGGAACCTGGATGCTGAGGGTGGCTGGACATCGATCAATCTCGGTCGGACGTGCATCAAGATCGACAGCGGGGCGACGCCGTGCGGCGGAAAAGACGTTTGCCAGCCGAGCGGACCGTACGCATTGATCCGAAGCCAGAACGTGCTCAAGGGCGGTTTCCGTCACGAAGATTTGGCGTACATCGGTGAGCATCACGCTTCCGAACTGTCGAGCAGGGATGTGCTGGACGGTGACGTTCTTCTCAACATCACTGGGGATTCCGTCGCACGAGCGTGTCAGGTCGATCCGCATGTCCGTGAACAGCGGACCATCACGCACATCCTCGGCACGCTGGACGACAAGATCGAGATGAACCGGCGGATGAACGCGACGCTGGAGGCGATGGCGCGGGCGTTGTTCAAGTCCTGGTTCGTCGATTTCGACCCCGTGCGGGCCAAGATGGAGGACCGCGACACCGGGCTGCCGAAAGAGATTGCCGACCTGTTCCCCGACCAGTTGGTGGAGACCGCGATCGGCCGGGTACCGGAGGGGTGGGCGGTAGTGTCGTTGACGGAGTTGATGAACGTCAACCCGAAACGCTCGCTATTGCGAGGGCAAGTCGCACCGTATCTCGACATGGCGAATATGCCGACGCGCGGGCACGTGCCGGATTCCATTGTTGATCGACCTGCCGGATCGGGAATGCGATTCACGAATGGCGATACTCTCGTCGCTCGAATCACGCCGTGCCTTGAGAACGGCAAGACGGCCTATGTGGACTTCTTGCGTGCGTCTGAGGTCGGGTGGGGTTCAACAGAGTATATTGTCCTGAAGCCCAAACACCCTCTTCCCGACGAGTTCGCTTACTGCGTGGCTCGCAGCGCCGGATTCCGGGAATTCGCGATCCGGAACATGAGCGGCACTCGCGGACGCCAGCGGGTACCGGCGGCAGCACTGGACGGCTTCGCGATGAGTGCACCCCCGGCGCCAGTAGCCGTGCGATTCGGGCACATCGCCCGTTCACTGTTCGGCCGCGCCAGATGGGCGGCGCTCGAATCCCGCGCGCTCGCCCACATTCGAGACGCGCTGCTGCCGAAGCTGGTGTCCGGCGAACTAAGGATAGGAAATGACACGCGAGCCATTGGGAGAACTGCTGGTGTCCGCTGAAACTCCGACATTTCAGACGGAGACCCTGCTGCCGGTCCATGGACTCGGCGCGCCGCATACTCCTGAACGGTAACCTTCAAGTGCGACACCCGAGGAAAACCAGGGACACGATCCAGCGGCTGATACGCGCCAGCCTGGGCGAGATTAAGGCCGACCTGATCCTGACCGGAGGGCGCCTGATCAACGTCTACACCGGCGAGGTCCTGGACGGCGTGGAGATCGCCGCCAGCGGCGGACGTATCTGTTACGTGGGTTCCAGCGCGGCGCACACCCGCGGCGAGGAGACCCGGATCATCGACGCCCGGGGCCGGTGGATCGCTCCCGGATTCGTTGACGCGCATACCCACATCGGTCACTTCTGCCGCCCCTTCGAGTTGTTGCAGGCGTACCTGCCTCACGGCGCCACGGCGCTCATGGCTTCGTGCGACGAGCACACGGTGGCCTTCGGTCCGGCCGGCATGAAGCTCTTTCTGGACGAGGTCGCCTGCCATCCGCTCCGGGTCTACACCCTGATATCCATGGCGGCGCCCCAGGACCCGCTGCTGTGCCGGACCGAGTCTCTCTCGGATCAGGAGGTGGCGGATGCTTTGCGGAATCCCCGGGTCCTGGGCCTCGGGGAAGTGGTGTCATGGCTCCGGCTGGTGCAGGGGGACCCGGAGGTGCTGGCGCGCATCGACATGGCCCTGGGCGCGGGCAAGATCGTGCACGGACACACCGCGGGCGCCCGAGACCGCCGCCTGAACGCCATCGCCGCCGCTTCCGTGTCGTCGTGTCACGAGCCCATCAGCGGCCGGGACGCATTGGAGCGCCTGCGGCTCGGCTATTGGACCATGCTGCGTGAGGGATCCTTCAGGCAGGACCTCGAAGCCACCCTCAAACCTCTGCTGGCAGCGGGCGTGGACACCGGCAGACTGATCCTCGTCACCGACGGCATGGCCCCCGATGACGTGGCTGCCGGCGGCCACATGGACCACGTGATCCGTCGCGCCGTGGAGTGTGGCCTGAGCCCCGTGCGCGCCATTCAAGCGATCACGCTGCACCCGGCTACGTACTCCGGCCTCGAACAGGATATCGGCGGCCTCGCGCCCGGTCGGTTCGCCGATTTCGTGCTGCTGGACGACCTCGAAACCGTGCGGGTGGGCGCAACTTTCATCGGCGGCGAGTTGGTGGCCGAGAGCGGCGAGTCGAAGGTAGACGCCGTTCCGCCGACCTTTCCCGGCGACATGGGTCTCAAGACCGCCTTCCGCTTGCCGGTGACGGCCGATGACATGAGAATCCGGTGTGAAAACTCGAGTGCCCGCGTCCGGGTCATGGATCTCGTCAATCAGACCATCACACGAGAGCGGATCGTCGACGTCGCCTGCGTCGGCGGGGTCATTCCCGCGGACGTCGAGTCCGATCTCCTGAAGGTGGCGGTCTTTGACCGCCGGGAAGGGTTCAGTCCCGCCTTCGGCTTCATCCGGGGCCTGAGAACCGACATCGGCGCGGTGGGAACCACCGTCAACCTCGACGAGTACACCCTCATGGTGGCGGGCTCCAGCGATTACGACATGGCCTATTGCGCCAATCTTCTGCTGGAGTCCGGGGGTGGCGTCGCGTTGGTTGACAAGGGCCAAGTCCTCCAGAAGATCCCGTTTTCCATCGGTGGTCTCTTCTCCCTGGAGCCCTGGCGCGACGTCGGCCACAAGCTCGAAGCCGTGCAGCGAATCCTGAAAGACCGCGGCGCGCCGTTTCCCAAACCGCTCTATGCCCTCTGCTTCCTGACGTTCGTAACGCTCCCGGAGCTGCGCATCACGGGCCGCGGTCTGGTGCGCGCCAAGGAACGGCGCATCGTGCCGCTCCTGGCGGAGTGATTGCCGCCCGATCCGCCCCAGGGAGGGACGACCCCGGTCGTCCCTTTCCCGCATCGGGCAAGTCGAACCGGAACGTGAGCCCGGCCATCACCGTGGCGCCTGGAGCCGGCGCCAGGAACGGAGCAGGCTTTCCGGAATCGCTGGCCAGGATACCGTACGTGTTGTATTCCGCGCCGGTCATGTTCTTAAGGGTCAGGAAAGCCGTCCACCAGCGCCGCGTGTAGGCGATGCGGCCGTTGAGGACAAAGTAATCGTCGAGCTTGGAGAATTCATTGGCCTCGTCGTTCAGCAGAAACTGGCTGCCCACGTAGGTTCCGGCCAGACCGAAGGTCAGGCCTCGCGCCGGGTGGAAGTTGAGGCCGAAGCCCAGGCGATGGCGCGGCACCAGCGGGAACTCGTCGCCTTTGCGGACTCGTTGAAGGCCTCCTGCTCCGAAACGGACCAGATCGGTCTCGAAGGTAGCCTTGGTGACGGTAAAGTTGATGAACCCGTCGAACCGTTTTCCGTACCCGCCTCTCAGCGTCAGCTCCACGCCACGTCTGAGCGTATCGGGAACGTTGACGTTCAGCCCGGTAAACGCGGCCTCATCGGTAACGGCGTAGAGAATCTCGTCCCGCACCGGCATGTAGAAGATCGATGCGGTTGCCTCGAGCCACGGAGGAAGCTTCCATCTCGCGCCGAGCTCGAAGTTCCGTGAACGCACCGCGTCCAGTTCGGTGACAAAGGTCCTGTAATCGGGCGGCGGACCGAAACCGCGAAACTCGTCCGAGGTAGGCGGGCGGAAGCCTTGGGAGAAGTTGAAGTAGAACCCCAAGGTATCCGAAGGGTTGTATACAATTCCAGCCTTGGGTGAGACTTGATGGAAGGTCTTTCCGAAGCTGTGGGTCGGTACATTCTTGTCGGTGAAATCGGTCTGACTCCGGTCGTAACGCAGCCCTGCGGCAATGGACAACTGTGGCAGGACGTCGGCCGTGTCCAGGAGAAAGACTCCGATTGCGTTCTCGCTCGTCCGGCTGTTTGCGGTATAGCTCCCGGAAGTGGCGCTGCCGAAGCGGTTGTGCCGGTAGTCCACCCCGGTATTGAACCGGTGGCCGCGCCCAAGGAGCTTTCCCGCGTAGGTCAACTGGAGCGTTCCGCCTCCCTGGTCGTAGGATCGGTCGCTCAGGGCTTCCGGGTTCGGTCCGGAGGGAAAGAACGGGCGGCTGATGGTAAAGAGGATGTTTCCCCGCTGGCGGTAAAAGGCATTGAAGGCTCCGGAGAACCCGGGGGCAAGCTTCCGTCTGAGGTTGAGCGCGAGCAGATCCGATTCGTTCCGGGTGAAGTCCCCGGGCGTCGCGTCGTATCGGCGGCCGTGCTCGCGCATCTCTGACCGGGTCAAGGTCCCCGCCTGGCGGAGCTTGTTGACCACGCGCGTGTAGGAAAGGCTGAGATCCGTACCGTCCTCGTCAGCGTAGCCCAGTCGTGAGTGGATGCGAGTGCTCCGTTTCGGGGTGTTCCGGCGCCATCCGCCGGACAGTTCCCGAGTCACGCCGAGGTCGAAGCTCAGATCCATATCCGGAAGTCTACCGCCTGCGGTGAAACGGTGCCGCTGGCGCGAGTCGCTTCCGCCCGCCGTCTCACCCGCAAATCGGACTGGGTCGCCCGTGCTTTTTCGGGTCGTGATGTTGATGACGCCTGCAAGGGCGTTGCTGCCGAAGACGGTCCCCGGGCCGTGGATGATCTCGATCTTCTCGATGTCTTCGACGGGAATCAGATCAAAGCTGATGTAGTTGAAGTCGGGCTCGTTGACGCGGACGCCGTCATGGAACACCGTAACCCCGGGGGTCGGCTGGCCGTTGAAGCCGCGCAGGTCCACGGTTTGCTCGAACTCGTTGCCGATGGAGTCATACATCACGATGCCCGACTGGTATTGGAGCACCTCCTGGACCGTCCTGGCCCCCAACCTCTCGATTTCTTCGGCCGTGATGACCACGATCTTGACCGGCACCTTCGTCGCTTCCTCGCGGACGTCGGCGAGTCGGGTGGCCGTAACCTCGATGGGAGCGAGGGTGGTCTCCGGCGCAGGTTGCGGCTTGCTCTCCGGCGGGGAGTCCGCGGCGCCGGCTTGAACGGTCAGTAGAACAAGGACGGCAATGAGACACGGGGTCGAAAACCTCATGGCAATCTTTCTTTCCAATCTTCCTCCTTCAGCTTGAACACCACGGGGACCTTCACCCAGCTCGATACGGTCCTGGCGCCGTTGCGCGCCGGATGGAATTTCCAGCGCCGGACGGCTCTCACGGCCGCGGCGTCGAGAAGGTCGAAGCCCGAGGTCCGGTCCACCGTGACCTGGTCGGACCTTCCTCGGTGATCCACATGCACTTTCAACAAGGTGGTTCCTTCCCATCCCGCCCGCCGCGCCTTCCTTGGATATTCCGGCTTGAACACCCGCGCGTAGCGCACTCCGGCAAAGGCGACGGCGGTTTCAAGCGCCGGACTCGCCGGTGTCTTCCGTTCATCGCTTCGAGCACCTTCGACGCCTGCGGCGGTTGCCCGGCCATGGCCGGATTCGTCCGGCGCCTTGCGCGCCGGTGCAGGCACCGGTGTGACTGTCCGATTCGGCGCCCCGGTGGGCTCAGGCTCCGGCGCCCGGTGCATTCGCCGCACCGGCCGAGCTGGAACTTTCTTCCGCACCGCACGCGCCGTCTTTCCGGCCGCACTCGGTTCTTGTTGCACTGCCGGCGCAACAGAAGGTTGAGACGGGGGCTTTGCCTGGGTCCGGGATAGCACCCGCGGCCGCTCTGGAGCTTCCTGCCGTTTTGGGTTCTTGGCGGAGCGCGCGTTCACGGCTTTCCGGGAGGGTCGCTTCGGCTGGTTGGCGTCAGTCCTTGGGGCGTCCAGCAAGCGGACCCGCAGGGGTTGGAGGGCGTTCTCCCCCCCACCGCCGGTGCTCATGGAAAACGGCAGAAAGAGGAGCGCACCATGAAGCAACGCAGAGCCCAGCAGGCAATACAGAAGGCGGCGCATGGAGTGTACCGCCTCACGAACAGATCCGTGAACTTGCCCGCTCGGTGTTCCGCCGGCTGCGATGCACCGAATGAACGGAGGCAGGAACGGATGCGTCTGCAAGAAAGTACGAGATGGCGAGACCTCCTCTCTCCTCGGAGAGCCTGGTTGCTTTCCGTCCCCAGGTAGGTCTCCTGGCTCATGGGCCGGCCGCTTCGACCACCTTGCCGCCTTCCCATCCTCGGTTCGAGGACAGTGGCATCAGGGCAAGGGTTCCCATTTACAGTGGCGGGACCGCACCGGATTTTCACCGGTTTCCCTGTTATCCCGTTAGGGACCTGAGGACCGGGCGGCCCGGAAGGCCGCCCAATGCCAGTGGGTTGTATCCGTACCCGGAGGTCCTGTCAAGAAGACAAGGCCGCCGTCATGTCCTTGATGTAGTCCTTGAACCCGGCTTCGACGCTGTACTCGGGCTCCCAGCCGAGCATTTCCTTGGCGCGGGTGACGACCATGGGCTGCTTCGAGGAGCGCGGTGGCTTCCCGGGGAGGATCTCCACATCGAGCTTCGGCAGCAGCCCCTGGACCATGGCGACCAGATCATCGAAGGTCAGCAGCACGCCGGTTCCGATGTTGAAGGTGGTCTCCGCCGGCGCCGGAAGGGTCGCCGCCAGTTCGATGGCGCGTCCCACGTCCTTGAAGTAGACGTACTCGAAATCCCGTGCGGACTCCTGCGGGATGTTGGCGACGCCGCCCTTGATGCCGGCCTCCACCAGGCTCTGGAGCATCTCGCCGCCGGCCGAGCCCCCGGCGAAGTGCCCGAAGCCGAACACGTTGGCCAGCCGCAGCACGATGAGCTCGAAGCCGTAGAGCCGCTGATAGGCCTCCACCATGAGTTCCTTGGCGACCTTGGAGTTGCCGTAGGCGTTGCCGTCGCCGCGGTAGAACCCTTCGCCGATGGGGTCGTCGCCTTCCATGCGGCGGTTGTACACGCCCATGGTGCTGATCTGGATCAGCCGCTTGACGCCGGTGAGCCGCACGGCCTCGGCCACGTTGACGGTGCCCATGACGTTGATCTGAAGGCCGCTGTATACCGGGTTGGCCACCGCGCCTCCAATGAGGCCGGCGGTGTGCAGCACGGTATCCACGTCATGGGTCTGCATGGCGTCGATCAGCGCCGGCAGATCCCGGATGTCGCGCTTGAGGACGGTGACGTCGGTCTTCCCCAGCTTCCGTTCCAGGAAGTCCATTTTGGGCGCCATGTCGAAAAACACGATCTTTTCGCCCCGTTGAAGCGCGCGTTGCGCGAAGGCCGTGCCCACCAGTCCCACGCCGGTTATCAATGTGCTCATCAAAGCTCCCCTCCTGTTTTCGTTTCCAAGTACCTGCACCAACCCCGGCGGCGTGTCAAGGCGCCGGACTTCGCTGCGTTCCGCCGGATGAGACGGTGGCAAAAGCTCCGCGGGCGCCACGGACAAAGCGCGCCGGCGCGTCTGCCGGCGGCCATCGCCGGCGGGCTGCCTCCGGAGCGGGGCCCCTTGACCGGCGCAGTACCTTCAAGTACGCCGGCCCTCACGCCGGCCCGGCGACGGCGATGACCCAGTCGGCCTCAATGCGCCGCACCACGGCCCGCACGCCGTAGACCTCGGCCATGCGCTCCCGCGTCAGCGTTGTTTCGGCGGGACCGTCCGCGACCATGCGTCCGTCCCGGATCCACGCAAGCCGGTCCGCGAAACGCGCGGCGAGGGCGGCCTCGTGCAGCACCACCAGGGCGCCGTTGCCGGCGTCGACGTAGGCGCGGACGAGGGCCATAACGTGGTGTTGGTGCAGCGGATCGAGGGCCGCGGTGGGCTCGTCGGCGAGCAGGAGCGGCGCCTCCGCGGCCAGGGTCCGGGCAACATGAGTGCGCGACCGTTCCCCGCCCGAAAGCGTGTCGCACCGGCGGTCGGCGAGGGTATGGAGATCACAGGCGGACAGCGCGCGTTCCACCGAGGCAGCGTCCTCGCCGCCCAGCCGTCCGGGCGAGGCGCCGTGGGCGAATCGTCCGAGGGCCACCACGTCGCGCACCCGCACCGGCCACGCCAACGGCCGCGACTGCGGCAGGTAGGCGATGCGCCGCGCCCGCTCGGCCGCGGGGAGCCGGGCCGGGTCGTCGCCGCCCGCGCGGACCGTGCCGCGGCTGCGCTCCACAAGACCCAGCACCGCGCGAAGCAGCATGGTCTTGCCGGCGCCGTTGGGGCCCAGCAGGGCGACCAACTCCCCCGGCGCCACCCGCAGGGACACGCCGCGCACCACCTCGTGGCGCCCCAGCGTCACGTCGACGTCGCACAGCACCAGCTCAGTCACTGGACGCCCGCCTCCTCGCCGCAATCCATACGAACACCGGCGCCCCCATCAGCGCCGCCACCACCCCGAGCCTGAGCTCGGTATCCGTCGGCGCCACCCGTACCCCGAGGTCGGCCACAACAAGCAGGAACCCCGCGAGCAACGCGGACGGCGCCAGCGTCCGGGCGGGGTCGTGGTTGACCCAGGGGCGCACCAGGTGCGGTGCGACGATGCCGACGAAGCCGATGGCGCCGGCGATGGACACCGCGGCGCCGGTGGCCAGACCCGCGCCCACCACTATCAGGCGCCGGGTCCGGGGCAGATCGACCCCCACGCCCGCGGCCGTCTCCTCGCCCAGGGTCAAGGCCGAAAGGCTGCGCCGTCCGGCGAACAGGATCGCCAGACCCGCCACCAGGAAGGGCGCGGCGGGCACGAGGTCGGCGAAGCTCCGGTTGGCGACGGTGCCGAGCATCCAGTTCAGCATGTCGGACAGGGAAAACGGATGCGGCGCCAGGTTCATCAGCAACGCCATCACGGCGCCGGCGAAACTCGACAGCCCGACCCCCACCAGGATGAGCGTCACCACCGAGCCCACCCGCGCGGCCGCCACCGTCAGCAGCGCGGTAGCCGTCAGGGCGCCGGCGATGGCGGCCACGGGCAGCGCGACGGCGCCGGCGTTTGCGAGTCCGTAGTAGAGGACGAAGGTGGCGCCGAGGGCGGCGGTGGCGGATACGCCGAGGACTCCGGGCTCGGCCAGCGGATTGCGCAGCAATCCCTGCAACGCCGCGCCGGACGCCCCCAGCGCCGCGCCCACCACCAGCGCGGACACGGCCCGCGGCAGCCGGATCTCCCACACCACCACGCGGTCGCCTGCCGATGCCCCGCCCAGCAGGGCTGCGGCCACGCGGTCCACGCCCAGGGGGATGGAGCCCACCAGACACGCCGCGGCCAGGGCGACGGCGATGGCGGCCGCCAGCACGACGACGACGTTGCGGTCGTTCATGGCTCCGCCCGCGTCGAAACCTCGCTGTCGAGGGCCGCCAGCGCCGCCACCGCGTCGGCGAGGAACCAGCCGCCGCACGACGTGGTGGCGCCGTCGAGAGCCGCCAGCGGAACCGACTGCATGGCGCGCCTGGCCACGGGATGCCGGAACAGGGTCCAGGCATCGTCATGATTGGCGCCGGTTCCGAACGTGGCCTCCGCGATCACGTCCGGCGTCTCATAGGCCAGACGTTCCAGAGGAATCGGTCGCCAGCCGGGCCGGGCCTGGAAGTTGTCGAGGCCCGCGGCCGTGAACAGGTTGTGCACGAGGGTGCCGGGGCCGGCCGTGAAACCCGCTGGCGTCACGTAGAGCGCGCGCGTACCCGGGGTGCGGACCCGCGCCCGTCGGAGCCGCGCATCCATCGCGGCGATCAGCGCTTCCCCCCGTTCCGGTACGCCGAGCCCTCGGGCGGCGTCCCGGATCACTGCCCGAGCCCCGTCCAGGTCGTCCGCCAAGCCGATTTGCAGCACCGGCACGCCTGCGCGCTCGAAGAACGCCCGGGCATTGGGACCGCCGCCGTAGGAGCGAACCACCAGGTCCGGTTCGAGGATCAGCACGTCTTCCGCCCGCGGGCGAACCGTCCGCAGTCCCGCCGCCGCGGCGCGCATGTAGGAAAAGGCCGCACCGGCGTTCGGCGAGACCGCCAGGATGTCCCGGCGGTCGGCGAGGCCGAGCACGAATTGGTCGGCGCAGTAGTCCAGGCTCACGATCCGGCGGGCCGCCGGGCGGGCGGGCGGCGGCGGTTGGCAGGCGGCGAGAACCGTACATGCCGCCAGCGCCAGTGCGACGGATCTCGCCAATGAGGCCAACCGGTTCCGCCGCCGTCGGATGGAGCATGCCGGCCACATCGTCCCTGTTCTACGATTCGAGGCCCGGTGGATTGCCCTGTTCATCGGAGAGAAAAACGAGACACGCCGGGTTCTTCGTGTCGTCGTTTCCGAAGACTTGAACTTTGACGCCGAGATCGTTTCCCGAAACTGCATGATCGAATACTACCACCCCGCTGATGCGGTGTAAGTCCCGGCGAAATTTCCGGTTTGTCCCTCGTTGCCGCGATGGCGAACAAGGCTTTCCGTATGTCCCTCCCACAAGAACTCCAAGTGGCAGGCATTCACAGTAACCAAGTACGGGCAACCTTCGAATCGACGCGCTTGACCCGCTTTGTCCCCCGGCTGGTCGAGAGGAGAAGTCGAAGCATTGCATGAGCCGCCCGGGCTTGGACCCGTTAGCGTCCTATACCAGGGAGACCGAAGTTTACACCCATGCATCTCTCCGTCACCGGTTTGTCCTGCCGCAACACATGGGCTAGATTCGTCGCTCCACCTCATCCGAAGAGAAAGAAGTGACATGATCATTCCAACCGAGCCCATCGGCAGCATTCCCCGCCCCGATTATCTCATCGATGCCGTGGGCGCGCATGGCGCCGGCCGGCTTGACGACGCGGGTCTGGCCCACGCCACGGACCGGGCCGTGGCGGAGACCGTGGCGCGCGGGTCGAGGGCGCGAAGCTTGCCGGGGACCATCTCGGCTGATCTCGCGCCGTAAAGGTGAGCGCCGAAAACCACGGAGGACGCCATGCAACGAACCCACGATATGGGCGGAGACCCCGAGGCGGGTCCCATTGACCGCTCGCAGCACCCGATGGACGACTGGGAAGTTCTCGCCGACGCCTTGAACCAGGTGCTGGGAGTGAAGGGCATCAAGCGCACCGACGAGACCCGGCGGGCGCGCGAGGATATGGATTCGGAGGCGTACCTCTCGTTGAGCTACTACGAGCGCTGGACCGCCAGCCTGGAAACGATTCTGGTGGAGAAGGGCTTCATGACCCGCGAGGAGATCGATCGGAAGGTCGCGGAACTGGAAGAGCAGTGGGGCGAGCCGTGAGCCCGGCCACGGGTTTCAGGGACGGTCAGGCGGTGCGGGTGAAGTCCCACTTCAAGCCGGGCCACGTGCGCACGCCGTTCTACATCAAGGGCAAGACGGGGTGGGTGGAGCGGTGCTACGGCGAGTTCCGCAACCCGGAGTCCCTCGGGCACGGCGGCGACGGCCTGCCGCGGGTTCGGCTCTACCTGGTGGGTTTCCACCAGCGGGACGTGTGGGACGGCTATGATGCCGTCAGCAGCGACAAGGTATTCGTCGATATTTTCGAGCATTGGCTGGAGCCCGCCACGGAAGCGGGCGTTTGACCCTCACGGGAGGAACGATGGCACACGAGCACGGTCCGGGCGAAGAACATGAAGTCGGCCCCAGGCACGAGTTGAGCCACTGGGCCAAGCGCGCGTACGCCATGCGCGATCTCCTCATCGAGAAGGGCGTTGTGACCGAGGAGGACATCCGGCAGCAGGCGGAGCTCACCGAGTCCAAGACGCCGGCCAACGGCGCCAGGCTGGTGGCCCGGGCCTGGACCGACCCCGACTTCAAGGCGCGGCTCATGGCCGACCCCAAGAAGGTGTGCGCCGAGTTGGGCATCGACGCCACCACCCTGAACGAGTTCGTGATCCTGGAAAACACGGACCGGGTGCGCCACATGGTGGTGTGCACCTTGTGCTCGTGTTATCCGCGTCCCATCCTCGGCCGGCCGCCGGACTGGTACAAGAGCTTCAACTATCGCAAGCGGGCGGTGAACGATCCCAGAGGCGTCATGCGCGAGTTCGGTCTGGAAGTACCCGACGGCGTGGAGGTTCGGGTGCACGACAGCACCGCGGACATGCGTTATCTGGTGATTCCGGCGCGCCCGGCCGGCACCGAGAACCTGGGCGTCGAAGAGTTGGAGCCACTGGTGACCCGTGACAGCATGATCGGCGTGACGGACGCCCTGTCCGCCCTGCCGGAATGAGGAACCGCCGTGTTTCACGTAGACTTGTCGCCGTTCGGCGTGGACGTCGAGCGGCTCAGGACCGACCGTCTGAGCCGCCTGCGGAGCATCATGCGCACCCGCGACCTGAGCGCGCTGCTACTGACGGACCCGTTGAACATCCGCTACGCCACCAACACGGTGTTGTGGCTCAATCTGCGGGCCACGGGGGTGCAGCGCTTCGCGCTCGTGCCGGCCGACGGCGAGCCGGTGGTGTATGAGCGGCTGTTCGGCAGCGAGCGCGCCGCCGGGCTCAAGAAGGCGGGTCCGGTCCAGGGTTTCGGCGCCTACATGTTCGGCATGCGGCCGCCGGTGGCCACCGAGCACTTCGTCGGCCTCGTGGCGGACGGGCTGGCGCAGATGGGTTTGACAGGAGAGCGGGTCGGGGTCGACGCGCTGTGTCTTACCGCGGTGGAGCTCCTGCGGAACAAGGGTTTTGCGGTACTGGACGGACTCCCGGCGCTGGGTGAGGCGCGTCAGGTCAAGACGCCGGACGAGGTGCAGCTCATCCGCTGGACCAGCCGGGCCAAGGAAGGCGGCTATGATCTGGTGCGGGAAGCCGTCCGCAAGCCGCCGGTGCTGGAGGAACGCCTGAGCCGCATGATGCTCGAATACCTGCTGGAGCAGGGCTTCGAGGCCGGCAGCGAGTTCATCTCGATCTTCGATTCCTCACAGATGGCGATTCGGCCCCATCGCGAGCCCATGGGCATGGACCTGGTGATGACCGAGGGGGACCTGGTCATCTGCGACGCCACCGTGTCCGGTCCCGGCGGCTACTACAGCGACTTCGCCCGGACGTTCTGCCACGGCGCCCCCTCCAGGGCGGACCGGGACCGCTACGCCGAGGCATACGCCACGCTGCAGGAGGCCATCGGCCATATCCGTCCCGGTCCGTGCACTGCGTTGTTCGAGCGCTTCGGCCAGACCTCGACGGCTCGACTCCCGGGTCTGGACGGCTTTCACGGCGTCGGCATGTGCATCTACGAGGCGCCCTGGCTCCGGGGCTTCGACCCGCCGGAGTACCAAGTCTCCCTGGAAGAGAACATGATCATCGCCCTGGAGATCAACCACCACCCGGTGAAGCTCGAACACCTGCTCCGGGTCACCGGCGACGGCGCCGAGATCCTCTCCACCTATCCCATGGAACCGGAGCTGGTTCCGGCCTAGGCGAGCATCTTCTCCACGAAGAATTCGGCAGCTCTGTAGGAGCTGCGTACCATGGGCCCGGCGGCGACGCAGCGGAAGCCGAGTTGCCTGCCCTGTTCCTCGTAGTCCCGGAAACGCTGGACTGTTTCGATGTTCTGGCCGATGACCTGTGGTGCGGCCTCCACGACCTTCGCGAGTGCGCGGATGTCGCCGCGGAAGTCCGGGATCAGCGTCTCGATGATCAGCTCCGGGCAGCGGCGCCGGGTCTCACGGATGGTATCGGCGAAGACCCCGGCGCCGCCGTCCTCCAGGTCGTCGCGGTCCACGGAGGTGATGACGACGTAGCGGAGTTCCATCCGAGCCAGGGCTTCCGCCACGCGTCGGGGCTCGTCCCGGTCCACGGGAATGCCGGCCTTGGCGGTCTTGACGGCGCAGAACCGGCACCCGCGGGTGCAGACGTCTCCGAGGATCATGATGGTGGCGGTGCCGGATTGCCAGCACTCGGCCAGATTGGGGCAGCGCGCCTCCTCGCACACCGTGTGCAGCTTCAACCCGCGGAAGTTGTCCTTGAGGCGGTTGTAGCCGGTCCCGGAAGGCAGTCGGACCTTCAGCCACGGCGGCTTGTGTCCCGCTTGCGGGCGTGCGTCGAACATCATTTTCCAGACTATCCCACGCCTCGAGAAAAGGCCACCCATCGCCGCCTCCCCTGATGGACCTGTAGTCCCGTTGACAACGAGACTCATTTCGAGATAGGGAGAAGCTCATGTCACGTTACGGGAAAGCTATTCACGTTACGCGAGAGGCGATGTTCTACGCAAGAGATAATCCCTTGCGTAGAAACCAAAGTCATCCCCCCCCCCCCCCCCCCCCCCCACGGCGGGGGCTCATCAGCCGCCCCATAACGCCCACCCCCCCTTCGCCCCTCCTTCACGCACACCCCACCATCAACGCCCCTCAACACATTCTCCCCCGACCCCTGCTCCACCATCACAGATCTATCCGACTGACCCGGCCCGCTTCCCACCGCTACCAGTGTTGCGGGTAACACGGCTCCCGCTCCTGTCGCTCCCGTCCCCGCTGTTGTTCCTACTGTCGGCGCAACACGCGCGGACGCCACACTTGTCCCTCTCGAACCGGAGCCTGCTTGACCGCCATCCCCGCACTACGACGCTGAAACTCACCCCATTCAATGGGACCCTGACCACGGCACCAGCAGCAACCTTCATGGACTGCACGACGGCTGACGCCACCGCCTGTGCCAAAATCCTCTCGTTTTGCCGCCATCCGAAGGTCAACCCTTTCGGTTCCCTGTCCACCAGCGGGTAGCAGCACGAGAAGGGCGCGAAGGAGAGTCGTCATGCGTGCATTGAATAAGTCCAACACCTTTTCCCCACGGTCGTGGAGCATCGCGATCCTACGTGCCTGCCTCGGTTTCCTGATGAAAAATATGGAAAATACGCAGAAAAGCGAGTTCCCCGGTTTCCTTCCAGATCGACCGTCTCCCTCTACCCATGAGCCACAGACCAAAACCCTACACGGCTCCCACCGGATGCACCCCACTACTTGGGTCCCGCCCACGTCCCGTGGACTCGTCAATCCGATTGGGACACGATTGCCGAATCTTCTCCTGCGGTTGCCCGTTCTCGTCACCCTCGCCCTGGCAATACTACTGACTACATGGCCGGGACCCGCCCACGCGCAGGAAGCAGCGAACACCAGCCCGAATAGTGGAACCGCCGCCACGGGCACCCTGGTCATTCAAGGTACAACAGAAACCGACGGTTCTTTGACTGCGAAGGTAGGGGATACCGTATGGGTGACCGACAACAGCATTGATGATATCGAGGATGCCGACGGCATGACAGCCGCACGGTTTCGTTACCGGTGGATGCGAGCCCCATCTCCCTCCGGAACTTTCGTGGCCATCGGGGGAGCAAACTCATCCCTCTATACTCTGTCCTCCGCGGACGAGGAAAAGTGGCTACGGCTACAGGTAGACTTCTACGATGATGCCCGCAACCACGAGGAACTGCTCGGTCCGGTGATTGCAGTAGCAGGCAACTCCCCCGCCACCGGTGTGCCCACCATCGCCGGTACAACCAAGGTAGGCCAAACATTGGTCGCGTCGACGGACCGCATCGCCGACGCCGACGGCCTCAACTCGGCACGGTACCGCTATCAGTGGTTGAGAGAAGACTCGGAAAGCGGCATTCAGGCCGTTATCACCGGGGCTACCCGGTCGTGGTACACGCTGTTGGATGCCGACTTGGGCAAAATGCTCAGGGTTCGTGTAAGTTTCATCGACGACGCAGGCAACAGCGAAAAAAGACTCAGTGAGGGCAAGGGTCCCGTGCTGCCCGACACCAGTTCCCCTCCGAGTTCCGAAAGCCAACAAGCCGCTACGGGCCAGCCGATTATTGAAGGTACACCAAGGGTAGGAGAGGTCCTGTCTGTACGTACTGACCAGATCGTGGACCCGAACGGAATATCTCAGGCGCAATTCACGTATAAATGGTATTATTGGAACGGAAGGGGTTGGTACGGTTTTTCCGGGGACAGTTCGAGTATATTAAGGGTTGGGAGTTTGTTTCAAGGAAAACACCTCAGAGTAAAGGTGAGCTTTGAGGATGATGCCGGCAATCGCGAAGAGGTGTACAGTCCTAACGTAAGAGTCGCGTACGAGTCAGACGGCGGGCGACCCGTGATTCTGGGGAGGTCAAGGATTCTGGGGACGCCAAGGCTAGGTCAGCTGCTTACGGTATCGACCGCGGACATCTCGGATCCAGATGGCCTGACTTCGCCCAATTTTCGGTATCAGTGGCAACAGAGTCTTAGTCCCCTCAGTAGCAGATACTACAGTCTCTCCGGTGCCACGGCGCCCTCCTTCAGGCCGAGCCGCTATCATGTAGGCTATAGTTTACGCGTGAAAGTAACGTTTACGGATGACTCGGGAAACACGCATGAGATAACTAGCTACTCGGTGAGGATCGTTACAAACAGCGGTCCTAGAGGAAGGCCGACCATTGAGGGCGCAAGCGGTCGAGTTGAAGGGAGAGTTGGCGACCTACTTACGGTATCGACCGCCGAGATTGAAGATGACGATGGCCTCACCTCGCCAAACTTCAAGTATCAGTGGCAGCAATGGCATCGTGGCCGTTGGTCCTATATTCCCGATGCCACGGGGGTATCGTTCAGACCAGGCTTCGAGCTTCAAGGCGGGCGAATACGCGTGGAAGCAACGTTTACGGATGATTTCGGAAACGTCGAAAATGCAGTTAGCAGCTACCTGACGATATCCTCGAACACTCCTCCTTACGGACGTCCCGTTATACAGGGCACGGAAAGAATTGGCGCGCGTGACGCAGCGAGAGTCGGTCAGCTGCTTACCGTCTCGACTACTGCAATTCAAGATCGCGATGGCCTCACCTCGCCAAACTTCAAGTATCAGTGGCAACAGAGGCGTCGTAGTGATGGCCGTTGGTTCGATATTCGCGATGTCACAGGGGCGGCGTTCAGAGCAGGCCCCGGAAGTCAAGGAGAGCGTATACGCGTGAAAGTAACGTTTACGGATGATTTCGGAAACGTCGAAACGGTGTACAGTCACAGCAGTCTCTCCAGTGGAGTGGCAATCGTTGAGAACAGCCGTCCGTTAGGAAAGCCCGTCATACAGGGCACACCGGGACTTGGTCGCTTGCTTACGGTATCGACCGCAGGCATCACGGATGCGGATGGGCTGTCCTCGCCGATTTTTCGCTATGAGTGGCAATGTGAAAGTAGCTATAGACCGTGTTGGCGCCGCATTGGCTATCAAACAGTGCAGTGGGCCAACGGACCGACGTGGTCTACAGCCCATGACTATCACCACTTCCGACTGCGCGTCAAGGTGACATTTACGGATGATTCGGGAAATACCGAAACCCTGTATAGTGAGGAGGTGTCAGTCCCGCCGTTTGATGAAGCTGAGGGGTATGTATACATAGCGGGCTCGCCGGTTGTAGGGTCGACCCTGACTGCGGCTACGGAGTTGATAAGACCGGAAGGACTGACCTTTTCGTACGAATGGTTCAGAGCAAACAGCGCGACCGATGATTCATCATCGGCGACACGAATAAGCTCCGATCAGAACTACCAGGTAGTGGGGGACGACGTTGGCAAGTATATCTTTGTTGTCGCCCGGGTCACCTCTGGCAATTCGGAGGTGGTTCGTACAAGCGCGCGGACACGTATAACTGGACCGGCAAACCAGCAAGCTAGTGGAAGTCCTGACATCGGCGACACGGCAAAGGCGGGCGAGGAACTTATTGTGTCCATAGCGAACGTCAGCGACGGGAACGGCCTCACTTCGGTAACTTACGGGTATCTGTGGCAGCGGAGGGCTACAAGCGGGGGATTATGGAATGTGGTGCGGGGTGCGGATGCGGAGTCGTATACGCCAGTAACGGACGATCAAGGCAAATCACTTCGGGCGACAGTGGTTTTTGTCGACGACGCAGGATACACGGAAACGCTGACAAGCAATGAAGTGACAGTGCAGGATAGTGTTGTAGCAAGTGGTGCGCCAGTGATTGAAGGGGCAAGAGAAGGGGTCACGAGGGTAGGCGAGATGTTGACGGCGAACCCGTCGGGGATCGACGAAGGCGCCCCGGAGTTGTCCATCGCCGACGCGAGCGTGGCTGAGGGTGCCGCGGGTGAGAGCGCGACGCTGACGTTCACGGTGACGCTGGACCCGGCGGCCACGCAGCCGGTGACGGTGGAGTGGGCGACGGCCGACGGGACGGCGACCGCCGGGACGGACTACACGGCGGTGACGAACGGAACCCTGACCTTCGAGTCCGGCCAAGACAGCAAGACCGTCACGGTGACGGTGACGGGCGACGACGTGGACGAGCCGAACGAGACGTTCACGGTGACCCTGACGAACGCGCCGGGCGCGACGCTCGTGAAGGCGGTGGGGACGGGGACGATCACGGACGACGACGACGCGCCGACGGTGACGTTGGTGCTGACCCCGGACTCGATCAGCGAGAACGGCGGCACGAGCAGGGTGACGGCGACCCTAGACCACCCGTCGAGCGAGGAGACGACGGTGACGGTGGCGGTGACGCCGGAGTCGCCGGCGGTAGCGGACGACTACAGGCTGGTCGGGAACCAGTTGACGATCGCGGCCAACTCCCTGACGAGCACGGGCGAGGTGACGATCACGGCCGTGGACAACGAGGTGGACGCTCTGGACAAGGAAGTGACGGTGTCGGCCACGGCGGAGAACACGCAGGGGATCACAGCCCCGCCGAACGTGACGCTGACGATCACGGACGACGACGCGCCGGAGTTGGCGATCGGCGACGCGAGCGTGACCGAGGGCGACTTGGGCGAGAGCGCGACGCTGGAGTTCACGGTGACGCTGGACCCGGCGGCGACGCTGCCGGTGACGGTGGAGTGGGCGACGTCCGACGGGACGGCGGAAGCCGGGACGGACTACACGGCGGTGACGAACGGAACCCTGACCTTCGAGCCCGGCCAAGACAGCAAGACCGTCACGGTGACGGTGACGGGCGACGACGCGGACGAGCCGAACGAGACGTTGACGGTGACGCTGACGAACGCACCGGGCGCAACGATCACGGACGCCACGGGGACGGGGACGATCACGGACGACGACGGGCCGGCGGCGGTGACGCTGGTTCTGACGCCGGCCTCGATCGGCGAGAACGGCGGGAAGAGCACGGTGACGGCAACCCTGGACCGTCCTTCGAGCGCGGCGACGACGGTGAGGGTATCGGCGGCGCCGGTATCACCGGCGGTGGCGAACGACTACAGGCTGGTCGGGAGCCAGTTGACGATCGCGGCCAACTCCCTGACGAGCACGGGCGAGGTGACGATCACGGCCGTGGACAACGAGGTGGACGCTCTGGACAAGGAAGTGACGGTGTCGGCCACGGCGGAGAACACGCAGGGGATCACAGCCCCGCCGAACGTGACGCTGACGATCACGGACGACGACGCGCCGGAGTTGGCGATCGGCGACGCGAGCGTGACCGAGGGCGACTTGGGCGAGAGCGTGACGCTGGAGTTCACGGTGACGCTGGACCCGGCGGCGACGCTGCCGGTGACGGTGGAGTGGGCGACGTCCGACGGGACGGCGGAAGCCGGGACGGACTACACGGCGGTGACGAACGAAACCCTGACCTTCGAGCCTGGCCAAGACAGCAAGACCGTCACGGTGACGGTGACGGGCGACGACGCGGACGAGCCGAACGAGACGTTGACGGTGACGGTGACGAACGAGTCGGGCGCAACGATCACGGACGCCACGGGGACGGGGACGATCACGGACGACGACGGGCCGGCGGCGGTGACGCTGGTTCTGACGCCGGCCTCGATCGGCGAGAACGGCGGGAAGAGCACGGTGACGGCAACCCTGGACCGTCCTTCGAGCGCGGCGACGACGGTGAGGGTATCGGCGGCGCCGGTATCACCGGCGGTGGCGAACGACTACAGGCTGGTCGGGAGCCAGTTGACGATCGCGGCCAACTCCCTGACGAGCACGGGCGAGGTGACGATCACGGCCGTGGACAACGAGGTGGACGCTCTGGACAAGGAAGTGACGGTGTCGGCCACGGCGGAGAACACGCAGGGGATCACAGCCCCGCCGAACGTGACGCTGACGATCACGGACGACGACGCGCCGGAGTTGGCGATCGGCGACGCGAGCGTGACCGAGGGCGACTTGGGCGAGAGCGCGACGCTGGAGTTCACGGTGACGCTGGACCCGGCGGCGACGCTGCCGGTGACGGTGGAGTGGGCGACGTCCGACGGGACGGCGGAAGCCGGGACGGACTACACGGCGGTGACGAACGAAACCCTGACCTTCGAGCCCGGCCAAGACAGCAAGACCGTCACGGTGACGGTGACGGGCGACGACGCGGACGAGCCGAACGAGACGTTGACGGTGACGCTGACGAACGAGTCGGGCGCAACGATCACGGACGCCACGGGGACGGGGACGATCACGGACGACGACGGGCCGGCGGCGGTGACGCTGGTTCTGACGCCGGCCTCGATCGGCGAGAACGGCGGGAAGAGCACGGTGACGGCAACCCTGGACCGTCCTTCGAGCGCGGCGACGACGGTGAGGGTATCGGCGGCGCCGGTATCACCGGCGGTGGCGAACGACTACAGGCTGGTCGGGAGCCAGTTGACGATCGCGGCCAACTCCCTGACGAGCACGGGCGAGGTGACGATCACGGCCGTGGACAACGAGGTGGACGCTCTGGACAAGGAAGTGACGGTGTCGGCCACGGCGGAGAACACGCAGGGGATCACAGCCCCGCCGAACGTGACGCTGACGATCACGGACGACGACGCGCCGGAGTTGGCGATCGGCGACGCGAGCGTGACCGAGGGCGACTTGGGCGAGAGCGTGACGCTGGAGTTCACGGTGACGCTGGACCCGGCGGCGACGCTGCCGGTGACGGTGGAGTGGGCGACGTCCGACGGGACGGCGGAAGCCGGGACGGACTACACGGCGGTGACGAACGAAACCCTGACCTTCGAGCCTGGCCAAGACAGCAAGACCGTCACGGTGACGGTGACGGGCGACGACGCGGACGAGCCGAACGAGACGTTGACGGTGACGGTGACGAACGAGTCGGGCGCAACGATCACGGACGCCACGGGGACGGGGACGATCACGGACGACGACGGGCCGGCGGCGGTGACGCTGGTTCTGACGCCGGCCTCGATCGGCGAGAACGGCGGGAAGAGCACGGTGACGGCAACCCTGGACCGTCCTTCGAGCGCGGCGACGACGGTGAGGGTATCGGCGGCGCCGGTATCACCGGCGGTGGCGAACGACTACAGGCTGGTCGGGAGCCAGTTGACGATCGCGGCCAACTCCCTGACGAGCACGGGCGAGGTGACGATCACGGCCGTGGACAACGAGGTGGACGCTCTGGACAAGGAAGTGACGGTGTCGGCCACGGCGGAGAACACGCAGGGGATCACAGCCCCGCCGAACGTGACGCTGACGATCACGGACGACGACGCGCCGGAGTTGGCGATCGGCGACGCGAGCGTGACCGAGGGCGACTTGGGCGAGAGCGTGACGCTGGAGTTCACGGTGACGCTGGACCCGGCGGCGACGCTGCCGGTGACGGTGGAGTGGGCGACGTCCGACGGGACGGCGGAAGCCGGGACGGACTACACGGCGGTGACGAACGAAACCCTGACCTTCGAGCCTGGCCAAGACAGCAAGACCGTCACGGTGACGGTGACGGGCGACGACGCGGACGAGCCGAACGAGACGTTGACGGTGACGGTGACGAACGAGTCGGGCGCAACGATCACGGACGCCACGGGGACGGGGACGATCACGGACGACGACGGGCCGGCGGCGGTGACGCTGGTTCTGACGCCGGCCTCGATCGGCGAGAACGGCGGGAAGAGCACGGTGACGGCAACCCTGGACCGTCCTTCGAGCGCGGCGACGACGGTGAGGGTATCGGCGGCGCCGGTATCACCGGCGGTGGCGAACGACTACAGGCTGGTCGGGAGCCAGTTGACGATCGCGGCCAACTCCCTGACGAGCACGGGCGAGGTGACGATCACGGCCGTGGACAACGAGGTGGACGCTCTGGACAAGGAAGTGACGGTGTCGGCCACGGCGGAGAACACGCAGGGGATCACAGCCCCGCCGAACGTGACGCTGACGATCACGGACGACGACGCGCCGGAGTTGGCGATCGGCGACGCGAGCGTGACCGAGGGCGACTTGGGCGAGAGCGCGACGCTGGAGTTCACGGTGACGCTGGACCCGGCGGCGACGCTGCCGGTGACGGTGGAGTGGGCGACGTCCGACGGGACGGCGGAAGCCGGGACGGACTACACGGCGGTGACGAACGAAACCCTGACCTTCGAGCCCGGCCAAGACAGCAAGACCGTCACGGTGACGGTGACGGGCGACGACGCGGACGAGCCGAACGAGACGTTGACGGTGACGCTGACGAACGAGTCGGGCGCAACGATCACGGACGCCACGGGGACGGGGACGATCACGGACGACGACGGGCCGGCGGCGGTGACGCTGGTTCTGACGCCGGCCTCGATCGGCGAGAACGGCGGGAAGAGCACGGTGACGGCAACCCTGGACCGTCCTTCGAGCGCGGCGACGACGGTGAGGGTATCGGCGGCGCCGGTATCACCGGCGGTGGCGAACGACTACAGGCTGGTCGGGAGCCAGTTGACGATCGCGGCCAACTCCCTGACGAGCACGGGCGAGGTGACGATCACGGCCGTGGACAACGAGGTGGACGCTCTGGACAAGGAAGTGACGGTGTCGGCCACGGCGGAGAACACGCAGGGGATCACAGCCCCGCCGAACGTGACGCTGACGATCACGGACGACGACGCGCCGGAGTTGGCGATCGGCGACGCGAGCGTGACCGAGGGCGACTTGGGCGAGAGCGCGACGCTGGAGTTCACGGTGACGCTGGACCCGGCGGCGACGCTGCCGGTGACGGTGGAGTGGGCGACGTCCGACGGGACGGCGGAAGCCGGGACGGACTACACGGCGGTGACGAACGAAACCCTGACCTTCGAGCCCGGCCAAGACAGCAAGACCGTCACGGTGACGGTGACGGGCGACGACGCGGACGAGCCGAACGAGACGTTGACGGTGACGCTGACGAACGTGTCGGGCGGGGGCGCGACCATCGAGGATGCCACCGGGACCGGGACGATCACGGACGACGACCTTCCGGTGGTGACGGTGGCCGGCGGGGGGATGTGACGGAAGGTGCGGACGCGGAGTTCACGCTGACGCGGTCGAACACGTACACGACGGGGACGCTAGCGGTCACGTTCACGGTGACGGACAGCGGCGAGGTAGTGAGGGGCGCGGCGCCGACGCGAGCGATCTTCCCGCCGAACGACTCCAAGGTGACGGTGGGGGTTGGGACGGATGACGACGAGGTGGATGAACGGGACGCCGTGCTGACGCTGGAATTGGATGACGGCGATGCCTACGACCTGGGTGCGGCGTCCACAGCCACGGTGACGGTGCGGGACAATGACGACGACAGGCCGATCGAGGGGCCGATATCGCTGACCCTGAACCCCTTGGCCAAGCTGGTTCGCTACGGGGTGGGGGAGACGGTGGAGTTGGTTCTGTCGGCGGCCACAGGTGGCACCGGGCCTTATAGGTATAAACTGGAGCCGTTGCCGTCGGGGCTGTCGTTTGAGGCGGAGACGCGAGTTTTGTCGGGGACGCCGGACACCCCTGGGCTCACGGAGTCGACCTATGAGGTCAGAGACTCGGCGGGCTCGCCGGTCACGGGCACTCTCTACATACGCATCAAGCAGTCGATGTCGATGACCCTGAACCCGCTGGCCAAGCAAAGCTACAGGGTGGGGGAGAGGGTGGAGTTGGTGCTGCCGGGGGCCACAGGTGGCACGGGGCCTTATAGCTACAGCCTGGGTCCGGTGTTGCCTGCGGGGTTGTCGTTTGACGCGGGGACGCGAGTTTTGTCGGGGACGCCGACCACCCCTGGGCTGACGCGATTGACCTACGGGGCCACAGACTCGTCGGAGCCGCGGGTCACGGCGACATGCAGCTTCAAGATACGCATCAAGCCGTCGATACTGCCGGTGGTGACGGTAGCGGCGGAGGCGGTTACGGTGACGGAAGGCGGGGATGCGGTGTTCGTGCTGACGCGGACGGGGGCGGTGACGGGGGAGTTGGCGGTGACGTTTGGGGTGACGGGCGGGGATGAGGTGCTGAGGGACAGGGCGCCGACGGGAGTGGTATTCAGAGCCAATGCGCCCACGGCGCGAGTGCGCCTGGGGACCGTGGACGACTCGGTGGACGAGTTCAATGCGAGGCTGCGGCTGAGGCTGGAGGACGGCGATGCCTACAACCTTGGGGCGGCGGGGGAAGCCACGGTGACGGTGCAGGACAACGACGGCGTTCCGGAGCTCACGGCGAGCGATGCCTGGGCGGAGGAGAGCACGGACTTGGTGTTCGAGTTGAGCCTGAGCCCGGCGAGCCTGGAGCGGGTCACGGTGCAGTACGCGATCACGCCAGGCACGGCGCAGGCGGAGGACTACAGGGGCAGGACCGCGGACACGGTGACCTTCGAGCCGGAGGATATTAGGAAGGAGGTGAGGCTGGAACTTGTGGACGACGACCTGGACGAGGTGGATGAGACGGTGACGCTGAGGCTTTTCGGTCTTCAGTCGCTCGGGGCGGCGAAGTTGGGCAGGGACGACGAGGCCACGGGGACGATCGAAGACGACGATGTGTCGCCCAAGGGGACGATAACGATGATCTTGAACCCCCCGGCCAAGATCATACGCTACGGGGTGGGGGAGCCGGTGGAGTTGATGCTGCCGGCGGCGACGGGGGGCACGGGGCCTTATATCTACACCCTGGGTCCGGTGTTGCCGAAGGGGTTATCGTTTGATGCGGGCACGCGGGTTCTGTCGGGCACGCCGACCACCCCGGGGCTCACCGAACTGACCTATGGGGCCACAGATGCGTCGGACCCGCCGGTCACGGTTACGCGGACTTTCAACGTACGGATCAGGCGCACACGGACGAACTCGCTGACCTTGAACCACGTGGCGAAGCAAAGGTACGGGGTGGGGGAGAGGGTGGAGTTGGTGCTGCCGGCGGCGACGGGAGGCACGGGGCCTTATAGCTACACCCTGGGTCCGGTGTTGCCGAAGGGGTTATCGTTTGACGCGGGGACGCGGGTTCTGTCGGGCACGCCGACCACTCCCGGGCTCACGCGATTGACCTATGAGGTCACAGACTCGGCCGCCTCGCCGGCCACGGTTACGCACACCTTCAACCTACGGATCAGTCGGTCGATACAGCCGGCAAGGTCGTCAGCGAAGGGGGTGGATACGGTGGTGGCGGTGGTGGCGGAGAAGGGCGCGGTGACGGAAGGAGAGGAAGCGGTGTTCGTGCTGTTGCGCACGGGCGATGCGACGGCGCCGCTGGCGGTGGCAGTGGATGTGGACGAGGTGGGGCGGGTGCTGGCGGGGGCGGTGCCGAGGGAGGCGGTGTTCGGGGCGAAGGAGAGGCAGGTGCGGCTGCGGGTTGGGACTGTGGACGACGCGGTGGACGAGGCCGACGGCAGGGTGAGGGTGCGGGTGATGGCGGGAGGGGGGTACACGGTGGACGCGGCTGCGGGTTGGGCGGGTGTGGAGGTATGGGACAACGACGAGCCGGGCGAGTCGGTGGCGCTGTGGTCTACGACGATGAGGGTGAGGGAGTTGGGCAAGGGGGTAGGGGCGAGGGGTTCGGACTTGGCGGAGCGGGGGTGGTGGGAGGAAGGCGAAGTGTACGAACTGGAGCAGTTGCAGTGGTTCGGGTGGCCGCGGGAGCGGGTGAAGGTTCGCTTCAGCCGCCGGCCGGCCATGGCAGAGGAATTGACGCTGCGGGCGGGGGAGTTGACGTTGGCTTTGGGGGAGGGGGGCTCCGGGCGGACATTGGTCTGGTCGATGGAGGGAGTTCCGTGGGTGGTGGGGGATGAGGTGGAGCTTCGCCTGACGCGGACGGCGGCGGTGGTGGAGGCTGCTGCGGGCCTATCGGTGGCGGACGCTCGGGTGAACGAGTCGGCGGGGAGGCCGCTTGGGTTCCGGGTGACGCTGTCCGAGGCGCAGGCGTCGGCGGTGACGGTGCGCTATGCGACGTCGGACGGCAGTGCGGAGGCGGGTGCGGACTATGTGGCGGCGTCGGGGGTGGTGCGGTTCGAGGCGGGGGAGAGGGTGAAGACGGTGAACGTGAGGGTGCTGGAGGATGCGCACGACGAGGGGGAGGAGACCATGAGTCTCACGTTGTCGAGTCCTTTCGGGGCGGAGGTTACGGAGGGCGTGGCGACGGGGACCATCGTCAACACGGACGCGATGCCACGGGCGTGGCTTGGGCGCTTCGGGCGCACGGTGGCGGGGCAGGTGGTGGAGGCGGTGGAGGGTCGGATGACGGCGGCCCGCCAAGCGGGGGTGGAGGTCACGGTTGCGGGTCGGCGTGTGGGGGTCGTCGACGAGGCGGGGTTCGGTGACGCCGGGGCTACGGGCGAGCGTTGGCAAGACCGGCTCGGAGACTGGCTTGCGGGCGAGACCGAATCGGAGGAGCGGACGGTGAGCGGGAGGGAGGTTTTGGCGGGGACCTCGTTTGCGCTGACGAAGGGGACGGCGAAGAGCGGCTTTGTCTCGCTATGGGGGCGGGGCGTGGTGACGGGCTTCGACGGACGGGACGGGGATCTTTCGGTGGAGGGCGAGGTGACGACGGGTCTGCTGGGGGCGGACTGGAGGTGGGCGGACTGGGGGGCGGGTGTGCTGTTGGGGCACAGCCGGGGCGAGGGCAGCCATGAGGGGCAGGGGGCCGGTACGGTGTCGTCGTCGTTGACCGGCATCTATCCCTGGGGGCGGCATGAGTTGAACGAGCGGGTGACGGTGTGGGGGGTTGCGGGCTATGGCGAGGGGAAGCTGAGGCTCGAGCCCGAGGGTCAGGCTCGGATCGAGAGCGACATGGAACTGAGGATGGCGGCGGTGGGTCTTCGGGGTGTTCTGATGGAGGCGCCGGCGGGAGGGGGCGTCGAGTTGGCGGTGAAGACGGACGCTCTGGTGGTTCGGACGGCATCGGAGGCGGTGCAGGGAGGCTCGGGCGGGCGGCTGGAGGCAGTGAGTGCAGAGGTGACGCGGGTGCGGTTGGGTCTGGAGGGCACGCGAGGGTTCCGCACGGAGGGCGGGGGGACGCTTACGCCTTCGCTGGGACTGGGGGTACGCCACGACGGGGGCGATGCGGAGACCGGATTCGGTGTGGAGTTGGGAGTGGGTGTTGGCTATGCGTCCGGGTCCTCGGGAGTGACGGCAGAGCTCCGGGGCCGTGGGCTGCTCACCCATGGGGCGTCGGGCTTTCGGGAAGCGGGCCTCTCGGGCTCCCTGGCCTTCGACCCGACCCCGGCCACGGACCGGGGGCTGAGTCTGAGTGTGAGCCAGACCCTGGGTGCGTCTGCGACCGGGGGCGTGGAGGCGCTCTACGGCCACGACACCCTGGCGGGGCTTGTGGAGGAAGACGAGGCGGGGCCGGTGGGTCTTCTGGGGCGTCGTCGTCTGGAGGCTCGGATGGGCTATGGTCTATCGGCCTTTGGCGGGGGTTTCACGGGGACGCCGGAGCTCGGCTTCGTGCAGTCGGAGAGCGGTCGGGACTACAGCCTGGGCTGGCGTTTGCGCCCGGAGGGTCGCAACGCCGGCTCGTTCGAGTTCCGTGTGGAGGGGACGCGGCGCGAGGCCGCGAACGAAGATACACCGGATCACGGGGTGGGCGTGTGGGTGACCATGCGCTGGTAGGCAGTCGGACCGGAACCGCTGCCAGGAGCCTGCGCCGGAGGCATTCACGGCTGCAAGTCCGCTGCCGCGAATTCCTCGGCGCAGGCTCCTGGGCCACGTGGACGGGAAGAACTCCGCGCCATGCTGCGCCACAGGATTCTCTTTCTTTCCGCACGTCCTTCGTTCGTGCCGGATGGCGGATCAGGGGGTGAAGTATCCGCCGACAATGGCGTCGTGCCAGAGGCGGCACACCGGGGGGATGATGCCGCGCGGTAGATCATCATACGCCAAGCCCCATGTGTGGACCCCGGCGCCGAGGGAGACACAGGCGACCCTGGGTGGAGGGTCCATGGCCGCGTACAGGGATAGCGAATCCCGGCACCGTTGCAGGGTGACGGTGTCGTCATCGAGGCCGTGGAGCGAGAGCACGGGCGGGACCGGCTTGGCATCGGGGCCGGAAAGCTCCCGCAGGTAGCCGAGATAACGGGCCACGAGCCGCTCCTCATCGCCCGCTCCCATCCCGAGGCGCCGGGCGGTGACGCGGGCGGCCTGTTCCAGCGCGGCGGCGCCGTTCTTGTGCACGAAGTCCTCGGCCTTGAAATTGGCGCGTTTCCTGCCGACCTCCCATTTCTCCATCGTGAGCTCCATCAGCATGGGCAGCCCGTAGCCCTTGTCCTTCAGCCCTTCGTAGAGATAACGGGCGGTGTCGCGCCAGGTCCGGAGACGCAGATGGTTGAAGGGGAACTCCCACCGGTCCCCGGTGACCGCGGTGTAGATGTACGCGAACGTCGATGAGCCGTATCCCAGCACGCCGGCCACGTTGGCCACCCGTTGCGCGGTGATCATGGCGAAGGGTCCGCCGGTGGAGTGGCCGTGGACGTACAGCGCGTATTCGGATTCGGGGAACTCGCGTCGGCAGGTCTCCCGCAGCGCTTCCTCGAAGGCCGGGGGCCAAGCCGCCATGCGGTAATAGAACTCGCTTCCTTCACGAGCCACCAACGAGATGACGGTGCCGTAGCTGGCGCGGCGGGCCTCGTCCCGGGCCACCTCGTACTGGTCGGGGGTGATGCGAGTCTCCCGTGTCCACAGTGGCGTCCGGCCGGCGCCGTCGGGCTCGAGGGTGTCGCCGGGCCAGTCCCGGGACGGATCCAGCAGGTACAGGCGCCCGGGAAAGGTCATCAGCGTGACCTTGAAGCCGAACTTCCCGGCCAGCATCCGGGCCACCGGCTCCAGGGATTTGTAGTCCGACGTGCCGCCGTGCAGCAGGAAGATGCCGGCCTGCCTTCCGTCCGGGGCCTTCGGAACCCGGACGGGATCCTCGGGCTCGTAGGTCATGGTCCCGATATCCCAGTCCATGTCCAGGGCCTGAATCCGAAAGATGTCTTCGCGGTTCCCGACCGGAAGATCGGGCAGGGCGAGGGTCTCTTGGGACAATCTGACGACTTCGGGACGGGGGATGCTGTCGGGCGGCGACCAGGCGCCGGTTGGTTCCGTCATGGAAGGCCCTCCGATGGTGGCAGTGGCAGTGTCAAACGGTTCAGATGCCCAGGCGTCTTTTGGTCCGTAGTAATCTATTTGGTCCGTAGTAATCTAGCCCGGCGAGGGCGCCGGTCATGAGTGTCGCGAGGGTGTCGATCAGGCCCGCGACGGAGCCGGGGTCGAGCCGGCTCATGATACGGTCCATAGCACGAGTTGCGCGGAGAGGCGAAGAGCTCGGCCCGGTCCGCCAAGGCGTTGCCGGCGCCGGTGGTTTTCTTGACAATGGCCGCGGAGCAAGCTAATACCCGGAACGAGCGATGCCGGCGCGCAGGCGCCGGGCAATGAGTCGTATCGAGACGGCGCCGGCTCCCTCTACAATCCGGGCCGACCAGGAGGTTTCCCATGGCGAACAAATACCAGATCATCGACGGCGACGGGCACGTGGTGGAGGACATGGAGGCCATCACCAGCCGGTTTCCGGAGGCGGTGCAACAGCAGATGCGGTGGTCGAACCCGTTTCCGCCGCTGGATCACCTGCATTCCGCCAACGCCCACAAGCTCCCGGAGGGCTCGTTCCAGCAGGTGGGCTTCGACGGCTGGGTGGAGTTCCTGGAGGACGTGGGCATCGACCGGACGGTCCTCTACCCCACCGTGGGCCTGTCCTACGGCAAGGTGGTGAGCCAGGACTGGGCGATTGATCTGGCGCGGTCCTACAATGACTGGATCGCCGAGAACTACGTGCAGAAGAGTCCGAGATTCCAGGCCGTGGCGCTGATCCCGCTGCAGGAGCCGGATGAGGCGGTGAAGGAGCTGCGCCGGGCGGTGGAGGACCTGGGAATGTGCGGCGCCATGCTGCCGTCCACGGGGATCCAGTTGCACCTGGGCCACAA
The DNA here is from genome assembly GCA_965214905.1 of uncultured Binatia bacterium (SeqCode). Taxonomy (GTDB): domain Bacteria; phylum Desulfobacterota; class Binatia; order UBA9968; family JAJDTQ01; genus JAJDTQ01. Next base: position 4,005,570 of record OZ243984.1, read on the forward strand.
ATACTATTGGCCCATCTACGAGGAAGCCAACCGGCTGGGCTGCTGCCTGGGCATCCACGGCGGGGCTCACGAGAACCTGGGCATGGATGACCTGCACCCGTACGCCCCGGTCCACGCGCTGGGCCATCCCTTCGGGCAGATGATCTCCTTCGGCGGCATCGTTTTCAACGGCATCTTCGACAAGTACCCCAACGTGCGCATCGGTTTTCTGGAAGGGGGCGTGGCTTGGCTGTTGATGTGTCTGGAGCGCTTCGATCGTTCCTACGAGACCCACATCCAGCACGATCCGCGGGGCGAGTTCCTGCAGCTCGGGGAAGGCGAGAGCGTCAGCCAGTATTGCAAACGGCACATCGAGGAAGGCCGGATCTTCGTGGGCTGCGAGGGCCACGAGCCCGACTTGGCGCACGCCATCAGGATGGTCGGGAACAAGCCGTGGGTCTACTCCTCCGATTTCCCCCACGAGGTCAACAACGAGTTCTGCAAGGAAGAGTTGGGCGAGGTGATGGACAGCGAGGAGCTCACCGAAGAGGACAAGACCGCGGTGCTGTCCCGCAACGCCGAGCGGTTCTACAACCTGCCGCAGGGCCTGTAGCGGCCCGCGCGATGCCGGAGCGGAGGAGAGGTCTCGGGTTCATCGATTCTCGAGAATCTTCTCCAGCTCCTGTCTGTCCTTCTCCGTTATCCTGCCCCCGTCTTTGCCGCTCACGGGCTTCTCTACGGGAGGCCGGGAGAAGTCGATTCCCCTGAACCGAAAGGTCGCGAGATCCACGATCTCGTCTCGATAGAGCCATCCCAGCAACAAGACCAGAATGATGACCGGCAGCAGAAGCCAGGCGCGGCCTCGCTGCTTTCTCTTTCTGCGCGTGCTCGCGCGTTTTCTCTTGGCAGCCATCCGACGGGCGTTCTTCTCTGCTCAGGGCTCTTGTGAGGCTTGTCAACTCCAGCTCGACAGCAGGAGGGGCTCGGGCCACAGAACATGCAGCAACTCATCAAATACCAGATACAGGTAGCCTTCGGCCAACGCTCCCAAAAGCACGGCTACGTGCCAGCGGGCGCCGTAGACGAGCGCATAGCCGGCGGTGAACAGGGGCAGGGTCAGGTGGAAGCCGATGAGGATGATGCCGCCCACAAGCGCGGCGATCCAGAACAGGACCTCCGCGGTGCGGCGGAGGACGTCGGGGGGGCCGGCCGCGGCGACGGGGGTCCGGCGCCTTCGGATACGCAAAAGGTCCAGACCGACCTGCAGCAGCGCCAGCGGGATGCCGACCCCCGCCAGGGAGTAGACGATGAGCGCGCTCCGCAGCGGCCATTCCAGCGACAGGCTCACGGCCCAGGCCAGGAGCGCCACGAAGCACAGGGTGAACAGGCTGTTGCCGATACTCAGCCGGGGATCGTCCGCTGCTTCGGCGGAGGCATTGTCCCGCGCCTTCTCACGCCGCTTCCGGATCGCCGGCAGCAGGAGGGTGAAGACCACCAGCGCCAGCAACAGCAGCACGGAAGGGCGCAACAGCCAGGCGAAGTCGTAGCGAGCGATGGAGAGCCAGAGGTACGTCTCCATCTGGAAGCCCAGGACCACGGCCACGAGCACCGGCGGCCGCGGCCAGTCGAACAGCTTCATGAGGTAGCCGACCGCGGAGAAGATCAGGAACGCGTACAGATCTTCGTGGGCGTAACTGGCGGCGAACGACGCCGAGGCGCACAGCGTCAGGGTGATCGGCACGATGACGTAGAAGGGCTGCAGCGAGAGCCGGGCAAAGCTCCCGGCAAAGCCCATGGCCAGGGATGTGGCCATGAGATTGGACAGCACCAGCACCCACACCATGGCCAGCGTCAGGTGCAGTTGGTCCGTGAGCATACGGCTGCCCGGGTGGATGCCTACGGACACGAAGGCCGCCAGTATGATGGCCAGCGACGTGCTGCCCGGGATGCCGAAGGCAATGGTGGGAATCAGCGCGCCGCCCTCCTTGGCGTTGTTGGAGCTTTCGGGCGCGATGACGCCGCGCACGTCGCCGGTGCCGAAGCGCTCGCTCTGTTTCTCGGTCTGGACCGCGTGGGCGTAGGCGAACCAGTCGGCGACGCTGCTGCCGAGGCCCGGAAGCACGCCCACCCACACGCCGATGGCGCTGCAACGCACCACCAGCCACCAGTGGCGGAACACGTCCTTGATGCCTTCGACGAGGCCGCTGCCCAACTCCTCGGTCTCGGAGATGCTGCTGCGGCGCACCGCGAGGTCGATGAGCTCGGGCACGGCGAAGAGGCCGAGGCCGATGAGGATGACGTTGACCCCGTCCCACAGGTACGCGGTGTCCATGGAGAACCGTTCGATGGCGGTCTTCTCGTCCACCCCCACGGTGGCGATGAGGAGACCGAGGATCGCCGCCAGAAGCCCCTTCACCGGCGCCCTGCCGCTGAGGACGCCGATGGCGCTCAAGCCCCACAACACCAGGACGAAGAACTCCGGGGAGCCGAAGCTCAGCACCAGCGGGCGCAGGATCGGAAGGGATGCCAGCAGAACGATGGCCCCCAGTACGCCCCCTAGGGCGGAGGCCATGAACGCGGCGCCGAAGGCGCGCTTTGCCTCGCCCTTGCGGGCCATGGGATAGCCGTCCAGGATCGTGGCCTGGGACCCCGCGCTGCCGGGCACGGCGATAAGCACCGAGGGAAAGGTGTTGGCCGTGTTGGACACCGCGCCCATGCCCAGCAGGAAGGCGACGGCGTGGTAGGGGCTCATGGTCAGGCTGAAGGGAAGGACGACGGTGAGGATGAGCAGCACGCCGACGCCGGGGAGCGCCGCGAAAACGCTGCTCAGCAGGACGCCCCCCCACCATCAACAGCATGGCCTGAGGCTCCAGGATGCCCAGAAGGCCTTGATACGCGGCCTCAAGCATCACGGCATCCGGAGCAGTCATGCGGCCCGCCGGAGCCCGTTGGAAGGGGCGCCGGCGGACGGCTGGATTCCGAGAGCCTATGGGATTCCGCCACGCTTCCAAGTAACTGCAGAATTTTTGGGCAGTTACTGCGACTGGCGTTGAGCCGTGAGGCCCTTGACATGCTCAGAACAACCGAGGACAACGCGTTCCCGTCCGTTCGTCCTGAGCGTAGCGGAGCGAAGTCGAAGGACGCCAATGGATCAGCGCTCGGGAACGCCGTACTTCTTGCGCAGCTTCGACGCGTAGTCGAGGGCTTCCTTGGGCGCATCCACGATCTGCACGATGCGCTTCTCCAGCGTTTGGCCGGTCATGGAGGTCAGGTCGATGCTGAACTGCTTGCGCGCGATCTTGAGGAACTCGGGATCATGGACGGCCTTCTCGAAGGCTTCGCGATAGGCCTCGACGTACTCCGGCGGGGTCTTCGGGGGCAGCGTCTGCCACTTGTCCACGGTGGAGGGCCCCATCCATGACTCGTAGCCCGCCATGGCCAGCTTGCCGATGTTCTTCTCCGCCATCAACTCCGGGAAGATGGCGACGTCCTTGAACGACGAGCGCGGCGAGTAGCCTTGGGCGTCGCGCGTCCCTTCCTGCGCGATGAGATCGATCACGCCCGCTTCCTTGAGCTCGTTGATGATGTAGGCGTTCTGCGTGCCCAGGATGTCTATCTCTCCCTGGCTGATGGCCTTGACCAGCGCGCCGGTGCCCGGGTAGCCCACGATCCACTTGAGGTTCCATCCCAGGAACTCCGCGCCCCAGACGTTCATGGCCTGCCACGCCCGCGCGCCGCTGGTGCCGCCGACGTTGACCTTGGCCGCGTTCTTGTCGGTCAACCGCTTGTGGGCGTCCTTGCGAACGAACAGCACGCTGCCGCCGCGATGGACGCCGCCGATGGGAATGAACTTGCGCGGGTCGTACTTGATGACCTTCCTGCGCAGGATGTGGGGTTGCAGCGGGCTCGAGTCGGTATTCATGAAGGTCAGGCCGTCCGGCTCGATGCGGTTGGCGAGATAGTTGGCCGCCTTGATCTTGCCGCCGCCGGCGCCCATGTACTGGTAGACGAAGCGCGGGTTTCCAGGCAGGTACTTCTTCATGAAACGGTTGATGAGCCGGCCGGCGAGGTCGGTGCCGCCTCCGGCATTGGAGGCGACGATCACTCTCACGGTCGTGTCCTCGAAGGATACGTCGGCCAGAGCCGGCGACGCCGCCAGCGCCCACAGACCGCACGCCAGGATCACCCCTGAAAGAATGCGCGTCATGTTACTTCTCCTTCCGTAACCGGTGTACTGCCCTCGTCGAGGGCGGGCCGCTCCCGCTCCCCGGTGATCCGTCAGCTTTCGCTGATATCGATCATCACCCCGTCCGGATCCGCGAGTTGATATTCGCCGAACTTGCACTTGGCGAACAGATCGAGACGCGCTTCCGCCTCCGGACCCGCGCCCACCGGACCGGGACTCAGGTAGGGATTGCGCTTGGACAGCGCTTCGAGCCTGTCCTTGACCGCCTGCACGCTCTCCACCTTGAAGCCGATGTGGTCCAGTGCCGGACGCTCGATGCCGGTGCCCGCGTAGTCGGAGATCTTCCAGGGCGCGATGACCAGAGTCACCCGTCCGTCGGTCAGATAGGTATTGGGATCGTCGGCGGGTTTCTCCGTCTCCAGCAGGTCGAAGACGTCCCGATAGAACCCGGCGACCCGCTCCGGCTCCACCGCGCGCAGCACGAAGTGCTTGACGTGCCGCTCGGCTTGCCGGTCGCCGTCCACGTACACGTCGGTACGGTTCTCCATCCCTTCCTGGGAAAGGTCGAAGACGTTTCCCGCGGGATCATGGGTGCTCAGGCCGGCGAAAGGACGGTTGCTCGGCCGTTTCAGGATGTGCACCTCCGGGTACTTCTCGCGCATGCGGGCGGCTACGGCCTCGACGTCGTCCACCTCGAAGCCGAAATGGTCGAACCCTCCCTGGCGTCCGGGCCGGCGCGGATTGATGTTGATGCCCACGTAGCCGTCGCTCACCACCGATGCGCTTTCGATGCGGGCGCGCTCCGCGGTCTTCATGCCGAAGACGGCCTGATAGAACTTCTCCTCGATGGCGTAGTTCTCGCTGACGATGGCCAGGTGTTTGATCTTCGTACTCATGGCTGCTCCCTCCCTTTCATGCGGCTGGTGTTTTTCGGGGGTCTCAAACCGAAGTGGGTGAACCACAATGCGCAGAAATTCCCGTCTTGGGCAGGCGCGTCGACCGTAGCGGCAGGTCCCGAACCCGCCGCGTGGTTTCGGCCGGGCAGGACCGTCGCAGGGTCCGTTTTCAAACCCGCCCGCGTCCGTATCACGTTAACCCGCCCGCAGGACCAGTTTGCCCCTGGTATGCCCCGTCTTGCTCGCCTCGTGTGCCTTGCGCACTTCCTCCAGCGCAAACGTCGTATCGACGTGCACCCGAAGCCGCCCCTCGTTGCACAGGCCGGCAATGGCGCGGAGTTGCTCCGGGTCGGCGTGGACGGATACGTGCTGCGCCCGCACCCCCCGCGCCGCGGCCTTGTCCTGGTCGGGTCGGCCGCGAATAGAGACGAGTGCGCCGCCGCGCTTGAGCGTACCCCAGGACCGTTCCTGGCTCTCGCCGCCGACGCCGTCCAGCAACACGTCCATGTCTCCGGCGACGTCCTCGAAGCGGACCTCATGGTAATCGATGACGCGGTCGGCGCCCAGTTCGCGCAGGAACGCCTCGTTGCGGGCCGATGCCGTGCCAGTGACGTGGGCGCCTTTCCATTTGGCGAGCTGGACCGCAACGTGACCCACGCCGCCGGCCGCCGCGTGAATCAGCACCGTCTGGCCGGGCTGAAGGTCCGCGGTGTCGAACAGGGCCTGCCACGCGGTCAAGGCCGCCAGCGGCAGCCCGGCGGCCTGCGGATCATCCATGGTGTGGGGTTTGGCTACGAGGTCCGCGGCCGGCGCGGCGACGTATTCGGCGTAACCGCCGCCTCCCCAGTGCCAGCGCACCATTCCGCAGACCGCATCGCCGACCTTGAAGTCGGAGACGCCGGCGCCCAGCGCTTCGACCACTCCCGATACGTCCCACCCCGGGATGAACGGAAACGGATCCTCCAGCCGCTGGGCGACTCCCTCGCCCGCGCAGGTCTTCCAGTCCACGGGGTTGATGCCGGCGGCGTGGATCCGCACCAGCACCTCGCCTTGCTGGGGTTCGGGTGTCGGCGCCTCCTCGACCTTCAGGCTGTCGAGACCGCCAAACTCGTGTATCCGCACGGCTTTCATGAGGATTGCCTATCCTATCGAGAACGTCGTTGGCAACAGGAATTTCCCGCAGCCGCCCTATGAGCCTTCGCCCTCCGCGTCCCAATCGAACATGCGCCGCCGGCGCCGGGCGTTGAAATTCATGACCTCCAGCAGCAGGCCGTCGGGATCGGAGAAGAAAGTCGCATAATAATCGGCGGAGTACTGGGTGTAGGCCCGCGGCGCGGATGCCTCGATACCGGCCGCGCGAAGCTCCTTGCAGGCTCGCTCCACGGCCTGCTCGTCCACCACGCGAAAGCACAGGTGGGACGGGGACCCCGGGCCGGCGCCCGTCTCCGCCGGCGTGCCCGGGTCGTCCCGGAGCACGACCCAGTAGCTCAGGTGCCGGTTGTCGTAACGCGCTCGCGGCGACACTCTGTCCGACACGGCGCCCTTCCGGAAACCCAGGATCGGCATGACCTTGTCGTAGAAGGATTCGGCTTCGACAAGATCCCGGACGGGGATGAACAGGTGATCGATACAGATGACTTCAACGGGCATGGCGGTTCCTTCTCCGGGCTTCGACGTTTCCAGGTAGCTGCGAGCATGCGCCCTTCGACTTCGCTTCGCTGTCCTGGGCCGCCCTCCGACTCTCTCTCCCTCTGGGAGAGGGTTGGGGTGAGGGTCCCCGGAGCAAGCGCCTCGTTGGGTACGGCGAGAAGTGGAGGGGCAGGGCTATGGGGAGGCCCGCCCTCACCCGGCCTTCGGCCACCCTCTCCCAGAGGGAGAGGGGTTGGATTCGGGACGGGTCATGCCGGCCTTCGGCCACCCTCTCCCGGAGGGAGAGGGGTTGGATGCGGCCTTTTCATGCTTCCGGGGCGGCCCGGGCGGGGCCATGAGCGTTCATTGCCATCAGGCTCGCCCTGCCGGGTAGGACCGACCTCAGTGCGCCCGGCAGGTCCGGTCCCGGCCGCCCCACAGATCGGTGCCGCCGATGATGGCGTCGGCGGCGTCCAGGCTCATGGGGTCGGAGGCCGAAACCACGGGGGCGCCCGGGTAGTTGAGAACCTGCAGCCGTTCGTATGCGCCCACCACCCGGTCGGCAGGCGGCAGTTCCAGGACGCGGTCGCGGCTGCCGGTGCTCACCACCGCGTCGGCGGTGGCGTCGTAGAAGAGCAGCGGCGAGTCCGCGCCGTCCTTGCCGCCGTACTCATAGGTCACCAGCACCGTCCTGACCCCCTTCTCCTCGCAGGCGCGCACGGTCAGCATCACCTCCAGGAAGGCGTTGCCGGAGCCGAGCCAAGGCCACGCCCCTGGACGTGCCGCTCCAGGTGATGAGCGCAGCTTCCGCTCCCAGGGCGCGAGCCACCTGCGCTGCGTTGTGCGCGGCTACTTCCTTCTCCCGGAAGCTCTCGAAGCGGATGCGCTGCAGGATGACGCCGACGAAATCGAGCCGGTGGCCGTGCTCCCGGGACAGGCGCAGGACCAGCGGGTGGTTCTGCCAGTCCCAGGTGGTGGGGTAGTAGGCGATGGTCTTCAGGGTGTTGCCGGTGACCGCGCCGTCCAGCAACTCGTTGGGATGAACCACCGTGGCCAGGGACTCGCGTACCGGCAGTCCATAGTATCCCAATCCGGTGGGCAGGTGCTCCGACTCGGTGATGCAGCCCACGATGACCACGGCCTTGGGCAGATGCGGATTCCCGTGCGCCGCGCCGTGTGTTTCCACGCCCGCGGGCTCGGCCGCGACCGTGGTCTCGGCCAGCCTCTGGGCCACCCGGTACTCGGCGGCCTGTATCGCCTGGTGCGCCTCGGCCTCGATCAGGTCCGGAGGAAGCCGCAGGGTCAGGACGAGGTGTGGAAGCCGGCTGAAGCCCGTGAGCTCGGCCCCCGGCCCCCACATGTCGAGGATGGCGCTTCGCTGGGCGGTGGTTCCGGTGCGGATGGTGCCCTCGTACTCGGCCGTGGTGATGAGCGTCATGCCGGACAGCCGGTGGGTGCGGCCGGCGCCCACGGGGATCACCGGGTTCGTGATCCCGGGGAACACCTGCCCGTCGCCGTCTACCTTGACCCTGGGCTCCACCACGTCGCGGATCCCGGTTACCCGCACCCGTTCGCCGGGACGCGCGATGTCGAGCCTGGTGGAAAGGATGCGGGAATCCCGTGAAGCGATCTCCACCAGCTCCACCTCGTCCACCTCCAGGGTCCGGCAGGCGTATTGCAGCGTGGCGCCGAACCGAAGATCGTCCACCGGGAAGTCCGCCAGATCCAGGGGCGTAGCGCGCCGGACGCGGCTCATGACGCCGCGTCCGGTGTGAACACAGTACTCTCCTCGACCGCTTCTCCGAGCGCCTTGAGCGCGGTCTCGACGATGGACTTGCGCAGCTTCTCGTCGACTTCCGGCGGCAGGCTCGGATCGCCGCAGGGATGAGGAATCTTCACCCCCTTGACGATGCGGCTGGCGCCGACCTGCTCCGCCAGGGGAAACATGGCGCTGACCATCGACACGGGGACGCCGGCACGGTCGAGTTCCTTGCTGATCACAGCTCCGCTGCGACTGCAGGTGCCTCACGTGCTCACCAACAGCGCGGCGTCCACGCTGTTGGCCTTGAGCTCCGCGGCGATTTCCTGTCCCACTCGCCGCATGGCCGCGGGCGAGCCCTGGTTGCCGGGGATGACGTAATAGGCGGGGTAAAGGTCGTCGTACTTCCCCTCCCGCTGGAGCTCCCGCAGGGCGTCGAGGGGAACGCCGTACAGCGGGTTGGCGTTCATGTTGGCCACGTTGTAGCCGCCGTGGACCGCTTCCCACATGCCGGGTTCCATGGTCTTCAACTCCGCCACCGGATACTTGCGCCAGAACGTATTGCGAAAGGTCTTGAATCCGTCGGGGTTTCCCCAAGGCACCACGCCGCTGGTGGTGACCAGGGCGATTTTGGCCTTGCCCACCTGCTTCACCGCGGCGGCAGGGGCCACCCGGTCCCAGGTCTGCATGGGAACCTCGGTGACGAAGGGCCTGCCCTCGAGCTTGTCGAACAACATGTCGAGGGCGCGGTCGGCCCCTGTTCGACCGCTGCTTTCCTGGACCCGAATCCCCCGCGGGAGATATCCCTCGTCCTCCGCGGCGCCGATGGGCTCGTTGCGCAGCAGCTTGAGAACGAACCGGCCCAGACCGTCCAGCGCCTGCGCCATGCCGGCGGCGGTTTCCGCAGTAGGCAGGAGGAAAAGCCTCGGGTCGTGATAGTCCCTGTACGTGTCGACCGCGGGGTTGTCCGCATGCATGGCCGTGACGCACACGGCGCCGGTCTCGCGCGCCGCCATGTGGCCGATCTCGACGCAGGCGAGGCCGTAGCGGCCAGCGTTGAACGCCGGTCCGAGCACGATGACTTCCGGCTCGATGGCCGCAAGCTCCCGCAAAAGAGCCGCCCTCGCCTCATCGGGCCGTTCATGGAACCGGTTGTCGCCGAAGTAAATGGTGGGGGCCACCTCCGCCTGGTCTTGCAGCAGGCGCTGCAAGCCCCGTGACGGCCCGGAAAGGGCGTCGAGCGCTCCCACGGCGACGTCCGCCTTGTCCTCACCCCCGATTCCGGCAAAGAACTGGTTGACGACGTGTGCCACGCGTTTCATGGTTCAGCCTCCCCGTGATTCGCGACTACGGTAACCGAGACCGGGACGGCGCGCAAGGGAACGCGAGGAGATGGCCGGGGTGCTCGACGGCCGAGCCTCGGCGTGCACTACGCCGAGCGCATGAAGCCTTGTGGCCCGGATGGACTATGAACCGGAGGCTGCCACTTGCTGCTTGAGGGCCCGGAAGGTGGATTCGTCCAGACCGGTGGCTGCTTCTATGGTCTCCCAGGGCACACCGACCGCCAACAAGCCCTCCACGACTTCCACCTGACCTTCGGCGCGGCCCTTGGCTTCACCTTCGGCGCGGCCCTTGGCTTCACCTTCGGCGCGGCCTTCATCCAGGAGTTGCTGTGCATAGGTCATGATCGCGTCTCCTTGGTCCATTCCATGACGCCTTAGCGCCTGCTTATAGGTCTCGATCCTCTCCGGCTCCACCGTGGCCATCACATACAGGGCGTAGCGACGGACCCGATCCACTCCGCCGCCAGCCTGCAGGCGTTGGACCAGGGACGCCGCGAGTTCCAGCGCCGCTTCCACATGACGGTTGAACGCCACCATCATCAGCAACTGCGCGATGCGAGCGTTGACGTCCCCGGCTACCTCTTCGGGCTCCAACGTCGTTTGATCCAGCAACACGTGGGCAAACTGCGGCTGCCAGGGCCACGACCGCACGGCCTCGGGAAACAAGTCCGCCAACTCCGTCGAATAGCTCCACCCTCGGGGTCCCTGATAGAATACCACCGGCACGATGGGCCGCAACCGTGTCTGGTCCGGCGCTTGCCGGAGGCTGGCGTCCCAAATGCGGCAGCAATACTTCAACAACCGGAACCGCATCCAACGGTCCGGCGAGGATTGATGCTCGAACAACAAATACAGCGCCACCGGCTCCTGCGTTTCGGCAAGCTCCACGTGATAGAGCAGGTCGGATTGGCTCTCGCGCAGGTCCTGATCGAGGAAGGTGCCGTCCTGAAGCGTGAGGGTGGTCCAGTCGATGCGGTCCCGGACCTCCGGGGGCAAGGCGGTCTGCAACAGGCTGGCGGCTTCGGGGGCATCGGAGAAGACGGCGCGAAAGAGTTTGTCGTGGGGTTGGTAGAGTTCGTTGGCCATGGAGTCTCTTTCGTCGGGCTTGGCCCCTGCATGGCGCTGACGCCATGGCCATGCAAGGATGCCTTGAACCAAATATACCACGGACAGCGCCGCCGCCGAAGCAGCGGTGCGGGCCAGCCGCCATGGGCGTATCAGAGCACGGACCGGAGAATTCAGCTACGGACGTCCGGATCCGTGCGTCAAACCCAAGGAAGCACAGTAGCCGCAGCACCCTTGACGCGCCACGATCACCTGACCTATAGGGGAGTCACCTCGACGATGTGACGCTGAACCGAGATGGGAGGTGGCTCATCATGGAGATGACGACGCAGCAGGAGAACGCGGTTCTCACCCAGGTGGGCCGGGGCACGCCCATGGGGGAGTTGCTCCGGCGTTACTGGTGGCCGGTCGGCATCTCGGCCCACCTGAAGGACAGGCCCACGTTCATCCGGGTCCTGGGCGAGGACTTGGTGCTGTTCCGGGACGGCAAGGGTAGGGCCGGAGTGTTGGGGGCCTATTGCGCGCACCGGCGCGCGAATCTGTGTCTGGGCGACGTGGAGCAGGGCGGCCTGCGCTGCCGGTATCACGGCTGGTTATACGATATCGAAGGCCGCCTTCTGCAAACCCCCGGAGAGCCGCCGGGAAGCAAGCTCAAGGAGGGCATCCGCCATCTCGCGTATCCGGTGGAGGAACTGGGGGGGCTCGTGTTCGCGTATCTCGGCCCTGAGCCGGCGCCGCTTCTGCCCCGGTACGATTTTCTGGTCGGTGACGGGGAGACCTACGTGACGGTGCAGGGACTCCAGGACTGCAACTGGCTGCAGTGCGTGGAGAACGGCCTCGATCCGGTTCATCCGAGCTTCACCCACGGCGGCGCGTGGCCGGACATCCGCAGCACCGAGCCCGATCTGGGGTTTGAGGAGACCGAGTGGGGGCTGGTCTACAAGGCGTACCGGAAGGCGGACAAGCCGGGAGAGTTCAACTACCGCGAGCATCACCTGCTCATGCCCGGGATAAGTTGCGGCGGCAGCGGCGGACGGTATCTCAAGGGTCCGTCCGGCGGCACCCCGGTGTCGGCGGCGCGCTGGAGCGTGCCCATCGACGATACCCATACGCTGCTCATGCGGGTTCGGTTCAAGCCCGCGGACAATCCCGGCAAGTACGAGGGCGATCCGTTCAGCACCCGCTGGAAGCCCCCGGAGAACTTCATAGAGCCCTACAAGGAGTATCGGGAGTCGGACAATCCGGTACTCGGTTACGATATTCCTCCGCTTCACTTCATCGAGGACGGCATGGTGGTGGACAGCCTGGGCCCGCGGGTGGACCGGGAGAAGGAGAACCTGTCATCTACCATCGACGACGGCATCATCCGCTTGCGGAGCATGTACTTGCGGGAGTTGGAGAACGTGAGGCTCGGGCGGGATCCGAAGAACGTCGTCCGGGATCCGAAAAAGAATCGGACGGTGGTCATCACGGCGTACGAGAGGTGGGTTTCCGAAGCCGAGCGCCAGGAACTCGAAGGCTCGACTCCACCGTAAAGGGAGGGGAGAGAAGATGGGCGTCCACCACGTCAACGAGAACAGTGTGGAGATGACCAAGACCCCAAGGGGACGGACGAAGTTCCTTTACCGAAACGAGAAGGGCGGGGGACCGTCGGTCATGATCCGCCACTGGGGGCCCGATACCGATATTCCGGTGCACAGTCACCCGTTCAACGAGATGTTCTACGTGCTCGAAGGGGAGGTGGAGATCGGCGACACCCTGTACACCGCCGGCTCGTGCGTGTTCATAGAAGGCGGGACGCCTTACGGTCCCACGCGGGCGCCCAAAGGCGTCAAGGTGCTGCGATACGCCGAGGCTCATCAAGGATGGAATAGTCCAGGAAAGGGGGAACGACAATGAAGATACGCAAGCTTCGGGGGTATGCGTTCGCGATGGTCGGGCTCTTTCTCTTCACGGCGCAATCGGCGTACGGAGCCGGCAACGTGTATGAGCAACTGGTTGCGGCGTCCAAGGCCGAGATGGCAAAGACCGGCGGCAAGCTGAGGATGTCCCTGGACTGGCCCAAGCGGGACACCCGGAACGTGCTGCCCGCTTTCAGCAAGGCCTACCCGTTCGTCAAGGAGATATCCTACAAGCGAGAGGTGGGCATCGGACCCTTCGGGCAGTTCCTCATCCAGTTCAAGCAGGGGACGAATCCGCCCTACGACATCATGCACATCGCCAGCGAGTTCCAGGCCCAGTACTGGAAGGAGGGCGCCTTCGTCAAGCCTCCTTTCAGTTACGAGGAGCTTGCCAGGTTCGTTCCCGCGGACTGGCCCCGGCTGGATCCCAGGGGCATGGACCCCGAAGGCAATTTCCTGTCCACCACGGGCAATGCCAGAGGCAACGCGTACAATCCCAAGCTGGTCCCCGAGGGCAAGGAGCCCACGAGTTGGGACGCCTGCCTCGACCCCATGTGGAAGGGAAAGTTCCTGATCGACACGCGCAACAAGCTGCAGGCGTTCCAGCATGATCCCAAGGTCCGCGAGAAGCATCTCGCGTGGGTGAAGGGGGTCGTCGCCAACGGCGCCGTGCTGACTCGCGGGCAGGGCACGATCCTGCGAAAGATCGCCTCCGGAGAATTTCCGCTGGCCTGCGCCGTCAACTATCACACCGCCAACCGGATGATCGACCGGGGGGTGAAGAACCTCGAGTTCGTGCAGCCGGATCCGGTCCCGCTGGAGATAGGGACGCGGCTCTACGTGGCCAAATGGTCCAGGACGCCCGCGACCACCCAGCTTTGGGCGTTGTGGATATCCACGGGCGGGCAGGAGGTGCTCGAGAATTACGCCTACCGCGGTTTTCCCTGGGATCCTTCTTCCAGGAAATATCCCCTGGCCAAGGGGAAGTACATCGCCATCTGCGGCGCGGAATGCGCGCGCAAGTGGGACCACTACAACCGGGAGTTCCAGGAACTGCTGGGATTGCCGGCGGCCAGGAAGAAATAGCCGCAACGGGAATGGGAACTCATCCGGCGCAGGACTTCACGAAGTAAGAGGCTCGGGGTCAGTCGGGCCGGGACAGGAAGTCGCAGACCATTCGGTTGAACCGGTCCGCCTGATCCCACTGGACCCAGTGGCCGCATTCGTTGAAAACGTGCAGCTCGGCATCGGGAAGCGCCTTGAGCAGCAACAGCGCCCTTTCCAGCGCCGCGCCCCGGTCGTTCTTTCCCCAAAGGATAAGCGTCTTGTTCCGGAGCTTCGGAAGCTCTTCCGCCATGGGCTTCCACGAAGCCGCTTCCCGGCGTTTCAGGATGGCGTCGAAGTGCCGTCCGGAGCTCATTTCATAACGTTTCGACACCAGCTCGTCGGTGACGAGTTCGCGCTTGAAGAGGGTCTTCAGAGTCATGGCGCGCATGTTGTCGAGCGTGGGGGTGTACTCCCGTAGCTCCTGAGCATGCTTCTTGCCGAGAGCCGCGGCCTCCGACGATCCCGGAGGCGCCAGCGTGCTGCTGGACGCCAGGACAAGGCGGCCCGCCCGCGAGTCTTCCAGCGCGATCCTCGCCGCCATGTAGGCGCCCATGGAGTTTCCGACGAGATGGAAGCGCTCCAGCCCCAGCGCGTCGATGAACGCCCGGGCGTGGGCCACCCGGTACTCCATGGAGTAATCCGCGGGGTTGTCGGTGTTTCCGAACCCGGCTTGGTCGAACGCGTACAGACAGAGGTCGCAAGCGGCGAGGGGCTCCATGTTCAACTGCCAGTTGACGAGGGAGCAGGCCCCGGGCGATCCCCCGTGGATCAGCACCACCGGGTGGCCGCTCCCCGCGGCCAGGTAGAAGGTCCTGAGCCCGTCGATGTCCAGGTATCGATGTTCGTTCGCCACGACAACTCCTCTGAATGCTCCCCAAAGAGCCTCTTGAACCGGGTTCTCCCCTCATACTAGTGTCACCTCACGGTAGTGTCACCTCACGGCGAAAAGGACCAGCCGATTCATTGACGTATCTGGGGGCACCGGACGCCCGAGATGAACGCGGTAATATCCAGATCCTCCGCTTCCGGCGGCGCACGGGTCAGGCTCGGATGGGCACGGGAGCATTGGGTGGCGGTCCTGGGCATCGTGCTGACCCTATGGCTCGTGCTGGCGCCGCTGGCCACCCTTGTCATCTTCAGCTTTCGACTCGGAAACCCCTGGGACCCCGGCGGGTTCACCCTCGATCACTACACCAGCGCTTATTCGAACCCGCAAACCTGGTCCATGTTCTTCAACACGGCCGTGCTGGCCGGGTTCAGCACGGCCATTTCCGTGGCCTTGGCCACCTTCTTCGCCTTTCTCACCGAGCGAACCGACATGCCGTTCCGGAACGTCGCCTGGGGCTTGATACTCGTCCCCATGGCCATACCCGGACTGCTCTTTGCCGTGTCCTGGACCTTTCTGCTGTCGCCGCAGATCGGTCTTTTCAACATCTGGATGCGAGGCATCACGGGATGGTTCGGGGTCGAGTTCACCACGGGCCCGCTGAACATCTACAGCCTTTGGGGCATGGTCCTGCTGGAAGGGTTGAGAGGCGTCACCACGACGTTCCTGATCATGGTGGGCGCTTTCCGGGCCATGGACCCGAGCCTGGAGGAGGCGGCCCGGGTGGCCGGCGCCTCCGGTCCCAGGACGTTCTTCGGCATCTTCATCCCGCTCCTGACTCCGGCCATCTTCGGCGCCGCCATGTACAGCTTCATGACGCACCTCGAGTCGTTGGAGATCCCCCTGGTCATCGGCCTGCCGGCGGGGATCCACGTCTTTCCCACCTATATCTTCTACACCACCCAGCGGTACACGCCTCCCGAGTTCGGGCTGTCCGCGGCCCTGGGCGCCAGCTTCCTCCTGGTCAGCATTCTTCTGGTCTACGCGTACCGCTACGCCACGAGACAGGAAGGGCGCTTCGCCACCATCACCGGCAAGGGCTACCGGCCGCGGCTCACGGCGCTGGGCAAATGGCGCTATGCGGCGTTGGCCGTTTTTCTCCTGTACTTTGCCCTGACCATCGCGGCGCCCGGCTTCGTGCTCTTCTGGAGCTCCCTGCTCCCCGTCTACATGCCTCCCTCGTGGGAGCTTCTGCCGGATTTGACGCTGGAGCACTACCGGGAGGTCCTTTTCGACGGCGACGTTCTCGACGCCACCTTCAACACCCTGGCGGTGGCCCTGGGGGCCGCTACTCTGACCATGCTCCTTTCCCTCATCGTCGCCTGGATCATCATCCGCAAACGCTTCCGGGGAAGATCCCTGCTCGATGCCGTTACGTTCCTTCCCCACGCCCTCCCCGGAGTGATCATCGCCATCGCGTTCATGTTCCTGTATTTGCAACCGCCGCTGAACCAGCTGCGGCTTTACGGGACGGTGTGGATCATCATGCTGGGACTGACGGTGAGTTACATTGCCTTCGGCAGCCGCAACATGACCGGGGCGCTGGCCCAGGTTCACGTGGAGTTGGAGGAGGCGAGCCACGTGTCCGGCGCGAGCTGGCCGACCCTGATGCGGCGGGTCGTGCTCCCGCTCGTCTTGCCGGCTTTCATCGGCGGCTGGATCTGGGTCGCGTCCCATTCCCTGCGGAACTTCTCCGTCCCGTTGATACTGGCGACGCGGGAGAACCGGGTGTTGTCCGTGGTCATGTGGCACACCTGGGAAGACGGAGATCCGGGACAGACCGCCGCCCTCGGCGTGCTGCTCATCGTTGCCCTGGGAGTGCTGACCGTGGGCGGCCGCTGGCTGGTATCCCGCATGAGCCGGCGGCAGTCGTGAGCGCGGCCGGAGGATGGGATTGGTTGACGAAGGAATGGCCGGGAGTTAAGGAAAAGGGGTTGCGCCGGGATGGTGGAATAGGTAGACACACGGGACTTAAAATCCCGCGGGCCTCGGCCTGTGCCGGTTCAAGTCCGGCTCCCGGCACCAGACTCGCCCGATCAATCCCTGCGCTTCCCCTGTACACTACCCCCGTTCGTAAAGGATCTCGCCCGTGGCGCCGGTGTCGTAGCCGCCCAGGGATTGCATCGTCAGCTTGAACTCCTCGGAGCGGATCACCGCCAGCAGCGTGGCGCCGGCCGGTGATTCGTAGAACGAACGCAGCAAGAGCAGGTCATACTGCTCGTCGCCCACCGGGACGAAGTCCAGCCCCAGGGCGCCGGCCGCGGAGAGAATCCCCAGGCCGGTGTCCGCCAGACCGCTGGCAACCGCAACGGCGACCGCCATGTGGGTGAACTCCTCGCGCTCGTAACCCCGGACGGCATTCGCGTCGATGCCGAGTTGCGCGAGCTTGAAATCCAGCAGCACCCGGGTGCCGGAACCGGGCTGGCGATTGACGAACCGGAGGTCCCGGTCGCCAAGGTCGGCAATGCCGGACAATCCCAGGGGATTGCCGGCGGGCACGAGCAGGCCCTGCCGGCGCTTGACGCAGTGTACGAGCACCACGGGCAAGTCCGGGATGATCCGCTCGATGTCCCGGACATTGTAAGCGCCGGTGGCGGGATCCAGCAGGTGGGTGCCGGCCATGTGCGTCTCGCCGCGTCGGATGGAATGCAGTCCGCCGAGACTGCCGACGTTGGCCGTGGCGATCTTGAGCCGCGGGTCCCGCCGCTTGAGCTGGTCTTCCAGCACGCTGATGGAAAGGTCGTGGCTGCCGGTGCACAGCACGGTGTGCTCGATCTCCTCGGGTGAACGCAAAAGCTCGACGTCCACCTCCTCGCCGGCGTTGATTCCCTCCACCCTCCCCGGTATCCGCAGGAAGCCGTCCGCGCGCACCATGGTGCTGATGACGCCCGCTCCCCGCGCCAGCGGGACGGCCATGAGCCGGTCTTCGACTCTTCCCAGGGTGACGCGGACGAACTCCTCCAGGCCCAGCCGGGAGGGGATCTTGCGAGGCGCGACCGCCCGGAGCCTGGGAGGGGCGGCGGAGCCCGTTCCGAGCATGCCTTGCAACGCCGGCTGAAGGATCTCGCGCGCGATGACGATGGCGGACACGGGGTAGCCGGGAATGCCGATGACGGGTTTTCCTCCTGCCACTCCCAGGACGGCGGGTTTCCCCGGCATCACATCGATGCCGTGCGCCAGCAGTTCGCCCTCGCCGGCGATCACCTCCGCGGTGAAGTCGTGTTCGCCGGCGGACGATCCGGCGATGAGGGCGACCAGGTGATGGGCTTTCACGGCCTCGCGGAGGGTTTGCTTCAGGAGCGCCGGATCGTCGGCGACCGCGGGAAATATGACCGCCGCACCGCCGCACTCGGCCACCATGGCTCCCAGCACGGTGGAGTTGAAGTCGATGATCTGCCCCGGCCGGGCCGTCTGTCCCGGGGCGGTGATCTCGTCGCCGGTGGGGATGAGGGCCACCTTGGGCCTGGCCTTGACGCGAACCGTGGTGTGGCCCGCCGCCAGTATCGCCCCCAGGTCATAGGGCCGCAGACGATGGTTGCGCGGCAACAGCAGCTCGGTGGCCACCACGTCCTCGCCCACCAGACGGACGTTCTGCCAGGGAGCTGCGGCCTCGTCGATGGACACGGCGGCGCCGCCGATCTCGCGCACCTTCTCGATCATGATCACCGCGTTGGCCCAGGACGGCAGCGGCTGGCCGGTGTCCAGGTAGGCGAAGCAACCGTCGGTCCGGGTCGTGTCGGTCAGCAGCCGGAGTCGGCGGGGCGCGAATTCCGTGGCCCCGAACGTGTCCTCCGCCCGCACGCAGATCCCGTCCATGGCGGACCCGTGGTAGTGGGGGGAGGAGGTCCTGGCGAACACCGGCTCGGAAGTGATCCGGTGAAGGGCTTGGCCGACGTCCACCGTTTCGTCCTCCAGATGCGTCTCAGCGACGCGGTTCAGGAAGAGTTCCCGGGCCGCCTCCAGCGGGGTTTTCTTGAGGTAGCGTTTTCGGGCCATGGCAGTTGGTGCGGGCGCGGGCGGGTTTGAAACCCACTCCTGCAAGTGTCTCGCCGGCCGGGGTATCAGAAGAGCAGCACCTCCACCTCCTCACCCTGTTCCAGCCCTTCCTGATCGAGGTCGATGCGGACCATTCCGTCGGCCTTGACCAGGGTGAAGATGGCGCCGGACTTGCTCGGCAGTGGGGAGGCGTGAAGCGTCCGGCCGTCGCTTTCGAGGGTGACCCGTACATAGTCTTCCCGGCCGGTCTGTGAGGAGACATTGGTGTCGAGCACGGCCCGGACGGTCCTTCGCGGGATGGATGCGGCGGGCCGGCGCTCGCCTCCCAGAGCCCGGATCAGCGGGTCCGCGAACAGATCGAATATCACCAGCGCGGATACGGGATAGCCGGGAAGCCCGAGCACGGGTTTCCCGGACGCCTCGGCATAGAGGGTGGGCTTGCCCGGGCTGACGGAGATCCCGTGAAAGAAGACCCTGGCGTCGGGCAGCGAGCGGATGACCTCCACCGCCATGTCGCGGGTTCCCATGGAACTGCCTCCGGACAGAAGTACGAGATCGCCCCAGGCCAGGCCGCGCTCCAACCCGCCGCGCAAGGCGTCGCGGTCGTCGGCCACCACGCCGAGGTCGTTCAACTCGGCGCCGCACTCGGCGATGAGCCCCGCCAGCGAGTGCTGGTTGATGTTCCGCACCTGTCCGGGGCGGGGTTCCCGTTCCACCGGGACGATCTCGTCGCCGGTGGAAATGAGGGTCACCCGGGGCTTCCGGTAGACCGGCACCGACGCTACGCCGATGCCGGTCAGCGCGCCGAGGTCGTGAGCCCGCAGGCGCCGGCCCCGAGGGAAGACCGGATCTCCCGTGCGGATATCGTCGCCGACACGGATCACGTTGAGCCACGGCGGCGCACTCCGCTGGATCTCCACCATGCCGTCGCCGGTCTCGTCGGTGTACTCCACCATCACCACGGCGTCGCTGCCGGGCGGGAGCATGCCGCCGGTGGAGATGCGCACGGCCTCCCGGGCGCCGATCCGGCGGGTGACCTCCCGGCCCATCTCCACCGTACCCGCGAGCTTCAGATAGGCGGGCAACCCCGGGCTGGCTCCGAAAGTATCCCGGGCGATGACGGCGTAGCCGTCCATGGCGGCCCGGTTGAAGTGGGGCAGGTCCACCTCGGAACGGAGATCCTCGGCCAGCACGCGGCCCCGGGCCTCGATGGTATCCACGAACTCGGAGTCCACGGGAACAGCCTGCCGCAGAACCTCCAGGGCTTCCGCTGGTGTAACGACCTGAAAAAAGGCTTTCAAGTGTCCACCGCGGCGTCGATAAGGTCGGATGGCATGGATAAAGGCATGTGCTATCGGACCGTGGCCGACGCGGCGCCGTCAGCGCTGCGCCAACGGCACGTTGCCGAACTTCTCGCGGATCTCTCCGGCGATGTGCTCGAGAGCCTGCTCCCGCTGATCGTAGAGACGTTTCAACTTTCGCGGTGCGTGCCTGCCGATGGCGTAGGCCGTCATCAGCGGCACGGCGATGGTGCTGTCCACGTAACACACCACCGAGTCGGGCAGTTGATCGGGATCCACCTTGCCCCAGCTCACGGCCTCCGCCGGCGTGGCGCCGGAAAGCCCGCCCGTGTCCACCCGTGCGTCGGTGATCTGGATGAAGTAGTCGAACCCCTTCTCCTCGAGTCCCAGCACTTCCTGGATGTGGGGTTCGGTCTGGAGCAGGAAGTTTTTCGGCGACCCGCCGCCGAGGATCACGGCGGCGCTTCGGCCGCCGGTGCGTTTGGCCTCGAGCACCAGGGCCGCGGACTCGTTGACGTCGCGCGAGACGTCGAAGCGCAGCCCGTTCCCTTTCAACGCCAGGGCCGCCACGTTCATGCCGATGGAACTGTCTCCGGGCGAGGACGTGTACACCGGCACCGCGCTGCGGTAGGCGGCCGCCAGTAGCGAGCGCCTTTCGAGCCCGAGGATCTTCTCTCGCTCGTCGAGATAGCGGCCCACGCGGTAGTGCATCTCCGCCGTGCCCATCTCCTTCTGGAACTCGGGGGCCTTCAGGATCTCGCGAAAGAAGTCGTCGGTGGAGATGAGCACGTCGTAATCGAAGAAAATGTCATAGATGCGTACGACGCCTTGTTCCCGCAGGTCGACGTCGTCGGCGTCGAAGGCGCCCCGGTGCATGGAAAGACCGATGGCGAAATGGGTGTCGTGATAGAGATTCGCGCCGGTGCTGACGATCCAGTCCACGAAACCGTTCTCGATCAGCGGAATGAACGCGGTCATGCCGAGCCCGGCCGGGGTGAGGGCGCCGGTGATGCTCAGTCCCACGGTGACGTCATCGGCGAGGATCTTTTCGGTGAAGAGCTGACACGCTTCCCGCAGGCGTCCGCTGTTGTAGGAGACGAAGTTGTCGTCGATGAGATCCACGACCGTGGTCCTGTCATCGATGGGCTTCGGGTCGATCTTCCTGCCGGAAAGGAGTGAAGGCTTGGTCATGTCGCGTCGATGGGAGGCAGCCGCCGCCGCGGGATGCTCCGGGAAACTACCATCCCGCGGCCCGGGCCGCCTTGAGCCGCTGCTGCCGGATTTGCAGATAGGCGTTCCGCGCCGCCCCATAGGGGTCGATGCTCAACTCCAACTGCTCGTAGATCTTCATGTTCAGGGCGCGGCTGTTGACCGTGCCGACGACCCTGACGGCCACGGGGACATAGGAGGGCGTCAAATACCCCAAGGGATTCATCAAGGAGTCGGCCGCCTTTCCCAGGCCATCCCTTACGGTGGTGGGCGGCAGCAGCGGCAGCACCAGATAGGCGCCGTGGCCGAAGCCGTAGAGGCCCAGCGTGATCCCCATGTCCTGATCGCCCGGCTCCAGCCCGAGCTTGTTGGCCATGTCGAAGATTCCCGCGATGCCGACGGTGCTGTTGACCACGAAACGCGCCAGTTCGCGGCCGGCGGACACGGGTTTCCCCTGAAGAACGTTGTTGACCACCTTCCGGACGACGTCGAGGTTGCCGACGGCATTGCGTATCCCCGTTTGGAACGACGTGGGGACGACCGCGGCATAGGTCAAGGCCACGGGTTTCAACACCACCCGGTCGAAACCGAGGTTGAATTCGAAGATGTCGTCGTTGAATCGCTCGAAGGGATCGTAGTGCTGGTCCCGGGTGGACGGCTCATCGTAGCGGGACGAGTCGTCAACCGTTTCTCCGGCAAGGGTCGGTCCTCCGGGAGCGCTCCCGTCCGGATCCACCTGCGCATGGACCGGCTGGAAAAGGCCCAGATGGAGCAGCAGGAGCAGGAGTGGGAGCCGTAGGGTTCGCATCGGCGTCGAGACGGTGAAAGTTCCGTCGAGATACCACTCCGGCCCTTTGAAATCAAGGGTTTGAAAACCATCCCCTGATGGGATACCTTGGCTCGGCGTTCCGTCTGCAAGTCCAAGGAGAGCGGGTCCGTGGAAAAGCCCAACGTGGTCCTGGGCGTGACCGGAGGAATCGCCTGCTACAAGGCGTTGGAGCTGGTGAGGCTTCTGGTGCAGGACTCTTGCGCCGTACGGGTGGTGATGACCCGGGAAGCCGCCGAGTTCGTCACGCCGCTGAGCTTTCAAACCCTCTCGGGCGCGCCTGTCGGCACCGATCTGTTCAGCCTGACCCAGGAGTCCGAGATCGGCCACATCCAGCTCGCGGACAGCGCCGACCTGCTGGTGATCGCACCGGCCACGGCCAACGTCGTCGCCAAGCTGGCCGCGGGCATTGCCGACGACCTTCTCACCACCGTGGCGCTGGCGACGCAAGCGCCGCTGCTGGTGGTCCCGTCCATGAACGTGCACATGCTGGCTCACCCCATGGTGCAGGCGAACCTGGCGAAGTTGAGGAACGCGGGCTGCCATGTCATGGAGGCGGCCGCCGGCTATCTGGCTTGCGGCTACGAGGGGAAGGGCCGTCTGCCGGAACCGCCGGCCATCGTCGAGGAAATCCGCCGGCTGCTCAGGCCCGGGGATCTCACGGGCGAGAACATCGTCGTCACCGCCGGGCCCAGCCGCGAACCGCTGGACCCGGTGCGTTTCATCTCCAACCGTTCCTCGGGGAAGATGGGTTACGCTCTGGCCAGGGCGGCCGCCCGGCGCGGCGCCCGGGTGACGCTGGTAAGCGGTCCGACGGCATTGGCCGCTCCCGAAGGCGTGAAGACCGTGCCCGTGGTCACGGGCGAGGAGATGCGCGCCGCGGTGCTGGCGGAGTTCGACGCCGCCACTGCGGTCTTCATGGCGGCGGCGGTGGCGGACTACCGGCCCCGTTCCGTGTCCGGCAACAAGATGAAGCGGAGCGGGGACGACCTCCGGCTCGAGTTTGTTCCCAACCCGGACATCGTGGCGGAGCTGGGGGCTCGGAAACAGCATCGGATCGTGGTGGGGTTTGCCGCGGAAACCGAATCGTTGCTGGAAAATGCGCGGAAAAAGCTGCACCGGAAGAACCTCGATTTGCTGGTGGCCAACGACGTCACGCAGGAGGGCAGTGGTTTCGACGTGGATACCAATGCCGTCACGCTGCTGGACCGGGACGGCACGGTCACGCCACTGCCGACGATGAGCAAAGACACCGTGGCCGACCGCATCTACGACTGGTTTCTCCTTTACAAGGACCCTTCCCGCCGCCGCGGCGCCTGAACCGAGCGCGAGTCCCGACCGGCCAGGACCTTCCAAAGTCGCAGCCGAACCCGTCATTCCGAGCGGAGCGAAGAATCCCGGCTACGGCGGGGAGACCCTTCGCTCCGCTCAGGGCGACACAGGGTGACGAACATTCAGGACACCCTATCGGCTTCGGCGCGAGCATTGCCATGCCGCCGGTATTGTCGTAAAGAGGAAGCAGGGGCCGAATCGAATACGGTTTCACATGATCGACATGGACAGGCTCGATGTACGGCAACATGTGCGGCAACGTTTGGCAGTAGCGGCCGCGTCCCTCAGAAGTTGCCTGGAGCAGCATCAGGCGGCCGGGATTCAGGTGCTGCCCGCGCCCACGCGCGCCGCGGCCGCTGATGCCCCGGATGCGGCGAGGGCTGCCGGCGACGACGAGACCGGGGCGGCCGTGAACCTCGGGCAGCTTCGAGAGATCCTGGGCGAATGCCGCCGCTGCCGGCTTTGGCAGGGGCGCACGAACATCGTCTACGGGGTGGGCAACCCCGACGCCGACGTGATGTTCGTCGGAGAGGGGCCGGGAAGGGATGAAGACCTTCAGGGAGAGCCTTTCGTGGGACGCGCCGGACAGTTGCTCACCGACATCATCACCAAGGGAATGAAGCTGCGGCGCGACGACGTCTACATCGCCAACGTGGTGAAATGCCGTCCGCCGCAGAATCGCGACCCGGAGCCGGACGAAGTCGCGTCGTGCGAGCCGTTCCTCGTCCGGCAGATCGAGCTGGTGAAGCCGAGGGTGATCGTCGCGTTGGGGAAATTTGCGGCGCAGACGCTGGTGCGTTCCACGGCGCCGATTTCCCGCCTGCGCGGGCAGTGGCGCGACTACCACGGCATTCGGCTGATGCCGACCTTTCATCCGGCCTATCTGCTGCGGAATCCGGCAGACAAGAGGCTCGTCTGGGAAGACATCAAGAGCGTCCTGCGGGAGCTTGGAGAGGCAGTGGGATGACGCGTAGACGGATGAGACCGGGCGCCCGGCTCGGTTGGATGCTGCTGCTCCTCGGCGCCGTGTGGTGGGCCGCCAGCGCCGGGGGGTCGGTCCGGCAGCCCGGCGTCGGCTCCCACGTCAACCTCATCGTCATCGACGGCGGCATCAACCCGGCCGTCAACGACTACATCCGTGAAAGCATTCAGCGGGCCAGCGCAGGCAACGCCCGCGCCCTGATCATCCAGCTCGACACGCCGGGCGGGCTGTTGTCCTCGACCCGCTCCATCGTCAAGGAGATGCTGAGCGCGCCGTTGCCGATCATCGTCTACGTGGCGCCCAGCGGGGCGGGAGCGGGCTCGGCCGGGGTCTTCATCACGATGGCGGCCAACATCGCCGCGATGGCGCCGGGAACCAACATCGGGGCGGCCCATCCGGTGGCGGGCGGAGGTCAGGAAGTCAAGGGCGTCATGGGCGAGAAGATCGAGAACTTCACCGCCTCGTTCAGCGAGACCATCGCCCAGCGGCGCGGCCGCAACACGGAGTTCGCCATCCAGGCGGTGCGCCGGAGCATCTCCATCACCGATCAGCAGGCCCTGGAGAAGCGCGTCATCGACCTCGTCGCGGTGGACGTGAGCGATCTCCTCAAGCAGGCCAACGGGCGCGAGGTGGACGTGGGCGGGGTCAAGAGCACGCTCGACTTCAACGGCGTGTCCATCCTGCGCATGGAGATGGGGCTGAAGCAGAAGGTCATCAATATTCTGGCCCACCCCAACATCGCCTACTTGCTGATGATGGCCGGCATCCTGGGCCTGTACATGGAGTTTTCCAATCCCGGGGCGCTGTTCCCGGGCATCGCCGGCGGCGTCGCGCTGTTGCTGGCGCTGGCGTCCTTCCAGGTGCTGCCGGTCAACTACGCCGGGCTTTTGCTGATCGTGCTCGGGATGTGTCTGCTGGTGGCCGAGGCGTTCCTGCCGAGTTTCGGGCTTCTCGGTATCAGCGGAGTGGTGTCTCTCGGTCTCGGCTCGTTGCTGCTCTTCGACGTGGAGGGTTCGGACCTGTCGGTGGACGGGTCCATCGTCGTGGCGGCGGTGGGCACCCTGAGCGCGTTCGTGTTGGTGGTGACTTTTCTCGTGGTCAAGTCGCAGCGACGGAAAGCGACCCTGGGGTACGAGGGTCTCATCGGCGAGGTCGGCGAGGTGCGCGAGCGCCTGGACCTGAAGGGCAAGGTCTTCGTCCACGGCGAGGTGTGGAACGCCGTGGGATCGGAGCGACTGGAAGCCGGCGACCGGATCGAGGTCGTCGGACACGACGGGATGGTACTCAAAGTCAGACGCGCCGCGGAGATTTGACCGTTCGCCAGGGGCCTGTCCGACGGGTCAGCCTCGGCCGCGCAGGAGAAAATGCATGCTTGATATCGGACCCATTGCCATCGTGCTGATCATTGTCCTTGGATTGGCCGTCAGCGGCATCAAGGTCCTCAAGGAATACGAACGCGGCGTGATCTTCCGCCTGGGTCGCATGGTGAGCGCCCGCGGCCCGGGAATCATCTACGTGATACCCTTCATCGAAAAGATCGAGCGGGTGGAGCTCAGGACCGTCACCATGGACGTGCCCTCGCAGGACGTCATCACACGGGACAACGTCTCGGTGAAGGTCAATGCCGTGCTCTATTTCCGGGTCCTCGATCCCAACCGGGCCATCCGGGAGGTGACCAACTACCTGTTCGCCACTTCGCAACTGGCCCAGGTGACGTTGAGGAGCATCTGCGGACAGGCGGAGCTCGATCAACTCCTGTCGGAGCGGGAGCGCATCAATGCCGATCTCCAGAAGATTCTCGACGTGCAGACCGATCCGTGGGGCATCAAGGTGGTGCTGACCGAGCTCAAGCACATCGATCTGCCGGAGGAGATGCAGCGCGCCATGGCCCGGCAAGCCGAGGCGGAACGGGAGCGGCGGGCAAAGATCATCCTGGCCGACGGCGAGTTTCAGGCTTCCCAGAAGCTGCAGGAGGCCGCCATGGTCATCGCCAAGGAGCCCATGGCCATGCAGCTCCGCTTCCTGCAGAGTCTCCAGGAGGTGGCCGGCGACAAGAACTCCACCATGATCTTTCCCGTGCCGGTGGACCTCCTGACGCCTTTCCTGAAGAAGGCGGCCGAGAACGACACCTGATCCACACCCTTGACCGGCGACGGCCGGCGTGTGCCGATGTCGGTCATGCGCCATGCTGCTGGAAGAACTGGCCTACGACCTTCCTGAAACACTGATCTCCGCGTATCCGGCGGAAGATCGCGTGTCGGCTCGTCTCATGGTGGTGAAACGCCGGTCGGGGACCATCACCCATTCCCGTTTCGCCTCCCTGGGAGAGTTCCTTTCGCCGGGCGACCTGTTGGTGCTGAACAACTCCAAGGTGATCCCGGCGCGTCTCGAAGGGCGCAAGGAGAGCGGCGGCCGGGCGACGGTGCTGCTGGTGGAGCCCTTCGACGTGCAGCGGGGCCTGTGGCTCGCGCTGGTGGACGCCTCCAAGAAGCCGCGACTGGGCGGACGCATCGTGTTTTCAAGAGAGGTGAAGGCGACGGTGCTGGGGGATCTCGGTTCGGGCCGCTACGGCCTTCGGTTCGAGCCTCCGGACCGTTTCCGGGAAGTGCTGGACACGCTCGGGGCGCCGCCGCTGCCCCACTATATCGAACGAGTGCGCGCGGTGGAGGAAAGCGATCGCGACAACTATCAGACCGTCTACGCCTCGATGCCGGGCTCGGTGGCGGCTCCCACCGCCGGCCTCCACTTTACCCGGACGTTGCTGGACGAGTTGGCCGCGCGCGGTGTGGACAGCGTGTACGCGACCTTGCACGTCGGCCTGGGGACCTTCCGGCCGGTGCGGGAACGGCTGGTGGAGAATCACCGCATGGACGGCGAATGGTACACGTTGACCGAAGCCGCGGCCGTGCGAATCCGCCGGGCCAGGGCGGAAGGGGGCCGGGTGGTGGCGGTGGGATCCACCAGCACCCGTACGCTGGAGAGCATCGTCCGGCGCAAGGGCCGGGTGGTGGCCGACTCCGGCATCACGCGCCTGTTCATCACCGGCGGCTACCGGTTCCGCGGCATCGACGCCCTCGTCACCAACTTTCATCTGCCGCGCTCGACGCCCCTGGCCATGGTGGCGGCGCTGGCCGGTCCGGGTCTGGTGCGCCGCGCCTATGCCGAGGCCATCGAGGAAGGCTACCGATTCTACAGCTACGGCGACGCCATGCTGATCCTGTAGGCATTCCACAACCTCGTCGCCACCATGAAATTCACGGTTACCGACGACGACCCGCACAGCCGGGCGCGGACCGGCCTGCTGGAGACCGCTCACGGCGTGGTGGAGACGCCGGCGTTCATGCCGGTGGGAACCCGGGGCGCGGTGAAGGCGCTCTCGCCCCGGGACCTCCGGGAGGTCTCGAGCCAGATCGTTCTCTGCAACACCTACCATCTCTACCTGCGCCCCGGGGAAGAGGTCATTCGCGACCTCGGCGGCTTGCACGCGTTCATGGGATGGGAGCGGCCGATTCTCACCGACAGCGGCGGCTACCAGGTGCTGAGTCTCGCCGCCATGCGCAAGATCGCCGAGGAGGGGGTTTCCTTCCGTTCCCATCTGGACGGCTCATCCCATTTCCTGAGTCCGGAGAAAGTGGTGGGCATCCAGCAGGCGCTGGGCGTGGACGTGGCCATGGTGCTGGACGAGTGCATTCCGTATCCGTCGAGCCGCGACTACGTCAAGTCCTCCACGGACCGTACCGTCCGTTGGGCGCGCCGGTCCCTGGAAGCGCCGCGAAACCGTGACTGCGCGCTGTTCGGGATCGTGCAAGGGGGCGTGTTCAAGGATCTGCGCGAGGCGTGCGCGGCCGCGTTGGCGGATCTTCCCTTCGACGGCTTCGCCGCCGGCGGCCTGGGGATCGGCGAGGGGCCGGCGTTGCTGGCGGAGATGGGCGCCTTCACCGCCGGGTTGATGCCCGACGATCGTCCGCGTTACCTCATGGGTCTGGGGAAGCCCGAAGACTTGATTCATGGGGTCCGGTCCGGCTATGATCTGTTCGATTGCGTTCTGCCGACCAGGAATGCCAGGAACGGTACGTTATACACCGCCACCGGGAAGCTCAGCATCAAGAACGCAGCCTTTGCCCGGGATCCGCGCCCGGTGGACGGAGGCTGCCCATGCTACGGTTGCCGGCATTTTTCGCGTGCCTATCTTCGCCACCTCTACATGGCCGGCGAAATCCTGGCAGCCTATCTGAACACGCTGCACAACGTCTGTTACTATCAGCGGCTGATGACGGAACTGCGCGGGGCCATTCGGGATCGGTTGAGTTTGGAGAGCGTCGCGGGCGGGCTCCGGGGACCCCGCGAGGCGGCCGGTTGAGACCGCGCGGCGCGGCGGATGCGGGAAGTCGATGACATCGGTATTGCAGTATCGGAGGGAAATTGGAGTATCGGAGGGAAACATGTGGGACGTAGCCTATGCGCAGGCCGGAGGCGGCCCCAGTACTTTCGTCAGCATGCTGCCGCTGGTGCTGATTTTCGCGGTCTTCTACTTCCTCTTGATTCGACCGCAGCAGCGCAAGGCCAGGGAGCACCGGAACATGTTGGCGCAACTCAAGCGCAATGACGATGTCATGACCACGGGCGGCGTGTTCGGCAAGGTGCAGGCGCTCACGGAGACCGAGGTGACCCTGGAAGTGGCGTCCAACGTGAGAATCAAAGTGAGCCGGAGCCATATTGCCCAGCTCTTCAGAGGAGAAAAGACCACCGGGGCCAAGGAAGTCAAGGCCAAGTAGGAAACGAGCATGCGTCAAAGCCTGGTCATTCGCCTGATCCTGCTGTTGGTTTGCCTGGTGGCCGCGGTGATTTACCTCGCGCCCGGTTTCGTCTCCGGCTTGTGGTTCCTGCCCGAGAACGGCATCCGTCTCGGCCTGGATCTTCAAGGCGGGTCGCATCTGGTGCTGGAAGTGGGGGTGGAGAAAGCGGTGGAGAACCGCATGCGCAGGGTCCGCAGCGCCCTTCGAGACGAGCTGCGGGAGCGCGACATCGCCTTCAATGGGCTCGATATCAGCGGTACGGGGGATCTCGTCGTCGCGGCTTCCACGGATAACCTGGAGCGCATCCGGGATCTCCTGTCCACCGAGTTCCCGCAACTGGAGGTGTCCGCCTCCAGCGCCGGCGCCGCCGAGTTGCGGGCGGCCTTCGCCCCCCGGGAGCTCGACAATATCCGCAACTTCGCGGTGGATCAGACGCTGGAGACCATCCGCAATCGTATCGATCAGTTCGGCGTCACCGAACCCACCATCCAGCGCCAGGGACAGCGGGACATTCTCGTCCAACTGCCCGGAATCCAGGATCCCGAGCGGGCCAAGGCGCTCATCGGCAAGACCGCGCTGCTGGAGTTCAAGCTGGTGGACGAGCGCGGAGACGTGGAGCAGGCGGAGCGCTCCGGTCCGCCGCCGGGCCGCGAAGTCCTGTACGGTTACGAAGACACGGCTTCAGGCGGGGTGCGCCGCGAGAAGATCCCCTATCTGCTGGAAGCGCGGACGTTGATGACCGGCGACGCCATCGCCGACGCCAACGTCCGCCGGGGCGACCAACTGGAGGGGCTGTACGTCGAGCTGGTGCTGAACTCCGTGGGCAGCACCGCCTTCGACCGCCTCACCGCGGAGAACGTCGGTCGACTTCTGGCCATCGTCCTGGACGGCCGGGTCTATTCCGCGCCGCAGATCCGCGAGCGAATCTCGGGCGGCGTGGCCTCCATTACCGGCAGCTTCGACTTTCAGGAGGCCCGGGACCTGGCCATCGTGCTCCGGGCCGGCGCGTTGCCCGCGCCGGTAACGATTCTCGAGGAGCGTACCGTCGGGCCGTCCCTGGGACGCGACTCGGTGGAGAAGGGGATCTTTTCTTTCATCTTCGGAAGCATCCTCGTGCTCATCTTCATGGTGGCCTACTACCGCGGCGCGGGCCTGTTGGCCGACGTCGCTCTGGTCCTGAACATCTTCTTCATGATGGCGATCCTCGCGGGCTTCGAGGCCGTGCTCACCCTGCCCGGTATCGCCGGGATCATTCTGACCATGGGCATGGCGGTGGACGCCAATGTGCTGATCAACGAACGGATCCGCGAGGAGGTGCGGAACGGGAAATCGCCGCGCTCGGCCGTCGACACGGGCTACGAGCGCGCCCTTCCGGCCATCCTCGACTCGAACCTGACCACTTTTCTGGCGGGTGTCATCCTGTTTCAGTTCGGCACCGGCCCGGTGCGCGGCTTCGCCGTGACCCTGTGCGTCGGCATCCTGACGACGGTGGTTTCCGCGGTGTACGGGACACGCATCTACTACGACTATCGCCTGACCAGGCGGAACCTGGCCCGGCTCTCCGTCTGAACTACGAAGACCATGGAAATCATCAAGCCGGGAACCCGGATACCTTTCTTGAGCTATCGTCGATGGGGCTTTGTGCTGTCGTCGGTGCTCATCGTCGGCGTGGTGCTGCTGCTGTTCATCAAGGGCCCGAACCTCGGCGTCGATTTCGAGGGCGGCACCATGGTGCACGTGAAGTTCGCGGACACGGTGACCATCGGGCAACTGCGCGACGCCCTGGCGCAGTCGCCGCTGGGCGGCGTGGTTCAGGACTTCGGCGGCGGCGATGCGGGCGAGTATCTGATCCGCATGGAGAAGTCCGCCGCCCGGATCGACACCGTCGGCAAGGACATCCGGAACATCCTCGACCAGGCGTTCGGCCAGGGTTCTTACGAAGTGCTGCGGGTGGAATCGGTGGGCCCCAAGGTGGGCGACGACCTCCGCCGCAGGGGTATCCTGTCGGTCATCTTCGCCACCATCATGATGGGTGCGTATATCTGGCTCCGGTTCGAGTTGCGCTTCGGGCTGGGCGCCATTGTCGCGCTCATCCATGACGTGCTGATAACGGTGGGGGCGCTGGTGGTGGCCGACTACGAGCTCGATCTTCCCATCGTGGCGGCGCTCCTGACCATCGCCGGGTACTCGGTCAACGATACCGTGGTGATCTGCGACCGCATCCGCGAAAACATGCGCAAGCACCGCCGCGATTCCATGGAAAAGATCATCAATACCAGTATCAACGAAACCCTGGGCCGGACGATCCTGACCACGGTGACGTCGCTGCTGGTGTTGACGGCGCTGCTGGTCCTGGGCGGCGGCGTGATCCGGCCCTTTGCCTTTACGCTCTTCGTCGGCTTCCTCTCCGGGCTCTACTCCACCATCTTCGTGGCCACCCCGACGATCCTTCTGTTCGAAAAAGGCCGCCGGCGGTAGCCCGGCAAGTCGAGTTGAAAGACGCTCCCAAGCGCTGGCTCCTCAAGGAGGCCGACGACGCCACCGCGGCCCGCCTGTCCCGGGAACTCGGACTTCCGCCCCTGCTCGCCCGGATTCTGGTGCAACGCGGTTTTGCGGACGCGGACGCGGCCCGCCGCTTTCTTTCCTCCAGCCTGAGCGCGGACCTGCCGCCGCCCCACCTGCTGGCGGGGATGGACGACGCCGTGCGCCGCATCTGCCGCGCGCTGCGCGACGGCGAGCGGGTCTGCGTCTGGGGCGACTACGACGTGGACGGCGCCACCGGCACGGCAGTCCTGGTGTCGTTCCTGCGCGAGATCGGCCGTGAGCCCATGTTCTACATCCCGCATCGGATCGACGAGGGCTACGGCATGAGCCGGCAGGGGATCGAACATCTCCACTCCCGTGACGTGACCCTCATCATCACCGTGGACTGCGGCATCTCCAACGCCGACGAGGTGGCGTTCGCCCGCACGCTGGGCATGGACGTGGTCATCGTCGACCACCACCAGTTGCCGGAGCGGCTGCCCGACGAGGCGTCGGCGGTCATCAATCCACAGAGGGCCGACTGCGCCTTTCCGGACAAGGGCCTTTGCGCCGCCGGATTGGCTTTTTATCTGGTCATCGGGCTGCGGGCCAATCTACGGGAGGCCGGGTGGTTCGAGTCCGGCGGGGTGCCCGACATCCGCCGCCACCTGGACATCGTGACCCTGGGCACCATCGCCGACATGGTGCCGCTCCGAGGGACCAACCGTGTGTTGACGCGCCGCGGCCTGGTGGAGTTGGGGAGCTCCACGCGGCCGGGCATCCTGGCCCTGCGGGAGGTGGTGGGGGCGCCCGCCGGCGCGGTGGACGCCGGCACCGTGGCCTTTCAGCTCGGACCTCGGATCAATGCCGCCGGCCGCATGGATGCCGCGCTCAAGGTGGTGGAGATGCTGACCACCGAGTCTCGGGAGACCGCCGACGAGATCGCCCGGGCGCTGGACGCGCACAACCGGGAGCGACGGGAGACCGAGGCTCAAGTGCTGGAAGAAGCGCTTTCGCAGATCGAGCAAGGGCGGCTCCACGAGCGCCGGTCCATCGTGGTGGGCCGCCAGGGTTGGCATCCCGGAGTGCTGGGCATCGTGGCTTCCCGCATCGTGGAACGTTTTCACCGCCCCACCATCGTCATCGGGCTCGACCGCGGCGAAGGCAAAGGCTCCGGGCGAAGCATCCGCGGTTTTCACATGGTGCAGGGCATGCGGCGGTGCGCGGATCTGCTGGAGCGCTTCGGCGGCCACGAGTATGCCGGGGGACTGAGCATTCGGGAGGAAAACTTCGAGTCCTTTGCCGACCGTTTCGACGAGGCGGCCAGAGAGTCGCTCAGCGAGGAAGATCTCCTGCCCTACCTCGACGTCGACGCCGCGGTGGACTTCCGGCAGTTGAGCCTCGATCTGGTGCGGCAGATGCGGCTTCTGGGTCCCTTCGGGGTCGGCAATCCCGAACCGGTGTTCCAGACTCGTGGCGTGGAGGTGTGCGAGCGCCGCGACTTCAACCGGGTCTCACGTTTCCGGCTGAGGCACAACGACCACACCGTGACCGCAGTGATTTTCGGCCCCCCCGAAGACCTTCCTGTCCGGGTGAAAGACCACGTGGACGTCGCGTACCGACTCCGGGAGAACGAATGGCAGGGCACCTGTTCGATGGAGTTGCGTTTACTGGACGTAAGGGCGTGAGCGACACGGGCGGGTCTCAAGCCCGCCCGTGTCCGGTTTCGGGCGGCCGACCTGCGTGAGCGTTTGACAATAGCGGCTTTCTCCATTACAAAGTCTGCAACCATGGGACGTTATGCGGTTGTCAAGACGGGCGGAAAGCAGTACCGGGTGGCCGAGGGCGAGTTGTTGGACGTGGAGCGCCTGGGCGGGGAAGTCGGCGCCACGGTGACCCTTGATGAGGTGCTGCTGGTCAGCGGCGGCGAAGAAGAGCAGGCCCGGATCGGCACCCCCATGGTGGAGCAGGCCCAGGTCACCGCGGAGATCGTGGAACAGGGGCGCGACAAGAAGATCATCGTCTTCAAGAAGAAGCGGCGGAAGGGCTACAAGCGGAAGCAGGGCCACCGCCAAATGCAGACGACCCTGAGAATCGTCGAGATCCAGGGTTGAGGCGGAAGCACCGATGGCGCACAAGAAATCAGGTGGAAGTTCGCGCAACGGTCGCGACAGTCAGGGACAGAGGCGCGGCGTCAAGCGCTACGGCGGACAGCACGTCAAGGCGGGCAACATCCTGGTCCGCCAGTTGGGCACCAGGATACACCCGGGCAAGAACGTCGGCATGGGGCGGGATTACACGCTGTTCGCCCTGGTCGAGGGCACGGTGGAGTACCAACGCTGGGGCCGGTCACGAAAACGGGTTGCCATCGTCCCCGCCTGAGCCCCCCTCGCGCGCATGAAGGCACGCCTCCGCGGCTTCGATGCTCGTGTCCGTACCGCACTTCATCTCTCTCCCCGCATCGATCTACCGGTTTCGTCGCGCGACGTATGGAACACCGTGGGATACGACACCAGTGTCGTGTCTACAGGGCCTCTCCAAAGTCGCAGCCACACCTGTCATTCTGAGCGGAGCGAAGCAGGCCCTGAGTCCTGCCGAAGGGAATCTCGGCCGCGGCGGGGAGACCCTTCGCTCCGCTCCGGGTGACGACTGACCAGGGCGTCATGAAGTTCGTCGACGAGGTTGAGATCACGGTCAAGGCCGGCGACGGCGGCCGCGGTTGCATGAGTTTTCGTCGCGAGAAGTTCATCCCGAAGGGAGGTCCGGACGGTGGCGACGGCGGTGACGGCGGCCATGTCCGGGTGGTGGCGGACCCG
Organism: uncultured Binatia bacterium (SeqCode); assembly: GCA_965214905.1. Taxonomy (GTDB): domain Bacteria; phylum Desulfobacterota; class Binatia; order UBA9968; family JAJDTQ01; genus JAJDTQ01. The sequence continues at coordinate 4,040,102 of OZ243984.1, forward strand.
CACTTGTCGACCTTGCTGGACTTGCGCTACCAGCGGCTCTACCGCGGCCACCGCGGCCAGCACGGAAGCGGCAAGGATCAGCACGGCAGGAACGGGGCGGATCGGGTGATCCGGGTTCCCTTGGGGACTCTGATTCGGGACCTGGATACCGGAGAGCTCATCGCCGACATCGCGGCGCTTTCGGGTGACGTGATCGTGGCCCGTGGCGGCAAGGGCGGCAAGGGCAACAGCCGTTTTGCCACCTCCAGGCGTCAGGCGCCGCGGTTCGCCCAGCCCGGCCTTCCCGGGGAGGAGCGGGAGCTCCGCCTGGAGTTGCGGCTGCTGGCCGACGTCGGCCTCATCGGGTTGCCCAACGCCGGCAAGTCCACTTTGATATCGGCTGTCTCGGCGGCGCGCCCCAAGATCGCGGACTATCCCTTCACCACGCTGGTGCCGAACCTGGGCGTGGTTCGCCAGGGCGACGGCAGCTTCGTGGTGGCGGATCTTCCGGGGCTCATCGAAGGGGCTCATCGCGGCGAGGGACTGGGACATCGATTCCTCAAGCACGTGACCCGTACCGGGTTGCTGGTCCATGTCCTGGACGTCTTCCAGCTCGGAGAGCAGGATCCGAGGACGGATTTCGAGACCGTGAACCGCGAGTTGGCGCTCTTCGACGAGGAGTTGTCGCGCAAGCCCCGGATCGTGGCGGCCAGCAAGGTGGACCTGTTGCCGGACCGAGCCGCGGTGCGGACGTTGGAGGCTTTTTTCCGGTCGCGCGGCTATCGCTTCTGCGCCGTCTCCGCGGTCACCGGGGAAGGGCTGGAACGCCTCAAGTCCATGATCGCCGAGGGGTTGGCGGAAAGGAGGGCGCTCGGCGCCGCGAGTGAAGGAGTGGGGGGCGTGGAGTCTCATGGCTGATCCGAGACGCAGATACATTCACCGGTCGAAACGGGTGGTGGTGAAGATCGGGAGCCGTATCCTGTCCTCCGAGCGCGGCGTGCACGCGCGGCGCATCGGACGCCTGGTGCGCGAGTTGGCGGCGCTGCACGATCAGGGAAAGAAGCTCATCATCGTCAGCTCCGGCGCCATCGCTTCGGGCATCAGCCGGTTGGGGCTGACCAGACGCCCCAGGGACCTGCCCCAGGAGCAGGCGCTGGCGGCCGTCGGCCAGATCCGGCTCATGGCGCTCTACGAGAACGCCTTCGCCGGCTACGAGAAGCAGGTGGCGCAGGTGCTGCTGACCCACGAGGACCTGGCCAATCGCACGCGCTACCTCAACGCCAAACACACCCTCAAGACGCTGCTGGACTGGGACATCATTCCCATCGTCAACGAGAACGATACCGTGGCGGTGGAAGAGATGAAGTTCGGCGATAACGACCAGTTGTCCGCGCTGGTGGCCACCCTCATGGAGATGGACCTGCTGGTGATCCTGAGCGACGTGGACGGCGTGTTCGACCGCGACCCGAGGGCCAGCAAGGACGCCCGTCTGATATCCGTGGTCACGGACCTCGCCGCGGCCAAGACCGCGGCTCGGGACACCCAGCCGTCGGAGCTGGGCCGGGGAGGCATGTATTCGAAGCTCTGCGCCGCGGAGCAGGCGAGCCACGCCGGCATCCCCACCATCATCGCCAACGGACGGGAGCGGGAAGTCCTGGGCGGGTTGTTCGACGACGCCCGCGAGTCGGGGACGCTGGTGCTGCCCGAGGAGAACCGGCTGACCAGCCGCAAGCACTGGATCCTCTACAACCTCAAGCCCTCCGGAGAGGTGATGGTGGACAACGGGGCTCGCGCCGCGGTGACGGTCAAGGGCAAGAGCCTGTTGCCCTCGGGGGTGAGGGACATCCGCGGCTCCTTCGGCGCGGGCGAGTGCGTGCGCTGCGTAGACGAGACCGGCCGCGAATTCGCCCGCGGGCTGGTGAACTACAGCGCCCGGGAGCTCAGGAAGATCAAGGGATCGCATTCGGGCAAAATCGAGGCCATCCTGGGGTACAAGGCCTATGACGAGATCATCCACCGCGATGATCTCGTGGTGCTCTAGGAGCCGCCCTCCCACCCCCTCTCCCTCTGGGAGAGGGTCGGGGTGAGGGTCTTGATGCATCGCTGACCTGCGTCCAGGAGACCGGTCGCCGGAACGGGAGTCATCATGACAGTAGCCGACGAAGCACGCGCCATCGGGCGGCGGGCCAGGGAAGCGGCCGGCGCGCTGGCCAATCTTTCCACCGAACTGAAGAACCGAACCCTCGCGGCCATGGCCGACGGCATCGAGGCCCGGCAGGAGTTCCTGCTGGCGGAGAATGCCAAGGATATCGGCTCCGCCGGGGACAAGGGGCTACCCAGGGCGGTGATCGACCGCCTTGGGCTGAATCCCCAACGGGTGGCGGCCATGGCCGCGGGCATACGGGACATCGTCGCTCTGCCCGATCCGGTTCGCCAGGTCACCCGCAGGTGGGAGCGCCCCAACGGCCTGAAGGTGGGGAAGATGCGGATTCCGCTCGGGGTCGTTACCATCATCTACGAGGCCCGGCCCAACGTCGCCGCGGATGCCGCGTCGCTGTGCATGAAGTCCGGCAACGCCGTCATCCTCAAGGGCGGCAGCGAGGCGAAGTTCTCCAATCAGGCCATTGGCGACGTGCTGCGGGAAGCATGCGTCCAGGCGGGGGCGCCCGAGGACGCGGTGCAGGTGGTGGGGTCCACCGACCGGGCGATGATCCATGAGCTGCTCAAGCTCGAGGAGTACGTGGACCTGATCATACCCCGGGGCGGCGAGGATCTGATCCGGTTCGTCGCGGCGAACTCGCGGGTGCCCGTGGTCAAGCACTACAAGGGAGTATGCCACGTCTACGTGGACAGCGACGCCGACCTGGACATGGCGGAGCGCATCTCCCTCAATGCCAAGGTCCAGCGTCCGTCCGTGTGCAACGCCATGGAGACTCTGCTGGTCCACGAGGCGGTGGCGCCGCGGTTTCTGCCCGGGGTCATCGACAGGCTCAGGGAAAGCGGGGTGGAGGTGCGCGGCTGCGAGAAGACCCGCGCCCTGGCGAACGGGGTATCACCTGCCAGTGAAGCGGACTGGCACGAGGAATACCTGGACCTGGTGCTGGCGGTGCGGGTGGTGTCGGACGTGGACGGGGCCATCGAACACATCCGCAAGTACGGCTCGGACCACACCGAGACCATCGTGACCGCAGACCGCGGCAAGGCCGAGGACTTCGTTGCGCGGGTGAACTCGTCCGCGGTCCTGGTCAACGCGTCCACGCGTTTCAACGACGGCGGCGAGCTCGGCCTGGGGGCGGAGATCGGCATCAGCACCAGCAAGATCCACGCCTTCGGCCCCATGGGACTGGAAGAGCTTACCAGCACCAAATTCTTCGTGTTCGGAGACGGGCAGGTCCGCAATTGAGACTCGGCCTGTTCGGAGGCACCTTCGACCCGGTTCACTACGGCCACCTGAGGAGCGCCGAGGAGGTGCGGGAAGCCTGCGCGCTGGACGAGGTCTGCCTGGTGCCGTGCGGCGTTCCCTCGCACCGTAGCGACAGGCCCGGCGCGGCGGCTCGGCACCGTCTGGAGATGGTGCGGCTGGCGGTGGCCGGCAACCCGGGGCTCGACGTCACCGACGTGGAGGTCACGCGCCCGGGCGCCTCGTACTCCATCGACACCGTGCGTCACTTCTCCGCCCGGCTGGCGCCCGGAGACGATCTGTATCTGATCCTCGGCCTCGATGCCTTCCTGCTCATCGGTTCCTGGAAGGACTGGCGCGAGTTGCTGGCGCTCACCCACGTGATCGTGACCTCCCGGCCGGGGTTCGGCGACGATTTGCCCTACGAGAAGATTCCCGTTGTCGTGCGGGAGGCGTTTTGCTATGCTCCGGTCCGATCCGGCTTCCGGAACGAATTCGGCAAGGAGATCCGGTTCAAGCGTTTGACGGACTTCCCTGTGTCCGCCTCGGCTATCCGGGAGCTGCTTGGAAAGGGGAAATCGATTCGCGGCCTGGTTCCTTCGGAAGTGCAGCGCTACGTGACAGATCAACACCTTTACCATGAACGGCAGGAGTGCTAGTGCCTGACACGCCGGCGCTTGACGCCAGAGAGAGGGCGCTCCTGCTCTGCGGCTTCGCACTCGAGAAGAAGGCCCAGGACCTTGCCTTGTTGAAGGTCGGCGAGCTCACCACCATCGCCGACTACTTCATCATCTGCTCGGGTCGTTCCGACCGTCACGTGCAGAGCATTGCGGAAGGCATCAAGGAGGACGGCCGTTCCCGCGGCCTTCGTGCCATCTCCGGCGAGGGGGTCGCCCGGGGGCAGTGGGTGCTGATGGATTTCTCCGACGTGCTGGTGCACATCTTCCACGAGCCCGTGCGCCGGTTCTACGACCTGGACGGCCTCTGGGCCGCCGCCGCCGCGGTGGAGTTGCCCGAGCCCTACGCCACCCTTGCCGCACAGTTCACCGGCGAGGAGGCCGCGCAGGAGCCTTGGCCCCCCGGCCTGCCGTCAAGCTACGCCGGCAAACCGGTTCGCTGACAACGCCGGTTCACGCGGGACGGCGCTTCGAGGTCCGCCTTCCACCCGAGATCCGCGTTCCATTCGCGAACGGGATCGCAGACCGCTCGGCTGAACGGTTGCGTCCGATTCATCGACGTCGAAGAAGAGGGTATGTGGGGGGATTGATCCCAACGGGACTCGAACCCGTGTTTCTGGCGTGAGAGGCCAGCGTCCTAACCGCTAGACGATGGGACCGTGGCTGAGGAGGTAGGACTCGAACCTACAATCGCCTGATCCAGAGTCAGGTGGCTTACCAATTAGCCGACTCCTCAATGAGTCACAAGGATAAATGAATACGTCTCAGGCGTCAAGGTGGACGTGAGGTGCCGGCCGGCCCGGCGCGCGCGGTTGACGCTGCTGCGGAGCCAGGGTCCGAAGGCTTCGGCGTAAAGGAAGGCGAGGGCGGCGGCGACGCCCTCGGGCACGCGCGGGACGGCCGCGATCCGGCCGCCCTTGCCGCGCGGGGGGCGACGCAGGGGATCGGCTCGTCGAGCCGGAAGCCCTCGGCTTGCAGCCGGCCCATCTGCGACGGCCGCATCCCGGTCCAGTGCATCAGGTCCAGCCGGACGCGGGTGACCGATTCGGCGGGGACCTGGGCCAGCGTCGGCGCGGGACCCGGTGCGTCTGGCCGCGGCCGAACGGGTGCTCGACGCCTGGACCCGCGCGCCGGCTCCTTCACAGCCGCGGTTCGATGAGGCCGGGCGTGGCGCGCGCGGAGCTTGCCGCGATCCGAAGGGGCACTGGCGGCAGGCAGGACCAGGACCAGGATGGCGAAGCTGACCCTGCTCACCGGAGTGCGCGAGCGCACCTGGCGCTGGCGGCAGGCAGGACCAGGATGGCGAAGCCCGCGCGCACCCCGGTGTTGCGCGCCCGCGCCGGCCCGAAGCCCCGGTCCTCCGGCCGCACCACCTTCACGCCAGCGGCGTCGACCGCGGACGCGCCAGCGGTTCCGGCGAGCCGTCGTCGACCACGACCACCACCTCGAAAAGACCCGGCGGATACGTCTGGTCCTCCCTCGCCGCCAGCGTCCGCACCGGTGCCGCGTAATACGGCACGACCACGCTCACCGACAGCACCGGCGTGAACGCCCCGGGCGCCGGCAACGCCACCTGCCGCCAGTCGTTGTACCAACGGGTGGACTGTCTCAACTCAATGGTTCGTGACACGTGTTCGGGAGGTTGTGTGAGGTTGGCTGGTCCTCCCCGGTGAGGTTGCCCCAGCTATGCAGAGTTCCGCATAGCTGGGGCTGGGGGCAACTCCAAGGCGACTTCGACGGCGCGGAGCCGTTCGTCGGGCCCGTCATCTCGGTGCGAAGCTCAATCGTCGTCGCCGGACTCCGCCAGACGGCGCTCCAGTTCGGCGATGCGCTCCGCCGCCGCGGCGCGCTCCGCCCGTTCTACCTCCAAGGCCGCGTCCTTTTCGGCCAGCGCCGCGTCTTTTTCGGCCAAGGCCGCGTCCAAGGCCGCGTCCTTTTCGGCCAGGGCCGCGTCCTTTTCGGCCAAGGCCGCGTCTTTTTCGGCCAAGGCCGCGTCCTTTTGGGAGAGCGCCGCGTCCTTCTCGGCGCTCTCCCGCTTCATCCGCCCCCAGGTCTCCGCGACTTCGTCCTCCAGCGCCATCGAATCCGCCACCTCGACGCTCGCTGCGGCGCCCTCCAGTCGCCGCAGCACCGGCGCGTAGCGCTCCGGTATCTCGCGCTCGTTCACCTCCAGCACGTGCCGGTCTTCGGGCACCCGCAATTCCTGGTCGAACACGCTCAGCAGCCGCTCCAGGTCGGTGCGCCGCCGCGACGCCAGCAGCGGCACCTGCACCACCCAGCAGTCGTGGCTCAGCGCTTCCACGAACTCTTCCCGCTCGCACAGCCGCTCGCCGCTCACCCCGTCCACGTACTCCCGCGCCACCCGCAGCACCGTCGCTGTGGTGCGCGGCAGGCACTCGCCCAGGATGTAGATCGCGCGCAGCGACCGGTGCCGCCGGCGCCCGTCGGCCGCCTCGTCGTAGTTGTCGCGGTCCGCGTAATGCCGGCCCAGATACTCCCGGAACCGCATCACCTCGTCGGTGAAGCGCGCCTTCTGCACCTCCACCAGCACGCGCAGCCGCTCACCCGCCGCCGTGCGCACCGTGGCCGCGAAGTCCACCCGTCGCACCGTCAACAACTCGCCTGACGGCGGCTCACCGGGCGCCGCCGCTGGCGCCGACCGTCCAACCCGCTCCTGCGGCAGCGCCTGCAGGCTCTCGACCTCCTCGCCCAACACCGCGCCTACCAGCAGCCGCGCGGCTGCCTGGTCGTCCATCAGGTACTTGAAGGCAGCGTCGTACATCGGGTTGGCGATACGCATGGCTCAAGCTTAGCTCTCCGCCCGCAGGCCGGCAAACGCTCCGTCTCCTTTAGGACGATCAATATGGATTTGCCGATTTCCATGAGGGCGCGGCCCCGCTTTCGCTGGGTCGGCACGCCCGGCACAGGGCAAGGGGCGGGCTGTTTCGGCGATTGCGGGCTGATCAGGCGCTGGATCGTCCCGTCGGGAGCGTCTGACACGCGCGTCCGGGCGGTCAAATGGAGACCGGCGGCGTCTGTCGGCTCACTCGTTCATCGCCAAGCTGTACGCACGGGCCCGCTCAGCGAACAGACTTCTTCCACGGGCTGATTTGGATGGCGCGGCGACTACGCTATCAAGTGGGAGCGACCGATCGAGTGGGCGCGGGACATCCGCGGTCCCGAAGAGGCATGGTGGCTCCCGAAGGGGTTGACCAGCGCACTTCGGTGGCGGGGCGCCGGAAACGAAACGCTACCCGGCAACCCGAGCGCCGCCCCGAGGTCATGATGCTCAGCCATCAGATCCCGGAACCGCGCCTCCTCGTGTGGCATCACCGCGTCGAGCGTGACTTCCGAAAGCTCCATCCCCTCCCCCGGTGCGCCCTCGCCCCCTGTTCGAGAACTTGTACCGCAACTCGGGCAGGAAGTTCACCCAGCACAGGTTCGGCCTTGAAACCCGGCAGAGTCAGTCAGAACAAAAATCCGTCCTGAGGTGGGAGTCGATGAAGCGGATGCCCGCGGCAAGCCGTTCCAGGGTCCGGTCCCGTCCGAGCACGTCGATGACCTCGTAGATGCCGGGGCTCACGGTCGAGCCGGTAAGCGCCACGCGCACCGGCTGGGCCACCTTGCCCAGCTTGATGCCCCGTTCCGTGACGATCTCGCCGAACACCTGCTCGATGCCGGCCTCGTTGAACTCCGCCAGGTTCCCCAGCCGGGCTGCAACCTCCTGAAGCAGGTTCCGGGCCTCGGGCGCCAGATGCTTCCGGCCGGCTTTCTCGTCGATGTCCACAGTCTCCGTGAGGAAGTAGTGCGCCATATCCACCAACTCCACCAGGGACTTGGCTCTTTCCCTCAAGGTCTCGACCATTTTCTCCAGCCACGGGCGGTCGCCGGGCACGGCGTGGCCCTTCGCCGCGAGGTAGGGGACCACGTCCTCCGCCAGCCGGGACAACGGCCGGTTCCTGAGGTAGTGGGCGTTGAGCCAAAGCAGCTTCTCGGGGTTGAAGACCGCAGACGATTTTCCTACGGCGTCGATGTCGAACTTCTCCACCAATTCCCCGCTGTCGAATATCTCCTGGTCGCCGTGGGACCATCCCAGCCGCACCAGGTAGTTGTTCAACGCCTCGGGAAAGTACCCCAGGTCCCGGTAGGCCATGACCGAGGTCGCGCCGTGCCGCTTGCTCAACCGCTTCCTGTCCGTTCCCAGGATCAGCGGCACGTGGGCAAACACCGGCGGCTCCGAGCCCAGCGCCTGGTAGAGCTGCATCTGCCGGGGCGTGTTGGACAGATGGTCATCCCCGCGGATAATGTGGGTGATACCCATGTCGATGTCGTCGCAGACGACGCAGAAGTTGTACGTGGGAATGCCGTCCGAGCGGGCGAGGATCAGGTCGTCGAGCTCGGTGTTGTCGAACTCCACCCGGCCCTTGACCTCGTCGTCCACCACCGTAACGCCGCTCTCCGGCGACCGGAAGCGGATGGTGAACGGAGTGCCCTCCGGCAAGGGCGCCGCCGCCCGCTCCCCGGGCCGGCAGGCGCCGTCATAGGTGGGCTTGCGCTTGGCCCCCAGCGCCGCCTGCCGCTTGGCGTCCAGGGTCTCCGGCGTGCACACGCAGGGGTACGCGTCCCCCGTGCTCAGGAGCGCGCGAATCCGCTCCTGATAGAGCGCCATCCTCTCGGTCTGGTAGAACGGTCCTTCATCCCACTCCAGTTGCAGCCATTCCATGCTCCGGAGGATGGCGTCGATGGCCTCCGGCGTCGACCGCTTGCGGTCCGTGTCCTCGATGCGCAGGACGAACGTCCCGCCGCAGTGCCGCGCGTACAGATAGTTGAACAGCGCCGTGCGCGCGCCGCCGATGTGCAGGTAGCCGGTGGGGCTGGGGGCGAAACGTGTGCGGACCTCCGACATGGAATCAACGGTCGAGTCTCAGGGTGGTGATGCGGTGAGCCGTCCCTCTCCCGGAGTTTCGGCCCAAGACCTGTGAATTTTCACTTGTTACTGGCGCAGCCCGGTATTGTCAAATCACATGCACTCCGTGCGGCCACTCCACGCCGGCCGGTCTGTGCGGGTGACGCCAGTGGGCGCCTGGAACCGTGGGCACAGGGTCGTGTATCAGTTTGAGATCCAGCGCACTGACCCTCACTCCAACCCCTCTCCTGCGGGAGAAGGCTTTTTGTTCCTCTCCCACTGAAAGAGGAACAGGGGGCTCTGGTTCCCTCTCCCTCCGGGAGAGGGCCAGGGTGGGGCCAGGTGAGGGTAATCGTCAACCCGATACACGACCGAAAGGGGCACAAAGTTGACCGTGCCGTCCGTGTGTGTCATCATTTCAGGGCCGTGTATCGTCATCGGAGAGATGGCCGAGCGGTCGAAGGCGCACGCCTGCTAAGCGTGTGTACCCCAAAAGGGTACCGAGGGTTCGAATCCCTCTCTCTCCGCCACGTCTCTTGTTCAGATCCAGTTGGCCGTGCGCCACACCGTTGAAGCATTGCGGTTTCTCTGCCGGTATGGTTAATTGCTTCGGACTCTCCGACATGTTTCGCGCCCGTAGCTCAACTGGATAGAGCGCCAGACTACGGATCTGGAGGTTAGGGGTTCGACTCCCTTCGGGCGCGCCAGTTTCTCGATCCGAGGGAGTTTTGCATGCCCGAACTACTCGCCATTCTCGGCACAGGGGTCGCGCTCGCCGGCGTGGTCATTGCCGGGCAGCGCGGGCTCCGGGCGGAACTGCGCGACATCCGGGTGGAACTGCGTGACATCCGAGCCGAACTCCACGACGTCCGAGCCGAATTGCGCGACGTACGCACCGAAATAGGTGAATTGCGCGAACGTATGGCGCACCTCGGAGGCTTGCTCGGAGGCTTGCGCGAAGCTATAGCTGGAAATCGAGGAGCAGCCTGATGTCCAAATGAACCGGGACCCCCTCATGGCTACCCGGCTACAGCACTCCCGGCCGAACCGGCACACGTGGCCGTCTCTTCATTCCTCCGCCAGCACCTGAAGCAGCAGCGGCCGGTGCCGCCACTCCGGATAGCGGTTTCCCCGCCCTGGGCACGAAGACACCGCGACCAGACAATCCTTCTCCGCCCGCAACTCCAGGTAGTCGCCAGCGACGGATTCCGCGGGTTCTTGGAACAGGCGGTCTTCCTCGTTGATGCCGGTCTTCATGAAGATGTTGAAGGCGTCGTGGACGTTGCGCACGGTAAGGCCGTGGGGTTCGATGGCGCGGGTCAGGTTGTCCTGGCAATTGGGGGCGTTGTCGACGCCGCGGATCTGCCAGAGCTGCGAACTGCAACGAGCCCAGATGAGGTCGTGGGAGGTGCCGCCGAGGGGTGAGTCCATGCGCTTCACGGTGTCGGCGGTGACGGTGAACATCACCTCCATGGTGGGGGAGGACCAAAGGCGGTTGCCGGTGGAAAGGTGAGCCCCCTCCAGGATCCGGGTGCGCCCGGACCAGAACTGCTCCTTGTAGTCGGGCAGGGTCCAGGCGTTGAAGTCGGCCACCTGACCGCCTTCAACGTCGATTACGCGCAGGAACCGGCCGGTTTGGACGGTGCAAGCGGCCCCCTGGCCCGGAGGGACATGAACGGAACCGATTTCGCGAAGTGCCACGGCTTTCCTCCCTTTTGTCGACTATTTTTCTTTGTCGATCATCTCGATCATCTCGATCATGGATCCTGTGCGCCGGCCTTGCCGGCGGTGGACCGTCCCCGCGCTCGCAGTCGCGCCAAGGCGTCGTCGTAATAGTGCTGGTAGTACCAGTCCGCGATCTCCTCGGCGGTGGCGGCCCACACGCCGTCGTGGCCCAGGATGTAATCAAGGCCCTTGTCGATCCATTTTGCCCGGTACGCCTGTCCGCCGATGAACGGATGCAGGCAAAGTCCCAGGATGCGTCCGGTATGGGCGCCTTCGGCGTACAGCACGTCGAACTGGTCGCACATCATCCTGTAGAAGCTTTCGGCGTCCAGGCCGGCGCCGACGAAGGCGTAGACGTCGTTGATCTCCATGCAATAGGGCACGCCGACGAGTCTGCCGGCGCTTACCTCGATGGGATAGGGCTGGTCGTCGTTGCACCAGTCGGAGACGTATTCGATGCCTGCCTCGGCCAGCAGGTCGAGGGTATGGAAGGTCTCCACCAGACCCGGCCCCAGCCAGCCTTTCGTCGGTCGTCCGGCGGCCGCGGTCAAGGTCGCGACGCTTGCCCGGATCACGCTTCGCTCCTCCTCGCGGGACAGGCCGCCAAGGGTGCGCGAGTTGTTGAACCCGTGGCCCATCAACTCCCAGTCGCGACGCACCGCCTCGCGTATGATCTCGGGATAGTAGTCGCAAACCTGATCGTTGGTGGGCGCAGTGGTGCGGAGGTGGCGCCGGTCCAGTATCTCCATGAGGCGCCAGATGCCCACTCGCGCCCCGTAGTCCCGCCAGCCGGCGTTCTTGGGGTCGGGGATGGGGCCGGGGGAGCGGCTGGGCGGCAGGGTCATGCCGGGACCGTCGATATCGAAGTGCTCCAGGTTCATCTGGATCCACAACGCCACCCGTGCGCCGTCCGGCCAGCGCAGGGGCGGGCGCTCGATCAGAGCCGAGTAGCCGATGAGAGGTTCCATGATCCTTCCCTGGACGATGTCTCCGACAATCCCCTGCTACGACGCCGCACCGCACAACTCCATGGCCGCCAGGGCGTACACGCCCGCGGCCTTGACCAGGTGCTCGATCTTCAGCACCTCGCTGTGCCGATGGGCCGGGTCGTAGTTGGCGAACTGGCCGCCGGTGGAGATGCCGCCGGGGCCGTAGGTCAGGCCGCGGATGCCGTACTCGAACATGGGGCCGGCGTCGCTGGAGACGGCATAGCGGTTGGGAGCGGCATAGGGGACGGGTGCGCCGTAGACGTTCCGATGGGCCCGTTCCATGGCCTGCACCAGGGGTTCGTCGCGCTCGAGCTCGAAGCCGTTGCCCGTCAGGTACAGTTCCACCTCCGTTTGCAGCTCGGGATCGTCGGCCTTGAGGCCGTCGAGCACCGCCTCGATCTCCTGCTTCACTCCCATGAAACTCTGGCCCGGCACCACGCGCACGTCCACGTAGAGGTTGCAGAACGGCGCCGGACACTTGGAGGGCTTGTAGGGGTGCCCGCCCTGGATGGCGCCGATGCCGATGCGGGCCTCCATGAACGGATGCGGATGGCGTTCCCGGAACGTGGGCTCCCACGCCTGGAGGGCGGCGAAGACGCGCATCATCTTCTCGATGGGGTCGATGCCGTGTTCCTTGGACCACGTGTGCTGGGATCTGCCGTAGACGGTCACCTTGACGAAGCAGTAGCCGGTCTCGCCGATCTGCAGGCGCATCCCGGTGGGCTCGCCGATGACGGCGTAGTCGGCGGTGACGCCGTGGGTCACCAGAAAACGCGAGCCTACCTTGCCGCCGCGGAACTCCGCCCCCTGGTACTGGTCCACCGGGGCCTTCTCGGTCTCGCCTACCACGCCGGTCACCAGGATGTCGCCGGCCAGCTCCACGCCCGCTCGCTGAAGCGCCCGCACCGCGCCCCAGTAGGCGGCGAACGCACCCTTCATGTTGCTGGCGCCGAGGCCGTGGATCCACCCGTCGGCGGTGGTGGCGCGGGCCACGCCGCCGCCCACGATGTCAGGGGTATATCCGCTGCCCCACGCCTCGGCCTCGCGTCCGGTGGTGCTGGTGTCGAAGTGTCCGCTGAAGAGCAGCGTGGGCGAGCCCTTGCTGCCGGGCAACCGGCCCACCACGTTGTTGCGTCCGGGCTCCACCTCCTGAAGCTGCACGCGCATGCCCAGTTCCGCGAGACGTCCGGCGAGATAGTCGCCGGCGGGCTCCTCCGCACCCGGCGGACTGGAAATGCTCACCAGGTCCATGGCCATGTTCACCAGCTCTTCCTCCCGGATCCCCGCCAGTACCTGCTTCTGAAGGTCGTCCATGGTGCGTCCTCCAATTCTTCAAACCCCTCTCCCTCTGGGAGAGGGTGGCCGAAGGCCGGGTGAGGGCGCCCCCAATAACCCTGCCCCTCCATTTCTTGCCGTATCCAACCAGACCCTTGCTCCGGGACCCCCTCACCCCAACCCTCTCCCTCAGGGAGAGGGTGTCGGACAGGACGATTCAGGACACCACGCCGTGCTACCCGGCCTCGTGCACCACCTTGCCGTCCACTACGGTCATGTCCACGGCGATGTGCCGGATCTCGTCTGCCGGCACCGTGAGGATGTCTCTGGAAAGTACGGCGAGATCGGCCAGCTTTCCTTCCTCGATGGAGCCCTTGCCGGTTTCCTCGAAGTGCGCGTAGGCGCCGTTGTAGGTGTAGACCCGCAGGGCCTCCATGACGGTCAGGCGCTCGTCGGGGTTCAGCACCGTGCCTCCCGGGCCGGGGTCCAGGCGCCGGTTCACCAGGCAGTCGATGCCCACCATGGGATTCGCGGTGACGATGGGCATGTCGGAGCCGCCCGAGGAGATCACCCCGCGCTTCAGCAGCGACTTGAGGGGAAACGCGTACCGCGAGCGCTCCTCGCCCCAGGGCTCCAGCGTGCAGGCCTCGCCCAGCACCTCCAGGATCGGCGGCTGGGCGTTGTAGATGACGCCTGCGCTGGCGGCCCGGTCGAGCAGCTCGGCGTTCCACAGGTAGGCGTGCTCCAGGCGATGGCGCGGGTCCGGCCGCGGGTAGGCGCGCTGGGCCTTCTCGATGGCGTCGAGGGTGACGGTGATGCCGCGGTCGCCGTGGGGGATGGCGGCGATCTGGAAGCCGGCCTTGTGGGCCTCGAGGCAGAATTCGTCCGCCATCTCCTGGGAGCAGCGGAAGCTGCCGCGAAACGTCCCGTTGGGGTCGTTGGAGTAGGGCTCGAACAGCGCCGCGGTCTGCCCCTGCACGCCGCCGTCGATGCCGATGACCGCGGGGCCGAGACGGAGCCAGTCGTCGCCGAAGCCGGTGCGCATGCCCGAGCGGAAGATCCGGTAGGCCGCGGTCTCCACGTCCCACCGGGTGCCGTAGACCGGATAGATGTTGAGGTAGACCCGGGCGGTGAGGCCGCCCCGGCTGCGCAGCAGCTGCCAGGCGTGGGATTCCTGCTCGTTCCGGATGGACGCCTCGTCCACGCTGGTGATCCCGAGCCGGTTCAGGTACCGGCACGCCCACTCGTAGCCGTCCGCGAGCTCTTCCAGCGTCGGGGGCGTGATGGTGGGGAAGATGTACACGACCCGGCAGTTGTCCCACATGGGCCCCAACGGCGCCCCCTGATCGTCCCGGAGCATGGGTCCGCCGGGAGGATCCGGAGTGTCGTCCTGGATGCCCATGCGCCGCAGGGCCGCGGTATTGGCGGTCCAGCTCATGGATTCGCGCTGGCGCAGCAGTACCGGGTGGTTGGGGGAGACCGGGTCGAGGTCGCGGCGCGTGGGGTAGCGCCGCTCCGGCAGCCGATGGTGATCGAAACCCCATCCCACGATCAGCTCGCCGGCGGGGGTCCCGTCCACGCGCTTCTTCACCGCTGCGGCGATCTCGTCGATGGAGGAGGTGACCTCCGGGCTGCAATCGATCCACTTGCGGTCCTCGACCGCGTTGATGATGTGCATGTGGTTTTCCACGAACCCCGGAGTCAGAGCGCGCCCCGCCAGGTCCACCACGCGAGTGCCGTTGCCCACCAGCGCCTTGATCGACTCGTTCGAGCCCACCCGGACGATACGGTTGCCCGCCACCGCCACCGCCTCGGCGACGTCGTCCCGCTGGTCCACCGTGATCACACGTCCGTTGACGAACGCCAGATCCGCGTCGCTTGCCATGAGTCTCCTCCCTCGGACAGGCCCGAGTCGCAGGCGCCGGTGAGCGTGTCGCCCACACGCAGACGGCACATCCATCTTCGCCCATACAATTTTTGGTGAGTCGCGCGCAACCTTGACACTCCGCGAAAGCCTGTGCGAGTATCGCGGCCGAAACAGGGTTGCGAGAGACTGTGACGGTTGTTCGGAAACGGCGCCCCGCCGACGGCGCCGGTGTAACGGGCGTTGTTTCCACCCTGTGCCTACAGTGTCGGATGGAGACTCCGCCGAGGAGGAAACCAATGAGACGGACAAGCCTCGTGTGCGGTTCCTGTTCCTCGCCGACGCGGTGGTTCCAAGCGCTTGCCATCGTGGCGGTTCTGGCTATCGTTTGCGTCTCCGCGGCGCAGGCCGCCAAGGCCGGGGGCATCCTGCGACTGGGAGGCGAGCGTGACGTGAACGACCTCGATCCGCACACCACGCGCGTGGGCTGGGACATCAACATCATGCAGAACGTCTACTCGGGGCTGGTGCGCGCCGGCACCGACATCCAGCCCAAGCCGGATCTGGCGACGAAATGGGACTTCACGTCACCGACCCGACTCGAGTTCACGCTGCGTGAGGGCGTGAAGTTCCACAACGGGCGCGAGTTCACCTCGGCGGACGCCAAATACTCGCTGGAACGCATTCTGGATCCCGACGTCCCGGCGGGTTACGCCAGCACCATTGCCTCCATCGCCGCCATCGAGACCCCATCCAGGTACAAGCTGGTGCTGAAACTGAAGCGGCCCGACGCCGCCATCGTGACCAACCTGTCGCTGCCGGCCATGGCCATGGTGGCCGAGGAGGCGGTAAAGCCGATGCCCGTCGGCTTGAAGGACGGCATGATGGGGACCGGTCCCTACAGGTTCAAGGAACACGTCAAGGGCCAGCGGCTGGTGCTGGTCAAGAACCCCGACTACTACGACAAGTCGGCGCCGTTGCTGGACGAGCTGCACTTCATTCCGCTCAAAGACCAGACCGCGCGCACCAACGCGTTGCGGGCGGGCCAGGTGGACTACATCGAGCCGGTGCCGCCCAAGGACGTGAACGCGCTCAGGCGCGACTCCCGGATCAACGTCACCGGCGGGCCCAATATCAGCTTCGTCAACCTCTCCCTCAACGTCAGCAAGAAGCCGCTGGACGACGTGCGCGTGCGCCAGGCCATGGCCTACGCCATCGACCGCAAGGAGATGGTGGAGAAGGGCTTCGACGGCTTCGCGCAGCCGCTCTGGGGGCCGCCGCTGATACCGCCGTACTGGGCGGGAAACGCGGAAAAGTACTACGAGCTCGACCGCGACAAGGCGAAGAAGCTGCTGGCGGAGGCGGGCTACCCCAACGGTGTGGACATCGTCCTCCGCATCGGCGCCACTTCATACCATGCATCCTTCGCCGCGGTGGTGCAGTCCGAGCTCAAGAAGGTCGGCATTCGCGTCGAGATCAAGGCGTCGGACAGCGCCACCGCCCAGCGCGACTGGCGGTCGGGCAACTTCCAGATGTATCCGATCCGTTGGTGGGGCTCGGACTTCGTCGACCCCGACGGCGCCTTGTCGCCGCTGTTCACCTGCGAGGGCAGCTACAACAACAGTCGGTTCTGTGACCCGGAATTCGACAAGCTGCTGGCCAAGGGCGTGGTAGCCACCACTATCGCGGACCGCAAGGAAGCCTACCGGGTCGCCATGAAGCGTCTGGCCGAACAGCAACCCTGGGTGTTCCTGGTGGCCTTCGACCGTTTCCAGGCCATGCGCAACTACGTGAAGGGCTACACCGCCTTCCCCAACGCCAGCCAGTACTCGCTGCGCGAGGTGTGGCTGGACAAGTAGGGAAGCAGGATACGCGCCGGCGGCTGGTTCCCGACGTGAGGGTGGTCGGGGATCAGCCGCCCGGTGTTCCGGAAGAGGGCCCTCACAGCCTCGCTCCGGCCCGTACTTTTCATGAAGGGAGACTTCATGAAATATGCGGCCCGGTCCCGTGCCGCTACCGCGCTAACCTGACGGGGTTCCGGTGAACCGATACATCGCGCAGAAGCTGGTTTCCCTGCTGCTGGTGCAGTTCGGGATCTCGGTGGTGGTGTTCTACATGATCCGCCTGGTGCCCGGCGACGCCGTGGACTTCATCTACGGCCTGTACCTGGGCTCCGGGCGCATCGAGGAGATCCGCGCGCTCTGGGGTTTGGACCGCCCGATCGTGGTCCAGTACGCCGAATGGATCGGGCGCGTGTTGCAGCTCGATTTCGGACGCTCCATCGTCTCCGGATATCCCATCACCGAGGAGATCTTCGCGCGGCTCCCGGTGACCCTGCACCTGTCGTTCATGGCGGGGACGTGGAGCGTGATCTTCGGGGTGATCCTGGGGGTGATTGCCTCGCGATATCCCCACGGCAAGATCGACGGCCTGGTCACCACCACCGGGATCCTCGGGTTGGCGATGCCCCATTTCTGGCTGGCCACGCTGCTGGTGCTGGTCTTCGCAGTCTACCTCAACATCCTTCCTTCCGTCGGTTACGTGTCCCTGTTCGAGGATCCGGTCGAGAGCACGCGCTCGCTGATGCTGCCATCCCTCGCCCTGGGCACGACCATGGCGGCGGCGGTGATGCGGATGGCGCGTTCAGCCATGTTGGACGTGCTCGGCCATGACTACATCCGGACGGCGCGCGCGAAGGGAGTGCGCGAGCGTCGCGTGTTTTCCAGACACGCTCTCAGGAACGCCTTCATCCCGGTGTTGACGTTGATCGGCACGGAGACCGGCAAACTGCTTGGCGGCTCGCTCATCATCGAACAGATCTTCGCCATCCCGGGCATCGGCCAGTATGCGGTGGAGGCCGTGCTCAGCCGGGACTACCCGGTGCTTCAGGCTACCATGATCGTCATCGCCGGCAGTTACGTGATCATCAATACGCTGGCGGACATCGGCTACGGGCTGCTGGATCCGCGTGTGCGGTACGACTAGGGGGCCTGTATCGGCCGACAGCGCGATGCGGGCACGGGCGGGTTTGAAACCCGCCCCTACATGGGATGCCGGGTTTCTACGGCGCAGGCTCCCAGGGGGTATTGATTCCGTGACGGAGGACGCGAACACCACGGGTACGTGGCCGCCGGCCGCGCGCCGCCGTGAAGGGCCGGCGCGGGCATGGCGCCGGTTCGTGCGCCACCGACCGGCCGTGGTGGGCGCGGCGGTCATCGCGGTGTATTTTCTGGCGGCGCTGTTTGCGGACGTGCTGGCGCCCTATGACCCCCTCGACATGGGCGCCGGGTCGCGGCTGACCGGACCGGACACCGCCCACTGGTTCGGCACCGACGAGTTTGGCAGGGACGTGCTCAGCAGGGTGATCCACGGCGCCCGCATCGCCTTCGTCGTGGGGGTGCTCTCGGCCACCGGGGCCGCCGTGGTGGGCATGTCGATCGGGGTGCTCGGGGGCTATTTCGGCGGCTTGCTGGACCGCGGGGTCACCATGCTCATCGACCTCGTCTTCGCCTTTCCCACGATCCTCCTCGCCATCGCGGTGGCGGCGTTTCTCACCGGCGGGGCCATGCCCCCCTCGGTGCCGGTCATTATCGCCCTTTGCGTGGTACAGGCGCCGCACTTCGCCCGGGTCGCGCGTGGGGCTACTCTGGCGATCAAGGCGCAGCCGTTCGTGGAGGCCGCCCAGGTGCTGGGAGGCTCCCACCCGCGCATTATCCGCAGCCACATCGCCCCCAACGTGGTCGCGCCGTTGCTGGTGCAGTTCGCCCTGTCCTTCTCCTACGCCATCCTCGCGGAATCGTCCCTGAGTTTCCTCGGCGTGGGCCACCCGCCTCCGGCGCCCTCCTGGGGCGCCATGCTGACCGGCGCCTACGGGTATGTGGAACGCGCGCCCTGGGCTGCTTTCTTCCCCGGAATGGCCATCACGCTCCTCATCCTGGGATTCAACATCCTGGGCGACGGACTCAGGGATTGCTTCGATCCCACACGTCGCTGACGTAGTGTCCTACGTAAACGCTCATGCTCCATGAACCGGCCGGAAAACCAGCCGGAAGCATCAAAAGGCCGCATCAACCCCGCTCCCCCTGGGAGAGGGTGGCCGAAGGCCGGGTGAGGGCGCCCCGATAACCCTGCCCCTGCTTGCCGTATCCAACCAGGCGCTTGATCCGGGACCCCTCACCCCGACCCTCTTCCAGAGGGAGAGGGAGTCGGAGAGCGTCCCAATGGATCCAGGATCATTTCACGCTACGGTTCCGAATCGGATTCAATCGCTCGGATGGCGAGACCCGGACGAGATCGGGCCGACCGGCGGCTGCCACGGAGCCCACGGACTGCCGTGACGGCACTGATGAACTTGCGCAACCCCAAGGGAGCGGTTATTGTCCCATCAGAGTTCGCCGAAGGGGGCTATCACGCGTTTCCAGGGGGTGTTCCATGCCGGACTCCAACGTGTCGACACCGGTTCCCACCGCCGATATCGTCTTTGTCGGCGGCCCCGTCGTGACCGTCAATTCCCGGGACGACGTGGCCGAGGCGCTGTCGGTTCGCGGCCGGAACATACTGCGCGTGGGCGACCGCGCCTACGTCGAGCAGACCATCGGCCGGGAAACGGAGGTGGTGAATCTGGCGGGGCGCGCGGTCACCCCCGGTTTCATCGACAACCACATCCACATGACCAACGGCCCGCAGCGGCACTGGGTGGACTGCACCTACGCCGCCTGCCCGTCCATCGCGGATATCGTGGCCGCGATCAAGGAGCGGGCCGCGCAAGTCGAGCCGGGCCACTGGATCCTGGGCCGGGGCTTCCAGGCGACGCGGCTCACCGACCGGCGCAACCCCAACCGTTTCGACCTCGATCCGGTCTCCCCCGACCACCCGGTGGGGATCTCCAACCGCGAATCCATGGGTTGGACCTTCAACACCCTGGGGTTGCGGCGCATGGGGGTGCAGGACGATACTCCGGACCCTGCCGGCGGTCCCATGGAACGGGACAGTCAGGGCCGTCCGCTGGGGCCCATGTGGGACAACACCCGTACCGTGTTCATCATGCCGAACCTGCCCCGGCATGACGTGGACGACATGATGGACGGTTATCGCTGGATGGCCGGCGAGTTGAACCGCTACGGCGTCACCACCGCGTTCGAGGCAGCCGTCCGCAACCGCATGGACACGGTGGCGTGGCAGCGCTTGCACCGCCAAGCGCCGCCACGCCTGCGCGTGGTCATGGGCCCGTACCCGGTGCACGGTGAAGGTTGGGACCTCGAAGGCGCCGCCGGGAAGATCTTCGAAACCGGATTCGCCACCAACTTCGGCACCGAGTGGCTCAAGCTGGGAGCGCTTCAGATCGGCATCGACGGCGGCGTCATCGGCCAGACCGCCGCCTTGTTCGAGCCTTACAGCAACGATCCCGCGGGGAAGAAGCTGGGCAGCTTCCGTCTCACCCAGGAGGTGGCCAACGACTTCATGGTGCAGGCCCAATCCAGTGACTGGCAGACCGGGCTTATCTGCCATGGCGACCACGGCATCCACCGGTCGCTGGAAGCCATCGCCCATGGCCGCGCGCGGGTGGCGGCGCACGATCTGCGCCACCGACTGGAGCACGCCTACCTCTGGAACCCGCAGGTCATGGACCGCATGGCGGAGTTGGGCGTCATCTGGAACACGCAGCCGCCGATCCTGGAAAGCATCGGGAGCGAGGGAATCCACGGCCAGTGGGGCGACCGGGCGCGCTACGCGTTTCCGTTCAAGTCGCTGACCGACCGGGGCGTCATCATCTCCGGCGGCTCCGACTGGCCCGTGGGTCTGTACAACCCGCTGACAGGCATCGACGTCCTGGTGAACCACCGCTTCGGACCCGAGGAGGGCGGCGAGGTGCTCAACCCGGACGAGGGCGTGAGCGTACTGCAGGCCATCCGGATCTATACCCGCAACGGCGCCTACACGTCGTTCGACGAGACCCGCACGGGTTCCCTGGAAGAAGGGAAACGGGCGGATCTGGCGCTGCTCTCGGAAGATATTCTCGCAGTGGAGCCGACGGCGATACGGGACATCAAGGTCGACCGGACCTATGTGGACGGCCGCCTCGTGTTTGAACGGCCGGAGTCCGCGGCTGCCGGAGGCGCGTAGACGGTTTCGGGTGCGTCTCGGCGGTTCCCGCCGGAACCGAAGACAGGAGGGAACCATGCGGCTGGCATTGGTGGGCGCCTGCATCATGACCGCGTCCGACGGCGTGATCGAGGAGGGCGCCCTGTTGATCGACGGACGGACCATCGAAGACGTCGGCGCCGGTGTCCGGGCGCCCGACGACGCCGAGGTTTGGGATGTGCGAGGCAAGGTCCTCATTCCCGGAATGATCGACGCCCACACCCACCTGGGCCTGTGCCAGGACGGCGTGGGGGCCAATCAGAGCGACGAGGACGAGGTCGGTGATCCCGTGGTGCCGCACCTGCGCGCCCTGGACGCCATCAACCCCGAAGACATCGCCTTCCGCGACGCCCTGATGGGCGGGGTCACCACCGTGGGAGTCATGCCCGGAAGCTACAACGTCATCTGCGGTCAGCCCGCCGCGGTCAAGGTGGTGGGGCGAACCGTTGAAGAGATGCTGGTGCGGGCGCCGGTGGGCATGAAGATCGCCTTCGGCGAGCGCCCCAAGAACGTGTACGGCGCCCTCAAGAAGAGTCCCATGACGCGCATGGGGATCGCCGCGATCCTGCGGGAGGGACTGGTCAGGGCCCAGCACTATGCCGGTAACGGCGGCGGCCCTCGGGACCTGCGCCAGGAGGCCATGGTCCCGGTGGTGGAAAGGCGGATTCCGCTCCGCGCCCACGCCCACCGCGCCGATGACATCGTAACGGCCATAAGGATCGCGCAGGAGTTCGGCCTGGATCTGATCATCGAACACGGCACCGACGGGTACAAGGTGGCTACCGAGCTGTCACAGGCGCGGGTCGGTGTCGTCCACGGCCCGTGGCTCAAGACCCGCGGCAACCTGGAGCAATCGGGGCGCAGCCTGGATTCGCCCCGGATACTCATCGAGAACGGCGTGCTCACGGCCTTCTCCACCGATCACCCGGTGATCCCCATCCAGAATCATCGGATGCAGGGAATGACGGCGGTGGACCACGGGGTCGGCCCGGACGAGGCTTTGAAGGCGCTCACGTTGAATTCCGCGCGGATCATGGGTATTGACGAAGAATTGGGAAGCCTGGAGGCGGGAAAGGACGCGGACGTAGTCGTGCTGTCGGGGCCGCCGTTCGAGGCGGCGACCCGAGTCGAAGGCGTCATCGTGAACGGAAAGGTTGCCTGGAACCAGGAGTCGGACGGCTGATGCCTTCCACTCTTCGCGAAGGAGAAGAGACATGAGAACTCGGAAAGCATTCGTTCGCGCGGCATTCGTGCTGCTGGCGTGCCACGTTGCGGCCAACGCCGCCTACGCGCAGTCCATGAAGATCACCTCCGGAGAGGTGGCCTATGACCAAGGGAACGACAAGGTCAAGGGCTACCTGGCCAAGCCCGCGGACAAGAAGACGCGTGCCGGGCTGATCCTGATCCACGAATGGTGGGGCCTGAACGACAACATCCGGGAGAACGCGCGGCAGTTTGCCGAGTTGGGCTACGTGGCCCTGGCCGTGGATCTCTACAACGGCGAATCCGCCACGGACAGAGACGGGGCGCGCAAGCTGGCCGGAGGCGTGCGCGAGGATCCCGAGGCGGCCTTTGCCAACCTGCAGCAGGCGGTGGCCTACCTGACCTCGCTCAAGGGAGAGGTGGATCCGGCCCGCATCGCGTCCGTAGGCTGGTGCTTCGGCGGCGGCTGGTCGTATCAGATGGCCAAGAACGATCTCGGGGTCAAGGCGTCGGTCATCTACTACGGCCGGTTCAACCCCAAGGACGACCTCAGCCGGATGCGCGCGACCATTCTGGGGCACTTCGGCGAGAAGGACCGGGGCATCAAGGTGGACAACGTCCGGGAGTTCCAGGCGACGCTCAAGACCCTGAACGGGGACCACATGGTCTTCATCTATCCCAACGCCGGGCACGCCTTCGCCAATGCCGACAGCCGCAACTACGACAAGGAAGCGGCCGAGACCGCCTGGAAGCGGACCCTGGAGTTCTTCAACCGGCATCTCTAGCCGGTTCTAGGCGCCGGTTCCCGTGCCGCCCGCCGCCCCTTTCCATGACCGGGTCAAGGAGGTGACCGACATGGCTCGTATCCGTCACATCGCCATCCTCACGGATCACAAGGAGAAGCTGGTGGAGTATTACACCCGTGTCTTCGGGCTCAAGGTGGTCAAGGGCGTCGGCACCGCCACCTACCTTTCGGACGGACATGTCAACCTCGCCATCATCCCCAAGGGTCCGGAAGAGGAGGTGGAGGGTCATCCGCTCGACAGCGGCCTCGACCACATCGGCTTCGAGGTGGACGACGTCCAGGCCCTGAAGCCGGTATCGGATCGCATGGGCGCGGCCGGCGACGTGCGGAAGCGGCCGCCGAACCGCGAATCGGAGTATCGGGTGCAAGACCCGGACGGCAACCTCATCGACCTGTCGCGGCACGGCTGGCCGGTGTGAGAAACGTCGGACCGTGGATCGAAGTGTCCTGAATGTCCTGGAGAGCATGAATGGCCGAACAGGAACGAGTGCTGTTGCCTGCGGACGTATGTCCGAAGCGCTATGAAATAGCCCTCAGGCCCGACCTGAACCGCTTTACCTTCAGCGGCAGCGAATCGGTGGACATCGAGGTGAAGTCGGCCACCCGCAGGGTGGTGCTTCATGCCGCGGAGTTGGAGCTTCACTCGGTGTCGCTGGAGGGGGACGGGGTGTCCCACCGGCCCGAGCGCATCGAGGCCAACGAAGAGGAAGAGACTGTCGCGTTCGTATTCAGCGAAGAGTTGGAGCCGGGGCCGGCGCAACTGGCCATCGAGTTTACCGGGCAACTGAACGACAAGATGCACGGCTTCTACCGGAGCGTCTACCATGTGGACGGCGAGGAGCGGTGTATGGCCGTGACCCAGTTCGAGGCTACGGACGCACGGCGGGCGTTTCCGTGCTGGGACGAGCCGGCGCAAAAGGCGGTGTTCGAGGTGACGCTGGTGGTGCCGGAGGATCGGGTGGCGGTATCGAACATGCCGCCGAGCCGGATCGAGCCGGGAGACGACGGTCTCAAGACCGTGCGGTTCGCCGAGACGCCGGTGATGTCCACGTATCTGCTGGCGTTTGTCGTCGGCGAGTTCGATCACGTGGAGACGCAGACGAAGGAAGGCGTGACCGTCCGGGTCTATACGCCGGTCGGGAGGCGGGAGCAGGGGCGGTTCGCGCTGGACGTGGCGTCCCGAACGCTGTCGTTCTTCCACGAATACTTCGCCATCGCTTATCCGCTTCCCAAGATGGACCTTCTGGCGATCCCGGACTTCGCGGCCGGGGCGATGGAGAACTGGGGGGCCGTGACCTACCGAGAGACCGCCATTCTCGTGGATCCGGAGGGGTCTTCGGCGGGCACGCGCCAGCGGGTGGCCATCGTCGTCGCCCACGAGTTGGCGCACCAGTGGTTCGGCAACCTGGTCACCATGGAGTGGTGGACGCACCTGTGGCTCAACGAGGGGTTTGCCTCGTGGATCGAGTTCCTGGCTGTGGACCACCTGTTCCCGGAGTGGGACATGTGGACCCAGTTCGTCTTCACGGACTTCGGCCGCGCTCTTTCCCTGGACGGGCTCAAGAGCTCGCATCCCATCGAGGTGGAGGTGCGGGACCCCAGGCAGATCAGCGAGATCTTCGACGCCATCAGCTACAGCAAGGGCGCCTCGGTCATCCGGATGCTGGCTGCCTATCTCGGCGCGGAGCCGTTCCGCCGCGGTCTGCAGTGCTATCTCCGGCGGCATCAGTACGCCAACGCCACCACCGAAGACCTGTGGCAGGCCCTGGCGGAGGAGTCCGGGCAGCCGGTGAAGGAGATCATGGACACCTGGACCAAGCAGACGGGTTATCCGCTGTTGTCCGTGGACATGAAGCAGGGAGAGGTGGAGCTGCAGCAGACGCGGTTTTTCCTCAGCGGAGTGCCGGAACGGGAAGACGCGAGCCGGTGGTCGGTTCCCTTGGGTATACGAGCGGAGGGAGTGGAGGACACGTTCCGTGTCGTCGAAGAGGACCGGGCCAGGATCGGCGTCGGTGTAAGCCGAGGCGGATGGTTGAAGGTCAACCCCGACCAGACCGGTTTCTATCGAAGCAACTACAGCACCGAGTTGTGGGGCCGGCTGGCGGCCGCGGTGGACGCGGGAGAGCTTTCTTCCGCCACGGACCGGCTGGGCCTTGAAAACGACGCGTTCGCCTTGGCGCGGGCCGGCTATCTCGACCCGGCCCGGCCCCTCGCCCTGGCGCCGGCCTATCGCAACGAGACGGACTATACGGTGTGGGCCGACCTGTCGGAGAATCTCCGGGCCTACGACAGCCTCTTGTCCGACCAACCCTGCCATGAGCCGTTCCGCGCTTTTGCCCGGAGCCTGTACCAGAGCGTCTATGGGAGCCTGGGGTGGGACGCCCGGCCTGGGGAGAGCCATCTGACGAAGCTGCTTCGGCCCATGGTGATCGGTCTGCTGGGACGTTACGGCGACCGGCACGTGGCCGCCGAAGCCCTGCGCCGGTTCGATCAGGGCATCCGGGACGCAACCCCGGTGGCGCCGGACCTGCGGGCGGCGGTGTACGCTCAGGTGGTGCAGAGCAGGGGGACGGAGGGGTACGAGGCCGTGCTCCGGGTCTACCGTGAAGCGGAGCTTCACGAAGAGAAGAACCGCTGCCTGCGGGCGTTGGGGTGCGGCACGGACCCCGACCTGCTGCTGCGGGCGCTGGAGTTCTCGCTGTCCGGCGAGGTGCGCGGGCAGGACACACCGCTGGCCGTAGCCGGCGTTGCCACGAACCCCCTGGGACGGGAGCTGGCCTGGGATTTTCTGCGCGAGAAATGGGCGGAGTTCGATCGCCGGTACGGGCAGGGCGGATTCATCATCGCGCGCATCGTGTCCATCACCACCGAGGACTTCACCACCCTGGAGAAGGCCCGGGAAGTGGAGGACTTCTTCGAGTCGCATCCGGCGCCCGCGGCCGCGCGCACGGTACGTCAGTCGCTGGAGCGGATTCGTTCCAACGCGCTGTGGCTGGAGCGCGACGGCGAGGCCATCGCGAGGTGGCTCGAAGCGTACCGGCCGCGGTCGTAAGCCTCGGCGCGGTGTCCTGTATCAACGCTCATGGTCGTTGCACGACCACCTCGAAGGCATGATGCACCACCACCGGAAGGCCTGAAGAATAACCTCTCCCTCTGGGAGAGAGTAGCCGAAGGCCGGGTGAGGGCCACCGCAACAGCTCTGTCTGCCCGACGGTCTGACGCATCGTTCGGGCTGCTTTCGCCGAGGCGCCCTCACCCCAACCCTCTCCCGGAGGGAGAGGGGGTCGGAGGGGACGGGGCGCTAAGCGGTCCAACCGGGAAGGGAGAACTGGATGGCGGAAAATGTCGAGTTGCTGTCGTTCGTGACCTCGGACCAGGAGACCTTGCATGGACTCTTGTTCCGCGCGGAGGCGTCACCCCGCCCCGACGTGGCTCTGGTCATGATCCACGGGGTGGCCATGAGCTTCTACACCGGCCCGCTGCCGGTGTTCGCCGAGGCGCTGGCGGGACGCGGCCACCATGCCTTCTCCATCAACACCCGCGGACATGACTGGATTGCCCGGGGCGGCGACCTGACGGCTTTCCGGGGCGCGACCTGCGAGAACTTCGAGGAGTGCCTGCCGGACCTGGACGCTGCCATCGACCGGCTGAAGCAGGAGGGCTACGCCCGCTTCGTGCTCGTGGGGCACAGTTTGGGCTCGGTCAAGTCCCTTTACTACCAGGGCATGCGACGCCGCGAGGACGTCGTGGGGGTGATCTCCTGCTCCGCGCCCAAGCAGTTCTACGCCGCTCGCGCCGCGGAGGACCCGGAGTTCGAGGCCCGTATGGCGGACGCCGAGGGCCGGGTGGCAGCAGGTCAGGGGGAAGACTTCCTGTGGGCGCCCGCCAGCGGCGCCACCGGACTGTTCACCTACAGAACCTACGTCAGCAAGTACGGACGCCACGAGACCAACGACGTGCGCCCGCACGCCGCGGCGCTGAGTTGTCCGTTGCTGGTGACCGCGGGCGAGATCGAGGCCGCCTATTTCCGTGAATACGCCCGCGAGTTGACCGAGGCGGCAGGGCCGGAACGCTGCACCTGCATCATCGTCCCCGGCGCCAATCACTTCTACGCCGGCTGCGAGGCGTTCATGATCGACGCCATCGACGGTTGGCTCAAGGAGCAAATCGCGTAGCCACTTGCGGACGGGACGTTACACCACGAGCCTGTCGGGTTTGGCGCATCGCGGCGAGAGGCGGGAAATAGAAGCCGTTCGACACCCTCTCCCTATGGGAGAGGGTCGGGGTGACGGGTTTCGGTGCACCGCTGACCAGCGTCTACAGCCGCGCCAGCAGTCTGCCGTACCCCTCCACCGGATGATCCAGCCTCATCGCCTTCAGCGCCGTCGAGATCCAGGCCTGGGTGTTGGTGACCACGGGCTTGCCGAACTCCTGCTCCAGCTTTTCGATGACGGGCGTGATCCGCCACTTGTTGCACGGCATGTAGAGGCCGTCGACCTCCGGATGATCCCGCAGCAACGGACGCGCCACTTCCAGTCCCGACTCGGACGGCAGCGCCCATATTTCTCTGGAATTCTCGCACGCCAAGCCCCGGAACGCCTCGACATGGATACCGTCGTGTTCGAGAAAGCGGGCCAGCCGTGCGTCCTGATCCTCCGGGAAAGGGGACGCCATCACCACGCGCTTCAGGCCCAGCTCACGACAGGCGTCCACGACCGACGTCAGCACGGTGGAGGCCGGCACCTGCGTGACCTCGCCCACGGCCGACAGAAGCTCGCGGTCCGAGCCGGGCCCCTTGTAGGAGAGGAACAACTCGCCGGTGAGCATGAGAAAGTCGAGAGGGAACTCGGTCAACTCCCTGACCAGCCCGAAGAACTCCCTTTCCGCCCGGGCGAACTCCTGGTCGGTGAATTCGCGCACCCGAAGGCCGCGACCCTCCACCGTGATGTCCGGCGGCAAAATCCGGTAGACGTCGGTGAGGAACTCGTCGCTGATGTTGGGTGAAATGAGGCCGATGCGTTTCATGTTCCGCCACACTTTCCAAGGGGCCGCGTGCGTCGCTGGTCAGAGACGGCTCACACGTTGCCCAGCGACAGGAGCGAGAGCGATTTCACCTCGAAGTCCTTGACCCAGTACTCGCCGGTGTACATGCTCTCCGCTCCCTTGGCGATGTCGGCCCGGGCCTGGCTCCTGACGTACTGCTCCATGTCCTGCTTCGTCTCCCAGAAGGTGAGGGAAATCCCTTCGTCGGGATTCTCGGAGCTTCGGAGAAGCTGGCGTCCGCGAAACCCCGGCATCTCCGCCGTGGCCGGGACCACCACCTCGTTGTAGTACCGCTCGTATTCCGTCCACTTCCCGAGTCGAAGCTTGCCCCAGAAAATTCTGCAGATCATGGTTCCCTCCTGACGGATCGGTGTCCGGACGGCGCAGGGCCTCGTCCCGGGCCCGGATTGATCGTCATCATTGTAGACGTGAAACCGGAAGATCCGCAAACCTGTCGGCGCAGGGTTCGGGTCAGCCGGCCGGGTTGCGGCAGATGACATTGACCAGGGCTTGCCGTCCCTCTTCCCTGACGGCCTTGAGGCCGCGCTCCAGCGCCGCCGGCAGTTCCCCGGGGTCCTCGACGCGCTCGGCGTGAGCGCCGCACGCCTGGGCGGTCAGCTCGAACTGCGGCGACGGCGTCAGGTCCGTGCCCGGGAAGTTCCGGGACTGGTGGGCGACGCCGTCGGGGTACAGTTCGCGCACGGTGCTGAGCGTCGCGTTCCAGGCCTGGTTGTTGTAGATCACGGTGAGGAACGGGACTTGGTATTTCTGCGCGGTGAAGTGGCACGCCGTGGGGACGCAGAACATGTAGGAGCCGTCTCCCTCGCAGGCGATGACGGTGTGGTCGGGCGCGGCGAGCTTGGCGCCGATGGCGGCTCCCATCCCCCAGCCCAGGTGGCCGGCGGGCGCCTGATCGAAGAACGATCCGGGCCGTTCCAGTTCCAGCACGGGCCCCAGGGGCGAGGTCACGGCCTCTCCCATGACGATGGTCTTCTCGTCCACCACGTCGGCGATGCACCGGGACACCCACAGGGGATGGATGGGCCGCTCGTCCTTCACCTTCTCGATCCGTGCGGCGAGTTCCGCCCGCGTCCGGTCGTGTGCGGCCTTGACCCGGCTCCGCCGCTCCTCCACCGCTTTCCGCAGCGCGTCCGAACCGTCGAGCCCGTGCCGGATCAGGCCGGTGAGCACCGGCAGCGTGACGTCGGATGAGCCGGTCATGGCGTGGTCCACCGGGAAGCCCCACACCGGAATGGACGAGAACAGCGGGTCTATCTCCAGTTGCAGCACCGTGGCCTCGGGTCGGAGCCCGTCCCGGGTGGCCGGCGTCCACGGCACGTCGATGTCGATGAGAAAGACCACGTCCGCCTGCTTCACGTGACCGTCGATGTCGTGGCCGGCGTGGCACCGGTGGCTCGACGGGAAGTTCATGTACGGCGACTGCGGGTGCTGGACCACCGGGATGGCCAGCAGGTCGGCCAACTCCACCAGCGGTGCGACCGCGGCGGGGTTCTTCCCGAGGTAGCGCGTCACGATCACCGGCTCGGCGGCTGCCATGAGGGTCTCCGCCGCCTGCCGCAGGTCCTCCATCGGGGTCTGGTATTTGGTCGGGGGCTTGAATACGTCCGCCGACACACGGGTGGTTTCCATGGACGCGTACAGCCACTCCCGCGGCAGCGACAGGTACACCGGACCCCGGGGTTCGGCCATGGCGATCTTGAAGGCCCGGGGCACGATGGCGCCGAGCTGTTCGTTGGCGCGGTTCTCGTAGTCCCACTTGACGAACTCCCGCACGATGCTGCCCTGGTCACGGGATTCCTGGCGCCAGTGGATGTGGCGGCTCTTGCCGCCCGCCACCTCGCCTTCGGTCACCGGGGTCCTTCCCGCCACGAACAGCATCGGCACTTGGCACGCCTTGGCGTTCATCAGCCCGCCCAGGCCGTTGGCGGTGCCGGGCAGGGTGTGCACCAGCACCACCTGCGGCTTGCCCGAAGCGCAATAGTAGCCGTGGGCCATGGACACGGCCGCCTGCTCGTGGGGCGCCACGACGATCTCCGCGCCCTTGGACTCGCTGCGGTGCATCCTGGCCAGGGCCTCCAGGATCGGGCCGTGGTCCGTGCCGGTGTTGGCGAAGATGTAGTCCACGTCGGGGTTGGCGTTGATCTGCGCCAGAAAGGCTTCGGCTCCGTTGGCCACGGTCACGTCTTCGAAACGAGGTCTCGGCATGTTCCGGTTCTCCATGCATTCAGGCTCGTCGCCAAGGTGGTGAGCTTACCACCGGCGCGCCTGCCAGGACACCCCTAACAACCGCGTCGTCGGCATGTCAAATCAAGGGTGCGGCAACGGTGCGACCAGGAGAGCGAGTTGACCGGGTCTCCGAATCCTTTTATGTTCGGCGAAGTTCGGTGGTTCACGGAGTTCGGTGTTTCAACTTGGCGAAACGGAATGTTCCCGGAGGAAGCGGCCATGAGCCAGTCCCGCGAGGACGCGGAGAAGATCGAGGGCACCTACGTGTTCGACGGCGCCCTGTCGCGCAAGGGCTACCGTCTCAACAAGTTCTTCTTCTCCCTCAACAAGGCCGAGAACCGCGCCGCCTTCAGGGAGGACGCCGAGGCGCTGATGGACCGCTTCGGCCTGTCCGATTGGGAGAAGCGAAAGATAAGCGAGAAGGACTGGCCGGCGCTGGCGCGGGAGGGGGGCGCCAACATCTACGTCATGTACAAGATGGGCTCGGTGACCGGCGACAGCCTGCAGCACATCGGCGCGGCGTTCCGCGGGCAGAGCCTCGAAGAGTTCCTCGGCACCCGGAAGGTCCAGGGGGCCAGGTAGCATGGGCAGGATCGTCGCAGGAATCGGATCGTCGCACGTGCCCGCCGTGGGTGCGGCGTTCGACCAGGGCAAGCAGGAAGCTCCCGAATGGAAGCCGCTGTTCGACGGCTACCGCCCGGCCATGGAGTGGCTCCGGGAGGCCCGGATCGACGTGGCCGTGTTCATCTACAACGATCACGGCTCGGACTTCTTCTTCGACAAGTACCCCACCTTCGCCATGGGCGTGGCCGACAGCTATCCGCCCGCGGATGAAGGTTGGGGACCGCGCCCGCTGGAGCCGGTACCCGGCGACCCGGAGTTCTCCTGGCACGTGGCCGAGTCGCTGATCCGGGAGAGCGAGTTCGACATGACCGTGTGCCAGGAACTGGCCGTGGACCACGGTCTGCTGACGCCGTTGCCGCTGCTCTGGTCCAACCGGCCCCGGTGGGAAATCAAGGTGCTGCCCCTGGCGGTCAACGTGGTGCAGCACCCGCTGCCCACGGCGCGCCGTCTGTGGAAGCTCGGGCGGGCGTTGCGCAAGGCGGTAGAGAGCTACCCGCGGGACGTCCGCGTGGCCGTGCTCGGCACCGGCGGGTTGTCGCACCAGCTCCACGGCGAGCGTTTCGGCTTCCGCAACGAGGAGTGGGACCGGAAGTTCATGGATCGCATCGTCGCCCGGCCGGACGAGCTGGTGGAACTGTCGCACCACGAGTACATGGTGCAGGGAGGCGCCGAGGCGGTGGAGATGATCATGTGGCTGGGAATGCGCGGCGCCCTGTCGCCCGACGTGAGGCTGGTGCATCGGAACTACTACGCTCCGATGCTGACGGGCATGGGCCTGTTGCTTCTCGAAGACGCCGCGAAGTCGTGAACGCGGAGCGTGGACACGAAAGCGCGGACGCGCTCCGGGTGACCCTCCTCGGCACCGGCCGCCCCAAGCCCCAGCCGGGACGCACGGGCCCGGCTGCGCTGGTGGAGGCCGGCGGCAAGCGGTTCGTTTTCGACTGCGGGCGCTGCACCCTGCAACGCCTGGAGGAAGCGGGGGTTCCCCTGGGCGAGCTGAGGTATCTGTTTCTCACCCACCTTCACTCGGATCATATCGTCGGCATCCCGGATTTCTGGTTGACCCCGTGGATCTTCGGCCGCGGCAATGAGCCGTTGCGCGTGTGGGGGCCGGAGGGGACCCGTCGGATGATGTCCAAGCTGGCGGAAGCCTTCGAGTTCGACATCCACCTGCGCCGGGACGTGGACGAGCGGCTCGACCCCGGCGGCGTCGAGGTGATCGCCGAAGACGTGGAGCAAGGGGTCGTATACGAGGAGGACGGGTTGAGGATCACCGTCTTCGACGTGGACCACGCTCCCATCAAGCCGGCCTTCGGCTATCGCATCGACTACGCCGGCCGGTCCGCAGTGCTTTCCGGCGACA
This sequence comes from uncultured Binatia bacterium (SeqCode), assembly GCA_965214905.1. Taxonomy (GTDB): domain Bacteria; phylum Desulfobacterota; class Binatia; order UBA9968; family JAJDTQ01; genus JAJDTQ01. The sequence goes on from OZ243984.1 coordinate 4,072,343, forward strand.
CCCGCTACAGCGAGAACCTCATCGAGTTCGCCCGGGGCGTGGACCTGCTGGTGCATGAGGTGGCCGCGGCTCCGCCCGAGGAGCTTCAGCGGTCCGAGCGGCTGGCGCACATCATCGGGCACCATACCTCGCCGGAGGAAGCGGCTTCGGTCTTTTGCCAGGTGAAACCCAAGGTCGCCGCCTTCACCCACGTGGTCTCCTACGGTATCGAGCGCGACGAGATTGTCGAGCGAGCCAAAGCGGGCTACGCCGGCGAGCTGGTCATGGGTGAGGATTTGATGCGGTTCGACATCACCGACGAGGTGACGGTGGCCCCACCGGGCTCGTGACGCCAACGGGACAGCCCTTTTCCGGTAGCTATTCTTCCGCCGGCAACCCTACCGTATCGGCCACGCGCTGGGCGTAATGGTTCCAGGTCCATTCATAGACCTTCGATACGGCGTGTTGGATGCCCTCGTCCAACACGAAGGCGAAGGCGTCGAGGTCCGCCTGGGGAAGCGGCTCCGGGGGACCGCCGCCCGCGCGGGCGGCGTCCAGGGTGACCTTCGCCAGCATCTCCAGGCGCAGGGCCAGCAGGGTGACGGCTTCAACCGTGGGTCCGTATACGGTCAGGCCGTGCCCGCGCATGAGACAGCAGTCCCGGCCGCCCATGGCGGCGATGAATTCCGCGGCCAGCTCCGGGCTGTCGATGAGCACCGATCTGGGATAGACGGGGATTCCCTGGATCGCGGCGCCGAGGCTCAGGGGGTCGTAGGAGCCGTAGACGGGCCGCAGTTCGATACCGGCGATGGTGGCCACGAGACAGTGGTAGGGATGGGCGTGAAGGACGGCCCGGGCTTCGGGGCGGGCCTTGTAGAGCTCTCCGTGGATCGGCAGCTCCAGCGGCACCCGATACCCTTCCACCTGCGCCGCCGTGCGGTCGAAGCCCAGCCGGCGCACGTGGCGCACGTCGGTATAGAGCAGCCCTTTCTCTTCGTCGCCGAGGCACCGGATGAACATCTGGTCCGTGCCCGGAATACGCACCGACAGATGCCCGAGTATGTCGCCCAGGCATCCCTGGCTGGCGAGGATACGCGTGCCCAGCGCGATCTTGCGCCGGAGGTGGTTCAACGCTTCATCCATGGGTGGCTCCGAAAGGCGTGGTTCATGCCAACCTGTAAATCGTGAATGCGGCTCGATTGCAACGGCAACGGCCTTGATCTATGGTCAGGCCCAGCCATGACCGCTTACGGGACCCTGTGCGAGTTGCTGTCGGATCAGGTCGACAAGCGGCCCGATGCGCCCTGTCTCGTCCACCGGGGCCGGCGCTGGAGCTATGCCGGGTTCACCGCGGAGGTGGAGAAGGTGGCGCGGGCTCTCACGGCGCTGCCGCTCCGGGCCGGACAGAAGATGGCGCTGTTGCTCCCCAACTGTCCGGAGTTTCTCTGGACGGTGTTCGCCATGGCCCGCACCGGTGGCGTGTTCGTTCCGCTCAACACGGCGCAGACGCCCGGCGAGTTGAAGTATCTCCTGGCCCACTCCGAGGCGCATGGTCTTTTGACCACCGACGCCTTCATGCCGGTGATCGAGGGGATTCGCGGCGACTGTCCCGAGCTGAAGCACGTGGTCGCGCTCGATGCCGGCAGCGGGAACGGCGTGACGGGGTGGGACGAGTTCATCGGGGCCGCCGGCCGGGGGCCCGAACCTGCGGAGGCGTCGCCCGAGGACCTGGCTTCCATCATCTATACTTCCGGCACCACCGATCGTCCCAAGGGCGTCATGCTGAAGCACTACGCTTTCGCTTTCGCCCCGAGCCACAGGGCCCGGGCGCTGGGGTGGACCGAAAACGACCGGGTGCTGGTGGTGATGCCGCTGTTCCACGTGAACGCCCTGTGCCACATGACCATCGCGATGATGTCGGTGGGCGGGGTGGTGGTGCTCAAGGAGCGATTCAGCGCTTCCCGGTTCTGGAATGACGTCAACACCCACGGTGTGACGACGTCGAGCATCATGCAGACGATTCCGCGGATCCTGCTGAACCTGCCGCCGGATCCGGCGGATGCCGACACATCCTTGAGACAGGTGATGGCGTTGTTGCCTCCGGAAGTGCATCTCGAGTTCGAGCGGCGTTTCGGCGTCGCCGCCATTCCGTCGTACAGCCTCACCGAGGACCTGCTGAGCGTTCTCGGTCCGTTGGAGACTTCGAGACGCAAGCTCGGCAGTTGCGGCGTGGCCATCGCTCCGGAGGCGCACCGGCTGCGCATCTGCAACGAGGAAGGGGAGAGCTGCGGCCCCGGGGAGGTGGGCGAGATCGTCAAGCGGAGCCCGGCGGTGATGATGGGGTACTACAAGAACCCCGAGGCGACGGCCGCGGCTCTTCGGGACGGCTGGCTCCACACCGGCGATCTCGGTTACCTGGACGAGGACGGGTTCCTGTACTTTGTCGACCGCAAGAAGGACATGATCAAGCGCAGCGGAGAGAACATCGCGTCGGCGGAGGTGGAACGGGTCCTGAGTTCCCATCCGCTGGTTGCCGAGTGCGCGGTGGTGGCGGTGGCGGATCCCGTGCGCCAGGAAGAGGTCAAGGCGTGCATTGTGCTGGCGGAAGGAGCCGCGCCCGGGGAACTGCCGCCAGAGCAGCTTTGGGCGTTCTGTGGCGAGCACCTGGCGCCGTTCAAGGTCCCCCGATACCTCGACTATCGGCGGGAGTTGCCGAAGACCCCCAGCTCCAAGGTGCAGAAAAATCTCCTCCGGGAAGAGGGCCTGGCCTCCGGCCCGGCGGACCGCGGGGAGCGTCTTGACAATCAAGCGGGCAACGGACGATGATGGCGCCGTCGCAAGGCAGCGAGGCCGTGATCATCCCGCAAGCAGAAAGGAAAGCGCAGTGGCAAAACGCATGAACAGCACCACGCAGAAGCATCGACCGAAGAATCTCGGCAGCCCGAAAATGCGCTGGGGCAGCGACGTGGTTGCGGCCGTCGCCCGCAAGCTGGATCTCAAGTACATCGCGCTGGTCCCGGGGGCGAGCTACCGTGGGTTCCACGACAGCCTGGTGAACTATCTGGGCAACGAGAACCCGCAGATGGTTACTTGCCTGCACGAGGAGCACTCGGTTTCCATCGCCGACGGATACGCCAAGGCCACGGACGAGCCCATGGCGGTGGCGCTGCACTCCAACGTGGGGCTGATGCATGCCACCATGACCATCTTCAATGCCTAGTGCGACCGGACCCCCATGGTGATATTCGGCGCCACCGGTCCGGTGGACGCCCACAAGCGGCGCCCGTGGATCGACTGGATCCACACCGCCAAGGACCAGGGCGCCATCATCCGGGACTACACCAAGTGGGACGACCAGCCGGCCTCGCCGCAGGCGGCGGTGGAGTCGGTGCTGCGGGCGAATCAGATGGCGCGCACTGCGCCGTTCGGCCCGGTCTACGTTTGTCTCGACGTGAGCCTTCAGGAGGAGGCGCTCACCGAGGAGGTGCTGATCCCGGACGCGTCGCGGTATGCGCCGGCAGACCCGCCGTGCGCGTCGTCGGCCACGGTGAAGCGCGCCCGGACGCTGCTGAAGAAGGCCAGGTTCCCCGTGGTCCTCATGGGGCGTGTCTCCCGGAGCCAGGCGGATTGGGAACGCCGGGTGCAGTTGGCCGAAGCCCTGAACGCACCGGTGCTGACCAGCTCCAACGATCCGTCTTCCTTCCCCACCACGCATCCGTTGCACCTGGCCCCTCCGGGGCTCCGGCCCTCCAAGCAGGCCACCGACCTGGTCCGGAAAGCCGACGTCATCGTGAGCTTCGACTGGTTGGACCTGGCGGGCTTTCTCCGGGGCTGCCTGGGGGCGTCGCAGACCCAGTCCCCGGCCGACAAGACCATCATCCACTGCTCCATGGACAGCTATCGCACCAACGGGTGGAGCATGGACCATCAGGCGCTTCCGGCGGTGGACGTCCCGGTGGCGGCGTGTCCGGATACCTTCGTGGAGCAGCTTCTGGACCGCTTCGGCCGCAAGCGCTCCGCAGCGGCGGATTTGAAGAACATCACCCACTGGACCCGCACGCCCACCGGCAAGGCCCGCCCCAGGCAGGGCGTCCCCATGACGCTCATGGACATGGCGCTCACCGTGCGCGAGTTCGCCCGTGACAAGCCCGTAACGTTCGCCCGTCTGCCCATCGGCTGGCCCGGCGAAGGCGCGGAGTTCAGCGGCCCGCTCTCGTTCATGGGCAACGACGGCGGCGGCGGCGTGGGCAGCGGACCCGGCCACGCGGTGGGCGCGGCGCTGGCGCTCAAGGGCACGGGCCGGCTGGTGGTGGGGGTTCTGGGCGACGGCGACTACCTGATGGGCTGCAACGCGCTGTGGACCGCCACGCACATGGATCTGCCGCTACTGGTGGTCATCGCCGACAACCGTTCCTACTACAACGACGAGATGCACCAGGAGCGGGTAGCGGTGATGCGCAAGCGGCCGGTGCAGAACCGCTGGATCGGACAGCGTCTCGACGACCCGCCGGTGGACCTCATCGCCATGGGCAAGGCGCAGGGCTTCGACGGCGAGGCGCCGGTATCGACGTCCGAGGACCTGGCCGCCGCGCTGGAACGCGGCGCAAAGGTGGTGGGCAAGGGCGGGCGCTACGTCATCAACGCGCTGGTGGAGCCTGGATACGCCGAGACCGGCGAGGATCAGCGGGCGGCGATGGACAAGAAAAACTGACCCGCCCGCGTGGTGCGCGGTGACTAGACGTCGAAGAAGACCGTTTCGCGCGGCCCCTGAAGGCGGATGTCGAACTCGTAGACGGGCGGAGTCCCTTCACCTTCCCGCCGGACGGCCAGGAGCGTCTCCCGTCGGCCAGCGTCCCCGATGGAACTCAGTACCGGGTCGTTGTCATTGGCCGCGGTCTCATCCGGGAAATAGATGCGCGTCACTAGCTGCCGCAGCAACCCGCGGGCGAACACGGACAGGGAAATGTGAGGCGCCTGTACCGTGTCCCCGGGTCCCGGGACACATCCCGGCTTGACCGTGACGATGGTGAAGCGGCCTTGGCCGTCGGTGATGGTCCGGCCGAAGCCCTCGAACCCCGGCGCCAGCGGCGCCTCTCGAACGTCCTCGGCATGGGCGTAGCGGCCGTGGACGTTGGCCTGCCACAGCTCGACGACGCTGTCGTCCACCGGCTCTCCCGCGCCGTCGAGGATCCGTCCCTCGATGCGAATGGCGCCGGGGTCGTTCGGCGCCGCCAGTTCGGCGCCGCCTTCCCACGGCACCATGATGCGGTGGAACGGTCCGATGGTCTGGGAAGGGGTGGTTCCCCGTTTCGCCGACATTCCTTCAAGACTCCATCGGCGTGGCGCCCCGCCCCCGCAGGACGAGGTCGAATTCGTAAGCCAGGGCCCATTCGGATTCGCTGTGGTCCAGGTCCAGCCTGCACACCAGCCGTTCCCTCGCTCTGGCGTCGGGAATGGAGTTGAAGATCGGATCGCACGCGAGCAGCGGGTCTCCGGGAAAATACATTTGCGTGACCAGCCGCGTGACGAAAGCGGTGCCGAAGAGCGAGAAGTGGATGTGCGCGGGACGCCACGCGTTGGGATCGTTGCCCCACGGGTAGGCGGCAGGCTTGACGGTCACGAAACGGTACCGGCCGTCCGCATCCGTGGCGCACCGGCCGCCGCCGCTGAAGTTCGGATCGAGCGGCGCCGGGTGGTTGTCGATCTCGTGCCGGTATCGACCGGCCGAGTTGGCCTGCCAGATCTCCATGAGCGCGTCGGGCAAGGGCCTGCCGTCGGAGTCCATGACGCGGCCGAGAACGATGATCCTTTCTCCCAAGGGCTCCCCGTCGTGCTGCCGGGTAAGGTCATGGTCCAACGGTCCGACCTTCGCATGCCCGTACACGGGGCCGGTGATCTCCGACAGCGTATGGGGTAACGGCACCAGCGGCTGTTCGGGAGCTCTCAGGACCGTGGAGCGATACTCCGGATGAAGATAAGGCGGCTGTTCCGCGGCCTCGTCGCGTTCATATCCGGCGAGTCGGTTCATGCAGTGAAGTCCTCCGTCATTCCCGCATTCCAGGCCGTCATTTCCGCGAAAGGGGGAAGGACGACTTGGGGCTCGGCGCCGTTTTCATGCCGATGACGAATGCGGTACTTCCTTCCGTACCACTACAACGGGACGGGTCGCGTGACAAGGTTGAAGGTCGTGAAACACTATTGCGTCCGAGGCCTGTAGAGCAGCGCCACCCCGGCGCCGAGGAACGTGAACAGCCCGACCCAGACGAAGCCCGAGTCGAACGCCCCCAGGTCACCGCTCAAGCCCAGGAACCATGGAATCACCCCGCCGCCGATGACGAACGCCATGGGCACCACCAGGGATACGGCCGTGCCGCGGGTCTGTGCGTCGCCCAGGGTCGAGAGCGCGGTGAAGCCCGCGGGGAAGAAGCCCACTGCCATCGACGGCTGGATGAAGACCGCCACCGCGAGCCAGGAATTCGGCGCCAGACCGACCAGCGCCGTGGTGACGCCGCTGAGAGCCAGGGTCACCGACAGGGTGCGGCGGACGCCGAACCGGTCAGCGGCCCAACCCGCGGCCAGGGCCAGCAACGGACAGGCGCCCCGGGAGAGCCCCACCAGGGTGTTGGCCCAACCCTCTCCGAGGCCTCGGGCCGAGACCAGGTACAGCGGAAGCATGGTGAAGACGCCCAGGGTAATGGCGACGCCCATGATGAACAGCACCAGCACGATCCACAGCATGGGGTCCTTCAGGAACCGTCGGATGACGGCCAGGGCGGGAGGCTCGCCGGCAAACCTGCCGCCGCGGCCGAGGACGGCGTAAAGCCCGCTGGCCAGGAAGGTGACGATCCCGAAACGGAAGAGGATGGCGCGCCACGACAGGCTGCGAAGCAGGAACTCCGCCAGCAACGGCACGGCAACGAAGCTGGTGTTGGGCGCCAGTTCGTGGATGGAGATGGCCTTGCCCCAGTGCGGCCTGGTGACCAGGGAGGTGATGGTGGCGATGGCCGACGGCAGGTAGAGTCCGGCGCCGAGGCCCATGGCGAAGACTCCCAGACGCATGCCCGCCAGGCTGGAAGCCCCGGCCACCGCCAGCGTCGACAGCCCCAGGAGGGCGAAGGACAGCACGATGGTGCGATGGTGCGTCAACCGGGCCGACACGTACCCGGCCCCGGACATGGCGGTGAGGTATCCGGCGGAGAGGAACAGGAAGAGCATGCCGGCCTGGGCGTGGGTAATCTCCAGGGCCGCTTCCACGGTGGGCAGCAAGGGCGCCAGGATGACGCGCCCGGTGAAGTTCAACAGGAAGATCACCGCCATCAGCAGCACGGCCGGAGCCTGCTTGCGGAAGGCGGCGTCGGTCGAGGTGTCCGGGAGGCTTATTGCCTGCCTCCGTCCTTGAGCATGGACTCGTAGCTCAGGCCCATGACCTCGCTGACGGCGCGGCCCTTGCGGATCTCGGCGGCCATGAGATTTTCCCGGTGGGCGATTCTCTCGGCCTCGGCAACGACGTCCGGCTCCTTCGCGTGCGGGATGAAGACGACGCCGCTGCCGTCGGCGATGACGAGGTCTCCGGGGTGGACCTGCACGCCGCGGAATTGGATCTCTTCGTTGCAGGACTGCTCCAGGACGCGCCCCCGTGCGGTCATGGGCGCCGCGCTTCCGGCGTACACGGGAAAGCCCAGTTCGCGGCTCTCGTCCACGTCGCGGCAGGCGCCGTCCACGATGACGCCGGCGACGCCCTTGAGCTGGGCGGCGAGGGACAGCAGCCCGCCCCAGGCCGGGATGAGCCGTCCGGCGTTGTCGATGACGATGACGTCGCCGGTCTCCGCGGCTTCGATGGCGCGGGTGCCCAGGTGCTGCTTCGACTGGTCGAGCCCGGCGGGCTTCAGCTTCATGGTGACGGAGCGGCCGCAGATTCGGGGGCAGGACCACACCGGGCCGACGCCGGTGGTGGCGCCCCGCAGGCCGAGGCGGTCCAGTGCGTCGGACACGGCGCAGGTGTCGAGCCGCGAGAGTCGTTGGACGATTTCCTGTTCGCCACTCATGAATTCCTCGTGTCGCTCCGCGCTGGCCGCCACCGCCGACAGGCGAGGGTAGCGAGCTCGAAGTCCGTTCCTGCTCTACGAAGTCGCTCCGTGCCGCTGGCTACCGCCAGTAGGCGAAGCCCATGCCGCACCCCGTGCCGGCGGCGGTGCGGTATCCCGGGACGTAGTCCACCAGGGTCATCTCCATGGGCTCGGCGGCTCCTCCCAACGCGACCCAGTTGAGGATCTCGGAGGTGCCGCTCCTGAGCTTTTCCCGCGGCAGCGAGCGGAGTCCGTCCGCGTCGTGCTCGGCCAGTGCCTTCAGCATGGCCCGGTCGATGTCCTCATCGACGACGAAGTGGCTCAGGCCGCCGGAGGCCATCACGGCCACGCGGGTGTCCGAGTCCCAGGCTTCGATGGCCTCCCGGATGCACCGTCCCAGGGCGTAGCACCGCCCGGGCGTGGGCTGGTTGGGCGGAAAGTAGGTGTTGACCATCACCGGGACCATGGGCAGCGCGCCGCCGGGCAGGATCCGCCGGTAGAAAAAGCTGAACGCGTGCCCGATGCCCTCACGCAGCCGGTTGGTTCGGGCGATGTCGAACTCGTGGTCCGAAAGCCAGCCGATGAGATACTCGGCCAACTCCGTATGGTTGGCGTAAACCGGGGCGGTCCCGGCCCAGCCCTGCTGCTCGGCTTTCTTCCACTCGGGCAGGGTCCCGGTGCGTGGAGGCACGGGCAGCTCCGCCCCGTGGTAGACGGCGAAAGTGGGCATGTTGTCGTCCAGGAACTGCTCGTGCTGATCGTCTCCCAACGTCACGATGACGTCCGGGTCGGCTTCCCGCAGCCTGTCCCCCAGCACGCCCAAGGCGCGCTGGCACGCCTGGAACCGCTCACGGTACTTCTCCGCCGTCGTCTCGCGCCGGACGTCTGCTCCGGCCGCAGCCAACAGCGCCGGATAGTCGAGTCTCGGGTCGTTCTCGTCCTTGACCTGAAGCAGGCGCCAGTCGGCGATGCTCAACTGAGGGGTGTGGGAGGTGGCCAGCGCCAGAACGATCTCTGCCATGGTAGGTCTTTCAGGCGTGGCCCGGTGTCGTGTCCCGTGTAGAACGCCACTCCCGTCTACGAGAGCGCTTATTGGAAAAGGCGGAGGCTGTCAAGTTGCCCAAGTTGGCTGTTCGGGTTGACACTCCGAAAGATCCGTGGATAAAGTCTCCCGGTGCGAGAAATAAAACCTATCAGGAGGTACCGATGAGAGTTTTCATGGCCATGACGGCCTTGGCGTTGGCCGTCATGATATCCAGTCCGCTCCATGGCGCGGATGATTTCTACAAGGACAAGAAGATCCGTTTGATCGTGTCGTCGACACCGGGAGGCGGCAATGACACGTACTCCCGACTCATTGCGCGGCACATTTCCAGGCATATTCCAGGCAATCCCTCTATCATCGTGCAGAACATGCCCGGCGCCGGCGGCGTGATGGCAGCGGACTACCTTTACCGGAAGGCCAAACGGGACGGCACGGTGATGGAACAGATCAACTGGGGCGTGTGGTTCCACCAGGTCGTTGGCGACAAGCGCGCGCGGTTCGACTTCAACAAGATGAACGCCCTCGGCGTTGCCGCCATCGAGAGCGCGATCCTGTTCACCCGCAAGAGCGAGTTCCCCGACTGGAAATCGGTGATGGCGTCCAAGAAGCTCATCACCAGCGGCAACAGCGGGCGTCAGTCACTCGGCCATACCATGGGCAAGGTGATGGAGAAACTCGTGGGGAAGAAGATCTTCGACTACATCTTCGGGTATCCCGGCGCCCGGCAGTACAGCCTCGCGTTCCGCCAGGGAGAGGTGCAGTCTTCCGGCAACACCCCGGGTTCGTTCCGGGATCAGCTCGGCGACATGTGGGACGACGGCAAGATCGCCATGCAGGTGCAGGCGCCCACGCCCGAAGGGGGGAGGACCAAGGACTTCCCCGATACGCCCACGTTGCTGGACTTCGCCAAGACCGACGAGCACCGGCAACTCGTAAAGGTGACCTTCGGGCTCACTCACTACGGCCGCCCGTACTCGCTTCCTCCGGGCGTGCCCCAGGACCGCGTGGAGATCCTGCGCAAGGCTTTCACCGCCACCATGAACGATCCCAAGTTCCTGTCGGAGGCCAAGCGGCTCAAGCGCGACATCATTCCGTCCACCGGCGCTCAGCTCCAGCAGCTCTGGAAGGATGTCCTCAACGCGCCGCCCGAGAACAAGGCCATCATCAAGGACATCTGGCTATAGGAGAGCCTGTATCGGCCGGTAACGCGATGCGGGCAGGGGTGGGTGTGAAACCCGCCCCTGCATCGGCGTCGGCGTCGGGTTCTACGGCGCGGGCTGCCAGGTGGACGTCACGTTGACCACACTGTAGCAGGGGCGCCGGGAGCAGGGGCTCCCGGCGCCTGGAGCAAAAACCCGGAGGTAACCATGAAGACTGTATTGGGTTTGGTGACGCTCGTGCTGTTCCTGTTCGGAGCGGGCTCGGCAGGGGCGGCGGACTTCTACGAGGGCAAGAAGATCCGTCTGATCGTCTCGTCCTCGCCCGGCGGCGGCAACGACACGTACTCGCGGCTGCTGGCGCGCCATATCGGCAGGCACGTTCCCGGCAACCCGACGATCATCGTTCAAAACATGCCGGGAGCGGGCGGCGTCCGGGCGGCGAGCTATCTCTACAACAAGGCCCGGCGCGACGGCACCGTCATGGAGCAGATCAACTGGGGGGTGTGGAACTGGCAGGTGGTGGGCGACAAGAGCCGCGGCGGCCAGTTCGACTTCAACAAGATGCAGGCCATCGGCGTGATCGTCATCGAGAACGGTCTGATCTACAGCCGCAAGGACCGTTTCCAATCGCTGGACGGCATCAAGCAGTCGGGCAAGCTGGCCCGGGTCGGCATCAGCGGAAACCAGTCTAGCGGGTTCGTGCTGGGGAACATCCTCGAGAAGCTGCGCGGCGAGAAGCTGTTCGAGTACGTCTTCGGCTATCCCGGCGCGCGCCAGTACAGCCTCGCCTTCCGGCAGGGCGAGGTGGACGTCTCGGGCAACGTGACCTCCTCGTTCATGGACCAGCTCGGGGACATGTGGAATGGAGGGGACATCATCATGCTGGCGCAGACCGGCACGGTGGAGGGGAAGAAAAGCCCCGAGTTTCCCAACGCACCGTTGCTGGAGGACTTGGCCAAGACCGAGAAGCAGAAGAATCTGGTGCGGGCCACTTTTCTGCTGTCGCGCTACGGGCGTCCCTACGCCATGCCGCCGGGAGTCCCGGCGGAGCGCGTCGCACTGTTGCGCGACGCCTTCGACGCGACCATGAAGGACCCGAAATTCCTGGCAGAGGCCAAGAAGCTCAAGCGGCCGGTCAGACCGACGACCGGCGCGAACCTCCAGAAGATGTGGCAGGACTCGCTGGCCGCCTCACCGGAAGACAAGGCCATCGTGAAGCAGATCTTCAACCCCCCCCGGGAAAAAGTAGCGCGCGCCAGCCCGCCTCCGACCGTCGGATCCGGCGCACCATGGTGAGAGCCGCCCTCCGACACCCTCTCCCTATGGGAGAGGGCCGGGGTGAGGGATTCCGACGCGCCATCGACCCGCTTTCAGGCGCGTCCGGGCGTTCCAGCCAAGGGCGCCGGGGACATCCAGTCCCCGGCGCCCTTCTCGTTTCGTAGTCGCTCTTGCCAGGCTGAGTCCGGCGTGTCCCCCAAGCCGGCTCTTCACGCTCTCCACCCAGCGGTTCCTTCGTTCTCCGATCCCTTTCAATCTCGGCTTCGCGATCATGTCTGCCACAGCGCACTGACGGGCATGGCGAACAATTTGGGAGCCGTCTGTTGTACCCGGTCGCCGTCGTGAAGGACGATACCGCAGGAGAACCGTTGACCCGCGGCTTCTTCCAGACGAGCCAATCCCTTGAAGTCGCCGGGGCGCACGGTCGCGCTTGCCTTGACTTTCACACCGACGATTTCGCCCGGGGATCGCTCCAGCACCAGATCGACCTCGGCCTGGTCCTTGTCGCGGTAATGGCTGATGGTCGTCGGCTCTTCGCACAGGGCGGCGGCTTTCACGAGCTCGGAATGGACAAAACATTCGAGGAGCGCCCCCACTTGCTGCCGGTCTTTGCCGATGGTCGCCGCATCCACCCGCCGGAGCGCGGCAAGCAGGCCGGAATCCAGGAATTGAAGTTTCGGCGTCTTGACCAGCCGTTTCAGGTCATTGCGATGCCAGGCGGGGACTCGCCGGATGAGAAACATGTGTTCGAACAGGGTCAGCCAGCGATCGACGGTCTTGCCGTCGACGCCGAGCCGCGAGCCGAGCGCGGACATGTTGAGCAATTGACTCGCTGACGCGGCCATAGGGTCGATCAGGCGCGTCATGGCGTCGAGCTTTCCGACCGTAGCGATATCGGATACCTCGCGTTGGGCGAGTGAACGGGCATAGGACAGCAACCAGATCCGGCGCCGCGCGGGAGTTGCGCGTGAAAGAGCTTCCGGGAAACCGCCGGCGAGAATGCGTTCGGTCAGGGCGGTCGCCGGAGCTGTCTTCGCGGATTTCGGAAAGTCCCCCGCAAAGGCTCGGTCCAGGAAACCGGGCAAGCCGGCTCCGGCGATTTCAGCTTGGGAGAAAGGCAGCAACTCGATGGTCTCGATTCGGCCTGCCAGCGAATCCGGAGAGATCGCGCCTCTGAAAAGATCCACCGATCCGGTGATCAGGTAGCGGCCAGGCCGAGGGTCTTCATCAACCACTTGCTTGATGGCCAGGATGAGGCCCGGCGCGCGCTGGATCTCGTCGATGACCGCAGTCGGATTGGCTCGCGTGAAGCCAATGGGATCGTGTTCGGCAAACCGCCGGTACTGGTCATCGTCCAATGTGATGAAAGGACGGTCGTCGTCATTGGCGATACGCCGAGCGAGCGTCGTCTTGCCGGACTGGCGCGGTCCGACGACGGCGACAATGCGGGTGTCCGCGAGCGCAACGCGGACCCGTGCCTCTGCATGCCGAGGCAGATACTTTCCGGAGCGTGCTGTCTTGTTCGTCATGAACTACCGTCCGATTCGGAATATATCACCGTCCAATGCGGAATGCACTCCCTCATCTGTCCATCATTTCGAGTCGAGCTCGAAGCGACGGACGCGGAGTGGCCCTTTCCGGGAACCCGTCCCTACAGCGGCGTCCGAGTTCTACGGCGCATGCTCCTGGCGACCTCCCGCCCTTGGAACAAATCAGCCCTGGTCTTTGCTGTGTCCCCTTGGAGACGGGCGCCTGAAAAGCCCGGTCGAGACCGAGATGGTCCCACCTTTCGTACAGTCGGCGCAGAGTTAACGTGTATGCCGCCCTCAGGAAACTCCACAAAAATTTGTTTGACATGATGCCGAGATATCGGTAAGGGAAGGTCGTTATGGTCATAGTCGCCGGGTTCCTGTACACGGTTCCGTATAAAACGCCCACGGTCGTTGCACGGCCACCCGAGAGGGCATTTCCCAGCAACCACCACGGAAAAGGAGCAGCTCATGAATAGGAAGCTTCTGTCGCTATCTCCTGAAGAAATACTCCCCCCCCCCCCCCCCAAAATAACCGCCTGCTGAAATTCTTTCCCGGTACCGCCTTCTGCGTCGGACTCGCCTGTCTGGCGTCGATGGCACTCGCCCCGACGCATACTTCCGCCACGGTCGACTGTAATTGGAACCTGGAGACGGACGCGCGTCTCGTATGCACAAGCGATACCGACGGCGACACCCTCACCCAGGAAGACATCGATAACGCCCCCGAGTTCCCCGGTGACGTGGACCCCGAGACATACGTCGTTGACGTGCACGACGACGGAGTGGACCGCGTCAATCTGCATCTGCATTTCGACGACGATGATGATGATTTGACTCCATGGAAATTTGTGGGCGATCTCGATGGAAGCGGAGATGACGGCTTAAGGGTGACCTACGAAAACATTCCGGACAGCGATGTGATCGGGGAGTTGGCTGCCGACATCGACGTCCCCACAGACGGAGAGTTCGGTTCGGAGGCTTCACGACGGCACGGCGCCGTGATTGCGAATTGGAGCGACTCGGACTTTGCGGGAGTTATCGAGGTCATCAATACCGGCTCCATTCGCACCACCGGCGACGGCAGGGGTTACGCGTTCCGGGTTGACAACAACTCGGAGCATGCCGACGCCGAGGCGATAGCCGTCAACAAGGGCACGATCGAGACCCGTGGCACGGCCCAGCGCGGAATGACTGCGAGCATCGAGGGATCGGGCGCTGCGGTAGCCATCAACGAAGGGACCGTCACCACCAGAGGAGGGCCCGACGACAACTATCGAGCGCATGCGGTCCTTGCAAATTCTGATGGGGCCGGGACGGCAACCGCCATCAACGCGAGCGGCGCCACCATCACCACCGAGGGAGACGTGGCGCTGGGGTTGCGCGCAACAGTCACAGGGTCGGGGACCGCTACGGCAACCAACGAAGCCGACGCCACCATCACCACCACGGGGGACGCCGCACGAGGTGTGGTTGCCGTCGTCCGCGATGGCGCCGGGACGGCGCTCGCGACCAACCGCGGCTCCATTCTTACCACCGGCGACGACACGGAGACCAACAGGGCGTATGGGTTGTACGCCCTAGCGGACGATGAGGAGGGCTCCGTCGACGGCGCTGAAGTGAGGGCCGTCAACAGCGGCATGATCGAGACCCGTGGCACCGGGGCGAGAGGGATACGAGCACGGGTCGAAGGTTCTGGCACGGCGGTAGCGATCAACGAAGGGAGCGTGACCACCAAAGGCGCGCCGTCCGAGAGCGGCTTCAGCGCCCACGGGGTACAAGCGCGCGTGACAGAAGGGGGGACGGCGACAGCGACCAACGCCAATGGCGCGGCCATTACCACCACGGGGGACGGCGCGCGCGGCCTTGCGGCATCGGGCGGGTCGGGCACGGCGACAGTGACAGCGACCAACGCGAACGGCGCCACCATTACCACCACCGGAGACGGCGCGCGCGGCCTTTTGGCATGGGGCGGGTCGGGCACGGCGGTGGCCACTAACGAGGGGATCGTGACCACCCAAGGCGCGACGTCCGAGAGCGGCTTCAGGGCCAGCGGGGTACTAGCGGGCGTGACAGAAGGCGGGAAGGCGACAGCGACCAACGCGAACGGCGCTACCATCACCACCACGGGGGATGGCGCGACCGGCCTTGCGGCATGGGGCGGTTTGGGCGGCACAGCGGTGGCCACCAACGAAGGGAGCGTGACCACCGGAGATACGCAGTCCGAGAGCGGCGTATACGCCAACGGGGTAGTCGCGGCCGTGGAAGAAGGGGGGACGGCGACGGCGACCAACGCGAATGGCGCCACCGTCACTACCACGGGGGACGCCGCAGCAGGTGTATTCGCCCGTGTCGATGATGGAGCCGGGAAGGCGCTCGCGACCAACCGCGGCTCCATTCTCACCACCGGCGACGATACGGGGGCCTTCAGGGCGTATGGGTTGTACGCCAAAGCGCGCGTTGATGAGGGCTCCGTCGGCGGAGCTGAAGTGAGGGCCGTCAACAGCGGCATGATCGAGACCCGCGGCACCGGGGCGAGAGGGATACGAGCACTGGTCGAAGGTTCTGGCACGGCGGTAGCGATCAACGAAGGGAGCGTGACCACCAAAGGCGCGCCGTCCGAGAGCGGCTTCAACGCCCACGGGGTACAAGCGGGTGTGAAAGAAGGGGGGACGGCGTCAGCGACCAACGCGAACGGCGCCGCCATCACCACCACCGGGGACGGCGCGCGCGGTCTTGTGGCACAGGGCGACGGTTTGGCCACGGCGGTGGCGACCAACGAAGGGAGCGTGACCACCGGAGGTGGGCCGTCCGAGAGCGGCCTCAACGCCCACGGGGTGGTCGCGATAACCGCAGATGGAGACGCGCTCGTCACCAACCGCGGCGAGGTTCACGTGCGGGGCAGCAGCGCCATCGGCCTGTGGGCCTACACGACCGGAGCCGGGGAGGCTGCGGTGGTGGTGAACGGCGGGACGGTCAGGGCCACTCATGACTCGACAACCAACGACGACGAGGATGGTATCGGCGTCTTTGCAGAGACCGTGTCGGGAACGCTCCGGGCGAGGATTCAGGGGGGTTCACTGATCGAGGCGCCGGTGGCGGCCCGGTTTCGCGGCGGCCACGCGGACGTGATCGTGGACGGCAGCACCATCAGGGGGGCGATCGAGTTCGACCGCTTCAACGACACGCTGTCCGCCATCGACAGTACGTTTGCCGGGGACATCGACTTCGGCGGGGGATTGGACACGCTGGTGATCCAATCCGGGGTTTTCGAAGGTACGGTCACGGGTGTGACCGAGATGTACAAGCGCGGCAGCGGCGTTGTCCGTTTCGGCAGCGACGTTACCTTTGCCGGCAGCAGCGCGACCATCGAGGACGGCGCTTTGAGGTTCGCGGGGGATTTCGACCTGGGGCCGGAGGGCACCATGACGATCTACGATCAGGCCCGCGTGTCCGCTTTGCTCACGGACGAGAACAAGGACGACCCGCCGCGGATTATCGCTGGCGGGGGGATCATCGCCCAGGATGCGGACGGGAATCCTGCGGCGTTGGAGTTGCATTTGCAGGCGGACGAAACGGTGGACGACCAGACCCGGAGCGATCAGGCGACGATCGAGCGGATGGCGCAGAACGTTATCGCCGAGGGGACGCCGATCCGTTCTGCGAGCAGTGAAGTCGTGCTCAAGACCGAGGTGCAGGAAGGAGAGTCGGAGACCATCGGGTCGATCATGGTCAAGGAGGACGGGACGCGGGGAGTTGCGGTGGTGGAAGCGGACGCTGTGCTAAGGCCGGAGCCCGAGCCGGAGCCGGAGACGCCGACCCAACGTAGGGGTTCGTCCGGCGGCGGAAACGACGCGGTTGTCCTTGGCGGCGGGGCATTGCTTTTGATGCTGCTGTTGTCGCCGATGGATGACGTGCTGGACCCTGATGAGAGTAAACCCGGGGAGGCGAAGATCACGGTGGCGGACAGGGGGGTATCGTTCACTCCGTTGCCGGGGACCGGTCAGAGGTTGACGCACTGGATCGGGAGTGGCCGCGACGGCTCCTGGAGCCTGGCATTGAGCGGGAAGGCGCCGATGGGGACCGCAGGGGCCTCCGCGATGGGTTTCAACGCGGGTCTCGGCCGCGGTTTCAGCATCGGGGTTTCGGCGTCGCCGGACCGGTCGATGTCGCTGCGACAGTCGGATGCGGTGGGGCGGCTCGACGGCGGTCGCTATGCCTTGCGCGGTCGCTGGCGCGGTGAAACCTGGTTTGCCGGGGCGGGTATCCGCCGGGGCGAGTGGCGCGGTCGGACCACGTTTGCCAACCCCGTGGCCGGCGGCGGGCTGACGGGCGCGTTCGACATGCGCCAGACCTACGCCCACGCCGGTGTGGGCGCGTCCTTCGATTTCGGTGGAATGCGGGTGCGGCCGTCGGCGACGCTGTTCTCCGGGCAGGTCGAGCGGGACGCCCATACGGCGCGGGGCTCGGCGTTCACCGCAACCCTGCCCAGGATCGCTCAAGGCTATCGCGGCTGGCGCGCCGGGCTGCGCCTTTCTTCTTCGGACTGGCTGGGCGGAGTGGGTACGCTGCTGCGCTGGCGTCCGACGCTGGACCTGAGCGCCATGCGGACCCGAACCGATGCGGCCGCGTTCACCCTCAAGCAATCGGCCAGGACGGGCGCGCTGAGCTTTTCGAGCCTGGCCCAGGCGGAGACGATGCCCAGGACCCTGTTGGGTATCGGCATGAGCGCGGACGCCATCGCCTTCAAGAAGTGGCGGCTCCGGCTAGGCTACGGCACGGTGCTGGTGGCCGGAAAGCCTGAACATGGCGTCGTCGCCGGCGTGCAGGTCCGTTTCTGATGGGAGTGAGGAAGATACCCACATGATGAAGCAACTGCGGATGATCCGTACCCGTGGGTCCGACGCGGGAAGGACAACGGAGAAAGAGGACCCAGGGACGCGCATCGTAGCGAGGAGCCGGAATGGCCGTTTTCAGCCCCTTGCCGCCCGCAGTCCACCCTGTCGTTATCGATCCCGATCCGCACGGCGAGAGCGGAACTTGTCGGTCGAAGTGATGGGTTGATCCTTTGCGGGAGCAGCACCTGGGGTGTCGCCGGGAGACCTGGGGGACGCGATGACGGAGAAGTGGGGCGATTGGGAGCGTGCGGCGGCGCGGAGGACATGATCGGGGCTGATTGCCCGGATAGGGCTGTTGGTGAGGCGCGCCAGTTCAGTCCAGCGCAGGATGCCGAGGTGGAGTCGGGAGCGGATCGTGGGAGCGGCCGGCGCGTGAGCTTCAGCCGGGCGCCAGCACGGTCGCGATCGAATGCTTGCGGCCCTGCGCCCGCCGGTGGTCCGGCAACTCTTCCAGTTCCTCATACAGACTGCGCTTGTCGATGTCGGTTCCGGTCACCGCGCCCCTGCCAGAAGTCGTCCAACTCGCCGCGGTAGCTCAGGATGCGCCGCGCGTTGCGGCGAAGCGCGCGTACGTACAACCGCTTCGGCTTACCGTGCGGATCGGTGTAGTGACTGCTCGTTGTCGCGCCTTGCCGACGGCAAAAGTCCTGCGCATCTTATCCACGTTTTATATAGGACACTACACTAGCGTTGCGTTTCATATTTGCGATGACTCATCACCGAGCCATTCTCGCAGCCCTCCGACCCCCTCTCCCTCTGGGAGAGGGTTGGGGTGAGGGTCCCCCGTGTGCGAGCAGCCGGTCGGGCCTGACCCGCAATGGAGGGCAGGTTTGTTCGGGGCGCCCTCACCCGGCCTTCGGCCACCCTCTCCCAAAGGGAGAGGGTGTTGTTCGAGTCAGGACACTACACAGGCGATCCTATTTACCCACGAAGATCTTGCGCAGTTGGTTCTGCCACACCTTCTCTTGCCGGGCCATCTTGACGGTGACGGCCGTCGCCACGGTGCGCGTCTTCGATGCCGCCAGGAGCTTGCCGGTCTCGCTCCCCGACTCCAGGCTGGTGAGGGCCCGGAAGGAGTGCTTCTCCATGATCTGCCCGGCTTCCGGCGTGCCAGCCATCCGGCCATGAGCTGCGCCGCGTTGGGGTTGGCCACCTTGTTGACGGCGTAGGAGTAGAAATGGAGCACCGGGGTGACGTTCAGCCAGACGTAGTCGATGGACGCCTTCTTGAGAATCTTTGCGGTCAGCACGATTCCGAAGCCCAAGTACGCTCCGTCGTGATGCCTGATTTCAGCGCATCTCCACAGGCCGGTGCCAGGTGATCGTCGGGCCATGGTGGTCCCTGCCCGAAGGCTGCTGCCCACCCTAATCGACGCAACCCCGTTTCCGTAATCAATTTTGGCGGTATCTTGAGCCGCCGCCCTCAGAGGCGCGACTGCGCTGTCCGCGGCGCCGCACGCTCCAAATCGCCCCACTTGTCCGTCATCGCGTCCGCCCAAGTCTCCCGGCGACACCCCAGGTGCTGCTCCCCCACAGGATCAACCGACCACTTCGACGGACAAGGACAAGTTTAGAGCGTGGGATAGTCCTGGTCCTGTCGTCGTCCCATCTTGCCTTTTCCAGGTGTTTGATGCAGGATTCGACCGTGACGAACCGTTCAAATAGTGGCTCAAGCTGGGAGGTAACAATGCACGCTGTATCAAGTCTCGTGGTGCTCGCACTGGTTCTGTTCGGCGCCGGTTCGGCAGGGGCGGCAGACTTTTACGAGGGCAAGAAGATCCGGCTGATCGTTTCGTCTTCGCCGGGCGGCGGCAACGACACCTACTCGCGGCTGCTGGCGCGACATATCGGCAGGCACATTCCCGGCAACCCGACGATCATCGTGCAGAACATGCCGGGAGCGGGCGGTGTCCGCGCGGCCAGCTATCTCTACAACAAGGCGAGGCGGGACGGCACCGTCATGGAGCAGATCAACTGGGGGGTGTGGAACTGGCAGGTGGTGGGCGACAAGAGCCGCGGCGGCCAGTTCGACTTCAACAAGATGAACGCCGTCGGCGTGATCGTCATCGAGAACGGTCTCTTCTACAGCCGCAAGGACCGGTTCAAGTCGCTGGATGAAATCAGGCAGTCGGGCAAGCTGGCCCGGGTCGGCATCAGCGGAAATCAGTCCGGCGGGTTCGTCATGGGGAACATCCTGGAAAAGCTCCGCGGCGAGAAGCTGTTCGAGTACGTCTTCGGCTATCCCGGCGCGCGCCAGTACAGCCTCGCCCTGCGGCAGGGTGAGGTGGACGCCTCCGGGAACGTGACCTCGTCGTTCCTGGATCAGCTCGGGGACATGTGGGCGGCAGGGGAGCTCGTCATGCTTGCCCAGACCGGCACGGTGGAAGGAAAGAAGGCTCCCGAGTTCCCCGATGCTCCGTTGCTCGAGGACTTGGCCAAGACCGGGAAGCAGAAGAATCTGGTGCGGGCCACCTTCCTGCTCTCGCGCTACGGCCGTCCATACACCCTGCCGCCGGGAGTCCCGGCGGAACGCGTCGCGTTGGTGCGTCAAGCCTTTGACGCGACCATGAAGGACCCGAAGTTCCTGGCGGAGGCCGGGAAGCTCAAGCGGCCGGTCAATCCCACGAGCGGTGCGAACCTCCAGCGGATGTGGAAGGACTCGCTTGCCGCCTCACCGGAAGACAAGGCCATCGTGGCGCAGATCTTCAACCCCAAGGGCAAGAAGTAGCACCGACCCGTGACGGGGCGGGGAGTGTCGAAGCAGGGCGTCAGCCCAGCCACGGCATGAGTACCCTGAGGAAATTCTCGGGACCGGCGATCACGGGCGAGAGCCAGTGAATGTGCAGGATCTGGTCGAACACGCCGACGAAGAACACCAGCATGCCGGCGGTAAGCCAGAGGGTCGGCGGCCAGGCTTCCTTGGCCTGGTATTTCAGATACAGCAGGGTGAACAACGGCACCGTGATGAAGAAGCCGAACAGCAGGATGCCGAAGAACATGCCCAGGAGCCACCCGGCAAAGACCAGGCCCCGGGCCGCCACCTCGGCCGTGGACATGGTCCAGTCCACCTGCAGGTCGCCGGTTTCCCGCTCCTGGCCGCCGGATGTCTTCATGGTGCGGTAGGCGTCCATGATCAGTTGGATCAACGACATCACCAGGACCGGGACGCCGACGGAGCGGGGGAACAGGCCGGTCCCCAGCGGCCAGTCCCTGGAGGTGTAGACCATGGCGGCGGCGACGACGGCGACGAACAGCGTGAACAGGAGCGAGGGGGTGAGGCGCATGTTTATCCTCCCGTGAGCTGCCGGACTTTCCGTTCCTGCTTGACGCTGTAGTAGATGGTCGCGATGGTGACCGCCAGGACCACCAGCACCAGCGGCCGGACGAGGAACGAGGCGCCGTAGGCGCGAACGGAGATGAACAGGTACCGCTCGATCAGCCCGCCCAGCAGGAACCCCAGCAACAGCGGCGGCCGGGGCCAGCCGCACCGCTTCATGATCCATCCCAGCAACCCGAAGATCAGCACCGTCACCAGGTCGAAGATGCTGGCGGTTGCCTGATAGGCGGCCAGGAACACGACCACCGTCACCAGGGGCGCCAGGATGTTGATGCGCACGGACGAGATCTTGGCGAGCTGGTTGGTGAAGCACAGCGCGATGACCGTGGCCATGACGTTGGCGATGGCCGTGCTCCACACGATGGCGTAGGTGATGTCCAGGTGCTGGTTCAGCATGGACGGGCCCGGCTGCAGCCCGTGGATCATGAAGGCGCCGATCAGGAGCGCCATGGAGGCGCTGCCGGGGATGCCGAAGGCCAGCGTGGGCACCAGCGCGCCGCCCTGCTTGGCGTTGTTGGCGCTTTCCGGGGCGATGACGCCGCGGACGTCGCCGGTGCCGAAGGTGAAGGCTGCGTCCTTGCAGGTGGACTTGGCGTGTCCGTAGGCGAGCCAGTCCACCACCGCGGAGCCCAGGCCGGGAATGATGCCGACCCAGGTGCCGAGAAACGCGCAACGAAGCATCAGCCACCAGTTGGCGAACACGTCCCGTATGCCGTGCCCCACGCCCTTCATGGCCTGCTTGGGCACGCTGCTGATCTGCTTGCCCTCGATGACCATGTCCGCCAGCTCGGGCAGGGCGAACAGCCCCAGGCTCACCACGATGATGTTGAGGCCGTCGAACAGGTAGAGGGAGTCGAAGGTCCACCGCAGCAGCCCCTCCTGCTTGTCGATGCCGATCATCGAAAGCAGCAGCCCCATGCCGCCGGCGACGATGCCCTTGAGGGGCACGCGGCCGCTCAGGATCGCCACCATGGAGATTCCCATGATGCCCAGGGAGAAGAGCTCGGGCGCGGCGAACAGCAGCACCAGCGGCTTCAGCACGGGAATGAGCATGCCCAGAATGACGGCGCCGATGATGCCGCCGAGCAGGGAGGCGAAGTAGGCGGCGCCGAAGGCCCGTCCGGCCTCGCCTTTCCGGGCCATGGGGTGGCCGTCCAGAATGGTGGCCTGCGAGCCGACGGTACCCGGCACGGCGAAAAGCACCGAGGGGATGGTATCGGTGGTGACAGGCACGGAGGAGAGGGCCACCAGCATGGCGATGGCCGCGGTGGCGTCCATGTCGAACGTGAACGGCAGCAGAAGGGCCAGACCGACGACGCCACCCAGGCCGGGTATGGCTCCCAACGCCATCCCCACCACCACGCCGAAGGTCATGAATAGAAACCGTTCCACGCTCAACAGCGAGGTCAGCCCATCGGCCATTGCTTCAAACACGTTGTGCTCCCGGGTTTTCGGATTTCGAATGCGCCATCGGAGGGAACCGGCCGTTCCTCGGAAGCCGGGTTCAGCCGAGCTTCTTAACGGCTAAGCGCGGCGTCTGTCAAGGAGAACGGCTTGATATCTTTGGGAAAACCTTGGAAAAACCTTGGGAAAACGCCGTTCGGCGCGACGCCGATGATCCGAGTCCGCCGGCCTCACGGCTTGAACTCGTAGGCTTCCGGCGCCGGCTTGTAGGCGCGCAGGAGCCACCGCGGACGGCGCAGGTTGCCGGGCCCCGGCGCCGGCCGGGTCAGCTTGAGCCAGCGCTTGTACACCTCGTGGGACTTGTTGGTGTCCACGAAGATGTCGCCGTAGCGATCGTCGGCGCCGGGCTTTTCCACCCGCACCTTCTGGTGCCAGCAGTGTTGCCCGCTGATGTTGTCGGGCTGCACCGGGAAGGTCAGGTTCTGGTGCACCCCGGCCTCCTGCCACCACACCCGCCCGGAGTCCTTGTCCGCGCTCTCGAAAGGCCGGACGCCGTGAAGCTGGCGCATCATCCACCGGCCGGGCTCTACCTGCTCCAGATCGACCAGGGCGGTGGCGAAGCGGCCTCCGCCGGTCTCTTCCTTGAGGCGCCAGCGCCCCAGGTGATGCGAGCACGCCGCCACGCCCGGCCGGATCCCCTCGGTGACCCACACCCGATCCACGAAATAGCCGATCTCGGTGTGCACCTTGACGAGGTCCCCGGTGGCGACCCCAAGGCGCTCGGCGTCCCGGGGATGCAGCCATACCGGGTTCTTGTGCGAGATCTCGTAAAGCCACTTGGCGTTGCCCGAGCGGCTGTGAATGAGAGTCGGCAGCCGGAAGGTGGGGAGCAGCAGCATCTCGCCCTTGGCGGCATCGATGTTGGAAGGGTGCACGTGGCTCTTGATGTATCCCGGGAACCGGTGCTCGGGGTATCTCCAGTCTTTCAGGGTCTCGGAATAGAACTCGAGCTTGCGCGAAGGCGTCGGAAAGCCGGCGTAGCCCTTGCCGTCCACCTCGACCCCGATCACCGCGCCGCCCTTGGAGACCACCTTCGTGACCGGGTCCACCGCGGCTTCCGCCATGTCCGTTTCCTTGATCTCGGTTGCATGGCTGCTGTAGATGTTCTCCGCTACCAGGAAGGCGCCGTACCTGCGCATGTACTCCAGCGCCGAAATTCCTTCTTCGGCCGCGGCCTCCGGGAGACCGGGAACGCTGTTCTCGAACATCCACTGGTAGTATTCCGAAACCGTGAGCTTCTCGCCCGGCCGGTAGGGCGACTCGAAGTACTTGCGGATGCCCAGGGAGCCGTCGGGATCGATGCGCCAGGACAGCTCGATCCAGAACTCGTCCTCTTCCCATACTTCCCCGAGCCCGGCTTCCGCGTGCGCCTCCCAGGTGGTGGCGAAGGTCTTGCCCCGCCGTTCCATGGCGACCCGGAGCACCGGCTGGCGAAAGCCGATCCAGCGCGCCGAATGGGTCTCCTGGCTCATGAGGTCATGCCGTTCCGACGCCAGCCCCATGGGCAGCACGTAGTCCGAGAACCAGGCGGTCTCGCTCCAGGTGGGCGTGAGGCACGCGTGGCGCTCCACCTTGGCCTCGTCGCTCAGCATCTCGATCCAGCTCATGCCGTCCGGGTTGGTCCACACCGGGTTGTAGACGCGGGTGAAGTACATCGCCAGCTTGCCCCGGCCCTCCTTGACCAGATGCGGCAGCAGGAAGCTCATTTCGAAGAAGGCCAGCGGGTATTCCGGCGGGTACATGAGCGTGTTCCACGCCTTGGCGGGCGGCGGCATCATGGGAGGGGCCGGAATGAACTTGTTCCAGGCGTTGGGGGCGGTGCCGCCGGGCGTACCCACGGCGCCCATCAGGACCACCAGGAACTCCAGCGCCCGGGCCACTTCCCAGCCGCCCAGGTTGCCGGCGGCGGCGTTGCGCCACACGTGGGTGGCCAGGGCCGACCCGGCCCGCGCCGCCTCGCGGGCCACCTCCACGATCATGGCCGCGTCCACCCCGGACTCGGCCGCGGCGAACTCCGGCGTGTACTGGCCGTAGAGGGTCTTGAGGATCTCCTCGAACCGTTCGAAGGTCTGCGGCTCGTCCGGGTGCTCCTGGCGCAGGAACTGCTCCCAGTTGACCCACTTCCTCACGAACTCGCGGTCGTAGAGGCCCTCCTGGAGCAGCACGTTGCAAATGGCCAGCAGCACCGCGGCTTCGGTGCCGGGCCAGGTGGGCAGCCAGTAGTCGGCCTTGGAGGCGGTGTTGGAAAGCCGCGTGTCGATGACGCAGACCTTGGCGCCACGCTCCTTGGCCTCGATGATGCGCTGGGCGTGGGGGTTGAAGTAATGGCCGGTCTCCAGGTGCGAGCTCAGCAGCAGCATGAAACGCGCGTTGGCGTGGTCGGGAGAGGGGCGGTCGATGCCGCACCAGAACGCGTAGCCCGTTCGGGCGCCGGCGGAGCAGACGTTGGTGTGGCTGTTGTGAGCGTCGATGCCCCAGGCGTGCATGATGCGCTGGTGATAGAGGAGTTCATGTCCGGGGCGGCCCACGTGGTACATGATCTCGTTGCGGCGGTCTTCCTGGAGCGCCTTCCGGATCCTTCCGGCCATGTCGTCCAGGACTTCGTCCCAGGTCACGCGCTCCCATCGGCCGCCGCCGCGTTTTCCCACTCGTTTCATGGGGTAGAGGATGCGTTCGGGGTCGTTCACCTGGTTGATGGTGGCGGGTCCCTTGGCGCAGTTCCGGCCGCGACTGCCCGGGTGTTCCGGATTGCCTTCGAACTTGCGTATCCGGCCCGTCTCCTTGTCCACGTAGGCCAGCAGGCCGCAGCCGGCCTCGCAGTTGAAGCAGATGGTGGGGATGAGGTCGTAGCGCCGCTCCACCCGCCTGGGCCACGCGGCGGCGTCGTACTCGGTCCAGTCCGACCAGCGATCCCTTGGCGGGAAGCTCCGGAGTCCCCCCTGCGGCGGCTCGAGGTTGGCGGCGTCGGGGCTCAGCGGTTGCATATCGTTCTTCATCACGGTGGTTTCCCTTTCAACTGAGCGGCACGGCTTGCCCGGCCTCGACCCACAGCCGCTCGAACGCCCAGAGCCCGACGAGCGCCAGCACCGCGGACAGCGGGTACAGGAACCAGGACGCCTGTTCCTGGGCGTCGGCCCACAACAGGAAAATCACCGGCAGGAGGATGCCCACGGCCATGAACAGCCCCCAGAACTTCTCCCGCAACGCGCCGCAGGTCAGCAGTTCGGTGGCGCGCCGCATGTCCTCGCTGATGGGCGTCAGCACCACCTCCCCCAACACCAGGCCGCCGGTGATGACCAGCGAGACCATGAGGACGGCGCCCATGGTTGCCATGGTCTGGCCGCTCGGACCCGTCACGAGACCGAACAGGAGCAGGGTCGCCGCCCCGGCGGTAACGGCCTGCGCCACGAGATGCCAGAAAAAGAGCGGGCTCTGCCAAAGGTCGCGCCCCTTGGCCTGGGCGAACAGAAACGCCGAATAGCCGGCGGCGCCGATGCCGAGCACCGCGCAGGCGGCAACCACCCATCCCGGCACGCTGCCGGTCCCGGTCCCGTAAGCGAGCCAGATCGCGCTGGCCAGGGAATAGGCCATCAGGATGTAGCCTCCGAGCACCAGCCACGAGCGCAGGTTGGGTTTGGTCAGCAGGTAGTAGAAGCGGTCGGGCCGCTTGAGATCGAATACCAGCAGCCCGGTGGTGAGGCCGGTGAAGACCAGCGCGAGGACCGGGCTCACGATGTTCATGAGCGGCCCCTCCTGGCTGCGGCCCAGGATCATCAGCAACGCCGCCACCATCAGGACCCCGGAGCCGATGGATTTGGTCCAGAGATAGGCCGCGATCTTCGACCCCCAGGGCCGCGGGTGGGGCGCGTCGTAGACCTCGCGCGCGCCGCCCGGAATCGGGGCGCCGTGCCGGGAAGCGGAGAGGGCGTAGAGGTCCTCTCCCGGGTATTTGTCGGCCCAGAAGTGGGTATCGGAAGTCTCGGTCATGGTGGGCTGCAATGCATCTTCCTCGACGCCGACGTAGAACAGCTTGGGGCGGGTCCCCTTGTGGGGCTTCCGCAACGAGACCTTGCGGGTGGCCACGGTGCGGGCGATGGGGCTTTCCGGATCGTCGAGGTCGCCGGACAGGATCGCCTGGGTGGGACACACCACCTCGCAGGCCGGCTGCAAGCCCAGCTCTACCCGGTGCGCGCAGAAGTTGCACTTGGCCGCGGTATTGTGGTCGGGGTCGATATACAGGGCGTCGTAGGGGCATGCCTGCATGCACGACTTGCAGCCGATGCAGCGGTCGTTGTCGAAGTCGACGATGCCGTCGGGGCTCCGGTAGAGCGCCACCGTGGGGCAGATCTCGATGCACGGAGCGTCATCGCAATGGTTGCACCGGAGCACCGCGAAATGGCGGCTGGTGGCCGGGAAGGCGCCCTTCTCGATGTACTTGACCCAGGTCCGGTTCACGCCGACGGGCACGTCGTGCTCGTCCTTGCAGGCCACGGTACACGCATGGCAGCCGATGCAGCGGTTCTGATCGATGACGAATCCGTAACGCATGAAGTCCTCCAAGCTATCCAAGCGGCTATATATCCACCTGGGGTTCGGACAGTCAAACCGCGCTTGCGGCGCCAGGGCCGAACGGCTAGTGTAGTGTCCTGTATAAACCGTGGATAACTAGAACCTCTGCCATGCCGAAGCGCCGCAGCCTTCGAGACGCCGTCGCCGAGGAGGTCGAGGACGGCATGTCCGTCTTCATGGGCGCCGCCCTCGAGTCGCTCATCCCCTTTGCCGCCGGCTACGAGCTCATTCGTCAGCGAAAGCGCGACCTCACGCTGATGACCACCATCTCCGACATGCAGTTCGACCAGATCATCGGCGCGGGCTGCGCCAGGCGGGTCTGCGGCGCGTGGGTCGGCAACGTGGCGGCGGGTCTCGGACACAACTTCCGGCGCGCGGTGGAGGAACAGGATCCCGGGCCGCTGGCGGTGGAGAACCACTCCAACTTCTCCATCGCCCTGGGCCTCAAGGCCGCGGCCATGGGGGTGCCGTTCCTGCCCACGCGAACGCTGATGGGGAGCGACTTCCGGCAGGAGGATTCGTTCGCCGGCGTCATCTGTCCCTTCACCGAGGAGAATCTGCTGGCCGTGCGGGCGGTGAGACCGGACGTCGCCATCCTGCACGTCCAGCGGGCGGACGAAGAGGGCAACGCCCACGTGTGGGGCAACCTGGGAGTCACCCAGGACGCCGCCATGGCGGCGGGCAAGGTGGTGCTCACCTGCGAGGAGATCGTGCCCCACGAGGTGATCCTCAGCGATCCCAACCGGACCCTGGTCCCCGGATTTCTGGTGGCGGCCGTGGCCTGTGTGCCGTTCGGCTCTCACCCGGCGCCTACACAGGGCTACAGCCGCCGCGACGACGACTTCTATTTCACCTATCATGCCGAATCCCGGGACCGGGCCGGGTTCGACGGCTGGCTGAACCGGTGGGTGCTGGAGGCGGGCGGGCACGAGGGCTACCTGGAGCGGCTCGGGACCGAGCGGATCGCCCGCCTCAAGCCCGACGGCAACCACATGGCGGCTCCGGTCAGTTATGGTTATTGACGGACCCGCCAGTGGCTCCCGGAGTTTGCCGGAGGAGGCCGGCCATTGAATCGCACCGCCGAGAATGCTACCCGGAGTGGGACGGCGGCGGTGGAACGATCGCAATCCTTTCGTGACGGACCCCATGGACTATACGCGACGAGAGCTCATGGTCATCGCAGCGGCGCGCGAGATACGCGACGGCGAGCGCGTCTTCGTGGGGATGCGGCTGCCGCTCCTGGGCTTCGCGGTGGCCAAGGAACTGCACGCGCCCGGCGCCATCGGCATCTTCGAGAGCGGCGTCGTCCGTGACTGGCCGGCGCTGGAGCCGATCTTCACCATGAGCGATCCCCCCAACGTGGCCGGCGCGCTGTTCTGTTGCGGTTTGATCGAGGTCATGAGCCTGCTGCAGAGCGGCCGCGTGGAGATGGGCTTCATCGGCGGCGCCGAGGTGGACCGCCACGGCAACCTCAATACGCATTGGGTCGGGGATGAGGGGAGAAGGCTGCGGCTGCCCGGGAGCGGCGGGGCCGCCGACATCGCCACCCTGGCCGGGCGGTGCGTCATCATCATGAACCATGAACGGCGGCGTTTCGTGCCGCGGGTTCGGTACATCACCTCACCGGGCCATGGAGACGGGGCCGGCTGGCGCGGGCAGCGCGGTCTGTCGGGCGGCGGCCCGAGCCGGACCATCAGCAGTCTCGGCATCTTCTCGTTCGATCCGCAGAGCCGCGAGATGCAGATCGAGTCGTATCATCCCGGGGTGACGGTGCAGGAGATCAAGGATCAGACGGACTGGCCGCTCAAGGCGGCGCCCGACGTCACCCGGACTCCGGCGCCGTCCCGGGACGAGCTCCTGGCGGTGAGAAAGTACGACCCCGCCGGGGTCTGGACGTCATGACCGGTTGATCGCGCTGCGGAAACTTCTTCGATGATCGTCGTTGTCCTCTCCGGTTTCGTGCTGGCCTTGCTGGCGCCGTCGCTGTACCGGCTGAACGCGCGCTGGGCGGGATGGGTGTTCTCGGCGTTCCCGGCGGTTCTGGCGCTGTATTTCCTGAACCACATGGGAGACGTGGTAGCGGGCGAAGGGGTCCGGGCGGTCTATCCGTGGGTTCCGGCCATGGGACTCCAGCTTTCCTTCAACCTGGACGGCTTGGGGCTTCTGTTCGCCTTGGCCATCACGGTGGTGGGCACGCTGATCATCACCTACGCCGGCAGCTACCTCCATGGCCATCCGTCGCTGCCCCGCTTCTATCTGTTCATTCTGATGTTCATGGCGTCCATGCTGGGCGTGGTCCTGTCCGACAACCTCATCGCGCTGTTCGTGTTCTGGGAGCTCACCAGCGTCACGTCCTACTTCCTCATCGGATTCGAGCACCACAAGGATACCGCCCGGGCCGCCGCGCTGCAGGCGCTGCTGGTGACCGGTACCGGCGGGCTGGCGCTGATGGCGGGTGTGCTGCTCATGGGGCAGATCGGCGGCAGCTTCGAGATTTCGGCCCTGGCCGCGGACAGCACCGCGTTGCAGGGGCACCGGCTCTACCCGCTGGTGCTGGCGCTGGTGTTCGCCGGCGCGTTCACCAAGTCGGCCCAGGTGCCGTTCCATTTCTGGCTGCCGTCGGCCATGGAGGCGCCCACGCCGGTAAGCGCGTATCTTCACTCCGCCACCATGGTCAAGGCGGGGGTCTACCTGCTGGCGCGGTTCAGCCCGGTGCTGGGCGGCAGCGACCTGTGGCTCCATGTGGTCACCGGCTTCGGCGCCGCCACCATGCTGGTGAGCGCGTACCAGGCGCTCCACCAGACGGACCTCAAGAAGATCCTGGCCTATTCCACGGTGAGCGTGCTGGGCACCCTCACCATGCTCATCGGCCTGGGCAGCAAGCTGGCCATTCAGGCGGCCATGGTCTTCCTCATGGCCCACGTGCTCTACAAGGCGGCGCTCTTCCTGGTGGCCGGGGCCATCGACCACGAGACCGGCACCCGGGACATTCGGCAGCTCGGGGGGCTCCGCAAGACCATGCCGATCATCTGCGCCGGCGCCGCGGTGGGAGCGGTGTCCATGGCCGGCCTGCCGCCGTTCTTCGGCTTCGTGGGCAAGGAGGCGCTCTACGAGGCGCTGACCCACGAGCACGTGCTGGTGACGGTGGTCGGCGTGCTCACCAGCATGCTGCTGTTCGCGGTGGCGTGGCTGGCGGGCATCCGGCCGTTTTCCGGCCAGGAGACCCACACCCCCAGGCATCCCCATGATCCGCCCTGGACCATGTGGCTGGGTCCGGTGTTTCTGGGGTGCCTGAGCGTGCTGTTCGGGTTGATGCCGGTGCTGCCCGAGTCCCTGCTGTCGGCGGCGGCCGGGTCCGTGCTGGGCAAGCCGGTGAGCTTCCATCTGGCGCTGTGGCACGGGTTCAGTCCGCTGCTCTTGCTGAGCCTCGTCACTTTCGCCCTGGGCGTGGGGGTCTACCTCAAGCGCGACGCATTGCGGAAGGCCACGGAGTTCGCGCTGCCGGCGGCCCGTTGCGGCCCCTCCCACGGGTACGCCCTGTGGCTCCGATTTCTGAACTGGTCGGCGGCAGGCCAGACCCGTGTGCTTCAGAACGGCTATCTGCGGCTCTACCTCGCCACCATCATGACGGTCACCGTCGTGCTGGCCTGGTACACCTTTCTCTCGCAAGCGGACATCGGCGTGGTGGAAATGAACTGGGGCGACATCGGCGTGCACGAGTGGGTGGTGGGGCTGGTGGCGCTGGCGGCCGCCATCGCCACGGTGCGGGCGCAGACGTTCCTGCGCGCGGTCATGGCCCTGGGGGTAGTGGGCTACAGCGTGGCGCTGATCTTCGTTCTCTTCGGCGCTCCCGACCTGGCCATGACCCAGTTCCTCATCGAGACCCTGTCGCTGATCCTGTTCGTGTTCGTGTTCTACTACATGCCCCCGTTCAAGCGGTTCTCCACCCGCGCGGTGATGCTGCGGCACGCGGTCATCGGCGTCGCGGTGGGCGCGCTGTTCACGCTGCTCGTGCTGGTGGCCGCCTCGGTGCAGTGGCATCCCACCATCTCCACCTACTTCGCGGAGAACTCGTACCTGCTGGGGCAGGGCCGGAACATCGTGAACGTGATCCTGGTGGATTTCAGGGGCTTCGACACGCTGGGCGAGATTACGGTGCTGGCGGTGGCCGGCATCGGCGTCTATTCGCTCATCCGGCTGAGACTCGGGAAGGGGAGTGGCTCGTGAACTCGCTGATTCTCAGGACGGCCAGCCGATTCCTGTTGATCCTGCTGTTCCAGTTCTCCATCTTTCTGCTGCTGCGGGGACACAACGATCCCGGCGGCGGCTTCGTCGGCGGGCTGGTGCTGGCCGCGGCCCTGACCCTCTACGCCATCGCCTACGACGTGCGTTCCATGCGCCGGTTCCTGCCCTGCCGGGCGCGGACCATTATCGCCTGGGGGCTCCTGGCCGCGGCCCTGAGCGGCGTCCTCTCCATGTTCAAGGGGCAGCCGTTCATGACCGGCCAGTGGGCGCATGTCTACATCTTCGGGCTGGATCTCCACTTGGGCACGCCGCTGCTCTTCGACATCGGCGTTTACCTGACAGTGGTGGGCGTGGTGCTCATCGTCATCATCAGCCTGGCGGAGGAAGTGGAGGAGGACGACTAGTGGAAGCCCTGCTCGCCGTCGTCATCGGCGGACTCTACGCCTCCGGCGTCTACATGCTCATGCGCCGGAGCATCGTGAAGCTGATCATCGGGCTGGCGCTGCTCGCCCACGGCGCGAGCCTGCTGGTGTTCACCGCCGCGGGCCTCACCCGCGCGGTGCCTCCGGTGATCCCCTACGGAGAAAAGGCCATCACCGGAACGGTGGCGGACCCCTTGCCCCAGGCGTTGATCCTGACGGCCATCGTCATCAGCTTCGGCGTGCAGGCCTTCGCCATGGTGCTGGCCTACCGGGCGTATCAGACCGTGGGCACGGATGACCTCGACGACATGAAGGCAACCGACACGTGAACTCGCTCATCGTCCTACCCGTCCTGATTCCTCTGTTGGTGGGGGCGAGCTGCGTGGTGGTGTGGCGCTACGTGGCCGTCCAGCGGATCCTCACCCTCGCCGGCGGCATCGTCTACTTCGCGGTCTCGGTGGTGCTGCTGGACCGCGTCGCCGACGAGGGCATCCAGGCGGTGCAGAAGGGCGCCTGGATCGCGCCGTTCGGCATCACCCTGGTGGCCGACGTGTTCAGCGCCGTCATGGTGGCCGCCACCGGCGTGGTGACGCTGGTGATCGTGATCTACTCGCTGGGCACCCTGGACCGGGGCCGGGAAGCCTACGGCTACTATCCGCTCTTCAACATCCTGATCATGGGCGTGTCCGGGGCCTTCCTGACCGGCGACATCTTCAACCTGTTCGTCTGGTTCGAGGTGCTGCTGATCTCGTCCTTCGTGCTGCTGGCGCTGGGAGGCGAGCGCGCGCAACTCGAGGGCGCCATCAAGTACGTAACCCTCAACCTGGTGGCGTCGGCGTTCTTTCTGGCGGCGGTGGGGATCCTCTACGCCATGGCCGGCTCCCTCAACTTGGCGGACCTGTCGCAGAGGCTCGGGAGCGCGGGGCATCCGGGGCTGGTGACCACCCTGGGCATCCTGTTCCTGGTGGCCTTCGGCATCAAGGGGGCCATCTTCCCGCTGTTCTTCTGGCTGCCGGCCTCCTATCACACGCCGCCGGTGGCGGTCTCGGCCATCTTCGGCGGACTGTTGACCAAGGTCGGCGTGTACGCCCTGATCCGCGTCTTCACGCTGCTGTTCCTCAGCAACGTGGACTATACCCACACCATTATCCTCTGGGCCGGCGGCATCACCATGGTGACGGGGGTGCTGGGCGCCGTGGCCCAGTACGAGTTCCGCCGGCTGCTGTCGTTTCATATCGTGAGCCAGATCGGCTACATGGTCATGGGGCTCGGGTTCTTCACCCCCCTGGCGCTGGCGGGCACGGTGTTCTTCATCGTCCACAACATCTTCGTCAAGACCAACCTGTTTCTGGTGAGCGGGGTCTCCCATCGGCTGCACGGCACCTACGACCTGAAGAAGCTGGGCGGCCTGTATCGGGCTCATCCGTGGCTGTCCATGCTGTTCCTGTTGTCGGCGTTCTCCCTGGCCGGGGTGCCGCCCCTGTCCGGTTTCTTCGGCAAGCTGGTCCTGATCAAGGCCGGCCTCGGCATCGAGCAGTTCGTGCTGGTGGCGGCGGCATTGGGCGTGAGCCTGCTGACGCTGTTCTCCATGACCAAGATCTGGGCGGAAGCGTTCTGGAAACCGCTGCCGGCGGAGACCGCGGTGAACGCGCCGGGCGGCGGCATGGCGCTCATGCTGGGTCCGATCGTGACCCTCGCCGTGCTCGCGGTGGTCATGGGCGTGGCCGCAGGACCCTTTTTCGATCTGGCGCTACAGGCGGGCGATCAGTTGACGAACCCCGAGCCGTACATTCGCGCAGTGCTTGGAGCGAGGGGAGGGTCATGACCGTTCTCCCTGCGACAAGTGGCGGCATCGGGTCGGGACCTGCGGTGCTCCGGGGGGGAGGATCATGACCGTTCTCCTGTGGAACATCCTGCTGGCGCTGAGTTGGGCCGCGTTGACCGGGGAGGTGACGGCGCCGAGCCTGGCCGTGGGCTTCGTCTTCGGTTTCCTGATCCTGTACGCGGTGCGGCGGCTATTGCGGCCGTCCCGCTACTTCGAGAAGCTGTGGCAGAGCCTGAGGCTGGCCGGGCTGTTCGCCTGGGAGCTCCTGCTGGCGAACCTGCGCATCGCCTACGAGGTGGCGACCCCGTCGCACAACATGAAGCCGGGGGTGGTGGCGATCCCCCTGGACGCGGAGACGGACGCCGAGATCACCCTGCTGGCGAACCTCATCACCCTGACCCCCGGCACCTTGAGCCTCGACGTGTCGGACGACCGGCGGATGCTCTACATTCACGCCATGTACGTGGACGACGCCGAAGAGCTGCGCCGGTCCATCAAGGACGGTTTCGAGAGGCGCGTCATGGAGTTGCTGCGATGACGACCCTGGCTTTCGTTCTGCTTGCTGTTCTGAGCCTCGGCATCGTGCTGGCTTTTGTGCGCCTCATCATCGGTCCCAACATCCCGGACCGGCTGGTGGCGCTGGACTTGTTGACCACCGTGGGCGTCGGCATCGCCGCCCTCTATGCGATAGCCTTCAACGAGCCGGTGTACCTTGACGTGGCCATCGTGCTGGCGCTGGTGGCTTTTCTGGGCACGGTCACGTTCTCCCGCTACATCGAGAAATGGGCACACCATGGTGACTGACATCATCTGCGCCGCGTTCATGATCATCGGCACCGCCTTCATGTTCCTGGGGTGCGTGGGCATCGTTCGCATGCCCGACCTGCTCACCCGCATGCAGACGGCCACCAAGCCGCCGACCCTGGGCGTGTTCTGCCTGATGGCATCGGTGGCGCTGTACTTCCCGGACCTTGGCGTCACCGTCCGTGTCATCGCCATCACCCTCTTCGTCTTCCTCACGGCGCCCGTGTCCGCGCACATGATCGGCCGCGCCGGCTATCAGGTGGGCGTGAAGTTCTGGAAGGGCACGGTCATGGACGAGTTGAAGGACAAGTACCGCGGCACTTCCATCGACTCCTAGAGTCTGCGCAGAGGGAATGGGAATACTCGTTCATTTCGGTCGAGTAACCGCGATGGCCCGTCTCATCGACGCACGCCAAGTGTTCCTGACGGGCCTGCTGATGGCCGCCATGATGATTCCGGTCAAGACGGCGAGCAACGGCCAGATGAAACGCAACCAGCGCTCGCAGGGCGCCCGGCCGAGGGCCGGACCGCCCATCATCACTGCGCCGTCGCTCGATGAAAGCCCCTACGGCAGCACCCAGATCAGCATCCCGAACACGTAGCAGATCACGCTCGCCACCAGGGTGAACGGCACGCTCCAACTCAGGAACTCCCGCAAAGGAATCTTCCGCTTCTCTTCCCGCTCGCAGATCTTGACGGCCACGTAGAGCGCCGGCGCGCCGGCGACGGTGAAGTTGCTGCCGAGGGTGCCGGACCACACCAGCATCCACCACAGGGGCCAGGGGTCGATTCCCAGTTCGCCCAGATCGCGGATGGTGTAGAGGAAGGTGAGGATGTAGGCGTCGTGCTCCACGACCCCGACGATGGGGACGGTGACCCAGTAGAGCAGTGTGGTTCCCAGGGTGACGCTGGATGCGAAGATGGGCTTCAGCAGGTCCGCGAGGTCGTGCAGGATGCCGGCCTTTTCGAGGCCGCCCACCAGGGCGAACAGCGAGACGTAGAAGCACACCGCGCGCCAGTCCAGCTCCTGCAGGATCTCCTCGAAGTCGGGCTTCTTCTTCAGCCGGTCTCCCAGCAGTTCCACTGCCAGGATCAGAAGCAGCGCCCCGGTCATGGCGATGAAACCGAGCTTCACGTTGAGCACTTCCCGGAAGGCCATGGCCACGATGGTGGCGTTGAAGGCGACCAGCACCAGGCCCGCGAACATCGGGTCCGGCAGCGCCGGCATGGCCACGCGGGAGCCCGTCAGCGCGCCGCCGTCTGCCGGAGCCGCCGCCGTCGCCTTGCGGAAGCCGTACAGGAGCATGAAGCCCAGGGTCAGGGCGAAGGTCACCAGCAGGATGGGAAAGGACGAGGGTCGGCCGAATTGCCAGATGAAGTCGAGAAACTCCGCGCCCGACACGCTGTGCAGCATCTGGGGCGGCAGGTCACCCAGCAGCAGCGCCGTGCCCATGAAGTTGGCGCTGAATCCGATCATGAGCACCACGGGAGTCACCGGGAAGCCGAGTTGGCGCACCACCGGTATGGCCACCGGCGCCAGCATCAGGATCACCACCACGTTGTCCACCGCCATGGACAGGAACCCCGCCAGCAACGAGAGGATGACCATCAGCATCCCGTACTGGCCTCCGGACCACTGCATGGCCTTGGCCGACAGCAGCTCGGGGACCCCCGATCGGGCGAAGTACCCGGCGATGATCCACACGCTCACCAGGATGGCCATCACGTTCCAGTCCACGAACAGGAAGGCCTCCACCTCGGTCATGATCCCGGCCCACACCATCACCGCCACCCCGAACAGGGCCGCCACGGCCGGCTCGACGACGTTGGTCAGGACCGCGATGATCGCCAGTGAAAAGATGATCAGTGTCAGCCACGCGATGGGTTCCATAGGCAGTTGGTCTCTCCGGTTGAGGGTTGATTTGGTGGGTCGGTGTAGAGCCCGAAGGCTCACTTCAATAATATCATCGTCGTCGTCGGTCAACCCGTGCCATCGGAACTTGCGCGCCGCACGGTTGTCAAATCAAGGACGGTTTGCTCATATTATTCCCGTAACCAAGGCTTTATGGGAAGTCGAGGAAAGAAAGTGGCAGGCATCATGACAGAGTTCGAGATTGCATCACTGTCGGTGCGACTCCTGACAGGAGCCGCACCGATGGGGTCATCCTCTACGGAATCCGGATCATGCAGGCTGCCGCCGGTCGGCGCGACCGCCAGCTTGACGAAGTCCGCCGGGACCAGGACCAACGCCACACCGAAGCCATGAAGGCGCTTGAGCAGCAAGGCGAAGCGCTCCGAGTCCTCGTCCGGAGCATGGGAATCATGATTGAACGGACACGGGCCTAAGCACCCGGTTCCGAACAGGGAGCCGTCTGGGGGCTCCTGAACGAATCTGCGGGAAGAGGAAACGGACACCGTGGGAATCGGCATCGGAATCGGGTTCAGCGGCTGGCCCTTCGGCGACGCCGACCCCGAGGCATTCTGGCGCGCCGTGGAGTTGGCGGAATCCCTGGCAATCGATTCGCTGTGGCTGAGCGACCGGGTGGTTTCCGATGCCTTGAGCCTGGAGCCGGTGGTGGCCCTCTCGTGGGTGGCCGCGCGCACCCGCAAGATGAAGTTCGGCACCAGCGTGCTGGCCCTTCCGCTCAGGAACCCCACGGTGCTGGCCAAGGAGCTTGCCACCCTGGACTTCCTGTCGGGCGGGCGCCTGCTGCTGGCCGTGGGTCTCGGCCGCGACGACGACACCGAACTCCACGCCTGCGGCATCCACCGTTCCGAGCGCGCCGGCCGCACCGAGGAAGCGGTGCATCTGTTGCGCGCGCTATGGTCGAAAAACGGAGTCAGCTCTCAAGGAAAGTATTACCGGCTCCAAGACGTCTCCATCCAACCAAAGCCGGCCCAGGCCGCCCCTCCCATCTGGGTCGGCGGCCGCAGCGGCCCCGCCTTCCGGCGCACCGCCCGCCTGGCCGACGGCTGGCTCGGCTCCCAGATGACCCCCGAGGAAGTGGGGGCCGCCATCGCCCGCATCCGAAAATACGCCGTCGGCTACGGCCGTCGCATCGACGACGACCATTTCGGGGTGCTGTTCAACTTCTGCTTCGCACGGGATCCCGTGGAAGCCGCCCGGCTCGCCCGCCCCTACGCACTCCGCAACCGTACCGACGTGGACTTCGTCGAAACCTCCGCTCTGGGCGCCGCCCGGGACATCACCGCCGCGATCCAGCGCTACATCGACGCCGGCGCCTCCAAGTTCATCGCCCGCCCCGCCTGCCCGCCCGAGGCCGTTCACGAGCAGATCGAGAGGCTGGGCACGGAAGTGATTCCGCAGTACGCGTGACTCGCCGTGGTCGGTGCCCGATTCAACCGCGCCCTGCGGCAATAATGGCGAAAGCGTGACGTCGAGGCTCGGAATTTGCGCGGCACCCGGAAGGTGTTATAGTAGCGGCATGTCTGCGGAGTTGATAGCCATCATTGCCGTTGGGATCGCATTGGCCGGTCTGCTCCAGGTACGGATCAACCGGCTGGAAGACCGCCAACGCTCGGACCTGAACTCTCTGGAAGAGCGACAACGGAAAACCCTGACCGGGCTGGAAGACCGCCAACGCTCGGACTTGAACTCTCTGGAAGAGCGGCAACGGAAAATCCTGACCGGGCTGGAATACCGGATCGGTGCCTTGGAGAGAGGGCAGGCCGAACTGCGGGAACGCATGGCCAAGCTGGAGGGTCTGCTGGAAGGTCTCCGGGAGGCCATCACCCGCACCCGGGTGGCCTGACTTTTCGGGAGCGTGCGTCCTTGGGAACGGAATTCCGGGACTTCCTCGACGCCGGTGCCTCCAAGTTCGTCGCCCGCCCGCCTGGATGTTGTGTAGGAGCCTGCCCTTCCATTCTTCGATTCGCCTGTCAAGGTCGTGCGAACTTCTGCAGGTAATGGCTCAACAAGCCCGGGTGAAGTGTCTTGAGTTCCCGGCGCAACGCGATGCTCTGCTTGTGGTCGCCGTGCGTGGTTATCAACGCGCGGACGACGTCGAGGGCGCGACGAGGCCCGTCCTTCTCGTCGCCCGACGCGAACTTGCCCGCGAGTCGGGGTTCCTGAAGCAGCAAGAAAGCGGGGAACCACTCGGGTGACAACGCCGGTTCCACGTCCTGGTCCTGAGCGAGACGCCAAGCCGCCGCCATCTCTCCGTCCGGGAAGTCCGAAGCCTCTACCAACTCCTCGAACGCAACGGGCGCCTGCCAGCAAAGCGCGAACCAATGCTCGACGGCTTGTGCGCGGTTGCCTTGCCGCCACTCCGCTTCCGCAAGTCGAGCGAGAAGGACCGGCGCGGTTTCATATCCCTCGACGGCGAGCACCGAGCGCTTCAGGTTCGTCCAGTCCCGGCCTTGCAGGTAGGCCCAACTCGCATGGCGCTTCGGACAAACCGGATCAAAAGGCGCCGATTCGAGCGCGCGTCCGGCGTTGCGCCACATGGGAACCAGGAAATCCCGGCCGCCGTCAACTCCGAGCAGGGCATCGGCAGCCTGCAACCACTCCCGCTCCAGGGAGTGAAGCCAGTCGAATCCCTGCCCGACTCCTTCGGGGGCGGGAGCTGCCATGACCGCGATCAGGGTCTTGGCATCGGCTGCCAGACGATGGTCGGTGTCATGGCTTGCCAGCCGTTCGAGTGAGTTTCCGGCTCTGTCGGCATCGCGCACCGTCAGGGCGTCGCGCAATTCGTTAAACGCAATGGTCCCAGGAGTATCAAGGAACAAGTCGAGTTGGCGCATCGGTAGACAGGCTTACGGAGATCAGCGTCGGAGTCGGGCGGATCGGCCTATGCGCTGTCCACCTTCTCTGACAGCCGGATCTTGATCAGCGACTGATAGGGAACGTCCTGCTTGTTGGCTGCCGTCTTGATTCGTTCGAGCAGGTCCACCGGCAGCCTCAGCGAAATGGCCTTGCTGTCCTGCGCCGGTGACGCCAAGGGCGTGAGGTCGTGGTTCGGACCCGCTGTGGCCCACATCCTCGGCAACCAGTAACGGCTCGTTGAAGAAAGCCTGTTCCGCTTCCGCTTGCTGTACACTGTGTTTGTCGGCGATCTTCCCCACGTTGCCCAAGTCCCGTTGGAAGCCGACGACCCTGTCGAAATCAAGCATCTTGTATATGTTTGCCATATACGGCGTCTGGTGCTTGTCAAGCAAGTGTGGAGACACAGGGCGGATTTTTGTTCTGACTGACTCTGCTGGGTTACAAAGCGGAACCTGTGTCGGGTGGACTTCCTGGCCGAGTTGCGGTACAAGTTCTCGAACAGGGGCGAGGGCGCACGGGGGAGGGGATGGAGCTTTCGGAAGTCACGCTCGACGCGGTGATGCCACACGAGGAGGCGCGGTTCCGGGAGCTGATGGCGGAGCATCATTACCTCGGGGCGGCGCCGAAGGTGGGCGAGACGGTGTGGTACGGCGCGCGGTGGCGCGGCCAGTGGGTGGCGCTGGCGTCTTTTTCGGCTGCGGCGCTGAAGTGCCAGGCACGGGATGCGTGGATTGGCTGGACGCTGCGCCACAAGTACGACCGGCTGCATCTGGTGGTCAACAACACCCGGTTCCTGCTGCTGCGTCCGGTGCCCAATCTCGGGTCTCGGGTGCTGGGGCTGTGCGCACGCCAGTTGATGCGGGACTGGCCGGTGAGGTTTCATCATCCGCTGGTGCTGTTGGAGACGTTCGTCGACCCGTCGCGCTTCGCCGGCACGGTCTACCGGGCTGCGGGCTGGACCGAGGTGGGCTTCACCCGGGGTTTTCGCCGGACTCGGGGCGGGTACCGCTCAGGCTCCACGCCGAAGAAGGTCTTCGTGCGGACCCTCACCCGCCACGCCCGTCGGGTGCTTCGCAGCCCTGTGCTGGAGCCCCGCTACCGTCATGGGAGACCGAGAGCCATGTTGAGCGCCGAGCAAATGAAGAGCCTGCCGGATGTGTTTCGCACCCTCACCGACCCACGCAGCCGTTACGGGCGCCGCTACCGCCTCGAGACCCTGCTGGGGCTCGCGGCGGCGGCCACGCTGTGCGGCGCCCGAGGCTACAAGGCCATCCACGAGTGGGTATGCGACCTTTCGCCAGCGATGCTGCGCCACTTCCGCTGCCGCCGGGTCAACGGCGTCTACCAGCGACCGAGTATCTACTGTCTGCGCAACGCCATCGTGAAGGTCGCGCCCGAAGAACTCGATGCCGCGCTGCGGGCCTGGTTCGTAGCCCACGGGCACAACGATGCGTCGCTGGCCATCGACGGCAAGACCATGAAGGGCGCTGTCGACGAGGCCGGTCGCCAAGTCCATATCCTCGGCGCCTGCGGCCAT
The DNA here is from genome assembly GCA_965214905.1 of uncultured Binatia bacterium (SeqCode). Classification (GTDB taxonomy): domain Bacteria; phylum Desulfobacterota; class Binatia; order UBA9968; family JAJDTQ01; genus JAJDTQ01. The sequence goes on from OZ243984.1 coordinate 4,113,286, forward strand.
GACACCGCCATCGCCTGGGGTCAAAAAAAACTGTTCTGACCCAAGACGACGGCCAAACCAAGGCCACCAACGAAATCGGGGTCACGCTCCCGTTGCTCGATTCACTCGGCGACCTCGCCGGCAAGACCTTCACCGCCGATGCCCTGCTGACACAGACCGCCATCGCCTCCTTCCTGCGCAAGCACGATGCCCACTATATGTTCATCGCCAAGGGCAACCAGAAGACTCTGCTCGGGGACCTCCGGCTGTGGTTCCATGACGACGCAAAACGCCCACCCGACTTTGTCGAGAACACCGGCAAGCCCATCAAGGGCAAGCTCCCGACCGTGCACGGTCGTTGGGAGCAGCGCGAGATCTGGACCACCACCGCGCTCAACCACCACCTCCGCTTCCCCGGCGTCGGCCAAGCCTTCCTCATTCGCCGCACTCGCTGCCAAGTGCGCAAGGGCCGCGTCACCGATACCTCGGTAGACTCTTCCTGGGGCGTCACCAGTCACACCCCGGAGACCGCCAATGCCCCATCGCTGCTGCGCATCAACCGGGGCCACTGGACCATCGAAAACTCCCTCCATCGCATCCTCGATGACACCGACGCCTGGAACGAGGACAAAAGCCGCATCCGCACCGGCCATGGACCCCAAAACATGACCCGCCTGCGCCGGTTCGCCATCGCCGTCATCAAGACCCACCGCAAGCCCGTCGCCGCCACCGTCCGCAAGCTGAACCGTACCCCTCGACTGCTGCTCGACTATCTGAAGATGTCCGCCAACTCCCGCCCCAAACCCGCCATCGCCTGATACCCACCCCCGCACCAAGCTCATCCAACCTCATCCGCCCGCAGGGCAAACACCTTGCCCGAGCCATCCTTCGTGCCCGAAAAACGCCGCCACACTACCGAACACCGCCCATACCTCGCCCGCCAACTCCAACTCCGTGTCCTGAATTCTCAGGCCGACCCCCCCTCCCAAGCCATACTCCCCTCACCCTCCACCCGAACCAAAACAAAAATTAGCCGTGGAGACAAGATCGGTAGTGAGTTTCTTCTGAAAATACGATTTCATGCGTCCGGGGTGGTAGCGCAACGCCCATGAGCGTTGCTGTGAAAATACGGTCTTCGTGCCTTCGGGGTGGCCGTGTACGACCATGAGGATTTGTGACGATGGGCTCTCCGACCCCCTCTCCCTCTGGGAGAGGGTTGGGGTGAGGGGATCCCGGAGCAAGCGTCTGGTTGAGAGATGGCGAGGAGGTACCGCACGAAGTAGTACCATCGCTTGATCAAGAGCGACCCCGACGTCCGGCGGCAACACTTGATGCGCAGGGTGCTGGCTATGCGCGCACGGCCGGCTCTCGGCGGGCGAGAGTATTCACGATGACGATCACCGATTTTTTCGAACGTTGCCTTGGAGCGCCCTTTTGTAACAACCGTTGGTCTTGGGGCGCGATCTCACCATCGGGTCACGTCTACCTGCGCGTGTGGGACGATGAGTTCCAGATGGTACAGGGACGGAACTGCGTCCTTGTCATTACCAGTCGCCTCTGCCGCTCTAATGGGTATTCCGAACGACAGAGACACTTGAGGATGATCCAGGAAGGCGCCAAGGCCTTCGGCGTCATCCAGACAGCTATGGACCCGGAGGCGAGCCCGCGACAGATCAAGTCGTTCGAATCCACCGAGCTCATGGTCGGCGGTAAACTGATCGAGAACCCTGATGGCTTCTGGCTCGAAGACACCGGGCGATGTGCGCCGCCCCGGGGTCCGACGAGCGAGGCGGAGTGATCAAGGCCGGCGCCGGTACAGGCCGGCCTGTACCGGCCGGTAGCGCCATGCGGGCAGGGGCGGGTTTGAACCCCGCCCCTGCATCGGGTGTCCTTGAATGAGCGCCGAGTCCTGATGTGCGGATCCGCTCCGACGATCGGGATACGCTGTTGTGCCGCCGAGGACGGAATGGGGCCGCGTGGTGTTGTAGTGTAGTGTCCTATGTAAAACGTGGATAAGCTGGGCAGGACTTTTTGCCGTCGGCAAGGCGCGACAACGAGCAATGGCCGATACCACGCGAGGCGGAGCAACGCAGCCGACGGTGAAAAGGACCAGCAGATTATCCACGTTTTATATAGGACACTACACTACGGTGATCGGACCCCCCTACCGTATCTCCGCGATCTTGTTGAAGCCGTCGTAGGCGGCGACCTTGTAGGCCTCTGCGAAGGTGGGGTAGTTGAAGACGTTGTCGCGGAAGTACTCGATGGTTCCTCCCAGGGCGATGACGGCGTGGCCGATGTGGATGATCTCGGTGGCTTCCTCGCCGATGGCGTGGACGCTGAGCAGCTTCAGGGTGTCAGGGTCGAAGATCAGCTTCAGCATCCCGGCCCGGTCCCCCACCATCTGCGCCTTGGAGACGTCTTCATAGAGGGCCTTGCCCACTTCGTAGGGCACCCGCTCCGCGGTCAGTTCCTGCTCGGTTCGGCCGACCATGGAAATCTCGGGGATGGTGTAGATGCCGTAGGGGAAGAAGGGCGCCGACCGGAGCGCCGGGCCGTTGAACATGTGCGTGCTTGCGAGACGGCCCTGTTCCATGGACGTGGAGGCGAGGGCCGGGAAGCCGATGCAGTCGCCCACGGCGTATATGTGAGGCCGCGCGGTCTGGAAGTTTTCGTTGACCGCGATGCGGCCCCGTGCGTCGGTTTCGATCCCGATGTTCTCGATGGCGAGCTGGTCGGCGTTGGATTGCCGCCCCACCGTGTAGAGCAGGGCGTCGCCGGTGACCCGCTTGCCGCTCTCCAGGTCGGCCCGCACCAGACCGTTTTCCTGAACGCTCACCCCGGTGACCGTTTCTCCCAGGCGGAAAATGGCGTCGCGGCGGCGCATGTGGTAGGAGAGCGCCTCGATGATCTCACGGTCCACGAAGTCCAGCATGGTGGGGCGCTTTTCGATGATGGTGACGCGCACGCCCAGTGCGGAGAGCATCGAGGCGTATTCGAGGCCGATGACCCCCGCGCCCACCACGATCATGCTCCGGGGAATCTCTTCACGGCCTCCGCGCCCCAGGTCATCGGCCAGCATGATACGGTATCCATCACATGGAATATCCGGGTTCCGCGCCGAGCGCGTACCGCAGGCGATCAGGATATGCTCGCCCCGGACCTGCTGGCCGCTGTCGATCCGAAGCGTATGGGCGTCCACGAAGCGGGCCCAGCCGTTCACCAGGGTCACCCCGTTGCGCGTGAGTTGATCCGTCACCTGGGCGTGTTCCCGCTCGATGACCGTGCGGACCCGGAACATCAGGTCGTCCACCGTGAGGTGAGACGTCGGGGAGTAGGCCTGGCCATAGAACGACTTCTGCTGAAAACCCGTGAGGTAGAGCACCGCCAGACGCAGGGTCTTGCTGGGGATGGTGCCGGCGTGCACGCACACGCCGCCGATCATGTCGTTCCGGTCGATGACGGCGACCCGCTTGCCCATCTTGGCAGCGGCGATGGCGCCCTTTTGGCCGGCAGGTCCGCTGCCGATGACGACCAGATCGAAGGCTTTCTCGTCCATGCGCTCAGTCCCGCTGCGTCGGCGACGTCAGCTTCTCGTCCTCGGGCGCCGTGTCGGTCACCAGGTCCCGGATCAGCGGCCGTTTGGGTAACGGCTCGACCTTGTTCCCGGCGGGCGTCAGGCGGGCGGTGCAAAGGTAGGCTACCTGCCCGTCCAGCAGGGCCATGCAGGTCTTGCAGGCATTGGCGTTCACGCAACCGTAGCGGAAGGCGAGGCTGGAGTCCACGTGAGCGCGGACCCAGACCAGGGCGTCGAGAACGGACATGCCCTCTTCATAAGGCACCTGAAAGACCTCGTAGTGTCCCTGGTCCGAGCGGCTGCCGCGCCACACCCGAAGCTTCGACGTTTTCTCGTTCATCAGGAACCTGCCGAACTCAGGTCCAACGGCCCTTCGCCGGCGCTACGGGAACAACGGACGAAAATCCGACTGAAAACGGACCCATTTCCCTGCCTCGCAGTAGATTCCTGCCGCGTCCGACAGGACACTACCCTGGAGTCGCGTTCCGTAAATGGGTTGACCCTGTTCCATATCTTCACCCCGTTGCCGCAAGAAGTGGTCGGCGATGAACAACTCCCCTCTCCCTCTGGGAGAGGGTGGCCGAAGGCCGGGTGAGGGCGCCCCGAATAAACCTGCCCTGCCTTGCTGGTCGCTCCCAACCGGCGGCGCGCACACGGGGGACCCTCACCCCAACCCTCTCCCAGAGGGAGAGGGAGTCGGAAGGGCTGTCCAAATGGCTCGGTGATGAGTCATCGCAAATATGAAACGCAACACTCGTTCCGGCTTGTTCGTCCTATCCAAACAAAAAGTTCGAGTTAATGACCGCAACCGGACCCTCCCCTTCTGCCTGTCATCAAACACCTGATCCGACAGGCTCCTGGAGCCCGTCTCCGTTCAGCCAGCGGCTCTCCATGCGCTCGCCTCTCATCGTGATCGCCTGGTTGCTGACGAATCGTGCGTCGCCGTCCGGGAAGTCCAGACGCTGGTGCGCGCCGCGGCTCTCGGTGCGCCCGGCGGCGGCCCGCACCACCGCTTCGGCGGTGGTCAGCATGGCGCGAAGCTCCAGCCGGTCCTGCAGGTCGAGGTTGAAGCCCTCGGCCGGGCGGACGGCGACCGGCGTCTCCCGGAGCTCGCGGATGCCGTCGAGGCCCTTGCCGAGACGTTCCGCGGTGCGGAAGGGTCCGGCGTGCTCCCACATGAGGTCCTGGAGCCTCCGTTGCAGCACGTTGGCCGGTACGCCGCTCGCGTCGCCGGCGCCCAGGGCGCTGCAAAGCCGCTCCACCGCGTCGTCCGCGGCCGCCGCATTCCACCCGCAGGTAGTACCGCCCGCCCCGGCGGCCGCTTCCCGGCCGGCGCATTCCCCGAACACCAGCGCCTCGGTGATGGCGTTGCCGGACAGGCGGTTGGCGCCGTTGGCGCCGCCAACGGCCTCGCCCGCGGCGTAGAGGCCCGGGACGCGGGTCTCCATGCGGTCGTCCACACGGATGCCGCCCATGTGATAGTGCGCCGTGGGGGCCACCTCCACGGGCGTCCGGGTGAGGTCGATGCCGTTGTGCGCCAGACGGTCGATGACCGGACCGAAGGCGGCCCTGAGGGTCTCGTCGGGTACGTGCCGGAAGTCCAGGTAGACGCCCCCGTGGGGGGAGCCGCGGCCGGCTTCCACTTCCTTGAGGATGGCGTAGGAGGCCTGGTCGCGCACGGTGGTGTAGGCGCCGCTGTCCTGGCCGCCGTACCGGTGCATGAACTCGTCGAAGTTCCCGTTCAGCAGACGCCCACCCAGCTTGTAGCGGAACGGGTCCCACATGATGGGGTCCATGCCCACCAGCCGCGGGGCCAGGTGGGCAATGGGGAAGAACTGGACGAACTCCATGTCGATGAGCTCGGCCCCGGCCCACAGCGCCAGGGCATAGGCTTCTCCGCCCATGTTGGTGGACGCGCTGTTGCGGCGATAGATCTTGGTCAGGCCGCCCGCCGCCAGGATCACGGCCTTGGCGGCGAAGGTGGCCACGTCGCCGGACACCACGTCCAGGCCCACGGCTCCCACGGCGCGGCCGTCGTGCACGACGATCTCCGTGACCGCGACGTTGCTCAGGCGCCGCACCGGGGACAGGGTGCCGACCTGCCGCCGCAGGGTGCCCGCCACCCCCGGGCCGGTGTTCAGGAAGTCCACGTAGCAGCAACGGGCGCGCCCGTGTCCGGGCGCCTTGACCTGGCGAATACGATCGTCCGCTCCGCGCGCCCAGTGGGCGCCCCAGCGGTCCATCTCGAAGATCCGCGCCGGGCCGTTCTCGCACAGGAGCCGCGCCAGCCCCTCGTCGCACAGCTCCCGACCCGCGGCCAGCGTGTCCTGGAGGTGATCGGTCCAGTGGTCGGGCTCTTCGTGGCCGATGGCCGCGGCAACGGTCATCTGGGCCATGATGGTGGCGCCGCCGCGGCCCACCAGGGACTTGTCCAGCAACAGCACGGACGCACCCCTCCTGGCCGCGGCTATGGCGGCGTACATCCCGGCGCCGCCGGCTCCCACCACCAGAACGTCTGTCGACAAATGGACCACGTCGAAAGTCTAGTCCAAAGAGCGAATACCGTCCACCACGGGGCCGGACGGTCGCCGGACGGGCGGTTCCGCGCCGGCTCGTTCCTTGACGCAGCGAAGACTTTCGGTCTAACTAGGAGAATCGGATGGCAGTCGCGAAACTCGGACCCAGCAAAGGGGGAAACCATGGCGCATGATCTGATTGTGAAGAACGGGCTCGTCGTCGACGGCACCGGCAGCCCCGGCTTCGAGGCGGACGTGGCGGTGGACGGGGGAACCATTGCCGCTATCGACAAGAACCTGGGTCCGGGCCGGACCGAGGTCGATGCCCGCGGGAAGGTGGTGGCGCCGGGTTTCATCGACTCCCACACCCACATGGACCTTTTCATCGTCCAGTATCCCCACGGCAATCCCGTGGTCAACTACGGGGTGACCTCCATCGTCATCGGCGACTGCGGCGCCTCCATCGCGCCGGTGCCGCCCAAGGGCGAGCCGCGGGACGTGCTCATCACCTACCTGCGCCGAGTCCTCGACGATTACGTCAATGACGACGACTGGAAATGGACGACCTTCCCCGAATACCTGGACTATCTCGAAGGCCGGGTGGGCGTGAACGTGGCCGCCCTGGTGCCTCACTCCCCGGTGCGGCTGACGGTCATGGGCGAGGCGGCCTACCAGCGGGAGTCCACTCCCGAGGAACTGGAGGCCATGAAGCAGATGGTCCGGGAGGGCATGGAGGCCGGCGGCATCGGCTTCTCGTCCAGTCCCCGGGGCGGACCGGCGATCCATGCCGGGACTCCCAGCACCCTGGCCAGCCAGGAGGAGATGGCCGCCCTGGCCAACGTCGCCGGCGAGTACGGCGGCTGCTTCCAGTTCAACGGCTTCGGCAACCTGTTGAAGCCGGAGAGCGGGTTTCCCGAGCTGGTGGAAAAAATCACCGTGCCGATGATCGGCAACGAGTTCCGGGTGAGGCCCGGCGAGAAGGCGGACGGGGAGCGGGCGATCCAGCTCATGAAGGAGGCCCGAGGCCGGGGCAAGGACATCTACGGCGTCGTCATTCCGTATTCGCACATCCGGCGGTTCGACCTCGACGACTGCTTCATCCTGGATGGCCTGCCGCTATGGGAGGAGATCAAGCGGAACCGCGACGAGCTGCCGCGCAAGCTCGGGGATCCCGAGGTGCGGCGGAAGCTGGACGAGCAACGGCGCGAGAACGCGGGCGAACCCGCGTATCCCGAATGGCTGGGGTGGGGCGGCGTGTACTTCGACGTGATGAAGCGCGAAGACCTCAGGCCCCGTGAAGGGCGGAACGTCCCGGAGATCGCCGGCGCCGACGGCAAGTCCGAGGTGGATGCCTTCTTCGACACCTGGCTGGAGGACGGACTGGCGTCCAAGCTCTACTACCAGGGTTTCGCCAACGGACACATGGATCTTCTGGCCGAGATGATCAAGACCACCGAGGGACTCATCGGCACCGATGCCGGCGCGCACCTGGACCGATTCTTCTGGCATGGCGCCCCGACGCGCGTGCTGGGTTACTGGCGTCGCGACAAGAAGCTCTTCAACCTGGAGCAGGCGGTGCACAAGATGACCGGCCATCCGGCGGCCAAGCTCGGGATGAACCGGGGACGCCTCAAGAACGGGCTTCCGGCCGACATCACGGTGTTCGATCCGGACACCATCGATGATCTCGCCAGCAAGCGCATGCCGGCCAAGCTCGACGAGGACGAGATCCACCGGCATCCGCCCGGCATCGCCGCGGTGGTAGTCAACGGCAAGGTCGTGCTGGAAGACGGAGAGTGCAGGGACGTCTTTCCTGGCCAGGTGCGGCGGCAGGAACTCTTCGTCCCCGGCCGGTAATCGTCCGGTACAGGAGGTAGGCATGGAGGTTCTGGCGCCGGAAGCCCTGATCGACGATCTCCGCCGTGTCCTGCGGGGCAGGTATCCGGTGCATCCGCTGCGCAAGCTGCTCCTGGCCGGAGAACTCGGCCGCGAGCAGTTGCATGGGTGGGCCAAGAATCAGTTTCACGAGTTCCGCAACATCCATCGCTTCTTCGGCATCCGTTACCAGAAATGCCCCATCCAGGCATTGCGGCGGATGTTGCTGGAAAACATGGTGGAGGAGGAAGGGGAGGACCTGTTCGGCGGAAAGTATCCCAGCCACGCCGAGCTGTGGACCCGCTTTGGCGAGGGATTGGGCATCCCGCGCGGAGAGATGCAGAGCTACGAGCCCCTGCCGGGGATCAAGGCGGCGCTTGAAATGTACGTGCAACTGGTCCAGCAGAGTCACTGGGCCGTGGCCATCGGCACCGGCCTCGTTTTCGAAGGAGAGGGCCCCAGGCGCATGGGAGAGGAGCGGCAGGCCCTGGAGACGCGCTATCCCTGGATACCCTCGGAATCCCTGGCCTTCTTTCGCGCTCACGAGTACCATGATGAGGGACACGGAGACTTCATCGTGAACGTGATCAAGGAACACATCATGGAGGCCGGGCTCCAGGAGGAAATGCGGGCGGCGGTGCGGACCCGTGTGGACATCATGTGGTTGCAAAACGAGTCCATCTACCAGGCGTTCGTTCGCCCTCGACTCGGCCCGGAGATCGTTGATCAGCTCGAAACGGCGTCCAACTGACCGGTCGGGGTGGGAGTCGAGCGCGCCCGCGCAAATCGTTGAATCCGGTGATCGGTAAAGTATTCGCAATGCTGGCCCTGGTGGCAGTGGGATACACGGCCTGGGAAACCCGGAATCTCCGGACTGATCTCGACCGGATCGCGGTCGGTAACGAGACCAGGATCACGGAAATGATGCTTTCTCTTCTCCACTCCGAGGGGCAACTCGCGAGAATACGGGAGACCGTGGAGTTGCTCGGCGGGAGCGACGGGTCCGATACGGCGGCGAGGGACGAGGGTGCGCTGGCGGGAAAGATCACCGCGACCTTGACCGCGGCACAGCGGGAGGTTCTTCAACAGGAACTGAGCAAGTGGACTCGGCAGCTCCACGACCAACGGGAGAAGGGCTGGGAGGCGTTGCGCGAGGGGCTGGAGCAGAAGTTGAACGGCAACGCCGCCGACGCCGAGGAACGGGACAAGCGCTGGCAGGAGTTGAAGACGCTGGTGCAGCAGAATCAGCAGAGACTGGCGATTCGGTTGGAAGAGCTGGGCTCCGGCCTCTCCGGCCTTCCCGATCCCTCCGGCGCCATCGAGGAGCAAGGCGCGACCCTGATGAATCTGGATGAGCGTTTGGGGACGGTTCTGGAAGCGACCCAAAAGGGTCGGCAGGCATTGACCCGGCAAGGTCAGCGTGACGACAGGCGCTGGCAGGAGTTGCTCCTGGTATTGCAGGAGAACATGGAGGCCACGCAGCAACGCTACGCCGAACTCGCGGCGCGTCTGGACCGACGGCGGGGCGCCGCGCAGCAGCCGGCGAGGCCGGCGCCGCCGGAGACACAGGGACAAGGGGGCCGCGGGAGCCAGGATCAGGGATTGGACCGGGAAAGGCTGGCGGAGTTTTGCGCCGAGGTGCCACAAGCCGCCATCTGCCGGGAGCGGTAGCCGGGACCCCATGCGGTATTACGACATCTCGCTCAAGCTGAGCCCCGCCACCGCGCGCTGGGTGACCGCGGCGCCGTTCGAGCTGGTGGAGCGGAGGCGGATGCAGCGAGGCGACCACAACAACTCGTCCAGCGTCAACATGAGCGTCCATAGCGGCACCCACATGGATGCTCCGTTCCACTTCGTCCCCGGGGGAGCAGGCATCGACCAACTGCCCCTCGATCGCTTCATGGGTCCGGCCCTGGTGCATGAGGTGGATGCTCACCGCTACATCACCGCCGAGCACGTAGCGGCGGTCCCGCCGGGAGAACGGATCCTGTTCAAGACGCGCAACTCCGGGCTCCTCCGGCGTGCCGAGTACGATCCCGACTTCACGGCGTTCTCGGTGGAGGCGGCCGAGGGCCTCGTGGCCAAGGGTTACAAGCTGGTGGGACTGGACTATCTCTCGGTAGCCCATGCCGACGAGCAGGTGCCGGTGCACCGCGCCTTCCTTGATCACGGCCTCGCGCTGCTGGAGGGAGTCGATCTCACGGAGATTCGGCCCGGACGCTATGAATTGATCTGTTTCCCCGTATGCATCGCCGGCGCGGACGGCGCTCCGTGCCGCGCCGTCCTCCGCGACCTCGACCCTTGAACACCCGTGGAACTCAACCCGGGCGTCCCCGAGCCGGTGTCCGGTCCCATGGACCCGCATGGCCAGGATCTCCTGCCGCCGGCCATGCGCGATGACGTGGCAGGGGCGGATTTCAAGCCCGCCCCTGCCACGGGCACGGTGCGGGGAAGATCAACGCCGCCGACGTTGAGCGACACACGTGAGCAGGCAACCGCGAAAGGCGTCCCATGAACAAGCCGAAAACCGCCATCCTGGATGACTATCAGCACGTCGCCGAGTCCCTGGTGGGCGCGCGGGAGGTTCCGGGGGACCTCCAGGTTTCGGTCTTTCACGATCATCTGGATGACGAGGATGCCCTGGCCGGCCGGTTGCAGGGGTTCGAGATCGTGTGCGTCATGCGGGAGCGCACCCCGTTCCGGCGTGGTCTCCTGGAGCGCCTGCCCGATCTGAGACTGCTGGTGACGAGCGGCATGAGGAACGCGTCCATCGACCTGACCGCGGCCCGGGAACGGGGAGTGACGGTTTGCGGCACGCCCAGCGTCGGCGGGCCCACGGCGGAGCTGGCCTGGGGACTGATCATCGGACTGCTCCGCCACATCCCGCAGGAGGACCGGGCCACGCGTGGCGGGGGCTGGCAGGAGACCGTGGGGGGAGGTCTCCTGGGCAAAACCCTGGGCGTGGCAGGCCTCGGCAAGCTGGGCGCCCGGGTGGCTCGTGTCGGGCTGGCGTTCGAGATGAACGTCATCGCGTGGAGCCGGAACCTGACCGAGGAACGATGCCGGGAGATCGGGGTGTCCCGGGTCGGCAAGGAGGAACTGCTGACCCGGTCCGACATCCTGACGATCCACCTGGTGCTGAGCGACCGCACCCGGGGCCTGTTCGGCGCCGCCGAGCTTGCGATGATGAAGCCCACGGCGGTGCTGATCAACACGTCCCGGGGGCCCATCGTCGACGAGCGGGCGCTGGTGGAGGCGCTGGAGCGCCGGACCATCGCCGGCGCCGGCCTGGATGTCTACGATACCGAGCCGCTGCCTCCCGACCACGCGCTTCGGCGTTGCGACAACACCGTCATCACGCCGCATCTCGGGTACGTGGAAGAGGCCAACTACGGCGCCTACTTCGACGGCTATCTCGCCGCCATACGGGGCTATCTCGACGGCTCTCCGGTGAACGTCGTGAAGGGATAGGCACGAACCGAAAACCACAAACACAGAACGGGAACATGACGCAAACACAGAACGGGAACATGGCGCCAACCGAAAACCTGGCGCTCTATTGCGATTTCGAGAACATCGCCATCGGCGTGCGCGATGCCCGGTATGCCGATTTCGACATGCGGAAGGTCCTGGACCGGTTGCTGGTCAAGGGCAAGATCGTGGTGAAGAAGGCGTACTGCGACTGGGAGCGCTACCGCGAGTACAAGCCCGCCATGCACGAGGCTTCCTTCGAGATGATCGAGATCCCCCACGTGCGCCAGTCGGGCAAGAACTCCGCGGACATTCGCATGGTCGTGGACGCGCTGGACCTCTGTTACACCAAGTCCCACGTGGACACCTTCGTGATCATCAGCGGCGATTCGGACTTCTCCGCGCTGGTCAGCAAGCTCCGCGAGAACAACAAGGTCGTCATCGGCGTCGGCGTGAAGAACTCCACTTCCGACCTGCTCATCGCCAACTGCGACGAGTTCATCTACTACGACGACCTGGTGCGCGACTCCAGGCGCCGGGGCGGGGCCAAGCGCGCGAGGGCGGCGACACGGACGCCGCGCAAGACCGCGGCCGCGCCGGCGGAGGAAAAGGCGCCGGCGGAGGAAAAGGAGAAGAAGGAGGCGCAGGAGGCCCTGGACCTGGTGGTCGAGACCGTTACCCATCTCTTCGACGAGCGCGGCGACAAGGACAAGATCTGGGGTTCCATGGTCAAGCAGGCGCTGAAGCGGCGCAAACCCGGTTTCAACGAGCGCTACCACGGCTTCCGCTCCTTCGGCAAGCTGCTGGAGGAAGCCCAGGCTCTGAAGCTGCTGGACCTCGAGGCGGACGAGAAATCCGGCGACTACCTGGTCAAGGGGGTTACCCAGGACGACTGACGGATGCGCGGCCGGGCCGTCCCCCACCGAGAAGCACTCGTGCGCATCCCCCTCGTTCCGCCGGCGCGGGTTCATGAAATTCGGGTGCTGGGCGTTCTGTCCGCCGGCACCTTTCTGTTCTTCAACAGCTACGGCAGCATTAACGTCGCCATCCCCGGCATCCAGGCCGAATTCGGCAGCAGCCTCTCGGCGGTCCAATGGATTGCCACCATGGGACTCGTACTGTCGTCCAGCCTGGCCCTGTGCCTGGGACGGGCCGGCGACATCCTGGGCCGCAACCGGCTCTACCAGGCGGGGGTGACGCTCTATGGCGCCGGGGCGGCGCTGGCTGCCGCGGCGCAGACGTTTACGCAACTGGTCGCTTGCCGGGTCGTCATGACCGTGGGCCTCGCCATGGCCATGCCCATGTCGTCGGCGATCACGGCTGCGGCGTCACAGCCGGAACGGACCGGATGGAGCCTGGGCGTCCTGTTGTCGGCCGCGGCCGTCGGGCGGGCCACCGGTCCCGCCCTCGGCGGCTTCTTCATCCATCTGGCGGGTTGGCGCGCGGTGTTCCTGGCCAATGCCGTGATCGGTTCGGCCGTGAGCATGGTCGTATGGCTCATGCTCCGGGGCGGTGAGCGCCGGAGCGGCGAGTCCTTCGACTACCCGGGCGCGGCGGGCCTGATCCTGGGCTATCCGTCGATCCTGGTGGGCTTGAGTCTCGGCGCCAACAGCGACTGGAGATCTCCCTTCGTGGTCTGGTGGTTTCTGCTGGGCATCGTCGGCATCGCGGGTTTCGCCGTGCGCGAAGCGCGGGCTGCGCGGCCCTTGATCCCGCGGCCGCTCGTGACGAATATTCCCCTGCTAATCTCGTTTCTCACCATGATGCTGTTTTCCGCGGCCTATTTCCCCATCTTCATGCTGTCGCCCTTGTACATGCGCAATGTCCTGGAACTGACGCCCCTTGATCTCGGGCTCATCCTGACCACGCTGCCGGTGGCCGCCGCGGTTTGTTCCCCCGTCAGCGGCCGCCTGGCCGACCGGGTGGAGCCCTGGGTCGTGGTGGCGGCCGGGCACGGAGCCGGCGCGGCCGGGATCCTTGTCTACGCCGGCTTGCAAGACGGATCGAGTCCGGCAATGGTATTGCTTGCCCTTGTGTTGGTGGGAATCGGAGTGGGCGTCGCCCTGCCTGCCAACCAGAGAGCCGTCTTCTCGCTGGCCCCCCGAGAGCACTATGGCGTCGCGGGAGGGATGCTCTCGGCGTGCGGACCCGGGGCCGGGGCATTGGGGATCGGTCTGGCGGTGTCTCTCATGGAAGGTACGGTGGCCGCGGGCGCGGGGGCGTTCGTGGCGGCGCAACGGATGGCCATGCTGACGTTGTTGCCTTTGCCGTTCGTTGCGCTGGGCCTTGCCGCCATTCCGCGATTACGAATCAAGGGAAGGCCGGGGTGACCCGTGTCGCACCGCGATGACTCACCAGGAAATCTCTTTGCCGTCTCCGCTCGGGGAGTGAGGGCGTCCTCGGAAGCTCTTGTGGGGAATTGATGCGCCCGCGGATCGGAATATCCTCCAACCTGCTTTATGCGCTGTCCGCCATTTGCATGGCCTCGGGCGCCATCGGCGCCTCCATGCTGGCGCCGTTCTACATGAATGCCAAGGGATTCCCGGTCTCGGTGGTGGGCGCGCCCCTGGTGGTCAACGGCATCGGCGCCCTCTGTTCCGATGTGGTGTCCGGCACGCTGGCGTCCTATTTCCGGTCGAGCTTCCTGCTGCTGGCGTCGGTGCTCATCGCCCTGGTCACGAGCCTTCTGGGGTTCGCCTTTCAGGAAAGCCTGGCGGTGTTTCTCGTGGCCTTCACCATCCTCGGCCTCACCGAGGCCATGTTCAGCCTCGCCATCCGGCGCATCGTGTTCGTGCAGTCCGAACCGGGCGAGCAGGGGAAGGCCCAGGGGCAGGTGGCCGCGGCCCTGGGCCTGGGCTTCGCTCTGGGTCCGACCCTGGGCGGGTTCGTCGGGGAGTGGTGGGGTCTCGACAAGCTCTTTCTTCTGGTAGCGATCCCCCAGAGCGCCGGGTTGATCTTCATCCTGATGGCCCGGGGGCATCGGACGGAGAAGCCGGTGGAGCGCGGCTCCCTGCCCCTGTGGCGGGTAGGCAAAGGGCTGCTGGTCCAGCCCGGCTTCCTCGGCGCCTGTCTGGCGATCTTTCAATCGTTCCTCTGCCTCATCGGGGTCACCCGTATCGCCTTTCCTTTCCTGGCGGTGCGCCGGGGCCTGACTCTCGACGTCATTGGCACCATGGTCAGCATCTCCCGTCTGACCGACACCGCGGGGAGACTGGGCGGCGGCCGGCTCTGCGACCGCGTCGGCACCCGCACCGTGATCCTCCTGGGAGTCTTCGTGACCGTTCCGGCCTTTGTCCTTCAGATCTTCGGCCACGGCTACATCGCGCTGCTGCTGCCCCTGTGCTTGATGACCGCGGGCTTCGGCCTGTCCAACGTGGGCTCCACCACGCTGGCCCTGCAACTTGCCGACGACGCCAGCAAGGGCGTCGCCCTCGGGCTCATCCGCGGCGGCAGCTCCATCGGGCGCATGTTCGGCCCCCTCATCACCGGATTCCTGGTAGCCGACCTGGGCTTTCACTGGGGCTTCGTTGCCCTGGGGCTGATCTCGTTCGCCATCGGCGGGGGCGTTGCGGGTCTGTTCCGGCGGCGGGAGACCGTGTGACAACGGGGTGCTCGCCGAGATTGACGTGGGCGTCTCGAAACCCGATCACCGCGCGGCATGATGTCCTTGTTCACTCTTCGCGCTCTCCTGCCTTGCTAATTGCACAATTACCGTTAAATTAGCAAGGATGATAGAGCGGAGACACAAGCGGCGAATCCGGCAATATCTTGAGGAGACACCAGCCGTGGCGCTCCTGGGGCCGCGTCAGATCGGCAAAACGACGCTCGCGCGGGACCTCGCCGCGTAGGTGCCCGGCAGCCTCTATCTCGATCTTGAGAACCCCCGTGACCTGGCCCGTCTTGCCGACCCGGGACGCTATCTCGAACTCCATGCCGACCGCCTGGTGATCCTCGACGAGATTCAGCGGATGCCTGATCTCTTCGGGGTGCTGCGGGGGCAGATCGACGAGCGCCGCCGCCAGGGCCGGCGCTCGCGGCAGTTCCTCATCCTCGGGTCTGCTTCTGACGCGATGCTCCGGCAATCGGCGGAGTCGCTGGCCGGGCACATCATCTATGAGAGGTTGCCCGGTCTGGACGTTCTGGAGGCCGGCGCCGAGCCGGAGTTGCTCTGGGTGCGCGGCGGTTTCCCCGATGCTTTCAGCGCCCGGAGCGCCGCCGCCAGCGCGCGCTGGCGGCTCAGTTTCATCCGCACCTATCTGGAGCGCGACATCCCGCAGTTCGGCGTACGTGTGCCGGCCGAGACCCTGCGGCGCTTCTGGACGATGCTCGGTCACCGTCAGGGCGGGCTTCTGAACGCTTCCATGCTTGCTCGAAGTCTCGATGTTTCGGTCCCGGCGGTCATGCGCTACGTGGACTTGCTGTCGGATCTGATGCTGGTACGCCGCCTGCCGCCGTATTTCGCCAACGTCGGCAAGCGCCTTGTCAAGGCTCCCAAGGTCTACATTCGGGACAGCGGCATCCTGCATTCGTTGCTGGGCCTTGGGACGCTCGATGACCTGCTCTCTCATCCGGTGGTTGGCGCTAGCTGGGAAGGTTTCGTGATCGAGAACCTCATTGCCGCCGCCCCCTTCGGCACGGACGCATGGTTCTATCGCACCCGGGCCGGGGCAGAGATCGACCTTCTGCTGCTCTTGCCTGACCGCCGGCTGTGGGCCATCGAGGTGAAACGGAGCGCCACACCCAGACCCGCCAAGGGTTTCGAGTCGGCCGCTGCCGACCTGAGAGCCGCCGAGCGCTTCGTCGTCCATCCTGGCCGCGACCCCTTCCCGCTCTCCGAAACCACCACCGCGATTCCGCTGGCAAACCTCATGGAACGGCTCGCAGCCCTGGCCTGATTCCGCCCTTGCCGCAACCCTGGGCGGGTTCGTCGGGGAATGCCGGGGTCTCGACAAGCTGTTTCTTCTGGTGGCGGTCCCTCAGAGCGCCGGGATCTGCGTGGAAGATGTAGTGACGCCGGCAGCGCATGACCTGCACCGTCGGATGACGATCTGAAAAGATGCGGAAGATGGCGTTACGGTCGCCGATGGCGTAACAACGCGTTTCGAGTTCGCACGCATAGCGTTGCTGCTGGCGAGAGCCCCATTGGCGAAGGGTATGACGGGCAATGCTCCGCAAGCAAGGTCCGCTCCAGAATGTAGTCCTTGAGGGTCTGGCCATGCAGTGCGGCGATGGCCGTGAGTTGCTGGTGTTGTTCCGGGGTCAACTCGATGGACAGGCGGCTCATGACGGTCATTCCTCCGACGGGACGTGCTCGAAAGTAACACAAAGATAAATGCTACCAATGAACTTTTATGGTAGGAAGGCAAGGCCGCTCTGTGGAGTCCAGCGGGACCTTGAAACCGTTGACGGGCCGGGACGGACGCGACCGGATCCGAGGGTGTACACAGGAGACACACAACGCAAGCCATGACGGTTCGAGATTCGTCAGCCGCGCCGCGTTCGCCGTAGCCAGGGCCAGGGAGGCGGGCGTCTGGCGCGGCTTACCCGAATCTCCCGCATCGACACGCCGGATTCGGCGTTGCGTTACGAGTTCCGGGTCCTGAAGCGGCTGTCGGGGGTGGGCGTGAAGTCCGTCCCGGGCGTGGCATGCAAGGATTGCAAGGGATACGGGGAGGCTTTCATGGAGGCTGAACGGTCTGATTCTCCGGTCGAAGAACCGGAAGGGATGGATCCCGAGAGCGGGTCGTGGGGAGACTACCCCATCGACGATCTCCTGATCCGGCACGAGACCCGGACCATTCACGATGTCATTCGGCGGATCGATCAGAAGTTCTACGTCATGGAACCTGATTTCCAGCGGGACTTCATCTGGGGGGAAGGCCAGCAGAGCAAGCTGATCGAATCCGTGATCATGCGCATTCCCCTGCCGGTGTTCTACATGGCGGAAGACGACGAAGGCCGGATGGTCGTCGTGGACGGGTTGCAGCGGTTGTCCACGTTTCGGCGATTCGTAAAGGACGATCTGTGCCTTGATCTCCCGGACCGTAACGAGCTTAATGGCAAGCGGTTCTCGGATTTGCCGTCCAGGCTCCAGAACCGCGTCGAAGACTGCAACCTCATCCTCTACCTCATCGACTCGAAGGTGCCGGAGCGCGCCCGTCTCGATATCTTCGATAGAGTGAACAGCGGTGAGCCGCTCACCAGGCAGCAAATGCGCAACAGCCTGTTCAATGGGAGCGCGACCCGCTTTCTCAAGGAAGAGGCGCGAACCACGGTTTTCCTTGAAGCAACGGGCGGGAGCTTGAATGAGAAGAAGATGAGGGACCGGGAGTTCGTCAATCGTTTCTGCGCCTTTCAGATCCTTGATCTCGACGAGTATCGCGGCGACATGGACGAGTTTCTTGCCAATTGCCTGCGCAGGATGAACCGGATGACGGATTGCGAGCGGTCATCGTTGTCCGATGGGTTTCGCAGGAGCCTCGTCAACAATATCTCGCTGTTCGGGCGCCATGCATTCAGAAAGCACCGCCCGGGACAGGAAAAACGCAGCGTCCTGAATGCGTCCCTTTGGGACGTGATGTCCACCGGCTTGTCCCGTTACAGCCGGGACCGGGTCATGGCGTGCGCCGAGCCTCTTCGTGAAGCCGTATACCGGCTTCTCGACGACGATGAGTTCAACACTGCGATCACCTACGGCCCAAACGACGCCAGAAAGGTAAGGCAACGGTTCCGGATGACCCGAAAAAGGTTCGAGGAGGTCCTGGGTGCTTACGCGGATTGACCTGCGCCACTTCAAGTGCTTTACGCTGCTGAAGCTGCCGCTGTGCCCGTTGACGTTGCTCTCCGGCGCCAATGCGTCCGGAAAGTCGTCGGTGCTGCAGGCGCTGGTCCTGCTGCACCAGACGATGAGAGAGCATGAGTGGTCCTCACGACTGATGCTCAACGGCGACGCCATTCGCCTCGGCACTGTGGCCGACGTGATCGATCAGGTCCACGGGCGCCGTTCCTGTGGGGTGACGCTCGTGGATGGCGACGCGGATCTGCATTGGGAATTCGAAGGCGAGTACGACGAAATGTCCATGACAGTGCAGAGCGCCAAGGGGGAAGAGGTGAACGGCCGTGGCTGGGAGGTGGACCCGTCCGAACCCCTTCACTACCTGGTGCCACATGGATTGCTGGCGTCGTCGGATGCTGTCGAATCGTTGACCGCACGTCTGCGCGGCCTCGCCTACCTGACCGCCGAGAGGCTGGGACCACGCGAGACCTATCCATTGGAAGACCTCCACCATGCACCCGTCGTCGGCCCGCGGGGGGAGCACGCGGTTGGCCTGCTGTACTCCGGCGGTAACATACGCGTCCTGGATGGATTGGCGGTCGAGGACGTGCCGCCTACCCGGCTGCGTCAGGTTGAAGCGCGTATGGGCAGGTTCTTTCCGGGCTGCGAGTTGACGGTCGATAAGGTCCCGCAAGCCAATGCAGTGACGTTGGGGATCCGAACATCGAAGAGCATGGACTTCCATCGTCCGGTTCATACGGGCTTCGGGCTGACACAGGTTCTTCCCATCGTCGTGGCGGCCTTGTCTGCCCGCAAGGATGCCCTGCTCCTGATCGAGAACCCGGAGGTGCATCTCCACCCCGCCGGGCAGGCGACGATGGGCGAGTTTCTGGCCGAAGTCGCGGCTGCTGGCGTGCAGGTCATCATCGAGACGCATAGTGACCACGTGTTGAACGGCATTCGGCGAGCCGTCAAGCACCGCAGCCTGCCCCCCGAAGATGCCGTCCTTCACTTCTTCCGGCCGAGTCTCGAGGATGAATCGGGAGGTATGGCGCAAGTCCAAAGCCCGGTCCTGGACCGCGACGGCAACCTCGACTCCTGGCCGGAAGGGTTTTTCGATCAGTTCGACAAGGACATGAACTACTTCGCTGGCTGGAGTTGACATGGAACTCCTTGCCAACGATCTGTCGATTCACGGGCAATTCCACGATATGCCGTCGTTCCGTAAAGCCTTCGCGGAGTTGAGGATGATACGCGAGACGGCCCGGCGCTTCGGTCGAGAGCTGTACTGCCATAGCAGTCTGTTGACGGTCGAAGCAATGCCGGATGTGCCGATGCGGCAAGCACTTGCGCAGTTCACGCTGAACGAACGGCGGGCTGCGATGAGCTGGCTCACAAAAAGCGGCCCATTCTGGGACGATCTCCGGCAGCATGGCGCCGATGACTACCTGGAATGCCGAGGCGAGGTGGTTACGGATTCGGCTGTCGGCGAAGCCGCGTATCGGACGCTGCATGCCGTGGACTGCGGTCTGGTCAGCTTCACACCGTCCGACTGGAACTTCTCGCCCATCGAGGTGACTTGGCGGCGAGAGGGACGGAACGACCGGGGTACGGCTCTCGAAAACTGGTGGGACGCCGCAGCGTTGGAAAGCAGGCTGCAAGACGCGGCGCCGCCTGTCCGGTCATGGGACGATTTGCGAAGGGCCTCGACGAGCCGGTTTACGACCTTGACGTTCGCCGGCGGCTGCTTCGATCCGCTTGCGGGGACCCCCTTCTCCAATGGCGCGGCGGAGCGCATTCTCGTACTGCTCGACATCCTGGATCGGTCCGCACGTGCCTTCGATGCGACAGGCGAGCGTACCTCCGAAGGCCATCGGCTTCATCGGGACTACTTTACGGGCGGCGACAACGCGTGGTTCTCCGATTCGTCGGAGACGGAAAAGAGGAAATTTCGGCAAGATTTGACGTTTCGTCACCCCGATGATCCTTCGCAGCCTCTGTTTTGTCCGTGGCACGGCAAGGTGAGCAATCTGACCTTGCGCTTGCACTTCTCCTGGTCGTTACGGTTCCGTGATCCGGTTCTCGTCACGTATGTCGGGCCGAAGATCACCAAACAGTAGCATTGAACCCGGAAATTCGATGGCCGACACGCGCCTGATCGAGCGGTGGCGGCCGAGCGCCGAGATCGGTATCGAGAGCAAGCGCGAGCGGACGCCGATGACGCCGTTCCCTGCTCCGAATCGCCTCCACGTCTGGTGGGCGCGGCGGCCTTTGGCCGGCGAGATTCGGCACTGCTCTGAAGGACGTCGATGAAGAACCTGGCGACAGACTGACAACCGTACTGTGACCGATCAAAAATCTACGGTGTCGTCAAATGGCGCGACCTGTTCTCGCCTCGCCAGCTTCTCTGCCACGGCACGAGCGTGGAGGTGTTCCGGGAGCTGCTCGAAACCGACCGGGCCGCGGGCAGACTCGACGAGCTTCGGAAGGCCGCCCACGAGTATCTTGCATTCTCCTTGGACAAGTTGCGCGATTACAATTCCCGGATGACCCGCGCACCCACGGCTAATTTTTGTTTTGGTTCGGGCGGAGGGTGAGGGGAGTATGGCTTGGGAGGGGGGGGTCGGCTGAGTATGGAGGACAGGGAGATGGAGTTGGCGGGCGAGGTATGGGCGGTGTTCGGTAGTGTGGCGGAGTTTTCCGGGCACGAAGGATGGCTCGGGCAAGGTATTTGCCCTGCGGGCGGATGAGGTTGGATGAGCTTGGTGCGGGGGTGGGTGGGTATCAGGCGATGGCGGGTTTGGGCCGGGAGTTGGCGGTCATCTTCAGATAGTCGAGCAGCAGGCGAGGGGTACGGTTCAGCTTGCGGACGGTAGCGGCGACGGGCTTGCGGTGAGTCTTGATGACGGCGATGGCGAACCGGCGCAGGCGGGTCATGTTTTGGGGTCCATGGCCGGTGCGGATGCGGCTTTTGTCCTCGTTCCAGGCGTCGGTGTCATCGAGGATGCGGTGCAGGGAGTTTTCGATTGGCCACGGTTGATGCGCAGCAGCGATTGGGCATTGGCGGTCTCTGGGGTGTGACTGGTGACGCCCCAGGAAGAGTCCACCGAGGTATGGGTGACGCGGCCCTTGCGCACTTGGCAGCGGGTGCGGCGAATGAGGAAGGCTTGGCCGACGCCGGGGAAACGGAGGTAGTGGTTGAGGGCGGTGGTGGTCCAGATCTCGCGCTGCTCCCAACGACCGTGCGCGGTGGGGAGCTTGCCCTTGATGGGCTTGCCGGTGTTCTCGACAAAGTCGGGTGGGCGTTTTGCGTCGTCATGGAACCACAGCCGGAGGTCCCCGAGCAGAGTCTTCTGGTTGCCCTTGGCGATGAACATATAGTGGGCATCGTGCTTGTGCAGGAAGGAGGCGATGGCGGTCTGTGTCAGCAGGGCATCGGCGGTGAAGGTCTTGCCGGCGAGGTCGCCGAGTGAATCGAGCAACGGGAGAGTGACCCCGATCTCGTTGGTGGATTTGGTTTGGCCGTCGTCTTGGGTCAGAACAGTTTTTTTTGACCCCAGGCGATGGCGGTGTCATGGCCGCAGGCGCCGAGGATATGGACTTGGCGACCGGCCTCGTCGACGGCGCCCTTCATGGTCTTGCCGTCGATGGCCAGCGACGCGTCGTTGTGCCCGTGGGCTACGAACCAGGTCCGCAGCGCGGCATCAAGCTCTTCGGGTGCGACCTTCACGATGGCGTTGCGCAGACAGTAGATGCTTGGTCGCTGGTAGACGCCGTTGACCCGGCGGCAGCGGAAGTGGCGCAGCATCGCTGGCGAAAGGTCGCACACCCACTCGTGGATGGCCTTGTAGCCTCGGGCGCCGCACAGCGTGGCCGCCGCCGCGAGCCCCAGCAGGGTCTCGAGGCGGTAGCGGCGCCCGTAACGGCTGCGCGGGTCGGCGATGGTGCGAAACACATCCGGCAGGCTCTTCATCTGCTTGGCGCTCAACATGGCTCTCGGTCTCCCATGACGGTAGCGGGGCTCCAGCACAGGGCTGCGAAGCACCTGACGGGCGTGGCGGGTGAGGGTCCGCACGAAGACCTTCTTCGGCGTGGAGCCTGAGCGGTACCCGCCCCGAGTCCGGCGAAAGCCCCGGGTGAGGCCCACCTCGGTCCAGCCCGCAGCCCGATAGACCGTGCCGGCGAAGCGCGACGGGTCGACGAACGTCTCCAACAGCACCAGCGGATGATGAAACCTCACCGGCCAGTCCCGCATCAGTTGGCGTGCGCACAGCCCCAGCACCCGAGACCCCAGATTGGACACCGGGCGCAGCAGCAGGAACCGGGTGTTGTTGACCACCAAGTGCAGCCGGTCGTACTTGTGGCGCAGCGTCCAGCCAATCCACGCATCCCGTGCCTGGCACTTCAGCGCCGCAGCCGAAAAAGACGCCAGCGCCACCCACTGGCCGCGCCACCGCGCGCCATACCACACCGTCTCGCCCACCTTCGGCGCCGCCCCGAGGTAATGATGCTCCGCCATCAGGTCCCGGAACCGCGCCTCCTCGTGTGGCATCACCGCGTCGAGCGTGACTTCCGAAAGCTCCATCCCCTCCCCCGTGCGCCCTCGCCCCTGTTCGAGAACTTGTACCGCAATTCGGCCAGGAAGTCCACCCGACACAGGTTCCGCTTTGTAACCCGGCAGAGTCAGTCAGAACAAAAATCCGCCCTGCCCGCGCACCCTGGGACGGAGAATTTCCGCGCTACGTGTGGTACAAGTGGGGTGATATCGTTTTTGAAGGGCGCTTGGTGAACCGCGGAAACGGTTCGTACAAGGGATATCCACTCGGCAGGGACGAATGGCCGGACGGTATCGAGGCGATCTATGCAGGAGCTTGACTTCGAAATAGATTGGGTGGATGCGGACGGGATCAAGGGACCGGAATTGGCCGCAACCTGGGCGTCCCTGCGAATCCGTGCGGGCGACTCCGCTGTCACTCGCGTCCTGGATGCCCGGGCACGGACCGTTCGTGACTTCGTGTATGTTCCGGTTTATCCGCTCGCGGAGTGGTTGGCCACGAACTGGTGGTTCCTGACTCGCGAGATCGAGAACCCGGCAAAGCGAGGCAACCCTGACTTCCACCGCCGTCATGCACTCGGCGCCAGCCGGGAGGGATACGCTTTTCCTGACCTGGAGGTGGTTTCCACCGGCGCGCGAACCCGCCTTGCCTGGAAGAGTGGTCCATCGCCATGGACCAGGGTCGAGTTTCTGGACGATGGGGAGAGGTGGATCGACAGCGCCGAGTTCCGCGAGAGTTGCGCCGATCTCATGGACCGGGTGATTCGGCGGCTCGTATCTCTTGGTCTTGATGAGACCCTGTTGCAAGAAGAGTGGACTGCAATCCAGGCGGCGGACGAGGATGAGGCCGAGTTCTGTGCCGCCGCCGCAGGGCTCGGTTGGGACCCGTACGCCATGGATGACGGCCAGCGCGATCGGGTCTTGCTCCTGGCCGAGAAGTTGGGCGAGGTACTGGCCGAGGCCGTCCCGGCGCTGGACACGGAAGGCTTGCACGAGGACTGGCTGTCCATCCCCAGGGCCATCGCAGAGGCCAAGGTCAACGGCCTTCTTCTGGAACGTCTGCAGTCGTTCCGTGACGAAGTCCGTCAGGATGGGCAAAGGGCAGGGCTGAATCCCTGGAAAGAGGGCTATGACTTGGCGCGACGACTGCGGCGCGACCTGGACCTGGACGGCGAACCGCTGCCGACCATGAAAGCAATTGCGGAAGCGCTCGGCGAGACCCCCGAGTCGCTCGACAAGGTGACGCGCTCGGTGGATTTCATTCACCGGGTCGCACTGGTCGATGGAGTGATCACCCGGGACGATGACGAGAATCCGGCCTTTGCGTTTCGCCGATTCGGTGAGGACAGCAGGCGATTTCACTTCTGCCGCGCCCTTGCCGAAGTGGTGACCTCGCCCGCCTCGGATGCACTGCTCACGAAGGCGCAGACCGAGCGCCAGCAGCGCAATCGCGCGTTTGCCGCCGAGTTTCTGGCGCCGTCGTCCGGCTTGAGGGAGAGAGTGTCTCGTCCTCTGGTCGATGAGGATGACATCGATGAATTGGCCGCCGAGTTCGGCGTTTCGTCGCGCGTCATCGAGCATCAGATACCGAATCACCACGTCGCACGGGTCTGGCGGGCGAGGAACTCCGGGTAGTGCGTGAGCTTGTGCTTCTTCCTGGGGAACGCGGGTCTCTGGCCGCCACGCGAGCGGCAGGGTCGCACTCCCGTGACTCCAGGGTAATGGACCAACGAGCTCGGGTGGCAATCAGGCGGAATTTCGTCCATGTTTGTCCATGGTTTGGTTGTCACCTGTAACGGTTCGGACTACAGACGTTTCCGGGCGGCCATTGTTTCCATGAACCATGCGTAACTTCGATCTACTCGAGCCCAGGACCCTGGCCGAAGCGTGCCGGATGCTCGACGCCGGCGACGACGTGCGGCCGGTGAGCGGCGGGACGGCGCTCCTGATCCTCGTCAAGCAGGGTCTTCTGAGGCCCCGGACCCTGGTGAACCTCAAGAAGCTGGAGGGCGCCAACGCCATCACCCGGGATCCTGCCGCGGGTCTTCGCATCGAGGCCATGGCCACCATCCACGAGGTGGAGACCTCGCCGGTGGTGCGGGAACACCTTCCGGTGCTGGCCCAGGCCTGCCACCAGGTAGCCAACATCCGCATCCGCCACCTCGCCACCATCGGCGGCAACCTGGCCCACGGGGACCATCAGTCGGACCCGCCGGGGGTGCTGGCGGCGCTGGACGCGGTGGTGGAGTTGAGCGGCGCCCGGGGCGTGCGCTCCATGAAACTCGCGGATTTTCTGCTGGGCGTTTACGAGACCGCGCTGGAACCGGGCGAGATGGTCACCGCGGTCACGGTGCCGCCGGTAGAGGGGCGGCTGGTGGGAAGCTACCTCAAGTTCACCACCGGCTCCTCGGAGGAACGGCCCTGCGCGGGGATAACCGCGCTGGTGCGGCTGAAGGGGGACCGTCCGGTGGAGGCGCGGCTTGCGGTGGGGGCGGTGGGACCGCGGCCGTTGCTGTTGTGCCGGGACGATCCTGCGGAGGCGGGCCTGGATGAGATGGCCGACCGGGCCGCCGAAGAGATCGATCCGATCCCGGACCTGCGCGGCTCGGCGGAGTACAAGCGCCATCTGGTAAGGGTCCTGGGCCGCCGTGCTCTGGCCGCGGTGTGGAAGGAGGCCTGCCCGTGAGCGCGGTCGGCAGCAGCACCCTGCGGGTGGACGGCAACGCCAAGGTCTGCGGCGTTGCCCAGTTCACCGCCGATATCGAATTGCCGGGCCTGCTCCATGCCAGGGCGCTCCGCAGTCCCCACCCCCACGCCAGGCTCGTCAGGATCGACGTAAGCCGGGCGGCGGCGTTGCCGGGCGTGGTCGCCGTCGTGACGCGGGACGACCTCGAAGGTCTGAACCCGTACTACGGCGCGGTGGTGGAGGACCAGCCGGTGCTGGCCATGGACCGGGTGCGCTGCGTCGGCGATATCGTGGCCGCGGTGGCCGCGGAGGAGCGGGAGATCGCGGAGGAGGCGGTGGAACTCATGGAGGCGGAGTACGAGCCCCTGCCCGCGGTCTTCGATGTCGTGGAGGCGGCGCAGCCGGACGCTCCCGCCATCCACGAGAAGCGCTTCGAGACCCAGGCGGCCATCTTCCGGGAGCAGCTCAACCTCAACGCCGGCGGCAACGTGTGCAGCGTGTTCCGGGCCGGAGACGGTGACGTCGACGCGGGTTTTGCCGAGTCCGACGAGATCTTCGAGAACACCTACCGCATGCCGCCGGTGCAGCACGGCCACATCGAGCCTCACGTGGCCGCGGCGATATGGGAATCCCCCAACCGGCTGGTGGTGCACACGCCGTGCCAGAACCCGGTGGGGCTCCAGGAGCAATTGGCGCGGATCTTCAACCTGCCCGAGAGCGGCGTCCGGGTGGTGGTGCCGTTCGTGGGCGGCGGCTACGGCGGCAAGACCCACGCCCGGCTGGAGCCGGTGACCGCGCTCCTGGCGCGCAAGGCCGGGCGGCCGGTCCAGTGGGTGCTCACCCGCGAGGAGGTGTTCCTCACCGGGCGCCGGTACGGCGGATTCGTCCGGATGAAGACCGGCTTCAAGCGCGACGGCCGCCTGCTGGCGCGGGAGGCGGAGGTCTTCTACGATATCGGCGCCTACGCCCTCTCCGGACCGGCCAACGCCAAGACCGGCTCCTACGTGGCCAGCGGGCCGTACCGGGTGCCCAACCGCCGCCTGACCACCTACGCGGTCTATACCAACCTGCCCCCGGCGGGACCCTACCGCGGCGTCGGAGTGCCGCACGTGGCCTGGGCCTACGAATCGGAGATGGACCGCATCGCGCGGCATCTCGGCATGGACCCTATGGAGTTGCGGCTCAGGAACCTGGTTCAGGAGGGCGATGTCTTCGTCACCGGCGAGTCGCTGGTATCGGTGGGGATCTCGGACTGTCTCCGGCAGGTGGCGTCGGGCATCGGCTGGCGCGGTCGAGGGGAACAGGAGGACGGCGCCCGGGAAGGGTCGCTGCGGCGCGGCAAGGGCCTCGCGGTGATCATGAAGAGCACCACCACGCCCACGGCGTCGGCAGCCAGCGTGCGGCTCAACGGCGACGGCTCGGTGATGCTCCTGACCAGCAGCACCGAGATGGGCCAGGGCGTACGCACCTGTCTGGCGCAGATCGTGGCGGAACGGCTGGGGATGCCGGTGGAGCGCGTCACCGTGTCCGCGCCCGACACCGACGTGACCCCCTACGACAAGTCCACCAGCTCCAGTCGCACCACCTTTCACATGGGCAACGCCGCGCTGCGGGCCGCCGAAGACGTGCGCGAGCAACTGCTGGAGGCCGGTGCTCAGGCGCTGGAGGTGGACAAGGCGGACCTGGAACTCGTCGCCGACGGGGTGCGGGTCAAGGGTGTCCCGGACCGCAGCCTCACGGTGCCGCAACTGCTCCGGGTGAAATACGGCGATTCCGTGGGCAGCGTCTTCGGGAACTGCAACTTCCAGGTCAAGGGCGGGCTCGATCCCGGGACCGGCAAGGGCAAGGCCGCGGCCTTCTGGTTCTTCTCGGCCTGTGGCGCGGAGGTGGAGGTGGACGTGGAAACCGGCAAGGTGCGGGTCGTCAACGTGGCCACCTCGGTGGACGTGGGCAAGGCCATCAATCCGGTGCAGTGCTGGCTGCAGAACGAAGGCTCCATGCTGGAGGCTCTCGGGGCGGCGTTCTTCGAGGAGATGGTGTTCGAGCAGGGCCAGCCGGTGAACGGCAGCCTGCTGGAGTACATGCTGCCGTCCATGGAGGACCACCCCGAACGCTTCCAGTCGCTGCTGGTGGAGACTCCCCACCCCGACGGGCCGTTCGGCGCCAAGGGAGTGGGTGAGGCGGTCATACCGGCCGTTGTCCCCGCCATCGGCAACGCCGTGGCCAACGCCCTGGGCGGCCTCAACCTCACCGAGCTGCCGCTCCGCCCGGATCGGATCGTGGCGGCCCTGGCCGAGCGCGAAGCCGGCGCAACCGGGGAGAGGTAGGAAAGAGCCATGAGACACCTCATCACCGCCAACGTCAACGGACGCCCGCGCGAGCTCTCGGTCAAGTCCAACCAGACCCTGCTGGAGGTGCTGCGGGACGACTTGCGGCTCAAGGGCACCCGGGAGGGTTGCAGCGTGGGGGTATGCGGCTCCTGCACGGTGCTGGTGGACGGCAAGCCCGTGAGTTCGTGTCTGATGCTGGCGAGCAACGCCGAGGGCAGGGAGGTTCTGACCATCGAGGGGCTGAGCCGGGGCGGCAGCCTCGATCCGGTGCAGCAGGCGTTCCTGGACCATCAGGCGTTCCAGTGTGGTTTCTGCACGCCCGGCATGATCATGGCCGTCAAGGGGCTCCTGAACGAGAACCCGAAGCCTGACGAAGCGGAGGTGCGCGACTACCTTTCGGGCAATATCTGCCGCTGCGGCACCTATGTCGAGGTGATGGCGGCCATCGAGGATTTGGCCGCGAAGCCCTGAGGGGCCGTGGAGCATCGTTCGTTGGGCGTCCTGAATCAACCGTGGATGATCTGCGGGCCTTTCGTCGTCGGCTGCGTGGCTCCGCCTCGCGTGGTATCGGCCACGGTTCGTGGTCGTGCCTTGCCGACGACAAAATTCCTGCGCATTGGGTACACGATTGATTCAGGACACCGCACTCGGATTTGATGGGGCGATCTCCGATTGCGGGGTTTGTTCGGTGGTCACGCAGGTCGGATCGACCAGGGGCGTCATCGACGCCGGGGCCGCAATACCGACCACCGGGAGGAACGGCAATGGCTGAACGGATACTGGCGGGAACGCAGGAAGGCCTGCAAGCGTGGCGCGGCAAGGGGCGCGCCTGGGCGGAGCTCGACGTGAGTCTCCCTCCCGGCACGGTGGACGCCATCGACGGACCCGCGCAAAGGCCCGAGACGGTGTACGCCAGCGTGGCGGGAGAGGGACTCTGCCGCAGCGACGACGGCGGGCAAAGCTGGCGCACGGTCTTCTCCGGCAACGTCCGGGCGGTGACCGTGGACCCCGCCGATCCGGACGTGGTCTACGTGGGCACCGAACCCATCCATCTGCATCGGAGCGAGGACGGCGGCCAAAGCTGGAAGGAGCTGGCGGCCTTGCAGGAACTGCCGTCCGAGGTGCGCGCCCAGTGGACCTATCCACGCCCGCCCCACCGGGAGCACGTGCGGCACATCTACGTTTCCCCCGACGATTCGGGGGTGATTTACGTCTGCCTGGAGCACGGCGGCATCGTGCGGACCTTCGACCGCGGCGCCACCTTCGAGGACGTGAGCGGCGGCATCGACTATCTCGACATCCACCACATCAGCGCCACGCCCGAGGGAGCGGGGCCGATGTTCGTGGCCACGGCCCGGGGTTTCTTCCGAAGCGAGGACCCGGGCGCGGGTTGGCAGCGGGCGGAGAGCGGCCTGACCCGGGACTACTTCCACGACTTCGTCTTCCTGCCGGGTACGCCGCCGGTGGTGCTGGTGGCCACCGCGGACAAGTCTCCGGGCTACTGGGACCGGCCCGAGCGGGCCCAGGGGGCGGTCTTCCGCAGCCGCGACCTGGCCTCCGGCTGGGAGCGGGTGGGCGTCGGCCGGGGCCTCCCCGATCACATGCAGCAGATGGTGTGGGCGCTGGCCCAGCACCCCGACGAGCCGAAACGCGTCTACGCGGGACTCGGCGCGGTCTCCCGCGGGCGTTCCAGCGATTCGAGCCAGAAAGGGAAGGGCGACGTCCTGGTCACCGAGGATGAAGGCGAGTCCTGGGAACGCCTGCCACTGGAACTGCCGGCGGACCGGGTACTGCTGGTGCGGCCGGAGTAGGACGGAAGCGGCGCCTTTCGACCAGGCTCGGGACCGGCTGGCTCGACGTAACCGAGCGAAGCCAAGGGTGCAGGCCGCCGCAATTGATTGTCCAACGCCGTGTCGTACGCAATCTTCGACATCGAGACCCGTGTCGACAAGGGCTTGGTCAAATCGGTCTACGCGCCGAAGGAGGTGATCTCCGACCGGGCAGCCTACGACCGGCTTCGCTCCGAGCGGGTGGCGGAAACCGGCAGCGACTTTCTCCCCATCTCTTTCCACGTTCCGATCTCCATCGCGGTAGGCACGGTCAACGGCGACCACGTCCTGGTCAACGTCGAAACCTTGTGCGCCGACGACTACAGCGAAGAAGCCATCGTCCGCGACTTCTGGGCGCGGGTGGAGCGATTCAACGGTACGCTGGTCTCGTTCAACGGCCGTAACTTCGACCTCCCGGTCCTGGAGTTGCACGCGCTCAAGTACGGCTGCCGGGCGCCGCGCTACTTCAACCAGCGGTTCGGGCACCGGTACCGGTATTCGGAGGAGGGCCACTACGACCTCTACGAGTTCATCGGCAACCACGGCGTCAACCGCATTCGCGGCGGCTTCGACCTCCTGTGCAAGCTCATCGGCCTGCGCGGCAAGGGAGCCATCGACGGCTCCATGGTCCAGGAACTGTGGGAAGAGGGCCGGCTGGCGGAGATCCACGAGTACTGCCGCCAGGACGTCATCCAGACCTATTTCCTGCTGCTCCGGGTGGAGCTGATGCGGGGCCGCGTCGATGAGAGCGGGTACCAGGCGGCGTGGGCCGCCACCGAACGCTTTCGCGAACAACTGGCCATCGTCCAGGAGCCCGTATCGGCCGCGCAAAAGCGCGAATGACGGTCTCCTCGGAACGGTCGCGTCAACGCTCCAGCGTCTCCTTGGCCACGAAGGCCAGCAACAACGCGGACAGCCAGAGAATCGGGCTGAGGGCGAGAAACGGAACTCCGGGGTGGAACGCGTTGGCGAGCATGCCTCCGGCCAGGGGCGCCCCCAGACCCACCAGGTCGGCGAGAGTCCGGCGCATGGCCTGAAGGCGTCCCCGGGCGTGCCGCGGCGCCACGTCGTAGGTGGATGTGGCGAGGCAGCCCAGCGAGAGGCCGTTGGCGACCCCGGTCAGCGACACCAGCACGGCCAGTTGGGAAAAGGTCTCAGCGAAGGGAATGATGAGGAAGACCACTGCCGGAATAATGGTGCTGGGCACCGTCGCCCACTTCCGGCCCACCTTGTCGAGCACGAATCCCGCTGGCAGGATCATGAAGAAGACCACCACCCCGGAAATGGAGAAGAGCGCGCCCACCTCCACCGGCGTGAATCCGAGGTACGCGCCGGCGTAGAGCGGCAGCATGCTTTGCAGGATCAGCCGAAACATCAGGCTGGCGCCGGTGGCGAAGACGAGGACCGCGTAGGTCCGGCGGAGCGGCGGGGCCACTTCACGGTACAGCGCCACGATGCGGCCTGCCCAGTAGCGGAGCCCCAAGCCCTTGAAGCCGGCTCTCGCCGCGGAGGGTGGCGCGCCGCCGCCCGCGGTGCGGGCGGGCCGGTCCACCGCCATGCCGCAAAGGACGGCGAGGGCGGCGGACAGGGCGCAGGCGATGAACACGGAGCGGAAGCCCGCCGACACGGTGAGGAAGCCGCCCAGGAGCGGTCCCAGCGTGTATCCGCCGTTGTGGACGCCGTGAAACCCGCTCATCACCCGTCCCCGCTGGTTCCGGGTGGTCAGGTCGATGCCCGACACCTCCCGTCCCATGGCCCACACCGCATCGGCGGCGCCGATGACGAAGAGCGCGAGCAGCAGCCCGGTGAAGGCGGGACTCATGAACGCCGCGACCGCGGCGACGGCGGTGACGGCGGCGCCTCCCACCATCATCACCCGGGGTCCGGTGCGGTCGAGCATGATGCCGCTCACCGGCGTGCCGAAGAACCGGCCCGTCGCCCAGGCCGTCACCGTCTGGGCCGCCGCGCCCATGGATATGTCGAAGGCCCCGGCCAGCACCGGAATGGTAGGCAGGACCATGCCCCAGCCGAGCCCGGAGAACAGGGAGCTCCCGTACAACAGAAAAAAGTTGCGCACCACGCGCGGTTCGAGCGAGCGGGTCCGGGCCACTGTCAAAGAATCCTTCCAAGGGCCGGACGGCGGAATCGCGCGCCGCGGCTCATTTCCAGGCGCCTCCTCCCAGGGTGATGGCCAGCGTCCCGGTCACCACCGCGACACTGCCGGTCACGGTCCGTAACGTCACCATCTCGATGCTGCGAAGGAAGATGACCGTGAAGACCAGCACCCACATGGGTTGGGTGGCGACCATGGGGGTCACGAAGATCACCGGCCCCACGCTGAGGGCCGTGTTGAACAGGAGAAAGCCCAGGTTCTCCAGCACCGCGGCGGTCATGAAGGGGCCCATGGCCCGCCGGTTCCACACGGGCCGGTTCGGAGCGCCCGCCAGGGCCAGATAGCCGCCGAAGGTCACCAGAGAAACCACCCCGACGATGGCGGCGAACAGGATGGGGTGGCCGGCCGACTTCAGCGAGAAGCGTGCGATGTTGTGCACCGCGGCCGCGGTGACGGCGCCGGAGAGCGAGTAAACGCCGTGCCACCAGCGCGCCGCGGGAAGTCTGTCCTCCTGGCGCCAGGAGATCAGCGTGATGCCCGCCACCACCAGCAGGATTCCCGCCAACACGGGCACGGTGGCGGTCTCGCCCAGGAACGTGAGCGCCAGCAGGGCGCTGAAGAGCGGATGGGTGGAACGCAACGCCGTGCCTCGGGCCGCGCCGATCTTCGAGATGCCCGTGTAGGTGAGCCAACGCACCACCGGCATCAGCACCCCCACCAGCATCGCCGCCCACAGAAAGGTCGTGTCCACGGCCGGGATGCCGGTGGAGACCCCGACCAGGGTCCACAGGATCACGGTCTGCGAGACCAGCGAGAGCAGGGTGACCGTGCTGGCGTTGGAGTACTGCAGGCCCCGGCGCGCCGAGATGATGCTGATGCCGTAGGTCCACGCCGTCAGCAGTCCGATGGCCTGGGGCAGCAGTTGCGTCATGGGCGCAGGATCATACTGGTTTAGTTGCGGATGTCCTGCTGAAACCACTCCAGCGGCAGGTCGCGGCCGAGGCCGTTCTCACTGGCGTAGCGGTAGACGAGGTAGCCCACCGCGGCGAACTGGATGCCGGCGGAGAAGTTATGGTGCAACGTGGTCTGCGTGTCGTTCTCCCGGCCCGGCTTCTCGCCGGCCAGCACCTCGGACAGGGTGGTGTGGTTCCGGTTGGTGTAGCGCCGGCGGTAGTTGTCGTCGATGGGACGCCGGTCGCGTTCTTCCTGGGTGCCCAGAGCATAGTTCAGGACGGCCTGGTTGGAGGTGCCGATGACCACGTCCGCCTTCTCGTAGGTGTCGCCCTCCAGCTCTTCCGGGCGCACGTCCACCACGTGCATGCCGGTCTGCAACCAGTCGGACTGAAACAGTGGAATGCGCGAATCCGTGCAGGTGGCGCCGATATCGACCCCGCTCATGGCCTCCCTGGCCGAGTGGACCGCGGTGACCGGGATCTTCAGGAACTCCGCCATCTCCCTGGCGTAGGCGTCGCGGTGGGCCTGGGTGGGGCTGAATATCTTGACCTGTTCGATGGGCCGGACGGCGCACGTGGCCATGGCGTAGGTGCGCGCCATGGCGCCGGAACCCAGGACCCCCAGCACTCTGGAATCCGGGCGGGAGAGATGTTTCACTCCGACCCCCGCGGTGGCGCCCACGCGGTAGCTCTGCAGATACCCGTCGTTCATGATGCACAAAAGCTCGCCGGTGCGGGTGTCCACCAGCAGGATGATGCCGCAGTACTTGCCGGGCTCGACGTTGAACCAGTGCTCCGTCACCGCGCCGCTGTACTCTTGCCAGGTCATGATGTCCAGCTTGAAGCGAAACGCCAGGATCGGCGGGTCCTTGATGGCCCCCAGGAGCGAGCCCCAGCGAAAGTAGTCGCCCACGGTGGCGGTGGGGGACCACAGGTCGGTCCGAGGCTGGTAGACGGCGTCCCCCTCGGCGAGCTGCTTCAGCGCGCTCTCCATGGCCTCGATGGCGTCGTTCATGTCGAGGGCCTGCTCGGCGATGCGGTTGTCGATCAGTAGCGGCATGCGTATTCTCCAGTGGCCTGGACGTAATTTGGAAGTACCTTGCGAACCTTGTGCTAGCAGCTTTTCGGCGCGAGTGTCCACCCTGAGCGGTGTTGCCTCCGGCCTGTGCTTGAAGCGAACCGTCTGTTACAAACGTCGTCATCCGTCAACAGAGGCCCCCACACGGGTCGTATTCCGCCGCCGGCGGACGTATCATCGCGAAGGGTCGTTCATGGCTGGATCCATAAAGAAGCTGCTCATCTTTGTCCCCGTGGGTCTCGGCCTGCTGGCGGTGGTCTATTCGGTGAAGTCGCGCGAGGCGCCGAAGCGGCTCCCGCCGGAGGAGCGGACGACTTCCGTGCGCGCGGCGCCGGCCACGGTGGTGGATGCCGTGCCCCGAGCGCTGGGCTACGGCCACGTCAAGCCCGGGAGGGTCTGGGAGGCGGTGGCGGAGGTGAGCGGCACCGTGATCTTCCGGCACCCGGAGCTCCAACGGGGCGCCATCCTCCCCGCCGGGACGGAGCTGTTGCGCATCGATCCCGCCGACTATCGTCTGGCGGCGGCCCGGATCGAGGCCGACATTCGCGCAGTGGAAGCGCAGATCGCGGCGCTGGAGGTGCGCGCCGAGAATACTCGACGATCACTGGCCATCGAGGAACGCAGTCTGGCGCTTGGACGCAGGCAGCTTGATCGGACCCGGGAGCTCATGCGCCGGGGCGCCGTGCCTCAGTCCGAGGTGGACCGGGAAGAGCGCTCGGTCCTGGCCGGTGAGCAGGTGGTGCAGAACCTTCGGAACGCCGCCAAGCTGCTCCCCGCCGAGCGCGCGGTACAGGAGGCGGCGCGAGACCAGCTCGGGGCCCGGCTGGAGACCGCCCGGCGAGACCTGAGCCGCACCACCATCGTCGCTCCGTTCACCTGCCGCATCGCCGCGGTGAACGTCGAGCTGGCCCAGTTTGCCGCCAAGGGTGCGATCCTGGTGGAAGCGGACAGCCTGGACGTAGCCGAGGTCATCGCCCAGGTCCCCGTCGGCAGGACGCTCACGCTGTTGCCGCCGGGCTTGGAGCTGCCCCGGGATGCGGGCACCGTCATGCCGCGGCTGAGGGAGATCGTGGACATCCAGGCGGTGGTGCGCCTGCGCACCGGCGACGTCGAGGTCGAGTGGCCGGCCCGCTTCTCGCGGCTGAGCGATACCGTGGACCCGCGCACCCGCACGGCGGGCGTCATCGTCGCCGTGGACGAACCGTATCGGTGGGTCGAGGCGGGCCAGAGACCTCCCCTGGTCAAGAACATGTACGTCGAGGTCGAGCTTCGCGGACCGCCCCGGCCCGGCGCCGTGGTGGTTCCCCGGGCCGCGCTTCGGGGCCGTCAGGTGTACGTGGTGGGTGCCGATGATCGACTGCACTTTCGCGCGGTCCAGGTGGACTTCGTCCAGAACAACTTCGTGGTCCTGCGGTCGGGAGTGGCGCCGGGCGAGCCCGTGGTGATCTCGGACCTGCCCTTCGCCGTCGAGGGCATGCGTCTGGCGGCGGTGATGGACCGGGCGGCGGCGGCAAGCCTGGTGGCGGAAGCCGGCGGCGGCGCGCCGGTTCAGTGAAAGTCCCATGATCGGTTTCTTCGCCGGCCATCCGACGGCCGCAAACCTCCTGATGCTGGCATTTCTGATGGTGGGGTTCGCCTTTGCCGGCACCGTCAAGCGCGAGACGTTTCCCGACGTTCCCGCCGATTCCATCGAGGTTCGAGTGCCTTTCCCGGGGGCCGCGGCGGCCGAGGTGGAAGAGACCATCTGTCTGCGGATCCAGAATGTCGCCGACGGGATCGAGAATCGGAAGGAGACCCGGTGCGAGGCCCGGGAAGGGTTGGCCGTGGCCACGCTGGTGATGCGGGAAGGAAGCGATATCGACCGCTTCCTCGACGACGTCAAGGCCGAGATCGACGGCATCCGGGACTTTCCGGAGGAGGTCGAGACGCCGGTGGTGAGCCAACTGGGACGCGCGGACTTCGTCGCCTCCATCGCGGTGGCGGGACCCTTGCGGCCCGAGGGTTTGAAGGCTTATGCGGAACGCATGAAGGACGATCTGCTGGCGATTCCCGGAGTCGCGCAGGTCCGGGTCCAGGGTTTTTCCCAGCATCAGATCCGCGTCGAGGTCCCGGCTCTCACCATGCGCCAGTTCGGTCTCAGCGTGGACGACCTCGCCGATGCGGTGGCGGCCCAGAGTCTGACGCTGCCCGCGGGCGCGGTGGAGACCCGCGACACGACGGTGTTGATCCGCTTCGATGATGAGCGGCAGACGCCTCGCGCGTTGGAAGGACTCGTGGTGGTGGCCTCGGAAAGCGGCGCCGTCATCCGGCTCGGCGACATCGCCGCCATTACCGACCGCTTCGAGCGGAATGAGGACAAGAACATCTTCAACGGTCAAAGGGCCGCCTATCTGGCGGTGGAAAAGGGCCGGCAGGCCGACACCCTCGACGTCATCGACGCGCTCCGTGCCTATCTCGACGTCGAGCGCGGCCGGGCGCCGCCGGACATGGTGTTCGAGATCACCCGCGACGTCGCCTCCATCGTGCGGGACCGGTTGACCATGTTGTTGCGCAACGGCATCCAGGGCCTCGGGCTGGTGTTCCTGGTCATGTGGTTGTTCTTCGGTCTGCGCTACTCGTTCTGGGTGGCGGCGGGTTTGCCGGTGGCCTTCATGGGGACCATCGCCGGCATGGCGGCCATCGGCTATTCCTTCGACATGATCACCATGGTGGCGCTGCTCATCGCCGTCGGTCTGATCATGGACGACGCCATCGTCATCGCGGAGAACATCGCGCGCCGGCGCCGTGTCGGACGCAGCGCCATGGCAGCGGCGGTGGAAGGAACGAAGGAGGTGGCGCCGGGAGTGCTCGCGTCATTCCTCACCACCATCGCCGTGTTCGGCGCCCTGGCGTTCCTCCGCGGGGAGATCGGCGCGGTGCTGAAGGTCTTGCCGGTGATTCTGATCCTGACGCTGTCGTTCAGTCTGGTGGAGGCGTTCCTGATCCTTCCGCATCACCTGATGGGAACCCTGCGCGCCGCCGGCGGTCAAGAACGCCGGGGACTCCGGGCGCGGTTCGAGAGCGGCCTGGAGCGCTTCACGGAAGCGCGCGTCGGGCGTTGGGTGGACGCGGCCGTGTCCTGGCGCTATCTCACGGTGGGCCTGATCGCGGGCCTGCTGCTTGTCGCCGTGGCGACGATGGCCGGCGGCGTGCTCAAGTTCAGGGCCTTCCCGGATATCGAGGGCAACGTCATCGAGGCGCGATTGTTGCTGCCGCAGGGGACGCCGCTGGCCCGCACCGAAGCCGTGGTGGACCGGGTGGTGACGGCCATCCAGGCACAGGATCACGCCGAGCCGAGCGGCCGCAACATCGTGCGGAACATCGGGATTCAGTTCGGCCGCAATCAGGACGCCCACGAGTCCGGGGAACATCTCGCCACCGTCATCGTCGACCTGGTGGACTCCGAGACCCGCGAGGTCTCGCTGGACAGCGTCATCGGCCGGTGGCGGGCGGAGGTGGGGGCGCCGCCGGACGTCATCTCGCTCACCTTCGGGGAGCCCCGGATAGGGCCGGGCGGAAAGCCCATCGACATCCGGCTGATGGGGGGAGACGTGGATGCGTTGAAGGCCGCCTCCACCGAGCTGCTGGGGTGGCTCCGCGGCTATCGCGGGGTGTCCGATCTGTCCGACGATTTGCGTCTCGGCAAGCCGGAGGTGCGCGTGCGCCTGCGCGAGGGCGCCCTGGTCCTGGGGCTCAGTGCGGCGCAGGTAGCGCGGCAATTGCGGGCGGCGTTTCACGGCCGCACTGCCGGGGAGTTCCAGGCCGGCGCCGAGGACTACGAGATCGACATCCGCCTGTCCGGCCAGGACCGGGACAGCCTCGCGGACCTGGCGCGGTTTACGGTCACCCTGCCCACCGGAGAGCAGGCGCCGCTGTACACGGTGGCGACGCTGGACTCGGACCGCGGCTATGGCCGCATCCACCGCATCGACGGGCGCCGTGCCGTGACCATTCAGGGCGACGTGGATTCGGCCGCGGCCAATGCCGGAGAGATCATCGCCGATACCCGCTCCCGGTTTCTGCCGGAGCTGTCGGCCCGGTACCCGGGAATGAGCGTGGAACTCGAAGGCCAGACCCGGGAGCTGACGGCGAGCGGGTCCTCCTTGCAGCGCAATTTCCTCGTCGGGCTGGGGGCCGTCTTCCTCCTGCTGAGCTTTCAGTTCCGCAACTACAGCGAACCCCTGGTGGTCATGGCCGCCATACCGGTGGGCCTGGTGGGCGTCGTCATCGGACACCTTGCCCTGGGCCTCGAGCTGTCCATGCCCAGCATGG
This sequence comes from uncultured Binatia bacterium (SeqCode), assembly GCA_965214905.1. Taxonomy (GTDB): domain Bacteria; phylum Desulfobacterota; class Binatia; order UBA9968; family JAJDTQ01; genus JAJDTQ01. Next base: position 4,151,334 of record OZ243984.1, read on the forward strand.
TGGGGTTCGTCTCCCTGGCCGGGGTCGTGGTCAACAACGCCATCGTGCTGGTGGCCTTCATCAAGATCCATCGCCGCGGCGGCGAGTCCGCGACCGCGGCCGCGTGTCGGGCGGCGCGGCAGCGCTTCCGCCCGATCCTGCTGACCTCGTTGACAACGGTGGCGGGGGTGCTGCCGCTGCTCACGGAAACCAGTCTCCAGGCCCAGGTCCTGGTGCCCCTGGTCACCAGCCTCGCCTTCGGTCTGGCCGCGGCGACGTTCCAGGTGTTGTTTCTGGTGCCGGCCCTCTACGCGATCCTGGACGACTTCGGGCTTACGGAAGACGTGACAACGGCCGCCGAGCAGGCGCGATGACGCCGGCGCCCTGGAGTTGAAGTCCGCGCGCGCGAAGCGTTATCCTGGAAATCGAGGGATGATGATGGACAGAAACCGCATGATCGGAACGTGGCGTCTCCGAGAGTTCCGTTTCACCGACGCCGACGGCAACTCCGGGCGGCGTCGAGACGCCCCGACGGTGGGGCGAATGGAATATACCGCGGAGGGTCACATGGCCACCGCCACCCGCCGGCCCGATGGGTCCTGCTTCAGCTACTTCGGGGAGTTCGAGCTCCATGAGGACGTCGTGCTCCACCACATCGAATTCGCCTCCGACCCCCGGCTGGACGGCGCCACCACGCGCCGGGCGGTCTCCTTCGAGGGGGAGCGGCTGGTGCTGACGGCGGCGCCGCCGGTGCTGGGCGGACCCGGCAGCCGGGCGTCGCTGATCTGGGAAAGGATCTCCTGACCATGGCGAATCAGACCGCGATTCCCTGTACCATGATGCGCGGCGGCACCTCGCGTGGGCCGTACTTCCTGGCCCGCGAGCTGCCGCCCGACGACTCGACGCGCGACCGGGTCCTGCTGGCGGCCATGGGGTCTCCCGATCACCGCCAGATCGACGGCATGGGCGGCGCTACGACCTTGACCAGCAAGGTGGCCATCGTCTCGCCGTCGGACCACTCCCGGGCGGACGTGGACTATCTCTTCGCCCAGGTCTCGGTGGACCAGGCGTTGGTGGACTACAGCCCCACCTGCGGCAACATGCTGGCGGGCGTCGGCCCGTTCGCCATCGAGCGCGGGCTGGTGCCGTCGGACGATCCCAGCACCGTGGTGCGTATCCGCAACGTCAACACCGATTCCCTCATCGAAGCGGTGGTGGAGACCCCCGGCGGCTGCGTCGAGTATGACGGCGACACCGCCATCGACGGAGTCCCGGGCACGGCGGCGCCGGTTCTGCTCCATTTCATGGATGTCATCGGCTCCAAGACCGGAGCGTTGTTCCCCACGGGACACCGCAAGGAATCGATCGAGGGCGTCGAAGTGAGCTGCGTGGACGTCGCCATGCCGATGGTGCTGACCACGGCCGAGAGCATGGGGGTCCGGGGCGACGAGGGCAAGGCCGAACTGGACGCCGACCGGGCGCTGTTGGAGCGGCTCGAAGCGGTGCGGGTCGTCGCCGGCGCGAAGATGGGACTGGGCGACGTTCGCGGCAAGGTCGTTCCCAAGTTCGGGATCCTCTCCCGGCCGCGCCGCGGCGGCACGCTGACTTCGCGCTACTTCGTGCCCACGGACTGTCATCCGGCCCATGCCGTCTCGGGCGCCATCTGTGTCGGAAGCTGTGCCCTGGTGCCCGGGACCGTCGCCGACGGCATCGCCGAAACCAGGGGCGGGTTCTCCGAGCTCGTGGAGATCGAGCACCCCAGCGGCTCCATCGTCGTCGCCTTCGAGCTGAGCGGAGTCGGAGATGACTTTGCGTTGGAGAAGGCGGGTGTGGTCCGTACCACCCGGAAGCTGTTTCAGGGCCGGCTCTATGTGCCGGGCAGGGTCTGGAGCCCGCCGATGTGAGGCGGCATCTCGCGCGTTGCGACCCGGATCTCTTCGCCAAGCCGAGGCTGGCCTGGCGAAGGATGCCGGGAGGTGCGACATGTACGTGAAATTCCTGGAATGCTCGGGTTGCGGAGCGCGCCATGAGGCGGGAAGCCTCCATAACCTTTGCCGGGAATGCGGCCGGCCGTTGCTGGTTCGATACGATCTGGAACGGGCGGGCCGAACGCTGACCCGCGACAGCCTGGGGGGGCGGGCGGCGAGCCTGTGGCGCTACCGCGAGGTGCTTCCGGTGGCGGACGACGCCTCGATCATCACTTTGGGGGAGGGATGGACGCTCCTGGCCCACGCGCGCAGGCTGGGGGAGCGACTGGGCATGCCCCGGCTCCATCTCAAGGACGAGTCCCGCAATCCTACCGGTTCGTTCAAGGCCCGCGGCATGACCGCCGCGGTGTCCATGGCCGGGGAACTGGGGGCGGAGCGTTTGGCGGTCCCCTCGGCGGGGAACGCCGCCGGGGCGCTGGCCGCCTACGCGGCGAAAGCGGGTTTGGAGGCTCACATCTACATGCCGCGGGACGCCCCCCGGGTGAGTGTCGTCGAATGCATGCAGTATGGCGCCCAGGTCGTGCTGGTGGACGGCTTCATCAACGATTGCGGCCGCATCATCGGGGAGCGGAAGGAACGCGAGGGGTGGTTCGACGTCTCCACCCTGAAGGAGCCCTATCGGGTCGAGGGCAAGAAGACCATGGGCTACGAGCTTGCCGAGCAGATGGACTGGACGCTGCCGGACGTGCTGGTGTACCCCACCGGCGGCGGGACGGGCCTGATCGGCATGTGGAAGGCCTTCGACGAGATGGAAGAGCTGGGCTGGATCCATTCGCGGCGGCCGCGCATGGTCTCGGTCCAGGCCGAAGGCTGTGCGCCCATCGTCAATGCCTTCGAGGCCGGGGCGGAGACGGCGGAAGCGGTCGCCCAACCGGCCACCGTGGCCGCGGGTCTGCGCGTCCCCGCGGCCATCGGCGACTTCATGATCCTGCGCATCCTGCGCGAGAGCGGCGGCAGCGCCGTGAGCGTGTCCGACGCCGAGATCCTGGATTGCGTGCGGGAGCTCGGCGCCGCCGAAGGGATCTTCGCGGCGCCGGAGGGCGCGGCCTGCGTGGCGGCCCTGCGCCGGCTCCTGGAGCGCGGCGAGGTGGACAGGCAAGAGCGGGTGGTTCTGTTGATCACCGGATCCGGACTCAAGTATCCTCACCTCTGGAGCGATCCCTCTTGAAGACCTTCGTGGGCACCAGCGGCTATGCCTACAAGCCGTGGAAGGGCAGGTTCTACCCGGCGGGATTGCCGGACGGGGAGATGTTGCCGTTTTACGCCTGCCGGTTCGACACGGTGGAGATCAACCACACCTTCTACCGCATGCCCGCGGACCCGGTGCTAGCGCGCTGGCGCGAGCAGGTGTCGGAGGGGTTCTCCTTTTCGGTCAAGGCCCCGCGCGCCATTACCCACCACGCCCGGCTCAAGCAGGCCGGGGACGCCGTGGCCTTTCTCTTCCAGCGGCTGGAGTCCCTCGGAGACACGCTCGGGCCGGTGCTGTTCCAGTTGCCGCCGAACCTGCGGCTGGACCTGCCGCGGCTGCGGGATTTCCTCGGCACGGTGCCCGGGGAGCGGCGGGTGGCGGTGGAGTTTCGCCACCCGTCCTGGTTCGACGAGGCGGTGTTCGACACCCTCCGCGAGCACGATGCGGCGCTGTGCATCGCCGACGGCGAGATCGAGGGCGAGGTCCCGTTGGTGTCCACGGCAAGTTGGGGCTATCTGCGGCTGCGGGCGGTGGACTATACCGACGAGGCCGTCGGAGCGTGGGCGGAGAAGGTGCGCGAACGGAAGTGGGCGCGCGGCTACGTGTTCTTCAAGCACGAGGACGCGGCTACGGGACCGAGGCTCGCGGCGCGATTCATGGAGATCATGAAGGAGGCGGGAGCCGCCGGCGCGCCGGCGGCATGAATCGAAGGGAAGCGAAGGGGAGGAGAGGCAATTGCCAACCATCAAGCAATGGCCCGACGACGCCAAGGTGGCGGTCCTTGTGACCCCCATGTTCGAGACCTGGTCTCCGGGAAAAGCGCCGGCCTATTCACCCATGTCGTCGCCGTTGAAACCGGGGGTGGTGGATCGGCTGGGGGTATCCTGGTCGGAGTACGGCGGGCGTACGGGCATCTGGCGGTTCATGAAGATCTTCCGGGAGTTCGAGGTCCCGGCCACGGTCTGCGTCAGCGGCCGCTCGGCGGAGCTCTTCCCGGACGCGGTCAAGGCCCTGCACGACGCCGGCCACGAGCTCGCCGGCCACTCCTACACCCAGGATACCTTCCTCACCGATCTTTCGGCGGACGAAGAAAAGGAGGTGATCGGGCGCTGCTTCGATCTCGTGGAAGGCGTGGCGGGAGTGAGGCCCGTGGGCTGGCTCAGCCCCAGGGCGACGCCCACCGAGCACACCGCGGCGTTTCTGGCGCAAGCCGGCTGCGTCTGGCACGGGGACTACAATGACACCGACGTTCCCTACCCGGTGGCCACCGAGGCGGGAAACATCGTGGCCATCCCCCACAGTGATTTCGCGGACAATCGGGTGCTGCGGGGCAGTCCGCGCGACTTTTTGAACGTGTACAAGGACACCTTCGACTTCCTCTATCGTTCGGACGCCCCGGAGATGATCAACCTGACCGTCCACGCCCATTTCGGCGGCCGGCCCATGATGTCGGCCATGTTGACGGAAATCCTCCGGTACCTGAAGGGATTCTCGAAGGTCTGGTTCGCGCGGCACGACGAGGTGGCGCGATGGGTGCTGGAGCAGGGGTAGGGGACTCTACCCCTGCGCTCGTCGACGCCGTTGAAGGCGAGCTCCGGGACTGGATTGAATCGTATGCCGCGCCACTCTTTCGTGAACGGGTGAACCATGTCGCAGGACCTCCGAAGCTATCTCGAGCTCGTGGAATCGAAGGATGATCTGGTCCGGATCTCTCATCCGGTGGATCCGCTCCACGAGGTCACCGCGCTGGTGGCCAAGCTGGCGCGGGAACGCCGCCGCCGGCCGGTCCTCCTGCTGGAGAACGTCAAGGGCAGCGCGTTTCCGGTGGTGACCAATCTCCATGCCGGCCGGCGGCGCATGGCGCTGGCCATGAACGCCGAGCCTCACGAGCTCCAGCGGAGGTTTCTGAAGGCCCTGGAGCGTCCGGCGGCTCCGGTGGTGGTGGACACCGGACCGGTCAAGGAAGTCGTGCAAACGGGCGACGACGTGGACCTGCTGGCGTTGCCGCAGATCGTCCACCATGGCGCGGACGCCGGGCCCTACATCACCGCGGCGATTTCGTTCGCGCGGGATCCGGAGAACGGCGTCTGGAACTGCGCGTACAACCGCCTGATGATCCTGGGGAGGGACCGCACCTCCATCCACATCACCGCCTCGAAGCACCTGTGGGAGTTCTTCCAGAAAGCGGAGGCCCGGGGCGAGGCGCTGCCCGTGGCGTTCGCGGTCGGGGTTCATCCCGCCATCGGGCTGGGGGCCTTGGCCATCGGTTCCATCGACGAGGACGAGCGCGCCATCATGGGCGGGCTCCTGGGGGAGCCGCTGGAGCTGGTGCGGTGCGAGACCTCGGACCTGCTGGCGCCGGCCCACGCGGAGATGGTCCTGGAGGGCGAGATCCTGCCCGGAGAACGGACCCCGGAGGGGCCGTTCAGCGAATTCACCGGGTATAGCCTCGGTCGGCGCCAACGCGAGGTGGTGCGGTACAACGCCGTGACCATGCGAGAAGGCGCGTTGTTCCACGACATCGCCGTGGCTCAGGTGGACCACCTGTTGCTGTCCACCATTCCCATGGAAGCGAACCTCTACCGGGCGGTGCGCGCCATCGTTCCCTCGGTGACCGCGGTACGGGTGCCGGCGCCCTATAGCTGCCATGTCGCCATTGAGCAGCGGGTCCCGGGGCAGGCCAAGAACGCGATTCTGGCGGTGCTGGGGGCCGACATGTACATCAAGCGGGTGGTGGTGGTGGACCACGACGTCGACATCTTCGATGACCGCGAGGTGGCGTGGGCCCTGGGCACCCGGTGCCAGGCCGACCGCGACATCACGGTGATCTCCCATACCCGGGGCTCGGACCTGGACCCCTCCACGGATTCCGACGGCTACACCGCCAAGTGGGGCGTCGACGCCACCGCCAAGCCCTCCCTGGCCGGATACACGCCGCGCAACCGCATCCCGCGAGAGGTCATGGACCGCATCGACCTGGATGCGCTGGGACTCTGAGAGCTGCTGAAGAGACCGCATTGGCCCCTGCCGCACGGAATTTTGTCTGCCTGCTGGAGGAGACGGCCCGGCGACACCCGGAAAAGCCCGCGTTGCTCTGCGACGACGCCACGCTGACCTGCGGCGAACTCCATGCCCGGGCCGGCGGCTTCGCCCGGGAACTGGCGCGTCACGGGGTCGGGCCGGGCGACCGGGTCGCGGTGGTGCTGCCCAACCACTGGACCTTCGCGGCGGCGATGCTGGGCGTCTGGAAGCTCGGCGCCACCGCGGCGCCGCTGAGCCCGCTGCTCAAGCCGGAGGAACTGCAAGCCATCCTCGCCGACGTTGACCCCGCCGCCGTCGTCAGGAGCGTGGAGCCGCGCGCAACGGCCTGGGACACCGCGGCCTCGCTGCCCATTGCCATCGAAACGGCCGCGTCGCGTGTGGAACCACGCGCGGCAGTCCGGGACGCCGCCGCGGAGTGCGCGGCGCCGGCTCTCATCGGTTACAGCTCCGGCAGCACCGGACGGCCCAGGGGCGCCGTGTTCAGCCACGCGGCGCTGACCTTTGCGGACCGTTCGTGGGCGGACATGATGGCGGTGACGCCGGACGATGTCGTGCTGTCGGTGCTGCCGCTGCCCCATTCCTTCGGCCTCCACGGCTCCCTGCTGGCGCCGCTGCTCATGGGCGCCCGTGTGGTGCTTCCCGGGGGCTTCTCGCCGGACCCTGTTCTCGACGCCATGGAGGAACACCGCGTCACCCTGTTCCTGGGCGTGGCCACCATGTTCCAGCGCCTCTTGAGCGCGCCGGCCTTTCCCGGCGCCGACCTCTCCTCCCTCCGTCTCTCGGTGTCGGGCGCCGCGCCGTGCCCCTGGGCGCTGGCTGCGGAATGGCGCCGTCGAACCGGCCACCGCATCCTCCGGGGTTACGGCATGACCGAGCTCTTCCGTCCCATTTCCTATCGGGCCGCGGCAGAGGACGACCGTCCCGAGTCCATCGGCCGGGCAGTCCCGGGCGTCGAGGCGAAGGTGGCGCCGGCGGCGGCAACCGCCGCGCCCGGTGAGGACGGGCCAGGGGAGCTGTGGATCAGGACGCCGGCGGCGCTTCAAGGCTATTGGAACGACCCCTCGCCGGTGCTGACGGACGGATGGTTCCGCACCGGGGATCTGGCCCGGATCTCCGGCGACGGCTTCGTGGAGATTACCGGCCGCCTGAGAGAACGCATCCTCCGGGGCGGCTACTCGGTGTTCCCCCAGGAGGTGGAGGCGGTGCTGGCGACGCACCCCGATATCGCGGAGGCCGCGGTGGCGGGGGCGCCCCACGCCGACCTGGGAGAGGAGGTGGTCGCCTTCGTGGCTCTGAAGCCGGGGGCGAGGGCCGCACCGGAGGGCATCGCCGGCTATTGCAAGGCCCGGCTGGCCCGTTTCAAGTACCCGCGACACATCCGCTTCGTCTCCGAGCTGCCCAAGGGCCCCACCGGGAAGGTGTTGAAGGCGGAGCTTCTGCGCGGTTGGCTTTCCGGGGAAGAAGGGGATGAGGCGACGTGAGAATCGTCACTTCATCCCCTTCCGGTGAACTTCTCTCAGGCTATTTGCGCACCAGAAAGGACAGGCTCTCCTTCACGTGCTGGGGCATGTTGATGATCTCGCCCACGAGCCTCTCCACCTCCGGACCCGAGACCGGGGTGATCACGAGCTTGGCCTTTTTGGCTTCGGCGAGCATCTGCGGGTCTTTCAGGGTCTTGGCATAGGCCGTTCGCAGGATCTCCAGCCGGTCTTTGGGAGTGCCCGGCGGGAGCGCCAGCATCCTCTGGAACGCCATCTGGGAGGCCCACGAGTTGTAGATCTGGAGGCCTTCCTTGCTCTTGATCACGTCCTTGAACAGCGGCAGGTCCTTGGTCTCCGGATCCTGATAGCTGTGGCTGTCGATGACGAAGGGCACGAGCTTCTGTCCGCCTTCGGCGTCCAGCATGCTCCTGGCCGTGACCCGCATGGATTCCCACTGGGAGCAGAAGCCGTCGACTTCACGGCCCTCCAGCGCCAGCCGTATGGTAGCCGTTCCCCGGTACCCGGTGATGAGCTTGAAGTTCGTGCCCATGACCTTGTTCATGATCACCGGGATGTCGTAGCCGGTGGAGCCCGCCCGGGTGGCGCCCATCTTGATGGGTTCCTTGGAGGCGAGCACGTCCTTCAAGGTGGTCTTCCCGGTGAAGGCCATCATCATGCACACGATCTCGCCCCTGCTGGGGGCGCCGACCCACTCCAGCTTCTCGAAAGGCACCGTGACCTTCTTGTCGCCGAGGCTCTTCTGCACGATGAGCGAGTTGTTGAACACGGCGCCGGTGAGGCCGTCGGGCCTGGCGCGCCTGCCGATGTAGTTGGCCGAGATGAGGCTCCCGGCCCCGGTCATGTTCTGCACCAGCGTGGTGGGACTGCCGGGAACGTACTTGCTGAAGTAGCGCGCGATCAGCCGGGTGTACGTGTCATAGCCGCCGCCCGGCGAGAAGCCCACGATGAAGCGGAACGTCTTGCCCTTGTAGAAGTCTTCGGCGTACGCCGCGGCGCCCGCGAAGACAGCGGTTGCCAGAATGACGGCCGCGGCCAGCCAACGTAAACCCTTGCGTCTCATGGATGTCCCTCCGTTCGCTTTGTTGCCGGCGTGCTCGACGCCGAGTCCCTTCGCTACAGAAGTGGCGCGGGTATGTCAAGGTCTTGGCGCGAGTATGTCAAGGTCTTCTTCCGGGGCGCACCGCAGCTACCGCGCTATGCGCCGAATGCGCCAGGATGTGCGCGTTGAGAAATGGGCCGCGGGGTGTTATGCATGGTCTCGGAGGTAATCATGGCAGAATCCATTATCCTGTTCACCCAACCCGGTTGACCGCCTTGTCATCGAGAGAAGGAGTATCTTTCTCAAAAAGGCGTCGATTTCGTTGAGAAGAACATCCGCGAGGATCAGAATGCGCTGAAGGACCTGTTGGCTCGCGGGTTCCAGAGCACCCCCGTAGTCATCATCGACGGGGAGGCGGTGGTCGGCTTCGATCAGGAGCGGATCGACTCGCTTCTGGGCCTCTGACACGAAGGCCGCTCCGGGGCTGGAAACCGTACTTTACATTTAGACGCCTAGATGTAAACTAGCCCCATGATCCAGCGTTCGCTATGGCTGGACCGGGTTCGGCAGTCGTGGTCCCGGCGGTCGGTGGTCTGGCTCTCGGGCGTCCGTCGGGTGGGCAAGACGACGTTGGCCCGGATGCTTCCGGACGATAACGTCGTTCATCTGAACTGCGACCTGCCCTCCACGGCGCGGATGCTGGAGGACCCGGAGCTGTTCCTCGACGGACAGAGACCGGGGACGGTGCTGGTGTTCGATGAGGTGCATCGTCTGGCCGACCCCAGCCGCCTGTTGAAGATCGCCGCCGATGAGTATCCGCGGCTCAGGGTGTTGGCCACGGGCTCTTCCACGTTGGCCGCGACCGGTAAGTTCCGGGATTCCCTTACCGGGCGCAAACAGGTCATTCACCTCTGCCCGGTGCTGTGGGATGAGTGTGCCGATCCGTTCGGTGTGCCCGATCTGGACCGGCGCCTGCTGCATGGCGGACTGCCCGAGTCGCTGCTGGCGGATCGCAAGGAACCCGAGTTCTTCAGCGAATGGATCGACAGCTTCTATGCGCGCGACATCCTGGAACTGTTCGCGATCCGCAACCGCCAAGGGTTTCTGGCGCTCTTCCGGTTGCTGCTGCGCCAAAGCGGCGGGCAGCTCGACTATGGCAAGCTGGCGAGTCTCAGCGAGCTGAGCCGGCCGGCCGTCAAGGCGCACATCGAAGCGATGCAGGTTGCGCACGCGGTGCATCTGGTCCGCCCCTTCCACGGCGGCGGCAAACGCGAGATCGTCAGCCGTCCCAAGTGTTACGCCTTCGATACCGGATTCGTTACCGAGGAGAAGGGTTGGGACAGCATCAGGGACGATGACCGCGGTCTGCTGTGGGAGCACTTGGTGCTGGACTCCCTGCGTTTTCGGTATCGAGACGAGGACATCTTCTATTGGCTGGACAAGTCGCACCGTGAAGTGGACTTCGTGGTCCGCAAGGGGCGGGATCACGTCGATCTGATCGAGTGCAAGATCGATCCCGGAAGACTGAACGTCGCCGCGGTCGAGGCGTTCCGCAGCCTCTATCCGCTGGGTGACAACTACATCGTCACTCCTGCGGTGAAGCAGCCGTACCGCGCGCGCCGGGGAGATCGGGTATTCACGATCGGTACGACAAGTGCCTTCGATTTCCCGCCAAGACGGGCTTGACGAGGCCGCCCACGCCAAGCGCACAAGTCTTGCGGACCTGTTCGCCGGTTTCCGTCCTACCGTTACGGTTGCGGCGCCCGTCCGGCTTTTAACGCGCGGACGATCTTCTCCGGCGTGATGGGAAGATCGTGAATGCGGACCCCCACGGCGTCGAAAACCGCGTTGGCCATGACCGCGGGCGGCGGAATGATCGGCGGCTCGCCCACGCCCTTGGCGCCCAGCGGGCCCGAGGCGCAGGGGTGCTGGATCAGGTGCACTTCCACGGACGGGGCGTCCAGCGCGCTGAAGATCTTGTAATCCAGCAGGTTGGGGTTGTCCATCTTTCCGTCGGTGAAGGTGCAGGCTTCACTCAGTGCCTGCCCAAGCCCCTGCATGACCCCTCCCTCCACCTGTCCCCGCACTGACAGCGGGTTGACGGCTGTCCCGACGTCCTGCACGGCTACGTAGCGAAGGATCCGTACGTGACCCGTGTCCGGATCCACCGCGACTTCCGCGGCGTGGGCCGCCATGGCGGGGTGGGGGGTCAGCCGGGATACGGATTGCGTGCTCACGATGGGGCCGCGCTCGTGCTCCAGGGCCAGATGCCCCACTTGGCGAAGGGAGACGGACCGTTCCGGGCTGCCCTTGACGAAAACCCTGTTGTCGTCGAGCTCGAGATCGCCGGGGTCGGCTTCCAGCGTGTCCGCGGCCACCTGTCGGATCTGTCGTTTCACTTCCCGCGCCGCCAGCAGCACCGCGCTGCCCATGCTCTTCAGCGCCTGGCTCCCGGCGCTGATGGTGGAATGCGGCGCGAAGTCCGTGTCCGCGGTGCGCACATGGACGTCATCGAGGGACACTCCGAGCACCTCGGCGGCGAGCTGCGCCAGGGACGTGCTCGCGCCGCTCAGGTCCACCACACCCGTCAGGATCGCGATGGTGCCGTCCTCGTTCAGCTTGACGCCGGCGCTGGACGCCATGCCGCCCACCAGCCAGTGGGCCAGGGCCATGCCCCGTCCGGTGTTGTCGCCGGGCGCTCTGGGGGCCGCACGCATCACCTCCGCGGCTTTCAGCAGGGTCTCCCTGGCGTGCACGTCCTCCAGCCGGGCGCCGGCAGGGGTCTCGTCCCCGTTCTCCATGGCGTTTTTGAGGCGCATGTCCAGCGGGTCGATGCCGAGTTCGCGGGCGATGACGTCGATCTGCGACTCGGACGCGAACGTAAGCTGGGGACCGGCCGGACCCCGGTAGGCCCCGCAGGTGGGGGTGTTGGTGTAGACGCAGTAGCTGTCGATCTTGAGATGGGGAATGCGATAGGGTCCCGGCGCCCGCACCGCCGCGCCCTGGCTGATCATGACCCCCGAGCCGGTGGAGTATCCGGTCCCGAGCACGAGCTCGATCTCCCGGGCCATGATGGCGCCGTCGAGCCTGACCCCGGTCTTGTAGCGCAGATGGAACGGGTGCCTGGGGTTGGCGGTCTGGAAATCCTCGCTCCGGCTCATGACGATGCGCACCGGGAGGCGGGCCTTGCGCGCCAGCGCCACCGCGGCCGGCTCGATGGTGGGATGGATCTTGCCGCCGAAGCCGCCGCCGATCTCGGTGGGGATGACCCGGACCCTGGTCATGGGCAGGCGCAGTATCTGCGCGATGGCGGCGCGTAGCGGAAACGGGGCCTGGGTGGGGACCCACACCGTGGCCTTGCCCGAGGCGTCGAAGCGCGCCAGTGCCGCGTGGGGCTCGATGTAGGTCTGATGCACCATGGGCGCGTGGAACCGGTGCTCGAAGATCCGGTCCGACTGCGCGAATCCCTGCTCCACGTCGCCGCGCACGATCTGCTTGTGGCCGCACACGTTGCCGTGCCGGCCTTCTACCCCTGCCTGGGCGAAGTAGTCGGCGTAGCCTTCGTGAATCAGCGGCGCGTCCGGCTCCATGGCTTCCGGCCCCGAGGTGACCGCCGGGAGCACCTCGTAGTCCACTTCGATGAGCCGCGCCGCCTCCTCCGCGGTCTCCTCGTCCACCGCCGCCACCGCCGCGATCCGGTCGCCCACGTAGCGGACCTTGGCGCCGGCGAAGTATTCCTCATCCCGGACGAACCGGCCGAACCGGATGGGCGGCACGTCGGCCGCGGTAACCACCGCCTTGACGCCGGGCAGACTCTCGGCCCGGTCGGTACGGATGCCGGTGATGCGGGCGTGGGGGTAGGGGCTCAGCACCATCTTGCCGTGAAGCATCCGGCCCCCGGGCAAGACGTCCGCGCCGAACACCGACTGCCCCGTAACCTTTTCGAGTATCTCGACCCTGGGTAGCTCCTGTCCGACGACTTTCATGAATCTTCCTTCGCCGCCTCCCTGACTGCGCTCACGATGGCGCCGTAGCCGGTGCAACGGCACAGGTTGCCGGAAATGCCGTGGACGATCTCCTCCCGGGCAGGGGAAGGGTTGCGGTCCAGCAGGGACTTGCAGGCCATGAGCATCCCGGGAGTGCAATAACCGCATTGCGCGGCCCCGGTGGCGGCGAAAGCCCGCTGCAGCGGATGGAGATCGTCCCCGTTTCCCAGCCCTTCCACGGTTTCGACGCGCCGTCCGTCCGCCTCCGCGGCGAAGATCAGGCAGGCATCGACGATCCGTCCGTCGAGGATCACGGAGCAGGCGCCGCATTCTCCTTCGCTGCACCCTTCCTTGGCGCCGGTGAGGCCCAGGTCGTCGCGCAGGAAATCGAGCAGCGAGCGCGTGGCCGGCGACTCCTCTCGAAAGGTCTCGCCGTTGACGGTGACGGTGATCCGGATACGATGGACCTCCATCAGGTGTCGCCTCGCGCGCTTTGAAACGCGGTCTCGATGGCCCGTCGGGTGAGCACCCGGACCATCTCTCTCCGGTAATCGGCGCCGGCGCGCACGTCGTCGATGGGCCGGGCATCATCGGCGGCGCACGCCGCGGCCTCTTCGGCTATCCTGGGGTTGAAGCGTTGGTCCTTGAGACGGCTCTCCGCCGACGCCGCCCGTAGCGGCGTGGGCCCCACCGCGCCCAGCGCGATGCGCGCGTCCACGACCACGCCGTCTTCGCCCAGGCGCAGGAACGCCGCACAGTTCACCACGGCGATGTCCATGGCGGTGCGCACGCAGCGCTGAAACGCGCTGCCGGAACGGGCGGGCATGGCCGGGATGAGGACCGCCGTCAGCAACTCGCCATCCCGCAGCGCCGTCCTGCCGGGGCCCAGGAACAGTTGCTCCACCGGCAGTTCCCGGGTTCCATCCGCAGCCGTAGCCTCCACCACCGCGCCCAGCGCCATCAGCGGGGTGGCCGTGTCCGCGGCCGGGGACGCGTTGGCCAGATTGCCGCCCACCGTGGCCCGGTTGCGGGTCTGGATCGAGCCCACCACACGGGCTGACCGAGCCAAGGCATGGTAGTCGTTGTGGATCAAGGGGGAGGCGGCCAGGGTCTCCATGAGGGCCAGGGCGCCGATGCGCAGTCCGTCGTCCGAAGGCTCGATCCGGTCCAGCTCCGGGATCCGCTTGAGATCGAGGACCCTGTCCGGTTGCGTCTGCCGGCGCTGCATCCTGAGAAACAGATCCGTTCCACCGGCCAGCGGAACGGCCGTCGGCGTCAACCATGCAAGGGCCTTGTCGAGGCGGCGCGGAGCCAAGTATTGAAAAGGCTTCATGGTTGCAGCGGCCATTCATGGCAGTTTTCGAGCGGGGATGCAAATCAGTGGGAAGTCGTGGATGAAGCGAGGATGTCGATCCCCTTGCAACCATCAGACAGGGCCTTGAACCGTTCCCGTCTTGGCGGAGAGGATCCATTCCTGATAGGTTCCCTTAGGGTGTCAGGATCTGTTGACTCGAACGGGGACCCACACATGGCCCAGGTTTCGGCAAAGGCCCGTTCCTCGCAAAAGGCGAACGGGGCGTACTACACGCCCGAGAGTGTTGTCGCGAAACTCGTTCGTTGGGTGGTTCGCCACGATGCGGACAGGCTGCTCGACCCTGCGTGCGGCGACGGGCGTTTCGTCGCGGCCCATCGCAACAGCTTCGGCGTCGAGCAGGACGCCGAAGCGGCAGCCAAGGCCAGGGTGCGTGCACCCTGGATGGATCTCCACCAGGGCGACTTCTTCGACTGGGCGGCCCATACGGGGGAACGCTTCGACTGTGCAGCGGGCAACCCGCCATTCATTCGTTATCAGAGCTTCAACGGTGACGTGCGCAAACGCGCCTTGGCCCTGTGTGCCCATCTCGGCGCCGGGTTTTCCGGTCTTGCCGCATCCTGGGCGCCGTTCCTCGTCGCGACCGCCGGCTGCCTGCGTCCAGGAGGCCGGATGGCGTTCGTCGTGCCAGCGTCCATTGGCCATGCGCCATATGCTGCGCCGTTGCTCGACTACCTGGTCGGACATTTCGACACGATCCACATCGTTGCCATCCACAACAAGCTGTTTCCACGGCTTTCCGAAGACTGCTGGCTCTTGTTCGCCGAGGGTTTCGGCGGCACGACGAGTGAAATCCTCTTCACGCCGGTGGAGCGTCTCCGTCTCTCCGACACCGTCCCGCCCGCCGGCGGACCGTGCGTCAACGTGTCGGTGCGCGAGTGGCGGCACACGTGGAACCGGCGACTCCGGCCCTATCTTCTGACGGAACGCCTCCGATCACTCTATCGGGCAGTCGCGGCCCGGGCGGATTCAATGCGTTTCGGCGTCGCTGCCTCGGTCGGTATCGGTTATGTCAGCGGTGCCAACGACTTTTTCCATCTTCGACCGTCCGAAGCGCACGAGTGGGGCATCCCTGATGCCTTCCTTTCTCCCACCGTGCGGACCAGCCGCGGTTTGCCCAGTGGCGAATTGACAGCGCGGACCGTCGGCGCCTGGCGTCAGGCCAACGATCCCATGCTGCCGCTTCACATCCCCAGGGACGCGGCTCTGCCGGATGGTGTTTCGAAATACCTTGATTCCGAAGCCGGTCACCGTGCCCGCGAAAGTTACAAGTGCCGCAATCGCGACCCGTGGTATGTCGTGCCCGACGTGCGAGTGCCCGATTTTTTTCTGACCTACATGGCCGGGGTGTCACCGAATCTGGTCCGAAACGCTGCCGCCGCAACATGCACCAACGCGCTGCACGCGGTGTGTATCCGGGACCGACGCATGGTTGACGATGTTCTCGGCCGGTGGCGATCTCCTTACGTTCAACTCAGTTGCGAGCTCGAAGGCCACGCCCTCGGTGGAGGAATGCTCAAGCTCGAGCCTCGAGAAGCGGCCCAGGTTGTGCTGCCGTCGTCACGCACGGCGTCCTGCCTGCCACGGTCGGCAGTCGAGGAGGCCATCTCGACGATGCAGTACTGGAGGCACTACGGATGAACAGGATCAACGCCTTCAGGCACTTTGCCGTATTCGACGGTCCGACGCAAAGTCGGCGGCACATCAAACCGCTCCATGACTACGTGACGTCCCGCTTGGTTCTGGAGGGAGGATTTCATCCCGATCAACTTGTGCCACGACCGCGCTTGACGTGGTGCAAACAACCGTCGAGAATCTTCGGATATCTGTTCGTGATACGAGCGAACCGGGCGGGCGATGGAGCAGCGTCCACGGATGTCGTCATCGACGACCAGGGTCGCCCGGTTGAAGCCATCGTTCGCTTTCACTATGCGTTGAGGGCGATGACCGACAGAGTCGGCATTCGCAATGATTTGAGCCGTTACGAGGCGGTGGCCATGGCGATGGTTGACATGTATCCGGGACGAACCGGGGAACTGATGGAGAACTATCCACCGGAGGACAGTCAGTCAACTTCAAACGGTTCTTTCAGACGTTGTATGGACGTTACGATGAGCGATATGTCGTAAGCGCTCCACAACTGGCGAGAAGTACCCGACGGCTGGAATGGTCTCCCGACTCCCCGGCTTTCGAGTCCGGGAAATATGCGAACCTCGACTACGAGGCCAGGCTGACGGAGTAATCCGTGTAGACGGACGCCATCTGCGATCCGGAGGGCAGTGATATGAAAACGATTGGAGCCACAGGATTCTACGGACCGGTGCCGCCCGACCGTCTCGGCGCCGACGGATGGGTCGTCAGGGCGCTTTGGCGGGCGGCCGTTTTGCTGCTGCTGTGCCTCCCGACCGCGGCCCATGCGGCGCCGCCGGACCTGCAGACCCCCGCGCCGGTGATCTACCTCGCCGACAACCTCGACGAGCAGGACAATCTGGGATTCTGCATCGATACGGTGGGAAGGGGGTTCGGCGAGAGACTGCATGCGCATTCCTGCAAGCCGCGGGGCGGCGACGTGCAGTTCGACTACGACCGCGCGTCGAGACGCATCCTCTCGGCGACGTACGCGGGGAAGTGCGCCACGCTGCTGGCGCCCGCGGCCGCCGGCGTCTCGCTCGGGCTGCTGGATTGTTCCGATGTCTCCGCCGAACAGACCTTCGACTACGACGGCGACGCGCAGGAGTTCCGCCCCGGAGCCGATCGAAGCCTCTGCCTGGCGGCGGGCGCCCAAAGCAGGACCGCGGGGCCGTTCATGTCGCGCAGCCTCGGGCTGGCGCCCTGCGCGTCGGTCGAGGCCGGGCTCAGACAGTGGCGCATCAAAGGGGGCCGGCCCTGAACGGTCGGGCCGCCGGTCAAGGGATGACGAGCCAATCGACGACCGGCATCGGCGGGCGAGGGAGCAGCCATAACCCCCGGAACCGTTTCGAGCCCCTCGCCTTCGCCCCGGACGGCGCCTCCGCGGGACCTGCAACCCGATTCCTCAAGGATACCTCCCGGTCCATCATCGCCTACAACGACAGCCCCGACGTGGGCTTCGAGGCCAGCGTCAACCCGTACCGCGGCTGCGAGCACGGCTGCATCTACTGCTACGCCCGGCCCACTCACGAGTATCTGGGTTTCTCCGCCGGTCTCGATTTCGAATCCCGGATCCTGGTGAAGGAGGAGGCGCCGGGGCTTTTGAGAAAAGAGCTGTCATCGCCCCGATGGCAGCCGCAGGTTATCGCCCTGTGCGGCGTGACCGATCCCTATCAGCCCGTCGAACGCCGTCTGGAGCTTACCCGTGGTTGCCTGAAGGTGCTTGCGGCCTTCCGCAACCCGGTGGCCATCGTCACCAAGAACCATCTGGTGACCCGGGACATGGACGTCTTGCAGGAGCTGGCGGCCCGGGACGCCGCCGTCGTGTTCATCTCGGTGACCACGCTGGACGGCGACCTTTGCGGCCGCATGGAGCCGAGGACCTCCCAGCCTCGCTTGCGACTCGACGCCATTCGCGCTCTGAGCCGGGCGGGCATTCCCGTGGGGGTGCTGGTGGCGCCGGTGATCCCGGCCCTGACCGACCATGAGATGCCGGCAATCCTGGCCGCCGCGGCCGAAGCCGGCGCGGCCTGCGCCGGCTATACGCTCATGCGCCTGCCTTTCGCCGTCAAGGATCTGTTCGAACGGTGGCTGGAAGAGCATTTTCCCGACCGCAAAGACAAGGTGCTGAACCGCATCCGGGAGGTTCGCGGCGGGAGGCTCAACGACACCGGCTTCAAGACCCGGATGAAGGGGCAGGGGATTTTCGCCGAGCAGCTTGAGGCGTTGTTTCACGTCAACTGCCGAAAGCTGGGTTTGACGCGCAGGACCTGGAATCTGTCGACCGCTTCGTTCCAGGCCGAGACGGATCAACTATCGCTGTTCGGCGACGGTTAGTCTCGGTCATTCCCGCGCAAGCGGCAATCCAGACGGGGTGGGAATGACGGTCTACGGGGCTGTCGGCAGCGCTCTCGTAGTGGACGCACGGTAAATCCCACCGGTTCCCGGCGCGCGCGTTTCGCCCGGGGAGGCGATCGTGAAACGTGCGCATCCGTTCACGGCATCAGTTCGCCGCCGTTCACCCCCACCACCTGCCCGGTCATGTAGCTGCTGGCCGGGCTCAAGAGAAACAGCGCCAAGTCGGCCACCTCCGCGGGTTGGCCGAGCCGTCCCAGGGGCACCAGCCCGGAACGTTCGGACTTGCGCCGTTCCAGGGCTTCGCCGGTTAGGCCGCGGCGCCACATGGGGGTGTCGATGGGCCCCGGCGCGAGTGCGTTGATGCGTATGCCATGCTCGGCTACCTCGCGCGCCACCGCCTTGGTGAGGGCGGCGATGCCGGCCTTGGCGGCCGAGTAGTGGGACGCCATCTCCTGGCCCTTGAGCCCGTGCATGGAGGAAAGGCTCGCGATGACGCCGAAGCCGGCTTCCATCATCAGGGGCAGGGCCGCGCGGATGCAGTAGAAGGTTCCGTTCAGGTGCACGTCGATCATGCGCGCCCAGTCCTGGTCGCTGATCGCCTGCACGGGTTTTTGCTGTGAGATTCCGGCTACGTTCATGAGGTAGGCGAGGCCGCCGAACTCGGCGTGGGCCTTGGCGATGGCGGCGTTGACCTGATCCGAGCGGGTGACATCCAGTGCCAGGGGCAGGGCGGCGCCGCCGCCGGCGGTGATGCGCGAGGCGGTCCCTTCGGCCTTGGCTGCGTCCACGTCGGCTACGGCCACCTTGACCCCCTGCTCGCCGAGCTTGAGCGCGATGGCCCGTCCGATGCCGCTGCCGCCGCCGGTGACGAATGCGCTATCGCGTTCCATATCCCATTGCATGACCACCTCCGGTTTCACGTCGTCGAGGGCTGGAAGGTAGCACCTCGGTCGCGAGGCGGTCAAACCTGCCGCGGCCTCCGTGGCCGTTACTCCCCGCTGCCGCCGCCTGGATTCCGGGCTTCGCGGGAATGACGGAAACGGGCGCGGGATGGTCGGCTCCGAGTCCGGCTCCGGTCGCCTCCCCCGGACCGATCTGTTACACATCACGTCACCCGCCTGTTTTCCGGGTGGGTGGAGTCAAAGAGGTTCAAGCCGCCTTTCTCCTGGGAAAGCGGCCCATTCGACGGGAGGGTCTCGGTGCGGTATCGTCAGCTTGGATCGTCGGGTGTTCGCGTTTCCGTCATCGGCCTGGGAACCAATCGGTTCGGTTCGCCGGCGTTGCCGCAGGACGCCGTGACCGGCATCATCGATGCGTCCCTGGATCTCGGCATCAACTTCATCGACACGTCCAACAACTATCAGGGAGGCCGCTCCGAGGAAATGCTCGGAAACGCCCTGAAAGGCCGTCGGGACCGTTTCGTGCTGGCCACCAAGTTCTTTTTTCCCACGGGCGAGGGCGCCAATGACCGCGGCACCTCGCGCTACCATCTGATGAACGCCGTCGAGGGAAGTCTCCGGCGTCTCCAAGGCGAGCATATCGACGTCTACTACATTCACCGGTGGGACCACGCGACACCGATCGAGGAGACCTTGCGGGCGCTGGACGACCTGATCCGGCAGGGGAAGGTGCGGTACATCGGCGCGTCGGACTTCGCCTCGTGGCAACTGGCCCACGCCAACGTCCTGGCGGAGTTCCGCGGCTGGACGGCCTTCGCCGTGCTCCAATCCCACTACCACATGCTGGAGCGAGACGTGGAGCGCGAGGTGTTGCCCTATTGCCGGGCTCACGGCGTGGGCTTCGTTCCCTATTTTCCACTGGCCGGAGGCTTCCTGACGGGCAAGTACGCCAAAGGGGAGAAACCGCCGCCCGGCTCCCGCGGCGAGAGCCACGCCTATGTGCAGCAATACATGACCGATGCCAACTACGACGTCGTGGAGCGGCTGAAGACGTGGGCCGAGGCCCGTGGGCGGGGAATGAACGAGCTTGCGCAGTGCTGGTTGCTGGCGCAGCCGCGGGTCTGCTCGGTGATCTCGGGAGCGACCCGGCTGGAGCATGTCCAGGACAACGCAAGAGCGGTGGACTGGGAGCTGGCCCCCTCGGAGATGGCCGAGGTCAACGAGATGCTGGGCGCGTGACCCGGTGGTGTGATCTCACGGCATCCTGCGGCAGTCACGGCGCCGACCGGTCCCGTCTCAGTGCAGAATCCGCACGGACGGCTTGAGCTCGATGACTTCCACGTCGGTGCGGTCCGTGGCCGCCGGTTCGCGCTTGCGTCTGTGCGAAGCTTCGTTCAGCAACAACACCACCATCCGCCATAGCTCCTGTTTCTCCACCGGTACGTGCAGGAACAGGTCGGCGCCCGCGGCCAAGCCCCTGTGATGGTCTCGCAACAGGTGGCCCGAGAGCATCAGGATGATAGGGGTGTGCTGGTGCGCATCCAGCCTGCGGATGGCTCGACAGAGATCGAAACCGTTCAGCGGTCCCTTGAGAAAGCCATTCACGAGAAACAGGTGCATGTCCCCTGCTGCGGTCCTGGACAGGGCCTGCCGGCCTTCCGTGGCGCTGAACACCTCGATGGCGGGCGAGAGTTCCTGCAAGTACGCCGACAGTTCGCCGGCGTGGCTCTTGTAACTGTCCGCGATCAGAATTCTGGGTCGTACGCTTCCTGCCATGGCGCCCTTGTGGCCGCCGCGTCGAGGACGGAGCCTCGGCCCGGGCCTCTACCCATTTCCCCGGTCTCACGGGTACCCTCTCCAGGGACCGGAGTAAGGACGGCATATTCAATAATGCCGACGATGCAGAGTCAAGACCTGACGGAGTTAAAATTGCGCGGTAGGCCCGTTATCCGATCGCGAATCGTCCAGGCGTCCGAAAAAACCATGAATAGAAGGATTACGCATACTTGGTGAACCTTGTCAGCGGGTGAACCTTTGTCGGAGGCGTGCCAGGAAGTCGCGTATGGCCGCGTGGGCCGCTTCGGGACTGGCGAAGAAGTAGCTGTGCCGTTCTCCCGGCAGCACGACCAGTTCGGCGCCCGGTATGCCTTTCTCGAGAATCTCCGCGGACGTGCGATGGGACATGTCGCTGGTGACGTTCCGGTCGTCCTCTCCGACGAGGATCAGGGTAGGGGTGCGGATCTCGCCCAGACGACCGCTGGTGTCGTGCCCCTGCCGAGCCAGCAGATGGCGGAAGTAGAACTCCACCGGCCCCATGTTGGCCATGCGGACGCGCAGATAGTTCTCGACCCGGTCCGGATGCCGCGCGGCGAACTCATCGGTGAAGCCCACAAGGATGGAATGGTCGCGGACATATTTGTCGTACCCCCATTCCACCATTTCCGTGGCGATCTTCAGGGGTATGCCTCGGGTGTCGGGAAACGAGGCGCCGGTGGATGCCAGGATCAGGGCCTTGAAGCGCGACGGATGGTCCAGCGCCATGGTCTGGGCCACCCGGCCTCCCATGGAGTGGCCGCAGATCACCGCCTCGGGAACCCCCAGATGATCCAGCAAGGCCATGGCGTCATCGGCGAACATCTGCGTGGTAAAAGGGATCGACGGCTTGGCGGACCGGCCGGTGCCTCGGTAGTCCATGAGGATGACCCGGTGGTCCCGGGAGAACTCCGGCACCTGGTGGATCTTCCAGACTTCCCCGTCGCAGTGGGTCTCGCTGAGAAAGAGAAAGGGCGTTCCCTCGCCGTGAACCTCGTAGTACAGTTCGACGTCGTCTACGTTGAGCAAAGGCATGAAACCTCCCAGGGGGGTGCCGACAAACCGTCCGGGCCCGGGCCGCCAGGAGCCTGCGCCGTAGCACCCGGACGCCCGATGCAGGGGCGGGTTTCCCGGAGCGGGTTTCAAACCCGCCCGTGCCCGCATCGCGCTACCGGCCGATACCGGATCCTAGTCGAAGTAGCCGGTCTTCAAGGCCCAGAGCCAGGCGTAGGCGATCCTTTCGTTGTGCAGCGCCCAGTGGCCCATGTGGGTATATTTCGGCACCAGCCCGACGTGGACATCGGCACCAGCCTCGAGATATTTCCCGGCCATGAACATCTCCCGCTTGTCGCCCAGGCTCTCGCCGCCGATCCAGTGACCGTGGTCGTTCTCGCCGACCAGGAGCAGGACCTTGAGGCGGGCGAGCCATTCCGTGGGCGGGTCCTGCAGGTGGTCGAAGTACTCATCCCGCGGCAGCCCGGTGACCCGGACGTATTCTTCCAGCCGCTCGGGGAAGACGTTGTGCTGGTTGTCCCGCAGTCCGATCTTGATCTGGGGCCGGGTCTTCTCGGTGAGCCGGAAGAAATCCTCCATCCGGCCCCAGGGGGTCAGCTCCGGCAGGTCTTCGTAGTGGGACCTCCGGTAGGCCTCCACCGTGCGCCGGGAGATCTGCGTGAGCCCGTACGGCTTGGGCGCCTCCATCCCGGTATTTTCCCGCCATTCCCTGCGCCAGCCGTCCGGACCGCCGCTGCCCCAGCCGACGACGCCGATGACCTGGGCCTCCCGGACGAACCGCGTCAGATGGGCCGCCATGGGGCCGCCGGTGGAATGGCCGAAGCTGATCAGGCGCCGCCCCCGCAGGAGCCGGTCGGTGAGTTGCCCCGCGCCCTGAAGGATGACGTTGAAGGTGCACTTGAGCAGCCGGTCCTGCAGCTCCTCCTCACCCGTTTGTGCATCCAGGAGGTAGACGGGCACTCGCTCCGCGATGGGCTTGTCCCATTCTCCGCCCGGCGGCCAAAGGCCCGGGTAGCTCAAGGCAAGGACCCTGAAGCCCTGCGCGGCCAATCGTCGGGCCAGGCCCGGACGGCCGTCCGGGGTGACGTCCATCACCTTCTCGTTGGCGCCGCCGCCGTGGAAAACCACGAAGGCCGGCTGCCCATCGCGTTCCTTCGCCGGGGTGTAGAGGGACCCGTGCATATCCCACTGGTAACCGTTGCGCTGGTAGCGCTCCACCACCTCGGTAACGGCGAACGCCCCGTCGTCATAGGGCGGCGGCATGGCGAGCCAGTCCTCCCAGGCCATCGGGACGAGTGGTTCATCCCGGTCGAGGGCGCGCGTGAACGCCTGGGTTCCGGCCGGCGGTTCGGGCATGTTATTCTCCTCGGGCAGGTAGAACGTCGCAGGGTCGCACAGGTCCCGAGTCCTTCGACTTCGTTGGCGCCATGCTCGGGACAGGCGGAGCGCAGTCGGAGGACGTGGACAACGGCCAACAGGATTGTCCGTAGCGTATAGCGGGAACGGCAACGGAAGACAACGTGCCGAACCGACGGGACATGGGAAAGAGACCCTGGCCGAACTGAAAGTAGGGCGGAGGGTGCATCATGGAGTTGGGTCTTTCGCTGTTTTCAACGGAGCAGTCGGGTCCCGTCGGCGACATCGCCAGGGAGGCGGAACGGCTGGGCTTCGAGTCCCTGTGGTTTCCGGAGCACATGCTCATCCCGGTGCGTTATCAGCACCGCTACAAGCGCACGCCGGACGGCGCCGTCCCGGAGTCGTTCGCGCATCTGCCGGATCCCTTCATCGGGGCGGCCATGGCGGCTCAGGCCACGGAGCGCCTGCGCGTGGCCACCGGCATCTGCATCCTGCCCCAGCGTGACGTCATCGCCACCGCCAAGGCGGCCGCCACGCTGGACCTCCACAGCGGCGGGCGGTTGATCATGGGAGTCGGCGCCGGCTGGTTCCCGGAAGAAGCGGAGATCCTGGGGGTTCCGTTCAAGCGCCGTTGGAAGGTGCTGCGCGAGGGGGTCGAGGCACTGAAGGCGCTGTGGAGCCGGGATGAAGCCGCATATGACGGCGAATTCGTCCGTTTCCCACCCGTCAGGGTCTTTCCCAAGCCGGTACAGAAGCCCCATCCCCCCGTCTACCTGGGGGTCCACGATCCCCGCTACGCGCCGGCGCGAGTGGCCCGTTATGCCGACGGCTGGTGTCCGGGCGATCTGCCGGTGGACGAGGCCGCGGATGCGGTGGCCAGCGTGCGGCGCGCCGCGCACGAACGCGGACGGGATGCCGATGAGATGGAGTTCTCGGTGGTCCTGACCCCCGACGGCGACTTCCCCACGCTGGACGACATGGGGCGGTATCGCGCCGCGGGAATGCGGCGCATCGTCCTGCGGGTGATGGAGGCGGCCACCGGAAACGGCGTCGCCGCGGTCCGGCGGCTCGAACCCTTCGTGGAGCAGGCCAGGAGCCTCTAAGCCGCGCCTCGACCGCGGGATCGTCGGGCCGTGGCCGGGCGGGCGCGAGGCTTGCAGGGCGGGTTTCAAACCCGCCCGTTTACGGCCGGTCAGGAAAGGCCGGTGACCATCAGCACGGCGAGTCCCGACCCCCAGCAGTAGCAGGCGAACCACGTGAGCCGCCGCGAGAGCAGCACCTTCAACAGCACGTCGATGCTAAGGTAGCCTACCGTAAAGGCGGCGAGGAAAGCCGACCCATAGCCGAGCCTGTTCACCGTCAGCGCGCCGTCGAGACCGTGAGTCGCCAACTGGAGCACGAAGGCGCCGAGGATGGCGGGAATCGAGAGCAGGAAGGAGTACCGCAACGCCAGCCCGCGTTCGAGCCCGGAGAAGACGCCGGCGGCAACGGTGGCCCCGGAACGTGAAACGCCGGGGACGATGGCCGCGCCCTGGACGATGCCGATGACCAGGGCCTGAGTCACGCCCATGCTCTCGATGCCGCCGGTTCGCTCCCTGGCGCGATCGGTGGCGAAGAGCAGCGCTCCGGTCACCAGCAGCATGCTCGCCGCGGTGGGAACACTGGAGAAGGTGCGTTCCAGCGCCTCCGCGAGGAAAAGACCGATCAGCGCCGTCGGGAGAGTGCCGGCGACGACGAGCCCGAGGAGGCGGAGGGTGGCGGGGTCTGCTCGTGAAGGCCGGAGCGCGGCGCCGGCGAGGGCGGCGACGTCCCGGCGGAAGTACAGGAGCACGGCGCCGAGGGTCGCCAGGTGCACGGTGGCATGGAACAGCACGCCCGGCTCCCGGAACCCGGGAAGCCAGGCCTGAAGGATCACCAGGTGGCCGGAGCTGCTGACCGGGAGAAACTCGGTCAGCCCTTGCAGGATTCCGAGAGCCGCAAGAGTCAGGGTAGGAGTCACGATTCCTCATTTTCGTTCGACGTTCGAGCGAATGTAGCACGAAATTCCGGGTGGTAACGACGAAATTGCCGCCGGCAACCCTCCCCTTGGCCGGGGACGGATCTCTCCCCCTGCGTGCCTTCCCTGTTTTCCGTAGCGCGGGCTCCGGACGGGACGCCTGGTTGACGTTGGTCGTGAAGAAGCACAACAATGGACCGGTTCGAACACTTTGCGACAGGCTACGAGGGAGGGTTATGGCGGCATTCAAGGGTAAGCTCGGGCTCCAATTCGTTATCCACCTGGCGAACCGGTACACGGCGAATCAACTCGTGGAGTTGGCCGGGTTGGCTCACCAGCGCGGGTTCGAGCGCATCTGGGTCAATGACAACGCGCGGTATCGAAGCCAGGTGGTGGTGCTGGCCGCCATCGCGGCCCGCGTTCCCATCGGCATCGGCACCGCGATCCTGGTCCCCTATCTTCACCATCCCGTCGAGGTGGTGGATTCGCTGGCGACCTTGTCCGAGCTGGCCGAAGGGCGGGAGATCGGTTTCGGGCTCGCTCGCGGCGATCTGGCGCAGACGCCGCAGCACGTGGCGGTGCACCGGCCCATTTCGCTGGTGCGGGAGCTGGCCGTGTTCGCATCCCGAGCGCTGGCCGGCGGGCGCGTTGCCTACGGGGACTTCCCGGTGCTCTGTGAATACTACCATCTGAATCCCGCCGGCGGCTTCGAGTTGGCCTTCAAGCCCAAGTCTCCCGTGGTGATCTATTCCGGAGGCAACGGCCCCCAGTCACTGCGCATGGGCGGCCAGGTGATGGACGGGCTCATCAGCTCCGGGACGTTCATCCCCATGCTCCGCGCCGGCCGGTTGAAGGAAATGCACCGGGCAGCCGAGGCCGGCGCCCGCAGCGCGGACCCCGACAAGACCCTGCGCAAGATGGTCGAGCTCAACGTGTCGGTCTCGCAGGACCGCGCCGCGGCCATCGAGTTCCCCAAGCGTCAGGTGTCCCATTCGATCCTGCAATGGGAAGCGTTGAAGTTTACCCCGGAAGAATACGCCCGGCTCGGGGTGGAGCGGGAAAAGGTGCTGGAGCTCAAAGAAGCGTTCGCCCGGGGCGCCACCGTCGAGGAAGCGGCCGAGCGGGTGACCGAAGAGATGGTCCTGAACTACTACGTGGCGGGACGTCCGGCCGAAGTGGCGGATCAGATCGTGGACCTTGCCGAGCAGGCCCAGGCCATGGGGTACGACGAGATCGCCTTCGCCAAGCTCGGCCCGGACTACGAAGAGGCCATCAACATGCTGGCGGACAGCGTGATGCCGCGGTTGAGGGGATAGGGGGGGGCCTTCGCATGACGCAACGCGCCGGTGAGGCGCGACGCTAGAACGTGCGTCTTTTCTGCCGCGCCCGCAGGATCTCGAGGTTCTGCTGCGCACCCGCGGCAAAAGGATGGACGGCCAGGGTCGCCTCGAAGGCTGCGATGGCGGCTTCTTCGTTCTCCATCGCCACCATGATGAGGCCCAGACCGGAGAGGGCGCCGAAGTGCCGCGGTTCCAGTTCGAGCGTGCGGTCGATGTCCTTCACCGACGCTCCATAGTCCCCCATCAGATAGTGGACCGTAGCCCGTTTGTTCCAGCCCTCGGCGAACCCGGCGTCGAGGTCGATGATCTTGCTGAAGGTCGCCACGGCATCCGCGTAGTCACGGGTCGACATCTGCGCCAACCCCCGGCGCATGAGATCGTTGATCCGATCGTCGTCGGATTGATGCCAGATGGCCCATATCAGATTCGTCACCGCGGCCGCATCGTCCGCGTCGTCGGTGATTTGCAAACGGCTGAAGAGGGCGGCCAGCCGTTGGTCCGTCTGATCGGCCATGAGCGTTGTCGGTGAAATCAATAGAAACGTGATGGATATCGCTCCGACGATGCGCACGTTGCCAGAATACCGGGTCCGGTTTCGGCGAGTCAACAATTTCGATTCTTCGGTCCTGCGCGGCCGCCCAAATGCGTAGCGACGAAAGTCTCCGGACGTGGCGCGAACTCGAGGCGGTTTTTGTAGAGAAGCCGGGACGCCCGGGTCGCGGTTGCCGGCGAGACCCGAGTCGGTTATGGATGTCTCTCGGATGCGGACGCGGGGAAGAACGGCTGCGCATCCGGAAATCCATCCAGGGGAGTCAGGCGATCATGGGAACAACACTTGTGACCGGAGTGGGTCTGGTGGGCACGTCGTTCGCGCAGCATGCCCTGAAGCGCGGCGAGAAGCTGGTCTTCTACGACTTCATGCCGCGCACGGAGTATCTGCACCGGAAGCTGGGGACGGCGGACGTGGCGGTGGTGCAGAAGGACATCCGGGATCTGCCGGCGCTGACGGAGTCGATGCAGCGGTACCGGCCGGAGACGGTGGTGCATACCGCGGGGCTCATCGGGCCCCGGGTGGTGGAGTCGCTTCACAACGGCTTGCAGATCAACGTGATGGGGACCATCAACGTGCTGGAGGCCGCGCGCCTGACCGGGGTGAAGCGTTTCGTCCTGATCAGCACTTTCGGCGCCTATGACCGGCGGCGGTTCACGGACCAGCCCGTCAACGAGGACACGCCCCGGGGGCCGGGGTCGGGATACGGCAACTCCAAGGCCACCAAGGAATTGATGGCGGAGGCGTACCAGCGGCTCTACGGCTTCGAGCTGCTGGTGCTGCGGTTGGCCAACGCCTACGGGCTCGGGCATTTCTGGGGCGGGTCCGGCGGCGGTGAGAAGGTGCAGATGCTGCTGGAGGCGGGAATCCGCGGCGAGGTGGCGAGGATTCCCCAGGCCCAGACCATGGACTTCGAATACGTCTACGCCAAGGACATGGGGCGCGCCGTCGACCTGGCGACCACGGCGCCGATGCCTGAGAAGAAGGTGTTCAACATCGGCGTCGGGCAGGTGACGACCTTCGACGGACTGGTGGCCGCCGCCGAGCGGCAGTTTCCCAGGCTGGAGGTGGAGATCATGCCCGGCAAGGCGCCGGATACGTCCGTCAGCGTTCCCCTGGACATATCGCGGGCAAAGGAACACCTGGGTTGGGAGCCCGAGTACACCATGGATGCCGCGTTCGAGGACTACGTCAAGGACCTTCGGGCGGTGATGGAGTAAGGGGCGGGTACGTCAATGGAACTGCTTCACTGCGTTTACGAGCCCCCGGGAGAGGGGCCCCATCCGACCATCCTGGCGCTCCACGGGCGGGGCGCCAACGCCATGGACCTGCTGGGGCTGGCGCCCCATCTTGCGGGCGGAGCGTTTCGGGTCATCTGTCCGCAGGCGCCGTTGGAGGTGGCACTGGGCCCGGGCATGACGGGCTACGCCTGGTTCCCCATGTCCCTGGGCGGCGATATCGATACCGCGGCTTTCCTGTCCGCCCGCGACCGGCTCCGGACCTTTCTGGACCAGTGCGCCGGACGATACTCTCTGGCAGGCCGCAAGCTCGTTCTGCTGGGTTTCAGCCAGGGCGGCGGCATGGCCTACAGCCTGGGGTTGTCGGAGCCGGACCGCTTCGCCGGCATGTGCATCCTGAGCTCCTGGCTGCGGGAGGGCACGTTGACGGCCCTCGGCGTGGCCGACCGGGTGGATTCGCTCCCGACCCTGGTGCATCACGGCAAGCGGGACGAGTTGATCGAGCTGGAGCGGGCGAAGCTCTCCATCGCGCTGCTGGAGAAGCTGCGCGTCCCGGTGGACTACCGCGAGTACGACATGGGACACGAGATCAACTCCCGAAGCCTTGCGGATCTGTCGGCATGGCTCGGGGAGAAGGTTCTCGCATAGGAGCCGGTAACGACCACATTCGACAGGCTCCCGGCCCAATCCGCGCTAACGGGGGTCTGTGGCTCGGACCGGTTCACGCCAGGTAGATCCCCACGACCCCGACGATCACGAACAGGGTGGCGACGCCGGTCCGCAGGTTGACCTGCTCGATGTCGCGGGAGAACAGCAGCGTGCCCAGGAGCACCCACAGCGGCGCGACGCATACGATGGGTCCCACCACCACTACCTTGCCCACCCCCAGCGCGGCCACCAGCGACCAGATCCCGATCGCTTCGAAGACTCCGGTAACCAGAAAGTAGGGCATGGCCCGCCGGTCGAACTCGATGCCTTTCCTGGCCCGGGGGTTGGCGAGGTTGAGCAGCAAGGGGGTCAGTGCGGCCGCGCCCATGACCGCGCTCAGAAACAGGGGCTCGTTGGCCAGGGTCAAACCGTAGCGTCGAATCGGGTGGTTCACCCCGGCCGTGAGGGCGGCGGCCACCGGGAAGAGCAACTCCCAGGTCCGGTAGGCCTTTTGCGGGTGCGGGTTCCATGACAGCAGAACGATGCCCAGCACCACCGCGCCGGTGCCGGAGAGCAGCAACGGCGTCACGGTTTCGTGCAGGAAGAACACCGCCAGGGCGGTGCCGAAGAGGGGATTGGTGGCCTGGACGGTGCTGGTGACGCTGGCTCCGAGACGGGCCACCCCGTGATAGGCGAACAGCCGCGTGCCGAGCTGGATCCATCCGCCTGCCACGAAACAGGCGATGGCCAGCAGGGGGACGTCGGGGATGCCGCCGGTCAGGAAGACCAGCCCCCACAGGATGGAGGTGTTGACGGCCAGAGCCACGTAGGCGGCCGTGGCGGGCGTGGAGTACACCAGTCCGCGCCGGGTGGCCAGAAAGCAGCCGGCGTAGAAGAACGAGGTCACCAAGGCGAGAAATCGGGGCGTCATCCTTCGGCCGGATCCCGGCTGAGCCCGATGCGCTCGACGAAGGGGAGCTTGAGCGCGGGCCGCGCCACGTCGACGCCGAAGACCAGTCCGAGAAAGTTGATCTCCAGCCCTTCCTGGACCACCGCCTCCGGTGTGCGAGCCGGGTCCGGGGCGATGCCGGAGCTTTCGCGGCGGGCGGTGCGCCAGTCCTTGTTCCAGGCTCCGGAAACACCGATGATGAACCCCGAGACGAGCGTCGGCAACAGAACGGCCAGGGCGATGATCAGGGTGTTTCGCAAAGGGTTGCCGCAGGCGCGCCCTCCAGCGGACGGCGCGCAACCCCGCGCACTTCTTGACACCGGTTCTCGAGGTTCGTTAACTAGTGCTGGTGTACGGGGTATGGAGAAACGCACCTGCGAGTCTAGGTGAAATCGGCCGAGGAGACAAATCATGGCACAGAACGGGCGACCTCTCGTGGTGGATGCGGATGCCCACGTCATCGAGACGGAGCGAACCTGGGACTACCTCGAAGGGTCCGACAAGAAATTTCGGCCCGTGCTGTTCGGCGCCCGGGACGTGGACAAGCAATACTGGGTACTGGACGGAAAGATCCGGGGAGCACGTTTCGCCACCTTGAGCGAGCAGCAGCTCGACGAACTGTCGGACAAGGCCGGTCGCAGATTCACCACGCCCCAGGCCTCCCGCGAGCTCGACGACGTGGACTTGCGCCTGGCCCAGCTCGACGAGTTGGGGGTGGACGTCCAGGTGATGCACAACACGCTCTGGATCGAGCGGGTGGCGGATCGCGTGGACGCCGAGACGGCCCTGTGCCTGGCCTGGAACCGCTGGATGGCCGACGTCTGGAAGGCCGGGCAGGGAAGGCTTCGGTGGTCCTGCGTCGTCCCCGCCATGGCCATGAACGAGGCGCTGGAGCAGATACGCTTCGCGCGTGCGCACGGCGCGGTGGCGGTGTGCATGCGGCCCTTCGAAGGCGACCGTCATCTGGTGGATCCCTACTTCTATCCGGTGTTCGAACTCGCCTCGGAGCTGGATCTGGCCATCGGCGTGCACATCGCCAACGGCAGCGCCGGGCTGATCTCGCATTTTCGGCCCCGATACGACAAGACCGGCGGCTTTGCGCCGTTTCGGGTGCCCACTGTGGTCACCTGCCTTTCCCTGATCATGAGCGAGGTGCCGCGGGTCTTCCCGAACCTTCGTTGGGGCTTCATCGAGTCGTCGGCCCAGTGGGTTCCCTGGATCGTCAACGAGGCGAAACGCCGCTCCGGCAGCGCCGACTATCCCGACAATCCCTTGAAGGAATACAACGTCTACGTTACCGCTCAGACCGATGACGACTTCCCCTTCGTCCTCAAGTACGCGGGTGAGGACAACCTCGTCATCGGCACCGACTACGGCCACACCGACTCGTCCAGCGAGGTGGACGCCATCACGAAGTTCAAGGCCGACCCCACGGTGGAAGAAGAGGCCAGACGGAAGATATTGAGCGACAATCCCATGGCGCTCTACGGCATCGCGTAGAAGAAAAGGAGAACGAACATGTCCGGCAACGGAACCGACATGGTGGTGGACGCGGATGCTCACGTGGTGGAGACCGAGCACACCTGGGACTATCTGGATGCGTCGGAGAAGAAGTTTCGCCCCCGGCTCTTCGGCTCCCCCGAGGACTCGACCACCCAGTACTGGGTGCTGGACGGGAGGGTCCTGGGATTCCGTTTCCAGAGTCTGAGCGAGCAGCAGCTCGATGAAGTATCGGCCAAGGCCGGCCGGCAGATGCAGACGCCTCAGGAGGCCCGGGAGCTGCGGGACGTGCAACTGCGGCTCGACCATCTGGACAAACTCGGCATCGACGTGCAGGTCATGTACAACACGCTGTGGATCGAGCAGGTGACGGATCACGCCGATGCGGAGATCGCCTTGTGCGCGAGCTGGAACCGCTGGATGGCGGACGTCTGGAAGCAGGGCGGCGGGCGCCTTCGCTGGGTCTGCGTCGTGCCGGCCATGACCCTGAGCGAAGCCCTCGAGCAGATTCGGTTCAGCAGGGAGAACGGCGCCGTGGGCGTATGCCTGCGGCCGTTCGAGGGCGACCGGCACCTGGTGGACCCGTACTTCTATCCCATCTTCGACGAGGCCATGCGCCTCGACATGATGATGGGCATCCACATCGCCAACGGCAGCCCCCGGCTGGCGACGCAGTTCCGGCCGCGCTACGACAGCGGCGGCGGGCTGCCGGTGTTCCGCATCCCCACGGTCTCTACCTGCTTCACGCTCATGATGAGCGAGGTGCCCAGGGTATTTCCGGACCTGCGTTGGGGATTCATCGAGTCCTCCGCTCAGTGGGTGCCGTGGGTGGTGAACGAGACCATCCGCAGGTCGGGGACGGCGGAATATCCCGAGAACCCGATGAAGGCATTCCACATCTACGTGTCGGCCCAGACCGACGACGACTTCCCCTATGTCCTCAAGTACGCGGGAGACGACAATATCGTCATCGGCACGGACTACGGCCACACCGACGCCTCCAGCGAGGTGGACGCGTTTACGATCTTCAACCGGAACGACGACATCACCGTCGAGCAGAAGCGGAAGATCCTGAGCGACAACGCCAGGGCGCTGTACGGGTTGTAGGCCGGGTCGGCCGCGCCCGCTGCGGGGGTCGTTGCCGCTCTCGGATGGGGTTCGAGAAAGCCTGCTTCGCGGGAACGACGTTGGCGGGGCGTCAGCGTTTATTCGTCAGCCCCCGAACGGGCGCGTGACTTGATAGCAGAAGCTGTTGAAGAGCGGGCCGGCGCTCAGCCCGGTCCAGGCGAACAGCTTCCCCTCGGCGAAGAAGATGTGCATGCCGCAGTCGAACACCAGCACGACCCCGGCCAGGACGGCCACCGTGATGCCGATGACCGTGAACCACCTCTCGCCCGCGCTCTTGAGATAGAGCAGCGTCGCCAGCCCGATCCCGAACTGAAAGCCCACCAGCCAGATGGCGGCGGCGAAGCCGAGGACCCAGCCGATGACGTTGGCGGTGCGACGCCGTTCCTCGGCCGGGTCCGTGGGCTCCGCCTCCCGCGCCGCCAGCGAGGGGTCGAGGGATCCCGGTTCCTCCCCGCCGGCGGACGCGGCCTGCTCCGGCCGCCCCAGGATCTCCCGCGCAAGCTGGACCGCCAGCAGCGCCGCCGTGGGCAGGCCGATGAGCCAGGCCATGAGGCTGGCCTGCAACTCCCAGCCGAAGGCCTCCCACAGCGCCCATGCCGTGACCAGGAACAACCCGCCGGTGAAAGCGATGGAGAGTCGGCGGGAGTTCATGTCCCGGATGCCTGCTTGCGCCGGCGGTCGCGGACCACCGGATAGGCGATGCTGACCAGGATGACGCCGAGGATGATCAGCACGCCGGGCCGCATGATGAAGCCGAAGTCGTAGCGCGAATAGGTGATCCAGAGGTAGTTGTCGGCCAGCCGGCCCAGCACCAGGCCCAGCAGCAGCGCCGGCCGGGACCAGTCGAAGACCACCATGAGCCAGCCCAGGGCGCCGAAGGTCAGGGTGACGAGGATGTCGCCGAAGCTGTTGGTGTGGGTGTAGGAGCCGAGATAGATGAACAGCAGCAGCGGCGGTATCAGCAGCGTTCCCCTGATGCGCGTGAGCCGCGCCAACTGGTTCAGGAACAGGAAGCACACCGACACCGTGATGACGTTGGACACCACCAGGACCCACACCAGCGAGAAGGTCACGTCCAGGTCCCTGGTCAACATGGAGGTGCCGGGACGGAGGCCCAGGATGAGGAACGCCCCCAGCAGGATGGCGGTGGTGACGTTGCCGGGGATGCCGAAGGCGATGGTGGGGATGAGCGCGCCCCCGAGGGTCGAGTTGTTGGCCGCGCCGGGTCCCACGACGCCCTCGATGACGCCGGTTCCCACCTGGTCCTGCTTCCCGGAGGACTGCATCGCCAGGGCGTAGGCCACCCACTGGGAGACCGGCCCGCCCATCCCCGGGATGATGCCGATGTAGGTGCCCATGGCGCTGCACCGGACCACCAGCCACCAGTGGCGAAGCGCGTCCCTGACGCCCTGGAGCACGCCGCCGAGCCGGCCCACGTGGGCTTGCGCGATGCTGCCCCCCTTGGTGGCCAGATCGATGATCTCGGGAATCGCGAACAGTCCCACCGTGGCCGGCACCAGTCCGATGCCGGCGCCGCCGGTCTCGCCGCCGCCCCACAGATACATGAAGCCGAACGTGTAGCGCTCGGTGGCGGTCTGCATGTCCAGCCCCACCAGCGAGAACATGAAGCCGAGGCCTCCCGCGGCCAGACCCTTGACCACGCTGCCGCCGCTCAGGGCGCCGACGAACGTAACCCCCGCGACGGTGAGCATGAAGAACTCCGGGGTCCCCAGGGCGAGCACCAGCGGGGTGACGATGGGGATGGCCGCGGCGATGGCGCCGGCGCCGATGAGCGCGCCCATGAGGGAGCTCATGAGCGAGGCGCCCAGGGCCCGCCCGGCCTCGCCCTTCTTGGCCATGGGGTGTCCTTCCACGATGGTGGAAGCGGTGGACCCTTCGCCGGGAATGCCGAAGAGGATGGAGGTGATATCGCCGGTGGTGGCGGTGACGGCCATCATCCCCAGCAGGAAGGAGAAGGCCTCCACGGCGTCCATCTTGAGCTGGAACGCGAACCCCAGCATCAGGGCCATGGTGACCGGCCCTCCCAGCCCCGGCAGCATGCCCACCGCGAATCCGATGGCGTTGCCCAGCAGCAGGTAGCCGAAGGCGGGCCAGGAGAAGACCCGGAGCAGGCCTTCCATCGACGCCGCGCCGATCTTCCCGGCCATCCCCTGGGCCAGGAAGATCCACACCGCGAGAAGCGTGAGAAGAAAGAGCCAGCCCAGGCTTCGTTTGAGGGTCACCAGAACGGGATCAGGGCTTCTGCGCCATGGCCTTCAGGATCTCGATGGCCTCGGGGTCGCTCTTCCGGACTTCCACCACCTTGTCGATGATGGCCTGGGCCTGGGGCGCGTTCAGAGAGACCAACTGGAAGCCGATGGCCTTCTTGAAGTGGGCGATCATCTCCGGGTCCTTCAGGAACCGGTCGAAGCTCGCGGCCATGGTCGAAAAGACTTCCTTGGGAACCCGCGCCGCGTAGACCCAGCCGCGCCGGACCCCGGCGAGGTAGGCCAGCAGTTCCATGGCGCGGTAGTGGGGGTCCTTCCGGATGGACTCCCCCTTGAGTTCCAGGACGATCTCGTAATAGGTGGGAAGGTCCGGCAGACGCGGGTCGCGGACGATCTTTCCGTCCTGGACGGTCCCTTCCTGGGCGATGGGCACCACCACGCCTTCCTCGACCATTGGCAGCACCGCGGCGAAGTAGCCGCTCTGGCTGTCATTGGTCATGTTCAACTCGCCTCGGCGGATGGCCGCGCGCATGTCGCCGCTGCTGCCGTAGCCCGTGACCAGTTTGTGGTCCTGTCCCAGGATCTTCATGAGCAGCCTCGGCAGCATCGAGCGCGGGCTCTGGATCGACGTGGTGCCGAAGAAGATCTTCTTCTCGAGGCCGGCGAGCTCGACGCCCCTGGTGATGCCCAGGTCCTTGCTGACGAAGGTGACGGTGGTCTCCCGTACGCCGCCCAGCCACTGGAGCCGGGCCAGATCGAACTTGACCTTGTCGGGCTTGAAGATGCTGTCCGTCACCGAGGTGGAGAACTGTCCGATGATGGTGCCGTCCGCGGGCGCGGAGTTGTACACCCAGTTCTCGCCCACGATGCCGCCGCCGCCGGGCATGTTCTTGATGATGGTGGTGGGGTTGCCCGGGATCTGCTTCCCGATGAACGGGAGCATCTGGCGCGCCATGATGTCGGCGGCGCCGCCCACGGAGTAGGGGATCAGGATGGCGACGGTCTTCCCTTTGAAGGAGACCTCGGCGGCCCCCGTGGCAGCGGTTGCGAAGACCATGAGCAGGGCAGCGGCTACGGCTGCCGGAGTTGCGAAACGTCGGTTCATGAAGTTCATGAAGTGCTCCTTCCTGAGTTGATTCAGTGTGCTTGTATTTCGAGCGGACGCCGCATGTCAACCGCAAGCCGGCTCTCGCGCCGATTTGACAACCTCCGATGCTTCGGTTAAGAACCCCCGAATCTTCAGAGAATCCGACACCGAAAATCCAAGCACTTTACGAGAGAGGTGACACATGCCCAAGAGCCTGGGATCGTTTCTGGAAGACTGCCGGCGGGAGATTCCCAACGAGGTGGTCCACGTGACCAAGCAGGTGGATCCGGCTCATTACGACGTGAGCGCGCTCATCAAGCACCTCGACGAGCTGAGGAAGTTCCCCATCCTGGTCTTCGACAACCCGCTGAACCTTCATGGACAACCGTCCGACATCAAGCTGACCATGAACTGCGAGATTTCCCAGGGCAAGACCCAGGTGGCCCTCGGCGTGGACAGGAACATGAGCCGGGAAGCCATGACCGACGTCTGTCTCGAGCGGGAGGAGCATCGCGTCGCCCCGGTGGTCATCGAGCGCGACCAGGCGCCGATCATGCAGAATGTCCGGACCGGCAACGACGTGGACATCTACCGGATTCCCATCATGCGGCATCATTACATGGACGGCGGCCCCTACATCGTCATGTCCACCGTTACCAAGGAACGGACCTCCGGAATCTACAACTGCTCGTACCATCGGATGGAGGTCAAGTCGCCCCAGAGCACGGCGCTGTACGCCTCGCCCCGCCACCTGTGGAAGATCTTCCGGGACTACGAGGACAACAACCTGGAGTGTCCCGTGGCCACCGTGCTGGGGCATCACCCGGCCTATCACATGGGCGCGTGCTACAGCGGCCCGTTCGAGGTCAGCGAGTTCGAGATCATCGGCGGCTACATGCAGGAGCCTCTGCGGCTCACGCCGTCCTCCACGTGGGGCGACAACTTCCTCATCCCCGCGGACGCCGAGGTAGTCATCGAAGGCCTGCTCCAGCCCAACAAGCGGGTGGTGGAAGGTCCCTTCGGCGAGGCCCCGGGCTATCTCGGGCCGCAGCGCTACACCACCTGCGTGGAGTACAAGGTCACGGCCATGAACTGGCGCAAGGGCGCCATGTTCCAGTCCATCATCACGCCGGAAGGCGACAAGCCGTGGATGGACCTGCCGCGCGAGGGCGCCTATCTCAGGCGCTGCCGGGAAGCGGTGCCGGGAGTGACGGCGGTGTGCAAGATGGGCCGGCACGCCCACTACAACGTCTTCATCGCCATGAAGAAGATGTCCGAAGGGGATCCCGGGCGGGCGGCCGCCGCGGCCCTGACCTTCGACCACACCAAGAACGTTTTCGTCTTCGACGACGACATCAACGTGTACAACCCGACGGATATCCTGTGGGGGTTGGCGACGCGCGTGCAGCCGCACCGCCAGGTGTCGATCCTGCAGCCGCTCTTCCGCGGCAACTTCCTGGACCCGTCGCTGGTGGACGAGATCAAGACCTCCGGCATGATCGTGGATGCCACGCGCCCGCTGGACCGTCCGTTCTCGCCGGTGTCGAAGGTGCCGGACGAGGCCATGGAACGGATCAAGGTCGAGGATTTCATACCGGGAGAGATCCTCTCGCACATCCCCATCGACCGGACCACGTATTGGTCGTAGTGGTCGTCGCGGCCGGTAGCATTGCGGTTCGTGCAGGCCGCTGGTGAAAGGAAAGCTTCATGGGTCAGGCTGTCGAAGTGACGTGTCCGAAATGCAATGAGCAGTTCGTCGTGAACCCGCATATGCTGGGTTCCGGCATGGAGTTTCACTGTCCCTTCTGCGACGTGTATTTCCCCGAGGAAGAAAGCCCCAGGATCTGGAAATAGGAGAGCTCGTCGCAGCACGACTTTTTCGATCTCGGGCGCCTTTTCCGTTTTCGTGAGGCGCTGGAAAATGTCGAGGCCGCGGACGCGCCCGAGGCGGTGCTGGTGGGCGGACCGGAACGCATCGACCGCGGCCGGGTAGGCATACTGCCGGGCTCCTTCAATCCGCCCACCCTCGCTCACCTGGATCTGGCCCGGGCGGCCCGGCGCCGGTTCGACCTGGACCACGTCGTATTCTCCCTCAGCAGCGCCATCGTCGACAAGGAGCGCCTGGAAGGCCTGTGCCGCGAGGACCGGTTGCTCCTGATGGGGCTGCTCGCGCGGGAGCACCCCGGTACCGCGGTGGCGGTGATCAACCGCGGCCTCTACTCCGAGCAGGCGCCGGCGTTCCGTGCGAGCTTCGGCGGCGCCGCGGGTCTCTGGTTCATCGTGGGCATGGACAAGGTGCTCCAGATCTTCGATCCGAAGTACTACGATGACCGCGCCCGCGCCCTGGACGCGCTGTTCGCCCACGCGCGGCTCATTGCCGCCAATCGAGCGGATTGGGGGGGTGAGGACCTGCGGGCGCTCCTGGAACAGCCCGAGAATCTTCCCTACCGGGACCGGGTCGAAGCACTGGCGCTACCCCTCCATCTCAAGGACCTGTCCTCCAGCGCGGTGCGGCGCGGCATCGAGGGCGAATACGCGCTTCCGCAGGTGGCGCGGGAGTTCATCGCCGCCACCGGCGCGTTCCGGGACCGCTACGACCTGCGTGTGGCGGCCATTGACGCGCTCTATCCCGTACGGCAATGGGCTGAAACGGAGGCGCCGCTGGCGCCTCTCCTGGCCCGGGCGGCGGAGTCCGGACAGAGGGGTGAGGCCGTACGTGACCTGTTGCGTACCCGGACGGCGCCGGAATCGCTTGTGAACGGTCTGCGTCGACTCGGCCTGACGCGTTCCGGCGGTTGATCGGGCAGGGTCCCGCACCCCGCCTCTTCCTCAAGGGGTCAGGCTTCCATGGCTGACCGCTCATCGGAAAAATGCGGTGGGGAGGTGGGCTCGCGGATTCCTTCGAGCTCGGCCATGTCTTCACGCCGCCTTTTCTTCGTAGTGCTTCCGGATCAGTTCATTGGGGATGTGCATATTTCTCATCCCGGGGTGTGCACTCCACACCTGATGCCACGGGGTTCCTTTTGCATGCGTGAGGAACGATAATTGGGTGGCCGCGAATTTGCCGTAAACCGTCCATATCCTGTCGAGCAAGTTGATGGATCTTTCGTCGGACATGGGGATTTCAGGTATGAAGATGTCGAAATCGGCCCCTCCACCCATAAATCTGAGATCCTGGGCTTTCCTGTTGATGGACCCGGATCCGAAATCCTTGAACTCATGATAGAGAGACGGGAATACTGGCCCGAATTGCCAAGCTTCAGCGAACTCGTCGTCCACGAGGAGATCTCCACTGGACAGAGCCATGTGCCATCCATGAGAAATGTAGACGAGCTTCTGGAGTTTGAGGGGAGAAATGCCGAACCGGTTGTACTTTCCGAGAAAATAGTTGGCAGGGGCCTTTGCCGTGTATCCCATAGGATTACCTCCTCTGTCCCGGAAAGACACACGATAAAACCAACTCGGACAATCTATTCAGAGTACGCGATTCTTCCAATGTCAAGGGGCAATCACTGCTAAACCTTGTTCCGGTTGCACCAGAGAGGGATTCCATCCACAGGGAAACCTCGACAGACCGCGTGCGCTTGCCAGCCATCGGTTCCGGCCATGCCGGGTCGGGGTTCACCATTCCGCCAGTTCGCCGCCGTGTCCCGAGGTGATGTGCCCCAGTGCGTAATGCGGTCCGTCCGCCGTGTACCCGTGGAGCACCGGGTCCTCGGCCAGCAGCATGGGGGTGTCGAGGTCGATCCATTGGAAGGCGCCGGTGCCCGCCGCCAGATGCGCGCCGAACCCCATGGCCAGACGCGTCTCCACCATGCCCCCGATCATGAGTCCGAGGCCCGAGGCGCGGGCGATGGCGATGATCTCCAGGGCCGCCGTCACGCCGCACTTGGCCAGCTTGACGTTGATCACGTGGGCGAGGCGGTCGCGGGCAATGCGCGCGGCGTCCTCCGGGGAACGGCAGGATTCGTCCGCGGCCACGGCAACGCCGGCTTCCCTTGCCAGTCGGGCCTGTCCGTCCCAGTCGTCACGGGGGATGGGCTGCTCCAGCAGGGCCGGCTCGAGCCCCAGGCGGCGAAGGGTGCGCAGCACCGCCAGTGTCTGCGCCACGTCGTAGCCCTCGTTGGCGTCGAGGATGAGCCGGCAGTCCGGGTGGCCGAGCCGGATGGCGCCGACCCGCGCCACGTCGCGGTCCACGTCGGCGCCGACCTTGGTCTTCAGGGTCGTGAAGCCGAGGGTCCGGTACTCGGCGGCAAGCCCGCCGGCCTCTTCCGGCTCGCACATGGGGATGGTGATGTCGGTCTCGACCCGGTCCGAAGCGCCGCCGAAAAACTGGAAGAGGGGAACGCCCCAGTTTCGGGCCAGGGCATCGAAAAGGGCCATCTCGAGGCCCGCCCGCACCGTCGGCGTCGCCGGGAGGGCGCAGGCGAGGTCCTCTACCAGCGGACGCCACCGCAGGGCGTCCCGGCCGGTCCATTGCCGCGCCGCCTGCCACGCCGCCTGCAGCGCCGAGGTCCGGGTTTCGGGAGTGACCGTGGGCAGGATCGGGATCTCGCCCCAGCCGCTGACGCCCCGGGCGAGGTCGAGCCGCACGGCGACGTTGCGCACCGTGTCCAGTCGCGCTCCGGCGATGGAGAAAGGAGCCTTGAGAGACACGTTCAGGGGGCGTGCCTCGATGCGGGTGATCTCCGACAAGTTCGGCTTCCGGGACCGTGGCGCCTACGAAAGTGGCGCCTGCACAAAAGTCCTGCCCTTTCTATACGGGACACCCCCCCTGCCGCAAATCCATGGAACGGATCGGGGCCGGAAGAGCCGTCGTCGCTTCATTCGGTTTGATCTGTTAAGTTTCGGGACAAGGCATTTCGGGCGCAGACGCATACCGAAGATCCATGAAGGAGGGTCGGACATGATTGCGGAGGTCGAGTTCGCTCCGGGCAAGAAGGGCTGGCTGGCAGGATCGGCGAAGAGCGGCCGGTCTCCGGCGGTGGTTCAGCTCCACGAGCGCTACGGCGTGGTGCGGCATACGACGGACATTGCCGAACGCCTGGCCGGGAACGGATACGTGGTCCTGGCTCCGGACATGTTCTCCCGGTTCAGCGGCGATCGGGAAGCCCTGGCCCTTGGAAACGTGGGCGTCGGCATCCGGGACGACGAGGCGCTGGTGGATCTGGACGAATGCCTGAGCTACCTCCGGGGGCTGGACTGCGTGGACGGCGACCGCGTTGCGGTGATGGGCGTATGCCAGACGGGACGGCAACCGCTGCTCGCCGCGGCCCACCGCGACGACCTCCGGTGCGCGGTGGTGTTCTACGGCGGGATCTACCAACGGGACTGGCAGCCCGACGATGAACGCCCGACGCCGGTGGGCGAGTTCATCGCGCAATTGTCCTGCCCGGTGCTGGGGGTCTTCGGCGACAGCGACCACATCATCTCGGTGGACGACGTGCTGCGTTTCCGGCGCGCCCTCGAGGATTCCCGGAAAAGCTATTCCATCCGCATCTTTCGGGACGCCCCCCATGGCTGGCTCAACGACACCATGCCCGGGCGCTACCGGCCCGAAGCGGCCGAAGCGGCTTGGACGCTGTTGTTCCGGTTCCTCGAGGAGCATCTCGGCGGGGTCGGTAGCGAGTCCCGGGTGACGTGGGAGTTCGAGGGCGACGTCCCGACCGACTACGACTTCTCGAAGACCGTGAGGCTCGCCTGAGCGCGATGTTTGGATTCCCGCGGATTATTGCGTAAATTGGGCGGCTTGGTGTCATGGGACAAGTGTTTGCGGAGAAGAAGGGCGCGCGTGGGAGATCCGGACGCTCGTGGCTGTGCGCGGTCCTGC
The DNA here is from genome assembly GCA_965214905.1 of uncultured Binatia bacterium (SeqCode). Classification (GTDB taxonomy): domain Bacteria; phylum Desulfobacterota; class Binatia; order UBA9968; family JAJDTQ01; genus JAJDTQ01. The sequence continues at coordinate 4,192,993 of OZ243984.1, forward strand.
TGCTGACAGGGTGCCTGGCGTCGACGGCAGGGGCGGAGGGGGGTCCCCGGAGCGAGATCGAAAAGGCGCTACGGCTTGGCATATCGATTCTCGGCGATTCGAAGCTGGGCGAGAATTCCAGGTTCGAGCGCCTCAGGGCGGCGGTCCTGCCGCTGTTCGACTTTCCCGAGATGGCCCGACGGTCGCTCGGCGCCCACTGGCGCCGCCGGACCCCGGAACAGCGTCACGAGTTCATCGGACTCTTTACCCGTTTGCTGGAGCGGACCTATGCGAGCCGCATCGCCTTGTACAACGGCCAGCGGGTGCATTTCGTCGGCGAAGAAATCGACGGCCGGTTCGCTCAGGTCGCCACCAGGATCGTGGATGGGGAAGGACGCAGGTTCGCCGTCAACTACCGCCTGCACCGGGTGAACGACCCGGGTGAATGGCGCATCTATGACATCGTCATCGAAGGAGTCAGCCTGGTCAACAACTATCGTGCGCAGTTCAACCGTGTGATCAACCGAACCTCCTACGAAGCCTTGGTGGCGAAGCTTCGAGACTAGTGTTGCGTTTCATATTTGTGACGACTCATCACCGAGCCATTTGGACGGCCCTTCCGACTCCCTCTCCCTCTGGGAGAGGGTTGGGGTGAGGGTCCCCCGTGTGCGAGCCGCCCGTTGGAAGCGACCAGCAAAGGAGGGCAGGTTTGATTTGGGGCGCCCTCACCCGGCCTTCGGCCACCCTCTCCCGGAGGGAGAGGGGAGTTGGTCATCGCCGACCACTTCTTGCCGGAACGGGGTGAAGATATGGGACAGGGTCAACACATTTACGGAACGCGACGCTAGACTCTAGGGGGGCGCCCTGAATGAACCGTGGGGCAAGCTGCGCAGGGATGTTTGTCGTCGGCAAGGCGCGACCACCAGCCGTGGCGGATGCCACGCGAGAGGGCGCCGCGCGGCCGACGGCAAAAGGACCGGCAGATCCGCCAGGGTTCGTTCAGATGCTGCACGGGCGGGGCCTTTCCGCGTACCGAGGGTACACGCACTGAGGGTACATGCAGGAACAGCGACTTCCCAGAAGAGCCTCCACCATCGTCCTGGTGCGCCCCGCGGAAGACTGCGCCTTCGAGATCTTCATGACGCGGCGGCCCCGGGAAATGCGTTTCCTGGGCGGGTTCTTTGTCTTTCCCGGGGGCAGCGTCAAGGGTTCCGACACCACTCCCGCCATGCTGGAACGGTGCCGCGGCCTTTCGCCCGAGGATGCCCGGGTGCGGCTGGGAGACGAGTCGAGTGCGGAGGAAGCCATCGGACATTGGGTGGCGGCCATCCGTGAGTTGTACGAAGAGGCGGGTGTGCTTCTGACCGTGGACCGGGACGGCGGTACCGTCATGGTGGAGGAAACACGGGAACGCGTGGTCGCCAAGCGCCCGTCCCTGTTGAACGGAAGCATGGGCTTTTCGGAGCTGTTGGCGTCCGAAGGGCTTTTCTGCGACGTCGGCAGCCCGGTCTATTTCTACCACCGGATCACGCCCGAACGGTATGCGATGCGGTTCGATACCCGGTTCTTTCTGGCCCCCCTGCCGGAGGGGCAGGTGCCGCTCGAAGTATCGGAGGAAGTGACGGAGAGCCTTTGGATCACTCCCGAGGAGGGTCTGAGGCGGGCCGAGCGGGGGCGCATGGCCATCATACCGCCGACCCTGGCGACCTTGCGCACCCTGGCCGAGCTGGGCACCTGGGAGGCCCTTTGCAGCGGCTTCGGTTTGCCGGAGCGGTCCAACGGTCGCGTGCCGTAGATCCTCCACGGTCTCCATCGGACATCGGGTGGCGGCCATCCGTGAGTTGCATGAAGAGGTGGTGTGGGGCCCCTGCTCGTCCTGGCGCCTTGCCGACGGCAAACCTGCGCAACCCGTCCTGCGGATTTACCGGACGCCACCTCGGCGGCCCGTAGCCCCGCAGTCGCGGGGAAGTTCATCGACCTGCCCCGCCCGTTTCGGGACGCGGCATGAGGAGCAATCGAAATCATGAGAACGGTGGACGTGATCGCCCATATCCTGAAGCGTGAGGGAGTCCCGTACCTGAGCGCGTTCCCCACCTCGACGTTGATCGAAGCGGCCGCCGAGGCCGGCATCCGTCCCATCATCTGTCGCCAGGAGCGGGTGGGGGTGGGGATCGCCGATGGTTACAGCCGGGTCAACAACGGCGAGCCGCCGGGAGTGTTCGCGATGCAGTTCGGTCCCGGCGCCGAGAATGCCTATGCGGGGGTCGCCACGTCGTTTTCCGATGCCGTGCCGATGCTGCTCCTGCCCCTGGGGCACAGCCGTGAACGGGACGGAGTGTTTCCCCAGTTCAGTTCGTTGAGGAACTACGCTCCCATCACCAAGTTCGTGGAGCAGATCACCACGGCGAACCGGGTTGTCGATACCATGAGGCGGGCCTTCGCGAGGCTCAGGATGGGCCGACCGGGTCCCGTGATGGTGGAAATACCCGCCGACGTGGCCGGGGAGCAGGTGGCTCCGGCCGTGGTCGAATCCTATCGGCCGGTGAAGTCTACCGTCGCCGCCGGAGACCCGGCGGACGTCATGGCGGCGGCCAAGGCCCTGCTCGAAGCCCGGGACCCGGTGATCCATGCCGGGCAGGGCGTACTCTACGCCGGGGCGGCGCCGGAGTTAATGGAGTTGGCGGAGCTCACCTGCATCCCGGTCATGACGACCATGGGGGGCAAGAGCGCGTTTCCCGAGACGCACCCGCTGTCGCTGGGAAGCGCCTCCGGGGTCATGAACCGACCCGTGTACCACTTCCTCAAGAAGGCCGATCTGGTCTTCGCGGTGGGCACGAGTCTGACCCGTCATCCCATGACCACGCCCATTCCCGGGGGCAAGACCTTCGTGCAGGCGACGGACGATCCCATCGACATCGGCAAGAACTACGACGTGGACTATCCCGTCATCGGTGACGCCAGGCTCGTGCTCAGGCAGTTCGTCGAAGCGGTGAAGGAACTGTTGAACGGCGCGTCCAGGAGCGACCGTTCGCCCGCGGCGGAGATTGCCGGGATGCGGGCGGCATGGCTGCAGGAGTGGAAGGCGAAGCTCACCTCCGACGAGGTGCGGATCAATCCCTACCGGGTGATCTCGGAGTTCATGAACGCGGTGGACCCGGCGGAGGCCATCGTGACCCATGATTCGGGCAGTCCCCGGGACCAGATCATGCCGTTCTATCGCTCGGCGGGGCCGAGGTCCTACCTGGGATGGGGCAAGTCCCACGGGCTGGGCACGGGTCTGGGGCTGACCCTGGGCGCCAAGCTGGCCGCGCCGGAGAAGTTCGCGGTGAACTTCATGGGCGACGCCGCCTTCGGCATGACCGGACTGGATTTCGAGACGGCCGTAAGGTCGAACATCCCGATTCTGACCATCGTGCTGAACAACTCCACCATGGCGGTGGAAACGCGCCACATGGCTGTGTCGCACGAGCGTTACGGCACCAGGGACCTCGGCGGCAACTACGCCGACATGGCCCGGGCCATGGGGGGCTGGGCCGAGCGGGTGGAAGACCCCGCGGCGGTGGGTTCGGCCATCCGGCGGGCCCGGCGGGCCACCGAGGAGGGCCGGGCGGCGCTGCTGGAGTTCATCACCGGCGCGGAGATCGACTATTCCCACAAGGGTGCGTTCTCGTAGGGGGCGAGAATTCAATGCGAAAATCTATCGGGTTCATCGCGCTTGGCGCGTTTCTGCTGTTCTCGCTCTTTGGTGAGGCCATCTATCTCTACACCGATTTCCTCTGGTTCCGCGAGATCGGCTATTCGGGAGTGTTTACCAAGACCTTGTGGATCAAGGTGCTGCTGGGCGTGATCTCGGGAGTGCTGTTCTTTGCGCTCTTCTACGTCAACATCAAGCTCGCGGCCCGGCTTCGCGACGGCGTGGCGCCGCTCCAGAGCAGGAATCCGGAGGTCCCGGGTCCCGCGGAGCTGGACCCGTTGATCAGACGGTTGCTGCTGCCCGTGGCGCTGGTCCTGGGATTCCTGGCCGCGCCCCAGGCGGCCATGCACTGGGAGTCCGCGCTGCTGTTCTTCAACGGCCTTCCGTTCGGCATCCAGGACCCGCTGATGGGCAAGGACATCGGGTTCTACATCTTCCGTCTGCCCGCCTTGGAGGCGCTCTACCGGTGGTTCCTGGTGGCGCTGGGGTTGATATTGGTGGCCAGCGCTTTCGTCCATCTGCTGTACGGCAGCGTCCAATACTCGGAGGCCGGCCTGTTCGTTCACCGAGCGGCGAAGATCCATCTGTCGGTGCTGCTTGCGTTGCTGCTGCTGGTTCAGTGCGGCGGCTATCTGCTCGACGCCTACAAGCTGCTCTACTCGCACACCGGGGTCGTGTTCGGCGCCGGCTACACGGACATACACGCACGGCTGCCGGCGTTGCGGGTGCTGGCGGTGGTGTCGGCGGCGGTGGCCGTGCTCACCCTGGTGCAGATGCGCTGGTCCGGACTCAAGTACCTCGTCATCGGGCTGGGCGCCCTGGCCGCGGTTCATGTCGTCGGAATGTACGCCTACCCCTCCTTCCTGCAGCAGTTCCACGTGGTGCCCAACGAGCTGGTGGCCGAAACCCCTTACATCCAGCGCAATATCCGCTCCACGCGGCACGCTTACGGCCTTGACCGGGTGGAAGCCCAGGAGTTTCCGGTCAACGAGGTGCTGACTGCCGACGACCTCCGGAAGAACGACGCCACGGTCAAGAACATCCGGCTGTGGAACTACCAGCCGCTGTTGTCCACCTACGCCCAACTACAGCAGATCCGCACCTACTACGAGTTCGTGGACGTGGACAACGATCGTTACAACATCGACGGGAACTACCGTCAGGTGATGCTCTCGGCCCGTGAACTGTCTCACGAACAGCTCCCGAGCCGTATCTGGATCAACGAGCACCTGGTGTACACCCACGGCTACGGCGTGGTGTACAGCCCGGTGAATCAGATCAGCAAGGAGGGTCTGCCCGAGTTCTTCGTCAAGGACATTCCGCCGGTGTCCGACGGCTTCGTCAAGGTCACCCGTCCGGAGATCTACTTCGGCGAGGTGGCCAACGACTATGTGTTCGTCAAGACGCTGGCACAGGAGCTGGACTACCCGGCCGGGGACCAGAATATCTACACCACCTACGAGGGTGACGGCGGCGTGCCGTTGCGGTCGTTCTGGCGCAAGCTGCTGTATTCGGCCCGTTTCGCGACCCTGCGGATCTCCCTCTCCAACGACATCACGCCGGAGAGCCGCATCCTCTATTACCGCAGGATCCAGGACCGGGTTCGCAAGCTGGCGTCGTTCCTGGACTTCGATGAGGATCCCTACCTTGTGGTCACGCCGGAGGGGCGGCTCTTCTGGATCATCGACGGCTACACCACCTCGGAACGGTACCCCTATTCCGAGCCCAGGGAGGGGGTCGGCAACTACATCCGCAATTCGGTGAAGACCGTCGTGGACGCGTACAACGGCACCGTGGACTTCTACATCAGCGATCCGGACGATCCGGTGGTGAAGGCCTATTCCAAGGGGTTTCCGGGGCTGTTCAAGCCGATGACGGTGATGCCCGAGGCGCTGCGCTCCCACGTCCGCTATCCGCAGGACCTGTTCAAGGTGCAGGCGCGGATGTACGCCACCTACCACATGCGCGATCCGCAGGTCTTCTACAACAAGGAGGACCTCCTGAGCATCCCCATCCGGAAGGGAGACGAGCAGGAGCGGGAGATGGAGCCCTACTACACCATCATGCGCCTGCCGGGGGAGGCCGAGGAGGAGTTCGTGCTGCTCCTGCCCTTTACCCCCAACAACCGCGACAACATGCGGGCATGGCTCGCCGCCCGGAGCGACGGCTCGCACTACGGCAAGCTGCTGGCGCTCAACTTTCCCAAGGCCAGGCTGGTCTACGGCCCCAACCAGATCGACGCCCGCATCGATCAGGACGCGTTCATCTCGCAGCAGTTGAGCCTGTGGGGCCAACGCGGATCGCAGGTGATCCGGGGCAATCTGCTGGCGATTCCGATTCAGGATTCGCTCCTGTACGTGCAGTCCCTCTATCTGGCCGCGGAACAGGGATCGCTGCCCGAGCTCAAGCGGGTGGTGACCGTGTTCGGCAACCGCATCGCCATGAGAGAGAACCTGGAGGACGCCCTGCGCGAACTGTTCGGAGATGCCGCGGAAGGCCCGGTGACGGCCTCGCTGCCCGTGTCGGCGGTTGCGGAAGAAGCCGCCGGGAATCCGGCGGCCGAGGCCATGGAGCACTACGAGCGCTCCATGGAACGCCTTCGGGCCGGCGACTGGGCCGGCTTCGGCGAAGCGCTGCGCCGGCTGGAGCAGTCGCTTCAGGCGTTGCAGGCGCCATAGCCCCCTCCCGCACGCGGGCTGCCGAAAAGGGGAAGGGGCTTGAAGCCCCGTTGAAACCGACGAAGGGCCTTATGAGAAGCATGACCGGTTTTGGTCAGGCCATCCTCCAGGACAGGCGGGTCAAGGTTTCCGTACAGATCCGCAGCGTCAACCACCGGCACGCGGACATTCACCTGCGCGTGCCGAAGCTCTACCTGAGCCTCGAGGACGAGTTGCGTGAGCAGGCGCGGATGAAGATCCACCGCGGTCGCACGGATGTTTATATCGACCGGACGCCGCTCAAGGGACGGGGCTACCGGCTGGAGGTGGACGACACCCTCATGGAGCAGTACTGTGAAGCGCTGCGACGCATCAAGGCGCGGTACAGCCTCCAGGGCGATATCGATCTTCAGTTGGTGCCGCGCTTGCCGGATCTCTTCCAGTTCAAGGAACCGGATCATGTGGAAGGGGGCGAGAAGCGGCTGGTGCTTCGGGCGCTGGGGACGGCCCTGAAGAATCTCACCCGGTCCCGGGACCGCGAGGGGCGCAATCTCAAACGCGACATGGTGGCGGAGGCGCGCCAGTTGACCCGCGCGGCCAGGCAGCTCGGGCGTTGCGCCGGGGTCATCGATCAGCGCCTGCAGGAACAGAGCGCCGGGGGCGAAGCCGGCAGCGGCGCCTTCAAGGGCAGCATCAACGAGGAAGTGGTGCGGTTGGGCAGCCACGTGGAGATGCTCGCCAATCTGATGCGTGAGCGTGAACCGGTGGGCAAGAAGATCGATTTTCTGCTCCAGGAGGTGCAGCGCGAACTCACCACCATCGGCGCCAAGGCGCCGCAGCTCGATGTGGTTCGGCTGGTCCTGGGCGGCAAGGAAAGCGTCGAGAAGATACGCGAACAGGTCCAGAACGTGGAATGACGGTCTCGATTCGCAGTTTCGTCAAACGCGGTCCGGGCATCGTGTTCATCGTTTCGGCGCCCTCCGGCGCGGGCAAGACGACGTTGACCCGGGAGGTTCTGAGCCTCCATTCGGAGATGAGCCTTTCGGTGTCCTGCACGACGCGCGCTCCGCGCGAGAGCGAGACGCCCGGCGAGGACTATCACTTCGTGTCGGAGACGGCGTTCAAACGGAGACTCGCGGCGGGCGACTTCGCCGAGTGGGCCGAGGTTCACGGGCAACTGTACGGCACCCCGCGACGGATGCTCGAACTCCCGCTCCGGCGCGGCCAGGACGTGCTGCTGGACATCGACGTGCAGGGAGCCCGGCAGATCCGGGAGAGCTTTGCCGGCGCCGTGGCCATATTCGTGTTGCCGCCGTCGCTCGGCGAGTTGCGCCGCCGCCTGGCGGGTCGGGGTACGGACGCGCGGAAGACGATCGAGCAGCGCTGGCGCAACGCGCGGCATGAAATCCAGGAGATTCAGGGGTATGATTACTTCATCGTCAATCGCGACGTGGGCGAGGCGGTGAAGCGGCTCGCCGCGATCATCGAGGCTGAAAGGCTCAAGGTTTGCAGATACATCCGGAAACCGCGGTAAGACCCGGGCGCCGGTCCAGGGGGGCCGGAACCAACAACGCCGTCAACGAACTGATGGAGAAGGTGCTGGAGTACGAGCCCGGCGCCGACGTCGACCAATTGTACAAGGCCTACCAGTTTTCCTCCGATGCGCACGACGGCCAGAAGCGCCAGTCCGGAGAGCCCTACCTCATCCATCCGGTGGCGGTGGCCAGCGTACTGGCGGACCTGAAGCTGGATGTTCCCAGCATCGTCGGCGGCCTGCTTCACGACGCGGTCGAGGACACCCTGACCACGCTGACGGAAATCGAAAAAGGGTTCGGCGGGGAGATCGCGGCCCTGGTGGACGGGGTCACCAAGCTGAGCCGCGTCGACTTCACCAGCCATGAGGAGAAGCAGGCGGAGAATTTCCGCAAGATGATTATGGCCATGGTCAAGGACATTCGCGTGGTCCTGATCAAGTTGGCCGACCGCACCCACAACATGCGTACGTTGCAGTATCTCGCTCCCGAGAAGCAGCGGCGAATCGCCCAGGAAACGCTGGACATCTACGCCCCGATCGCCCACCGGCTGGGGATCTACCGGATCAAGAGCGAGCTCGAGGACCTGGCCCTCAAACATCTTCGTCCGGAGATATACGAGCAGTTGAAGCGGAACGTCGCGCGGAAGAAGAAAAACCGGGAGAATTACACCAGCAACTTCATCTCGCATCTGAGCAAGGCCCTGGCGGAAGAGGGCATCGATGCCGAGGTGAGCGGAAGGCCCAAGCACTTCTACAGCATCTTCAGGAAGATGGAGAACCAGAGCCTGGACTTCGACCAGGTCTACGACCTGGTGGCGTTCCGTATCGTCGTGGACACCGTGCGCGAGTGTTACGAGTCCATGGGCGTCGTGCACGCGAAATGGCGGCCGGTGCCCGGCCGCTTCAAGGACTACATCGCGCTGGCCAAATCCAACATGTACCAGTCGCTGCACACTACCGTCATCGGCCCCAACGCTCAGCGCATCGAGATTCAGATCCGCACCCACGACATGCACCGGGTAGCCGAGGAAGGGATCGCATCCCATTGGCGTTACAAGGAGGGCGGGGACCTGCCGGGGACGGACGAGGACCGGTTCGCATGGTTCCGGCAACTCCTTGAATGGCAGCAGAATCTGTCGGATACGCAGGAGTTCCTGCACAGCATCAAGGAGGGTCTGTTCCCGGACGAGGTCTACGTGTTCACGCCCAACGGCGACCTGAGGAGCTTTCCCAAGGGGGCGACGGTCGTGGATTTCGCCTACCGCATCCATTCCGACATCGGGCAGCGCTGCTCGGGCGCGCGCGTGAACGGCAGGCTCGTACCCTTCAAGTATATCCTCAGGAGCGGCGACACGGTGGAGATCATCACGACCCAGGAGCAGACGCCGAGCCGCGATTGGTTGAAGGTCGCGAAGACCCCCCTCGCCAAGTCCCGTATCCGCGCATGGATGGCCTCGGAGCAGCGGGAGCGGAGCGTGGCCCTCGGACGGAAGATCCTGGAGGGAGACTTCGCCCGCCACCACCTGGACTACCAGAGCCTCCAGGCACAAGGGACCATCGCCGTACTGGGAAAAGAGCTCGGGGTCAAGGACGAGGATGGACTCCTGGCAAGCGTCGGCTACGGCAAGGTCATGCCGCGTCAGGTCCTGGCCAAACTGCTTCCGCCGGAGCAGCTCGAGGACGAAAAAAGACAACTGGAGGGCGGGCTCGAGCGGCTCTTCCGGCTGGTGGGCTCACGCGATCGGGGCGTCCGCGTCAAGGGCTTCGAGGACGTGCTGGTGCGTTTCGCGCGCTGCTGCCATCCGCTGCCGGGTGAGGCGATTGCCGGGATCATTACCCGAGGGCGGGGCGTAACCGTGCACCGCGCCGGTTGTCCGACGGGACTGGAAGCCGATCCCGAGAGAAGAGTGGAGGTGAACTGGGCGGAGGATACGCAGACGCCTCGCGGGGTGAAGATCGAGGTGAGCTGCGCGGACAAACCCGGACTCCTGGCGGCCATCAGCTCGGCCATCTCGGAAGCCGGCGTGAATATCGCCCGGGCTCACATACGGACGTTCGACGACAGGGCCGTCAGTACGTTCGAGATCATGATCGGAAGCTCCGATCAGTTGCGCCGCGTATTACAGGACATCTCCAGGGTGGAGGGGGTGTACAAGGCCAATCGGGTCCAGGGGTAGAGCGTCGCCGTCCGAGGCGATTTCAGGCGACTTTCTCCACCTTGCCCGAGCGCAGACATCGGGTACAGACCCGGATGCGCCGAACCGCACCGTTGAACCTTGCCCGGACCTGTTGAAGGTTGGGAAGCCAGCGGCGTCGGGTTTTGTTGTTCGCGTGGCTGACGTTGTTGCCGACCGAGGGCCCCTTGCCGCAGATGGAACATTTTCTTGCCATGGCTACTTCTCTCGAATCCTTTCGACGAGTACATCCGGGCTCAATCGGCAGATGATATCACAGGGATCCGCGTTTGCGAAACAGTAGACGCAGTCCGCCATCTCCGGGGCGGCCGGCCTCTCCATGCGGGACGTACGCAATTGTCTTTTGGATCGTATGATGTTATTGGTAGGAACATTCTCGAACAGGGGGGGAACCAATGGCTCTGGATCTGAAGGTCAGCATCAAGAAAGAGATCGATCTCTTGCACAAGCAACTCGCCGCGTTGCAGGATGAAATCAAGAGGCACGAGCAGGTCTATGACATGCTGGACGGGAAGTCGCCCCCGCGCAAACGGATCGGGAGGCCTCGCGGACCGGCAGCGCCTCAGAAACGGGGCCCCAGCGGTTCGATGATCGATTGGAACGCGGTTTTCGCGGCCTTGCCCAGCGAGTTCACCCTCGACACCATGGGCGCCAACAAGACCGCCAGCGAAAAACCCCGGGCCTACCTCAGACAGGTGGTGGTACGTTGGTCCAAGGAAGGCAGAATCCAACGCACCGGACGAGGCCTTTACCAGAAGACCTGACGCGGGCCGGCGTCATTGCAGCTTCGACACGAACAAATATCGCAGTGAGCGGAGGTAACCATGCAATTCAACGATTGTCGCGAGTGGATCGAAAAAGCGGATGCGATGGGAGAGCTCAAGACCGTGAAGGGGTGTGACTGGGATCTCGAGATCGGCGCCATTACCGAGATGGTCATGCGCAGGGAAGACGGCCCGGCGGTGCTGTTCGACGAGATCAAGGATTACCCCAAGGGCTACCGGGTCCTGTCCAACTCGTTGAGCTCGCGGAAACGTATCGGTTTGACCCTGAATCTGCCGCCCGGCGACGGCAAGATGGAGTTCGTTAACACGTGGCGTGATCATTACAAGAAGATCAAGCCCGTTCCTGCCAAGGTGCTGAAGGACAGTCCCCTGTTCGAGAACGTCTTCGAGGAAGGCAACATCGATCTGCTCAAGTTCCCCACGCCCCGGTGGCACGAACGGGACGGCGGCCGCTACATCGGCACCGGGAGCATCGATATCACCGCGGATCGGGATGAAGGCTGGACCAACTGGGGCACGTATCGGGTCATGATCCACGACTCCGACACCGTGGGTTTCTATATCTCTCCGGGCAAGCACGGGCGGATTCACCGGGACAAGTACCAGCAGACCGGCGAGTCCTTCAAGATGGCCATGTCCTTCGGGCATGACCCGCTGGTCTTTCTGGGCGGGAGCATCGAGGTGCCTTACGGGGTGCCCGAGTATGATTTCCTGGGCGGTATTCGCGGAGAGCCGCTGGAAGTCGTCAAGGCGCCGTACTCGGGGCTGATGGTTCCGGCCAACGCCGAGATCGTGGTGGAGGGCGACGTGCTCTTCGGCGAGGACCGGGTGGAAGGCCCGTTCGGGGAGTGGACCGGCTATTACGCCAGCGCCGAGCGGAACGAGCCCATCGTGAAGATCAAGCGACTGTACCACCGGAACGATCCCATCATCCTCGGCTCGCCTCCGGGGAGGCCCCCTGCCGAGCTGGGCTGGTACCGGTCGTATCTGCGTTCCGCGCTGATCTGGGATGAGATGGAAAAGGCCGGAGTGCCGGACGTCAAGGGTGTCTGGTTGATGGTGGCCGGTGGAAGCCGGCTGGTGATGGTCGTGTCCATCAAGCAGCGTTACCCGGGACACGCGCGCCAGGCCGCGGTGGTGGCGTCCCAATGCCATGCGGGCGCGTACCTGGGCCGTTACGTCATCGTGGTGGACGACGACATCGACCCCTCCAACACCGACGATGTGATCTGGGCCATGGCCACGCGATCGGACCCGGACTCCGACATCGACATCATCCGGCGGGCCTGGAGCGGTCCCCTCGATCCGATCGTGCATCCCACGAAGAAGGGTTTCAATTCCCGCGCCATTATCGACGCATGCCGTCCGTACGAGTGGATGAGCGAGTTTCCGCCCGTGGCGGAGTCGAGCCCGGAGGTGCTGGACGCCACCGCAAAGAAGTGGGGCAAGGTGCTGTTCAGCAGGAACGGCGCCGGTTCATAGGCGCAAGCCGACGTTACCGTTGCTATCGAGACGGCGGACCTATCACGACGGTGACGGGCCCGCCGTTTCTTTCCAGGTGGATGGTTCGAGGTCGTCCTGCCACGCGGGAGTCGAGACTCGTCTCCAGTTCCCGCGTGTTACGGACGGTCTTGCCGTCCACCCCCGTTATGACGTCGCCGCGCCGGAAACCGAGCCTCGACGCGAGACTGTTCCCTTCCACATGGGCGACCAGGATGCCTTCCCGCAATTTCGTTCCGAACAGGTTCCCCAACTCGGCGGTCAGGTCCTGCATGTGCATCCCCATCATTCGTGTGGCGCTCTCCTCTTGCGGAAGCGCCGGACCGTCGAGCCGGAGGCCCTGTTCCAGCACTTGCGGGGTGGCGTAGATGGGGGTGCCGGTTCGCAACGCCACGGCGATGGCGTCACTGGGACGCGAATCGATGGGGATTCGCCGGCGGTCTTTCCTGACGGTCATGACCGCGAAGTAGGTGCTGCCTCGCAGTTCCGTAATGGTGACTCGTTCCGGTCTCGCGTCCAGACCCTCCAGTAGATTCCGGATCAAGTCGTGCGTGTTCGGTCTGGCGGCTTGCCGTCCCTGGATGGCGCGGGAGATGGAGGCGGCCTCGGCGGTACCGATCCAGATGGGCAGCAGTTGGCCGCCGCCGGTCAGGAGCACCACGGGCGTCCGACTCATCGGGTCGAGGACGACCTGTTTCACCTCCATGCGAACGGCCGGTTCGGGAGCGGCGACGCCCCGCAACGGCAGCAGGAGACAGGCCCCGAACAGCATTCCCCCGAAGGCGAACGTCAGCGCGGCCGGGAAGCCTCGAGGCGGTACCGGAATCGAGAGCGCCGGACACGGGTCTTCCATGGGGCCGACCTTAGCCAGCGTGAGCTCGGAGTGTCAACACTTGCCGGGCTTCGAGATCCTTGCACTTCGGGGCGGCGGTCGCCTGCCCGATCGTGATGCGGGTGTCGTTGCCAATTTTCGTGCCAGTGCGTATCAAGACACGGAGGACGAAACTTCGAATCGATGACGGTGCAGCCCATGACCATTGCCGTTCTGCCGGACAACCTGATTGATCGCATTGCCGCCGGCGAGGTGGTGGAGAGGCCGGCGTCCGTGGTGAAGGAGTTGATGGACAACGCGCTCGACGCCGGCGCCTCCGAGATATCCGTCGTGGTGGACGGCAACGGCACATCTCTCATCCGGGTCAGTGACGACGGCGGGGGAGTCGCCTTCGAGGAGGTGCCTCTGGCATTCGAGCGGCACTCCACCAGCAAGATCCGCAGCGAGGCGGATCTGGTGGAGATCGCCACCATGGGTTTCCGGGGGGAGGCCTTGCCCAGCATCGGCTCGGTCGCGGTGGTGGAGATGGTGTCGCGTCCGGCTGCGCAGGAGTCGGGATGCCGGTACCGCGTCGAGAACGGCCGCAAGGGAAGTCCCGTGGTCGCGGGCTGTCCGGCGGGGACCACGGTGGAGGTAAGGGATCTGTTCTATCATGTTCCCGCCCGGCTCAAGTTCATGAAGTCCCCCCGTACGGAGATCAAGTACGTCAGCGACGTGGTAGACCGGATGGCGTTGGCGCATCCGTCCGTGCATTTCCGCCTCCACCACGGCGGCAAGCGGCTTGCGGACCATGTTGCCGCCACAAGCCTCCAGGAGCGCGTGCGGCAGGTCTTCGGCGACGCCGGCAGCGAGCTGACGCCGTTCTCGCTGACCCGGGAGCACCTGCGGTGCACGGGTTTCGCCAGCCAGGCTCCGAAGTCTTTCGGCAACACCCGTTACATGGTCACGTTCGTCAATCGCCGTTTCGTGCGGGACAAGCTGCTGACCCATGCCATGCTGAAAGCCTACGATACCTTGCTGATGAAAGGACGCTACCCCGCGGCCATCCTCTACCTGGAGTTGCCCCACGGCTACGTGGACGTGAACGTTCACCCGGCCAAGACCGAGGTGCGTTTTCGCCGCCAGTCCGAGCTCTACGAGACGGTCCTGTCCGCCGTCCGCGGCGGCCTGAAGACGGCGGCCCAGGGAACCCCGCCCACGGCGCCGAGCGGCCTGCGGGAGCGACTGGAAGCATCGCAACCTACCGGCGTCGGCGAGCCGACCGCGGCATACCGCGCCGCGTCCGTTCACCCGAGCCTGCCCCTGCAATCTCGCCCTTTCTCCTTCGCTGTCGGCAACCCTGACACCGTGCTCCGAGCCACCGGAAACGCGGCGCCGGCGGAGAGCGGTCCTTTCTCGTCGCTGACCGTCGTGGGACAGGTGCTGGGCTGCTACATCCTCTGTCACGGTGCGCCGGGAATGGTCCTCATCGACCAGCACGCAGCGCATGAGCGCATCGCCTTTCAGCGCATGCGCTCCGACCTCGAACAGGGCCGTATCGAACGGCAGGAGTTGCTGATACCGCAGATCATGGAGGTGTCCGTCAGCGAAGCCATGGTCCTGGAAGAGCAACTCGGAGCCCTGGAAAGGGCCGGGTTCACCCTGGAGTCCTTCGGCCGGAACACCTTCTCGCTCAGGACGGTGCCGGCGCTTCTCACCCAGGGCGACTACCGAGACGCGGTGCGGGCCATGATCAGTGAATTCGCGGAGACGGGCCGCTCCACCGAGTTGCACCACGGCTATCAGGAACGTCTCATGACCATTGCCTGCCATAGTGTGATCCGGGCCAGCCGGGCGCTTGAAAAGGAGGAAATGGAGGCCCTTCTCCGGGAACTCGACGAGACGGAGTTCGCCACCCAATGCCCCCACGGCCGCCCCGTGATGGTCCAGTTCAGCCGCGGCCAGTTGGAACGCATGTTCCGGCGCGCCTGACGCCCTTCGCCCGTGAACGCCAAACCCAGGATTATCCTGATCGCGGGCCCCACCGGAGTGGGCAAGACCGACGTGGGGCTGACCCTTGCAGAGCGCCTCGACGCGGAGGTCGTAAGCGCCGACTCGATGCAGGTGTACCGCTACATGGACATCGGCACGGCCAAGCCGACGCCGGCCCAGCGACGGCGGCGGCCGCACCATTTGCTCGACGTGGTGGACCCGGATGAGGACTTCAATGCCGCGCAGTTCAGGGAACGCGCACTCGAGGCGATCAGCGGCGCGTGGTCCCGAGGCCGTAACGTGGTGGTGGCCGGCGGCACCGGGCTCTATGTGAAGGCGCTGACCCGGGGCCTGTTCGCCGGCCCGGCGCAGGATGCGGCGCTGCGGGCCGATCTCGAACGAGCCATTGCAGAACACGGACTGGCGCATCTTTTCGAACGCCTGAGACGGGTGGACCCGGACGCTGCGGACCGGATCCATTGCCGGGATCGGATCCGCATCGTCCGGGCATTGGAGGTGTTTCTCGGCACGGGAAAGCCCCTCAGCCAATGGCAGCGTGAGCACGGATTCGACGATCGACCTTTCGATGTGCTGGGGGTGGGATTGGACCGGCCGCGTCCGGATCTGTACGAACGCATCGACCGCCGTTGCGAGCGGATGATGGCAGGAGGATTGCCGGACGAGGTCCGGGATCTGCTCGACCGGGGCTACGCGCCGAACCTGCGCAGCATGCAGAGCGTTGGCTATCGTCAGGCGGTCCAATGCCTGGCGGGCCGAATGAGCGAGGTGGAGGCGCTGTCGTCGATGCAGCAGGCCACCCGCCGGCTGGCGAAACGACAGCTCACCTGGTTCCGCGCGGACCCGAGCCTCCATTGGCTGCACCCGGACCGCATCGACGAGATCGGCGGGTTGTGCAGCGCCTTTATCCGCGCTGGCGGAAAGCGTTGACTGGCTGCATGGAGGCGAGCGGCCGGGCATACGGCAGGTTCATGTCGTCCTCCATGAAGTCCTGCGCATGTGTGAGACAGGAGACGCTACTTTGAAACCGTCAAATGCTCTCGATACAGTCGTCATACGACGTTGCGTGCCTGTAGGAGACGCCGATGAATCTCCAAGCCTATGCCGACTTTGCAAATATACCTGCGAGTGAGGTCGTGCGGGTTGCAAGACTCCTGGCCATTGACGGACCAGACGTTCTGAATGACGTGCAACTTGCGCGGCGCATCTCCGACGGGTTGCGCCCACGGGCAGCCATGGCTCTCGCCGAAGTGCTTGGGACGAGTCGCGTGATCGGACCCGTTGTTCCCGAGGCGACGCTCAGGCGCGCGCACAAAGGCAGCAAACCGCTGTCCAGGAAGCTCAGTGAAAGGTTGTATGAAATGGGACGAGTCGTTGATGCGGTCAGCTACGCTTATCACGGGGACGGGGATGCGATCGATGCGTTCCTGAACCGGCCACATCCCTTGCTGGAAGGGGAAACGCCTTTTGATATGGCGCGGTCCAACTCGGCAGGCGCCGCAGCGGTCCTGAATCTCGTTCGTCGGGCCGAAGCCGGCATAGCGCCCTGACAAGTGTTAAACAGCTTATAATCAGGGAGTTTCATGACAAATGCCTCCCTGTGTGACACCTCGGACCCTGCCGGAGAATATGCGGGTGTATCGGATCGGCGACCCTGCGGGACATTTTCTGCCAAATGGCGGGCCATGTGCCTTGGAACAAGCACTGCGTGGAAGCCACCAGAGACGTCCTGACCGATGCCCTCCTTTGGCTTCGCGACCAGGATTTCCTCGATGTGGGTTTGCTACGATGCCTGCCTCTTGATTGTACGAAGTTCGAGGGCTCGATGTCCGCACCGCTGTATGAAGCGACGAAGTGCGCACTGATCTCCGTGCCCTTGCCGCCACGTTTCGACGGTGGACACGTCACCGCGAGAAACGCCGTGTTGGCAGCCTGCAAGTTTTTTTACCTGCTCACGTTTTCTGGACAGGCTTTCCGACGGTTCGTACCGCTGTATGCAATTCGAAAGCCTCGCTGGGGTTTCTTCAGGCGCTTGGCCTGACGGAAGCGGATCAAGTAGACGACGTCATGCGAAATGTCCTGCCCGGATTCCCAAGACGCGAGAGAGCGACTGCTCGTGGCATTGCGAGGCACGACGTTCGTGTTGTGCATGAACGCTGGCCAAGTTGGAGAGGCGAACGAATAATTTGTCCGAACCGGACAGGCTGTACCTTGCAACCGCCCGTCTCGAGGAGCGCTTCGCCGGTGTTGCCGACGTTTGGCTTGTGGATGATCGGCGGCAGAACTTGCGCGCGAAAAAGTTCGCGAATGCCTTGAAGCATGCGGCGCTGTTCGATACCTGCGACCGATTCCGGACGGTTCTCTTCCGGAGGACGAAAGAACTAACCTCCGCGTGCGGACCGGCAATCCATCGTTAGGACAAAGAGATCAAGTTGGCGAGCTCCTCAACCGGGAGTTGACTGGATCGGGGTTTGGTGTTAGTGGCCTGTGGACCATGACGGGTTCCACGCCGTGCGCCTTCCATCGCTCTGATTCTGCCGGTCCGACGCCACCGGCAGGGGGTTCGCTTTCCTGATGAAATCGGCCGATTTTGTCGAGGCTCGGCGGCGGCTCGAGGCCAAGCCCCAATCCACCGGTGAAAAGCTCACCACCCTGGCACGGGCCGTACAGAAGGTTCAGGACGGCGACCATATCGCCATCGGCGGGTGCCTCTTCTCACGCAGTCCTCTGGCGGCGTTGATGGAGGTGCTGCGGCAGCAAAGACGCGGCCTGACCCTGTCGCGCAACCTCATGTGCTACGAGGGCGAGTTGTTCATGGCGGCCAAGGCGGTGGACGCGCTGATGACGAGCTGGTTCGACATCGCCTTGCCTTGGGGACTCTCCGTCAAGTTGCGGGAGGAAGTGGAGGGCGGGCGCATCCGGTTCGAGGAGTGGAGTCATCTCGGCCTCGGACTCCGTTACCGAGCCGGCGCCATGGGCGTTCCGTTCCTGCCTACCCTGACCATGCTGGGGTCGGATCTGATGGGGGTGACCGACGCCAGGACCATGCAGTGCCCGTTCACGGGAGAGACGCTCTGCCTCGTGCCCGGTCTCTTCCCGGAGGTGGCGCTGATCCACGTGCACCGGGCCGACCGCTTCGGCAACTGCCAGATCGACGGCTACCCGCACATGGACGTGGATATCGCCAAGGCCGCCGCCACCGTCATCGTCACCGCGGAGGAGATCATCGACGAAGAAGAGGTCCGTCGCCGGCCGGACCGCACCGTGATTCCCGGGCTCGTGGTGGACGCGGTGGTGGAGGCGCCCTACGGCTCCTTTCCGCACGAGTGCTACGGCTTGTACGAGGCCGACTTCGTTCACTTCGAGGCCTACACCGACGCGGTCAAGGCCCGTGGGACCGGGGCCGTCAACGACTATCTCGACCGTTTCGTGTACGGCGTTCAGGACCACGGGGCCTACCTGGCGTTGTTCGGCGAAGAGGCCTTGGAGCGGCAGCGGCGATGCGCCGAGGAGATCCTGGGGCGCCGATGAGCTATTCCGCCACCGAGCTTCTGGCCGTGGTCGCCGCTCGTCAGCTCGCGGGCGTGACTTCCGTGTTCGCCGGCGTGGGCGTGCCGCTGGTGTCCGCGGTGCTGGCGCAGAAGACTCTCGCGCCCCGACTCGTCATCGTGGTGGAAGGCGGCAGCATGGGTCCCCGGATGGTGCCTGGGCGGTTGCCGTACTCCACCAACGAAATGCGCACCGCGCCCGGAGCCCAGATGCTGCCGGGCATCACCGATACGTTCCTCTTCGCCCAGCGGGGGTTCCTCGACGTGGGGTTCGTCGGCGGCGCGCAGATCGATTGCTACGGGAACCTCAATTCGAGCGTCATCGGCGGCTACGAGCGTCCGAAGGTCCGCCTGCCGGGGAGCGGCGGCGCCAACGACATCATCTCCCTGTGCCGCAAGGTCATGGTGGTGACCATGCACGAGCGGCGGCGGTTCGTGCCGCGAGTGGACTTCGTCACCAGTCCGGGATTTCTGGCGGGCGGGGACTCGCGCCGCAAGGCGGGCCTGCTGTTCGGCACCGTCAGCCGCATCGTCACCCACCTGGGCACGCTGGCGTTCGACGCGGAGACGCGGCGGCTGCGGCTGGAAAGCCTCCATCCGGGTGTCACCGTTCGGGAGGTGCAGGACAACACCGGCTTCGAGTTGCCCGTGCCCGACAACCCGCCGGTGACCGAACCGCCCAGCGAGGAAGAGTTGGAGACGCTGCGGAGCATCGACCCGGAGAGGAACTTTCTGGGTTAGTCCCACATACTGGTGACGTCTCGTGCAAGATGACCAAGACCGGTTCGTGACTTCCGGATTCTCGCTTTCGCGGGAATGACGGAAATTCGGTTCCGGCCATGCCGGGACAGGGCGCCAACCCGACGGAGCGTGAATTCATGGCCGTACAGTTCGGAGTCGCCATTCGCAATTTCGTGGGCCCGGGCGAGACCCCGGACGTGGAGGCGTTGTTGCGTTACGCCGAGCGCGCCGAGGAGCTGGGTTTCGAATCGCTCTGGGCATGGGATCACATCCTTTTGGGGGTGGACCCCAGTTTTCCGGTACTGGACTCGCTGACCATCCTCACGGCCATCGCCGTCCGGACCCGGAGCGTCCGTCTCGGCACCGGGGTCATGGTGTTGCCGTTGCGCAACCCGGTGGTGACGGCGAAGGTGCTGGCCAGCCTGGACCGGATCTCCAACGGCCGTCTGCTGCTGGGGGCGGCTTCCGGGTGGTACGCGCGGGAGTTCGACGCCGTCGGCATCTCCTTCAAGGACCGGGGCCGCATCTTCGAGCGCAACCTCGATCTGCTGGTGCGGCTGTGGACCGAGGACTTCGTGACCGAGCAGGTGGACGAGTTCAACCTGCGCTCGGCGGTGCTCCTCCCCAAGCCCGTTCAGAAGCCGCACCCGCCCATCCTGATCGGGGGCTACATCGACCGGGTGCTGCGCCGGGCGGGCCGCAAGGGGGACGGCTGGCTGACCTACTTCTACACGCCTGAAGGTTTCGCCAAGAGCTGGGCCAAGGTGCTGGACGCCGCCGAAAAGGCCGGTCGGGACCCCTCGAAGCTGACCGCCACCAACCAGCTCGCCATCTACGTGGGACCTTCCAGGGAGGCGGCGGACGAGCCCATGCGGCACTGGCTCTCCACCGAATGGGACATCGCCAAGTGGAGCGACTCCACCATCGAGCACGCGATTCGCGGCACCGCCGACCAGTGCGCGGAGCAGCTCCAGGCCCACGTGGACGCCGGCGTGCACCGGATCATCCTGATCCCCTACCGGTACCAGCCGGAGCAGTTGGAGATGATCGCCGCGGACGTGATCCCCAGACTGGAGCGACGCTGACCCATGGGACACAACCCTCCGCGGTCCCGACGAAAAGACGCCGCCGCGGGTTTCAGGCCCGCCCGTGCCGGGTCCGTCGCGGCAAACGGGAGCATGATGCATGCGGTTTGACTATTTCGAGCCGACCTCGCTCGATGAAGCGAGCGGCCTGCTGCGGGAAGGAAAGGGCGCTCGCAAACCGCTTGCCGGCGGTACCGATATCGTCATACAGTTGCGCCGTCGGGTGGTCCATCCCCAAGGGTTGGTGAACCTGAAGCGGATACCCGAGCTTTCGGGCTGGACGTGCGACCCCGGCCATGGCCTGAGAATCGGAGCCTGTACGCCCATGCGCGACCTGGAGACGTCCGCTGCGGTGGGCGAGCGCTTTCCCTCGATCCGTGAGGCGCTTCAGGTGGTGGGGTCGTTGCAGTTGCGAAACATCGCCAGCGTGGGCGGCAACCTGTGCAATGCCTCGCCGTCCGCGGACACGGCGCCGCCGCTCATGGCCCTGGGGGCCGCCGCGAGTCTGTGGACCGAAGCGTCCCGGCGGGCAACCGTGTCGGTAGAGAATTTCTTCGAGGGACCCGGAGCGTCGGTGCTGGGCGCCGGTGGATTGCTCCTGGCGGTGAACGTGCCGGAGCCGGCGCCGCTTACGGGCGACGCCTTCGAGCGGTTCACGCCGCGGTCGGCCATGGATATCGCCATCGCCAGCGCGGCGGCGGCGGTGACGCTGGACGCCGCCGGCCAAAGGGTGCAGGCGGTGCGCATCGCCCTGGGCGCGGTGGCGCCCACGCCCATCCGGGCTCTCCGGGCCGAGGACCTGGTGCGGGAAAAGGAGCCGATCCCCAAGCTTCTCGAGTGGGCCGGCGCCGCGGCCATGGGGGAGTGCCGGCCGATCGACGACATCCGCGGAACCGCGGCCTACCGCAAGGAATTGATACGGATTCTCGTGCAACGGGTGCTGCGGCGGGCCGTCGAACGGGCGCGCGGTAACGGCCGGACGGAAACGGTATGAAACAGCGCTATGCTCTCCGAGTGAACCGCAGGACCAGGGAAACCGAAGCGGAGCCCCATGAGTCCTTGCTGGACGTGTTGCGGGAGAACCTTCGGCTCACCGGGAGCAAGAAGGGATGCAACGAGGCCGAGTGCGGATCGTGCACGGTGTTGCTGAACGGCAGGCCGGTGGTGTCCTGCCTGGTGCTCGTTCCCGATGCCGTGGACAAGGAGATCGTCACCATCGAAGCCTTGGCCGAGGAGGGAACTCCCCATCCGGTTCAACGGCAGATGGTGGAGCAGGGCGGCGTCCAATGCGGGTACTGCACCCCGGGGATGATCATGAGCGCGTACGCGCTGCTGCAGGAAAACCCTGATCCCACCGACGAGGAGATCCGTTTCGCCATCGCCGGGAACATCTGCCGCTGTACCGGATACGGCAAGATCGTCAAGGCCGTGCGCGCGGCTGCGGTCGAGCTGGGAAACGAGGGAACATGAGCGAAGACACCTCTCGGGAAACCGGCCGCCCGTATCACTGGATCGGCAAGAACGTCACCAAGCCCGACGCCTTGGAGAAGGCGTTGGGCGCCACCGAATACGTGGGCGACATGGTGATGCCCGGCATGCTTCACGCCAAGATCCTGTGGGCGGGAACGCCCCATGCAGTGATCCGGAGCATCGACACGCGAGACGCGGCCCGGGTACCGGGCGTGGCCGCGGTGCTCACCGCGTCGGACGTGCCCGGCATCAACCGTTACGGACTCGCCGTGCTCGACCAGCGGGCGCTGGCGGACGACAAGGTGCGGTCCGCGGGCGACGCGCTGGCGCTGGTGGCGGCCGAGGACGAGGAAGCGGCCGAGGAGGCGGTGTCGAAGATCAAGGTCGACCTCGATCCGTTGCGTCCCATTCTCACCTACGAAGACGCCCTGGACCCCGACGCGCCTTCGGTCCACGAAGGCGGCAACGTGTTCCAGCACACCCAGGTGCGCAAGGGCGATCTGGAGAAGGGCGTCCGGGAGTCGGACGTGATCGTGGAGGACGCCTACCACACCCACCGAATGGATCACGTGCCCATGGAGCCGGAGGCGGGTTTGGCCTATCTCGATCCCTCGGGGGTGCTGAACATCCTGGTGGGGACCCAGTACCCCTATCGGGATCGCCGGCAGATCGCGCCCGCCCTGGCCCTGGCCATGAACAAGGTGCGGGTGATCCAGGCGCCCATCGGCGGCGGCTTCGGCCGCAAGGACGACATCACCGCCGAGATCCACGCGGGCCTGCTGGCGTTGAGGACGCGCCGTCCCGTGCGGCTGGTCTACACCCGGGAAGAGTCCCTCATCGCCAACACCAAGCGCCATCCCATGGCCATGAAGTTCCGCACCGGCGCCCGCGCCGACGGACGGCTGACTTTCCTGGACGGCGACATCTACGGCGATACCGGCTCGGGAGTGTCCCTCGGCGCCTATGTCATCAAGAAGGCGGGCATTCACGCCACCGGTCCCTACGACGTGCCCAACATCCGGGTGGACACCTACACGCTCTACACCAACAATCTCGTCTCCGGGGCCATACGCGGCTTCGGAGTGATGCAGGCGGCGGTGGCCCACGAGTCCCAGATGGACCAGTTGGCCCACCGCCTGGGCATGTCGCCGCTGGAGTTTCGGCTGACGAACTGTCTCAAGCCCGGACTCGCCTCATCCACCGGGCAGTTGATGAACGAGGGCTGCGGCATCGAGGCGACGCTGCAGCGAATCAAGGACTACATGAGCGCTCACGACCTGCGCTTCAAACGGCCATGGCAATAAGAAAAGGTTTGGGCATCGGCGCCATGTACTACGGCATCGGCTACGGTTTCAGCCGGGCCGACATCGGCTCGGCCGAGATCGAGATGGCCGAGGACGGCACCGCCACGGTCTACTCGGGGGCGTGCGACATGGGCCAGGGCGTCATGACCGTGGTGACCCAGGTGGCGGCGGAGGAGCTGGGCATCGAGCCCGAGCAGATCCGCGTGGTGGCGGCCGATACCGGCAGCACCCCCGACGCCGGGCCCACCTCGGGCAGCCGCGCCACCTTCGTCCAGGGCGTGGCGGTGCAGCGGGCCGCCGGAGAGTTGCGGGAGCAGCTCCTCGACATGGCTTCGCGCATGCTGGAGTGCCCGAAGGAGAACCTCCAGGTGCGGCGGGGCCAGGTGTGCGAGATCGAGACCGACCGCCCGTTGGTGTCCGTGGGCAAGGTGGCGCATCAGCTCCACTTTCACGGACGGCGGGCGGCCGCCTGGGGCTGGCACGACAACACCACTGCGGACGTGGACCCGGAGACCTCCCAGGGCGACGCCTACGCCACCTACGGGTGGGCCACCCAGTTGGCGGAGGTGGAGGTGGATACCGAGACCGGTCGCATCCGCCTTACCAGGCTCGTATCCGCCACCGACGCCGGCAAGGCCATCAACCCGGTGGCGGTGGAGGGGCAGATCGAGGGGGGCGCCGCCATGGGCCTGGGCTACGGCCTCTACGAGCAGCATATCCTGGAGAACGGCGTGCCGCGCACGTCGTCGCTGGCGTTCTATCTCGTGCCCACCGCCATGGACGTGCCGGACATCGAGTGCGAGATCGTGGAGGTGCCCGATCCCAGGGGACCGTTCGGCGCCAAGGGCGTGGCCGAGCCGGCCACCATTCCCACCACGCCGGCAATCCTGAACGCCATCTACGACGCCATCGGCATCCGCGTCACCGAGACCCCGGTCACGCCGGAGCGGGTCTTCTTCGCCATCCAGCAGGCCAGGGCACGGGGCGAGTTCGAGGAAGATTCAGGCGCAGGCGAGGAGGCATCCCATTGAGTTCTCGAAGCGGAGTGGCTCATCGGGTCGGACTGCTCATCCCCTCCTCGAACACGGTCATGGAGGTGGATTTCTACCGTCACCTGCCGCCCTCGGCCACGGTCCACCCCGGGCGGATGTACATGGAGGCCACCACGGTCAAGGGCGAGGAAGAGATGCTCGACGAGCATTGCCTGCCCACCGCCGGCAACGTGGCCACGGCCAGACCGGACGTGGTGGTGTTCGGATGCACCAGCGCGGGGGCGCTGCGGGGCAACGCCTACGACGCCGAGATGTGCCGCCGGATCTCGGACGTCACCGGCAAGCCCACCATCAGCGTCATCGAGTCGGTGCGACGCCGGCTCCTGTCGCTGAAGGTGCGGCGGGTGGCCGTGCTGACGCCGTACATCGACGACCTCAACGTCCGCATCAAGGCCAGCGTGGAGGACGACGGCATCGAGGTGGCATCGATCCACGGCATGGGGATCAGCGTCAATTTCAATCTCGCGCTGGTGGCGCCGCCGGAGATCCTGGCCTTCGCCCGGGAGAAACTGGGCCCGAACCCGCCGGTGGATGCGCTGTTCATCTCCTGCACCAACTATCAGGCGGTGGCGACGCTGCCGCGGTTGAAGGAGACCTACGGCCTGCCCATCGTCACCAGCAACCAGGCCGCCCTCGAAGCGGTGGGCCGGGCGCTGGACCTGGAACTGGTGGGCATGGCATGAGCGGCGCCCGGCGCCCGCCCGGACGCGGACCGGGCATGGAGGAGGAACTACGATGGAATTCATGAAGCTCGACGGCGCCGTGGACCTGCACGTGCACTCCTACCCATGCGTGTTCCAGCGACGGGTGGACGACCGGCAGGCCGTGCAGGCGGCCGCGGAGGCGGGAATGGCGGCCATCGTGCTGAAGTGTCATCACGAAAGCACGGTGAGCCGGGCCTATCTCATTCAGAAGGAGTTTCCCGACATCAAGGTGTTCGGCGGCGTGGTGATGAACCAGTTCGTCGGCGGCATCAACCCGGCCGCGGCCGAGGTCGGCCTCCGGCTCGGGGCCAGGGAGATCTGGATGCCCACCATCGACGCGGCGCACCACGTGGAGGTCCACGGCGCCCGGGGCAGCTACGACACCCAGACCAGCGGTGCGGACTTCGTCTGGGGCGAGCCCATCTCCGCGGTCAGGGACGGCAAGGTGGTGGACGAGGCGCTGGTGGTGCTGGAGCTCATCGCCAAGTACGACGCCATCCTGGGAACCGCGCACCTCTCCCTCCAGGAGATCGAGCTGCTGGTGAAGGCGGCCCACGAGCGGGGAGTGAAGAAGATCCTCATCACCCATCCCTACTTCCGTGTGCCCGCGGGCATGAACCTCGATTTCCTGAAACAGATGATGCGCTACGGCGCCATCGGCGAGTTCGGCTACTGCACCATCTCGCCCATGTGGGCCTACGTGAACCTGGAATTCACCAAGGGCATCATGGACTCCATGGGCTTCGACAACTGCGTGGTCATGAGCGATACCGGCCAGTCCCACAACCCGCTGCCGCCGGAGGCGCTGTGGCTCTATGCCCAGGGTCTTTACGAGAAGGGAGTCTCGCCCAGGAACGTGGAAAAGCTCATCATCGACAATCCCAGGGCGATGCTGGGGCTCTAGTGCGAAGCGACCACCGGAAGGGACGGCCATGACGGATTGGGCATCTCGAGGACGGATTGCGGAGGACATTACCGAGGCGGCGGGACTGACGCCGCTGCTGCGGCTTCGCAAGGTCGCGGCGGGACCGCAAGCCTTGTGCGGCAAGCTCGAGTTCATGAACCCGTCGTCCAGTCTCAAGGACCGGATCCTGCGACGCATGGTCAGGAGCGCGGAAGAGCGGGGCGACCTCCGGCCCGGCATGACCATCCTGGAAGCCTCCACCGGCAGCACCGGCATCGCCACCTCGATGATCGGCGCGGTGTGCGGCTACCCGGTGGTGGTGGTGATGCCCCAGGGCATGAGCGAGGAGCGCAAGGCCTCCATGCGCGCCTACGGCGCGGAGCTGGTGCTGACGCCCGGCGCGGAGAGCGACGTGGACCTGTGCCTGGACAAGGTGGAGGAGCTCAAGCGCGCCGAGCCGGGGCGTTACTGGGAACCCGGCCAGTTCGCCAACCGGGACAACATCGCGGCGCACTACGAGACCACCGGTCCGGAGATCTGGCAGCAGACCGACGGCCAGGTGGACGTGTTCGTGGCCTCCCAGGGCAGCGGCGGGACCGTGTCCGGGGTCGGCAAGTACCTGAAGGAGCAAAACCCCGACGCCAGGATCTACGCCGTGGAGCCCGAGGAGTGTCCGATCCTGTCGGGTGGAAGCTGGGGACCCCACGCCATCGAGGGCATCGGCGACGGGTTCATTCCGGAGAACCTGGACCTGGACTACGTGGACGGCGTGGTGACGGTTTCCTCCGAAGACTCCATCGCCATGGCCCGGCGCCTGGCGCGGGAAGAGGGCGTTCTGTGCGGCATCTCGTCCGGCTGCAACGTGGCCGCGGCCAACAAGCTGTCGGCGGCGTTGCCGTCCACGAAAATGATCGTGACCATGATCAACGACACCGGCATGCGCTACTTCTCCACGCCGCTCTTCGGAAAGGATCCGACCACGGAGATCCCCGACCGCGAGCATCCCGTTCGTGAAGAAGACAAGGCCGACCTGGCGCGCCGGAACCTGCACATCGTCCGGTAGCCGCCTGTCCGGCCAGGGCAGGACAGACCGCCGAGCAGACCGCCG
Source organism: uncultured Binatia bacterium (SeqCode) (assembly GCA_965214905.1). Classification (GTDB taxonomy): domain Bacteria; phylum Desulfobacterota; class Binatia; order UBA9968; family JAJDTQ01; genus JAJDTQ01. The sequence continues at coordinate 4,220,074 of OZ243984.1, forward strand.
AGTCATCATGCGATCCGGCCGGACACGATAGCAGGACTTCACGATGCCTCTTCCCGAAAGCCTGAAGTGCGTCCTCTGCAGCGCCGCGTACCGGGAAGACCCCGACCAATACAGTTGTACCGCGTGCGGCGAGCTGGGGACCCTGCGGGTGTCCTACGACCATGACCGGATCAGGGAGTCGGCGAGCCGCGACGGTCTGGCCGCGGCGCCGTTCCGGGATCACTGGCGCTATCTGCCGCTGCTCCCGCTGGCCGCCGATCGGGTCGAGTTCCCGCTGGCAGTGGGAGCAACGCCGCTCTATCCGGTCCCCGGTCTGAGAAAGGCCCTGGGCCTGGAGCGGCTCTGGATCAAGGACGATACGGTCAACCCCTCCGCATCCCTGAAGGACCGGGCCAGTTCCGTGGTGCTGCTCAAGGGGCTGGAGCTGGGCCGCCGGGAGTTCGCCGCCGCCTCCACCGGAAACGCCGGCGCGTCCCTGGCTTGCCTCTCGGCGGCGCTGGGACTGCGCTGCCACATTTTCGTGCCCGAGACGGCGCCGAGAGCCAAGGTGGCGCAACTGCTGATCTTCGGCGCCGACGTGCTCGCCGTTCGCGGCAGCTATTCCGAGGCTTTCAGCCTCTGTGTCGAGGCCAGCGACCGGTTCGGGTGGTACAACCGCAACACCGGCTACAATCCCTACACCGTGGAAGGAAAGAAGACCGTGGCGCTGGAGCTGGCCGAGCAGCTCGGCTGGGAGCCGCCCGACACCGTCATCGTCGCCACCGGCGACGGCTGCATCCTGAGCGGCGTGTGGAAGGGTTTCACGGACCTTCACCGGCTGGGGTGGATCTCCCGGCTGCCGCGGCTGGTGGCCGCCCAGGCCGAGGGCTCCCAGTCCATCAAGCGGGCCTTCGACGGCGACGGCGCCATCCGTCCGGTAACGGAAGACACTCTGGCCGACAGCATCAGCGTGTCGTTGCCGCGAAACGGCGTGATGGCAGTGCAGGATCTGCGGGCCTCCGGCGGGTGCGCCGTGGCCGTGTCGGACGGCGAGATCCTCGAAGCCATGCCGTTGCTGGGGAAGCGGGCAGGACTATTTGCAGAGCCCGCCGCCGCTGCTGCCGTCGCCGCTCTGGTGAAGCTCGCGGACCGGGGCGATATCGCTTCCGGCGAGCGCGTCGTCGTGCTGTCCACGGGCCACGGCCTCAAGGACGTGGACGCCGCGTTGCAGGCCGTCGATCCGCCGGAGCCGCTCGACTGCTCCATCGACGCGGTAAAGGGACGGATTCTTGATCGATGATCCACGACAGGCAGTCATCCGAATCGGCGACGACGGCCTCCGACACCTGCCACGCCAGTTTTCCCGTGGACCGGGAATCGAGCGGATCTCGGTGTCATTGACGGGAAAACAAGGAGAACCGAGTGTCACAGGATTTGCAGAGTTTCTTGAAGCGATTGAAGGACGAGTGCCCCGAGCAGTTGCTCGAAGTCAGCGAGCCGGTGTCGCCGGAGTTCGAGGCCACGGCCATGGTCATGGAGGCGGAACGGCTGCCGGCCTGCCCGGCGGTGATGTTTCGCAACCTCACCGGGAGCGAGTTCACCATGGCGGCCAACGTGCTGGCGCACCGTCCGCGGCTGGCCCGGGCCTTCGACACCTCGGAGGAACGGCTGGTCCATGAGTTCAAGGAACGGATCCAGCGGCCCATTCCCCCCAGCGTAACGAAGGATGCTCCCTTTCGGGAGAACAGTCTGGTGAACGAAGCGGTGGATCTCCGGCAGCTTCCGATCCTGACCCATTTCGAGCAGGACGGCGGCCCCTACGTGACCGCGGGCCTGGTGGTGGCGCGGGACCCGCAGTCGGGCATGAGCACCCTGGGATTCCATCGAATGCAGCTCAAGGGGCCGCGCAGGCTGGGAGTCAGCCTCCATTCCCGCCGCCGCATGTTCGAGTACTTCCGCCGCGCCGAGGAGAAGGGGGAAGCCCTGGAAGCCGCGGTGTGTATCGGCGTGCACCCGCTGGTTTCGCTGGGGGCGTTGACGCTGCCGCCGGCGGGAATCGAGAAGTTCGCCTTGCAGGGCGGACTGCTGGGCGAGCCGCTGGAGCTTGCACCTTGCGCCACCGTGGACGTCAACGTGCCCCGGTGGTCGGAGATCGTCATCGAGGGGCGGATCCTGAACGGGGTGCGGGAGAAGGAGGGGCCGTTCGGCGAGTTCACCGGTTACGCCTCCAGCCGAAGCACGGAGAACGTCTTCGAGGCCACCGCGCTGCACTACCGCAACGGGGCGCTCTACCAGGATATCAACGGCGGCGACAGCATGGAGCACTGCCGTTGCCTGTCCATGCCGCGAGAGGTGGAGTTCACCAACGTGTTGGGAAAAACCATTCCCAATCTCACCGCGGTGCACGTGCCGGTGCGGTCCGGCATCGGCAGCTTCCACTGTTACGTGTCCCTGCGGAAGACCGCCGAGGGACAGGGGAAGCAGGCCATCTTCAGCGTGATGGGAGCCGACCACTACGTCAAGCTGGTAGTGGTGGTGGACGACGACATCGACGTCTTCGACGAAGAACAGGTGCTTTGGGCCATCGCCACCCGGATGCAGGCCAACCGGGACGTCTTCATCGTCGACGCCGCCATGGGCACGCTGCTGGACCCGTCCGCTACCGATGCCGTCACCGCCAAGATGGGCATCGACGCCACCAAGCCCCTGGGCGAGTTCGCCTCGACCCTCTCCATCGAGCCGGGCGCGGTGAAGCGGGCGCGGACGCTCATGGGCAAGGTGATCGGTCGAAAGCTCGCGGAAGAGCCGAGGGATGAGCCGGCCGGTTGACGGGATGGAGACGTTTCGCACCTTCCTGGACGATCTCCGTAACGCCGGCCAGCTCGTCGATATCCACAAACCGGTCGACGTCCGGCACATCGCGGCGCTGGTGGATCAATCGCCCACTGCGCTGCTGTTCCACAGGGTACGCGGTTACGATCTGCCCGTGGTCTCGGGGTTGTTGAACCACAGGAGGCGGATCGCCCTGTCGGCAGGCTGTGACTACGGGCAGATGGAGCAGCGGCTGAGCCGTGCCCTCGATCATCCCATCGATCCCGTCGAAGTGAGCGACGGAGGAGGACGGAGCCGGTGGGAGGGCGCCGCAGTGGACCTCTTCAGCCTGCCGGTGCCGGTCTTCTCCGAGTTCGACGGCGGCCCCACCATTACAGCCGGTGTCACCCTGGCGCGTGATCCCGAACACGGCCTGAACGCCGGCACCTACCGCTTTCAGGTGAAGGAAAGGAACCTCACCGGCATCGACATCGTCACCCCCAACAACCTGCGCAGGCTGGCGGAGCAGGCCTTGGCCGCCGGCGCGCCGCTGCCCATCTCCATCAATGTCGGCACCCACCCGCTGGAGCTGATGGCGTCGCTCTACAAGGCTCCCCTGGGACGGAACGAGATGGCCATCGCCGGCGGCATGCTGAGGCGGCCGGTGCGCTTGGGCGCCTGCGGGACCATCGACGCGCCGTGTCTGGCGGATGCCGAGATCGTGCTGGAGGCGGAGATCCTGCCCACGGGCTGGACCCGCCAGGAAGGCCGGTTCGGCGAGTTCACGCGCCTCATGGGCGACGTGCATCGGAATCCCCATGTTCGAGTCAAGGCCGTGTCGCGGCGCGAGGACGCCGTCTACTACGCGCTGCACATGCCCTGGGAGAACATCTGGATCAAGGAGCACGGCTTTCAGGCGGTGCTCAAGCGGGTCCTCGACGCCGCCGGCGTCACGGTGACCGCGGTGAACGTGACGCCTGGCGGCTGTTGTCACTGGCACGCCGTGATCGCCATCCGAAAACAACCGGGCGATCCCCGGAACGCCATCATGGCGGCGCTGTCGGTGGCCGACCTCAAGCACGTGGTGATCGTGGACGATGATATCGACGTCTACGATGCCATGGAGGTGGAATGGGCCATGGCCTCCCGGGTGCAGGCCGACCGTGACGTCACGATCCTGTCGGATGCCCGATCCAAACCCCTGGACCCGAGCCTGCCTCCGTCGGAGGGCATCCCCACCACCGCCAAGTGCGGCATCGACGCCACCATTCCCGACAATGTCCCCAAGGCGCGCTATCAACGCATCACCTATCCCCACGCGGACGAACTGGACCTCGCCGCCTACCTGGGTGAAGCGGATGCGGTTCCCGAGGACACGATGAGCGCCGGGGTCGCGGGCGTCGAAGGCGTGGTGGCGCGAATACGGGAACTGCTCGCGGCCCGACCCCGGTACTTCAGCGAGATCGCGCAGGAGGTCGCCGGGGTCGATTTTCAGGGCGTCGCCCGCGCCATGGGGGAGCTACACGAGTTCGATGAAATCGACCAGGACGCCGAGGGGCGCTATCGCCTGCGCCAGAATGCAAGTTGACAGCCTTCAAGGGCTGAGATAACAGGCTGTTGGGTCGAAAAGGAGAAGATGTGATGCCGACCATCAACGACGCCGACGGCCACGTCAACGACTACTTCTTTGGCGACGAGATCGCCAAGTACATGCCCGAGGGGAACCAGTTCAGCCAGATGTTCCCCGTGTTCGACCACCTCCATTTTCGCTACCTGATGAAGAATCGCGTGCCCAGGTACGTCGGCGGCAGCATGAAGACCGCGCCGGGCCCCGAGGAGTGGCTGGAGTTCATCGAAGAGACCGGCATCGCCTGGAGCGTGCTCTACCCCAGCGCCGGCCTGGGGGTCGGGCGCATCGTCTCGGTGGAGTGGGCCATCGCGGCCTGCCGAGCCTACAACAACTGGCTGCATGACCGGTTCACCAGCACGACTCCGCGTCTCAAGGGCGTCGGCCTCATCCCGATACAGGATGAAGAGGCCGCGGTAGCGGAACTGCGCCGTTGCGTCCGGGAACTGGGCATGGTGGGAGCCATGCTGCCGTCCAACGGCGAGGCCATCAAGGGTCATCTCGGCGCCAAGGCGTATTGGCCGATCTATGAGGAGGCGGAGAAGCTGGACTGCTGCCTCACCGTGCACGGGGGCGCGCACCATCATCTGGGGCTTGACGGCTTCAGCGTCTACTATCCGGTGCACGCCCTCGGCCACCCTTTCGGGATCATGGTGCAGGCGGCGGCGATGTTGAGCCACGGCATCTTCGAGCGCTTTTCCCGATTGAGAGTGGGGTTTCTGGAAGGGGGCGCCACCTGGGTGCCGTTCTTCATGGACCGGCTCGACCGCTCCTACAACGAAGGTCACATTCAGGTCGATCTCGCGGGAGACCCCGTACCGGGCCCCGGGCCGGACGAGAAAGCCAGCGAGCACTTCAAGCGTCACGTCCGGGAGGGGAGGATCTTCGTCGGTTTCGACTGCGACGACGCCGGGCTGGCCTTTGCCGTGCAGCAAGCCGGAGCCGATCCCTTCCTGTTCGCCAGCGACTTCCCGCACGAGGTTTTCGACGCCGCATCGTGCCGGCACGAGATCGACGAATTGTTGCAGCGGGACGATCTGACCCGGAAGCAGAAAGAGGCAGTGCTGGGAGGGAACGCGGCGCGGCTCTACGGCATCGGCCAGGCGCCTGCGCCGTAGCAAACTCTCATCTCCGTTCGTCCCGAGCGTAGCGCCAGCGAAGTCGAAGGACGCTGGACCAGGGGGCCGTATCGGCCGGTAGCGCGGTGCGGGCAGGGGCGGGTTTGAAACCCGCCCCTGCATGGAATGCCGGGTTTCTGCGGCGCAGGCTCCCAGGGCTTGTCGACACCAACCCCCGATGGAAACGGAGGTACCTGCGCAGTCATGCTTTTTCTGACGGAAGAAGACGTTCTCAAGGCGATGGAGGGACGGAACGCTTACGGCGACGCGGTCGCGGTCATTGAGGAAGTGCTGCGCCAGCAGTCCGAAGGCAGCACGTTCCATCTCAAGCGGTTGACCATGGAGCATCCCGATCACCCGGGTCATCTCTGGCACAACATCCGCATCCTGCCGGGCATGGCGCCGGCTCTGGGCTTCGCCGCGGTGCGGGTCTACTCGGGATACCAGGGAACCAATCGCTCCGAGGTCATCTGCCTCTTCAAGTGGGAAGACATGGAGATGGCGGCCATCATCTCGGACTATCATCTGCACGCGGTCCGCACCGCGGCTCCCTACGGCGTGGCGGCGAAGCATCTGGCCCGGGCGGATGCGAAGACGCTGGGGGTCATCGGCACGGGCCGCTACGCCCGCGGCTTCGTCCAGGCATGCAGCGCCGTTCGCGACATCCGCCACATCAAGGCCTACAGCCGGAGCCCGGAGAACCGCCGGCGTTTCTCCGAAGAGATGACCGCGGTCCTGGGCATCGAAGTGGCGGCGGTGGAGTCGGGCCGGGAAGCCGTCGAGAACACCGACATCATGCTGCTGGCCACCTCCGGCAACACGGTGGTGTTCGAGGGCGGCTGGCTGGAGCCGGGAGCGCTGGTCATGTCTCTGGCTCCCGGGGAATTCGACGAGGCCACGGTGGAGGGGTCGCGGGTGTTCCTCTCCGGCACCGACCAGGTACTGGGCGACAGCCCGCCCCGAAAGCCCTTCCCGTCGTTGCTGGCCAGCGGGAGATTCTCGCGGGACGACGTGGCCGCGGAGTTCTGCGACGTGGTGTCCGGGAAGAAGCCCGGACGCCGGAGCGACGACGAGATCATTCTCTACGAGTCGCCGGGCATGGGCATCCTGGACGTGGGCATCGCGAGCTGGGTTTACCAACTGGCGCGGGACAAGGGCCTGGGAACCGAGTTGCCCTTCGGAGAAGAGCCGACCTGGAAGTCTGTCGGATCAGGTGTTTGATGACAGGCAGAAGGGGAGGGTTCGGTTGCGGTCATTATATCGAACTTTTTGTTTGGATAGGACGAACAAGCCGGAACGAGTGTTGCGGTTCATATTTGCGATGACTCATCACCGAGCCATTTTGACAGCCCTTCCGACACCCTCTCCCTCTGGGAGAGGGTTGGGGTGAGGGTCCCCCGTGTGCGCGCAGCCGGTTGGGAGCGACCAGCAAGGCAGGGCAGGTTTATTCGGGGCGCCCTCACCCGGCCTTCGGCCACCCTCTCCCAGAGGGAGAGGGGAGTTGTTCATCGCCGACCACTTCTTGCGGCAACGGGGTGAAGAGATGGAACAGGGTCAACACATTTACGGAACGCGACTCCTAGAAGTCTATATCGGCCGGTAGCGCGATGCGGCAGGGGCGGGTTTGAAACCCGCCGCTACCGCGGGCGTCCGAGTTCTACGGCGCAGGCTGCCAGTGTCACCTTGTCACGCGAACGGACCGGACAGGACACCACACCAGACGGAGACGCGACATGCGTACATTGATTCGCGGCGGTTGGATCGTCGGCTTTCAGGGGGAGACCCACGCGCTCCTGCGCGACGGCGTGGTGGTGTTCGAGAACGGGCGCATCCTGCACGTGGGCGCCGGCTTCGACGGAGACGTGGACCGTGAGATCGACGCTCGTGGGATGCTGGTGGCGCCGGGGTTCATCGACATGCACGTTCACGGCGGCCACCGGGCGTCGCACCGACTGATTACGGACACCGGCCGGCCGGACTACTTCGGCCAGCCGTTCCTGGAGATCAGCGTGCCGCGGGCGGGGACGCGGCCGGCGGGGGACCCGCGGTACACGAGGCCGGATCAGGCCGGGGCGGACGAAGGCACGGACCTGCACGCGACCTTCACGGTGGCGGAGCTGCTGCGGAACGGCGTCACCACGTTCATGGAGATCGGCAGCCAGCTTCGGGTCCAGGAAGGACTGCTGGAGGAGGTGGACCGGCTCGGAGCGCGGGCGTATCTGGGACCGGGCTTCGACTCGGGCCGCTGGGTGGCGGACGGCAAGGGCCGTCTCAAGCGCGCGCTGGACGAGGCCGCGGGTTGGCGAGAGTTCGAGGGCGCCGTCGACTTCATCAAGCGCGTGAACGGCAGTTGCGGCGACCGGGTCCGGGGGATACTGATCCCGCGGGAGTCCGAGAGCTGCACGCCGGATCTCCTGCGGGCCACGCGGAAGGCGGCGGACGAGCTCGAGGTTCCGATATCGACCCACGCGGCCTACAACGTCATCGAGTTCTTCGAGCTCGTGGTCGAGCACCGCATGACTCCGGTGGAACTGCTGGAGTCCGTGGGGCTTCTGGGTCCCGACCTCACCATCGGTCACGGGAACATCGTGGCCGAGAACCCGCAGATGAACTTCTCAGGCGGCCGGGACGTTGAGCTCATGGGCGAATACGGCGTGTCCATCTCCCACTGCCCGGTCAACATCGCCCGCCGGGGGCGTTGCCTCGATTCCTGGGAGCGCTATCGCAAGGCCGGGGTCAACATCGCCCTGGGCAGCGACACCTACCCGCGGGACTTCATGATGCAGATGCGCATCGCGTCCTACTTCGGCAAGGTCATCGGACACAATCTGCGGGCGGCCACGGCCGCGGAGGTCTTCGAAGCCGCCACCCTGGGGGGCGCCCGCGCACTGGGGCGCGACGACCTCGGCCGGCTTGCGCCGGGGGCCCGCGCGGACATCATCATTGTCGATCTCTCAGGGCGCGGAACGCTCAGGTACGGGCCGGTGCGCGATCCCATCAAGAGCCTGGTGGAGTGCGGCATCGGCGATGACGTTCGGACGGTCATCGTCGACGGCGAGGTGCGCATGGAGCAGGGGCGGATCCCGGGGGTGGACCTGGAAGCGTTGCGGCGGCAGGCCCAGGAGGCCGCCGAGTTCGCCTGGGGTCGCCTGCAGGACTGGGACGCGCTGGGACGGAACGCCGAGGAGATGAGCCCGTGGTCCTTTCCCCGGCTCAAGTGAACGGCGATTCCGCAGTCTCAGCGGGCTCTCTTCGTCTGGCCAAGATGAGAGGTTTCGCGGACAAGGAAGATCATATTGAGCCGCAAGGGTTTCGATCTCGGCAACGGCAAGAAGCCCATGCATCCTAAATCCGTCACCAAGAAAGTATGGACCTCGTTGGAGCCCGTGATAAAGGGGGCTAAGGATGGTAGTAAGGCAAGCAAGACCATCACCAACGAGGTGCAATTATTATGAAGCAAGGGCTACTGGGATTCCAGTATGAGGAAGAGAAGAAGAGGGCGGGGATGACGGGATTGTCAGGGCTGGGGGTGTACCTGGAGTTGATGGAGGCGATGGGGTTGAAGCGATGGGTGGAGGGGCGTGTGGGGCTACGGAGAGGGGGACAGGGCTGGACGGACAGCCAGGTGGTGACGGCGCTGTTGCTGCTGAACTTGGCGGGCGGGGAGTCGGTGAGCGACGTGGAGGTATTGGAGAAGGACGAGGGGTTGAAGCGAATGATGGGAGAGGCGGAGGGACACGGGCTGAATCGGGGAGAGCGGCGCGGGCTGGAGCGGCGATGGCGAGTGGAGCGACGGCGGGGGTTTCCGTCGGAGCCGGCGGTGTTTCGTTATTTGCGAGGGTTCCATGATGAGGAGGCGGAGGGCCAGCGTGAGGAGCACAAGGCGTTCATTCCGGCGGAGAATGAGGCATTGCGAGGGTTGTGGGAGGTGAACGGGGCGATGTTGTGCTGGATGCAGAGGCGTTGGCCTCAGCGGGAGGCGACGCTGGACATGGATGCGACGTTGGTGGAGACGCAGAAGCGGGAGGCATTGGCGAGCTACCAGAAGACCAAGGCGTATCAGCCGTTGACGACGTACTGGTGGGAGACGGAGAGTGTGGTTCATTCGGAGTTTCGGGACGGGAACGTGCCTGCGGGGTATGAGCAGTTGCGGGTGATGCGGGAAGCGTTGCGGCATCTGCCTCGTGGGGTGAAGACGGTACGGCTGAGGTCGGACACGGCGGGGTACCAGCAGGAGTTGTTGAAGTACTGCGCGGAGGGGAAGGACGAGCGCTTCGGGGTGATCGAATTTGCGGTGGGGGTGGACGTGACGGCGGCGTTCAAGCGGGCGGTAGGGCGGGTTCGGGAGCGGGAGTGGAAGCCTGTGTACCGAGGGACGGGCAAGAATCGGGTGAAGACCGAACAGGAGTGGGCGGAGGTGTGCTTCGTGCCGAACTGGATCGCACGCCGGAAGAAGGGGCCGGCGTACCGATTCATCGCCACCCGAGAGCCGTTGAGAGAGCCGCCATTGCCGGGGATGGAGGATCAGATGGAGTTGCCGTTTCCCACCATGGAGTCGTCCAACGGGGGATGGCACAAGGTCTTTGGCATCGTCACCAACCGCAAGATTGCCGGGGATGCGGTGGTGGAGTGGTACCGGCAGCGGTGTGGCAAGAGCGAACAGGCCCATAGTGTTCTGAAAAGTGACTTGGCCGGGGGCCGGCTGCCTTCCGGGTTGTTCGGGAGCAACGCGGCATGGTGGGCGATGGCGGTGTTGGCGTTCAACCTCAACGCGGTCATGAAGCGGCTGTGGGGTGAGAAGTGGATCGGCAAGCGTTTGAAGGCCGTGCGCTTCGCCGTGATTGCCCTTCCGGGTCGAGTGGTGCGGCACGCTCGGAAGTGGATCATCCGCTTGGCTCGAGGCCATCCTTCTTATGACCTGCTGCTGAAGACCCGGCGCAGGATACAGGCGCTGGCTGCCGACCCCGCCGCAGCCTAGAACACCCAGTATCAGACTCACCGTCGAGAGCGACCCCACCGGGTGGCACCGCCGGAGTGTTGCCTTTGACTCGCCAGCAACCTCCCCGGTGCGCCCATACACTGCCAACTCCCGATGGAGAGCCCACCCACCCCCCGTCAACCCCCCCTACACTCCCTCTCCATGCTCCTGATTACCGAATCCTTCCTCCCAAATCTCTCCCGCGCTTCGTTTGATGACGGATTTGGGGCATGCCCTAAATCCGTCACCAAGAAAGTATGGACCTCGTTGGAGCCCGTGATAAAGGGGGCTAAGGATGGTAGTAAGGCAAGCAAGACCATCACCAACGAGGTGCAATTATTATGAAGCAAGGGCTACTGGGATTCCAGTATGAGGAAGAGAAGAAGAGGGCGGGGATGACGGGATTGTCAGGGCTGGGGGTGTACCTGGAGTTGATGGAGGCGATGGGGTTGAAGCGATGGGTGGAGGGGCGTGTGGGGCTACGGAGAGGGGGACAGGGCTGGACGGACAGCCAGGTGGTGACGGCGCTGTTGCTGCTGAACTTGGCGGGCGGGGAGTCGGTGAGCGACGTGGAGGTATTGGAGAAGGACGAGGGGTTGAAGCGAATGATGGGAGAGGCGGAGGGACACGGGCTGAATCGGGGAGAGCGGCGCGGGCTGGAGCGGCGATGGCGAGTGGAGCGACGGCGGGGGTTTCCGTCGGAGCCGGCGGTGTTTCGTTATTTGCGAGGGTTCCATGATGAGGAGGCGGAGGGCCAGCGTGAGGAGCACAAGGCGTTCATTCCGGCGGAGAATGAGGCATTGCGAGGGTTGTGGGAGGTGAACGGGGCGATGTTGTGCTGGATGCAGAGGCGTTGGCCTCAGCGGGAGGCGACGCTGGACATGGATGCGACGTTGGTGGAGACGCAGAAGCGGGAGGCATTGGCGAGCTACCAGAAGACCAAGGCGTATCAGCCGTTGACGACGTACTGGTGGGAGACGGAGAGTGTGGTTCATTCGGAGTTTCGGGACGGGAACGTGCCTGCGGGGTATGAGCAGTTGCGGGTGATGCGGGAAGCGTTGCGGCATCTGCCTCGTGGGGTGAAGACGGTACGGCTGAGGTCGGACACGGCGGGGTACCAGCAGGAGTTGTTGAAGTACTGCGCGGAGGGGAAGGACGAGCGCTTCGGGGTGATCGAATTTGCGGTGGGGGTGGACGTGACGGCGGCGTTCAAGCGGGCGGTAGGGCGGGTTCGGGAGCGGGAGTGGAAGCCTGTGTACCGAGGGACGGGCAAGAATCGGGTGAAGACCGAACAGGAGTGGGCGGAGGTGTGCTTCGTGCCGAACTGGATCGCACGCCGGAAGAAGGGGCCGGCGTACCGATTCATCGCCACCCGAGAGCCGTTGAGAGAGCCGCCATTGCCGGGGATGGAGGATCAGATGGAGTTGCCGTTTCCCACCATGGAGTCGTCCAACGGGGGATGGCACAAGGTCTTTGGCATCGTCACCAACCGCAAGATTGCCGGGGATGCGGTGGTGGAGTGGTACCGGCAGCGGTGTGGCAAGAGCGAACAGGCCCATAGTGTTCTGAAAAGTGACTTGGCCGGGGGCCGGCTGCCTTCCGGGTTGTTCGGGAGCAACGCGGCATGGTGGGCGATGGCGGTGTTGGCGTTCAACCTCAACGCGGTCATGAAGCGGCTGTGGGGTGAGAAGTGGATCGGCAAGCGTTTGAAGGCCGTGCGCTTCGCCGTGATTGCCCTTCCGGGTCGAGTGGTGCGGCACGCTCGGAAGTGGATCATCCGCTTGGCTCGAGGCCATCCTTCTTATGACCTGCTGCTGAAGACCCGGCGCAGGATACAGGCGCTGGCTGCCGACCCCGCCGCAGCCTAGAACACCCAGTATCAGACTCACCGTCGAGAGCGACCCCACCAGGTGGCACCGCCGGAGTGTTGCCTTTGACTCGCCAGCAACCTCCCCGGTGCGCCCATACACTGCCAACTCCCGATGGAGAGCCCACCCACCCCCCGTCAACCCCCCCTACACTCCCTCTCCATGCTCCTGATTACCGAATCCTTCCTCCCAAATCTCTCCCGCGCTTCGTTTGATGACGGATTTGGGATGCAGCCCTTGATTGCACTGCAAGCACGCCATAGGTTAGAGTGTAGACGGAGGGCATGGAAATGGGCAGCATCACGATCCGTAATCTCGACGACGACGTGAAGGCCCGCCTTCGTATGCGGGCGGCAGGGAACGGCCGATCCATGGAAGATGAAGTAAGGCGGATCCTGCGCGAGGCAGTGGGACGCAAGCAGGGTTCTCAAGACCTTGCGAGCATCATCCGGGGGTACTTCGGGCCGTCCAGGGGCGTGGACCTGAAGTTGCCGCCACGTGACCCGGCACGTGAGCCGCCCCGATTCGATTGAGGCGGCAGGCATGATCTTGCTGGATACCAATGTTGTTTCCGAACTGATGCGCAAGTCGCCTGACCCTGCCGTGGAAGCGTGGGTCAGGGGCCATCCGGTGGAGGATCTGTTCTTCTCGGCAGTTGGCGAAGCGGAATTGCGCTACGGCGCTGCCGTGCTGCCGGCCGTATCCGAGACTGAAAACAAACGAGAAGACGCCGATCGCGATGAATCCGGACGAGTTCATTGCGAAGTGGCGGGCGTCGGAGTTGCAGGATCGCTCCGCGGCACAGGAACATTCCCCTGCACCCTCATCCTCCCGCCGTGTCGGCCTTCAGGGGGCGGGTCAGCCGGTCCGGCGCTGGAGCACGATGCCGGCGACGATCAACGCCAGTCCCGCCACGGTGCTGGGGTAGATGGGCTCCCCTACGAACAGCCCGATCACCCATAGCGAGAGGAACGGAGTCAGGAAGATCAGTTGACCCACCTGCGCCGTGGTGCGGGAGAGTTTCAGCGCCTGGAGCCAGGTGACGAACGCGATACCCATCTCGAACGTGCCGATGTAGGCGGCGCCCGCCAGGCCCAGCGTGTGGGGTGTTTCCAGGTTGCCCGAGAGCCACAGGTAACCGCCGGAAAACCCGCATCCGAACACGAAATTGGCCAGCAGGCGCGTCACCGGGTCGCGCGTATCCTTGACCCCGTAGATCCAGTAGAGCGCCCATATCAACGCGCTGCCCAATGCCAGAGCCACCCCCCGCGGGTTGGCCAGATCGAGCCCCGGCAGGTCTCCACGGGTGGCGATGACGGCCACGCCGGAGAAACTTACGGCCATGGCCGCGACGGCGCGGATGCTGATGGGTTGCCGGAGCAGGAGAATGGAGAACAGCGCCAGCACCATGGGCCAGATGAAGTTCAGGGTCAGAGCCTCCTGCGCGGGCAAGAGATCATAGGCCCTGAAGAGGACGAGGTAGTAGAGGAAGGGGTTCAGGAAGCCCAGCCAAAGCGAGGTGCGAAGGTCGCCGCCGCTCCACTCCCGGAGTTGCCTGAGCCGCCCGGTGGCCAGGGTGATGCAGAGCAGCACCAGTACGGAAACCAGCGAGGAGCAGAACACCAGCACGTCGGCGGCGATATGGCGCAGGGAGAGCTTGAACGCCGTCGCCACGGTGGACCAGAACAGCACCGTGACCGCGGCATAGAGATAGGCCTGGGTCTGATTTTGCATGGACGGGACACCGGGAGGGTACCATGATTCCCGTCCGGCATCGACGGAGGGGCGGGATGGGCAAACGCCTGCGCCGGGGGTTCGCCTGCGGCGACGCGGAGTTGCAATTGCACGGGAGTTCAGCTAACGTAGCCTTTCGCTCGCAATCCTTCCCCTCGAGGTTTTTCATTGAGCCGCAGAGAATCGGTAGATGCCTTCCGAAAACAGATCGATCGAGTTGATTCCCGGATTGTAGCCCTTCTCAACGAGAGAGCGTCCCTCGCCCTGAAGATCGGGCGCCAGAAGAATCGCACCGGAAGGCCCGTTTACGTGGCGAGCCGCGAACGGGCCGTGTATCGGCAGGTATCCGAGGCCAACGCGGGTCCGTTGCCGGCCGCGTCCATTCGCGCCGTCTACCGGGAGATCCTGTCGGCCTGTCGGGGCATCGAGGCCCGGATGCAGGTGGCGTTCTTCGGCCCGGAGGCGACCTTCACCCACATGGCCGCGCAGCGGCATTTCGGCAGCACCGTACGCTACTCCCCCGAACCTACCATCGACGACGTCTTCCGGGAGGTGGGCGCGGGCAACGTCGACTACGGCGTGGTGCCCATCGAAAACTCTACCGAAGGGGTGGTGACGCACACCCTGGACCTGCTGCAGGAATCGAACGTTCGGATCTGCGGTGAAGTCAGCGTCGATATCGAGCTGTGCCTGCTGTCCCGGTCAGGCCGGGCAAAGGACGTGCGCCGTATTCTTTCCCATTCCCATGCCCTGGGCCAATGCCGCCGCTGGCTGGCCGCGCACTACGCCGGCGCTGCCGTCGAGGAGGTGTCGAGCACGGCACAGGCCGCCAGGGAGGCGCGCTCCGACCGGGAGGTGGCGGCGGTATCCAGTCGCCTGGCGGGCGACGTCTACGGACTCAAGATCGTCCAGGCCAACATCGCCGACAATCACGACAATATCACGCGGTTCTTCGTCATCGGAGACGATCCTCCGTCGCCCACGGGCGAGGACAAGACCAGTATCGTCTTCGCGGCCAAGGACCGCGTCGGCGTGCTCCATGACCTGCTGGCGCCCTTCGCGAAACACGGCATCGACCTTACCAAGATCGAGTCGCGCCCCTCGCGCGAGAAGGCATGGGAGTACGTTTTCTTCATCGATTTCAGAGGGCATCAGGAAGATGCGCAAGTGAAGACCGCCCTGGAGCAGCTCTCCAAGGGCTGCATTTTTCTGAAGGTCCTCGGCTCCTATCCCCGCAGCCTATGAGCATCGCCGAAAAGGTTCCGGATTATATTCGCGGCATCGTGCCTTACGTGCCCGGCAAGCCCATCGACGAGGTGGAGCGGGAGTACGGAATTCAGCGATCGGCCAAGCTGGCGTCCAACGAGAATCCGCTGGGACCGTCGCCGAAGGCGGTGGCGGCGTTGCGGGAGCGGCTGGGGGAGCTGCATCTTTACCCGGACGGCGGCTGTTTCCATCTCCGGCGTGCGCTGTCCGCCAGGTTGAGCGTTGCCCCCGAGCGGCTGGTCTTCGGCAACGGCTCCAACGAGCTCATCGAGCTCGCGGTCCGGACCTTTCTGCGCCCCGGAGACGAGGCCTTGCTGTCCCGGGGCACCTTCGTGGCGTACGGCCTCGCGCTCGACGCCATGGGCGCGGCCGTACGGACCGTGCCGCTGAACGACTTCGGTTACGACCTCGAAGCCATGGCCCGGGCGTTGACGCCCAGGACCCGTTGCGTCTTCCTCGCCAACCCCAACAACCCCACGGGAACGATCTACCGGCGTCCCGAGTGGGAGGAGTTTCTCGAGCGGGTGGGACCCGACGTGCTCGTGGTGGCGGACGAGGCCTACTTCGAGTACGTGGACGACCCGGACTACCCCGATTCCCTCGACGATCAACGGGAGGACCGCGCGGTCCTGACCCTGCGGACCTTTTCGAAGGTCTACGGGCTGGCCGGCCTGCGCATCGGATACGGCGTCGCCCATCCCGACGTCGTTGCGATGATGAATCAGGTGCGGGAGCCTTTCAACGTCAATGCCGCCGCCCAGTGGGCGGCAACCGCGGCCGTGGACGACGCCGAACACCTCCGCCGGAGCCTGGAGGTCAACCGGCAAGGCCTGGCCTTTTTGACCGAGGGACTGGCGGCCCTCGGGATCGAATGGGTCCCGAGCCAGGCCAATTTCATCCTCGTGCGGACCGGCCGGGCGGGTCGCGTCTACGAAGAGCTGCTGCGGCAGGGGGTCATCGTGCGGCCCGTGGGCCCGGAGTTTCCCGAGCACGTTCGTGTCACGGTGGGGACCCCGGACGAAAACCGCAAATTCCTGGACGGCCTTGCGCGAATTTCGGGAAAGATCGGGGGCGGGGGGTGATGTTTCGGACCGTGGTGATCGCGGGCGTGGGGCTCATCGGCGGCTCTCTGGCGTTGGCCGCCAGGGAACGCGGTCTGGTGGAGCGGGTCGTGGGATACGGGCGCAACGAGAAGACACTGCGCCGCGCACGGAAGCTCGGCATCCTGGATGGCTACTTTCTGGACGCCGGGGATTTCCCCTCCGATACCGACTTTCTGGTCCTGGCGACGCCGGTGAGCGCCATCGCGCCGGTGACCCGATCGTTTCTGCCGCGCATCCACCGGGAATGCCTCATCAGCGACGTCGGCAGCGTGAAACGCCGGGTGGTGGCGGACATGGAGCGTTTGTTGAAGCGGGGTCCGTCCTTCGTCGGGGCCCATCCCATTGCCGGTAGCGATCAATGGGGTCCCGATCCGGCGAGAGCCGACCTGTTCGTCCGCCGTCGCTGCATCCTCACGCCCACCAACCGGACCGATCCCGGTGCGTTGAAGAAGCTGCGGACATTCTGGCGGCGGGTCGGAGCCAAGGTGGAGTTGATGGACGTCAGGCTTCACGACCGGATTCTGGGCGTGGTGAGCCATTTGCCTCACGTCGCGGCCTACGCGCTGGTAAACGCCCTGGAACGCACCAAGGTGGAGTCGCTGGACCTTGCCGCATATTGTGGGGCGGGTTTCAAGGACACCACCCGCATCGCTGCCAGCCGTCCGGAGTTGTGGCGCGATATCTGCCTGCTCAACCGTGAGGCCGTGCTCAAGGGGATTCGGGAGTACGCGCGAGGGCTCGAGAGGATCGCCGATTGTATTCGCCGGGACGACGGGCCCGGACTGGAGCGGGAATTCGATCAAGCGTTGGTGACGCGCAAGAGGATGTCGTAACCGTGACCGTCAGGGTGGAACAGGTTTCGCGTCCCTTGAGGGGCGAGCTGGAGGTGCCGGGGGACAAGTCCATCGGCCATCGAGCGGTGATCCTGGGATCCGTGGCCCGGGGCGAGACGCGCATCGCCAACCTGTCGGCCGGGGCCGACAATTCCAGCACGGTGGCGGCCTTCAGACGCATGGGGGTACGGTTTCGGCGCGAGCGCGACGGCTTGTGCATCGAGGGCGGGGGTTGGGACGGACTGCGGGCGCCGCCGGAAACCATCGATTGCGGGAATTCCGGCACCACCATGCGGTTGCTGGCGGGACTGCTGGCCGGCCGGCCCTTTGACGTCAGACTCGACGGCGACGGCTCGCTTCGCGGCCGTCCGATGAAACGGGTGATCGAGCCGCTCACGCGGATGGGGGCCCAGGTCACCGGACAGGACGGCCGCGCGCCCCTGGTGATTCACGGCCGGCCGCTCCGGGGCATCGAGTACGCCTCGCCGGTGGCCAGTGCCCAGGTCAAGTCCGCGGTCCTGCTGGCGGGGTTGCAGGCGCGGGGGGAGACACGGTTCGATGAGCCGTATCGATCCCGGGATCACACCGAGATCATGGCGCGCGGGTTCGGCGCCTCGGTGGAGAGCGACGGCGCGCGGGTGAGGGTCCGGGGCGGGCAGGAACTGTCGGGAACACGCCTCCGGGTTCCCGGAGACGCGTCGTCGGCCGCCTTCATCGCCGTGGCCGCGGCGACCATCCCCGGATCGGACGTGACCATCCGGGCCGTGGGCTGCAATCCCACGCGCAGCGGCGTAGTCGAGGTGCTGCGGGCCATGGGTGCAGACATCGAGATGACGCGCGCCTGGGACGAGGCCGGTGAGCCGGTGGCCGACTTCCGGGTGAGGGGCGGGGTGTTGCAGGGCGTCGAGGTTCAGCCGGAACTCGTCCCCCGCACCATCGACGAGTATCCGGTGCTGTTTGTGGCCGCGGCCTTGGCCAGGGGGTCCACGCTGTTCCACGCCGTCGGCGAGCTGCGGTTCAAGGAGTCCGACCGCATCGCGACCATGAGCCGCGAACTCTCCAGGATGGGTGTGAGGACGGAGGTGCGGGGCGACGATGTGACGGTCGAGGGCGCCGGCGAGCTCGAGAGCGCCTCGGTGGAGAGTCACGGCGACCATCGGGTGGCCATGGCGTTGGCGGTCGCCGGCTTGTCGACCCGGGGTGGAATCGCGCTGTCGAACGAGGAATGCGTCAGAGTATCGTTCCCCGGTTTCTTCGAAAGCCTCGGGAAAATCAGCGCTTGACGGCATGGTCGGCGGCGCCGCCGGTTGTGCCTGATCCGAAGTGAGGATAGGATAGTTGATCGTGACCATCGACGGCCCGGCGGGCGCCGGCAAGAGCACGGCGGCCAAGGCCGTGGCGAAGCGTCTCGGATATCGCTATATGGATACGGGAGCCATGTATCGGGCATTGGCGTGGAAAGTCATGCGCCAGGGAGCGGATCCCGATGACGAGAACGCCTTGGGAAGGATTCTCGAAAGCACCGACGTCGACCTTGGAAGCGACCACACGGTGATGCTGGACGGCGCGGACGTGAGCGGAGCGATCCGGACGCCGGAGGTGGGGCAGATGGCTTCCCGGGTTTCCGGCATGAAGATCGTACGGCAACGGATGGCCGCGCTGCAGCGCTCCATGGGCCGCAGCGGATGCATCGTCGCCGAGGGCCGCGACATGGGCACCGTGGTCTTCCCGGATGCCGAGCTGAAGATCTACCTGGATGCGTCGCCGGAAACACGCGCTCGCCGGCGTTTCAACGAGCTGGCCGGACAGGATTCGACGCTGACGCTGAAGCAGACGCTCGCGGACGTCCTGCGCCGGGACCGGCGGGACCAGGAGCGGAAGCTGGCGCCCTTGCGCAAGGCCGATGACGCGGTGTTCATCGACTCGACCGCGCTGCCGGCGGCCGCCGTCGTCGACAGGATACTGGAAGAAGTGAATTCGAAATCCAATGAGAACGGGAGAACTGTTTAATGACGGAAGGTGAGGCGAACAAGAGCCGGGAGACGTCGGATGGCCAGATAGCTGCGGAAGATCAGGCAACCGCAGAGAGCCGGACCACTGCAGAGAGCCGGGTAACTACGGAAAGCCAGGTAGCCGCGGAGGGTGAGGCGGCTTCGGAGAGCCAGGCGATTTTCCAGGACCGAGAGACTTCGCAGGACTCGGAAGCGGCGGCCGCCGAAGACGACTTTCAGTCTCTGTTCGAGGAGAGTTTGCAGGCGGTGCAGCCGGGCGGGGTGGTCACCGGCAAGGTGGTTGACGTCAACCCGACCCACGTGGTGGTTGACGTGGGCTACAAGACCGAGGGCCGCATCCCGGTTCAGGAGTTCCAGGATCGCGACGGCAGGCTTCAGGTCGATCTCGGCGACGACGTGGACGTCTTCTTCGAATCTCCCGAAGGAGATCGGGGCGAGATCGTGCTCTCCCGTCAAAAGGCCGAAAGCATCAAGGTCTGGGACGGAATCGAGAGGGCGCACGATCGGATGACTCCCATCGAGGGGACTATCGTCGCCCGGGTCAAGGGCGGATTCAAGGTCGACCTCGGCGTCGACGGCTTTCTTCCCGGCTCCCACGTGGACATTCGGCCGACCCGGAACCTCGACCAGTTCGTGGGCAAACGGGATCGGTTCGCCATCCTCAAGTACAACAGGATGCGTGACAACGTGGTGGTATCGCGCAAGGTCCTGCTCGAGAAGGAACGGGAGGTGCTCAAGAAGGAGACCCTCGCGGTTCTGGACGAGGGTGTGATCCTGGAGGGCGTGGTCAAGAACATCACGGATTACGGTGCTTTCGTCGATGTCGGCGGTATCGACGGGATCCTGCACATTACCGACATGTCGTGGGGCCGCGTCAATCACCCGAGCGACCTGCTGAGCCTCGGGGAGACCATCCGGGTCGTGGTGCTCAAGTTCGACAAGGAACGAGAACGGATCTCCCTGGGCATGAAGCAGATCACCCCGGACCCCTGGGAATCGGTGGCGGAACGGTATCCTGTCGACTCCAGGATTACCGGAAAGGTCGTGGGCCTGACGGACTACGGCGCGTTCGTGGAGCTGGAAAAGGGGGTCGAGGGGCTGATCCACGTATCGGAGATGTCCTGGGCCAAGAAGCTCTCGCACCCCTCGAAGGTCGTCCAGGTGGGGGAAACCGTGGAGGCCATGGTCCTGAACGTGGACCCTGGGCGCAGGCGCATCTCGCTGGGGCTTCGTCAGGTTCTGCCCAATCCGTGGTTCCTGGCGAAGGAAAAGTATCCCGAAGGCAGCGTGATCAAGGGGCCGGTACGCAACATCACGGACTTCGGAGTTTTCGTGGGAGTCGAAGAGGGAATCGACGGGTTGATCCACATCTCGGACCTGGACTGGACCAGGAAGATCAAGCACCCGTCGGAGCTCTACAAGAAGGGCGACATGGTCGAGGCCAAGGTGCTCGGCGTGGATCCGCAGGTAGAGCGGTTCTCGCTCGGAGTGAAACAGTTGACCCTGGATCCGTGGGAACGGGTGATCAGAGAGCATCCGTCGGGGTCACGGGTCACGGGCACGGTCGTCCGTGTGCTCGACTTCGGAGTGTTCGTGCGCGTGGCCGAAGGCGTGGAGGGGCTGATCCATGTCTCCCAGCTCAGCACCGAGCACGTCGAAAAGCCTTCGAGCCTGTACCATGTGGGCGACGAAGTCGAGGCCGAGGTAGTCAACATCGACCTTCAGGAACGGAAGATCGGCCTCAGCATCCGTGCGCTCAAGCGATCGGAGGAAAGGGAAGAGCTGGAGACGTATTTGAAGCGGGAAAAAGAGGCAGGACGTTTCTCTTTCGAGACCATTCTGAACGAGGAGTTGAAGCTGGACCGGGAGGGTCGCCCGGGGGCAGAGACCCGGGACAGGGAGAAGGACGAGCGATAGCTTCCGCCGGACACGCCTTTCGGGGAACTGCATGACCAAGCGAGACCTGATCGAAGAAATCAATGACCGGTTTCCCCATCTGTCGCGCTTTGATGCGGAGGTGATTATCAACTCCGTCTTCGACTCCTTGATTGCCTCGTTGCAGCGGGAAGAACGCATCGAGATCCGGGGGTTCGGCAGTTTCGTGGTAAAGCATCGGCGGGCCCGAGACGGGCGCAATCCCAAGACCGGGGAAATCGTCTCCGTATCTTCCAAGCGAGTCCCGTTTTTCAAGGTCGGCAAGGAACTTCGCCTGCGGGTCAACCAAAGCCCCGTGGCGGAGGATGGCTGCTAGTGCGGAAGTCCGCCCCACGATTCAAAGGCTTGGCAGGAGGTACCGGCGTGAAATCGATCAACACCTTGGGCGAATTGAAACGCAACGGAATTGTCGTAAGGTCCGTGCGCGATGAGATGCGCCAAAATCTCATGGAGCTTCTCAAGTCCGGGGAGCGTATTCTGCCGGGAATCGTGGGCTACGACGAGACCGTGATTCCGGAGATCGAGAACGCGGTGCTGTCGGGCCACCACATGGTTTTTCTCGGCGAGCGGGGTCAGGCCAAGTCGCGCATCATTCGCGGCCTCACCATGTTGCTGGACGAGGAGATTCCTAGGGTCCAGGGTTGCGAGATCAACTGCAATCCCTTCGACGTCATCTGCGCTCCGTGCAAGCGGCGTCTGGCCGAGAAGGGCGACGAGCTGGAGGTGGAGTGGGTCGGCCGGGAACATCGGTACGGCGAGAAGCTGGCGACTCCGGACGTGTCCATCGCCGATCTCATCGGCGAGATCGATCCCATCAAGGTCGCGGAAGGGCGCTATCTGGCCGACGAGGAGACGATTCACTACGGCCTCGTCCCTCGCACCAACCGAGGCGTGTTCGCGGTCAACGAACTGCCGGATCTCACCGAGAAGGTACAGGTCGGGCTCTTCAACCTGATGGAAGAGAAGGATGTCCAGATCAAGGGATA
The DNA here is from genome assembly GCA_965214905.1 of uncultured Binatia bacterium (SeqCode). GTDB lineage: Bacteria > Desulfobacterota > Binatia > UBA9968 > JAJDTQ01 > JAJDTQ01. The sequence continues at coordinate 4,242,324 of OZ243984.1, forward strand.
CAAGATCCGGCTTCCCCTCGACGTGATCATCGTGGCCAGCGCGAATCCCGAGGACTATACCAGCCGCGGCCGCATCATCACGCCTCTGAAGGACCGCTTCGACGTACAGATAAGGACCCACTATCCGCGTGTGGTGGAGCACGAGATCGACATCATGGAGCAGGAATCCGCCTCGCTCGACGACCGCAGCCATACGGTGGTGATTCCGGACTTCATGAAAGAGGTCCTGGGCCACCTGACTTTCGAAGCCCGCAACTCCAGCGAGATAAACCAGTCCTCCGGCGTCAGCGTCCGAATCAGCATCAACAATTACGAGAGCATGGTCAGCAACGCCGAGAAGCGGGCGTTGCGGTCGGGCGAGACCGCCATCGTGCCGCGGGTCAGCGATCTGCACGCGGTGCTTCCCTCTACCTGCGGAAAGATCGAGGTGGAGTACGCGGGTGAGGAGAAGAACGAGGAAGAACTCATCGAGCGGCTGTTGAACCGGGCGATACTCAAGACGTTCGACACCCGGCTCGACCTCGGCTCGCTGCAGAGCGTCATCGAGTACTTCAACTCCGGCTGGGGAGTGGAGGTCTCCGACGAGATGCGCTCGGAGGACTATCTCGAGGGCATCAGGGAGATACCGGGCCTGCAGGATGCGGTCCGCTCTCTGGGCGACGTCGATTCGCCCGGCTTCCTGGCCTCGGCCACGGAGTTGGTGCTGGAAGGCCTGCACCTGCATCAGAAGCTCAACAAGGAAGCCGCGGGCGGCCGAATCACCTATGGCAAATAGGCCGGACCGCACACCATGATCCACGCTCGCTACAGTCGCTGGAACGGTTTCCAGGACCGTTCCATCCGGCCCGACGAGGTGTTCGACGAACTCAACGAGCACCTTGACGAGACCGGCGACCTGCAACAGTCCATGCGCCGCTTGATGCAGCGCGGCATGGGCGAGGACGAGGAGCAGGTTTCCGGGCTCGACGACCTGCTTTCCCGGGTGGCACGGGAAAAGCGGCGGATGTATGAGCAGTACCAGATCCGGTCGGCCCTGGACGAGATCCAGGAGAAGTTGCAGGACATCGTATCCAGCGAGCGCGAGACCTTGCAGCAGCAAGAGAACCGGGCGGAGGCCGAGAAAAAGGACGAGTTCCTGCAGCACCTCCCGCCCAAGCTCAGTGACGCCATCGAGCGTCTGGCGGGCTACAGCTTCGAGAACCCCGAGGCCAGGAAGGATTTCGAGGAAATCCTCTCTCAACTGAACAAGATACGCCGGCTTGAAAACTATATTCGACGTGAAGGAAACCTGTTCAGAGGGCAGGAATCGTTGAATTTCGAGGAGGCTGCGGAGCTCCAGGAACGCATGGAGGGGCTGCATAGGCTGGAGGGCCAGCTTTCCAGCAGTCAACCCAAGGACGTGGACATGGATCTCTTGAACAGCCTTCTCGGTCCCCAGGCGCAGGAGGACTACGAGGGCGTCATGCGGCTGGAGTCGTCCCTTGAGGAGGGCGGCTACGTGGTCGACAAGGGCGACCACTTCGAGTTGACGCCGCGCGGGGTCCGGCGCATCGGCCAGATCGCCCTGCGAGACATCTACAAACAGCTCAGCCGGGATGCGGCGGGCCGGCATCGGATTGCCCGGCACGGATCCCAGGAGGTGGTGCCCGAGAGCAGCAAACCCTATGTATCCGGCGATGCGCTCAATTTGCATCTCAACGAAACGCTGAGGAGCGCCTTGCGCCGCGACGCGAAGTTGCCGTTGAGCCTCGATCCGAGAGACTTCATGGTCTTCGACTCGCAATACTCGACCCGCGCCGCCACGGTCCTGCTGCTGGATATGAGCTGGTCGATGAGTTGGGACGGACGTTTCGCCGCGGCCAAGAAGGTGGCTTTGGCGATGGAGTCCCTGTGCCGTTCCAGGTATCCCCAGGACTACTTCGGCATCGTCGGATTCTTTACCCGGGCGGTGGAGTTGAAGGCCAGGGATCTGCCGGAAGCGACATGGAACATGGGGGACCCCTTCACCAACCTTCAGGACGGGCTCCACTTGGCCGTCGACCTGTTGAAGAAGCGGAGTGCGACCCGCAATCAGCAGATCATCGTCATCACCGACGGCCAACCCACGGCCTATTGCCGCCAGGGACGGCTCTATTGCGAGTGGCCGCTCAGCTTCGGCGGCATCAGTCAGCGCGCGGCCGAAGAGACCCTGAAGGAAGCGAAAAGGGTCACCCAGCGGGGCATCACCATCAACACGTTCATGCTGGACGACAGCCCGGTACTGAAGGGGTTCGTGGACGAGATGACCCGGCTCAACAAGGGGCGCGCTTTCTACACCCGTCCCGATCGTCTGGGACAATACCTGCTCGTGGACTATCTGTTGGGACAGCGGCGCAAGGTGTAGCGCCGCGTTCCATCAAATAACCGGGAACCCCGCATACGGACTTCCGGGGCCGCTCAGGGGCGGAACACCAGAGGGGGCATGATGGAGCGGACACGGCTCACGCCCATGATGCATCAGTACCTGGAGATCAAGGATCGGCACAAGGACGCCATCCTGTTCTTCCGGCTCGGTGATTTCTACGAGATGTTCTTCGAGGACGCGGAGAAGGCGGCCAAGGTCCTCGACATCGCGCTGACCAGCCGCAACCGCAACGACGGCGCGCCGGTGCCCCTGTGCGGCGTGCCGCATCACGCAGCCACTCCCTACATCGGCAAGCTTCTGTCCGCGGGTTTCAAGGTGGCGGTTTGCGAGCAGACCGAAGACCCCAAGCTCGCCAGGGGCGTGGTGCGGCGCGAGGTCATCAAGGTCATCAGCCCCGGCACCCTTACGGAGGGAGAAGGGCTCGACGCCGAGGTCAACAACTTCCTCGTGGCCGTGACCGGGGCCCGCGACGAGTACGGCCTGTCCCTTACGGACGTCACCACCGGCGAGTTCCGTTTCACCCAGATGAGGGGCTACGCCGCCCTCACCAACGAGCTCGGGCGGATTCAGCCGCGCGAACTGCTGATTCCGGATTCCCATTCCGGCTCCCTCGCTAACCTGCGCGAAGACTACGCCGGGGTGCACTGCACGCCGGGCCCCGACGCCTGGTTCTCGAACGCCGCGGTCCGGAAGCTCGACGGCGCCGGCATCTACCAGGGGCCGCAGGACGAGTGGCCGCTGGGGGTTCGCGCGGCCGGCGCCATCCTGGCCTATCTCGAAGATCGATCCCCCGGCGCCGTTCAGACGCTAACGACCCTGGAGCCCTACCGCGCCTCCCGGTATCTCATGCTCGACGAGAACACCCAGGCCAATCTCGAGTTGCTGCGCAGCTTCGACGGGGGCCGGCGCGGCTCGCTGCTCGGTGTCCTGGAGCCCGCCCGTACGGCCATGGGGGCGCGGGAGCTGCGCAAGTGGATTCTGTATCCGTTGCTGGACGAACAGCGGATCCGCCGCCGGCAGGACGCCGTCGAGGAGATGGTGAACGATCCGGAGGCCCGCCGGAGACTTCGGCAGGCGCTCCATGGGGTCCAGGACCTGGAGCGGCTGTCCGGCCGTATCGCTTCGCGGAGCGCGGCGCCGCGGGACCTCACGGCGATCAAGGACACGTTGCGCGCCCTGGAGGTGGTGCGCGGGGAGCTCGAAGGATGCGGCAGCGAGTTGCTGGCGCGCCTTCGGTCGGAACTGCACTCGGCGCCGGAAGTGGTGGAGCTGGTGGAACGGGCGCTGGTGGACGAGCCGCCGGCGACCCTCCGGGCCGGGGGTAGCGTGCGCGCCGGATACGATGACGAGCTCGATGCCCTGTCGGCCATCCGCGGCAACGCCAAGGGGTGGATCTCCGAGCTGCAGCACAAGGAGCGGCAGCGCACCGGGATCGGTTCCCTGAAGGTGCGTTACAACAAGGTGTTCGGCTACTACATCGAGGTCACCAAGGCCTATATCGCCCATGTTCCGGACAACTATATCCGCAAGCAGACGCTGGCCAACGGCGAACGTTACATCACCCCGGAGCTGAAGGACTACGAGGCCCGGGTGCTGGGCTCGGACGAGGAAATCCTGAAGCTGGAAAACCGGATCTTCGCGCAATTGCTCGATCGCATCGCCGCCCACTACGCCACCATCAGGCGCTCCAGCCTGGCCTTGGCCAGGCTGGATGCGTTGCTGGCGCTGGCGGAGACCGCCGAGTCCCGGCACTTCGTTCGCCCGCAGGTCGATTCCAGCCTCGCTCTCGCCATGCGTGCGGCGCGGCATCCGGTGGTGGAGGCGGTGTCGGGCCGGGGCGGTTTCGTCCCCAATGATTGCGAGATGGATTCCGAGACCACGCAGATCAAGCTGTTGACCGGTCCCAACATGGCGGGCAAATCCACCTACATGAGGCAGGTGGCGCTGGTGGTCATCCTCGCTCAGATGGGCAGCTTCGTGCCGGCGGACGCCGCGCACGTGGGGTTGGTGGATCGCCTGTTCACCCGCTTCGGCGCCACCGACGCGCTGGCGGCGGGAGAGTCGACGTTCATGGTGGAGATGAAGGAAACCGCCCGCATCCTGCGACTGGCCACGCCCCGCAGCCTGATCCTCCTGGATGAAGTGGGGCGCGGCACCAGCACCTTCGACGGCATCTCCATCGCGTGGTCGCTGGCGGAGTTCCTGCACGAGTCGCCGCACCGGCCGCGGACCCTGTTCGCCACCCACTACCACGAGTTGACCGGTCTGGCCCGGACGCGGGAGCGCGTGAAGAACTTCAACTTCGCGGTCAGGGAATGGCAGGGGGAGGTGATCTTCCTGCGTACCCTGAAGGAGGGGCCGGCCAGTCGCAGCTACGGAATCCAGGTGGCCGGCCTTGCGGGTCTGCCGCGTTCCCTCATCGGGCGGGCCAAGGAGATCCTCAAGAACCTGGAAGGCGAGGAGTTGAATGCCTGGGGGCAACCGCGCCTGGCGGGGGCCGAGGCGGCGTCGGAAGGGGCCCAGCTCATGTTGTACGAGTCCCGCCCGGACCGCTTGCGGGAGCGGCTCCAGGCCATCGACACCAGCGTTCTCACGCCGTTGGAGGCGTTGAACGTGCTCGACGGGCTGGTTGCGGAGGCGAGGGGAGGAGGCTGATTGGAACGTTTCCTGGTCGTGTTGCTTGTGCTGTGCGCGGCCGGCCCGGTGTCCGAGTTACACGCCGCGCGCGCCACGGGCGTGCGCTACCTCTCCTCATCCAATTATACCCGGGTGATGATCGACCTCAGCGGTCCGGTGAAGTTCACCGTCCAACCCCTGCCCGCGTCGCCGAAAAAGGGCCTTCCTCCAAGGATCTACATGGACCTGACCGGAGCCCGCCTGTCCACGAACCGGCGCCGGGTGGACGTCGGCGACCGACTGGTGCAACGGGTTCGGCTGGGTCAGTTCAAGACGAACGTGGTGCGCGTGGTCCTGGACCTGAAACGACCCGGCGACCACGACGCGGTGCTGCTGTCCAACCCGTACCGGCTCCTGGTGGACGTGGAGCGCCGGAGCGGGACCGCGGCGCGCAGGCAACTGGCGGTTCGCAAGATCGTGCTGGACCCGGGCCATGGCGGGAAGGATCCCGGAGCCACGGGAGCCGGGGGCCTCAGAGAGAAGGACGTGGTGCTGCGGGTGGCCAGGAAGCTGGCGCCGAAACTCCGGCGCCGGATGGGGGTGGACGTGGTCCTTACCAGGAACGCGGATGTCTTCGTGCCCCTCAAGGGGCGCACGGCCATAGCCAATGCGGAGCGCGCCGACCTGTTCCTTTCCATCCACGCCAACGCCAGCCACAATCGCCGGGCCGGCGGCCTCGAGACCTACTATCTGGACAAGACCACGGACGAAGCCACCATGAAGCTGGCCGCAAGGGAGAACCAGACCGCCCGCGGGAACCTCACCGACTTGCAAATCATGTTGAGTGACCTCAAGCTCAACGTGTACCTGCGGGATTCCATCAGTCTGGCGGGCCGCCTTCAGTCGTCGCTGGTAAAGAGTACGCGGCCGCAGTATCCGGGCGCCAGGGACCTGGGGGTGAAGAAGGGGTTGTTCTACGTGCTGGTGGGGGCGCGGATGCCGTCCGCGCTGACGGAGCTGTTCTTCGTCAGCAATCGCCGCGAGGCCCAGGCGCTGCAGCGGCGGAAGTTCCAGGACGCGATCGTCGAGGGATTGTTCCGCGGCATTCGGGATTACGCCGACGGACTGCGCAAACGGGATGATCTTTGACCGTTGGGAAAGGAGACAGGAGACCCCGGGCATGACGGATACGGAAAGCCGCACCGAAGACCACCCATGGCGACAGCTCGCGGGCGAACATGTCCGGGACGCCGTGGCGCGAGCAGGGGTCCGGGTCTATATCGACCTGGGACGGCAGCGACTGCTGGAGGCCCACCGGACCGGAGCCTCGGGCACGGAGGTGGTCCAAGCCCACCGGGAGATGATCGATTGCCTCTTGCAGCGTCTCTTCGAGATGGCCGAGGGGGACGGTGGCGCGGCGTCGAAGGGGCGCTGTGCGGTGGTGGCCCAGGGCGGGTACGGGCGCGGCGAACTGAACCCCTATTCGGATATCGACATCCTCTTCCTGTACGGCCGGCGCGCCGCCGCGCACGTGGAATACCTCGCCCAAAAGATTCTCTACCCCCTGTGGGACGCCGGTTTGACGGTGGGCCACGCCACCCGGACGGTGACCGAGTGCGCTCGCCACGCCCGGCGCGACCACGTGATTCAGACGGCGCTGGTGGATGCGCGTCACGTGTGCGGCGACGCGCGGTTGTACCGGGAGCTGGAGCGGGTGGTGTGGCGGCAACTCGGCGGCGGCGCCGCGGACCGGTTCGTGGAAACGAAGATCGGCGAACACGGCCGGCGGCGCCAGCGGCACGGCGAGTCCGTTTTCCTGCTGGAGCCCGACGTCAAGGAGGGGCAAGGGGGCTTGCGCGACATCCACACCGCCATGTGGATCGCCCGGGCCAAGTGCGGCGCCGTCAAGCTCCGGGACCTGCCGGGAGCGGGTTTGCTGGAACCCGAGGACGCGGCGGTGCTGGAAGGCGGGCGGGATTTTCTTTGGCGCACGCGAAACGAGCTGCATTTCCTGGCGGGACGGCATCAGGATCGGCTGACCTTCGAGTCCCAGGAGCAGGCCGCTCAGGGGCTGGGTTTCGACAAGGCGGAGAGGTTGAGCGAAGTGGAGACCTTCATGCGCTCCTACTACCTGCACGCCGAGGAGGTCAACCGGCTGTCGTCCCTCATCATTCACCGCGCGGTGAATCACGGCCCCTCCCGACGCAGGAGGCCCCGGCCCGGGCGCGAGTTGCGTCCGGGCGTGCGGATCACGGGACGGACCCTGGCGGTGGCGCCCGGAAACGGCGGCCTGGACGGTCCCGAGGAACTGCTCGACCTTTTCGCCGACCTGCAAAGATACCGGCTGACCCTGGGACAGGATTCGCGGGAGATCGTCAGGGCCCGGGCGGGCGCCGCGGCGGGCTCCCTGCCGGACTCGGCCGCGGCCAACCGCCGATTTCTCGACATCCTGCGCGGTAGTGACTGGATTTACGAAACCCTGCTGGAGATGCATCGTACCGGCGTGCTGGACGCCCTGATCCCGGAGTTCGGCCGGGTCCGTTGCCTGGCGCTCCACGATCTGTATCACATCTATACCGTGGATCAGCACCTGATGCGGGCGGTCAAGGAGTTCGAACGCCTGCGGTCGGGGGAGTTCGAGGATTCGCTCCCCCGCTTGTCACAACTCGCCCAGCAGGTGGAAAGGCCGGAGATCCTGATCCTGGGTATCCTGTTCCATGATATCGGCAAGGGCCAGGGCGGCGGACATTCCGAGCGGGGACGCGCCATGGCCATGGACGTGGCCGCACGCATGGGTCTCAACGTGGACGAGCAAGAGCTCCTCTCTTTTCTCGTGCTGCACCATCTCTTGCTTACCGGGACGGCTTTCCGCCGGGATATCCAGGACGAAAAGACCGTGGTGGACCTGGCGGACACCGTGGGCACGGCGGAAAATCTCAAGTGCCTGTACGCGTTGACGTATTCGGACGTGAAGGCGGTGGGGCCGGAGGTGTGGAACAACTGGAAGGGGGCGCTGCTGGGGGAACTCTTCAACCGTACCCTCAACGTTCTGGATGAGCGCGAGAAGGGTGAGTCGGCGAGACCGGACCGTGACCTCAAGGTGCAACGGATACAGGATCGGCTCATGGCCCGGCTCGGTGCGGATCATCCCGCCGAGGAGGTGCAGCGGGAGTTCATCGATGCCATGCCCAAGCGCTACTTTCTCACCACTCCCGAGGAAGCGATGCCGTTTCATTACGGGCTGTTGCGGCGACTCCGCGACGAGCCCTTTCTGGCGGCCGTGTTCCATCATCCCGAGCACGGCCACAGCGAGGTCGCCATCTGCGCCCATGACCAGCCCGGTCTGTTCGCGTCCATTGCCGGTGTTTTCGCCTCCATGGAGCTGAACGTGTTGAGCGCGCGCATCAACACCCGCCGGGACGGACGGATTCTCGACGTTTTCCGCATCTCCCATCAGCGCAAGGCCGAGGTGGTCATGGACCCTGGGAAGTGGTCGCGCATGGAGCTGACCCTGAGGCGGGTGCTGGAGGGGAAGGCCGACGTCGCCGGGTTGGTGGGCCGGTCGCGGCCGTCGTACTTGCACAGACCCGCGGTGAAGGTTCCTACTCATGTGCGCTGGGACAACGCCGCGTCGGATGAATTCACCGTCATCGAGGTCTACGCTCAGGATCGACCGAGGGTTCTGTTCACCATTACCTACTGGCTTTCGAAATTGGACTATTCCATCCATCTGGCCAAAATTTCCACCGATGTCGACCGGGTGGCGGATGTCTTCTACGTCGCGGATGCGGAGGGCGGGAAGGTTCTGGACGAGGGGCGTCTTCGAGCACTGGGCGAGGCCCTCCACCGCGAGCTGGACCCGAAGGATGACGGACGAGCTCACGCGGTCGGTTGACCGGTTCATCGAGATGTCCGCGGTCGAACGCGGACTGGCCGGCAATACCCTGGAAGCCTACAGCCGGGACCTCAACCGGCTGGCGGATTTCCTTTCCCGGCGGGGCATCCGGGCCTGGGGCGACGCGACCAAGTCGGATCTGCACGCGTACATTGCCGATCTCGGGGGATGCGGTTTGAGCGAGCGGTCGGTCGCGCGCCTGTTGGGCAGCATGCGGCGCTTCTATCGCTTCCTGCTCAAGGAGGACGTGGTATCGAGCGACCCGGTCCCCGACTTCTCGGCTCGCGGCGCCGCCGGCCGCCTGCCAGAGACCTTGGGCGCCGCGGACATACGCGCGCTGCTGGCCCAACCCGACGAAGCCAAACCCCTGGGCGCGAGGGACGGCGCGATGCTGGAACTGCTCTACGGCAGCGGCCTCCGGGTCTCGGAGCTGGTCACCCTCACGCTGCCGCAGATCAATCTGGAGGGCAACTACCTGAGCGTCAGGGGAAAGGGGGCCAAGGTCCGGTTGGTGCCCTTCGGCCGTTGGGCCCGGGATCGTCTCGACCGATATCTGCGGGACGTCCGCCCGCGCTTCCTGAAGCGGGCCTACAGCGACTACGTGTTCCTCACGCGTTCCGGCAACCGGCTCACCCGGCAGGGGTTCTGGAAGCTGCTCCGTGGATACGCCCGCCGAGCCGGGTTGGCCCGCCGGGTCACGCCTCATACGTTGCGCCACTCGTTCGCCACCCACCTGCTCGAGGGAGGCGCCGACCTGCGCGCGGTTCAGTCGATGCTGGGGCATTCGGACATCGCCACCACCCAGATCTACACGCACGTCAGCCGAAGCCGCATCAAGAAGGTCCACCAGCAATTCCATCCACGGGAGGCGCCGGACGCCAAGCGCTGAGGAAGGGGACGCACGTACGTCCCTGCATCGTCATTCCGGCGAAGCGGGTCCCCGTCCCGGTCCGGGAGCGGGTTGGCTCGTCGAAAGCCGTGTTGTGTTTTTGCAGCGCGTCCCTTAAGAAGACCCGATGCCCCAAGACTTCCTGTGGCAGCTATCCATCTGGGCTTTCCCGGTGCTGGTGGCCATCGTCTTTCACGAGGTCGCGCACGGCTGGGTGGCCCATCGTTTGGGGGATCCCACCGCTGCCATCATGGGCCGGCTGACGCTGAACCCCATTTCCCATATCGACATCGTTGGAACGGTGCTGCTCCCGGCTCTGCTGATCTGGGCCGGCGGGCCGGTGTTCGGCTACGCCAAGCCCGTCCCGGTGGACTACGACAACCTGAAGGACCCGCGGCGCGACATGATCCGCGTGGCACTGGCGGGGCCGGGCGCCAATATCGTCCTGGCCGTGCTGAGTCTGGTGCTGGTGAAGGTCATCCTGATGAGCGGCGCCGCCGTGGCCGGCTCGGTGGCCTCCTACCTGTGGTACATGGCCCTCACCAGCGTCCGCATCAACGTCATGCTGGCGGTGTTCAACATCCTGCCCCTGCCGCCGCTGGACGGGGGCCGGGTATTGGTGGGTCTTCTGCCGGAGCCGCAGGCGATGCAGGTGGCTCGCATCGAGCCCTTCGGGTTCATCATCATCGTCGCCCTGTTGATGACCGGAGCGCTGACGTACACGTTGGTGCCGATCATGGAGTTCGTGATCTGGTTTCTGGCCGTCATCGTCGGAGTCGTGTAAGTTGAAGGCATGGAAACCATCGTAAGCGGGGCGCGCCCCACCGGACTTCTTCATCTGGGCCATCTCCACGGCGCCCTGCGCAACTGGGTCGGACTGCAGGAACACTACCGCTGTTTCTTCTTCGTCGCCGACTGGCATGCGCTGACCACGGACTATCAGTCCCCGGACGGCATCATGGAAGGCACCGAGGCCATGGTGGCCGAGTGGCTCAGCGTCGGCCTCGATCCGGAGAAATGCACGATCTTCCGGCAGTCCGATATCAAGGAGCATGCCGAACTGCATCTGTTGCTGTCCATGTTGACGCCGGTTTCCTGGCTGGAACGGAACCCGACCTACAAGGAGCAATTGCGGGAGCTCGGCGAGCGGGACCTGTCCACCTACGGGTTCCTCGGCTATCCGGTGCTGCAAGCCGCCGACATCATCATGTACAAGGCCCATCGGGTCCCGGTGGGGTTGGATCAGGCGCCCCACGTGGAGCTGACCCGGGAGATCGTCCGGCGGTTCAACAGTTTTTACGGTCCGGTGTTCCCCGAACCGGAGGTGTTGCTCACGGAGGCCCGGCGATTGCCGGGCCTGGACGGACGCAAGATGAGCAAGAGCTACGGCAACTCGGTGTTGCTCTCGGATTCCCCCGAGACCATCGACCGGAAGCTCGGTCGCATGGTGACGGACACCGCGCGCGCCCGGCGGACCGACCCCGGTGAGCCGGAGAAGTGTCCGGCTTTCAACCTGCACAAGATCTACTGCACTCCGGAAGAGATCCTGGAAGTGTCGGAAGGGTGCCGCAGCGCCGGCATCGGCTGTCTGGACTGCAAGAAGGTGATGATTCGCCACGTCATCGACGACCTCGCGCCCTTCCGCGAGAAAAAGGCCTTCTACGAAAAGCGTCCCGACGACATCCGGGACGTCATCGCCGAGGGCAACCGGATCGCCGGTGAAGCGGCCGCGAGCACCATGAACGAGGTCCGGTCGGCATTGACGCTTTAGGGGTCCCGTTCCATGGCCGTGCACGTTCGACTGAAGCTCTACCAGGGTCCGTTGGACCTGCTGCTTCATCTGATCAAGAAGAACGAGCTCAGCATCGCCGACATTCCCATCGCATCCATCACGGAGCAGTATCTCGCGGCGTTGGAGTTGATGCAGGGCCTCGACCTCGACGTGTCCGGGGAGTACCTGGTGATGGCCGCGACCTTGCTGCACGTCAAGTCCAGGACCCTGCTTCCGCCGGACGAGGATGATGATGAAGCTGACGACGACGAGGCCGGCGATACCCGGGAAGAGCTGATCCGCCGCCTGCTGGAATACGAGCGCTTCAAGAACGCCGCCAAAGAGCTCGAAGAGCGGGAGATCCTCAACCGGGACGTGTTCGTTCGTCAGGACCGCTCCGAGCGGGTAACGGAAGTGAGCTTCGAGCAGCTTTCCGCGTTCGACCTGATGTCGGCGCTGCAGCGGGTGCTGGAACGGTTCCCGGGACCTTCCGTGCACACGGTGGTGCAGGAGACGGTTTCCGTGCGCGAACGCATGACCTTCATCCTCGACGAACTGCACCGCAGACCGTCGGTGCTCTTCCAGGAGCTGTTCGATTCGGCGCGCTCGAGAATGGACGTGGTGGTGACCTTTCTGGCGCTGTTGGAGTTGATCCGGATTCGGGCCGTGCACGCGGTTCAGAAGGACCGGCTCGGCCCTATCGTCATGGAGCCGATGCTCTCGCTCTCCGAGGCCATGGCGACGGACGCGCCGGGGGACGACTATGGAGCGTGAGCGGCTCAGGGCGATCCTGGAGAGCCTCCTGTTGACCGCGGAGGGGCCGGTGTCCGCGGACCGCTTGAGGGACGTCGTGGGCGAGATCCCGCGCCAGGAGATCACCGAGACCCTCGGCGAGTTGCAGGAGGAGTACGAACGGACCGGCAGGGGGCTGCGCCTTGCGGAAGTGGCCAACGGCTACCAGTTGAGGACGCCCAGGGAGCACGCGGAGTTCGTCCGCAGGCTCATGGCGGTGAAGCCCGCGCGGATGAGCCGCGCGACTCTGGAAACCCTGGCCATCATCGCGTATCGGCAACCCGTGACCCGGGCGGAGATCGAGGGAATTCGCGGAGTCAATGTCGACGGCGTCGTGTCCACGCTCCTGGAGCGGCGCCTGATTCGGATCGTCGCCCGCAAGGACGTGGCCGGCAAGCCTTTCCTCTACGGGACCACCGGTGAGTTTCTCGAGACGTTCGACCTCAAGGATCTGGCGAGCCTGCCGACCCTGCAGGAGATGGACGACGTGACGCAGGGGTGGCGGGAGCCCGACGTGGCCGGCGCGGAAGCGGGGATGGGTGCCGCTCCGGGCCGTCCCGGCGCCGTCCCCGGAGAGGGGGCTCCCGCGGACGGCGAAGAACGCCCCATGGGGGGCGGAGCACACGAGGGAGACCCGGACTGACCCGTGGAACGGCTTCAGCGGATCATCGCGCACGCGGGGCTGGCGTCCCGGCGCCAGGCGGAACAGTGGATTCGCGAAGGCCGTATCACGGTCAACGGACACCGGGTTCACGAGCTGGGAACCCGCGCGGATGCCGCCCGTGACACCATCCGGGTGGACGGCCGGGCGCTGCGGCCGGCGGCGCCCCGGGTCTGTCTCGCGTTCCACAAGCCCGCCGGCGTCATCACCACCATGCGGGACACGGAAGGGCGGCCTTCGGTGGCGGACTACCTGCGGGCCGGCGGCCATCCGCCCGGCGTTGTTCCCGCCGGCCGTCTGGATTATGGCACGTCGGGTCTGTTGCTGCTGACCAATGACGGCGATCTGGCCTACCGGCTGACCCACCCCCGCTATGGCGTCCGCAAGACCTACGAGGTCAAGTTGAGCGGGATGCCCACGGAAGCACAACTGGATCGACTGCGCCGGGGCGTGAGGCTGGGAGACGGGGTAACCGCGCCGGCGGACGTCACCGTCCTGCGACGATTGAAACAGAAGGTGTGGCTCCGGGTCGAGCTCCGCGAGGGTCGGAACCGGGAGATCCGCAGGATGGTGGATGCGGTAGGGCACACGGTGGAAACGCTCCTGCGGAGCCGTTTCGGCCCCATTGTCCTCGGCCGGCTGGGCCGGGGCGAGATGCGTCCCCTGACCGAAAACGAGGAGAAGCGCCTCAGACGGGCCGTGGCCCCGTAGCGGCGGGTTTCAAACCCGCCCGGGTACGAATCCGGCGCGACCGCCGACCGGCCCTTCTCCGTTCCGTCACCGAAGAAAGAGCAGCCCATGGCGACTCACGACCACCACCACGCGCATCATCACGGCGGCGGCGGCTACCGCTTCTGTCCCCGTTGCGCCGGGCCGCTGGCGCCGCGCACCCTCAAGAACAACGAGCCCAGGCGGCTGGTGTGCGAGGAGTGCTCCTTCATCTTCTATCAGGACCCCAAGGTGGTTGCCGGAACCGTCTGCACGCTGGACGGCGGCGTGGTGCTGCTGCGCCGCGGCATCGAGCCGGCCATGGGGAAGTGGGTCTTTCCCGGCGGTTACGTGGACCGGGGCGAAAGCACCATGGAGGCAGCGGTTCGCGAGACCCGGGAGGAAAGCCGCCTGGAGGTGGTGACCCGATCGCTCCTGGGGGTGTATTCCTATCCCGGTTCGCCCAACGTGATCATCGTCTACGTGGCGGACGTGGTGGGAGGAACCCTCGCGGCCGGGGACGAGAGCACCGAAGCCGGAACCTTCCCGCCGTCGCGGATTCCCTGGGATGAGCTCGCTTTTCCCAGCACCGTGGAAGCTCTCAGGGAGTTCGAGCGCCTTTGTGGCGCCGGGAAAATATGTTAGGAATGGGTTTCACAAACAGGCTGCGAACGGCGCCGGTCCCTGTTTGTGGAAACACGAAGCGGAACACCTCGGAAAGGAGATCGTTTGATGGCGATGCCAAACGTGGGGGAGAAAGCCCCCGAATTCAGCCTGCCGGTGTCTCGGGACGAGAACGTGTCCCTGGGGGACTACGCGGGCAAGAAGAACGTCGTGCTGGCGTTCTACCCGCTGGATTTCACCGGCGGCTGAAAGCAGGAATTGAGCAACTTCGAGGCTGACAAGGCCGGCTTCGAAGCCAAAGACGCTCAGGTTCTGAGCGTGAGTGTCGATTCGGTGTTCGCCCACAAGGCGTTTGCGGAGAGCATGGGCGGGATCAGTTTCCCGATGTTGTCGGACTTCTTTCCCCACGGGTCCGTCTGCGAGCAGTACGACTGCCTGCGTCCCCAGGGCTTTCCCAAAAGAGCGGTCTTCATCATCGACAAGCAGGGAACCGTGCGGTTCGCGAAGATCTACGAGGGCGGCATCCCGGAGAACAGCGACCTGCTGGCGGAACTCGACAAGCTGTAGTCATCCGCACTACGGCGATCGGGTGGGAACCAGGGGGCGGCGCAGGCGTCGCCCCCTTTGCTTTTCCCGCCGGGGGATGATCCGGCTCGCCGGCGTCGGGGACGCGTTGCCGGGTTGCCGGCCCGGCGACGACTCAGAAGGGCAGGGCGTGCACCGTGGCCGGAACCTTCACGTCTCCGTGCCCGATGGTGACGGCGCGGCCCGGATCGAGGTAGTCCCGATGGACGTACCCGAGGGCGATGGGGCACCGGGACCTGGGCGAGGCAACGGCGCTGGTCACGCGGCCGATGTTGCGGTCACCGTCCAGCACCGGGTCGCTCGGATCCGGCACCACGTCCCCCGCGGCCTTGAGACCCACCAGCCTGCGGTTCACGCGCCCCCGGGAATGAATGCGCTCCACCGTTTCCTGTCCCAGATAGCATCCCTTGGTGAAGCTGACGGCGTCGTCCGGACAGGCTTCCAGCAGCAGCGTCCCGGCGTCCATGTCGATCCCGTATCTGGGGATGCCGGCCTCGATTCTGAGGGTCTCCCGGGCGTGAAACCCCACCCAGGGGATGTTCCGGGCGCCCGGGTCCGTCGCCAAGGCCGGGAGCCGCCGCCGCGACGCCACCAGATCGAAGCCGGGCTCTCCGGTGTGCGTGGCCCGGACCACCCGGACTCGGTCGCCGGCGAGGGCGAAGTCCCCGTGGGACAGGTTTTTCGCGGGCAGTGAGCCCGCATCCAGCAGTGCGGACAGGGTCGTTTCCGCCCGCGGTCCCTGAATGGACAGCATGGCGAGGGCGCCGGAGAGGTCGGAGATCTCCACCTCGTCCGCGATCAGATAGCGGCCCAGGTGCTCCAGGACGCCCGCTACGAGCGGCTCGCTCAAGTCCAGGAGAAACGCCTCGTCGGTGCGGAACACCCTGACGTCCGCCAGGATTTTGCCCTGGATGTTCAACACCGCGGCCGGCACGCCGTCGCCCGCGTCCAGCGCCTTGACGTCGTTGGACAACATTCCCTGGAGCCACTCGGCGCTGTCCGTCCCGGTGATGGAGAGGATGGCGCGGTCCGCCAGATCGAGCCAGCCGGCGCCGGAGCGCACGGCGTCGTATTCCGCCGCGGGATCGCCGAAGTGGGCCGGCAGGCTCCATCCCTCTCGTTCGAGAAAGACGGCATGGTTCCCTTTGTGGAAGTCATCGAGGGGCGATATCTTCATGTTCCTGATTATCGTATCCGGGTTGGCGCCCCATGGCAATGGGCTCCGACCGCACGATGAGCGAGGAAAGAGATCATGACCAAGGCTTTCAGGGACCTGGACCTCCGCAAGCTCGAGATCTTCTATTGGGTGGCGGAGCTCCACAGCTTCTCGCTGGCGGCGGAGCATTTCTCCCTCCGACAGCCCACGGTGACCGCCCATATCCGGACTCTCGAACAGCAATTGGGCTCCAGGCTCTTTACGCGGTTCGGGGGCAAGTTCGATCTCACCCCCGCCGGATGGCTTCTTTACGAGCAGGCCGGCGCGGTGCTGAAGTTGAAGAACCAGACGCTGGCGGCGCTGGAGCGCATCCAGGGAAAGGTGGCGGGGCAGCTCCGCCTGGGCGGCAGCAATGTCCCGGGGGAATACATTCTGCCGGGGATGCTGGGAAGCTTCGTGGCGCGCTTTCCGGACGTGCGGCCGGTGCTCCGCATCGGTGATTCGGCGACGATCGTGGGCGCGATCCTCGACGGCGCCGTGGAGCTGGGCTTCACCGGATTCCGGACCCATGAGCCCCGGCTCAGCTATCGCAAGACGTGGCAGGACGAGATGGTCGTGGCCGTGCCCGCGAACCACCCCTGGGCGGGGCTGAAGCATCTCGCTCTCCAGGATCTGGGCAAACACCCCTTCATTGCCCGGGAAGCCGGTTCCGGCACCCTGCGTTCGTTCCAACAGTTCGTGGTCAAGGGCGGCCACGACCCGCAACGGCTCCTCAAGGTCGGGATGGAGCTCGGGAGCACGGCGGCGGTCAAGGAAGCGCTCATGGAGGGGCTCGGGTTCTCCATCCTCTCCCGGGCGGCGATCCGGCGCGAAGTCCAGCACGGCTTGATCAAGGAGGTCCGCATCCAGGGTCTCGACCTGGTGCGGCCGTTCTATCGGGTGACCCACCGCGACCGTCCCCTGGCGCCGGTGCCCCGGGCCTTCGTGCAGTTCCTGGGCCGGGCTCCGCAGCCGCATCTATGGCAGCGCGCACACTATAGCTAAACTCTATTTGACATATAGATGGTTTTGATATCCACTCCGCGGAACACTTTGCTTGGGGAGGCTTCGATGAAACGCAGACTGGCTTGGCTGTTTTGCTTGGCGGTGTTGGTTGCCTGTTCGTCAGGCGGGATCGGGGTTGCGGACACGTTACGGGTTTCCGCGATCCCCGACGAGGACCCGCAGGAGTTGTTGCGCAAGTACAAGCCCTTCGCCGACTACATCGCCGAGGAGGTAGGGGTCCCGGTCAAATTCGTTCCGGTGGTGGATTATGCGGCCACTGTGGAGGGGCTGGCCGCCGATCGGCTGGACATCGTCTGGTACGGCGGCTTCACCTCGGTGCAGGCGACGCAACGGGCGACGGGGGCCACGCGGCTGGCCATGCGCGAGGAGGACGCGAGCTTCAAGAGCGTATTCGTCACGCGCACCGATTCCGGCATCGAGACCCTGGCGGACCTCGAGGGGAAGACCTTCGCGTTCGGCAGCGTGAGCTCCACCTCCGGCCATCTCATGCCGCGTCACTTCCTCAGGGCGGCGGGGATCGATCCGGAGCGGGACTTCGAGAAGTTCGGCTTCAGCGGCGCCCACGACGCCACCGCAGCCTGGGTGGCGGCCGGACGTGTGGACGCCGGCGCCCTCAACTTCCTGGTGTGGCGGAAGCTGGTCGACAAGAAGCAGGTCGATACCGGGAAGATCCACGTGTTCTGGACCACGCCGCCTTACGTGGACTACGTGTGGGTGGCCCGGGGCGGCGTGCCCCGGGAGATCCGGGAGAAGTTCAAGCAGGCGCTGCTGAAGCTGGATTACTCGAACCCGCGGCACAAGAAGATCATGGATCTTCAACGCACCCGGAAGTTCATTCCGGCCAAGGACTCGGATTGGGACGGCATCAGGAAGGCGGCCATTGCCGCGGGCATGCTGAAGGTCCGTTGACGCGTTCGCAACAATACCACCTGGAAGGCGTCCGCAAGGTGTTCGGGCGTGAACAGGCGGCGTTGGACGGGCTCGATCTGAAGGTCGCCCGGGGCGAACGGGTGGCGCTCATCGGACCCAGCGGGGCCGGGAAGACCACGCTCTTCCGCATGCTCAATTGCACCATTCGCCCCACCTCCGGACGGCTTCGCATCGGCGGTCAGGAGGTGGCCGAACTGTATGGCCGGCGGCTGCGGGAGATGCGGCGCCGCATCGGCACCATCTACCAGCAGCACAATCTGGTGCCGCGCCTGCGGGTGGTCCACAATGTGCTGTCAGGCCGCTTGGGGAGCTGGTCCCTGCTCGGGTCCCTGGCCTCGTTGGCGCGGCCCTCCCAACTGGAGACCGCCTACCGCGCGCTGGCCGACGTCGGTATCGGCGAGAAGCTCTTCAGCCGCACGGACGAGCTCTCCGGCGGCCAGCAGCAGCGCGTGGCCATCGCCCGCGTGTTGATGCAGGATCCGGACGTGATCCTGGCGGACGAGCCGGTGTCTTCCGTGGACCCGTCCCTGGCCGAAAACATCATCAGGCTGCTCATCTCCATCAGCGACGGCACCCGCAAGACGCTGCTGGTGAACCTCCACAGCACCGATCTGGCGCTGTCGCATTTCCCCCGGGTCGTCGGCATGAAGGCGGGGGTCAAGCTGTTCGACACCGCCGCCGCCCAGGTGACCCCGGAGCTTCTTCAAGAGCTCTATTCCGGCCATGCTCCGGAAACCGGCGCTGACGGCTCCTTTCAAGAACCGAGGCATCGGCGGGTCGCGCTCTAGTGTTGCGTTTCATAACTGCGATGACTCATCACCGAGCCATTTTGACAGCCCTTCCGACTCCCTCTCCCTCCGGGAGAGGGTTGGGGTGAGGGTCCCCCGTGTGCGCGCCGCCGGTTGGGAGCGGCCAGCAAAGGAGGGCAGGTTTGTTCGGGGCGCCCTCACCCGGCCTTCGGCCACCCTCTCCCGGAGGGAGAGGGGAGTTATTCATCGCCGACCACTTCTTGCGGCAACGGGGTGAAGAGATGGAACAGGGTCGACACATTTACGGAACGCGACTCTAGGCCGATGTCCCCGAACTTCCCTCCCAGGACACTGGGGTCGCGGTCGATCTTCCCCTACGTGTTCGGCGGGCTGTTCCTCCTCCTGCTGGTGGATAGCTGGCGCCGTGCCGAGGTGAACCCGGGTTTCTTCTTCGAAGCCCAGGGCAGGGAGCACCTGTGGCAGTTCATCACCGGCATGTATCCGCCCGAGCTGTCCCGTGACTTCCTCGAGCTCATGATCCGGCCCACCCTGGAGACCATCCAGATCTCGGTGATGGGAACGCTGATCGCGGTGCTCATCGGTTTTCCCCTGGGTTTGCTGGCCACCAGTACCTTCAGCTTCCAGGGCATCCTCCATGAGACCGGGTATCGGGGCTTCGGTGTGAGACACGGCCTCAAGGTCTGTCTCTACGGCCTTGCCCGGGCGCTGCTGAGCCTGTTCCGGTGCATTCCGGAGTTCGTATGGGCCTTCATGTTCGTGCGCGCCGTGGGTCTGGGGCCGTTTCCGGGAGTGCTGGCCATCGGGGTCGCCTACGGCGGGATGCTGGGCAAGGTGTATTCCGAGATATTCGAGTCGGTGAACGAACGGCCGCTGGAGGCGATCCAGTCCACCGGCGCCGGGCGGCTGCAGATCTTCTTTTACGGCTGGTTTCCGCAGGTGCTGCCCAACATCACCTCCTACACGTTGTACCGGTGGGAATGCGCGGTGCGCACCTCGGCCATCCTGGGCCTCGTGGGCGCCGGCGGCATTGGCCAGCAGATCGAGATCTCGATCCGGATGTTCAACTTCCACGAGGTGACCACTCTGCTGATGATCCTGTTCTCGCTGGTGGCGGGAGCCGACTACATCAGCGCCAAGGTGCGGTCGCTGCTGTGAGCCACCCCGCCACGACTCCGGTCGACCCGGCTGCGCTGAGGGTCCGCGACCGCTCGCGGTTGTCCACGTATCTGCTGCTGGCGCTGCTGGGGGCGCTCTTCGTCTGGAGTTATCAGGGGTCCGAGATCGACCTCGGCCTGCTGTTCAGCGCCGAAGGCGGCGGCGCCATCGGCGAGTACGTCGAACGCCTGTTCCCCCCGGACCTCTCCGGCAAGGTAGTGGCCGATGCGCTCGCCGGCGCCTGGGAAACCCTCGCCATCTCGTTGATCGGCACCCTGTTGTCCGTGGTCATCGCGCTGTCGCTGGCCTTCTTCGGCTCGCGCAACCTGGTCTACGCCGGGCTGCTCTACGAGATGGAGTCCCGGCGTCATCGGATTCTGCTGCGGCGCATGCCGTATCTGACCGCCAAGGCCATTCTCAACTTCCTGCGCACCATTCCCGAGATGCTGTGGGCGCTGGTCTTCGTCTTCCTGGTGGGTCTGGGCCCCTTTCCCGGCGTGCTGGCCCTGGGAGTCCACACCGGCGGCGTGCTGGGGAAGCTGTTCGCGGAGGTGCTGGAGGACGTGGACCTGCAGCCCGTCGAGTCCCTGCAGTCCACCGGCGCCGGCAAGATTCAGATCCTGTTCTACGGCATCCTGCCGCAGGTCGTGCCCCAGTTCGTCTCCTACACCCTGTACCGCTGGGAGGTGAACATCCGCGTGGCCGCGGTCCTCGGCTTCGTGGGCGCCGGCGGGTTGGGTCAACGGATCCACGTCGCCATGAGCCTGTTCTTCGAGCAGCAGCTCCTGACGCTGCTGCTGGCGCTCTATATCCTGGTGACGGGGGTGGACTACCTGAGCGCGTACCTGCGGCGCCGGGTGGTCTAGGCGCCTGTCGGACTTGGCAAGAATCTACTGCGAGGCAGGCGCCTGGGAATTCAGGGCCGGACCACCACCTTCAGGGCCTCCTTGGCCATCATCGACCGCAGGGCTTTCTCCAGGCCGTCCATGGGCGCCTCGGCCGACAGCAGGGGCCGCGGGTCCAGCTCCTTCCGCCGCAACATCTCCAGGGCCCGTAAAACCGCGGCCGGACGATGATGGTAGGCGCCCTTGATGGTGAGCTCATTGTAGTGAACGAGTGCGGTGTCCAGGGAAATCCGCGTACCCGGCGGACAGCCTCCGAAGAGGTTCACGACGCCGCCGGGCCGAACGCACGCCACGGCGTCCTGCCAGACCGCAGGCACGCCGGTGGCGTCAATGGCGCAGTCGAAGCCGTCTCCGTCCGGCGAACGGGATCGAAGGCGGTCGGCGGCGCCGCCGCCTCGGGATACCGCCACCGTATCCCGGGCGCCGAGGATCCGTGCCACCTCGAGTCTGCTCGGATTGGGGTCCGCAGCCACGACGCCGTGGCCTCGAACCGCCAGCACGGCGGTCAGCAAGAGACCGATGGGTCCGGCTCCATAGACCAGGACTTCGGCGCCGTCCCCGAGCCCGCAGGCGTCCACTCCGTGGACGACGCAGGCCAGCGGCTCCACCAGCGCGGCGATCTCGTAGGGAAGGTCGGCGTCGAAACGATGCGTGCTGAGGCGGACGAATCGCCGAGGGATCCGGATATACTCCGCAAACGCGCCGTTGAGGTACAGAAGGTCGCGACACAGGTTCTCGCGATCCCCTTTGCAGTACGCGCATCCGCCGCAGGGCGCCGAGTTGGCCACCACCACGCGGTCTCCCGGCTCGTATTCGGTCACACCGGGGCCCAATGCCTCCACCGAACCCGCGAACTCGTGCCCGAACGGCGTCGGCGCCCGCAGCATCCGCGGGTGGCCGCCCCGCCGGAACACCTTCACGTCCGTGCCGCAGGTGGTAGCCGCCCGAATCCTCACCAGAAGCTCCCCCTCACGGGGGGTGGGCACGGGCTCTTCCCGTATCTCGATGTGCTCGGGGCCGAGCAGGTATATGACCCGGTGTTTCATATGCATGGAGGACGTGCGGCGAGTCGTTCCCCACGGCCTAGCACTTGGCGGATGGGGGACGCAAACGGGGCACGGCGGCGTGATGGAACCCGCGCAAGGTGCGCAAGATGATCCCGTGTTCCAAAGCCTGGAATGCCATGCTAATCTGAAGGTTCAACCGCTTGGGGAGAGGTGGCCGAGTCCGGTTGAAGGCGCCTGACTCGAAATCAGGTTTACCCACGGGTAACGGGGGTTCGAATCCCTCCCTCTCCGCCACTGCATCAAGTCCAGATCCCTGAAACGATTCGAGAGATTCAGGTTCCGGCTCAACGCCAAACGACGGGAGGATGGAACGGCCGCACCACTACGGGCACCGGAAGCGCCTTCGTGAACGATTTCTCAAGAGCGGTTTGGCCGGATTCGCGGATCACGAGGTTGTCGAATTGCTGCTGACCCTGGCCATCCCCCGCTCGGACGTGAAGCAACCTGCCAAGGCGATCGCGCGGTAGTGTATCCTCGGAGCATCGTGGAAGCGCGCTGAAATGCCAAGCCGCAGCGCTTATACTGGCGCACAACCATCCCAACGGCAACGTCGAGCCCAGCGAACACGACAAGGTTCTCACGCGAGCCATCGTGCTCGCCGCCGAAACCATCAGCCTGCGCTCAATCTCCTGCTACTGGGCAAGGCCGAGCCCAGGCAGGTCGTCCTTTGTACCTTTACGAACAAAGCCGCCTTCGAGATGCGCGACCGGCTGGCCGCGGCCGCCCGCAAGGTGCGCTACCGAGGAGACCTTTCCGAACTGACGGTCTCGACCATCCACGGCTTCTGCAACTAGGTGCTCACCCAACATCGGCACCGGACGGAACTTGGACACGATTACGAGACTCTGGACGAATTGACACAGCTTCTCTTCATATTCGAACACTTCGACGAGATCGTCGGCCCACCCGATAACGGCCGTTTCCTCACCCGATGGAAGACGCGCGGGACAGCCATTGAAGGCGCGCGAGGCTATTTCGACAAGATTACGGAAGAACGGGTCGATTCCCGGTTGCTGGCGACCTCCGGCGACGCGTTCCTCAGCGCGCTCGGCGGCGCCTGTCAACGCTACGAGCAAGCCCTGCTGGCCGCTAACCGCGTCGATTTTGCCCACTTGCAGCGGCTCGTGAAGATGCTGACGCTCCATCCTGAAGAACATACGATTTTCAGACCACCATGGACCCGCGCAAGACCTCGCGACATCCGGTCAGCGCTCCATGCTGGAGCGGGTCAAGTCTCTCCGGGACCTCGACGTCAAGGCCATCGTCAGCGTGATGATGTTGCGTGAGGGATGGGACGTACGCAACGTGACGGTTGTTTTGGGGCTGCGGCCCTTCACCGCCAAGGCGGAGATCCTCCCGGAACGGGTGATCGGTCGCGGGCTGCGTCTCATGACGCAGGTAAGCCCGGATCGGACGCAGACCTTGGAGGTGCTTGGCACTCGTAACCTGCTTAACGTCTTGCGCAACCAACTGGAAGCGGAGGGTGTCGGTGTAGCGAGCACAGGGACCAATCCGCCGCTGCCCCTGGTGTCTTCGGGATGAGAAAGGCAGCGCTGAGGCCGACGCCGTGATGGCTCGGGTTTGCCAGGAGGAGATCGTCGTGCCGGGACTCTTCTGGCACGAGATCCGTAACGTCCTGGTCGTCGCCGAGCGGAAAGACCGTATTGAAGCCGAGTCGGCCGAGATCCATCTGAACCGTCTTCGCGCCCTTCCACTTGCTGCCGATCAGGATCAGGACGACGCAAGGACCCTCACCCTTGCCCGGCGCCACGGACTCGGTGCCAATGACGCCGCATACCTCGAAACCGCGAAACGCCTGCATGCCGACCTTGCCACGCTTGACAAGAAACGGTTGTCCGCTGCCGTCGTTGAAGGCGTCGCGGACGCTGGATCCTGAGCCTTCCTAAATCCGTCACCAAACGAAGCGCGGGAGAGATTTGGGAGGAAGGATTCGGTAATCAGGAGCATGGAGAGGGAGTGTAGGGGGGGTTGACGGGGGGTGGGTGGGCTCTCCATCGGGAGTTGGCAGTGTATGGGCGCACCGGGGAGGTTGCTGGCGAGTCAAAGGCAACACTCCGGCGGTGCCACCCGGTGGGGTCGCTCTCGACGGTGAGTCTGATACTGGGTGTTCTAGGCTGCGGCGGGGTCGGCAGCCAGCGCCTGTATCCTGCGCCGGGTCTTCAGCAGCAGGTCATAAGAAGGATGGCCTCGAGCCAAGCGGATGATCCACTTCCGAGCGTGCCGCACCACTCGACCCGGAAGGGCAATCACGGCGAAGCGCACGGCCTTCAAACGCTTGCCGATCCACTTCTCACCCCACAGCCGCTTCATGACCGCGTTGAGGTTGAACGCCAACACCGCCATCGCCCACCATGCCGCGTTGCTCCCGAACAACCCGGAAGGCAGCCGGTCCCCGGCCAAGTCACTTTTCAGAACACTATGGGCCTGTTCGCTCTTGCCACACCGCTGCCGGTACCCCTCCACCACCGCATCCCCGGCAATCTTGCGGTTGGTGACGATGCCAAAGACCTTGTGCCATCCCCCGTTGGACGACTCCATGGTGGGAAACGGCAACTCCATCTGATCCTCCATCCCCGGCAATGGCGGCTCTCTCAACGGCTCTCGGGTGGCGATGAATCGGTACGCCGGCCCCTTCTTCCGGCGTGCGATCCAGTTCGGCACGAAGCACACCTCCGCCCACTCCTGTTCGGTCTTCACCCGATTCTTGCCCGTCCCTCGGTACACAGGCTTCCACTCCCGCTCCCGAACCCGCCCTACCGCCCGCTTGAACGCCGCCGTCACGTCCACCCCCACCGCAAACTCCATCACCCCGAAGCGCTCGTCCTTCCCCTCCGCGCAATACTTCAACAACTCCTGCTGGTACCCCGCCGTGTCCGACCTCAGCCGCACCGTCTTCACCCCTTAAGGCAGATGCCGCAACGCTTCCCGCATCACCCGCAACTGCTCATGCCCCGCGGGCACGTTCCCGTCCCGAAACTCCGAATGAACCACACTCTCCGCCTCCCACCCGTACGTCGTCAACGGCTGATACGCCTTGGTCTTCTGGTAGCTCGCCAATGCCTCCCGCTTCTGCGGCTCCACCAACGTCGCATCCATGTCCAGCGTCGCCTCCCGCTGAGGCCAACGCCTCTGCATCCAGCACAACATCGCCCCGTTCACCTCCCACAACCCACGCAATGCCTCATTCGCCGCCGGAATGAACGCCCTGTGCTCCTCACGCTGGCCCTCCGCCTCCTCATCATGGAACCCTCGCAAATAACGAAACACCGCCGGCTCCGACGGAAACCCCCGCCGTCGCTCCACTCGCCATCGCCGCTCCAGCCCTCGCCGCTCTCCCCGTTTCAGCCCGTGACCCTCCGCCTCTCCCATCACTCGCTTCAACCCCTCGTCCTTCTCCAATACCTCCACGTCGCTCACCGACTCCCCTCCCGCCAAGTTCAGCAGCACCAGCGCCATCACCACCTGGCTGTCCGTCCAGCCCTGTCCCCCTCTCCGTAGCCCCACACGCCCCTCCACCCATCGCTTCAACCCCATCGCCTCCATCAACTCCAGGTACACCCCCAGCCCTGACAATCCCGTCATCCCCGCCCTCTTCTTCTCTTCCTCATACTGGAATCCCAGTAGCCCTTGCTTCATAATAATTGCACCTCGTTGGTGATGCTCTCGCTTGCCTTACTACCATCTTTGCCCCCTTTATCACGGCCTCCAACGTGGTCCATACTTTCTTGGTGACGGATTTAGGCCTTGCGGTTCGTTGGTTCTGCGAGGCAAAAACTGCTAAACACAGGATACGGATAGCGGCCGGGATGTTGATTGCTGGCAGTCGGGTCCCGTGCAAGTGGGTCCCGCAAACCCCGTCAGGTCCGGAAGGAAGCAGCGGTAGCGGACCGCCCCTGTGCCACGGGGAAACCTGGCTGTCGGCAATGAGCGTCCCGTCGCGCGAGCGGTATTCGGTGCGGCGTCGCGGTGGAAAAAAACCACTTCCTGACGGCGGCTCGAGGGTCCGCGGAAGACACTCGGAGCGGCCCTTGGCGTCCATGTCTTATCTCGTTCTGGCCCGTAAGTGGCGCCCGCAGGGTTTCGCGGACATGGTGGGGCAGCAGCACGTCGCCCGCGTGCTCACCAACGCCATCCGGAGCGGCCGCATCGCCCATTGCTACCTGTTCACCGGCGTCCGCGGCGTGGGCAAGACCAGCGCCGCGCGCATCCTGGCCAAGGCGCTGAATTGCCTCGACGGACCCACGCCTGCGCCTTGCAACGAGTGCGTTCGTTGCAAGGAGATCAACGAGGTCCGGTCCCTCGACGTGTACGAGATCGACGGCGCCTCGAACCGGGGCATCGACGAGGTGCGGCAGATCATCGAGAACGTGCGCTATCAACCGGCCGCGGCGCGTTTCAAGGTGTACATCATCGATGAGGTCCACCAGGTTACGAAGGACGCCTTCAACGCGCTGCTCAAGACCCTGGAGGAGCCGCCGCCGTTTGCCAAGTTCATCCTCGCCACCACCGAGGTCCACCGCCTCCCGGAAACCATACGGTCACGCTGCCAGCGGTTCGATTTCCGCCGCATCGGGGTCCACGACATCCACGTGCGGTTGCGGCGGATCGCGGACGCGGAGGGCCTGAACATCACCGACGGTGCGCTGACGTTGATCAGCCGCGCGGCGCAGGGCAGCATGCGCGACGCGCAGTCGTTGCTGGAGCAGGTGCTCTCTTTCGTGGAACCCGCGGCGGCGGGCGTGGACGAGCCGCTGCTGCGGGACATTCTGGGCGTGGCCGAGCGGCGGGTGCTCTACGAGATCTCGGCGGCGGTGATCGCGGGGGATGCCGCGGCGTGTCTCCGGCTGGTCGCCGAGGTGGCCACTCACGGGGTGGACCTTGCCGCTCTCTCGCGGGAGTTGGTGGAGCACTTCCGTAACCTCCTTGTCGTCCGCCTGATGAACCGCGGGACGGACACGGTCCCGGATGCCGGAGAAGGGGGCGGGTCCCGGCGTCTGATGGACCTGACCGACGAGGAAGTCTCCCTGCTGCGCGACCAGGTGGCGTCCGTGGACCTTGAGACCCTTATCGGTTACTATCGATTCGTGGTCCAGGGCGATGAGATCGTGGCCCGTTCCCCTTATCCCAGGTTCGATCTGGAGGTATCGCTGGTGCGGGTGGCAACCCTGCCCCGCACCGTGAACGTCACCGATGCCATTGAAGAGCTGCGGCGGCTCGAACAGAGCCTGGAGAAGACCGGGCCGCTCCATGACTCCGAATCGCCGCGGGAAGCGGAGCCGCTCCGGGAACCCGCACCGGACCGCGCGGACCATGCCGCTCCGGATCAGGCGCCTCCGGCTCCGCCGCCGGAAACGGCACCCGCGGCGCCGGAACCAAGCCCCGCCGCATGGAAACGGTTCCTGGATTTCATCGCCGGCGAGCAACGGGTTCTGGCCTCGTATCTGCTGCAGGGCAGGCTCCTGGAGATCTCCGGGGACGGTCTCGAGCTGGGCCTCGAAGGGCTGTATCGGAGCTATCTGCAGGATCGGGAGAACAGGATCCTCCTGGAACGCCTTCTCGGGCGTTTCTTCGGACGGAAGATGACCGTGACGGTGGTGTCGGCGCCGGAAGGGGAGGGCGACTCCGAAATCCGGTCGGATTCGGACCAGGAGAGCGCCGGGGACATCATCGACGAGGCGGTAAGGATTTTCGGAGGTACGGTGAAGTAGCGTACCCGCTGAAGGGAGCAGGCTATGAGCGAGGGTTTGGGCGGCATCGGCGGCCTCATGAAGCAGGCCCAGGAGATGCAGGCGAAGTTTGCCAGGATACAGAAGGCGCTGGCGAAGAAGACGGTGGAAGCCACCTCGGGCGGCGGCATGGTGCGGGTCACCGTCAGCGGCGAGTTCACGCTTGTTTCCATCAAGGTGGACCCCGCTGTCATCGATCCGGAGGAAGTGGAGATGCTGGAGGATCTGGTGCGCGCCGCGGTCAACGAGGGGCTCTGGCGCGCTCGCAAAATGATTTTTGATGAGATGAACAAGCATACGGGAGGGTTCAATATCCCCGGGCTGACGCTATGACCGAGTATCCCGCGCCGCTGGCACGGGTCATCGAGCAGCTTTCCAGGCTTCCCGGCATCGGGGAAAAGACCGCCGGCCGCTTGGCCTTTTACCTGCTGAAGGAAGGGAAGGAGTCGGTGCTGGCGCTGGCCGGAAGCATGGAGCGGCTGAAACGGGAGATGGGCCTTTGTCCCCGATGCTTCGGCCTGAGTGAAATACCCGCGGGAACGGATGAGGTCGCACCGTGCAGGGTGTGTCGTGACCCCGGCCGTGACCACCACACCATCTGTGTGGTGGAGGAGCCCTCGGACCTCATGGCGGTGGAGCGTTCCGGGGAGTACAAGGGCCTCTACCACGTGCTCCACGGCGCCATCTTCCCGCTCAACGGGGTCGGACCCGACGCGCTGAAGATCAAGGAGCTCATGGCGCGGATCCGCGCCAATCCCCCGGACGAAATCATCGTCGCCACCAACGCCACCAGGGCAGGGGACGCAACCGCTCTCTACCTCGCCAAGATGGTCAAGCCCCTCGACATCCGCATCACCCGCATCGCCCGCGGCCTGCCCATGGGCGGAGAGATCGAATACACCGACGCCGGGACTCTCGGCGAAGCCCTCGACGGACGGCGCGAGTTGTAGCCGGCCTGCCGTATGCGGGTGCTCGGCTTTTTCTTGCCTTTTCTTGAAAGTTCGTTAAAGTTGGTGGTCACTTGGCCGATAGCTTGAAACCGGAGATAAGTGACGAAGGTTTCGTAGCGACAGTCGGAAGAGCGGGTCACTATATGAACGCAGATACCATCAGTATCATCGTTTCCGTGATTACGGTCGGCGCGGCGGGCGGCGCTCTTACCATGGCCGGGTTCAGACAGTTGCGTCAAGACATGGACCGGCGTTTCACCGAATCCCGCGAGGACATACGCGAGGTGCGGCGCGACGTCAATATGCTGCGGGAGGCGGTAGGCGCCTTGAGGGAGCGCACCGGCGGATCCGCTGCGACCTGAGTGCCGGCCAGGACACTACACTAACAGCACGGCATCGGATTCTCGATCAGATTGTAGACGCTGTCGAAGTTGACCTCGTTGATGGTCCTCTGGATCTTGTAGAAGCGCGGGGGCTCGTTTTCCAGGAAGACCATGATGGCGGTCTCGATGGGAGGGCAGTCCGGCTTGACGCAGGGAACCTCCTTGATGGTGATCGGTGTCCTGGACGGGAACTCCAGCGCCTGCCGGACCCAGATGCGGATCTGGTCGAGGGTGAAGGAGGAGACGTCGCGGTAGATGTCGAGCCCGCCGGCGTCGGCGGCCTCGTCCCCGGATCGGAGGCACGTCTTGAGACCGCCGTGCAGATTTTCTCCGTCGAGGTCCCGGCCGATGAACACCAGCCGGTTCAGCCGTTCCTCATCTGCTTCCCACTCACGTCCCAAACGCCCTTCGAACATGCTGTGGACTCCGTGAAACACGAACTGGTGGGAGTCGCCGTGCATGTTGAGGATGCCCTTCATGCGCAGGATATCGGGGCCTTTCTCCGCGAGCACGGAGCGGAACCAGTGGCTCAGCCGGGTCTTGTCGAGGTCCCCGGGCTGCACGAAGGAGACCGTCCTGACCGAGGGTTGGTGCTCGTGGCGATGGCCGTTCTCCGCCGCCCGGCGCTTGGCTTCCAGGTCGAAGGCGCGCATCTCCAGTAGCTCGCCGATGTCTACGTCCGCGTTCCGGGTGGGGGTGACCCGTGCCGTGGGGTTCAGATCGGCGAGCCGCTCGGTCAGCGCCTCCGCTTCCTCCGGCGTGACGAGGTCGGTCTTGTTCAGCAGGATGGCGTCCGCGCAGGCGATCTGCTCCCGGGCTTCGTGTTGGGCGGCGAGCTGCTGTTCGATGTGCATGCCGTCCGCCACTGTCACCACGGCCTGCAACTCGAAATCCCGGCGAACCCGTTCGTCCAGCAGCAGGGTCTGAACGAGGACCGTGGGGTCGGCGAGGCCGGAGGTCTCCACCACCAGGTAGTCGAAGGCGTCGCGCCGTTCCAGCAGTTGCAGCAGCACCCGCAGCAGGTCGCCCTGGACCGTGCAGCAGATGCAGCCGTTGTTCATCTGGAAGATCTCCTCTTCCGAGGCGATGATGAGGTGGTGGTCGATGCCCACCTCCCCGAACTCGTTGATGACCACGGCGATGCGATGGCCGTGAGGCGCGGTGAGGATGCGGTTCAGCAGGGTGGTCTTGCCCGCCCCGAGAAAGCCCGTGAGGATGACGACGGGAATCCTGGTCATGACCTACTTCCGGTCGCGCTCCTCCAGGGCCCGGAACACCCGCTCCGGGGTCAAGGGAAGCTCCCGGATACGGGACTTGATGGCGTCCGCCACCGCGTTGCCGATGGCCGCGGGAGTAGGCGCGAGGCCCGGCTCGCCCAGCCCCTTGGCGCCGTAGGGTCCCTCGGGCTCGGCGCACTCGACGATGATGGGAATGATCTCGGGCACGTCCAGCGACGTCACCAGGTGGTAGTCCAGGAACGAGGGGTTCCGCACCTTGCCGTTCTCGTCGATGACCAGGTTCTCGTGCAGCGCCGCGCCGATGCCCATGGCCACGCCGCCTTCGATCTGCGCCGCGCAGTTGAGCGGGTTGATGGCCTTGCCCACGTCGTGGGCGGCGGACAACCGGTGCAGCCGGACCCGTCCGGTCTCCTCGTCCACCGAAGCCTCCGCGGCCTGGGTGGCGTACATGTAGAACGCCGATGCGTGGTCGCTGTGTCCCGTTTCCAGGTCCAGGTCCTTGCCGATCTCGTAGGTGTAGGAGGCGTCTCCCCGCAGCACGGAGTCGGCCCCCCGCTTGCGCCGGATCATCTCCCCGAAGGTCAGGGCGATCTCGTCATGGTCCTTGAGGTGCACCTTGCCGTCGGACAGCACCAACTCGTCCTGCTTCCCTTCGAGCATCGGAGCGGCCATCTCCAGGAGCTGCTCGCGGGCGTGGATGGTGGCGCCGCGCACGGCGTTGCCCATGTGGTAGGTGCTGCGGCTGGACGTGGTGGAAGCGTCGAAGGGGATCACGTCGGTGTCCAGCGGCGCCACCCGGACCTGTTCGATGGGCACCCGCAGCTCTTCCGCCGCCACCTGCGACAGGATGGTGCTGGATCCCTGGCCGATCTCCACGGTTCCGGCCAGCACCGTGACCCGGCCGTCGGTATCCACCAACACGCCGGCCTTGGAGGTGGTGGGCGACCGGGTGGGCTTGGAGATGCACGCCAACCCGCGTCCGACCCCTGCGGGGCGCGGCTTGTCCCAGTCGATGGCCGCGGCCGCCCTGGTCAGGGTCTCGGTCACGCCCACGCTGTGAAGCTGCTCGCCCCAGTAGGCCGTGTCGCCGTCCACGAAGACGTTCTTCAGCCGGAACTCCAGCGGGTCCATGGCCAGCCGGCGGGCCAGTTCGTCCATGTGCTGCTCGGTGGCCCAGGCGCCCTGCGGGATGCCGTAGCCGCGGAAGGCTCCGGCCACGGGCTTGTTGGTGTACACGGCGTAACCGTCCACATGAACGTGGGGAATGCGGTAGGGGCCGGGAGCGGGGAGGCTGCCGCGGATGCACACCGTGGGGCTCTTTTCGGCGTAGGCGCCGCCGCCCCAGTACAGGGTCATGTGCCGGGCCATCAGGGTGCCATCGTTCTTGACGCCGCTCTTGATGCGCACCGTGGCCTCGTGCCGCACCAGCGTCGAGATGAAGGTCTCCTCGCGGTTGAACTTCACCCGCACCGGCCGCCCGCCCGTGTGAAACGCCAGCCCCATGGCGATGGGCTCCAGCTTGAGGCCGCCCTTGGAGCCGAAGCCGCCGCCCTGAAGCGGGTTGATGAGGCGGATCCGTTCCTGGGGCAGGCCCAGGGCCTCGGCCACCTCGGTCAGCGCCCGGAAGGGCGCGTCGTTGGCCACCCAGACCGTGACCCGTCCGGTCTCGGGGTCCACCTGGGCATGGGCCGAATGGGGCTCCATGGCGGCGTGCTGGATCACCGGCACGTAGTAGCTTTCCTCCAGCACCAGGTCCGACTGCCGGAACCCTTCATCGGTATCCCCGGTGCGCAGCTTGAAGTGCTCGCACACGTTGGGCATGGGCGCGCCGACGATGAAAGGGGCCTTGCGATAGCTCTCGAACTCCTCGTGAATGGCCACGGCGCCGGGTTGGCATGCTTGCTCGGGTGTGAAGTACGCGGGCAGATCCTCGTACTCCACCTCGATGAGCTTCAGCGCCGCCTGGGCCGTGTCCTCGTCCACCGCCGCCACCGCCGCCACCGGCTCGCCGATGTAGCGCACCTTGCCCTGGGCCAGGAAGGGCTTGTCCTTGATGGACTCGCCGTGGGTCCAGGGCGCGTCGGCGCCGGAAATGGCGCAAACGACTCCCGGATGTCGCCGCGCCTTCTCCAGGTCGATGCCGACGATGCGCGCGTGGGGCCGGGAGCTGAACAGGACCTTGCCGTGGAGCATGTCCGGCAGCACCAGATCGTATCCGTAGGTGGCCGCGCCGGTGATCTTGTCGTCCACGTCGACGCGGGTGACCGGATGGCCGACTACCTTGAGCTCACTCATGGTCCCGTCCTTTGCCGGCGCGCCGCCGGAGCTCGGCCGCGGCGTCCTGGACCGCTGCCACGATCTTCACGTATCCGGTGCAGCGGCACAGGTTGCCCGATAGGGCGAAGCGGATCTCGTCGTCGGTGGGATCGGGGTTTTCGTCGAGGAACGACTTGGCCATCATCAGCATGCCGGGAGTGCAGTAGCCGCACTGGGCGCCGCCGTCGGCGATGAACGCGGCCTGAATCGGGTGGTAGGCGTCGCCGTCCTTGAGCCCTTCGATGGTCACGATATCGGCTTGGTCGAGCTCGCCGGACAGCACCAGGCAGGAGTTGACCGGTCGGCCGTCGAGGTAGACCGTGCAGGCGCCGCAGTCGCCGGTGCCGCAACCCTCCTTGGTGCCGGTCAGACCGATCTCGTCCCGGAGCAGGTCCAGGAGCAGGCGGTGCGCCGGCGCCTCCACCGACGTGGGCTTGCCGTTCAACGTAAATTCAATGGGTTGGCTCATGGATTCCGAAGCTCCTTCCAAGGGTGTGAATGAACCGGACGGAACCCTAGGCATAGCGCCGGTCCCGCCGGCGGGTCCAGGGTACCGGGCCGCCGCCCGCAGCGGCGTTCAGCAGCGCCCGCTTGGTGTTCACTCGCACCATGGCTCTGCGGTACTCGGCGGAGGAGCGCACGTCGCTGATGGGGCTGCACTCCTCGGATGCCTTCCAGCCGGCTGCTTCCGCCAGATCCTCGGTCAATACCCGGCCCCGGAGCAAGGCTTCGGCCTCGGGCGCCCGCATGGGCGTGGGGGAGACCGCGCCGAGGGCGATGGCCACGGATTCGCAGCGCCGGTCGGCCCCGGCCAGAGTCAGGGTCACGGCCACGCCGATGTACGCCAGATCCATCATGTCCCGCGGCGAGAACTTGATGTACTCGCCGGTAAGCCGGGAGTCCTGGGGCGGGATGGAGAGCTCCGTGAGGATCTCGCCAGTCTCGGCCACGGTCTGCCCCGGCCCGCGGAAAAAATCCTTGAGCTCCATGACCCGTTCGCCGCCCGCGCCCTCCAGCCTGGCCCTGGCGTCCAGCGCCAGCAGCGCCGGAGCCACGTCCGCCGACGGCGTGGCGTTGGCCATGTTGCCGCCGATGGTGGCGCGGTTGCGGATCTGGATGGAGCCCACCTCCGCGGCGCTCTGGGCCAGGAACGGGTAACGTCCGACGATCAGAGGCGAGGTCTCCACCTCCCGCAGCGTGGTCAGGGCGCCGATGGCAATGCCTCCACCGGCCTCTTCGCGAATCCCCGACAGGGACGGTATCCTCTTGAGGTCCACCACGTATCGGGGTACCAGCCCCTTTTCCTTCATGGCGATGACGAGGTCGGTGCCCCCCGCCAGAAAGTGGCCTCCGGGCCCGCCGTCCAGCATGATCCGGGTGGCCTCCGCAAGGCTTGTGGGTTGATGGAAATCCAGCGGCTCGGTGCGTTTCATTCTTCTCCTTGCCGGTATTGGGTGGGCGGCTGTCGCAGGGCGGGTTTCAAACCCGCCCGCGCCCGTTGTCGCGCGGGATCACCGGCCGTGGCATCCCGCCATTTCCGCTTCAGTCCGGTGTCGGCACCAGCATGCGGCCGATGGGCTGGCCCACGGGCTCGCCGTCCTGCATCTGTACGTGGCCCCGCACGATGGCCGTCACCGGCATTCCCTTGATCTTCCAGCCGTGCCACGGCGAGGGGTTGTTCTTGCTGTGCAGCCGGGTGATGTCGATGGCGCCTTCCTTGTCCATGTCCACGATGGTCACGTCGCCGTCGGCGCCCACCCGGAGGGCGCCCTTCCGGGGATAGAGTTGCCAGACTTTTGCCGGGTTTTCCGAAGCCAGCTTCACGTAATGGTTGAGGCTCATGCGGCCCTTGTTGACCTCCGTGAGCATCAAGGGAACCCCGGTCTCCACGCCGCAGAACCCGGAGATGCAGTCCCAGATGGCGGGTTTCAGCATGTTGCCGTGGATGTCGGCGCCCTTCTCCTCCAGGGTGTGGGGCGAGTGGTCGGTGGCGATCATGTCCACATACCCGTTGAGCAGGCCGTCCCACAGCGCCTCGCCGTGGTCCCGGGTCCGCACCGGCGGGTTCATCTTGAGCAACGGGCCCACCTTCTCCATGTCGCTGGGCTGCCGCAGCAGGTAGTGAGGTCCGGTCTCGGCGGTGACCCTCAGCCCCCGGGCCTTGGCGTCCCGGACCAGACCGGCGGCCTGCTTGGAGCTCATGTGCAGGACATGAAGTTTGGTGCCGAAGGTCTCGGCAAAGAAGATGGCGTGGTGCACCGATTCCGCCTCGCACAGATACGGGCGGGTGGACTCCCAGTTGACCGGGTCGGTCTTGCCTTCCTCCTTGACGCGGTTCAGGTGGTGGTACATGATCTGGCGGTTCTCGGCGTGGATGCACAGCGGCAGCCGGGATTCGGTGATGTTCCGGAACACGTCCTGGCACACGCCGTCGTCCGGGAAGGGTAGGTTGCCGATGGTCTCGCCGAAGAAGATCTTGTAACCTACCGCGCCGACCCGGGCCATGGGCAGGATCTGGTCCGCGTTGGTCTGCACCACCACGCCGAGGAGCGCGAAGTCCACCAGCGACTTCTCCTCGGCCAGCCGCTTTTTCTCCTCCACCTGTTCCGGATCGGTCACCGGCGGGATCGTGTTGGGCATGTCCACCACGAAGGTGATGCCGCCGGCGATGGCCGCGCGGGACCCGGTGCCGAAGTCTTCCTTGTGGGTCATGCCCGGCTCGCGGAAGTGGACATGGCCGTCGATCAGTCCGGGCAGGATGTGCTTGCCCCCGGCGTCGATCTCCCGGACGCCCTCCGGCAGCGAGTCGTTGGTGCCGATGGCCACGAATTTCTCCTCGTGAATCGCCACCCCGCCGTCGAACGTGTTCTCGGGCGTCACCACGGTGCCGTTCCTGATCACCAGATCTGCTTTCATGGGTGCTCCCTTCGCATCGGATGAGCGGGTGTCCCGCGGCGGCCGCCGGATAGGACTCGTCGCCCGACCGGTGTGCCGGCCGTGCTCGTGCGACAAACTGTTGTTAGGAAAAAACAGGCTCGAAATCAACCCTGCGGCCGCTGATTCCGCATCCCCTGTCAGCCGCTGCATGGCCGAGTTCACGTTGAAGGGCAGCACCGCGACGGCCGGCCAAACCGCGTTGCCTGGCCCGGTTGCGACAACCGGTCTCTGATCCGATCCTTTGACAATCCTTGACAAACAGGGCGATTCATTCCAACTTCCCGAGCTTGGGGTAAATACGCGGAAACATCATCCGCCTCTGCTGTGATGCGTCCAATGGCCCGACAATCCCGTTGCGCCATGAAAGTCTCTCTCGATCACTGCCAAGGCCTCCCGCCGAGTCCGGTCGCCCGCCGAACAGGACCGCCCGACCCGGCTCGGATAGCTCCCCGCGCTCGCGAATCGGCGGGATCACACACGATAGCCTCGTGCGGCGATTGCACCGGCTGCGGCGTTCCATGCAGCCACGAAAGGAGGGGTTCATGCTACGCATCGACCGACATTTCGCAGTCGCCGGTTGCCTCCTGCTGCTCGGCGCATGCGGCGGCGGTGGCGGTCATGTCGGATTGACGACATCGGAAGTTCCACCCACCGCTACCCACGGTGAGCGGCTGAACAACCAGCCGACCCTCGCGATGGTCAACGCAAACCACGCTTACGCGCGAGGTCACAGCGGGGCGGGGGTACGCATCGGAATCAACGATGACTCCGTCGAGTTCCAGCATGACGAGTTCGCTGGACGAATCGGCTTCGAGGGCGCCGAACTGACCTATTGGGATCCTGAAGGAGCCTCACACTGCCGGCGGGCAGGAAGCGGCTGCCGCGTATTCGATGTCGACTCGTTCGACGAGGTCTCGGACCAGGCTCGGCGAATCATCGAGCGGGACGGCTATCCGCGATACGACAACACATGGTACGTGCGAATCAGCGGAGAGGATGATATCGCAGAGTATCATGAGATCCCTGCAGTCGGTGAATCGACACGGACGCATGGCACCGCCGTCGCCTCCATCGCGGCCGGACGGACCCTCGGAATCGCGCCGGGCGCGACCATCGTCCCGATGGCGACACCGCTGGACGCCGATTCGGAGAACCAGCAGGCCGTCAGCGACATCGAGACGATCCTGATCGACCAGATCGGCGGGTGGGGACCCGACCACCCGGAGGTGCGCGCACTCGACGAAGATCTCGCCGAGTCACTGCTGGACATGCACAAGAGCGTGGAGGTTATCAACCGGTCGTACGGCGTCAGCAGCAGTGGGGATTGGGCTCTCTATCAGCAGCACCTGCTAGGGACCGCCGCAGCCATATCCTGGTTGCGACGACATCTGCCGCGATCCTACGGGATGCTGACGCAAGAAGATGTCCCGGAGCCGCACCGGACCCTCATCGTCCATGCGGCGGGCAATGACGGCTTGTTCGCGCCGAGCTCCTCGGCGGGACTACCTCTGCACGTCCCCGAGTTGAGAGGACTCCATCTCGCCGCCGTCGCGCTCGACGCACAGGGCGCCCTGGCATCGTATTCCAACCGCTGCGGGCCGCTGTCCTCGGATTGGAACCCTGCCCGAGACGGACGGCATTACTGCCTCTCGGCGCCGGGGAATGTCAACTTCGCAGTGGCCGGGACGGAGCGCAAGGGAAGCGGCGGCGGCACGTCGTACGCGGCCCCCATGGTCGCCGGCGGCGCGGCGCTGGTGATGGAAGCATTCCGGGGACAACTCACCGTGCGCGAAGTCGGATTGCGACTGGTCAATACCGCGGACAACCGCGGTATCTACGCCGAAGACTCGATCTACGGCGCCGGTTTGATGGACCTCGAAGCGGCCACGCGGCCCATCGGGCCGCTGTCGACGGGAACCTCCGCGGTCAGCGCCCCACTCGCCAGCACCCGGTTGCGCACCCCCGCCGCCTGGGGCAACGTCGCCGCCCGGGTCGAAGGGGCGGAGGCGGCGGCCTATGACAGCGACAACGCGCCGTTCTGGCACGACCCGGCGGCGTTCTTCGAAAGCTCCGGCGCTTCGGCGGCCTACCCGGTGATTCCCGCTCCGGAAAGGCCGGGCGGCGCGCGGAATGCCGGGCCGTTCGCCCATCTCGAGTGGACCGACATGTCCACCAGCGACCGGACCCGGAAACACCAGTTGCAAATCGCCGCCTACCCCGGCCCGACGGGGTTGCGCGGTGAGCCGGTGGCGGGGGAGACATTCGGACTTTCCCTGCGGCCCTTCGGAGAGAGGTGGCGAACGGGCTTCATCGTCGAACGTGGGAGTCATCAGGGCACCAGGCCCTCGGGCGCGTTCGGGACCAAGGCAAACGCGAACATGGCCTGGGTCGAAGCACGGCGCCAGTGGGCGCTTGACGGCGACGGTGGACGCTGGAGTCTGCAAGCCGAGGGACTGCTTGCGCTGGGGCGCCCGGAATATGAAGCGGGCGCGATGTTCCAGGCAACCCACGGAGTTTATTCGGCGGCGGCGCTGTCGCTGGGGCATCGCGACGACGCGACCGGCACGCGCTTGGGCGTGGCACAGCCCCTGCGGGCCGAGTCGGGCAAGGGAACCCTGACCTACTCCACCGGACGCGCGACCGATGGCACCCGCCGCTATACCCGGATATCGTTTCCTCTCGTTCCCGAGACACGGGCCGTGCGGGTGAGTCTCCGGCACGACCGGGAGACGCCCGCCGGGAAAGTTGCGCTCGAACTCGCTCACACGTTCAACGCCGGACATACCCGGGGCGCGGAACACACGGCGGTCGGTGCGGCCTACGGGATCGAGTGGTGACCGGAAGGAATCATGGGCTGATGGCCATCGCCCTCGCGGCGGGCCCTGGTGGCTGCGGCGCACGGACGGAATCGATCGCGATGCCCCACAGTGGAGATAGACAAAGTTGAAATCCGGCGGCTGGTGTGCAATAGGTGGCTCATTCCAGTGCCGGGCTGGCGCGGGCGCACCACTCTTGTCGGCCGCGGCAGCACGGTCCGCGACGGAGGTGATCGGTGAGCGACGGTAGAGTCATGGTCGAGATCAACAGCCTCGAGAAGTACTTCGGGGAGGGCCCCGAGAGGGTCCACGTACTCAAGGGGGTTTCGCTCAGCATCCCCGAGGGCTCGCTCTACACCTTCCTGGGTCCCAGCGGCTGCGGCAAGACGACCACGCTGCGCTGCGTCGCCGGGCTGGAGCGGCCGGAGAGCGGGGTCATCGACATCGACGAGAAGTCGGTGTTCAATTCCGCCGGCGGCGCCTACGTACCGCCCAACCACCGGCCCATCGGCATGGTGTTCCAGTCCTACGCCATCTGGCCGCACATGACCGTTGCCGAGAACGTGGGCTATCCGCTGACCATTCAACGCCGTCCCCGGGCGGAGATCCGCAGCCGGGTGGAAGATGTGCTCAAGATCGTGGGCCTGGCCGGGCTCGAGGAGCGGCCGGCCCCCAAGCTGTCCGGCGGACAGCAACAGCGGGTGGCCTTCGCCCGGGCGCTGATCAACGAGCCCAAGGTGATGCTGCTGGATGAACCCCTCAGTAACCTCGACGCCAAGCTGCGGGAGCAGATGCGCTTCGAGATCAAGGCGCTCCAGCGGCGGGTCAACATCACCACCATCTACGTCA
Organism: uncultured Binatia bacterium (SeqCode); assembly: GCA_965214905.1. Lineage (GTDB taxonomy): Bacteria > Desulfobacterota > Binatia > UBA9968 > JAJDTQ01 > JAJDTQ01. The sequence continues at coordinate 4,281,553 of OZ243984.1, forward strand.
CCCACGATCAGGCCGAAGCCCTGGCCATCTCGGATCAGATCGCGGTCATGCACGGTGGCAAGCTGATCGAGGTGGGGGAACCCCACCAGCTCTATGCCAGGCCCAAGCGCAAGTTCACCGCCACGTTCCTGGGTCTGACCAACCTCATCAACGGCAAGGTTGCGGAGGCGGGCGCCAACTCCCACCCCAGCCGGTTGGAGACCGAATTCGGCATGCTTTCGTTCGTCCCGGCGGTGCCCATGGACAAGGGCGCCGCCTGTGTGCTCTCGATCCGGCCCGAGAACATCACGGTCACGTCGGAGGCGCCGGCTGACGCCGATAACGTGCTGCAAGGGACGCTGCACGACGCCGTTTTCATGGGCGACGCCTACCACTGCCAGGTCAACGTGGGGGAGCGCCTGATCCGCGTACACACGCACCCGTCCGATGCCGTGCCGGTGGGCGCCAACGTCTATCTGACGCTGGACCCGGAATGCTGCAACGGCCTGCCCGCCGACGACACGGAGGGCATGGACGACACCATGATGGGGGATTAGGGCCTTATCGGTGAAATCTTGTGCAAGATTGTTCGTGACTTTCCGGATTCCCGCGGAAGCGGGAATCCGGAAAGTTCGCTTCCGGCCATGCAGGGTCGGGAGATGGGCTCGCAATAATCGACGCGGGCCGTTATAAACATCGAGATATCGCGTTGGAATGACGACAGAAACTCGAAGGAAGGAGCCACTATTCCATGGCCGCAGTAGAGGCAACCAGAATCGCCGAGAAAGAGTTCAGGGCCGAGGGAACACCGAGCTACACCGATTTGCGGGAGTGGCTGGAAATCGTCGAGAGCTTCGGGCAACTGAAGAAGGTCGACGGGGTGGACTGGAACCTGGAGATGGGAACCCTCTCGGAGCTCATCGCCCAGGGGAGCAAGGGTCCGGTGCCCGCGGTGCTTTACGACAACATCAAGGACTATCCCGAGGGATACCGGGTGCTGTTCGCCCAGAACGCCTCGTTCAAGCGCATGGCGCTGGCGCTGGGCCTGCCCCTCGACTTCACCGACCTGGATCTGGTGCGGGCCACCCGCGAGAAGATCTCCCGGCACAACCCGATCCCGCACCGGGTGGTGGAGACCGGCCCGGTGATGGAGAACGTGCTCACCAGCGACGACATCAACCTGCTCAAGTTCCCGGTGCCGTTCGTCCACGAGCTCGACGGCGGGCGCTATATCGGCACCGGCTGCCTGGTGGTGACCAGGGACCCGGACGAAGGTTGGGTCAATTTCGGCACCTACCGCGGCATGGTCCAGGACGAGCAGAGCATGAACGTGTACATCTCGCCCGGCAAGCACGGCCGCATCCAGCGCGACAAGTGGTTCGACCGCGGTGAGAAGTGTCCGGTCATCGTCTGCGTCGGCCAGGACCCGGTCCTGTTCATGGTGTCCGGCAACGAGGTGGACTACGGCGTATCCGAGTACGACTACGCCGGCGGGCTCAAGGGGGCGCCCATCGACGTCATCCAGGGACAGGTGACCGGGCTGCCGTTTCCGGCCCACGCCGAGATCGTCATCGAGGGCTACATGGACCCCGACGAACGGAAGACGGAAGGGCCGTTCGGCGAGTGGACCGGCTACTACGCCAGCAACAGCCGGCCGGAGCCGTTGATCCGGGTCCAGCGCATCTACCATCGCAACGATCCGATCCTCACCGCGGCACGGCCCGGGCGTCCGCCTTCGGACTACTCCATCGCCAAGTGCATGGTGAAGGCCGCTCTCATCTGGGATCAGGTGGAGAAGGCCGGCGTGCCCGACGTCAAGGGCGTGTGGTGCCACGAGGCGGGCGGCGGCCGTCTGCTGAACATCATCTCCATCAAGCAGCGCTATCCGGGTCACGCGCGTCAGGCCGGCATGGTGGCCTCACAGGTGCACGCCGGCGCCTACCTCGGACGTTACGTCATCGTGGTGGACGACGATATCGACCCCACCAAGACCTTCGACGTGCTCTGGGCCCTGGCCACGCGTTCCGATCCCGTGGACTCCATCGACATCCTGCGGCGTTGCTGGAGCGGGCCGCTGGATCCGCGCATCCAGCCGGGCAAGAAGGGCTTCAACTCCCGCGCCATCATCGACGCCACCCGTCCCTTCGAATGGATGAAGGACTTTCCGCCGGTGGCCGAGTCGACGCCCGAGCTGAAGCAGAAGGTGTTCGACAAGTGGCGCCACGTGATCGAAGGCTGAGCTTCGTTCCGATTTTGGAAAAGAGGGCCGGGGGCGTCAGCTCCCGGCCCTCTCCCGTTCAGCCGTCTTGCAGGTTGGCGACGATCTTCCGGGTGGACAGGGAGCGGTTGAGGGTATAGAAGTGGACCCCCGGCGCCCCGCCCCGGAGCAGGGCGCGGCACTGTCGCGTGGCGTGCTCGATGCCGATCTCGATGACCGCCTCCGGGTCGCCGGCCACGGCGTCCAGCCTGGACAGCAGCGCGTCCGGGAGCCGGGCTCCGCACATCTTGGTGAAGCGCTTGATCTGGGCGGTGTTGGTGATGGGCATCACGCCGGGGATGATGGGCGTCTCGATGTGCTCCGATCGCGCGCGCGACACGAAGTCGAAGTAGTCGCGCTCGTCGAAGAAGAGCTGGGTTACGACGAAATCGCAGCCCGCGTCGACCTTCCGCTTGAGATTCCGCAGGTCCTCCTCGGGACTCGGCGCCTCGGGATGCACCTCGGGATAACCGGCGCCGCCGATGCAGAAGTCTTTCCGTTGCCGGATATACCCGATCAGTTGATCGGCATGCGCGAACCCCTGCGGATGCGGGAGGAACCCGCTGTCCCCCCGGGGCGGATCGCCGCGCAGCGCCATGATGTTCTCGATGTCGGCGTCCTCGTATTCGTCCAGAAGCCGGCCGATCTCGTCCCGGCCGTGACCGACGCAGGTGAGATGGGCCATGGCCTCGATGCCGGCTTCGCGCTTGATCCTTCGGGTGATGGCGACCGTCTTTTCGCGGGTGCCGCCGCCGGCTCCATAGGTAACCGAGACGAACGCCGGCCCCAGCGGCTTGAGGTTGGCGACGGTCTCGAACAGCGCGTCGACGCCGCGGTCATCCCTGGGCGGGAAGAACTCGAAGGAGAAGAGCGGACGTTCCCGGTCGAAACGTTCCCGGATCTTCATGCGCCGTGCTCTCCGTCGGCGTCCCGCAGCGAGCGCCAGACCCGTTCCGGGGTCAACGGCAGGTCGCAGATCTGCGCCCCGGTGGCGTGGGCCAGGGCGCCGGTGATGGCCGGCGCCACCGAGAAGATGCCGCCTTCTCCCATGCCGCGGCTGCCGTAGGGGCCGAGTCCGTCACCGTTCTCCACCAGCACCGTGTGGAACCCCCGGGGCATGTCCGAGAAGGAGGGGATCCGGTAGTCCACCAGCGTGGAGTTGATGAGCTGGCCGCCTTCGTAGACCATCTGCTCGAACAGGGCGTGGCCTATCCCCATCATGGCCGCGCCTTCTTCCTGGCCCTCGCACTGGACGGGATTGATGGCCTTGCCGACGTCGGCCACGGACAGGTAGTCGGCCACCGAGATGGCGCCGGTTTCCCGGTCCAGATCCAGCTCCACCGCACCCATGCCCACCTCCCAAACCACCGGCAGGACATCCTTGATGATCTCGGGTCCCACCGTGCCGGTGCCGATGAGCTCGCCGGCCGCGGCGCCGAAGCGCTTCTCCATCGCCTCCGCAAAGGACAGCCGGGCCTCGCCGCACACCAGCGCGCCGTCCATCAGCCGGACCCGGTTCGGCTGCACACCGTACACCCCGGCGCCGATCTTCAGCAGCTGGCGCTTGACGTCCCGGGCCGCGGCCTGCACCGCCCGACCCACGAGGGTGGTGGAACGGCTGGAGCCGGTGGAGCGGTCGTAGGGCGTGACCGCGGTGTCGGCCCCGGACATGCGAATCCGCTCCAGCGGCAGTTGCAGCTCCTCGCCGACGAACTGCGACAGCACGGTCCGGACCCCCTGACCCATCTCGGTGCTGCCGGCCATGATGGTGGCGGCGCCGTCCGCCTGGAGCCGCACCATGGCCACGGTGATGGGCTGGCCGCCGGCGTTGGTCATGCCGCAGGCCAGTCCCACCGGCGCGCCGGCCTTGCCCGCGCGCTGTTTCCAGCGGCTGGCCGCGACCAGCCGTTCGAGCGTGCCCGCCAGGTTCACGTCCAGCGGACGCAGTCCCGGCCGCAGCACCTCGCCGCGCTTGAGCAGGTTCTTGAGCCGGAGCTCCGCCGGGTCCATGTCCAGGGCCGCGGCGATCATGTTCATCTGGCTCTCGCCGGCGAAGATGGACTGGGGTCCGCCGATGGAGCGAAAGGAACCGGCGCCGCCGGCGTGGGTGTAGACTGCATAGGCGTCGGTGTGGATGTGGGGGATGTTGTACGGCCCGAGTATCCGGGTGGCGGCCCGGCCCGCCACCTGAGGGCCGTTGTCCATGTAGGCGCCGGTATCCAGGTAGATCTCCGCCTCCCGCGCCATGATCGCGCCGTCCTGCCTGACGCCGGTCTTCAGGCGTATCCTGGCGCTGTGCCGCCGCACCGTGAGCATGGCTTCCGGCACCGACAGGCACACCCGCACCGGACGCCCGACCTTGCGCGAGGCCGCAACCACCAGCGGCTCGATCTTGGCGTAGGACTTGCCGCCGAAGCCGCCGCCCAGGTAGGGAACCTTGAGGCTCACCTTGCTGGCGGGAAACCCGAAGATGCGCGCCAGATCGGCCTGGACCAGGAACGGGTGCTGCGCCGACGACCACAGCGTGATGCCGTCCTCCCGGTAGTCGGCGATGACGCCGTGAGGCTCCATCGTGTAGTGGTAGACCATCGGGAAGGTGAAGTGGTGCTCGAAGATGCGGTCGGACCGGGCGAAGCCCTCCGCCGCATCCCCGCGTCTCACCTGTTCGTGTCCGCAGATGTTGCCGCTCCGGTCCTCGTGCACCAGCGGCGCTTCCGGGGCCAGCGCCTCGTCGAGCCCCACCGCGGACGGCAGCTCCCGGTAGCGCACGTCAACCGCGGCCGCGGCCTGCTCCGCGGCGAGGGGGTCCTCGGCCGCCACCACCGCTACCGGCTCGCCCGCGTAACGGACCCGTTCCAACGCGATCAGCGGACGGCCGCTGTAGTGCGGGTCCAGGTCCGCCACATCGCGGCCGGTGAGGACCCCTGCCACGCCCGGAAGGCTCTCGGCCGCGGCGGTGTCGATGCTCTCGACGAGGGCGTGGGGATGGTGGCTGCGCAGGACGTGGCCGTACAGCATGCCGGGAATCTCCAGGTCTCCGGTGTACTTGGCCCGCCCCGTGACCTTGTCGACGCCATCGACCCTGCGGGTGTTGTTGCCGACGTATTTCAACTCGTGATCTGCCATGATGATGCCTTTGACCGGGGCCGGCGCCCGGTGGGTGTTTCGGCGGCCTGTACTCCGCAAGTGCCGTAGCGGGATGCGCGGTGTCGCCCGCCGGGCGCGACCGGTATCGGGGCGGGTTTGAAACCCGCCCCGATACCGGTCGCTTGCGCGGACAGGCTCCTAGAAGCCGTACAAGGCCCGGGGATTGTCGTCCAGGATCTTGGCCACCGACGCGGGACGGACCTTGCCGTCGTCCTTGAGCTTCTGCAGGGCCGCGATCTCGCTGGAGGTGTCGTTGTGGCCGTAGTCCGTGCCGATGATGATCGTGTCGTCGCCGGTGTAATCGAGCACGTAGTCGAGGTCGTCATCGGTCTGACAGGCGACGAAGATGCGATTGTCCTTGAGCAGGCTGCGGGACAGCTCGATGCCGCGCTTCTGCCGGAAGCGCTTGGCGAGGTCGTGAAACACGTAGGGGACCCATTGCGCGCTGACTTCGATGAAGCCGATCCGCAGTCTCGGGAACCGCTCCGGCACACGGTCCCAGATCACCGAGTGGAACGAGCCCACCACCGCGAGCTTGAACTTGTTGAAACCGGGCTCGTCGAAGAACAGGTCGTGCTGGGTGAAGCTGCCGGTAGCCGAGTGCACGCAGAGGGGCACGTCGGCGTCGCTCAAGGCTTCGTACAGCGGAGCGAAGTAGGGGTCGCTGAGACGCCGGTCGCCGATGAGACCGGGGACGAACACGCCGCAGGCACCGTATTGCAGCACCTCTTCCAGCTCCTTCAGCGCCTCGTCCATGCTCAGCAGCGGCAAGACCGCGGCCCATCGCAGGCGGTTTCGGCCTGCCTTCCAGATGTCGCACAGCCAGCGGTTGTAGCTCTTGAAGAGCGCCATCTCCACTTCGGGCTTGTCGGTGACCGGGCGCAGGAAGATGGTGGGATAGAGCACTTGCATGGACACGTCCATCTCGTCCATGTGCCGCAGGCGTGCTGCGATATCGGACATCTCCCGGGATTCCGCCGGGGTGTCGTGGCCGACGTTGTCCGATTTCGCGTGAAGCCGCCCGTCCACCAGCCAGTACTCCCCGCTGCCACCGGCGTCGTTGGCGGCAGTCACGATCTGCGGGCGGTGCGCCTTGTCCGCCCCCTCCATGTACTCCCAGGTCCGGTTGGTCTCCAGCACATGCGCGTCTGCATCGATGACTGCCATGATAGGACCTCCAGTGTGCTTGGCCCGGGGCGAGGCAGCGGCCCCGGACACGGGCGGGTTTCAAACCCGCCCCTACATGATTTAGACGACTATAGCAGGCTCATCAACTCGTGGAGCCCGCCGATGCGGATGGCGCCGTCGTGCTCGGCGTCGCCGTGCCGGTCCAGCAGCACGGGCCGGACGCCGGCGCGCAACGCCCCCTCGACGTCGGTTTCCGGGCTGTCACCCACGTGTATGGCCTGGTCCGGAGCGATGTCGTGGCGTTCCAGCGCCAGGTGGAAGATCCCGGCCTCGGGCTTGGCGAATCCGGCGCTGCTGGAGATGAACACCGAGTCGAAGTGGTCCGCGATTCCCAGCCCGCGGATGATCTTCAGCACCCGCGAGTCGAAGTTCGAGATCATGACCAGGATCAGGCCGCGTCTCTTCAGGGTGTCCAGGGTCGCCCGCGCGTCGTCGTAGAGCACCCACGAGTCGGTGCGGGCGAAGTGGGAGAAGAGCTCGTCGAAGTAGTCATCGAAACGAAGGAAAGGTCCGGCAGGCTCGAAGATGCGCCGCACCACGTCGCGCCACCAGGCCCGTTCCAGCGCCTCCAGCCGCTGGCCGTCCGAATCGGGGAACGCCATCGGCGGCGCGGTGGCGAAGCAGTGGCGGAAACGCAGCGAGACCTGTTCGGAGGAAACGCTCTTGCCGTACCGTTGCGCCAGTTCCGCATAGGTGACCGCAACCGGTCGGGTGGAGTCGAAGAGGGTTCCGGCAGCGTCCAGGAAGACGGCCTTGGGCCTTGTGACGGGTCCGGGGGGGTTCACTTTTCGCGAATTTTCCGAGTATCGGCTATACGTAAAGGGATGACACGACGGCATTATGAACCCATGGAGCAACCTTTGTCCAGCGGACCGGCGTTGCCCGCCGAAACGCGGGCGGTTGCATCGGGCGGGGCTCCGGGGAAGGGCGGGAGCGTCCCGGAGCCGTTCGCGGTGGAACTGCAGGCGGCGGAGCGGGCCGCCAGGGAGGCGGGCGCCGTCATCGCGGAGCTCTACCGGGGCGACTACCGGGTCGAGGAGAAGTCCCGGGGCAATCCGGTGACCACCGCCGATCTCATGGCCAACCGGGCCATACGCGAGATTCTCGCCGGGCGATTTCCGGACGACGCATGGCTTTCGGAGGAAGACGCCGACGACGCCGGGAGACTGGACCGGAGCCGGGTGTGGATCGTGGATCCGCTGGACGGCACCCGGGAGTTCATTCGGGGGGTACCGGAGTTCTGCGTCTCCATCGGGCTCGCGGTGAACGGGTCTCCGGTGCTGGGGGTGATCTATCACCCGCTTCGAAGGGAGCTGTTCGACGCGGTGAGGGGAGGCGGCGCCCGGCTGAACGGCGAGCCGGTGCAGGTAAGGGGTCCGGAGAACGGCGGGCGTTCCCGCCTGCTCATCAGCCGGGCCGAACCGCGCCGGCGCCTGGAGGGGCTGGCCCGGGAGTTCGAGCTCGAGCCCATGGGCAGCATCGCCTACCGCCTGGCCTCGGTGGCCCGTGGATATGCGGACGCCACCATCACTTTCCGCCGGGTCAGGGAATGGGACGTGTGCGCCGGCATCGTCATCGTCGAGGAGGCCGGCGGCTGCACCATGACGGGTAACGGAGAGCGGCCGGTCTTCAACCGGCGGGAGCCGGTGTTTCAACAACTCGTGGCCGGAAGCGAGACCTCCAACGCGAGTGTGGCGTCCTGTATGAACCGTGAATAAATCTACTGGTCCTTTCGCCGTCGGCTGCGTTGCTCCGCCGCGCGTGGCACGGGCGGGTTTGAAACCCGGCCCTGCAAGTCCTCGCGCCTTGCCGGCGACGACGGTCCTGCGCATCTCGTCCACGGTTCGCACGGGACACCCCGCCAGGAACCGGACGCTGCCGGCCCGGTTGCCGGACTCGTAGCGTCGCGGGCAAGGGGCGTCATGGCAAACTGCATCTACTGTGGCGAGCGCGCGGGCATCTGGGCCCGGAGCTGCAAGGACTGTCGGAAACTGGAGGAGACGGCCCGGACCTGCGGCGGGCAGGTAGGGTTCAGCGAGATGCTGGACCGCATGGAAGAAACCGGGGTGCGGCCGGAGAAGATCATGCGGTTCCTCAAGGCCAACCCGGACGGCCGCGGCAGCGTGCAGGACCGCATGACCGCGGAAATGACCAACGAGCTGCTGAAGGTCATGGGAATCAACGAGCGGCAGACGCCGGACGACGTGGAACGCATCCGGAAGAGCGGCGAGAAGACCTCCGAATCGAGCTGACGTCCGGTCGCAAGGCGGCAGGAGCCGGCAACCGCCCCGCGAGGCGGCACTCCCGAGGGCGCACGCCACGTCATGGAACTGACCCTTTACGCATCGGCGGTGTTCTGCTGCGTTTATCTCGTGGCGCTGACCGTGCGCCGGCTCCGCTTCAGGCGCGACCGAGCGCGCATGATGCACGAGGCGCGTTCCGGCGGCAAGGTAGTGGCGGGGATCGATCAGGTGCCTGCCGGGACGGTCAGGAAGTTCTGGCTGATCTGCGGAAAATACCGGATCGACTGTTTCGTGGTCAACCATCGGGGACAGTTCCGTGCCTACATCAACAGTTGCCGCCATATGGTCACGCCGCTGGATTTCGTCCGCTACCAGTTCTTTACCGAGGATGGCAGCCACCTGATGTGTGCAACCCACGGCGCCGTCTACGAGCCCGACACCGGCCTGTGCGTCGAGGGTCCATGCAAGGGGCTCGCGCTCCACGCCCTCCCCGTGGTTGTGGACCACGGTGAGATCGTTGTACGTTGTCCGGAGGGAGATCCGTCCTTCCTGCGGGAGATGGCGGACTGAATTCCATGGCACGGCGTCCGGTAGGCAAGCGGATCGGCCGCAGGGAGGATTTTCCCGATGGCGCGAGTCGGAAATTCACTCTCCGTTGCCGCGGCGAGAGCCTCGAAGGTTTCATCATCGGGTTCAAGGGAGAGCTGTTCGCCTACGTGAACCGTTGCCGTCACGTCCCGCTGCCATTGGATTGGGTGGACAACCAGTTCTTTACGGAAGACGAACGTTACCTGTTGTGCGCCAACCATGGCGCACTCTACGAACCGGCCACGGGTGAATGTCTATGGGGTCCCTGCTTCGGGGCATGGCTTCAGAAGGTCCCGTTGAAGGTGGACGGGGGTACGATAAGGGCTTTCTGTCCGGATGACGGCTGACGGGAGGTAGCCGGAAAATGGCTGAATGTCTGTTTTGCGGCATCGCGAGCGGAGCGATTCCCGGGGATGTCGTCTACCGGGACGAATCGGTGCTCGCTTTCAGGGACATCGATCCCAAGGCGCCGGTGCATCTCCTGATCATCCCCCGCAAGCACATCGCCGGCGTGATGGAGATCGAGACCGGGGACGGGGCGACCCTGGGACACGCCATGGAGGTGGCCCGGCAACTTGCGGCGGACAACGGCGTTTCCGAGAGCGGGTTTCGCATCATCGTGAACACCGGGCCGGATGCGGGTCAGAGCGTCCACCACGTCCATCTGCATCTCCTGGGCGGCAGGGCGCTGGGCTGGCCTCCGGGGTGACGGGCGACGCCGCGGCAGCGGGGTTCCAGCGTGACCGGGGTGTGCAACCGGAACATGGCCCTGCGGTCGCCTGCACCCGCCGCTTTGGTTCCGGCCATGCCGGGTCAGGACAGCACACTCGAGCCGGCGCAGGGCCGGTGGTTTTCACGAAAGGACAAGCGAGCACATGATCAACGCGACACAGCTTCGGACCGGCATGATCATCATCCATGAAGGCAGCCTCTACCGGGTCACCGCGGTCAAGCATCTCACCCCCGGGAAGGGCCACGGTTTCATGCAAACGAAGCTCAGGAACCTGCGGACCGGAGTGGGAACCGAGCACAAGTTCCGCTCCGAGGACAGGGTCGACCGGGCTACCCTGGAGAGCCGCGACATGCAGTACCTCTACGCGGAGGACGACCGCCATACATTCATGGACACCGAGAGCTACGAGCAGACGGAGCTCTCGTCCGAGGAGGTGGGCGACATCCTGCCGTATCTCTTGCCGACGCAGGTGGTGAACGTGGATCTGTTCGAGGGCGGCCCGGTGGGCGTGAGCATCGCTTCGGCCGTGGAACTCGAAGTGGTGGAGACCGAGCCCTCCATGAAAGGAGCCACGGCCTCGGCGTCCTACAAGCCCGCCAGGCTGGAGACCGGGGTGACCGTCCAGGTGCCCCCGTTCATTCAGATCGGTGACCGGATTCGGGTGGATCCGTCAGAAGGAAAATATATCGAGCGGGCGAAGTAGCCACGACCGCTTCCCACATCGTGGCCACGGCGTTGTCGAGATCCGCGAGCGTGCCGTCGTTCTCGATGACGAAGTCGGCCAGGCGGCGCTTCTCCCTGAGAGACATCTGTGCCTTCAGATGCCTTTCGATGTCGGCGTCGCCGAGCCCGTCCCGTTGGCGCAGCCGCCGCTCCTGGATGGTCCGCGCACAGGCCACCAGCATGACGGGACGGAGCCAGCGATGTATTTTCGCCTCGAACAGAAGCGGCGCGTCGTAGATGACGAACTCGTTGTCGCGGGAGCGCTCGACGATGCGCTCCCGCGCCAGCGCTCGAATTCGGGGATGTGTGATGGCCTCCAGGCGCTTCCGGCTGGCAGGATCCTGGAACACGATGCGGCGCAGGTACGCGCGATCCAGCGTTTCGTCCTCCCTGAGCGCCTCACGGCCGAACCGCGCGACGATCTCGCGCCAGGCCTCCTTGCCCGGCTCGACGATCTCGCGCGCCAGCCGGTCGGCATCGACGATGGCGGCCCGATCGCTCAGGATGGCCGAAACGGTGCTTTTCCCGGTGGCGATGCCGCCGGTCAACCCGATGGCCTTTATCATGTCAACGCTCGCGGAAATCGCTTGTTTCAGACGTCATGCCTGGTGTCGTGTAACGCGGGCAAGAGCGATTCGTACGTTACCGGCCGCCGGTTCTCGCATCAAGTCCCTGGCGCCGCGTCGGCGTGTAGCCGGATGAGGTGGAACTCGGGCGGATGAATACCATGAAGGTGCCATTGCTGGACCTGAAGGCCCAGTATGAAACCATACGGGAGGAGATCGAGGAAACGGTCTTGAGAATCTGTTCCTCACAGCGGTTCATCCTGGGTCCCGAGGTCGCGGAACTGGAGCAGGAGATCGCCGCCCATACCGGGGCGCGTTTCGCCATCGGCGTGTCGTCCGGCACCGACGCGTTGCTGGCGTCGTTGCTGGCGCTCGAGATCGGCCCCGGCCACGAGGTGATCACCACGGCGTACTCGTTTTTCGCCACCGCCGGGGTCATCTCACGGGTGGGGGCACGGCCGGTATTCGTGGATATCGAGCCGGACACCTTCCATATGGAGCCGGGGGCGGTGGCGGCGTGCATGAGCTCCCGCACCCGGGCCATCATGCCGGTCCATCTGTTCGGCCGCTGCATGGATCTCGACCCGATTCTGGAAATGGCCGGCAGACGGGGCGTTGCCGTGGTCGAAGATGCGGCGCAGTCCTTCGGCGCCGCCGATGCCGGCGGCAGGAGCGCCGGGGCGGTGGGCTCGGTGGGCTGCTTTTCCTTTTATCCCAGCAAGAACCTGGGGGCGTTCGGCGATGGCGGGATGGTGATCACCGACGACGAAGCGCTGGCCCGCCGGATTCGCCTGCTCCGGGTTCACGGCGAGGCGCCCAAGTACCATCATCGCCTGGTGGGCGGAAACTTCCGACTGGACAGCCTTCAGGCGGCCGTTCTCCGGGTGAAGCTCGGACACATTCGGGAGTGGACCGATGCCCGCCGTGAAAACGCCCGCCGGTACCGGGCGCTTCTCGAAGCAGCGGCATCGCCCGAAGGAGGTCTCATACTTCCCCAGGACTGTCCCGGCCACGTCTACAACCAGTTCGTCGTGCGTTCGCCGGAGCGGGACCGCATGCGGTCTTTTCTCGAGGACCGCGGCGTGGCCACGGAGATCTACTATCCGTTGCCGCTGCACCTGCAGGAATGCTTCGGATTCCTGGGTTATCGCGAAGGAGATTTTCCGGGAGCCGAGGCGGCCGCGCAATCCTCGCTGGCCTTGCCCATCTATCCGGAGCTGACGTTGGCGCAGCAGCAGTACGTTTGCACGCAGATCCGCCGGTTCCGTGAAGGCCGACCGGACGGGCCGGCGCCGGAGCGGAATGAGTGAGCCCTTTGTGCTATAGTGCGGACATGAGCTATCAGAGTCTTGCCGACCTTTTCCTGTCCCAGGCGGACGCACAGCCGGACCGTCTCCTGTACCGTTTCTGGCGCGACGGCCGGTGGTGCAGCCAGACCCGGAGAGAGACGGCCGCCGAGGTCGAGAGCATCGCCCTGGGGCTGGTCGCCACCGGAGTGAAGAAGGGCGACCGCGTCGCCCTGTACGCCGCCAACCGGGTCGAGTGGTGCCTGCTGGACTGGGCGAACATCTGCATCGGCGCCCTGACCGTACCCCTTTATCCTGCGAGCACGCCGGCCCAGATCCGTCACATCGTGGGGCATTCCGAGGCCGCGGTCCTGGTGGTGGACTCGCGGGCGTCCCTGGATCAGTTCGAGGCATCGGCGATGGCGTCGGTCAGGACCACGGTGCTCCTGGACGCGCCTTCGGCCGAGGATACCGCGGACTCCGAAGCGGGGGCCGGCGTGATTACCCTGGATCGGTTGAAGGAGGTCGGGCGCGCCCACGGGCGGGAGCACCCGGGACTGTTCCGGGAGCTGGCCGCAGCTTTGGCGCCGGCGGACGACCTCACCATCATCTACACCTCCGGCACCACCGGCGAGCCCAAGGGCGTCCTCACCACCCACGGCCATTACCTGTTCATCATAGCGTCGTCCCTTGCCGCCATACCCGTCCGGGAGGACGACGTGGCGCTCCAGTTTCTCCCCCTGGCGCACTCCTTCGGCCGGTTGGAACACTTCGTGGTGGTGGCAAGAGGCTACGTCTGCGCCTTCGCGCGTTCCATCGAAACCCTGTCCGCGGACTTGCAGGCCATCCGCCCTACCATGCTGTTCTCGGTGCCGCGGGTGTACGAAAACGCCTACCGGCGCATCCGTAACCGGGTGGAGAGCGCCGGCGCCATCCGCCAAAGGCTCTTCCGGTGGGCGGTGGCCGTCGGCGGGCGGTACAACCATGCGGCCAGAAAGGGTGGGCGTTACGGTCGATGGCTCCGGCTCCGGCACCGCCTCGCCGACGCTCTGGTGTTGTCCAAGGTCCGGGCCGGCATGGGAGGGCGGCTGCGCCTGGCCGTCTCGGGCGGCGCTCCGCTATCGGAACCCATCGCGGATTTCTTTCAGGCCCTGGGGGTCTGGATCGTGGAGGGTTACGGCCTGACGGAGACCTCCACGGTGACCCATGCGAACCGGATCCATGACTATCGTATCGGTACGGTGGGCCTGCCCCTGGACGGGGTGGAGTGCCGCATCGCCGACGACGGCGAGGTCCTGATCCGGGGCGCCAACGTGATGAAGGGCTACTTCAAGGATCCGGCTGCCACCCGGGAGGCGGTCGGGGAAGACGGCTGGTTCCACACCGGCGACGTGGGGCGGATCGAGGATGGAGGGTTCCTGCGCATCACCGACCGCAAGAAGGACCTCATCGTGACGTCCGGCGGAAAGAACATCGCGCCCCAGATGATCGAGAATCACCTGCGGGAAGAACCGCTGATCAGCCAGGCCATGGTGTGGGGCGACAACACCAGCCATCTGGTGGCCCTGGTCACGCTGGACCGGAACGAAGCGCATCGCTGGGCGGAAAAGGAAGGTTTCCAGTGGCAGGGTCTGGAGGAAGCGGCGGCGGATTCCCGGCTCGTGGCGTACATCAGGCAACGAATCCGCGAACGCAACAAGGAGTTGGCGCCTTTCGAAGCCGTTCGCGACTTCCGCATCCTCCCGGCGGATTTTTCCACGAACACCGGCGAGTTGACCCCGAGCCTGAAGCTGAAACGGCGAATCGTGATGGAGCGCTACGCGGGTCTGCTCGAAGAGATGCTGGGACGACGCTGATGGGGGATCGCTGCACGGAAGGCCGGGGACATGGAGGCGGCGGGCGGATTCGAACCGCCGCATGGAGGTTTTGCAGACCTCTCCCTTGACCACTTGGGTACGCCGCCCGATAGAAGCGTTGTTTTTAACATACCCGGTCGTGGTTTTTCAAGCGGCGCCGGGACGTTGACAATGCCTTTCCACAATCATCCCGAGCACCTTCCACCGTCACCCTGAGCACGGCGAAGGGTCCCCCCGCCGTAGCCGAGATTCTTCGCTCCGCTCGGAAATGACAGATTTGGCGGGACTTTGGAAAGATTACGGGACGTTGAAGAAACTGCAAGAATCAACTATCTTTGACCTTCAACAGTCTGTCAGGGCCGACCCGGCGATGGGCCGGGGGCGTGGGCGCTTCCGGCGCGGGTCTTCACCGGCCCGGATTCGATTCAGGAGCTATCTTCCATGGCAACGATGATCACCAGCGAGTGCATCAACTGCGGCGCTTGCGAACCGGAATGTCCCAATGAAGCCATCACCCAGCAGGATGACCTGTACGTCATCGATCCGGTACTGTGCACCGAATGTGTCGGTTTCCATGACTACGAGGCGTGCGCCGCGGTCTGTCCGGTGGATTGCTGTGTTACGGATCCCAACAATGTCGAGTCCGAGACCATACTGATCGAGCGCGCCCGGGTGCTGCACACGGACGTCGACTTCGGCAATGAGTTCGAGTCCCGTTTCCGTTCCGGGGAGGACGCCGCGGCAGCGCCGCCAGCCCCGGCCGCGGCGGTCGCGGAGGCCGCCAACGGAGCGGCGGAAGCGACCCCGGCCGCTGCCGTTGCGGCCGTGCCGGCGATGGCCGCGACTCCGGCGGTGGCTGCGAGTCCGGCGCCGCTGGAGGAGCCCGAGGAAGCGCCCGAGCCGCTGGAGCCCAAGGTCTTTCCGGGCCAATTGTCCATGGGTTTCAACGAGTTGGCGCAGCGGATCCAGATCAGCGAATCCAGCCTGCTGCGGGTGACCGTGCTGCTTTTGCATCCGCTGCTCGGAGCCCTCCCCGCGGCGTCACGCGACGAGTTGGCGGAGTTGGCGGGCCGGCCCTACTTCGTGGCCGGCGCGGCAACCGCTCTCAACATGATCCTCAACATGATCCTCTACCCGATGGTGCTCATGGCCGCAGGTATCGCCGCGGAAGGGCTGGATCTGGCGTTCGACAAGGGGGTGAACCTGTACATCCTCGCGGGTTTCGTCATCGCCTTGGCGGAAGTACTGTACCGGCTGCGACACAGCGTTTTCCGTGCCGTACCGGTGGAACAGGTGACGGTGAGCGCGGCGCTTTACGGCGTCCCGCTGGCGGTCTTGCTGCGGCCGTTGCTGGCGCATCGAGGAAAGCTGCTGCGGCGCGTCCCGGTGCCCGTCGAAGGGTTCTACGACGCCCGATTCGTCGAGAAACTGGAGCGCGAGCGGCGCTACGGCCATGCCTATACGGTGGAGGACCTGGGCAACGCCTATCATCTCCGGCTGGAATTCCCCACCCAGGTGCCGCGTCTGGGCATCGCCATGGCGCCCAAGCTGCCCGAGCGCATGCCGGACTATGACTACGATCTGCTGTTGAAGGAGGGCCAGTTGATCGTCAGAGGCAAGCTCCTGGATTCCCGCGTCCGGAAGGTATCGTCGAGCATCGGCGCCTTTCCTCCCGAGTTCACCACGGTCATTCCGCTTCAAGACCGGGTCTACGGTTTCGCCCACCATCTGGGCAGCAAGGTCCTGGACGTTCTCCTCCTCAAGGAGAGCGCCGCCAGGCTGGGTTGGATCACGTAGGACCCGGGACATCGGCATGTCCCTACAGGCCAGCGGGGGGCTGTACCTCCGGAGCATGACGGTCGCCGATATCGACGACGTCATGGCCATCGAGACGGTGGCGTTCGGCAGTCCATGGAGCCGGCAATTCTTTCTCGAGGAATTGCAGGCGACGCACGCCCGATCCGTTCTGTGCCAGAAGGAAGGGAAGCCCATCGGTTACGTCATCTACTGGGAAGTGTCCGGCGAGATGGACATCCACAACGTCGCCGTCCATCCCCGGAACCGGCGGCAGGGAGTCGCCCGCGCCATGCTCGGTCACATCATCGAAAAGGCCGCGCAAAGGGGTTTTCGGCGTGTGACCCTGGAGGTGCGCAAGTCCAACGACGCGGCTCAGACGCTTTACCGTTCCCTGGGCTTCGAGACCTGCGGACTCCGCAAGGGGTACTACTCCGATAACGGCGAGGACGCCTGGCTCATGGAGCGAAAGCTCCAATCGCCGTACACCGAACCTTTTCAAAACTGATCCACATTATTAAATAAGGTAATATAATTGCTTGAATTAACGAGTTTTCTGCATCCCTTGACGCCTCTTCCCCGGCGGTGTATATAATAGCTTCCCCTCGGTTTTGAATGAGAACATCATTGAAACGCCCATCTCCAATCCCGACCCTCCTCTCCGCAACCACCTTCCTCCGGCTTGGCCGGCTTTATCCCTCTTCCGCACACGGGTCCTGACTTTCAAGGAGGAAAGAATGTTCAAGGTCGGAGAGAAGGTCGTCTATCCTGCGCATGGAGTCGGTGAGATCGAAGCAGTACGAATACAGGTGATATCCGGGAGCGAGAAGAAGTTCTACATGCTGCGTATTCTCGACACGGATATGAAGATCATGGTGCCTGTGGACAATGCCGACGCCGTCGGCCTGAGGAAAATTATCGACAAGACCACCGTCACCCGCGTCTACCGGATCCTGCGGGAGAAGAAGAAGGCGCCGCTCGACCAGCAGACATGGAACCGGCGATATCGGGAGTATACCGAAAAGATCAAGACCGGCTCGGTCATAGAAATCGCCGCCGTGCTCAGGGACCTGTTCCTGCTGAAGGGGGACAAGGAGCTTTCCTTCGGCGAGCGAAAGGTGCTGGACACGGCACGGAACCTGCTGGTCAAGGAGCTTTCCATAGCCCGGTCGCATACCGAGGAAAAGATCATGGAGGAGCTGAGTCACATCTTTACGCAATAGCGGAGACTTTCCGGAGGCGGTGAAAAGAGCTGAGGGGACTCCTTCAGCTCTTTTTTTCGTGGGAGAATTTCGTGCGAGTCAACGCCATCGTCCTGGCCGCCGGTCGGGGAACGAGGATGAAGCGCCAAGGGTCGAAGATGCTGCTGCCGGTGTGCGGACGGCCGCTGATCCTGCACACCCTCGATCGCTTTGCACGCTCCCGGGAGGTCTCGAGAGCCGTGCTGGTGGCGCCGCCGGAAGACGTAGGGGCATACGAGACCTTGTTGCAGGGGTCGCCGTTGACGGGGCTGGAGACCGGCGTTCGGGCGGGAGGGGAGCGCCGGCAGGATTCCGTGCGAGCGGGGCTCGAAGCACTGGACCCCGACTGCGAGTTCGTGGTGATCCACGATGGCGCCCGGCCTTTCGCGGCCCCCGACCTCATCGACCGTTGCGTCAGAGAGTCTTGCCGGAACCGCTCGGTGACCGCGGCGGTGCCGGCGCGCAACACCATCAAGACCGTGTTCGACGGACGGGTGAACGAGACGCTGCCCCGGAGCCATCTGTGGGAGATTCAAACCCCTCAGGCGTTTCCGGTGCGCACGCTTCGGGATGCCTGCGAGCTCGCCGAGCGGGAAGGGGTGGAGGCAACCGACGACGCCATGCTGGTGGAGCGCATGGGGGTCCCGGTTCGGGTCGTGGAGGGAAGCACCGCGAACATCAAGGTCACCTATCCCGAGGACGTCCTGTTCGCGGAAGTTCTCGTCACTCGCGGGGTGGTTTGACGCGAACGGCGCAGGGCTGGCGTCCCCGACGGGATTTGAACCCGTGTTGCCGGCGTGAAAGGCCGGTGTCCTGGGCCAGGCTAGACGACGGGGACCGCTGGAATCAGGGGTTAACGGTTAACAGAAAACGGTGTCCTTGAAAACCTCGGGGAGATCAAATCCGGGTGCTGAGGTATCGTTCGCCGCTATCGCACAGCATGGTGACCACCCGGCAGCCTTTCCCCATGGCCTTGGCTACCTGCATGGCGGCGAAGCAATTGGCGCCGGACGAGATGCCGACGAAGATGCCTTCCTCGACGGCCAGCCGGTGCGCCGTGGCGACGGCGTCTTGGTCGCTGACCGTGATCACTTCGTCATAGATCCGGGTGTTGAGGATGGGCGGTATGAAACCCGCGCCGATCCCCTGGATCTTGTGGTAACCGGGCTCTCCATCGGACAGCACGGGAGAGGCTGCCGGCTCGACGGCGTATATCCTTATGGCAGGGATCGTGTCCCGCAGCACTTCGCCCACTCCGGTGATGGTGCCGCCGGTTCCGACGCCGCTGACGAAGGCGTCGATGTGCTCGAATTGCCTCAGCAGCTCTACCGCGGTGGTCTTCCTGTGGACCGCGGGGTTGGCGGGATTGGTGAACTGCTGCGGCATGAAGAAATCGGGATGCTCGGCCGCCAGTTCCTCGGCCCTGCGAATGGCTCCTCCCATCCCCTTGGTATCGGGGGTCAGGATCAACCGCGCACCGTATGCCGCCAGCAGGTTGCGCCGTTCCTCGCTCATGGTGTCGGGCATCGTGAGGATCAACCGATATCCTTTGACCGCGGCCACCAGGGCGAGGCCGATGCCGGTGTTGCCACTGGTGGATTCCACGATGGTCCCGCCGGGTTTCAGCAGGCCCCTGCGTTCACCATCCTCGATCATGCTGCGGCAGATACGGTCCTTGACCGAGCCCCCGGGATTGAGCGACTCGAGCTTCCCCCAGACCTCGGCGCTCTCCTGGTCCGGCAGCTTCGTCAGGCGCACGACGGGAGTGGAGCCGATCAGGTCGAGCACGGACCTCGCACACGTGGAAGTTGTGGTCATGGGTTGGAGGTGAGGTTCGACTGCGGCTGCCATGATAGAGTCCGCCCGAACCCATGTCAATGGCCGCGTCCCGTCATTCCGAGCGCAGCGAAGGATCCCGGGCCAAGACCTTTCCTTTCGCTTCCTTGACACCCGGTTTGGGCGAATCAATAATAAGGCATCGGACGGGATGGCCGCGAAGGAGAGCGCATGAGCGAAGAAGCAGAGACCCCGAAGGGGTTCAAGGTACGCGACAAACGCCGGTTCACCGATGAAGGCGAGGCGCGTGAGGATCAGGCAACCGGGGGGGCGCAGGAGGAGCCTGCGTCCAGGCCGGACCCCGTTCCGGACGCGCCGGCGGGCCGGGAGCCGGAAGACCGCCGGGAGGAGTTGCCGTCCATCAATTTCTCCACGTTCATCATCAGCTTGAGCACGCAGGCACTGATGCACCTCGGAGAGATGAGCAATCCGGTCACGGGGCAGTTGGAGAAGGACGTGGCCGTGGCCAGGCAGACCATCGATATCATCGGCATGCTCGGTGAGAAGAGCAAGGGGAATCTGGACGAGACCGAGGAGCAGCTCGTACGGGAAGTCCTGTACAATCTCAGGATGAAGTACGTGGAGGCCGTTCGAACGGCAGGACACTGATGTCACCCGGAGCCACCCCCAAGAAGACGGCGTTGCTGGCCTGGATGGCCGTGGGTGTGCTTGTTGCGGGCATGTCCCATGCAAGCTCGACCCCACGCATGAGCCTCCCCGATTTCGTCACGCTCTCGAAACAGGTTCGGCCGCTGGTCGTGCATATATCTTCGACGCCCTCTACCCGGTCGCCTTCGACTCCGAGTCCCTTCCGCGATGACGATCCTTTCGGCGAATTCTGGCGGCGTTTTTTCGGCGAGAGCTTCCCGCGCGGCCCGACGCCCGATCCGCGCCGGAGCGTGGGCTCGGGTTTCATCGTGGATCCCAGCGGCTATATCCTCACCAATGACCACGTCGTCGAGGATGGACAGGAGCTCACCGTCAAGCTGTCGGACGGGTCCGAGCATAGAGCCTGGGTCGCCGGCCGGGATCCCGAGACCGACATCGCGCTGATCAAGATCGACGTCGAGCGCACGTTGCCGGTGGTGGTCCTGGGCGACTCGGCCGCGTTGGAAGTCGGTGAGTGGGTGCTGGCCATCGGCAACCCCTTCGGTCTCGAGCACACGGTGACGTCAGGCATCGTAAGCGCCAAGGGGCGTCGCATCGGCGCCGGCCCCTACGACAATTTCATCCAGACCGACGCCTCCATCAACCCCGGCAATTCGGGAGGGCCGCTGATCAATCTGCGGGGCGAGGTAGTGGGGGTCAACACCGCGATCTTCAGCCGAGGCGGGGGCAATATCGGCATCGGCTTCGCCATCCCCATCAACCTGGTAAAGGGACTGCTGTCCCAACTCAGGGACAAGGGCAAGGTAACGCGAGGGTGGCTGGGCGTCGTCATACAGGACGTCAACGCCGACATGGCCGAGGCCCTGGACATGGATGAAGCCCAGGGCGCCCTGGTGGCGAATGTGGCGAAGGAAAGCCCCGCGGAGGCAGCCGGCGTCAAGGTGGGAGACATCATCGTCGCGTTCGACGGCGCCCCCGTCAAGAAGTCCAGCGAGCTTTCGCTGATGGTGGCGCGGACGCCCGTGGACGCGTTCGTCGATGTTGCGATGATGCGCAACGGGCGGCGCCTCATCATCGAGGTACAGGTAGGGAGGCTGAGCGAAGACGAGGTGATGGTTGCGGTCGAGGACGGCGGCGCTCTCGGTCTGACCGTGCAGGAGATGAGCCGCGAGTCTTCGGGCGCCGGTGGCGCCCGAGACCGGGGAGGCGTCGTGGTTACGGCGGTGGAGACGGACAGTCCGGCGGAACAGGCGGGTGTCCGGACAGGAGACGTGATTCTCGAAATCGACCGTAAACGCATCGGTGGACTGAAGGATTTCAGGCGGGCCGTAGGGGAGATGGAGAAGGGGAGCGGCATTTTGTTTCTGATACGCCGTGAGGACACGACGATCTTCCTTGCGTTGCGCATTCCCCGCTAAAGAGCCCGAATCATGAGAGGAGGCCTCAAGAAAACACTCCTTCGGCTCATCAAGTTGGCCGCGGTGCTGCTCTTGTTGGTGGTCGTGGGGGCATTGGGTGTAGGCGGTTGGTACGTATGGCACCTGAGCGGGGTGGTGCAGGCCAAGTTCGAGGGGCGCAAGTGGGAGTTCCCCTCGAAGATCTATGCGGACAGCGAGATCATCTATCCGGGAATCCGTTTGCCGCAGGATCGGATCCGCGAGAAACTGCGGCGTTTGGGCTATCGATCTTCCAGGAACCGACCGAGGGCCACGGGCGAATACCGGATTCTCGGAAAGGCCGCGGGGGTAGAGGTCTTTCTGCACGATTTTCAATACCCGCTGCGCGATTTCCGGGGCTTCCCCGTGCGCATCTCGCTGAAGGCCGGCACCATCCATCGCATACAGCGGCTGGACAACGGGGAAGTCCTGCCGTCCCTCGAGCTGGAACCCGAGGTCGTGACCGGGTTCTATGATCGGGTCCGCGAACAACGGCGAATCGTTCGGCTGGACGAGGTGCCGGCAAGCGTGAAGGATGCGGTTCTGGCCGTGGAGGACGAGCGCTTCTACTATCACCGCGGCGTGGACCCGGTGGCGGTGTTGCGGGCTTTCATGGCGAACCTGCGGCGCGGCGAGGTCGTACAGGGCGGCAGCACTCTGACCCAGCAACTGGTGAAGAACTTCTTCCTGGAAAGCGACCGCACCCTCGAGCGCAAGGTCAAGGAAGCGCTCATGGCGGTGATCGTGGAGTGGATGTACACCAAGGACGAGATTTTCGAGAACTATCTCAACGAGATCTATCTCGGCCAAAACGGCGCGCAGGGGATATTCGGCATCTGGGAAGCGGCGCGGTTCTACTTCGTGAAGGAACCGGAACAGTTGACCGTGGGCGAGACCGCCCTGTTGGCAGGCCTTATCAGAGCGCCTAACCGATACTCTCCCTACCGGGACATCGGCGACGCCATACGGCGGCGTAACGTCATCCTGGCCAAGCTGGCGGGCGACGGCATCATCACGCGACGAGCTTATGAACGGGCGCTGCAGGAAGTCTTCGAGGAACGCGAACCCATACGGCTCACCAACAGCGCGCCGTATTTCGCCGACTTCGTGAAGAAGGAGTTGGCCGCCCACTACAGCAATGACGTGCTGACGGCGGAAGGACTGCGCATCTTCACGAGCCTCGACCTGGAGCTGCAGCAGGCCGCGGACACCGCCTTGTCCAAGGGGGTTTCGAGGCTGGAAAAGGACTACGGCCATTTGCGGAAGATCGCCAGGACCGACGATCTCGAGGGCGCCCTGGTGGTGATCAAGCCGCAGACCGGTGAGATCAGGGCCATGGTGGGGGGGCGGGACTACCGCAAGTCCCAATTCAACCGCGTGGCCCAGGCGAAACGTCAACCCGGTTCGGTTTTCAAGCCCTTCGTCTATCTGGCGGCCTTGACCCACGGCTCGGCCAGCGGCCGCGAGTCCTATCACAGTACCACCTTCGTCGAGGACGCGCCGTTCACCTGGAGTTTCGGCCGGCAGAGCTGGGCCCCCGAGAACTACAAGAATCGGTACCATGGCTGGGTGACCATGAGCGAGGCCATGGAGAAGTCCTTGAATGCCGCGACGGCGCGTATCGCGCAGGACGTGGGTATCGGGAGGGTGCGTGAGATGGCCTATCGCATGGGTATCCGGAGCCGCCTTCCGCTGCTGCCGTCGCTGGCGCTGGGCGCCGTCGAGGTAACGCCCCTCGAGATGGCCGGGGCCTTTTCCGCGTTGGCGAACAACGGCATCCGTACCCGTCTGCTGTCCATCAAGAACGTGCTGGACCGTGACGGCGCCGTTCTGGAAAAGCGGAATATCCGGGTCAAGCGCGTCATCTCGCCCCGGGTGGCTTTCGCCATGAACAACATGCTGCGGGGAGTGGTGGACCGGGGCACCGCGCGCGGCGCGCGTCGACTGGGCTTCACGCGCCCGGCGGCGGGCAAGACGGGCACCACGAACGACGCCCGGGACGCCTGGTTCGCGGGATACACGCCCGACCTGCTGGCATTGGTCTGGGTCGGCTTCGACCGTCAGTCGGAGCTGGGACTGCCGGGTTCCCGGGCGGCTCTGCCCATCTGGACGGATTTCATGAAGAAGGCCACCAGCAGACTTCCGGTCACGGACTTCGTGACGCCTCCGGGGGTTTCGGCCTTCGAACCCGGTCCGCGTCCCGGCGGCCCGCCGCGGTGTCCGGACGGAGCCCGGCGAGGCGGCGCCGGAGCGGATGGGGCCGGTTCGGCGGCATCGGTGGAAACGTGCGGGTAAACCACGGGAGCGTCTTTCCCCGCGGCCGGATCCATGGCTTGCTTCCGGCCGCGGCCGGTCTCGCGGCCGCGGTCATGCTGCCGGCGTGCGGGCCCGGGCACGGGCCGTCAGATGCGGCGGTGGCGAGAGCCCTGCCCGACGTTTTGGCCGCGCCGCCGGCCCTCGGTACGGCCGGGGAACGCAGCCTGCCGATGCAACGCGGTTCGTCGCCTCAGCGCATCGCCTCCGTGCGCATGACCGAGCAGGCCAGACGGCTGCTCCGGTCCGGGCAATACGCGCGGGCCCTGACCAGACTCGAACAGGGCCTCTCCACCGACGGGAGTAATCCGTACGCCCACTACTACATCGCGTTGGCCCACCACCGATTGGGGAACTTCAGCGCATCGCTGGATTTCCTGGACGCGGCCGAGGCGATTCCGGGTCATGGTCGTCCCTGGCTGGTACGGAGCCTGGTGCTGCGAGGCGACAACCTCCGGGCGTTGGGGCGGTTCGGTCCCGCGGACGCGGCCTATCGGAGGGCTCTTTCCATGGATCCCGCCAACCCGTCGGCAAACCGCGGGTTGCTGTGGGCGCGGCAACGGTCGAGGAGCCAGTCGTGGTAGGTCCGTCATTCCATCCATGCGTATGGGTGAGACACAACACCTTGGAGGTGCGTCGTGATCGTGCTGGGCGTTGAGACTTCGTGTGACGATACTGCGGCTGCGGTGCTCCAAGACGGCAGGGCCGTTCGGGCCAATCTGGTGTCATCCCAGGATGCCGTGCATGCACCCTATGGCGGGATCGTCCCCGAGATCGCCTCACGCCAGCACATCGGAACCATCCAGCCCCTGGTGGATCGGGCGCTGGAGCATGCCGGCGTGGCCCCCGCGGAGCTCGACGGCCTGGCGGTGACCTACGGCCCCGGGTTGACCGGCTCGCTGCTTGTGGGCCTCTCCTTCGTCAAGGGATGGTCCTTTCGTTCCGGCATCCCCTACGTCGGGGTCAACCACCTGGAAGCGCACGTGTTGTCCATCTTCCTGGAGCAGGAAGTGGCCTTCCCGTACCTCGCGCTGGTGGCCTCCGGGGGACACACGCTGCTGTACATCGTCCGATCGTTCGGAGACTACGAGTATCTCGGCGGCACGCTCGACGACGCCGCCGGTGAAGCCTACGACAAGGTCGCCAAGATGATGGGGCTGGGGTTCCCCGGCGGGCGGGTCATCGACGATCTGGCCAAGAAGGGCGATCCCGGCGCCGTGGCTTTTCCCCGGGCGCGCCTGCGAACCCCTTACGACTTCAGCTTCAGCGGCCTGAAGACTTCCGTCTGGCACTATCTCACCCGAAAGCGGCCGGACCGTTGGCGCCACGAGATGGCGGACATCGCGGCGAGCTTTCAGGAGGCGGTGGTGGACATGTTGATCGCCCCGACTCTCAGGGCGGCAGCGGAGTTCGGCATCGAGCGTATCGTGCTGGGGGGCGGGGTCTCGGCCAACAGCCGTCTTCGGGGGAAGATGGCGGAGAAAGCCGGCGAGGCGGGAGCCGAACTCCACTACCCGTCGCCGCGCTTTTGCACCGATAACGGCGCCATGGTGGCGCTGGTGGGGAACCACCGGCTGGGGCAGGGCGGCCGAGACGGCCCCCGCCTGAACGCCGATCCGGCGCTGATCCTCTGAATCCTGCCCCGGCATGGTCGGAACCGAAAACGGATACGCCCAAGCAATCAGCCGGAGGTCTCCACGACCCCTTTCCCTCCGGGAGAAGGACAGGGGTGAGGGTCTCCCCCGCTGGAACCGGACTACCGTTCTCTCATGACGACCCTTCATCAAGAGGCCCGGAACGCCTGGCGCGAACTGGGCTTCGCACCCGGCAAGGCCCGGGGCCAGAACTTTCTCGTCCATCGCCGCGTCATCGAGACCATCCTGCGACTCCTCGACCTGGGCGAAGACGACCGGATCCTGGAAGTGGGACCCGGGCTGGGGTTCGTCACCCGCGGTCTGGTGGGCCAGAGGCGGAGCGTCTGGGCCATCGAGGTGGATCCGTTGCTGGTGCAATGGCTCCGCGACGGGCCGCTGGGGTCGTGTGCGGATTTCCATCTCGTTCACGAGGACGTATTGGTTACGGACTTCGATCGCCTCCTGCCCAACGCCGAGGTCAAGGTGGTGGCGAATCTTCCCTACAGCGTGGCCGCGCCGGTGCTGCTGCGTCTGTTCGAGGCCGGGCGGCATTTCTCCCATCTCGTCGTCATGTTGCAGAAGGAAATGGCGCGCAGGCTCGCGGCGGAGCCCGGGGCCGGCGCTTACGGGGTCCTTTCGGTGTGGTGCCGGCTGTACGGGCGGGTGACCCGGAAGGTAGCGGTATCGCCGGAAGCGTTCACGCCCAAGCCCAAGGTCGACTCCACGCTCCTGAGGATAGAGCTGCACCGGGAGCCGCTGGTCCCCGCCGAGGAACTTCCGCTGTTGCGGGCGGTGGTGCGCACGGGGTTTGCCCGCCGGCGCAAGATGCTGGGCAACGCGTTGGCCGGTCTGTTGGGAGCCCGGGCCGGAACCATCTTCGACCGGGCCGGCATCGACCCCCGGCGCCGGGCCGAAACACTGGACTTGCAGGAGTTCGGTCGGCTGGCCCGCGCATACAAGGAGGCCGGCGGCGCGAAAGGGCACCGGGGTCATGCCGGAGTTGCCTGAAGTCGAGACCGTGTGCCGCACGCTGCACCAGCGGCTGCGGGGCGTGAGAATCCTCCAGGTTCGCGTCATCGAGGGCCGCTTGCGGCAGCCCGTGGCCGCCGACTTCGGGACCCGCCTGGAGGGTAGAGTGGTGGCCGCCGTGACCCGGCGCGGCAAGTACATCGTGACGGAGCTGGACGGAGGCTGGACCTGGGTCTCGCACCTGGGCATGTCGGGCAAGCTCACCTTTCGGGAGCGGGACGCGTCCATGGAGAAGCACGATCACGTCGTCTTCACGCTCGACGACGGTAACGACCTGCGCTATCACGACCCGCGCCGATTCGGGCTCTGCGTGGCGTTGCCGAGCGGGCGCCTGAACGCGTGGCCGCCTTTCGCCAAACTCGGGTTGGATCCGCTGGACCGCGGTTTCACCGGCGACTATCTCTATCCGTTTCTGCACCGCTCCCGCCGAAGGATCCGGGACCTGCTGCTGGACCAGCAAATCGTCTGCGGGCTCGGCAACATCTACGTCAACGAAGTGCTTTTCCGCATCGGGGTTCGCCCCACCCGCCGGGGCCGCCGCGTATCGAGAGCGTCGAGCGCGGAACTGGGACGCGAGATTCCCGCGCTGCTGCGCGAAGCCATCCGATGGCGCGGCAGCTCGACGTCGGACTACCGCGACGGCAACGATCGTCGCGGCGGCTTTCAGTGGCGACTCCGGGTCTATGACAGAAAAGGCGCGCCCTGCTACGGGTGCCGCACCCCCATCAAGAGGATCGGCCTCGGCAACCGCGGCGTCTTCTATTGCCCGCAGTGCCAGCGCTAGTGTCCTGTCTCACATGAAGATGCGAGGGCATTTTCGTTGTCGGCAAGGCGCGATGACGAGCAGGGGCCCGCCCGTGCGGCGCACCTCGTGAGAGGCCGTACCTCCGTGGATCAGCCCACCACCTTGTAGTCGCCCCCCAGGTAGCTCCTGCACAGCTCCACGTAGGTGGAAGAGCCCATCTTGATCCAGTCGAGAGCCTCGCCGCCGATTTCCTTTTTGACCTTCGCCGGGATGCCCGCGGCCAGACAGCGCGCCGGAATCCGGGTGTGCGGCACCACCACGCTGCCGGCGGCGATGAGCGACTCCTCGCCGATCTCGGTGTCCTCCAGCAGCGTCGCGTTCATGCCGATGATGGCGGACCGACGGATGGCGGCGCCCTCCATGACGGCGGCGTGCCCCACGGTCACGTCCTCTTCGATGATCACCGCGCCCTCGCCGGAATGGATCACGCAGTTGTCCTGGATACTGGTCCGGGCGCCGATCACGATGGGGTTCTGATTCTCGTCGGAACGGAGCACGGCGCCGAACCAGATGCTCGCTCCGGCCGCCACGGTAACGTCGCCGATGAGCACGGCGGTGGGAGCGACAAAAGCCTCCGGCGAGACCTTGGGACGTTGTCCCTTGTATTGGATGAGCATTCCGTTTGCCTCCTTGGCAGATGACGGGGACCGAACACGCGGCGCCGGCTCAAGAGTCCCGGAGGTCGAAGTGTCGGGCCGCCGTCCGGCAGATGACGTCGGCGATCCCCAGCGACGAGGTGGCGCCGGGCGACGGGGCGTTGAGAACGTGGATGGCGCCTTCCGACTCGGCGATGACGAAGTCGTCGACGAGGCGCCCGCTGGCGGATACCGCCTGGGCGCGCACGCCCGCGCCGCTGTACACCAGATCTTCCGATTGGATCGCGGGAATGAGGCGTTGGAGTTCGCGGGTGAAGGCGCGCTTGTCGAACGAGCGCCGAAGCTCCGGCAGGGAGGTCTTCCAGTGTTTTCGCGCCATGCCCCAGAAACCGCGGTAGGAGAAGATCTCGTACAAGTCCCGCAGGTTGACGTCGCTCTGCCGGTAGCCCTGCCGCGCGAACGCCAGGACGGCGTTGGGTCCGACTTCCACGCGGCCGTGCACCGTGGGCGTGAAGTGGACTCCCAGAAACGGGAACCGGGGATCGGGCACGGGATAGACGAGCCCCTTTACGAATTCCTGTTTCTCCGGTTTGAGACGATGGTACTCGCCCCGGAAGGGAATGATCCGAACGGGTTCGTCGATGCCGCCGCGAACGCTGGCCGCGAACCCCGGGGTCATGGCGGCCACACGGTCGACGAACAGTCCCGCACAGTTGATCACCGTGCGGGTCTCCAGAGCGTCTCGCGAGGTTTCGATGACGAACCCGCGCGGCAACCGCGCCATGCCGATGACCTCGCACGACCTCCGGATGGCGCCGCCCGCGGCTTCGAAGAGGCGTGCGTAGGCTCGGGCCACGTCCCCGAAGTCGATGATCCCGGTGAAAGGGGCATGGAGCGCCTCCAATCCGGTGCAGTGGGGTTCGATCTCCCGGAGTTCCTCGGGACCGATGGCGCGTACGCCTTCCACGCCGTTGGCCTGGGCCCGCCGATGCAGCTCCTTCAGGCGGGGCAGCTCCTCGAGGCGCGTGGCGACGATGACCTTGCCGCACAGGTCGTAGTGGATGCCGTGCTCGTCGCAGAACTCCAGCAGCGCCTTCTTCCCGGCCACGCAGGTCTGCGCCTTGACCGAGCCCGGGCGGTAGTAGATGCCGGAGTGGAGCACGCCGCTGTTGTGGCCGGTCTGATGCGTGCCGAGTTCCGCTTCCTTCTCCAGCAGCGCGCACCGCAGCCGCGGATGGTCCCGTACCATGCGCATGGCCGTCGCCAACCCTACGATGCCGCCGCCGATGACCGTCAGATCGAAATTTTCCATGGGATGGGAGGCCGCGTTCGAGGCAGCCGTCCGCGAACAGAAGACCCTAACAGCTTCCTCCCGCGCGTGTCCAGGGAGGCCGGGGAAAGCGGCGGGACCTGATGGCTGAGCATCATTACCTCGGGGCGGCGCTCGGGTTGCCGGGTAGCGTTTCGTTTCCGGCGACCCGCCACCGAAGTGCGCTGGTCAACCCCTTCAGGAGCCACCATGCATCTTCGGGACCGCGGATGCCCCGCGCCCACTCGAGCAGTCGCTCCCACTTGGTAACGTAGCTCGCCGCGCCATCCAAATCAGCCCGTGGAAGAAGCCTGTTCGCTGAGCGGGCCCGTGCAGACAGCTTGGCGATGAACGAGTGAGCCGACAGACGCCGCCGGTCTCCATTTGACCGCCCGGACGCGCGTGTCAGACGCTCCCAACGGGACGATCCAGCGCCTGATCAGCCCGCAAATCGCCGAAACAGCCGCCCCGGCAGGCATGGGGATCGCGTTGGGGATCGACGCCGAGGGCCGGAAACACATGCTGGACCTGCGCGGAGGCGCCGCCGAGACGCGGCCGTCACCACCGGCCTGTTGAGCGACTTGGTGACGCGTGGACTGCCGATGGACCGGACGTTGTTGTTCGTCATCGACGGGGCTGCGGCGCTGCGGCGGGCCATCACGGAGGTCTTCGGTTCTCGCGCCGCGGTACAACGGTGTCAGGTACATAAAGATGCTGACGCAAATTGCCTTGCCATGTGCCGGGCGTGCCGACCCAGCGAAAGCGGGGCCGCGCCCTCATGGAAATCGGCAATCCATATTGATCGTCCTGAAGGAGGCGGAGTGTTTGCCGGCCTGCGGGCGGAGAGCTAAGCTTGGGCCATGCGTATCGCCAACCCGATGTACGACGCTGCCTTCAAGTACCTGATGGACGACCAGGCAGCCGCGCGGCTGCTGGTAGGCGCGGTGTTGGGCGAGGAGGTCGAGAGCCTGCAGGCGCTGCCGCAGGAGCGGGTTGGACGGTCGGCGCCGGCGGCGGCGCCCGGTGAGCCGCCGTCAGGCGAGCTGTTGACGGTGCGTCGGGTGGACTTCGCGGCCACGGTGCGCACGGCGGCGGGTGAGCGGCTGCGCGTGCTGGTGGAGGTGCAGAAGGCGCGCTTCACCGACGAGGTGATGCGGTTCCGGGAGTATCTGGGCCGGCATTACGCGGACCGCGACAACTACGACGAGGCGGCGGACGGGCGACGGCGGCACCGGTCGTTGCGTGCGATCTACATCCTGGGCGAGTGCCTGCCGCGCACCACAGCGACGGTGCTGCGGGTGGCGCGGGAGTACGTGGACGGGGTGAGCGGCGAGCGGCTGTGCGAGCGGGAAGAGTTCGTGGAAGCGCTGAGCCACGACTGCTGGGTGGTGCAGGTGCCGCTGCTGGCGTCGCGGCGGCGCACCGACCTGGAGCGGCTGCTGAGCGTGTTCGACCAGGAATTGCGGGTGCCCGAAGACCGGCACGTGCTGGAGGTGAACGAGCGCGAGATACCGGAGCGCTACGCGCCGGTGCTGCGGCGACTGGAAGGCGCCGCAGCGAGCGTCGAGGTGGCGGATTCGATGGCGCTGGAGGACGAAGTCGCGGAGACCTGGGGGCGGATGAAGCGGGAGAGCGCCGCGAAGGACGCGGCCTTGGCCGAAAAGGACGCGGCCTTGGCCGAAAAGGACGTGGCCCTGGCCGAAAAGGACGCGGCCCTGGAGGTAGAACGGGCGGAGCGCGCCGCGGCGGCGGAGCGCATCGCCGAACTGGAGCGCCGTCTGGCGGAGTCCGGCGGCGGCGATTGAGCTTCGCACCGAGATGACGGGCTCGACGAACGGCTCCGCGCCGTCGAAGTCGCCTTTGGAATTGCCCCCAGCCCCAGCTATGCGGAGCTCCGCATAGCTGGGGCAACCTCACCGGGGGGACCAGCCAACCTCACACAACCTCCCGAACACGCGGGTCCAGGCGTCGAGCAGCCGTTCGGCCGCGGCCAGACGCACCGGGTCCCCGCGCCGACGCTGGCCCAGGTCCCCGCCGAATCGGTCATCCGCGTCCGGCTGGACCTGATGCACTGGACCGGGATGCGGCCGTCGCAGATGGGCCGGCTGCAAGCCGAGGGCTTCCGGCTCGACGAGCCGACCCCTGCGTCGCCGTCTCGCGCGGCAAGGGCGGCCGGATCGCGGCCGTCCCGCTCGTGCCCGAGGGCGTCGCCGGGTCTGGACGCTACCGCGCTCAGCGCCAGCGGCGCCCCTTGAAACATACCTTTGATGGTCATTCGTCGCTCCAGCGCAACGTTGTGCTTCCGTCGCCAAGTTGCGCTCCCAATCGGCGGGAACCCTACTCCAAGCGTCGATGCGGTGCAATCCGCGCTGCCCGGCGACGCGACGACCTGGATCTGCAAGGAACACGCGGATACCGTCCCCGCATCGCCGAAATCGCCCGGGCCACCCCCGGCGCAACGCGCCCGATGGAGCGCCCACGCCCGGATGATCGACGCCCGGGATCCAGTCGTTGTACCGGACGGACGCTTGCCGTCTCCTGGGCGCAGCGCTGTGCTTTCCGGGTAAGGGATTAGCGATGGCAGACACGGTGCAGCGGCCGCCGGCAACGCTGGAGGAAATATGGGCGATCCT
This sequence comes from uncultured Binatia bacterium (SeqCode), assembly GCA_965214905.1. GTDB lineage: Bacteria > Desulfobacterota > Binatia > UBA9968 > JAJDTQ01 > JAJDTQ01. The sequence goes on from OZ243984.1 coordinate 4,313,354, forward strand.
GCGCGCGTCTCCGCGAGCCAGCAGGAGACCGATCGCCAGATGCGGGAGACCGACCGCCGTCTACGCCGCAGCGAGGAGCTGTTCAACGGCCAGTGGGGCAAGCTGATTGAAGCGCTGGTGGAGGGCGACCTGGTCAAGCTGCCGGCACAGCGCGGGATCGTAGTCGACCATACGGTGAGCCACCTCAAGAGCAGCAACGGCGCGCGGCGCTGGGAGATCGACCACCTCGCCGCCAACGGCGGCCAGGTGGTGGCGGTGGAAGTGAAGACCACCCTCGGGGAAAGCGGTTTTGCACACCCCGGCCTCGCGGTGGTATTTCCTGGTCATGCTCAAGGAGCGGAAGGCGGGCCGGTTTCGCCTGGTGGCGGACTTCGAACCCGAAGGGGACCAGCCACGGGCCATCGAGCAACTGGTGGACGGGTTGGCGAACGGAGGCCGGCATCAGGTGCTGCTGGGGGTCACGGGCTCCGGCAAGACCTTTACCATGGCCAACGTGATCAGCCGGATCAACCGGCCCACGCTGGTGATCGCGCCCAACAAGACGCTGGCGGCGCAGCTCTACAACGAGTTCCGCCTGCTTTTGCCGGACAACGCGGTCCGCTACTTCATCAGTTACTACGATTACTTCCAGCCCGAGGCCTACGTCCCCTCCACCGACACCTACATCGCCAAGGATGCCTCCATCAACGACGAGATCGACAAGCTGCGCCACGCCGCCACCATGGCGCTGCTGGAGCGCCGGGACGTGGTCATCGTCGCCAGCGTCTCCTGCATCTACGGACTCGGCTCGCCGGAAGCCTACTTCGACCTGATGGTCTACCTGGAAGAGGGGATGCGCATCGACCGCGACCGGATGCTGCGCAAGCTGGTGGACATCCAGTACGAGCGGGTGGACTACGATTTCCATCGCGGCACGTTCCGGGTGCGGGGGGACACCGTCGAGGTGTTTCCGGCGTACGAGGACAAATCCGCTCTGCGCATCGAGTTCTTCGACGAGACGGTGGAGTCGCTGCTGGAGGTGGACCCGCTCCGCGGCAAGGTGCGGCGGCGCGTGGACAAGGCCACGATCTATCCCGCCAGCCACTATGTCACCACTGCGGAGCGCATGAAGGCGGCGGTGGCGGCGATCCGGGAGGAGCTCCGGGACCGGCTGATCGAGCTCAAGCGGGAAAACAAACTGCTGGAGGCGCAACGTCTCCGGCAGCGGACCCTCTACGACCTCGAGCTGTTGGAGGAGATGGGGTATTGCCCGGGCCTGGAAAACTATTCCCGGCACCTGACCGGACGGCGTCCCGGAGAGCCTCCGCCCACGCTGCTGAACTACTTCCCGGATGATTTCGTGCTGTTCGTGGACGAGAGCCACGTGACCGTTCCGCAGATCGGCGGCATGTACCGCGGCGACCGCTCCCGCAAGGAAACCCTGGTGGACTTCGGCTTCAGGCTGCCCTCGGCGCTGGACAACCGGCCGTTGAACTTCGAGGAATTCGAGGCCGGCGTGAGCCAGACGATTTATGTTTCGGCCACTCCTGCCGATTATGAGATCATGAAGAGCGGCAACGTCCGGGTGGAGCAGTTGATCCGGCCCACCGGCCTCACGGACCCGGAGATCGTCGTGCGGCCCGCGGCGACGCAGGTGGACGACCTGTTGGAAGAGATTCGCAAGCGGACCGCGGCCGATGCCCGGGTGCTGGTGACGACCCTGACCAAGCGCATGGCCGAGGATCTGACCGACTATTACCAGGACCTCGACGTCAAGGTCCGTTATCTGCACTCCGATATCGACGCCATCGAACGGGTGGAGATCATCCGGGACCTTCGGAAAGGGGTCTTCGACGTGCTGGTGGGCATCAATCTCCTCCGGGAGGGCCTGGACCTGCCGGAGGTCTCGCTGGTGGCCATCCTCGATGCGGACAAGGAGGGGTTCCTACGGTCGGAACGGTCGCTGATCCAGACCATCGGCCGCGCCGCGCGCAACGTGGACGGTACGGTGATCCTCTACGCCGACGTCATGACCGATTCCATGAAGCTGGCCATCGGCGAGACCGAACGCCGCCGCCGGGTCCAGCGGGCCTTCAACCAGGAGCACGGCATCATCCCCCGAAGCGTGATCAAGCAGATCGACGAGCCGCTGATCCAGGTCTACGACGCGGACTACGTGGACGTCCCGCTGGTGGCCGACAACGCGCCGCCGCCCAACGAGATCCCACCAATGGTGGAGAAGCTCCGGAAGGAAATGAAGCAGGCCGCGGACCGGCTGGAATTCGAGAAGGCCGCCGAGATCAGGGACCGTATCCACGCGCTGCAGGAAAAGCAACTGTCCGGTCCGTACCTCTCCGGCCTCTCCAGCGGCCGATAACCATCCGCCGAGTGCGAAGTGCGCCAGGCGAGCCATGAAGATCGCGGAGCTCAACGAAAAACCGGATACCCTTCCCGCCGGGCCGGGCGTCTACCTGATACGGGATGCCGCCGGCAAGGTCATCTACGTGGGCAAGGCCAAGGGCCTGCGCTCCCGGGTTCGCGCGTACCTCCGGGGCGGCGACGGGCGGCCGCACATCGTTTTCCTCATGCGGCAGGCCGGGGACATCGAGACCCTGGTCACCGGCAACGAAAAGGAAGCCCTGATCCTCGAGAACAACCTGATCAAGCAGTACAAGCCGCGCTACAACATCCGGCTGAAGGACGACAAGACCTACCTGAGCATCAAGGTCACCGCCGGCCCCTGGGCGCGGGTGCTGGCCACCCGCAGCATCGTCAAGGACGGCAGCCGCTACTTCGGCCCCTACGCCTCGGCCGTGGCCGTGCGCGAGACCCTGGACGTGATCGAGAAACACTTCCTGTTACGGACCTGCACCGACTACAACTTTCGCAATCGCGACCGCCCGTGTCTTCAGTATCAGATCAAGCGCTGTCCGGCGCCCTGCGTTCATCCGGTGGATCCGGATGAGTACGCCGGAAACCTGACGCAGGCGGTTCTCTTCATCGAAGGAAAGAGCGCCGACCTGCTCGGGCAGCTCCGGACCCGGATGCAGGCCCGCGCCGAGGCGCTGGAATTCGAGCACGCGGCGCGGATCCGGGACCGGATCCGGGCGGTGGAGAAGACCCTGGAGAAGCAGCGCATGGTGTCCCATTGGGGCGCGGACCAGGACATTTTCGGTTTGTACCGGGAGGGAGGCTTCATCGAGGTCCAGGTGATCTTCGTGCGTCAGGGAAAGCTTACCGGCAACCAGGCCTATTCCCTGGAAGACCACCAATTCGATGACGAGGAGATCGTTGCCGCCTTGTTGACGCAGTTCTACCAGGGGAACCGTTTCGTTCCGGACGAGATCCTGGTGCCGGTGGAGTTGGAGGATCGAACCGTTCACGAGGACTACCTGGAGGAGCGAAAGGGCCGCAAGGTGACGTTGCACCGGCCGCGCCGGGGCGAGAAGCACAAGCTGCTGGAAATGGCCATGAACAACGCCCGGCAGAGCTTCAGCGAACGCCACGACCAGGAGCGGGAACGGGAGAAGATGCTGCGCGAACTGCAACAGAAGCTCCGGCTGCGGCGGTATCCGCAACGGATCGAGTGCTACGATATCTCGATGATCCAGGGCAACCACGCCGTGGGGTCGCGGGTCTCGTTCTTCGACGGGCAGCCGGACAAGCAGAACTACCGGCGGTACCGGGTGCGCACCGTCGGTCCCGAGACTCGCGGAGACGATTTCGCCATGATGTACGAGGTCATCAAGCGGCGGTTCCAGCGGGGCCTGCGGGAGGCCGACCTGCCGGATCTCATGGTGGTGGACGGCGGCAAGGGACAACTACAGGTGGCCCTCACGGTGCTCGCGGACCTCGGGGTCCAGGACGTGGACGTGGCGGCCATGGCCAAGATGCGGGTCGCCGCGTCACCGCGGCTGGCGGAAGTGGAACGGTCGGAGGAGCGTCTTTTCCTGCCCCGCCGCAGCAACCCGGTGGTGCTGCGGCGCAACTCCAACGCCCTTTTTCTCCTGCAACGCCTGCGGGACGAAGCCCATCGCTTCGCCATCACCTATCACCGAACCATCCGCAGCCGCGAAACCCTGCGTTCCGGTCTGGACGGGATTCCCGGGGTAGGACCGGCCCGCAAACGAGCGCTGTTGAAGCGCTTCGGCAGCCTGAAACGACTCCGGGACGCCTCCCTGGAGGACCTCCTGGACGTGCCCTCCATCAGCCGGCCCCTGGCCCGGCGCATTCGCGATTCCTTCGAGGCAACGGACCGGCCATGAAACGCCCGGGGCCCCTGGCGCTGCTGGTCCTGCCCCTGCTTTCGCTCCTCGTCGGACAGGCCGGCGCGGCCCTGACCGATTCGGGCCTTCCATCCTGGTGGAGTGCGTGGAGTGCGGCGACCTTCGTGCCGGGCCTGGTTCTGTGTTTCGCGAGCCGGGCCTGGGGTCTGCTCGGTCTTGCCTGCGCGCTGGCGTTCCAGTGGGGCCTGCACGCGCACCACCGGCTGCTGCATCCCCGGTTTCCGGCAGGCCACCTCCATCATCTCGCGCGTCAGAAGGAACCCCTGCTCGTGGAGGGACGTCTCTATCGGGAGCCCGAAGGGCGGGGCGGTTGGAGCCGCTGGTATCTTGCGGCGGAACAGGTATGGGCGCCGGAGGGGCCCCGGAAAACCGCCGGGAAGGTGTGGGTGACGGTCCGAAACCCCTACCGGCACTGGCGCTACGGGGACGTGGTCCGGGTGCCGCTGCGCCTGCGGCCGCCCCGGAATCGGGACGGCCGCTTCGACTACGAGGCCTTCCTGGCCCGCCGGGGGATCTATCACGTGGCCTACCTGCACAACGATTGGGATGCCGTGCGGGTGGGGCGGGGCGCCGGCTTCCGGGTTTGGATCGAGACCGCGCGCCGGCGGATAAGGCGATTCGTGGACCGTCGCTTCGAGCCGGACACCGGCGGGTTGGTCAAGGCGCTGGTGCTGGGGGACCGCGGCGGTCTTTCACCGGAAACGCGCAGCCGCTTCGCCCGTGTCGGGATGTCCCATGTCCTGTCCATATCGGGCCTGCACGTGGGAATGCTCAGTTACGTGGTCTTCCTCCTGTTTCGCGGGGTCGCTTCACGCAGCACCCGTCTGCTGCTCTCCCTGCCGGTCTACAAGCTGGCGGCCCTGGGCTCGCTGTTGCCGGTGATCCTCTACACCGCGATGGCCGGGGCGCGAATCCCCACCGTACGGGCCGCCATCATGATCGGGCTGTACCATCTGGCGGTGTTGAGCGGGCGCCGGGCCAGTATTTTCGGCAGCCTGGCGCTGGCCGCCGTCATCGCCGCGCTGTGCTGGCCGGGGGCGGTCATGGAGGTGTCGTTCCAGCTCTCCTTCCTCGCGGTGCTGTCGATTGTCGGCGCCATCCGGTTGTTCCGGAGGGCACCGTTCCTGGGTCCCCCGGATTCGCTGCGGCCGGGTTGGTGGCAGCGGCTGCGGCCCGCCATCCTGCTGTCGATTCTGGTGCCGTTCTTCGCCAGCGCCGGCACCGGGCCGGTGGTAGCCCACCACTTCGGCTACCTGTCCCTGGCCGGCTTCATCGCCAACCCGCTGCTGGTGCCGTTGGCCGGCTTTGTCATCGTACCGCTGGGACTGCTCACGGGTTTCCTGTGTCTGTTTCTTCCGGCGGGATCGACGCTGCTCGCCGGGGCGCTGGAGCCCGCCGTGTGGCTGTTCCTGCGGGCGGTGGACCTGCTTGCCGGCCTTCCCATGGCCGCGCTGTCACTGCCGAGACCCGATTGGGCGACGGTAGGGCTCATCTATCTCCTGATCCTGACATCGGCCGCGTGCGTCCGCAGGTTCCTGCGAAGATCGCCGTGAAAGGGGTTTTGTTGCAGGACCTTTCCAAAGTCCCGCCAAACCCGTCGTCCGGAGCGGAGCGAAGAATCCCGGCTACCGCGAGGGGATCCTTCGCTGTGCTCGGGGTGGCCGTGGAACGGCCCGGCTTTGTTGACTTTCGGGCACGCCCCTGTTAGCTCGTATCATTGACGGCACGCCCCGTGGGCGCGTGTAAATCCCCCTGTCACCGGTTACCGACTCCCCTTATGACAACCATGATTCCGTTGCGGGCGCCCGTTCGGGGGTGCTCATGAAATTGACTCGCATCAGGGGTTTCTCCGACGTCCTGCCCGGCGAGGTCGAGATTTGGCAAAGAATCGAGAGCTCGGCAGAACGGGTATTTGCCGGTTATAACTTCAAGGAGATTCGAATTCCCGTGCTGGAGAAGGCGGAGCTTTTCTCCCGTTCGCTGGGAGCGTCCACCGATGTCATCGAGAAGGAGATGTACACCTTCGCCGACCGGGACGCGAAGGCGACGCTGCTGAGCCTGAGGCCCGAGGGCACGGCGGGCGTGGTGCGGGCTTACGGGGAGGGGAAGCTCTACCAGGTGGAACCCGTCCGGAAGCTCTACTACCTCGGCCCCATGTTCCGGCGGGAACGGCCCCAGAAGGGGAGGCTGCGCCAGTTCCACCAGATCGGCGCCGAAGTCTTCGGCCGCACGGACCCCTTCATCGACGCCGAGCTGCTGCTGCTGCTGCGGGATCTGTGGGAAGAATTGGACGTACCGGAGACGGTCCTGGAACTGAACTCCATCGGCTGCGCCGATTGCCGCCCCGGATACCGTGCGGCGCTGGTGGCGTTTCTGGAAGGGCGCAGAGGCGAGTTGTGCGCCGACTGCGACCGGCGGCTGGAGAACAATCCCCTCCGGGTGCTGGACTGCAAGCGTGAGTCCTGTGCCGGAATCGTGACCGCGGCTCCCTCGATTCTGTCCCATCTGTGCGCCGCCTGCCGGCTTCATTTCGAGACCGTGCTGGACCTGCTGAAGGACCTCCGCCCGGAGCCGGTGGTCAACCACCGTCTGGTGCGCGGGCTGGACTACTATTGCCGGACCACTTTCGAGTGGAAGGCCGGAGCCGGCCTGGGGAGCCAGAACACCGTGGCCGCGGGGGGACGCTATGACGGTCTGGCGCAGTCCCTGGGGGGACCGCCGGCAGCCGGCGTCGGCTTCGCGCTGGGGGTGGAGCGGCTGGCATTGCTGCTTTCGGAGACCGAGGCCGGCGAACCCGACGCGCCGCTGCTGTACCTGGCCTGGATCGGGGACGAAGCGCAACGGTGGACGTTTTCCCTGGCTCATCGCTTGCGCCGGCAGGGCCTGCGCGTGGACCTGGAAGGCGAGGCCAGGAGCCTCAAGAGTCAGATGAGGCGCGCCGACAAGCTGGGCGCGCGGGTGGTGCTCATGGCGGGCCCGGACGAGATGGCGACGGGCAAGGCGCTTTTGCGTCATATGGCGACGAAGGAACAGACCGAGGTGGATTTCGCGGACGTCGATGAAAATCTGGTCGAGTCGTTGAGCAGCCGAACACGACCCTGGCCGACCCGGGTGATTACGTGAACAAGAGGAATGTGGATTTGTTGGGCGACTGGCAGCGGAGTTGCCGCTGCGGCGAGCCGCGCGAGAACGAGGTGGGCCACGAGCTCACCCTGATGGGTTGGACCCGGTCCTTGAGGGATCACGGCGGGTTGCTGTTCATCGACCTTCGTGACCGCACCGGCATCGTCCAGGTGGTGGTGAACCCCGAGGTGACGCCGGAGGCCCACGAGAAGGCCAAGCGGGTGCGCTCCGAGGACGTGCTCGCGGTGCGCGGATCCCTGGTCCGGCGTTCCGAGGAAACAATCAACCCGAATATCGCCACCGGCGCGGTGGAGCTCATGGCGCAGGAGTTGCGGGTGCTCAATCCCTCTCGGGTGCCGCCGTTCCCCGTCGATGACGAAGTCGAGCCGACCGAAACCAGCCGCTTCCGGTACCGCTACCTCGACCTGAGGCGGCCCCGCAGCCTGCGCCCGCTGGAGATCCGCCATCGCATGCTGACGACGGTTCGCGATCACCTGGACGGCCTGTCTTTTACGGAGGTCGAAACCCCCATCCTCACCAAAAGCACGCCGGAGGGCGCCCGCGACTACCTGGTCCCAAGCCGGATACACCCCGGGAAGTTCTACGCCTTGCCGCAATCGCCCCAGCTCTTCAAGCAGATCCTCATGATCGGGGGAGTCGATCGTTACTTTCAGATCGTACGCTGCTTCCGCGACGAGGACCTGCGCATGGACCGGCAGCCCGAGTTCACCCAACTCGACATCGAGATGTCGTTCGTGCGGCCTGAGGACATCTTCGCCATGGTCGAGGGCATGATGGCCCGCGTATTCAAGGAGGTCCGGGGGATCGAGGTGGAGACGCCCTTTCCCCGTCTGAGCTGGGGGGAGGCCATGTCGCGCTACGGGACCGACAAGCCGGATCTCCGCTTCGGCCTGGAGCTGGTGGAGCTTTCGGAGGTGTTCCGGGATTCCGACGTGGCCATCTTCAGCCGGGCGCTGGCGGCCGGCGGCCTCGTCAAGGGATTGAGGGTTCCGGCGGCCGGCGACCTGTCGCGCAAGGAGCTCGACGATCTGACCGGGCTGGTGGGCCGCTACGGCGCCAAGGGTCTGGCCTGGATCAAGGTATTGGCGGGCGAATGGCAGTCGCCGTTGACGAAGTTCCTGCGCGACAGCGAAAAGGAAGCGCTCACGACTCTCACCGGGGCCCGGCCCGGCGACGTGATCTTCATGCTGGCCGACGACGCCGGCATCGTCAACGAGGGGTTGGCCAACCTGCGGCTGGAGATGGGCAGGAGGCTGGGTCTGGTGAAGGAAGACGCCCATGCCTTCTCCTGGGTCGTCGATTTTCCGCTCGTGGAGTGGAAGGACACGGAAGGGCGCTACACCGCCGTACACCATCCGTTCACCGCACCGCGGGAGGAGGATCTGCCGTTTCTCGCCGAGGAACCGGGCCGGGTGCGATCCCGAGCCTACGACCTGGTGCTGAACGGCATGGAGCTGGGCGGCGGCAGCATCCGGATTCATTCGTCCGAGTTGCAGCGGGAGGTGCTTTCCCTGCTCGACGTGAAGCCGGAGACCGTTGAAGAGCAGTTCGGCTTTCTGCTGGAGGCGCTGGACCTGGGCGCGCCGCCCCACGGCGGCATCGCCTTGGGCGTCGACCGGCTGGCCATGCTGTTGAGCGATTCACCCGCCATCCGGGAGGTCATCGCCTTCCCCAAGAGCCAGCGGGCGGTATGCATGCTGACGGAAGCGCCCACCGCAGTGGATGCGCGTCAGCTTTCGGAGCTGCGGATCAAGACGGTGGCGGGGGACTAGCTCCGCGGCGTTGACCTGGCTGCCGGATCCTCCCGGAAACGCGACAGCTCGGTCAGGTAGGTCAGGCTCGTGAGATCGGGCATCCGGTCCATGTAGACGCGGCCGCGCAGATGGTCCACTTCGTGTTGAATGACCCGGGCGTGGAATCCCGAGGCGACGAAGTCGAGCTCGTTGCCCTCGCGGTCCAGCGCGGTCACCCTCAGGCTCTTGTAGCGGGGCACCCTGCCGCGGATCTCGGGGATGCTCAGGCATCCTTCCCAGTCCTCTTCGGTCTCGTCGCCGAGGGGGACGATCTTCGGGTTGACGAGGACCGAAAGAGGCACCGCCGCCTTTCCCGGATAACGGGCGTTGTCGGCGACCTCCAGCACGGCGACCTGCCTGGGTTCATGAACCTGTACCGCGGCGAGGCCCACCCCCTGGTACTCGCGCATGGTCGCCACCATGTCGTCAATGAAGCGCTGGAAATCCGGTCGGCTCACCTCCGCGGCGGGGACTTCCTCCGCGGGCGTGCGCAAGACCGGATTGCCGAGGCGCGCTACCTTGAGAATGGCCATGCGGATTTCGTAGCACGGCGATTTCAGGTGCTCAAGACAACCCTCAAGACCAGCCGGCCTCGAATCCCGGCGCATACGCGGTTTGACAACATGGATGCATTAGGTCTATATTTTAGATCACTGGATGGATCGAAGACTGGCGCACCGAGTAGAGTACGGGCCACTGGGGGATCCGGCATGCAAGCATCCGCTGTGAATACCGTCCGGGCCGCGGCGGACCGTAGTTCGCTGATGAACATCGGCAGGAAAGTCGACTATGCCGTACGGGCGCTTTCGTATCTGGCGGCCCAGCCGCACCTGTGGGTGGTCGGCAGCAAGGAGATCGCCCGGCGGCAGGACATTCCGACCCATTACATGTCGAAGATCATGAAGGATCTGGCGGCGGCGGGGCTGGTGGAATCGCACGTGGGCTGCAAGGGCGGCTTCAGCCTGGCGAGGCCTCCCGAGTCCATCAGCGTCAAGGAAGTCTACGAGGCCGTGGAGAAGCCTCTGAGCCTGATGGAGTGCCTGGAAAAGGATCACCGCTGCTGTCCCTACGACTCCGTGTGCCCGCAGATTTCGGTATGGGAGAGGGCGCAGGGGCTGCTTGCGGACTACCTGGCGGGAATCTCCATCGGCAGCATCGCCGACCGGGAGGGCCTCAAGGGTCGATTGAACGGCCTGCACGGTCGAGTTTTCGTAGCTTGAAGGCGGACCCCTGGAGTCCGTTTTCGGCGCGCGTGAAGGAACGGTGAACCATGGAACTGGACAACGAGCTGGTCAGCAGCGAGTACAAGTACGGCTTCGTCACCGACATCGAGGCGGACCACGTACCTCCCGGCCTGAGCGAAGACGTGGTCCGGCTGATCTCCGGGAAGAAGGGCGAGCCGCAGTGGCTGCTGGACTGGCGCTTGAAGGCCTATGGCTACTGGACGAGACTCGAGCAGTCCGAGGCCGAGCCCAAGTGGGCGAACGTGCACTATCCGGCCATCGACTACCAGAACATCATTTATTACTCGGCGCCCAAGGCGCAGAAAGACGCTCCCAAGAGCATGGAGGACGTGGACCCGGAACTGCTGGCCACCTACGAGAAGCTGGGGATACCGCTGCGCGAGCGCGAGGCGCTGGCCGGCGTGGCGGTGGACGCGGTATTCGACAGCGTATCGGTGGCGACGACTTTCAAGGACAAGCTGGCGGAACTCGGTATCATCTTCTGTTCCTTCTCCGAGGCGGTGCAGGAGCATCCGGAGCTGGTGCGGCAGTACCTGGGCTCGGTGGTGCCCTACAGCGACAACTTCTTCGCGTCGCTCAACTCGGCGGTCTTCAGCGACGGGTCGTTCTGCTACATCCCCAAGGGCGTACGCTGTCCGATGGAGTTGTCGACCTATTTCCGCATCAATGCGGCCCAGACCGGCCAGTTCGAGCGCACGCTGATCATCGCCGACGCCGGCAGCCACGTCAGCTATCTGGAGGGATGCACGGCGCCCATGCGTGACGAGAACCAGCTCCACGCCGCGGTGGTGGAGCTGGTGGCGCTGGAGGACGCGCAAATCAAGTACTCCACGGTGCAGAACTGGTATCCCGGCGACAAGGACGGCAAGGGCGGGATTTACAACTTCGTCACCAAGCGGGGCAAATGCGCGGGGCGGAACTCCAGGATCTCGTGGACCCAGGTGGAGACCGGGTCCGCCATCACCTGGAAGTATCCGAGCTGCATCCTGCAAGGGGACGACTCGGTGGGCGAGTTCTATTCCGTGGCCGTCACCAACAACCGCCAGCAGGCGGATACCGGAACCAAGATGATCCACGTGGGCAGGAACACCCGCAGCACCATCATCTCCAAGGGCATTTCGGCGGGCCACGGCCAGAACAGCTATCGCGGTCTGGTGAAGGTGCTCAAGGGCGCCTCCAACGCCCGCAACTACTCCCAGTGCGATTCGCTGTTGATGGGCAGCCAGTGCGGCGCCCATACCTTTCCCTACCTGGAGGTGAAGAACAACTCGGCCCATATCGAGCACGAGGCCTCCACCTCGAAGATCGGCGAGGATCAGATCTTCTATTGCCGGCAGCGCGGCATCAAGGAAGAGGACGCCGTGGGAATGATCGTCAACGGCTTTTGCCGCGAAGTCTTCCGTGAACTGCCCATGGAGTTCGCGGTCGAAGCGCAACGGCTCCTGGACGTGAGCCTCGAGGGCAGCGTCGGCTGAGCAGCGGGCACAAGGAATGCTGGAAGTTCGAAACCTGCATGCGCGCGTGGACGACAAGGAGATCCTTCGGGGCATCGACCTGACGGTGGCCGCCGGCGAGGTCCACGCCATCATGGGACCCAACGGCTCGGGCAAGAGCACCCTGGCCCAGGTGCTGGCCGGACGCGACACCTACGAGGTGACTGCCGGCGAAGTCCTTTACCAGGGGAACGACCTGCTCGGCATGGCGCCGGAACTGCGGGCGGTGGAAGGGGTCTTTCTCGGCTTTCAGTACCCGGTGGAGATTCCCGGCCTGAACAGCCTCTATTTCCTGCGGGCCGCGGTCAACGCGGCGCGCAGCCACCGCGGCGAGGAGGAACTGGACGCGGTGGATTTCATGGCCCTGGCCAAGGAGAGGATGAAGGCGGTGGAGATGGGCGAGGACCTGCTGCGCCGCCCGGTGAACGCGGGTTTCTCGGGCGGGGAGAAGAAACGCGCCGAGATCTTCCAGATGGCCATGCTGGAGCCCACCCTGGCGATCCTGGACGAAACCGATTCGGGCCTGGACATCGACGCCCTCAAGGTGGTGGCCCACGGTATCAACCTCTTCCGGAGCCCGGAGCGGGCGATGGTCCTGGTGACGCACTACCAGCGCCTGTTGAACTACGTGGTGCCCGACCGGGTCCATGTCATCCACAACGGACGCCTGGTGAAGTCCGGTGGCAAGGAACTCGCTCAGGAGCTTGAGAATACCGGCTACTCCTGGGTCGAGGAATCGGCCGGGGAGGCCGGCCGGAGGCCCGGAGCATGACCGGGACGCAGGGCTATCTCGAGGATTTCGAGCGGCTCGCCGCGCGGACCCCGCGCGGCGCCTGGGTCGGAAACCTGCGCCGCCGCGCCATGGAGCGCTTTTGCTCTCTGGGCTTCCCGACGACTCGGGACGAGGAATGGAAGTACACGAGCCTGGAGGCGCTGCGAAAGGCACCCCTGCGCGCCGCGGAGGCGCCGGCCCCGGGGCCGGCGCGGGGCCGGGATCCGTTCGACTCGGGCGATTGGGAGCGCCACGAGCTGGTGTTCCCATGGGCCGGCGGTGATGCCGGCGGCCCGGCCGCGGGCGGCGATGACGTTTTCATCGGGCGTCTGGCCGATGCCATGGAGGGTCGGACGTCCTGGGTGGAAGCGCATCTGGGACGTCACGCCGACTACGACGCCCACGCCCTCCGCGCCCTCAACACCGCTTTCATGGAGGACGGCGGCGCCGTCCGTGTGGGTCCGGACCGGACCCTGGACCGGCCCGTCCACCTGGCTTTCCTCGGCGTTCCCGGGCAGCCGTCGAACCGCATCGTGCACCCGCGGCATCTGGTGGTGGTGGGCGCCAACAGCCGACTCACGCTGGTGGAGGTCTACGCGGGGACGGCCGGCGAGGTCTATTGCACCAATGCCGTGACCGAGATCGTGCTGGAGGACAACGCCACGCTGGATCACTACCGGCTGCTGCGGGAGGGCGCGGGAGCGTTCCATATCGGGACGGTGCAGGTGCGCCAGGGGCGCAACAGCCGCTACCGGTCGCATGCGGTCACCTCGGGCGGCGCCCTGACAAGGGTCGAGATCAACGTGCTGCTCGACGGCGAGGGCGCCGACTGCCTGCTCCAGGGCCTTTACGTGGCCGGGGGCGCCCGGCACGTGGACAACCGCACGGCCATCGAGCACGCCAGGCCCCACGGCAGCAGCCGGGAGTTGTACAAGGGGATTCTGGGCGGACGGGCGAGGGCGGTGTTCAACGGCAAGATCGTGGTGCGCAAGGAAGCCCAAAAGACCGACGCCCAGCAGTCCAACAAGAACCTGATGCTGTCGCGGGACGCGGAGGTCGACAGCAAGCCCCAGTTGGAGATCCTGGCCGACGACGTTCGCTGCTCCCACGGCACCACCATCGGGCAACTGGAAGAGAACGAGCTTTTCTACCTGCGCTCGCGGGGGCTGAACAAGACGCTGGCCAGGAAGCTGCTGGTTCACGGTTTCGCCGGCGAGGTCCTCGACGGCATCGATATCGAGAACTTGAGGAACGCTTTGACGGCCCAGGTATTCTCCGAACTGGAGCTATCGCCAGGGGTACAGGGGCGGGTTTCAAACCCGCACGGTCCGACCACGCAGGCATGAACATGCGATCCGTGACGATCTCATCGTGGCGCAATCCGAACGATTCCTTCGACGTGGCGCGGGTGCGCGAAGACTTCCCGGTTCTCGACCGGCCCGTTCACGGCAAACCGCTGGTCTACCTCGACAACGCGGCCACGGCCCAAAAGCCGCGGGCGGTGATTCAACGCATCGTACAATACTACGAGACCGAGAACTCCAACATCCATCGCGGCGTCCATTGGCTGAGCGAGACCGCCACGCGCGCCTACGAGGGCGCCAGGACGACGGTCAGGAGATTGCTCCATGCCGCGGAGGACCGCGAAATCGTCTTCACGCGCGGCGCCACCGAGGCCATCAATCTCGTGGCCCGGTCCTACGGGGGCGCACACCTGCAGGCCGGTGACGAGGTCGTCATTTCGGCCATGGAGCACCATTCCAACATCGTCCCCTGGCAGCTCATCTGCCGGGAGAAAGGGGCGAAGCTGCGGGTGATCCCGGTGGATGATGGCGGCGATATCGTGATGGAGGCGTACCACCGGCTGCTGGGTCCGAGGACTCGCATGGTGGCTCTGCCCCATGTCTCCAACGCGCTGGGCACCGTGAACCCCATCAAGGGGATGATCGCGGATGCCCACCGGGTCGGCGCTCCGGTGCTCATCGACGGAGCCCAGGGGGCGCCCCATGCCGGGGTGGACGTTCGGGACCTCGACTGCGACTTCTACGCCTTCTCCAGCCACAAGCTCTACGGTCCCACCGGCGTGGGAGTGCTCTACGGAAAAGCCGGCCTGCTCGAGGAAATGCCGCCCTATCAGGGCGGCGGAGACATGATCCTCTCGGTCAGCTTCGAGGAGACGGAATACAACGTACTGCCCTACAAGTTCGAGGCCGGAACCCCCAACATCGCCGGCGTCATCGGCCTCGGGGCGGCGGTGGAGTATCTCGTCGGCCTGGGACCGGAGGCGGTGGCGGACCATGAGGACCGGGTGCTGGCCTATGCCGTGGAGCGGCTCACGCAGGTCCCCGGCGTGCGGCTGGTGGGGACGCCGGAGCGCCGGGCGTCCCTGGTGTCGTTCGTTCTGGGCGACATCCACGCCCATGACATCGGCACCATCCTCGACCAGGAAGGGGTCGCGGTGAGGACCGGGCATCACTGCGCCATGCCGGTGATGGAACGGTTCGGGGTGCCGGCCACCGTCCGCGCCTCCTTCGCGTGTTACAACACCGAGGCGGAGGTCGACGTGCTGGCCGAGGGTCTGGAAAAGGCAAGGAGGTTGTTCGCCGGTGTCTGACCTCAAGGATCTGTATCAGGAGTTGATCCTGGACCACAACCGCCGGCCGCGCAATTTCGGCCCGCTGGCGGAGGCCAATCTCCAAGCCAGAGGAGTCAACCCCCTCTGCGGCGACAAGGTCACGGTCCGTCTGCACGTGGAAGACGGCCGGGTGAAGGATATCCGGTTCGAGGGCACGGGTTGCGCCATTTCCATCGCCTCCGCGTCGGTCATGACCGAAAGCCTGAAGCAGCGGACACGCGAGGACGCCGTGAGCCTCTTCGAGCGGTTTCATCGAATGGTGGCGGCCGGCGACGGCACGGAATCCTGTCCCCCCGACATGGGCAAGCTGGAGGCCTTCGCGGGTGTCCGGGACTATCCCGCGCGCGTGAAGTGCGCTACGCTGCCGTGGCACGCGTTGCGCGCGGCTCTGGACGGCGAGGACAAGGCGGTCAGCACCGAGTAGCGAGGAGACAGGTCGTGGAAACCGTCGCGGATCAGAAGGACATCGAAGAGCGGACGATTCAGGCGTTGCAGACCTGCTACGATCCGGAGGTCCCGGTGAACATCCACGAGATGGGGTTGATCTACGGCGTGGAGGTGGGTCCCCTCGGCGATGTGACCGTTACCATGACCCTTACCGCGCCGAACTGCCCCGCGGCGCAGTCGCTGCCCATGGAAGTGGAAGAGAAGGTCCGGGCGGTGGACGGCGTCACGGACGTGCACGTGGAGATCGTCTGGGAGCCGCCCTGGGATCCCGGTCGCATGTCCGATGCGGCCAAGCTGCAGCTCGGCATGTTATAAGGAGCCGGTGTCCGGTCCGGTTCATTCACGACCCTGCACCCGAGCCTTCACTACATGGACGAAGTCAACGAACTCGACGAAGTCAACGACCAGATAAAGGCGCGCCGCCACAAAGTGGCGAAACTCAAGGCAGGGGGCGTCCCCGCGTATCCCAACGACTTCCGTCCCGGCCACACCGCCCAGGCCATCCGTGACCGCCACGGAGATCTTGCCCAACCGGAGCTGGAAGCGTTGTCGGAAGAGTTTTCGGTGGGGGGCCGCATACGGGCGCTGCGCCCGCACGGCAAGGCGGCGTTCTTCGAGCTCCAGGACGGGACCGGGAGACTGCAGGTCTACGCGCGCAAGGACAGACTGGGAGAGGAGGCCTATGAGCGGGTCCGTTCCCTGGACGTGGGCGACATCGCGGGCGCGCGCGGCCGCCTGTTTCGCACCCGCACCAACGAGCTCACCATCGAAGCCGGGGAAGTAAGGCTGCTGAGCAAGTGCATCCGGCCCTTGCCGGAGAAGTGGCACGGCTTGAAGGACGTGGAGACGCGCTACCGGCAGCGTTACCTGGACCTGATGGTCAATCCCGAGGTCCGCGAGGTGTTCCGGAGCCGCTCACGGATCATCGGGCTCGTCCGTGACTTCCTGGAGCAGCGGGGTTTTCTGGAAGTCGAGACCCCGATGATGCAGCCCTTGGCCGGCGGCGCCGCGGCAAAACCCTTCGTGACGCACCACAACGCGTTGGACCTGGAGCTCTATCTGCGAGTGGCCCCGGAGCTGTTTCTCAAACGGCTGCTGGTGGGCGGCTTCGATCGCGTGTTCGAGCTGAACCGCAGCTTCCGTAACGAGGGTCTTTCCACCCGCCACAATCCCGAGTTCACCATGCTCGAGTTCTATCAGGCCTACGCCGACCATCGGGATCTGATGGAGCTGACCGAAGAGCTGTTCGTGATGCTCGCCCAGGAGGTCCGCGGGAGCCTGCGCATTCCTTGCGGCGAACAGGAGGTGAACCTGGAAAGGCCTTGGGAGCGGCTTTCCCTGACCGAGGGCGTGGCCCGATACGCCGGCGTGGAGGAAGCGGAGCTGGCTGCGCCGGAGGCTCTGCGGAAGCTCGCCGACCGGTATTCCCTCAGGCTCGAGCCGGGTCTCGGGCGCGGCAAGCTGCTGGTGGAGTTGTTCGAGCACCTGGTGGAGCCGCGGTTGATCCAGCCCACCTTCGTGGTGGGCTACCCCCTGGAGGTGTCGCCGCTGGCGCGCAGGAACGATGCCGACCCGGATTTCGTCGATCGTTTCGAGCTCTTTATCGGGGGGAGGGAGCTGGCCAACGCCTTTTCCGAGCTCAACGATCCGTCCGACCAGCGCCGGCGGTTCGAGGAGCAGGCCGCGGCCCGGCGTGCGGGGGACGATACCGCCTGCGAGGTGGATGAGGACTATGTTCGTGCGTTGGAGTTCGCCATGCCTCCGGCCGCGGGAGCGGGTATCGGGATCGATCGACTGGTGATGCTGCTGACCGACTCACCCTCGATTCGGGACGTGATCCTGTTTCCGCTCCTGCGTTCCTGACGATGCGGTACGAGTTGTTCGTAGGGTTGCGTTATCTCCGGGCTCGACGCAGCGAACGGTTCATTTCCCTGCTCACCCTGATCTCCATCCTCGGGGTCATGATCGCGGTGGTCACCCTCAACGTGGCCATCTCGGTGATGACCGGGTTCGAGGAGGTGTTTCGGGATCGCCTGCTCAGCCTGAATGCGCACGTCGTGCTGGTCAGGCCGGCGACCTATCTGACCGGATACGACGAACTCGCCAGGCGGCTGGAGCAACGGGACGACGTGACCACGGCCGCGCCGGCGCTCACGGGCCAGATCATCCTGACCTCGGGGCGTCAGGTCTCCGGCGCGGTGGTGCGCGGCATCGACCCGGACCGGGCCCCGGAGGACCTCGAACCATTCCTGCAACGGGGACGCCTGAGCGATCTGAAGACGCGAACGCCGGTGGTGGTGGACGGCCGCAACCTGCTCCTCCCCGGGATCATCGTCGGCGATCGGCTCGCGAGCCGGCTTCAGGTGGACAAGGGCGATGCGCTCCAGGCGGTCTCGCCCATCGGGAGCCCCACCGCGGTGGGAATCGTTCCACGGATCAGGCGGTTCGCCGTCGTCGGCATCTTCGATTCGGGCATGCGCGAGTATGACGGCGGCCTGGTCTTTCTGAACCTTCCCGATGCGCAGGGGTTCTTCGGGCTCGGCAAGGTCGCCACCAGCATCGAGATCATCGTGGACGAGGTAGCGCAGGCGCCGGGCATTGCCGAAGAGATTCAGGGCGCCGTGGGGCCGAGGTATCGGGTGGAGGATTGGACCCGACTCTGGCCGAACCTCTTTGCCGCGTTGCGGTTGGAAAAGACCGTGTACTTCCTGGTGTTGTTGCTGATGGTGCTGATCGCGGCGTTCAATATCGTCTCGACCCTGATCATGGTGGTGATGGAAAAGCGCAAGGACATCGCCGTCCTGCGCTCCATGGGTGCGTCCCGCGGCAGCATTCGGCGGATCTTCCTCCTGAAGGGCTGGGTCATCGGCGCCGTTGGAACGCTGTTCGGGGTGGTCCTCGGCTATGTGCTTGCCTTGTTGCTTCAGCGTTATCAGTTCATCGAGTTGCCCGAGGACGTCTTTCCCGTGTCGACCGTCCCGGTGAGCATCTCCCCCTTGTCCTTCGCTCTGGTGGCGTTCGCCTCCCTGGCCATCTGCTGTCTGGCCAGCATCTATCCCGCGCGGCAGGCGGCCAGGATGCATCCCGTGGACGTCCTTCGATACGAGTAGCGGACCGTGTCTTTCCTGATCGAGGCAAGAGGACTTGCGAAATCCTTTGCCGGCGGCGGCCGGCGGGTGGACGTGCTTGCGGAACTCGACCTGTCCTTGCGCCAGGGTGAACGGCTCGCCATCATCGGCGAGTCGGGCGTCGGCAAAAGCACCCTGCTGTACATCATCGGGACCCTCGAACGCCCCGACCGGGGCACGCTGCACTATGAGGGACGTGATGTAACCCGCTGGAGCGATGACGAAGTTTCAGGGTTGCGCAATCGGACCGTCGGCTTTGTCTTCCAGTTCCATCATCTGCTGCCGGACTTCAGCGCACTCGAGAACGTCATGATGCCCGCCCTCATCGCGCGCCGGGATCACTCCGGGGCGCGAGAGTCCGCGCGCGCGCTGCTGGCGACCGTGGGCCTCGAGGAACGCCTGACGCACCGGCCGGGCGAATTGTCCGGCGGCGAACAGCAACGGGTGGCGATTGCGCGCTCGTTGATTCTGGAACCGCGGGTCATGCTCGCGGATGAGCCCACGGGCAACCTCGATCCCGCCACCGCGGAGGAGATCGAGGACCTCCTGTGCGGACTCAACGAAAAACGCGGTCTGGGCCTGATCGTGACGACCCACAACCGTCGGTTGGCCCATCGCATGAACCGGCAAATGGAGCTTCGCGACGGCCGGCTTGCCGAGGTAGCGCTCTGACGGTGCTTCCCGGCCCGCGGCGCCAGCCGAAGCCGTTGCGTCGGACGGCTTTCACGCTTTACAACGGGGCATGAACTTGTTAGCAGGAAACAAGCAATCGTTGGCAGAAAGCAAACAAATCCAAGTCTTTTCCAGGTATTTGCCAGTGCCGATCACTAACGGGAAAATTGCCGCGGTGCTTGCCGCCGCCATGTGTTGGTTGGTGGCGTCGAGCGGTTTCGCGGTTGACGCTTCGGTCGTCAACGAAGTCCGTGTGCGTGGCAATCTGAGGGTCGACGAGGACGCCATCCGCTTGAGCGTTCAAGCGCAGCAGGGCCGGCCTTTCGATCAGGACGTCGTGGACCGTGACGTCAAGGCCATCTACCGGATGGGTTTTTTCGATGACGTGAGTGCGGAGTTCTCCACCCAGGGGGTCCTGACCTATACGGTCGTCGAACGGCCTTACGTCAAGGGCGTGGAAATCCTGGGCAACGACAAGGTGTCGACGGAGGACATCGACGCGGCCCTCGGTATCCGGCAGCGAACGGCGCTGGATACGGGCCGACTGCAGGAAGGGCTGCAAAGAGTCCTGAGGCTTTACAGCGAAGCGGGGCATATCAACACCCGCGTCGACTATACGTTGACGCCGGCGGAGAACAACCAGACGGTCGTCACCCTGACGGTCATCGAAGGCAAGACCCTGCTGGTTAAGAAGATCACCTTTGAAGGAAACCGGGAGTTTACCGACGACGAGCTCAAGGATAACATGAGCACCAGGGAGGCCTGGATCATCCCTTTCACCAGCCGCGGCCGTCTGGATCCGGACGTCCTCACCAACGATACCGCGCGGTTGTCCTCCCTCTACTACGATCACGGTTTCGTCGACCACAAGATCGACGAACCGATCACTCTGACGCGGGACCAGGGGCTGGAGGTGGTCGTCCGTATTCAGGAGGGCGAACGCTACCGGGTCGGCGTGGTGAAGGTCGGCGGGGACCTCGGCCGTACCCCGAAACGGCTTCTGGACTTCGTGACCCTGACCTCGGGGCAGGTTTTTCGCAGGAGCCGGCTGCTCAACGACGTGACCGCGCTTCAAGAGCGTTACGCGGACCAGGGCTACGCATTCGCCGAGGTCTCTCCGGTTACCGAGTTCGATCCCGCAGGCCGTCTGGTGGACGTGACCTACATGATCAAGCGTGGGCCGCCGGTCTTTTTCGATGAGCTGAAGATCGCCGGGAACGTCAAGACGCGGGACAAGGTGATTCGCCGCGAACTGGAGGTGGCGGAGAAGGGACGGTTCTCTTCGGCCAAGATCCGGGAGAGTCGCAACGCCCTGTTGCGGACCGGTTATTTCAAGGACGTCACCGTGTCCACCGAAGAGTCCGGGCAGAAGGACAGGGTCGACCTTCTGGTCAAGGTCGAGGAGGCCCCGACCGGCTCGTTCAGCATCGGCGCGGGGTACAGCACGGCGAGTTCGTTTTCGTTCCGAACGGCTCTCGAAGAGCGAAACCTGTTCGGAACCGGGAGAAGGGTATCGGCCGATCTGGTCCTCAGCAAGACGGATCAGGAGATCGTGCTCGGCCTGGTGGAGCCCCGTGTTTTCGACAGCCGTGCGGACCTCGGTTTCGATGTTTTCCATAACACCGCCGAATTCGCTTCCTGGAGCAATCGGCGAACCGGCTTCGCCACGCGGATCAGCGCGCCGATGCGGTACGTGCGCCTGCCCTACTTCGGACGTCGTGCGGATATCCATCGTGCCGAAGACTTCGACACGGAGCCGGGTTTCTCCATTCTGGACCATCTCCACGGGAGTATCGGCTACACCTTGTTTCGCTCCAAGATCATGGACGTCGGCGATGACGCTCCGTCGAGCATCGAGGCGGGCAAATCTCTCACCAGCGCCGTTACCCCCAGGCTCTCGTACGACACCCGCAATCATTTCTTCGTGCCCACCGAGGGCGTCCGCTCGGTGACGTCCCTCAAGCTGGCCGGATTGGGGGGAGACAACCGCTTCATGCGGAGCGACGCTTCCTTGAGCTGGTACTATCCCGTTTTCAAGAATTTCGAATGGGGCGAGAAATTCGCCGTGATGCTCGGCGGCCGGATCGGCTACGCGGCATCCTGGACCGACCGCGAGTTGCCGCTGTTCGAGCGCTACTTCGTCGGCGGCATCAATTCGGTGCGCGGCTATGAATTCCGCACCCTGGGACCCCACGAATGTCCCAGGGATGACCCGGACTGCGACGACCCCGAGGCCATCGGGGGCAACAAGCAGCTCATTCTGAAGGCAGAGCTGCATTTCCCGATTCTGGACCAGTGGGGTTTCAGGGGCTCGGTGTTTCTCGATCAGGGGCAGGCCTTCGGACGGTCCCGGAACATCAGCCTCGAGGAACTCAAGCGGTCGATGGGTCTGGCGATGCAGTGGCAATCGCCCATCGGTCCGGTCAAGTTGAGTTGGGCATTCCCCCTGAACGCCGAACCGTCGGATGAGAAGGAGCTTCTCGGGTTCGCTTTCGGAGCAGTGGGCGGTCTTTGAGTGTGCAGGCGGGGAGGCACTTCAGGAGGTCATGGTGATTAGAGTTTTTCTGCTTGCTCCGTTGATGATGCTGGCGACTCCGGTGTGGAGCCAGGATCTCAGGGTCGGCTTCGTAAACCTCCAGCAGGCCATCAGCCAGTCCCAACGCGGGAAGGACGCCCGCCAATCGTTCCAGGCCGCCCTCAAGGACAAGCAGAACGCGCTGTTCAAGGAGAAGCAGGCCATCGAGAAACAACGAAAGAGCCTGGAGAAGCAGGCCCTCCTGATGAAGGAGAGCGAACGGGCCAGAGCCCAGCGGCGATTCCAGCTACGCGTTCGCGACTACGAGCGCAAGATGACGGACGTGCGGGAGGAGCTGGCCCTCAAGGAACGCGAGATCACCGACGAGATCCTGAAGGACCTCCAGAAGATCATCGGGGAGGTGGGCAAGACCGGCAAGTTCACGATGATCCTCGAGCGGAGCCAACTGCTCTATACCGACAAAGGGACCGACATCACCGACGACGTGATCAAGCTCTACAACGAGCGTTTCCGGAGCAAGCCGGTCGGCAAGGACAGGTGACGAGTTCAGGCAAATCCCTCGCGGACCTCGCCGAGATGGTCGGTGGACGGGTGATCGGCGACCCTGATGTGACCATCGAAAGGGTGGCTTCGATCGAGGAAGCGGGTCCGGGAGACATCACCTTTCTCGCCGACCCCCGGTATCGTACTTACCTGGCTTCCTGCAACGCCAGCGCGGTCATCGTAGCCGGCGAGTCGGTGACCCCGCCCACCCTGAATTTCCTTCGAGTCGACGATCCTCACCGCGCCTTTGCCCGTATCCACGGGCTGTTCAATCCGCCGGCGACCCATCCGGCCGGCGTCAGCCCCATGGCCTTCGTCGATCCGACGGCGGTCATCGGGGCGGAGGCGGTCCTGTATCCGCATTGTTACGTGGGCAGGAACGCCAGGGTCGGGGAGAGGACGGTGCTCATGCCCGGCGTTGCCGTCGCCGCGGGAGCGCAAGTGGGCAAGGGTTGCGTCCTCCATCCCAACGTAACGGTAGCGGCGCACTGCCGGATCGGCGATGGGGTCATACTCCACGCGGGTGTCGTGATCGGAAGCGACGGTTTCGGGTATGCCGGTCACGGCCGGCAACGGCTCAAGGTGCCGCAGGCGGGCATCGTCGAGCTCGCGGACGACGTGGAGGTCGGCGCGAACACCACGGTGGATCGGGCCACCATCGGAAGTACCCGGATCGGCGCCGGGACGAAGATCGATAATCTCGTCCAGATCGGGCACAACGTAATCATGGGCGAACGTTGTCTGATAGTCGCCCAGGCAGGCATCGCGGGCAGCACCGTTGTGGGGGATGACGTAGTTATCTCCGGGCAGGCCGGCATCAAGGATCACCTGAAGATCGGGCAGCGATCGGTTATCGGACCCAAGAGCACCGTCTTGCAGTCGGTTCCGCCCGAGTCGGTGCTGTCCGGTGCGGTCACGGCCGCGCCTCACCAGCAGTGGCTCAGGGTGATGCGGCTGTTGCCCAGGCTGCCCGAATTGTGGCGGCGGGTTTCCGAGATCGAGCGAAACATCCGCGCGCGGGCATCGCGAGACGATAAGGGAGCTTCGTAGGGACATGATGGACGTAACCGAGATACGCAAGCTGATCCCGCACCGATATCCGTTTCTCCTGGTGGATCGAATCGTGGAGATGGAGCCGAACCGACGCATCGTGTGCATCAAGAACGTGACCATCAACGAGGGCTTCTTTCAAGGCCACTTCCCCGACAAGCCCATCATGCCGGGCGTATTGATCTGCGAGACCATGGCCCAGGTGGGTGCGATCCTGGCAGGGTGCAGCGAGCCTGAATCGGAGAAGGTCTTCGTCCTGACCGGTCTCGACCGGGCCCGGTTCAAGCAGCCGGTGGAGCCGGGCGATCAGCTAAGGGTCGAGTTGGAGGTGTTGAGACGGCGCAAGCACTTCTGGCGTCTGACGGCCCACGCTTCGGTGGACGGGAAGCGGGTGGCCGAAGCGGAGTTGTCTGCAATGGAGATGCCCGTCTAGGGGCGGGGTTCGGGCGAATGGTCCGGCAGCATCCCACCGCGGTGGTGGATCCGGCTGCGGAACTCGACGACCGGGTCGAGGTAGGCCCTTACTCCGTCATCGGCCCCGGGGTGAGGATCGGCAAGGGCACCCGGATCCGGTCCCACGTGGTGATCGAGGGAAACACGTCCATCGGCAGCGACAACGTCATTTTTCAGTTCAGCACCGTCGGCTCCAGTCCCCAGGACCTGAAGTACAAGGGTGAGGACAGCCGGCTGATCATCGGCGACGGCAATACCATTCGCGAGTTCGCCTCGCTCAATCCGGGTACCGCCGGGGGCGGCATGGTCACCCGGATCGGGCAGCGAAACCTGCTGATGATGCAAAGCCACGTCGCCCACGACTGCCTCATCGGAGACGACAACATCCTGGCGAACGGCGCCATGCTCGGCGGCCATGTGGTGATCGGAGACCGCGTCATCATCGGCGCCCTGGTGGGAGTCCATCAGTTCGTCGCCATCGGCAGCGGCGCCATCATCGGCGCGGGGTCCATGGTCTCCAAGGACGTGCCGCCCTACTGCCACGCCACCGGCGACCGCGTGCGGCTGCGGGGACTGAACCTCGAGGGGCTCAGGCGGCGGGGCTTCGACAAGGCTCGCGTCGAGGCCATCCGGCAGACGTACCGCATCCTGTTCCGGTCGAGATTGCGGCTGAAGGACGCGGTGCAAAGGGTCTGCCAGGAAGTCCCCCGCACCTTCGAGGTCGAGCAGATGATCGACTTCGTCGAAAGCTCCCGGCGAGGAATCTGCCGCTAGGAGCCTGTCGGATCAGGTGTTTGATGACAGGCAGCAGGGGAGAGTTCGGTTGCGGTCATTAACTCGAACTTTTTGTTTGGATAGGACGAACAAGCCGGAACGAGTGTTGCGTTTCATATTTGCGATGACTCATCACCGAGCCATTTTGACGGCCCATCCGACACCCTCTCCCTCTGGGAGAGGGTTGGGGTGAGGGTCCCCCGTGTGCGAGCCGCCGGTTGGGAGCGACCAGCAAAGCAGGGCAGGTTTATTCGGGGCGCCCTCACCCGGCCTTCGGCCACCCTCTCCCAGAGGGAGAGGGGAGTTGTTCATCGCCGACCACTTCTTGCCGGAACGGGGTGAAGATAGGGAACAGGGTCAACACATTTACGGAACGCGACGCTAGGAATTGCAAGACATGGACGGGCTGGACGGGACACGGGACAGGGTACGGGAAATTCCGGTCGACAAGGTCGGCCTGATCGCCGGCAGCGGCCGGTTTCCCTTGATATTCGCCGACAACGCACGAGCGGTCGGGGTCCGCGTGATCGCGGTGGCGCATCGGGGGGAGACCGCTGAAGAGATCGAGCAGTTGGTCGAGCAGGTCACCTGGGTTCGGGTAGGGCAACTGGGAAAGATCATCCGGACCTTCCGGAAGGCAGGGGTCCGCAACGCCGTCATGGCAGGCGGCATCCGCAAAGTACGGCTGTTCTCCGACTTTCGGCCCGATCCCAGAGGCTTGGCGCTCCTGGCCCGAATCAGGAGTCGCGATGATGATCAGTTGTTGCGGGGAGTGGCCGGCGAGATCGAGCGCGAGGGGATTCGCATCCTGGAGTCGACGCTGTTCCTGGAGCGCATCATTCCGGCCGAGGCGGGAGTGCTCACGCGCACCCGGCCCGGTCCGGAACAATGGAAGGACGTGCACCTGGGCGTCCCCATGGTCAAGCGGCTGGGTCGAATGGGGATCGGCCAGACCCTGGTATTGAAGGACGGCGTCATCCTGGCGGTGGAGGCCATCGAAGGTACGGACGCCGCCATTCGTCGCGGGGGAGAGCTCGTGGACGGCCCCGTGGTGGTGGTGAAGATGAGCAAGCCGCAGCAGGATCTGCGCTTCGACGTGCCCGCGGTCGGTCCCGGCACCATCGAGGTGCTGAAGCAGGTGGGGGGAGGCGTGCTGGCGGTCGAGAGCCGGCGCTCGATCCTGCTGGACAAGGAAAAACTGCTCGTCGCGGCGGATGAGGCGGAAATCGCCGTGGTGGCGGTGGAACCGGAACCCGAATGACGGAGCCGGACCCCATTGCGGTCGGAGTGGTCGGAGTCGGCCATGCCGGGAACCTTCATGCCGGCAAGTATGCCGCCTCGCCGGCCGCCCGGCTGGTGGCCGTTGCCGATATCGACGAAGGACGGGCGCGGGAGGCGGGTGCGCGCTACCGGGTGCCCGCGGTCACGGATTACCGCGACCTCCTGGACCGGGTCCGCTGCGTCAGCATCGCAGTCCCGACGCAACAACACTACCGGATCGCGCGGGACTTTCTGGCCGCCGGAATCGACGTGCTGGTGGAGAAGCCGATCACATCCACGGTACCCGACGGACGGAAGCTGGTGGAACTGGCCCGGCGGAACGCCCGTATCCTCCAGGTCGGGCACCTGGAGCGGTTCAACCCGGTGGTACGCGAGCTCGGCAAGGTCATCGCCGCGCCGAAATTCGTCGAGTGCCACCGGTTGGCCCCCTTCATGGACCGGGGCACGGATGTCGACGTCGTGCTCGATTTGATGATCCACGACATCGACGTGATCTCCAGCCTGGTGCAGGCGCCGGTGACGGACATCGACGCCACCGGGGTCGCCGTGCTGACGGACAAGCCGGACATCGCCAACGCCCGCATACGTTTCGATGACGGGTGCGTGGCCAATGTGACCGCGAGCCGGGTGTCGATGAAACGCGAGCGCAAGATCCGGTTCTTTCAACCGGATACCTACATTTCCCTGGATTATGACGCCAAGACGGCGCAGGTCTACCGCATGAAGGATCGAAGCCGGGGCTGGGCCGGTATTCAGGGACAACTGATCGCCGCAAGAGACGGCGACGCTCTCCGGGACCAGATCGAATCCTTCCTGGAGTCGGTGGCCGGCCGCAAGAGCCCGGTGGTGAGCGGTGAGGACGGGTTGCACGCGCTCGAGATTGCGTCGGCGATCAGCGAGCGGCTGTAATGGCCGGCAACGCGACTCGTTCTTCCGTAGGCCGGCGGCCCCTGGGGGTGATGCTGGTGGCCGGAGAAGCCTCGGGAGACGCCCGGGGGGCGGAGTTGGTGCGCAAGCTGCGGCAACGGGACCCGTCGGTGGAGTTTTTCGGCATGGGCGGCGCCAACCTCCGGCAAGCCGGCATGCGGGTGGTGCACGACATTGCGCGGGTGGCGGGGGTAGGCTTCTCGGAGGTGCTCGGGAGTCTTCGTCACATCTGGATTGCCTACCGGCTGTTGCGCCGGCTCCTGCTGGAGGCCAGACCGGCCTTGCTGATCCTGATCGACTTCCCGGAATTCAATATGCGGTTGGCGCGGATCGCGCGCCGCCACGGCATCACCGTCCTTTACTATATCAGCCCGCAGGTATGGGCGTGGCGCCCCTACCGGATTCGGCGGATCGCGTCGAGCGTGGACGCCATGGCCGTGGTCTTTCCCTTCGAGGCGGACCTCTACAAGGCTTTCGGCGTCGGCGCCGTATCCTTCGTCGGACACCCGCTCGTGGACGCCGTGAAACCCGACCGGGACCGGGAGACGAGCCTTCGCGGGGCGGGACTGGACCCCAGGAAGCTCACCGTGGCGATGATGCCCGGAAGCCGGGAGAAAGAGGTCGCCTCGCTCATCGGCCCCATGCTCGAAGCCGCCCGCGACCTGACCCGGGAACGGGACGTGCAATTCCTGCTGATCCGCGCCAGCACCATCGACCGAAGCGAACTGGAGCAGACGGTGGCGGGATCGTCCATCGCCGTGCGCATCGTCGAGGGTGATACGTACAACATGCTGGCGGCCGCGGATCTGGTGTGGGTGGCCTCCGGGACCGCGACCCTGGAGGCGGGGCTGTTGAAGAAACCCATGGTGATCGCCTATCGCTTGTCACCGTTGAGCTATTGGCTCGGGCGCTTGCTGATCCGGGTGGATCACATCGGCATGGTCAACATCATCGCCGGCGAACGGGTGGTGCCGGAATTGATCCAGGACGAGGTCACGTCGGACCGGATCCTTGCCGAAACCAGACGTATGCTGCAACCGGAGACCCGGTCCGCCGTGGTCCGGAAACTCGAGCGGGTGCGACAACGGTTGGGACCCCCCGGCGCCCCCGGTCGAGTGGCGGACATGGCCCTGACGCTTTTGGCGCGGACGGACCACCGGACGTCGCCATGAAGATATACCGGCGTTTGCTCCGGTACCTGAGGCCCTACGTATGGCCTTTCTTCTGCGGCGCCGTGGTCTGCATGCTGCTGTTCAGCGCCACCTCCGCAATGCTGCCGTTCGTGGTTCGGGATATGATGGATCAGGTGTTCCTCAACCAGGACGGTGGGGTACTGGCACACGTGACCCTGATGGTCGTGATCCTGTTCGTCTGTCGCGGCACCTGCAACTTCGGGCAGGTGTACTTGATGGAATACGTCGGCCAGCGGATCATTCGCGATCTGCGCTCGGCCGTGTGTGAAAAGCTGCAATGGCTTTCCCTGGCCTACATCCACCGGCACCCTACGGGCACGCTCCTTTCCAGGGTCACCAGCGACGTCGCGCTGGTGCGGGGCGCGATCACCACCGCGGCCGCCTCGGTGGCCCGCAGCAGCACGTCGCTGGTGGCGTTGACGGCGGTAGCCTTCTATATGGACTGGTTCCTGGCCGCCATCGCCTTCGTGGTATTCCCCGGCTCGGTCCTTCCCGTCCGGCGCCTGACCAACCGCGTCAGGAGAGCGACCAAGAGAAGCCAGGTAAGCACCGGCACCCTGACCACGATCCTTCAGGAAAGCCTTCAGGGGAGTTCCATCGTCAAGGCTTTCGGCATGGAGCGGTACGAGCTGGACCGGTTCAACCGGGAGAACCGGGAAATCCTGCGCCACACCATGAAGGCGAGCCGCGCCCGGGCGATCATGCCGTCGGCGATGGAGTGGCTGGCCGGCCTCGGGGTCGCCGGCGTCGTCTGGTACGGCGGCAACGCCGTCATAGACGGCGGACGCACCGCCGGCGAGTTCTTCGCTTTTCTCACCGCCCTGTTTCTCACCTATGAGCCGTTGAAGCACCTGGGCCGAGCGTTTCCGGAAATCTATCAGGGCATCGCGGGAGGGGAACGGGTCTTCGAGGTGCTGGACGCGCGGCTGGACATCACGGATGCTCCGGACGCCGTTTCCGCCGCACCCTTTTCGGACCGCATCGCGTTCCGCAACGTCGGGTTCGGTTACCGGGCGGACCCGGTGTTGACCGGCATCGACCTGGAGATCCGGCGCGGCGAGATGGTAGCGCTGGTGGGCACGAGCGGCGCCGGCAAAACGACCCTCTCGGCTCTGGTCCCGCGGTTTTATGACGTGACCTCGGGCAGCATCACCCTCGACGGCGTGGACATCCGCAAGCTGGGCCTCGGTTCACTCCGCCGCCAGATCGGCATCGTGACGCAACACACCTTTCTTTTCAACGACACCGTGAAGAACAATATCTCCTATGGCGATCCGGCCAAGGGCATGGACGACATCATCAGGGCGTCCACGGCCGCCAACGCACATGAGTTCATTACAGAGTTGCCGGACGGCTATGATACGGTCATCGGAGAGCTCGGACTGAAGCTTTCCGGCGGGCAGCGGCAGCGCGTCGCCATCGCCCGGGCGATGCTCAAGAACGCCCCCATCCTGATCCTCGACGAGGCCACCTCGGCCCTCGACTCGGAGTCGGAGCGGTTGGTTCAGGATGCGCTCGACGGCCTCATGGAAAACCGCACGAGCCTGGTCATAGCGCACCGGTTGTCGACCATCTCCAACGCCACGCGTATCGTTGTCCTGGCCCGGGGAACGATCGTGGAAGAGGGGACTCACGGCGAACTGCTGGCCCGACAACGCGAGTACAGCCGTCTCCATAGCCTCCAGGCCGCCGGCCGCCGGGATGGGCAGGCGGGAACGTAGCGTGGCGCACTGGAAACCGACGCACACGGAGCCGTGAGCAGGTGTTCGGCCTCTACAATACGGTTTTGCACGCGGGATTGATCTTCGGGCTGCTGGCGTGGCCCCTGGGGTGCATCTTTCGCCGGGGCCGCTATCGCGGTCTGAGAGAGCGTCTCACGATCTATTCGCCGGAACTGATGGCGGTTCTGGCCGGTTCCCGCCCGATCTGGATCCATGCCGCCTCCGTGGGCGAAGTACGATCCGCCGCCCCGCTGGTCAGCCGGATAAGGACGGCGTGGCCCGATCGCAAGCTGATGGTTTCGACCGTGACCGTTACCGGACGCCGGACGGTACGGGAAGCCCTGCCCGACGTCGACGGGGTCGTCTATCTACCGCTGGACCTGCCTTGGCTGGTTTCCCGAAGTCTTCGCAAGCTTCAGCCCCAGCTCATCATCTTGCTGGAAACGGAAATCTGGCCTAACTTCATCCGCGCGGCGCACCGCTGCAAGGTTCCGACCGTGGTCCTCAGCGGCCGCCTGTCGCCCCGTGGCATGCGAATGTACCAGCGTTTCCGAGGGCTGTTCCGGCCGGTGCTGGATGCAGTCTCCGGTTTCGGCATGCAGGACGACGAGAACGCGGGCCGGATGCTGCGCCTCGGCGTGGAACCGGGCAAGGTCGTCGTAACCGGGTCGCTCAAGCATGCCGCGGCGGAACCGGAGCCGGTCCCGGAAGTGCCGGACTCCGGCAACGCGCGCGGGCCCGTGCTGGTGGCGGGAAGCACCCATCGCGGCGAGGAGGCAATTTTTCTGGACCTTTTTCCCGAACTGTGCCGTTCGTATCCGGGACTTCTCCTGATTCTGGCCCCGAGGCATCCGGAGCGCTTTGGCGAAGTCGAGCGGCTGCTCCGTGAGCGAAAGTTGCGTTACCGCAGGCACACCGGGATGAGCGGCGCGCGGTCCGGGGGTTACGGGATCCTGCTGCTGGATACCCTGGGCGATTTGCCACGGTATTACGGATGCGCCGACGTCGCCTTCGTGGGCGGCAGCCTGGTGCCGGCGGGAGGACACAATCTCATCGAGCCCGCGAGGTGGGGCAAGCCCGTGCTCTTCGGGCCGCATCGTTCCAACGTTGCCGGGGTCGCGCGAGAATTGTTGGAGCAGGGAGGCGGGGTCGAGGTCCACGATCGCCAGGATCTGCTCAGGGAGGTCAAGGGGCTTCTGTCGGACAAGGAGCGCGCGTCCGACATGGGTCGCCGCGCCCGGCACGTGGCCGATGGCGACCGGGAGGTCGTTTCACGAAGCATGAGCCTGCTTTGCCGGCAACTCCGTAACCCCCCTTCCCCGACGCGGCCTGGTGGGGCGTCCTGAACAAACCGTGGACAGGATGCACGGGACTTTCTGTCGTCGGCAAGGCGTGACGGAGCCGTGGCCGGACAGCACGGAGGAGGAGCCGCGCACGAGAAGGACCGGCAGGTTGGCGCAAGTTGTTTGCAGGACAGGACCCCGTTGTAGAAGGGGAGGGTATGCCTGAGTGCTCGTGACGCCGTATCGAGTTTTATTCGCAGGATACCGCAACCCGTGGGGACACGGGCACTCAGGCATACCGTCCCTTGCGGGTGGGACACCCGGTGGGTGGCCTGCCCGCAACGGGCACGGGGTCAGGACCGATGGGAACGGATCGTTATGACGGGAGCCGCCGAAGCATGGGCGAGTCTGGTGCGTGACGTATGGAGCCGTCGCGGCGTCGCCGGCCGGACGCTATGGGGCCTGCTGTTGCCGTGGAGCGGGGCTTTTCGCGTCGTTGCCGGGGTGCGGAACCTGCTGTACGACCGCCGGTGGCTGAACACCCGAAGACTCCCGCTGCCGGTGGTGAGTGTCGGAAACCTGACGGTGGGAGGCACGGGCAAGACCCCCACCGGGCTGTGGCTGGCGCAGAACCTGCGCCGCCGCGGCCTCAATGCGGTGATCCTGAGCCGTGGCCACGGCGGCGGCCGGCGGGGCCTGCAGCCGGTAACCATCAGCTTCGAGAACACCGGGACCTGGATGGACAAGCCCGCTGGAGAATTGCTGCAATACGGCGATGAACCGGTGATGTTGAGCGCGCTCTACGGGCAGACCGTGGGGGTCGGCGCCGATCGTTACCGGACCGGCATGGAGTTGAGCCGGTCATCCCGCCACACCCATCTTTTTCTGCTGGACGACGGTTTCCAGTACCGGAACCTGGAACGGGACGTCGATCTGGTCCTGCTGGGCGCCGATAGCGGCGGTTCGATGCTGCCTGCAGGTCCCTTCCGGGAGTCCCTGCGGGCCTTGCGGCGCGCGGACATTCTCATGGTCACGGACGCTCACGACCGCTGGCGGGAGATCCTGCGGGGCCGCTTCGACAGCTCGAGGATCTTCTTCGCCTCCCCGGAGCCGCGAGCTCTGCTGCGCCGGACGGACCACGGCCTTGGGGAGTTTTCCATGGGCGACCTGATCGGGACCCGGGTTCTGGCGGTATCGGCCATTGCCAGACCGGAGCGGTTTCACAACACCCTCCGGGAGTGCGGGGCGACCATCATCGAAACCCTGGACTTCCCCGATCACCATCGCTACTCCGAGCGGGATTGGCGCGAGATCAACCGTACCCGAAACCGGATCGACGGGATCGTGACGACGGAGAAGGATTTCGTGAAGCTGGTACGGTTCCCCTTCCCCAGAGGGAGGCTTTCGGCCTTGCGGGTCGAGCTGTCCATCGACAGGCCGGAGGCTCTGCTGGATCGTATCACGGAGGTGGTGCGCGAGGTGGCTTCCGCGCGTCGCCCCACCGGCGCCGGCTTTCGGGATGACCACTGAAAGGCCCGGCGAGACCGTCCCCGCGGGATTCGAGCGGGTGGTCCCGGGGCCCGGGCTCACCATGCTGGCGGCGCATGGCGTGGACGGCGCCGAACTCGCTTCGCGGATCATGACCCCGGGCGACGATGCTCCCACGCGACACTTCGGCCGCGCCGGCCTGCATGCCGTGGCGCTGGCGGACGGCGGCCACGCCCTGGTCCGATCCTATCGGCACGGGGGGCTGTTGCGCGGGATCACACGCCACTGGTTCATCAGCCGGCCCTTGCGGCCGTTTGCGGAACTGGCGGTCACGGTGGCGGCCCGGGAGCAGGGAGTGGCGGCGCCGGAGGTCCTGGCCGCGCTCGTGGCGCAAGGGCACGGACCCTGGTATCGAGGGTGGCTGGTCACCAGGGAGTTGCAGGGAACCGTCACCCTTTGGGCGGCGCTCCTGGGCGGCATTTCCGGCCGCGAGAAGCAGGTCCTGCTGCGACGCGTCGGGCGTGCGTTGCGGGTGATGCATGTATCGGGCATCGACCATGCCGATCTCAATCTGCGCAATATCCTCGTACTCCACGCGCCGCCCTGTCCGGAGGTCTACATCATCGACTTCGACAAAGCGCGCCGGCACCAGGGTCCGGTGCCGGCGGCGCGGGCGCGACGGAACCTTGGCCGTCTGCTGCGCTCGGTCAACAAGCTCGACCCTGGGCGCGTCAGGATTCGGCCGTGGGACTGGCAGTGTCTTCTGGAGGCCTATCAGTCCCGGAGTTGACCATGGCAAGGCCCCAGGACTGGTTTGCAATGCAGGATGCATGAAGATAGAATCTTCGCCGTTTGCCCGCAGCCTCGGACGTCGGCGTTCGGATCTCGAACAGGGAGCCTTCCATGGGTGATAGACTATATGTGAGCGGACTGCCCTACGCTGTGACCGAAGCCCAGTTGCACGACCTCTTCTCGGAGCATGGCGCCGTGGCGTCGGCGAGGATCGTGACCGACCGCTTCTCGGGCCGGTCCCGCGGCTTCGGTTTCGTCGAGATGGGCTCCGAGGCCGAGGCGCAAGCCGCCATGGAGGCATTGAACGGGACAGAGCTCCAGGGGCGCGTATTGAAGGTGAACGAGGCCCATGAGCGCCGAACGCGAGAGCCCTGACGTCACGATTCGAACGACAAGCTGGAAGTCGGGCGGGGCGGCGGACGCGTCGCCCCGCCGTTTTCGGAACGGACGATGAACGCGCAACCGATCACCATCACCGGCTGTACGATTCTTCCCATGACGGGACCCGGGGTCGTCATCGACTCCGGCTGCGTGAGCGTGACGGATGGCGTCATCACCGCGGTCCAGGCAGGGGAGCTGCCCGAAGGGAAAGGGGAGACGCGCATCGATGGTCGGGGGATGGTGCTGATGCCCGGCCTGGTCAACGCCCACACGCATCTCTACCAGGTGCTGCTGAGGGCCGTTTGGGAGGACATGCCGTTTCTGGCGTGGCTGAAGCGCATCTACGGGGTGGCCGAGTCTCTGAACCCGGAGCATGTGCTGGCCGGGACGCTGCTGGGGTGTCTGGAGAACCTCAAGGGCGGAGTCACGACCGTCTGTGAGCACAACTTTCTCAACCCCGGGCCGGAGTGTGCGGTGACGGCCGTCGAGGCCATTTCCCGGTCGGGTCTGCGAGGCGTTTTCGCCCGCACCATCATGGACTCCGGAGAAATCGTGCCGGACTGCACCAAGGAAGCCCCGGAGACGGCTTTCACCAGAATCGAGGAGTTGATGGCGCGTCAGCCCGGCGCCGGTTCGTCCCGCGAGCATCGCCGGCTCACCTTTCGTACCGGCCCCAACACGCCGCCCATCAATGCCTCGCCCGACCTGCTCCGGGAGATACGACGTTTCGCCGACCACCATTCCATCGGCATCAGCGCCCACGTAGCCGAATCGGCATCGGTGGTGGAGGTTACTCGCCGGGAGCTGGGCCGGGCGGGCGTGGTCGCCCATCTGAAAGACTTCGATGTTCCCGGAGAAGACGCCATCTTCGCCCACAGCGTGCATCTGTCGCCCGAAGAGATCCGGCATCTGGCCGAGACCGGAACGTCGGTGTCGCACAACCCGGTGAGCAACATGATGCTGGGTGACGGCATCGCCCCGGTGGTGGAGATGCTCGCAGCCGGTGTCCGGGTCGGGCTCGGCACCGACGGGGCGGCGAGCAATCACGGTCAGGACCTGTTCGAAACCATGAAGGCTGCTTCCCTGCTACAGAAGGTCAAGCATCAGGACGCCGGCGTCATCGATCCCTAC
This sequence comes from uncultured Binatia bacterium (SeqCode), assembly GCA_965214905.1. GTDB lineage: Bacteria > Desulfobacterota > Binatia > UBA9968 > JAJDTQ01 > JAJDTQ01. The sequence goes on from OZ243984.1 coordinate 4,348,500, forward strand.
AGCGTGCTTCGCATGGCCACCATCGATGGCGCCCATGCGCTGGGGCTGGGGTCCGTCTGCGGTACGGTGGCGGCGGGCAAGCGTGCGGACCTGATCCTGGTGGACGTAAGGAAGCCGCATTTCCAGCCCGTCAATGACCTGGTCAGCCAACTCGTGCACTGCGCCAAGGCCACGGACGTGGACACGGTGATGGTGGACGGAAGGGTGCTCATGCGGGATCGTCAGTGTACGTTGCTGGACGAGCACGAGATCCTGCGGTGCGCTCGGGACGCGCAAGGCGATCTCATGGCGCGCATGTCCGTGGGGTGAACGCGGACCGATTCGACTTTCGCTCCCGCACGCCGGGCGTCGGCCGGCCGACCGTTGACGCGCCCCCGGGCCAGGACGCTAGTTCCGATGCCGGTAGGTAATCCGACCGCGGCTCAGGTCGTAGGGCGATAACTCGAGAGTGACTCGATCCCCGGGCAGAATCTTGATGTAGAATTTTCGCATCTTGCCCGCGGTATACGCGAGGACATTGTGCTTGTTGTCCAACTCGACTTTGAACATGGCGTTGGGAAGGCTCTCCCTCACCGTGCCGGTAACCTCGATATTATCCTGCTTGCTCATATCGTGTGCTCCTTATGCACCGGACCTCCTTTCCCCGCAGCGCACAAGCGCTCCGTTTCATGAGGCCATAGACTAGCCCACACGCCGCGAATTGTCCATCCCCGGCATCCCGCCCCTTTGCGGCGCACCCCGCCGGGAGCCGATCGTGGATACGTTGCAATCCATCCCCCCCTGTGAAAGACTACCCGAGGCCTATTGTCGGGCTTGCAGGATCGGCACGGGCGCATGGGCGGGAACCATCGGCCTGTGCCGAACCAAGACCTTGTTCCGAGTCTCGACGCCTTCTCTCTCGGGTATGTCATGAGCTCAGACCGCTGGTTTCTCTTGCTGGGCGCCTTGTCCGGCTTCACCGGGGTGGCGCTGGGCGCGTTCGCCGCCCACGGCCTGCGGGGACACCTGACCGACGAGATGCTGGCCATCTTCGAGGTGGGGGTCCGCTATCAGCTCTACCATGCGGTGGCGTTGCTCGTGGTGGCATTGGCGTTGGACCGGTGGCCTCGCGGCGAGTTCGCGGTAGCCGGGTGGTGCTTCGTGCTCGGCACGGTGGTGTTCTCGGGGAGCCTCTACGCATTGAGTCTTTCCGGTGTCCGGTGGCTGGGCGCCGTCACCCCCATCGGGGGACTTGCATTTCTCCTGGGCTGGCTCGGCATCGCCTGGGGCAGTTGGAAAGGCTAGGACACCAAGGTTTCAAGGAGAGGGAAGATGGCCAAGAACGGATTCAGAATACTCGACAGCGACATGCACATCATGGAGCCTCCGGACCTGTGGGAAAACTATCTGGAGCCCGAGTTCAAGCCCCTGGCGCCGCGCGGCGTGACCAGCGAGAACGTGCGTGACCTGCGCATGCAGCATCCCGACGGAAAACTGTGGGGATTGCCCGACGTGCATGCCGGCAACGTTACCAAGGGACACAACTTCGAGAAGAACCAGGGCATCTACGGCGCCCACGCCGCGCGCGGCTGGGCGGCCGAGGTCCAACTGGAAGCCATGGACATCGAAGGCATCGACGTGGCCGTGCTCTATCCCACGCGAGGGCTTCAGGCCCTCAGCGAGGGGGATATGGAGCCCCGGTTCGCGGCCGCCCTGGCGCGGGCCTACAACAACTGGCTCCACGACTTCTGCAGCGCCGACCCCGTTCGGCTGCTGGGGGCCGGAATGGTCTCGCCCTTCGATGTGGACGAGGCCGTGGCCGAGGTCACGAGGTGTACCCGGGAGCTCGGGTTCCGGGGAATCTTCATGCGCTCGAACCCGGTCAACGGCCGCAACTTCCACGACGATTACTACGAGCCGCTGTGGAAAGCGCTCGAAGACCTTGGAATGCCCCTGGGTCTCCACGAATCGTCGTCCTCCGGCGTGCGTCAGGTGGGCGATCAGTTCGAGCCCAACTTCATGCTGCGGCGCGTGTTCGCTCAACCGGTGGAGCAGATGCTGGCCCTGGGCAGCATCTGCGCGGGCGGCGTGCTGGCGCGCCACCCGAATCTGCGCGTGGCTTTTCTGGAAGCCAACTGCGGTTGGCTGCCGTGGCTGCTCTGGCGCATGGACGAAGGGTATGAAAGGGAGGCCGACGTGTGGTCCCCGGACCTGGCCATGCCGCCCAGCGAGTACTTCAAGAAGCAGTGCTTCGTTTCCGTGGAACCGGACGAGACCCCGGTCAAGTACGTCATCGACTACCTGGGGAACGACCACATCGTGTTCTCCACCGACTACCCGCACGGCGACTCGAAGTTCCCCCACGCGGTGGAAAGCTTTCTGGAGCTTTCCACCATCAACGAGGAAGACAAGCACAAGATCCTTTGGGACAACTGCGCGGCCTACTATTCCCTGGACGACGAGACACGACACCGGGATGGATGATGGGCGGCCGGTCCGCGGGATGCTCTTCCTGGGGGCGCTCCTGTGGAACATGTGCAACGGCATGTTGTTCGTACTCACGCCGCTCTTCGGCGTGACCCTGGGCCTGTCCGTACTCGACATCGGCTCTCTGGTGGGGCTTCCCTACCTGCTGACCATCGTCATGCGCTTCGTCGGAGGGGCGTTCGCGGACCGCTACGGCGAGCACCGCATGCTCCAGGCGTGCTACTCCCTCAACGTCCTGGCCGCGGCAGCCCTCTGCATGGCCAGCGGGTTTTTCTCCCTGATGTTGTCCAGCGCGCTGGCGAATCTGTCCCGCAGCATGTTCTGGGTCCCTGCCCAGTCCATGGCCAGTCAGCTCTCCAGCAGCAATCCCGGCAGGATGCTGGGCCAACTGTCCGCGGCCAACTACACCGGCCAACTGCTGGGACTGTCCCTCGGGGGGATTCTGGCGGGTTGGCTGGGTTACCAGACCACGTTCGTCCTGGTCGCCCTCGCCTCGGTTCTCGGCATGCTGCTCGGTTTCGCGCTCCCTCCGATCCGGTCGAGCCTCGGCGGCCGCACCATCTGGCAGATCACCGTGGGAATGAGCCGGCGGTTGGTGGAGCGGCGCACGTGGCTGCTGCTCACCAGCTCCTGCGCCGCGGCGGTGCCGTTCGGCATCACCCAGTCCATCTATCCGGTCTACATGAGCGGTCTCGGCTTTCCCGAGGGATGGATCAGCGTGGTGATCGCGGTACGTTCCATCGGCCCGGTGGTGATCGGTCTGGCCCTGGGCTCGGAAATCACCATCCAGCGGGAGAAGCTCTTCTACGCCGTGAGCATGGGAGGCCTCGGTCTTTGCATCCTGGGAAGCGCATGGAGCGGAGGATGGCTGTTGCTGGGTCTGTGCATCGCCGGCCTCGGCATGGCGGGCGGGGTCGCGGACCTGCTCAACCAGGTCCAGGCCGTGGACCTGAGTCGGGCCAGCGACCGCTCCGCGGTCATGGCGGCCACGGGACTCGGCTGGAACATGGCGCCCATGGCTCTTCCGTTGCTCCTCGGTTGGGCGGCCGACGCCTGGGGCTTCGGGGCCATGTTCCTCGCCGCCGGGTGTTTTTTCCTGCTCGTTGCCATGGGTACTTCCCTTGTGTATCGGATCCTGCGTTAGGCGTATCGACCGGCATTCCCGGCGCCCCTCGCTCGACCGGAAGAAAGCCCCGATGGCCGGTTGTTGACAGGCGCACCGCAGGTCAATATAAGTTACTGCGTTATCGACGGACGCGAAGTCTTCGATTCCGCCTTGGGTGAGACAGCGTAAGACCAAAGCCGACCGGAGTGTCGTGATCTTCCCACGTGTGCTCTGCTCCTTTCGCCGTGCCTGTCTCGGGGCCGAAAAAGAACAACGGAGGAGAGCATGAACGAGAAGCTTTACGTGGGCGGTCTGCCGTACTCGACAACGGAGGATCAGCTTCAGGATGTTTTCGCGGCGCACGGAACGGTGGTGTCGGCCAGGGTGATCACGGACAAGTTTACCGGCCGATCCAGAGGATTCGGCTTCGTGGAGATGGGGTCCGGAGAAGAGGCGCAACGAGCCATCGACGCCTTGCACGATTCCGAGCTGGGTGGGCGCAAGCTGACGGTCAGCGAAGCGCGTCCCCAGGAACGCCGCGGGGGATTCGGCGGCGGCGGAGGGGGCGGTGGCGGCAGGAACCGCTGGTAGCCGTGGGCTTCAACCGAGAGTTTCGGGCTCGGTTCGTTCTTCCAGGCCTCCATCGGGCTTCCCGATAATGATTCGGGTGGCGAGTCCGGTGAAGATGCCGCACTCCACGACGCCGCAGGTACCGACGATCCGGCGCTCCAGCGCGGGCGGGTCGTCGATGGCGCCGAAGGAGCAGTCCAGAATATAGTTGCCGTTGTCGGTGACGAAGGCGCGGTTGTCCGACGAGCGGAACGTTGCCTCACAGCCAAGCCGTTGCAGGCGTTGCCGGGTGAGTTGCCAGCCGAAAGGCACCACCTCCACCGGAAGCGGAAAGGCGCCAAGGCGCCTCTTGAGCTTGGCCTCGTCCACGATGATCAACTCGGTCTGGCTCGCGGTCGCGACGAACTTCTCGCGCAGAAGCGCCCCTCCGCCTCCCTTGACGAGATTGAACGCCGGATCCACTTCATCGGCGCCGTCGATGGTGATGTCGACGTGAAGCACCTCGGCAAAACTCGTCAACGGAATACCCAGTTCCCGCGCCAGTGCGGCGGAGTGCTCGGAGGTGGGGATGCAGCGGATTCCGAGCCCTTCATCCCGGATCCTTTCCGCCAGCCTGACGATGGCGAAGTAGGCCGTCGAGCCCGTACCCAGCCCCACGATCATGTCGTCGCTCACATAGTCCGCGGCACGCTCGCCGGCGGTTTGTTTCGGATTCGCAGCCATGACTTCCCCCGTCGATGGAGTCAACGGTAATTGTAGCGTACCGCCTCCATCTTGAGAAACCGTCCCCTCGTCATCGCTTGAAAGGGTGAGTCGCTGCGGTTAATCTTGAGCATGCCTTTCACTTGGCCCCTGCGGCTGATGCTCTGCGGTCTCCTGGCGGCCGCCTGCGCGCCCCTGAGCGTGGACCAGGAACGCAGTCTGGGGGCCGACTTCTCCCGTGACTTCAATCGTCGCACGGTGCTCGTCCAGGACCCTGTCGTCACCCGATACGTGTCCGCCATCGGCCAGAGGCTCTTGAAGCACGCGGGACCCCAACCCTTCACCTACCGTTTCCAGGTCGTCCCGAAAGCCGGAATCAACGCTTTCGCCGCACCCGCCGGCTACATCTACCTCTACACCGGCACGATACTCGCGGCGCGCAATGTCAGCGAACTCGCCGGGGTCATGGCGCACGAGATCGGCCACGTGGCCAAGCGCCATATCGCCAACAATTTCAACCGCGCCCTGGCTACGAACATCCTGCACCAGGTGGGCATTGTCGCGGCGGAGATAACCGCCGGCCCCCGCGCGGGCAATGCGGCGCGGAGCCTCGGGGGTCTGGCGGCCATGGGCTACCTCAATACCTTCAGCCGGGAGGCGGAACACGAAGCGGACGCGTTCGCGGTACAGGTCATGTTCAAGGCCGGGTACGACCCGCGTGGACTGGCTACCTTCTTCGAAACCCTGAACAAGCAGGGCGGGCGATCGGCGCCTGCTTTCCTGTCCAGTCATCCCGCGACGTCGGCGCGCATCGCCAATACGCGAAGGATGATCGAGGGGCTGCCGCCGGACGCCCGTCTGGAACGCCACGACAACGGGAGCCTGGAGCAGGTCCAGGGCATCCTTCGCAAGATCGCGGCCCGGCAGCGGCGGTGAACGTATTCCCGAGGCGTGACGGTCAGGCCCGGAGCCGGCGTCAGCCCATCACAAAGGAGCACTCGTGAAAAAACCCGGATTCAGGGGCACAGGGCACATGGGCAGCGGCGTGAACCTGCCGAAGGCCGGCTTCGGTCCGGTCCTAAACCCTGTTCGCCGGGAGGTCGCGCGGCCGCCGGAAAAGAACGAGGCGGGCTTCAACCCTCCCCGGGGCCGGGTCTGATCGCCGCCCATGGAACCACTGCTCCATGTTGCCATGACGGTTGCCGCCGGCGCGGTCGTGACGTGGCTGATCATGAGGTCCCGGCATGCGGCGGTAGCTCGTGCGCTCGCGGACCGCCAGGAGGAAGTCCGGCAGGAAAGGGTGCGGGTCGAAGAGGCCCGGGCGGAGATCCGCGAGCTTTCCGAGGCCAAGGCGCGCGCCGAGCAGCAGGCGGGCAGGGTCGAGGGTCTCGAGGTCGAGTTGAGGGAGACCCGCGCCGCCGGCCAGCGGGCGGAGCTGCAGGCGGCCACGCTGGCAAAGGAGCGAGAGGCCGACGCGGAGAAGCTGCGCTGGGCGGAAAAGGCCGAGGAGCGTCTCAGGGACGTGTTTCAGGGGCTGGCCTCCCGTTCGCTCCAGGACAACACCGATGGGTTCCTGAAGCATGCACGGGAACAGATGGGACGCCTGCTGACGGAAGTGCGCGGTGACTGGGGCACTCACAAGGAGGAATTGCGCAACCTCGTCGAGCCCCTGGGGAAGACCATGACGGAGCTGGACCGGCAGGTGCAGCAGTTGGAGCAGAAGCGCGAGGGGGCCTATCAGGGGCTGCAGGAACAGCTCCGGCAACTCGGACCGCTGGTACAGGCGCTGAGGGCGGCGCCCACCGTGCGGGGGCGCTGGGGCGAGTTGCAGCTTCGTCGGGTGGTGGAGTTGGCCGATCTGGTCGCTCACGTGGATTTCGATGAACAGGCAACCAGCAACGAGGGGGAGGGACGTCCCGACATGATCGTGCACCTGCCCACGCGGGGGATTCTCCCGGTGGATTCCAAGACCCCCATGGGGGCGTATCTGGAAGCACTGGAGGACAACGACGGCGCGCGCCGTGAGGCCAGGCTGAAGGAACACGCCGCCGCCATCCGCGACCGCATCCGCGAGCTGAGTCAGAAACGGTACTGGAAGCAGTTCGACCGGGCCCCGGAAGTGGTGGTCATGTTCGTCCCCAACGACGCCTGTCTGAGCGCCGCCTTCGAGAAGGACGGGGGTCTGCTCGAATACGCCATGCAGCAACGGGTGCTGCCCACCACACCGGTTACGCTGCTGGCCCTCTTGAAAACCGTGGCCTACGGCTGGCAGCAACACAAGATGGCGGAGAACGCCAGAGAGATCGCGGAGCAGGGGAGGGACCTCCACGATCGTCTGGCGAAGTTCATGGACCATTTCCGAAAGGCCGGAAAAGGGTTGGAGGACGCGGTCATGAAGTACAACGAGGCCGTGGGCTCACTGGATAGACGCCTCTCTCCCGCAGCAAGGCGTTTCAAGGAACTGGGCGTCGCAAGCGCCGAGATCCCTCCGGTGACCCGCGTCGAGCAGTCCGTGCGCGAGCCCGCACAGCTTGCGCTGGAAGCGTCGGCCGAGGAGGAGTCTTCATAGCCGGAACGAGGAATGGCGCCCTTCGACATGCTCAGGGCGAACCGGGAGAGACGCCTTCCACGAACCGTTCGCCCTGAGCGTAGCGAGGCGTAGCCGAGAGCAGTCCAAGGGTACATGCTTGCCGATCAAGTACCGGGTATTCACGTCGAAGGGAGTCGAAGATGAAGTCACGCGCGGCCGTTGCATTCGAAGCGGGCAAACCCCTGGAGATCGAGGAAGTGGAGGTGGAGGGACCGAAGGAAGGCGAGGTGTTGCTTCGGATCGTCGCCACCGGGGTCTGTCACACCGACGAGTTCACCCTCTCGGGCAGCGATCCCGAGGGCCTGTTCCCCTCCATCCTCGGCCACGAAGGGGGCGCGGTGGTGGAGGAGGTCGGGGCGGGCGTCACCACCGTCAAGGCGGGGGACCACGCGATTCCGCTGTACGTCCCGGAGTGCGGCGCCTGCAGGTTCTGCCGATCGGGCAAGACCAACCTGTGCCAGGCCATCCGCATCACCCAGGGCCGGGGCGTGATGCCGGACGGCACCGGACGGTTCACGCTGAAGGGAAACCCCATCCACCACTACATGGGCACCTCCACCTTCAGCGAATACACCGTGCTGCCGGAGATCTCGGTGGCCAGGATCGACCCGCAGGCGCCGTTGGACAAGGTCTGCCTGCTGGCCTGCGGGGTCACCACCGGCATCGGCGCCGTTCTCAACACGGCCAGGGTGGAGCCCGGCTCCACGGTGGGGGTCTTCGGCCTCGGCGGCATCGGGCTCAGCGTGATACAGGGCGCGGTGATGGCCAGGGCCGGCCGCGTCATCGGCATCGACACCAACCCCGCCAAGTTCGACATGGCCCGGCGTCTGGGCGCCACCGACCTGGTGAACCCCAAGGACTCCAACCGCCCGGTCCAGGACGTCCTGGTGGACATGACCGACGGCGGCGTGGACTACTCCTTCGAGTGCATCGGCAACGTCGAGACCATGCGCGCCGCGCTGGAGTGCTGCCACAAGGGGTGGGGCCAGTCCACCATCATCGGCGTGGCCGGCGCCGGCCAGGAGATCCGCACGCGGCCGTTCCAGCTCGTCACCGGCCGGGTCTGGCGGGGTACGGCCTTCGGCGGCGTGAAGGGACGCTCGCAGCTTCCGGGCTACGTGGACCGGTACACGGCCGGCGAAATCAATCTCGATGACATGATCACCCACACCATGCCGCTGGAAGAGATCAACCGGGCTTTCGACCTCATGCACGAGGGCAAGAGCATCCGGTCGGTGATTCTCTACGGCTGAGCAGCCAACTCGACGGGATACTCCGAGTATGGAAGTCGTCGGCAAGCGCCGAAACCGCATCGAGGGCATCGAGAAGGTCACCGGCGAGGCGAGGTTTTCGGGCGATCTCGACATCCCCGGCGCCCTCGATGCCCGGGTCCTGCGCAGCCCCCATGCCCACGCGCGCATTCGCTCCATCGACGTCGAGGCGGCGCTGAGGGCGCCGGGCGTGGTTGCCGTGCTTTCCAGGGACGACCTCCGGGATATGGATCCCTACTATGGCCATTGTCTCCGGGACCGGCCCATCGTGGCCATGGACCGGGTGCGCCACGTCGGCGAGCCGGTGGCCGCGGTGGCCGCCCGGGACCGGCTGGCGGCCGAGGAGGCCGTGTCTCTCATCCGCGTCGAGTATGAAGAGCTGCCCTACGCCACCACACTGGACGACGCCCTGGCCGACGGCGCGCCGGTGCTGCACGAGCAGGTGGCGGGTTCGGGAGACTTTCACGACGTCAACCTCTCGGACGCCCGCGAGCACCCGAACATCTGTCACCATGAGCACATGGAGATCGGGGACGTGGAGCGGGGTTTCGCGGCCGCGGACCAGGTCTTCGAAGACGTCTTCCACTTCCCCATGGTGTGCCACTATGCCATGGAACCCCACACCGCCACGGCCCGTTTTCAGGGCGGTCAGGTGACGTTGTGGTCCGCCTCGGCCCATCCCTTCCTCATCCGGTCGGAACTGGCGCGGCTGTTCGGCCTCTCCATGACCGACGTTCAGGTGGTGGTGCCGTACGTGGGCGGCGCCTTCGGGGGCAAGTCCTATCTCAAGATCGAGCCCCTGGTGGTGGCGCTGGCGCGCAAGACCCGGGGGCAGCCGGTGCGTCTGGAACACTCCGTGACCGAGTCCATGCTCACCGCCCGGCGCCATTCCGCCCGCTGCTGGATCAAGACCGGGGTCAAACGCAACGGCGCCATCCTGGCGCGTGAGGTCAGGATCCACCTCGACACCGGCGCGTACGCGGACAACGGTCCGCGGGTGGTGGCCCGGGCCGTGCTGCGGGTGCATGGAGCCTACCGCTGCGCCAACTTTCGCTCCGACAGCTTTGGCGTCTACACGAACTCGGTTCCGGCGGGATCCATGCGCTCCATCGGCGGTCCCCAATCCATCTGGCCGGTGGAAGCTCAGATGGACCGCATCGCCGGGGCGCTGGGGCTGGATCCCCTGCGTTACCGGCTGGAGCAGTTGCTGGGCCGTGACGAGCAGATCCGGCCCGGCTCCCGCGGCATCGACGGCGACCTGCGCGAGGGCCTCGCCAAGGTTGCCGAGATGATCGGTTGGGCCGGAGAGCCCGGGCCCGGCGTTGCGCCAACTTCATCGCGGAGCGCCTTTGTGCCCGGTGAGCCCGCGGCCGGCATCGGCGCCGGGTTGGCCGTAGGCATCACCGACAGCGAGGCCAACCCCGTCTCCACCGCCATCGTCCGGCTGTTGAGCGACGGCAACGTCGTGGTGATGGCGGGCAGCACCGAGGTCGGGCAGGGCGCCCGCACGGTATTGAGCCAGATTGCCGCCGAAGAGCTGCGCGTTCCGTTCGAGCGGGTGATGCTGCGCGGGACCGACACCCACACCACCCCGTTCGACCGCTCCACCGGCGCCAGCCGCTCCACCACCGTGATGGGGACCGCGGTGAAGTTCGCCGCGGCCGACGTTCACCGCCAGATCAAGGCCATCGCCGCGGAGCAGTTCGACGTCGATCCGGAGCGCGTGGGACTCAAGGACGGCGCGGCCTGGTGCGGCGCGGCCCGGCGCGATTTCGCCGACGTGGTGGCGGGATATTTCGGCATGCCCGGCGGCGAACTCATCGGACGCGGGTACGTCCGGGCCGGCGGGGGCATCTCGCCGATCCTGCCGATCTTCTGGGAGGTGGGCATCGGCGGCGCGGTGGCAGCCGTCGACGCCGACACCGGCGCAGTGACGGTCCAGCGCTATGCCAGCGTGGCGGACGTGGGCCGGGCCATCAACCCGCGTCAGGCCGAGGGCCAGGACGAGGGCGCCGCGGTCATGGCCCTCGGCCATACCCTGTTCGAGTCACTGGTCTACGCGGACGGCCAGCCCCTCAACCCCAATCTGGTGGACTACCGGGTTCCGGGTTTTCGGGATATCCCGCGGACCTTCGAGTCATGCCTGCTGGAGAACGGTGACGGGCCGGGACCCTACGGGGCCAAGGGCATGGGGGAGGGCGGCATCATCCCCGTCGCGCCCGCGGTCTGCAACGCCATAGCCCAGGCCACCGGCGTCCGCATCCGGGAGTTGCCGCTGACCCCGGAACGTGTCTGGCGCGCCCTGAGAACCGCGGATACCGGACGCATTCACCCTTCTCCCGCGGGGACAGGGGTGAAGGCCTCGTGAACCTCTGAACCCCCGTTCCCGCCCACCCGTCGTCACTCCATGCGGTCAGCCATCGTCCTCATCTGGCTCAGCCTCTTCTGGACCCTGCTCTGCTTCCTGTTCTACCGTGACCGGGAGCTGATCGTTCAGGCGAGCCTGCCGGTGTGGATCGCCGCCGCCGCGGCCTGGATCGTCCTGGGGTCGCCCTGGTCGATCTTCAACCTGCTCCGAAGGCGCCGCCGCGGGAGAAAGCCGCGCGCGACGAAAAAGCCGAGACGCGCGCCGGCTTCCAGCGCCGGCGGCGCCCGCAGCCCCCGGCCGAGGACCCGCGCATCAGGCTCGAAGACCCGGAAACGCCCGCCGTAGCAAAGGCTCATGGTCGTTACACCACCCTTCCGAAGACATGAAGTCGGTGTTTCACGAATCCCGCTTCCGCGCCCTCCAGGAGTCTGTCGGACTTGGCGAATCGTAGCGAGAGGCATGGAAATGGAGGCCATTTTCAGGCGGATTTGAGGAAAATATCGGGAATATTTGACGAAAATCCAACTGAAAATGGACCCATTTCCATGCCTCGCAGTAGATTCCTGCCAAATCCGACAGGCTCCCAGGAGCAAGTGGCGGGCGCTACCCGCTGATCAGGCGGTCGATGGACAGCGCTCCGCCGCCGCCCACCAGCAGCGTCAACGCCATGAGGAACAGCGCCAGGCAGTATTCGATGCCGCTACCCTTGCGGCCTCCGCCGGACAGGAAGAACCCGAACTCCCAGTGACTCTTCCAGATGGCCACGGCCATGAAGATCATCAAGCCCAGGGCCAGGGGACGGGTGAGAAAACCCAGGATCATCGCCGGCACGCTAAGGGCTTCCGTAAGGACGCCGATTACGCCGACCCAGACGGGAATGCGATATCTCTCCTTCCAGTTGGTCACCTGACCCTTGAGGCCTCTTCCTCCCAGCCAGCCGAACAGATGCTGCGAGCCGTGGGCGAAAAAGGTGACGGCCAGACCCAGGCGCAGGACGATGAAGGCCAGATTCGGCTCCGTTTGAAAAATTGCGTTCATGGTCGACCCCTGCTTGCAGGGGCGGGTTTCAAACCCGCCCGGGTAGCGGCTGCAACGCGAAAAGAAGCAACCCTGCCTTGTCCCCGTTCAACCAGCCAGGAACCCTCGCATGGCGGCGTGGGCCGCCTCGGGGTTCACGAAGAAGTAGCTGTGCCGCTCTCCCTCGAGCTCCACGAAGGCGGCGCCGGGGATCTCGGCCGCCAGCACGTCCGCGGCCTGCCGCAGCGAGGTGTCGCTGGTCACGTTGTGTTCCTCTTCGCCCACCAGGATCAGCGTGGGCATGCGGATTTCCTTCAGCCGTTCCTTGACGTCGTGTTGCTGCCGCGCGATGACGTGGCGAAAATACTGCTCCACCGGGTTGAGATGCGCCATCCGGACCGCCAGGTAGTCTTCCACCCGCCGGGGATACCGCGCGACGAACTCATCGGTGAATCCGACGGCGACGCCGTGGTCTCGCAGGTACCGCTGGTAACCCCACTCCACCATCTCCTTGGCGATGCGCAGCGGAATGCCCGGGTGCGGATTGAAGCCGCGGCCCGACGCGCAGATGAGCGCGGAGACACGGTGGGAATGGTCCAGAGCCATCACCTGGGCCACCGAGCCGCCCATGGAATGGCCGCAGACCACGACGTCCCGGGCGTTCAAGTGTTCCAGGACCGCCGCCGCATCGTCGGCGAAGTCCTTGACGCCGTAGGGCTCCGACGGCCAGTCGGAACGGCCGGTGCCGCGATAGTCGCACAGGATCACCTGATGGTCCCGCGAGAACGCCGGCACCTGATGGAGCTTCCAGACGTCGCAGTGGCACGCCGTCTCGCTCAGGAACAGCAGCGGGCGGCCGGCGCCGTGGGTCTCGTAGTAGAGCCTGATCCCCTGTCTCTCGATGGTGGGCACCGCGGTCGACCCTTCCCGTCGGACTCAACGCTTTCGAACCGGGTAGCTCATGGGCGCCACGTCGTCGATGGTTTCGCCCAGCGCGCGCCATTCCGGGACGGAGTCCCACACGGGCCGAGCCCGTTCCTGGATCCGGTTCAGTAGTTCCGCCTCGTCGAACCGGGTGGCGCGTCCGCCCTCCAGCAGGGTTTCTCCGTCGACGATGATGGTCTCGACGTCACTGCCGCTAGCGCCCTCCACCAGGGACTTGATGGGGTCCCGCACGGCGCCGAAGTTCGTCCGTCCCAGGTCGACGATGATCATGTCGGCCTTGGCGCCGGGCGCGAGCCGGCCCAGGTCGTCTCGTCTCAGGGCCTTGGCGCCGCCCAGGGTGGCGGCATGGTACACGTCGCCGGGTTTGCCGGCGCGGAAGCTGCCTTCCACGATCCGGCAGGCGAGTCCGGCAAGGCGCATCTCGTGCACCATGTCCTGGGGGAACGTGTCCGTGCCCAGCGCCAGGTTGATGCCCTGTTGGCGGTACCGGTCGAAGGACTCCAGTGCGATGCCCATCTTGGCGTACTTGTAGGGGGCGTGGGCCACGGAGGCGCCGCTGTCGGCCAGCATCGACAGGTCGTCGCCGTAGGGGTAGTGGCACCAGGAGTGCCGGCCGTGGAAGACACAGTGTCCGAGGATCACCTCCTCGCCCAGGAACTCCAGGTCATGGAGATACCGTATCGGAGTCACCCCCCGTTGCCGCACGGTGGACTGGAACTCCACGATGTTCATGGCGGTGTGAAGCTGGATGCCGATGCCGAGCTCCCGTGCGGTGCGTTTCGTGGCCCTGAGAAGCTCCGGAGTGCAGGTGTCCAGTTGTCCGGGGTAGAGCATGGCGCGGATGCGGCCGTTGAAGGCGCCGTCATGCTTCTTCGCGTACGCCTCCGCCTGGACCAGCCCCTTCTCGCCGCCCTCCTCGTCCCAGTCCCACTGGATGCGTCCGTGGTCGTCGAGCACGTAGGCGGCGCTGCGGTAGCCGGTTCCGAGGTAGGCCCGCACGCCGAGCCCGCCGATCATCTCGGTGAAGCCCTCGATCATGGCGCCGCGGGTACCCACGTCCAGGATGGTGGTGGCGCCGCCCCGCACCGCCGCCCATACGCCGAACTTGCCCTCGATGTCCGCTTGCGGCGGGAGTCCCATGCCCTTGGCGCCGCGTCGCGTGGCACCGTAGGACAGGAAGTTCATGCCGAGATAATCCGTCTTGCTGGCGTCGTTCAGCATGACGTGACGGGCGTTGGTGCCCGCATGGATGTGGCAGTTGACGAGGCCCGGGCTGACGAGCTTGCCGCGGGCGTCGATGGTGCGGTCCACCGGCCCGTCGAAATCGTAGCCGACGTGGACGATACGGTCGTCCTCATGGACCACCACGCCCTCGGGCAGCAATTCATGGCCCTGTCCGTCATGGCCGACCACCCAGCCGCCTTGTACGAGTGTCTTCATGTGCCTCTTTCGCTAAGGACGTTGCCCCGGTGTGCTGTACTCGAAAGACCGGCAGCCTGTCAAACCTGGTGTTGCGTTTCATATTTGCGATGACTCATCACCGAGCCATTTTGACAACCCTTCCGACTCCCTCTCCCTCCGGGAGAGGGTTGGGGTGAGGGTCCCCCGTGTGCGCGCCGCCGGTTGGGAGCGACCGGCAAAGCAGGGCAGGTTTATTCGGGGCGCCCTCACCCGGCCTTCGGCCACCCTCTCCCAGAGGGAGAGGGTAGTTGTTCATCGCCGACCACTTCTTGCGGGAACGGGGTGAAGATAGGGAACAGGGTCAACACATTTACGGAACGCGACTCTGGCCGCGGGTATCGGCCGGAACGCCGCTGCGCCTTGCCGGCGACGAAAAGTCCTGTGCGCCCGACCCACGGATTACCTCGCGCGTTGTACGCCACACCGCCGGTTCGAACCCGCCCCTACAAGAGGTCCCCGGTCAGCCGGGCGCCGAGTTGGGTCAGCCGCCGGGTGGAGCGGACGTTCTTGATGGCCATGGCCAACGCACGGGGTTGTCCGATGATGACCACCAGCCGCTTGCCGCGTGTCACTGCGGTGTAGAGCAGGTTCCGCTGCAGCAGGAGATAGTGCTGCATGGCCAGCGGAATCACCACCGCGGGGTACTCCGAGCCCTGGCTCTTGTGCACCGAGGTGGCGTAGGCCAGTGCGATCTCGTCGAGCTCGCCGAACTCGTAGAGCACGGTGCGGTCATCGAAGGCGACGTGGACTTGCCCCTCGTCGAGGTCGACCCGGGACACCTGCCCGATGTCGCCGTTGAAGATGTCCTTGTCGTAGTCGTTGACCGTTTGGATGATCTTGTCCCGGGGTGCGTAGACCGACCCGAAACGGTTCACTTGCGGTTCCGCGCCGGCATTGAGCCGCTGCTGCAGTTCCACGTTCAGCGAGCGTGTCCCCAGGCTGCCGCGGTTCATCGGCGTCAGCACCTGGATATCCCGGATGGGACTCATGCCGAAGCGCCTGGGAATGCGTTCGATGACCACCTGAAAGAGCTTGTCGTAGATATCCTCGGGGGATTCCGCCGGGATGAAGTAGAAGTCCTGCAGCCCGGCCCCCGCCGCGGTCTCGATGGGTTGGCCCGCGTTGATGCGGTGGGCGTTGACCACGATGCTGGAGGACGCCGCCTGCCGGAAGATCTCCGTGAGCCGCACCGTAGACACTCGTCCGGACTCGATGATGTCCTGCAATACCGCGCCCGGACCCACCGAGGGGAGTTGGTCCACATCTCCCACCAGCAGCACCGCCGCGTGGGACGGCACGGCCTTCAGGAGCTGATTCATCAGCAGGATGTCCACCATGGACACCTCGTCGACGATCAACAGGTCCACGTCCAGGGGATCCGCTTCATCCTTGCGGAACCCCCCGTGCCTGGGGTCGAACTCCAGCAGGCGATGGATGGTCCGGGCCTCGGCATGGGCCGACTCCGACAGCCGCCTGGCGGCGCGACCCGTGGGCGCACACAGCACCACTTTGCCGCTGCGGCCCTCCACCAGCTTGAGAATGCTGTTGACGATGGTGGTCTTGCCGACTCCGGGCCCTCCCGTCAACACGGTGACCTTGCCGTTGAGCACGCTGCTCACCGCCTCACGCTGGGAAACGGAAAGGCTGAGACCGGTCAGGGCCTCGACCCACGGGATCGCTCGGCGGCCGTCTATTTCGCCCCAGGGCGGGGGAGCCTGGAGCAACCGTCGGAGGTGGCCGGCGACCCCGACTTCGGCCCGATAGAGCGGCGTCAGGAAGAGCGCGGGCTCGCCGCGCAACGGTTCGCTCAGCAGGTTCTCGGCCGCCACCTCCAGGCCGATGGCTTCCTCGACCACGGCGGCGGGAACCTCGAGCAGCCGGACCGTACGTTCTACCAGCTCCCGCCGTTCCGCGGCGCAATGCCCTTCCGTCGAGCACTCCCAGAGCACGTGGTGCAGGGCTGCGCGTATCCGGATCAGCGAGTCGGACGGGATGCCGAGCTTCCGGGCAATGGCATCCGCGGTGACGAAGCCGATGCCGGTGATATCCAGGGCCAGGCGGTAGGGGTTGTCCCGGATCCGCTCGATGGCCTCGTCGCCGTACACCCGGTAGATGCGCGCCGCCCGGGCGCTGCCGATGCCGTGGGAGTGCAGGAAGACCATGATATCCCGGATGGCCTTCTGCTCGCGCCACGCCTCGGTGACGCGCGCCTGCCGTTTGGCGCCGATGCCCTCCAGCGTCCGCAGCAGCTCCGGGGTCCGCTCGATCACGTCGAACACCTCCGCCCCGAAGGCCGCGACCAGCCGGTGCGCGAAATGCGGGCCGATGCCCTTGATGAGGCCGGAGCCGAGGTACTTCTCCACTCCCTCAAGGGTCGTCGGCGGAATCACCCTCAAGCCATCAGCGCGAAACTGAAGGCCGTAGGTGGCATCGTTCACCCACGCGCCCCGGCAATCGAGCTGTTCTCCGGGATTGACCGCGGCGGCGTTGCCCACCACCGTCACCAGTTCCCGGCGACCGCGCACCTTGACCTGCAAGACGCAAAAGCCCGTGTCCTCGCTGTGGAAGGTCACCCGCTCCACGAGGCCCTGCAGCGGCTCCGTCATCGCTCGCCGTCGAACAGCTTCAGGGCCCGGTCGATGAGCTTTTGGATCGGATCCCTGGCCGCCTCCCCGGGTTCCTCCCCGGGTTCCTTCCCGCTCTCCTTTCCAGTCAGCGCATCGCCGCCGGGGATCAGGTCCAGCAACCCTTGGAGGCCCTTGCCGACGCTCTTCTCCAGGAGGGTCTGGATGAGCTTGAGCCCCGGCCGCAACTGTAGCTTCGGAAGGGTTCCCCTGAGGGTGAAGGGCACCTCGATCTGCCCCTTGTCGTTGGTGAGCGGCGTCAATCGCGAGCCCGGCAGCAGGTCGGCAGAGAGGCCTTCCGACACCGTGAGCACGCCGTCGAGGTTGGTGTCTCCGTCGAGAGCCACCCAGCCTTTTCCCGCGATATCGTAGTCCCGGGCCTTCAGGGCGGCATGGGCGACCACGATCCTGCCGCCCACTGCCTCGACTTCCGTATCGAGCTGCTCGAACCCGGTAACGTCCTTCTTGAAGATGTGCGGATATTTGTCCTTGATGCCGAGGCCGAACAGCGACGACAGCCCCTGAATGCCGGTGAGGCCTTGCAGCGCCCGCTCGGCGAGGTTGAAGTCCAGGATCCGTCCCTCGACCACGGCCGCCTTCCCGGTCCCCGCAAGCGTGGGCTTGATGGCGTCCCAGGTCCGCCCTTGTCCGGTCACGCTGAGGTCGGCATGAAGGGTGCCCTCCACGTCCGAGGACCCGGCAATGCCGACCAGATACTCCCGGATGTCGATCCCTCTCAGGCGGGCGGCCACCTCGAAGCGCGGAGAGGCGTTCGCGAGCTGCATGCGGCCGTTGGCGTCCACGGCGCCCCCAAGGGTCTTGAGGCGAAAGGTCTCCATCTTCAGCCATGACCCGGTGACGTCGAACCGCGCCGTCAGGTCCGCGATATCGAGCCCCAGAAGCTTTCCCCTGGCGGAACCGAGGCCGCCCTCCAGGGACAGGCCGGCCTGCCGGTCGAGACGGCCGGAGCCTTGGGCGTCTTCCAGCACGGCGTCGTCCGGCTGGAGTCCGAGGTCCGCCAAGCGGAGGGACGGGGAGGCCAGCCGCCAAGTCAGCGTCAGGGGTGCGAAACTTTCCACCACGGCCTTCCCCGCAAGCCGGGTCTGGCCGATGCGTAACGACAACTGCCGGAACGTCACGCCGTGGTTGGAGAACTCGACGGCCGCCGAAAGCGCTTCCAGGGGTTCCTCGAAGGCCGGCAGCTTGACGGATGCCTGCTGCAGCGTCATCGTGCCGTGAATGCGGGGAGAGGCATCGTCGCTCCGTCTGATGGCGACCTCGGCGGTCGCCGCGACGCGGCCGGACAGCGCGTAGTCGGCCAGCGGCGGCGCCCAGCGGTCCCATCCGCCCATTTCCGTGGCGGCCATCTCCAGGCTGAGATCCAGTGCCGCCGGACTGCCGAACTCCAGGTCGCCCGTGCCTTGGACGCTCAAGCCGTCCATGGTCAACTCGAAACGCCGGGCGATGAGGCCCTCGGACGTGGCGCGGGCATCGGCCTCGAGCCGCAGCACCGTGCCTCGGGGTTTACTCAGGGCGTCGCCGTACTTCAAGCCGCTGTCCGTGAGATCCAGGGCGCCGGTTATCCGTAATTCCCCCAGGCTCCCCTTGAGCGAGAGTCCCCGGCTTCGGACGGTCCCCGTCAGATCCAGGGCTTCGGGCCAGGCCTTCGCCATCCGTGGCAACGCGCGCCACAGGGCACCCCACGACAAGGTGGCGATGTCGGCGGACCCGACGACCGGAACCCCGGCCACCTTCGCTCCCGATCCCACCGGCCCGACGAGGCCGTCAAAGCGGAGATTCTGTCGATCCGACAGGAAAGCCGCGGCCAGCGAGGTCTTGAAGGGACGGTCCAACCGCAGGTCTTCGGCGCGCAGGTCCCATTGCTCGATTTTCCAGTGATGCCCGTCCTTCTGGTCGCGATACTCGATGGCGCCTCCCGAGACCTCGACACGGGCAACGGCCAGATCCACGCGGACTCCGGAGATTCCTTCCGGGATCGGCCGTTCCGGCTCGGGCTTTGGTCCGTCGCCGGCGCCGAAGGCGGCCGCCGACGCGCCCAAGCCTGGGGCCGCGGCGGGATCGGACGGGCCGGCGGAACGCGCCCGCAGCCCGGTAAAATTGTAGGCGCCCCGCGCGTTGCGGATAACCTGGACCGCCGGCCGCTGGAGGACGATCCGGGTCACGGCAACCTGGCGTTGCAGGGGACGAATCCCGAGGTTCACATGGACGTCGGCGGCCTGAAGGAAATGACCGGCGCCGAAGGCGGGGTCCTCGGCAATGGAGAATTGCCGGATGCGGACGCCGATGCCGCCCCGAAGCTTGATATCAATACGGTCGAAGGCGACCGTCCGCCCGGTCCGTCGCTCGGCCGCGGCGATGATATGGTCCTTGTAGGAAGCGACGACCGCATTGATATTGTAAAGCGCCCACCCTAGCAATGCGGCGACAACTATAATAAGGACCAACAACGCGATGAGGAATTTGCGCATGAGAGCGTCCGGTTCCCTTGTGTATTTACATCATCGTGCGGGGGAACTGAAAGGGATCGGTGGGCCGGCGTCGTGGACGAGGGAGCACGGCGGCTACTCCGCACCGGCGCGATGGAGGGTTCGCCTTGAAACGGTTCGTTTCCGAACGCAGCGTCGAGTTTGCTGACTGTGACTCGGCGAGAATCGTTTTCTACCCGAACTTCTACGTCTGGTTCGACCGCGCCACCGAGCGCCTGTTCGCGTCCGTGGGACTGACTTACCACGCGCTGGAGCAGCGGTACGGCATCATCGGGCTGCCTTTGCTGGAAACCGGCGCCAGGTATCTGCGTCCTTGCAGCCACGGCCAGCGGGTACGCCTGGAGAGCTGGGTGGACTCCTGGCGCGAGAAAGTGTTCGTGGTCAAGCATCGGATCGAGTGCGCGGGCGAGCTTGCGGTGGAAGGCCATGAGACCCGTGCCTGGGCGGCGCCGGCGACGGCAGCCGCGCCGCGCGCCATGCGGGCCGTCCCGATTCCCGAATCGGTGCCGGAGCTCTTCCAGTGATCCGTGCGAACTCGATCGTCCACTAGTGGCATCCCCCGGAACCCATGACGCCGAACGTTGGGCCCGAAGGCTCAACTACCTCGCCGGCGCCTGCGTCGCGAGCTCCATGAGTTCGGCGGTGACCTATGCGCCGCTCTACATGAAGAGCCTCGGGTCGTCCTATTTCCTGAGCGGGCTGCCCCTGGGGGTACGGGCCATCGGGCGCTTCACGTTCGATGCCGCCGCCATCGTCGTCGCCGGCCGCAGCGTCCCGCCCCGGACCATCCTGGCCCTGGGCGTGACCTTCACCGGGATGGCGCTTCTGGCATGCGCTCTGTTCCCGAGCGCCTATCCCGTAACCGCGGCCTTCTTCTTTGTCGGAGCCGGGGTCGCGTGGGTGCAGATCTCGCTGCGCCAGATCGTATTCGAAGGCGCGCAATCCGGCCGGCGCGGCCGCGCCTTGGGAATCCTCAGCCTGTTCCTCGGCTCGGGTCCGATGATCGGCATTACGCTGGGCGGCGTCATCTCGGAGTATTTCGGTTACCGCAGCCTGTTCGCCGCGGCCGCGGTCGGGGTCCTGTGGCTGCCGCTCCTGCTGGTGTGGCTTTCGCCGCGCCGGAAGGAACCCGAGCGAGAGCAGGGATCGCTGCATTTGCGGGTCGTCCGGGAGATCCTCTCCACGCCCGGAGCCGGGCTGTTCTGCGTCGCGAGCTTCTTTTCGCTCTTCTACCAGCCGGCCCGATCGCTGATGTTGGCGTTCTACGCCACCAAGTCCCTGGGCCTGTCCCTCAGCTCCTACGGCGTGATGAGGGGCATCAGCCAACTCGGCAACGTCAATGGGCGGTTCTTCGGGGGACTGTGGACCGACCGGTCCGGGGTGTTGGCCTGTCTGGCCAGCGGGTATTTCATCTCCGCCGCGGGATACGCGCTGGTGCCCTGGACCGGCGGCTTCTGGTCGCTGTTGATCGTGCACACGGCCATCGGCGCGGGCGCCGGCATGGTGAACCTCGCGGGTCAGGTCGGCATCCTGTCGCTCTTCCCGTCGCGCACGCGCGGGCAGGCCATCGCCCTCCAACGTGCGGTGGGCGACGTCGGCCTCTTTCTGGGTCCCATGGTCGTCGCCGCGGGACTCGACGCCTTCGGCTTCTTCCCGGTCTTCATGGGACTGGCCGGACCGCCGTTGATTTTCGGGATCTGGACGGTGCTGGGAAAGCCGCTTCGGGACAAAGGCGTCCAGGCGGAGTAGCGCCGGGTCGGGCCTTGTGCGTCAAGGGGCGCCGGGTCTTCAGCCGAGGTGGGGCACGACGTCCTGTGCCAGGAGCTCGAGATGCTCGGTTTCGTCGAAGGCCGGGTTGAGCAACAGATGTCGGGCGCCGGCGCGCACCACTTCGTTCAACCGGTCGATGATCTCCTGGCGTCCGCCCCAGAGGCACACCCGCGTGCCGAGGTCGGCGTTCCGGTAACGGACCGCGAAGAATTCCCGCAGCCGCCGTTCCGCCCGATCGCGGTCGTGGTCCACGGCGAGGTAGACGCGCTTGGACAGGGTGAAGGTTGCCGGATCCCTCTTTGCCTGCTCCAGCAGCCGCGTGATCCGGCCGTACTCCTTGATGAAACGCGGGGTGTCGGAGGAACCGGCTCCCATCCAGCCGTCGCCCAAGGTCACCGCCCGCCGCAGTGCCGGTTCGGCGTGGCCGCCGAACCACAGCGGGAAGGGCCGTTGCAACGGCTTGGGCTCCATGGCGACGTCGGTGAAGTTCCAGAACCGTCCCTCGAAGCTGACCCGCTCCTCCCGCCACAGCGCCCTCATGACCTTGATGCCTTCGACGAAGCGGGTCACCCGGTGCTCCGAAGGATAGCCGAAGACCGTCTCCGGCTCGGGCCATTGCCGCCCCCGGACGCCGCCCAGGCCGACGCCGGCGATGATCCGGCCGCCGCTCAACTGGTCCAGGCTGGCCAGGCTCTTGGCGAGCTGCAGCGGGTTGCGCAGCACCGTCAACAGCACGGAACTGCCGATCTTCAACCGGGAAGTGACCGCGGCCACGTAGGTCATGAGGGTCACGGGCTCCAGCATGGAGAAACGGCTGAGGATGCGTTCCTGGGTCCAGAGGCTGTCGTAGTCCAGCTCCTCGGCGCGGGCCACGAAGCGCTTGATGTGCTCGGAGTCCACGGGCCCGTCGATGAAGACCTGGGGGATCTCGATGCCGCACGGTATGTGGCCGTCCGCCATGACCTCGGCTCACTCCACGGATTCCCGGATCGCCCGGGTAATACGCTCCTCGGACGGGCCGATGTATTCTTCGAGAGGCTGGCTGTAGGGTACCGGCACGTCCAGCGTGGCCACCCGGCGAACGGGGCCCTTGAGCTTGTCGAAGCCGGTTTCCGCAATGCGCGCGGCGATCTCCGCGGCTACGCCGCAACTTCGGTGGGTTTCGTCGACGACCACCACGCGGCCGGTCTTCTCCACCGAGGCCATGACGGTTTCGAGGTCGAAAGGCACCAGGGTGCGGGGATCCACCACTTCGACGTCGATGCCCTCGGAGGCGAGGGTCTCGGCCACGCCCAGGGCGCGATGGAGCGCAAAGGAAGTGCCGATGACGGTCACGTCGGCGCCGCCGCGTTTTACCTCCGCCTGGCCGAGCGGAATGCGTTCCGTGTCCGGCACCGGCCCTTCGATCTCGAAGAGACCGGTATGGTCGATGAAGATGGTGGGGTTGTCGCTGGCCACCGCGGTCTTGAGGAGGCCCTTGACGTCGCGCGGGGACGACGGCAGCACGATCTCCAGGCCCGGACAGTTCCACAACATGGCCTGGGGGCTGCCGGAATGCTGGGCCGCGCCGCCGCCCCGGAGCCCGTGCAGCATATGGAACACCACCGGCGCCCGGACCTGACCGCCGGACATGTAGAAGGCGTTGGCCGCTTCGTTGCACACCTGGGGCCAGGCCTCGAACAGGAAGCTGCCGGTGGTGAGATCGACCACCGGTCTCAACCCCGCCATGGCCGCGCCGATGGCAAGCCCGCAGAAGCCCAGCTCGGATATCGGCGGCGCCGTCACGCGATCCGGGTAGGCTTTCTCGATGGCCGCGAAGTGGCGCCGGTGCGGGCTCAGGCTGAAGAATGTTCCGCCGATGAGGTGAACCCGGTCGTCCTCATCCATGAGCTCGCGCAAGGCTTCCAGCTTGGCCTCGTGGTATGCCAGTTGTCGCATGGGACGGCGCCTTGGGTTCACCGGACCGGAGACCGCGCGTCCGCGAAGACGTCGGTTTCCGCTTCCCCGAGCTCGGGATAGGGACTGTCGAAACCGAAATCGACGGCCGCCTCGATCTGCTCCGCCACGGATTGGTTCAGGATCGTCAACTCATCCCGGTCCGCGTGCCCCGACGCCACCATCTCCCGCATGAATCGCAGCACCGGATCGCTGTCCCGGTACCAGTCCCGTACGTCCTCGGGTACCCCGGACACGTCCCAGGCCAGTTCCACGGCAGTGGGCGCCTCGACTACCGGCCAGTTGGTCTCGCTGCCCGGCCAACGCACCGTCTGTGCCTCGATGAAGCGCGGACCGGCGCCCGAACGGATGGCGTCGATGCTTTCGCGCAGGGCGTCGTGGACCGCGCCGGCGTCGATGCCGTCCACTTGCAGGACGGGAATCTTGTATGCTGCGGGAAGGTCGGTCAGCGGGTACGCCGCCATGGTGGAGGACTGCGCCGCACCGGCGGCGTTGCCGGCGCCGTACTTGCCGTTGTTCTCGCACAGGAAGAGCACCGGCAGTTGCCACAGGGAGGCCAGGTTGAAGGCTTCCGGCACGGCGCCTTCCTCCAGCGCGCCGTCGCCGAACAGGCACACGGCGATCTGTCCGGTGGCCCGGCTCTTGGCCGCGTAGGCGGCGCCGGCGCCCAGCGGCAGGATGCCGCCGACCACGCCCGAGCACTGGAGAAACCCCAGCTCACGGGGACTGGTGTGAAAGGATCCGCCCTTGCCGCGGTTGTAGCCGTCGCGCCGCCCCAGGATCTCGGCGAGCAGACGCCCGGGGTCACCGCCGCGGGCGAGGATGTGGCCGTGGTTTCTGTGGGTGGAGAAAAGCACGTCGTCGGGCCGGAGCAACGAGATTGCCGGGACGCCGGTGGCTTCCTGTCCGATGTAGACGTGGTAGTGCCCGCGAAACCGCCCCTCCCGATGGAGGCCGATGAGCCGTTCCTCGAAGCGCCGGATGAGCAGCATCTTCCGGCATTGCGCCAGCAGTTGATCTTTCGACAACGATGGAACCATGTTTCCGTAACGGGTATAGGCCATAACCGTGCGGTTGCCAAGACTTGCCCAACAAGACCCTCTCCCTCTGGGAGAAGGTGGCCGAAGGCCGGCATGATCCGTCCCAAATCCAACCCCTCTCCCTCTGGGAGAGGGTAGCCGAAGGCTGGGTGAGGGCGCTCCTCCGTTGTCCGACGGGCCAATCGCGCACGGAGTACCCTCACCACAACCCTCTCCCGGAGGGAGAGGGGGGTCGGAAGGGCTGCCAAGTTAACCCGATGATGAGTCATCGCAAAACCGAGACATGAGGGTGCACGACAAATTTGTGAGACACGACGCTGGTTTGACAGGCTTCCCAAAGCGGGCTAATCACCATGAGGGACAAGGGGAGGAAGCGGCAAACATGACGCTTGAGCATAAGGTCGCGGTGGTCACCGGGGGAGGGCAGGGCCTCGGCCGCGCCGTCACCTTGGCCCTGATGCGCAAGGGTGCGAAGGTGGTGGTGGCGGACATGAACCTCGAGACCGCCGAGAGCGTAGCCGAGGAGGTCACGCAGGCCGGAGGAGAGGCGCTGGCGGTGCAAGTGGACGTAGCCGACGAGGGGTCGGTGGATGCCCTCCGAGACTGCGCGCTGGGCCGGTGGGACCGCGTGGACATCCTGATCAACAACGCCGGCATGTATCCGCGCTCCCTGGTGGTGGACATGTCGGAGGAGGACTGGGACCGGGTCCTTGATGTCAACGTCGGCGGCCAGTTCCTGTGCGCTCGGGCCTTCGTGCCGGTGATGAAGCGACAGGGGAGCGGCCGCATCATCTGCACGGCTTCGGCCATCGCCTACAAGGGAGCGGCCGGCCACTCCCACTACGCCGCCTCCAAGGCCGCGGTGCTGGGCTTCGTGCGCGGGCTGGCGCGGGAACTGGCGCCCCACGGGATCACCGTGAATTCCATCGCTCCCGGAACCGCCAACACCGCCATGCCCCGGCAGCACCGCTCCGAGGAATCGATGCGGGAACGGGGAACCAAAGTGCCCCTGGGCCGCATTGCCGAGCCCGAGGACATCGCCAACGCCGTCGTGTTTCTCGCCGGCGACGCGGCCTCCTATGTCACGGGACAGGCGATGCTGGTCACGGGCGGAGACCTGATGGTTTGAGCGCCGATACCTTTTGAAGAGCTCTTTTGGAGCCTTTTGACGTGGAAGGAAAGCCCCCATGCTGAGAAAGAAGGTCTGTCTGGTCGGCTACGGCTCGACGGAGTACTCGCGAAGATCCGACCGCCCGCTCCTGTCCTACTATGCCGAGGCGATGCAGAACGCCATGGCCCGGACCGGCCTTGCCAAAAAGGAGATCCACGGCTTTTCCATGGTAACCCAGGCAAGCCCCGACTATTCGCCCTACGTGGCCGAGCAGTTGGGCCTGGAGCTGGACTGGGTGCTGAACGGGGACTGCGGCGGGGCCGGCGCGGTGTGCGCCATACGGCGCGCAGCGGACGCCATCGAGGCGGGCTATCTGGACGTGGCGTTCATCGTGGCCGGGAACGCTTTCGACAAGAACGTGTCCCACCAGCGGGTGCTGGAATACCAGCGGGCCAACTACGTGGACGTCTACGGCTACGGCGGTCCCAATACGCTGTTCGCGCTGGTGCAGCGCCGTCACATGGAGGAATACGGCACGACCCTGGAGCAGATCGGCAAGATCGCCGTGAGCCAGCGTCACAATGCCGGTCCCAACCCTCAGGCGCTGCTGCGGACGCCCATGAGCATCGAGGATTATCTGAACTCGCGGCTGATCTCCGATCCCATCCGGCTGTTCGACTGCGTGATGCCGTGCTCCGGCGGCGAGTGCGTGGTGGTGGCCTCGGAAGAGCGGGCCAGACAGATCACCGACAAGCCGGTGTACCTGGTGACCGATGCCGAAAAGATCGGCTTCCAGGCCGCCAACATGCTGCCGGACAAGACCGTTACCGGGATGAGCGCGGTGGGCGAGCATCTGTTCTCGGAGATGAGCCGGGACAACATCGATCTCCTGGCCATCTACGACGACTATCCCATCGCCGTCATGATGCAGCTCGAAGACCTGGGCTACTGCGCCAAGGGCCAGGGCGGCCCGTTCGTGGACGATCACGACCTGACCTTCGGCGGCGACTTCCCGGTGAATACCGGCGGAGGGGAGCTCTCGGTGGGTCAGGCGGGTCTGGCCGGAGGCATGCTGCACGTGGTGGAAGCCCTGCGGCAGTTGCGCGGCGAGGCCGGAGACCGGCAGGTCAGGTCATGCGAGACGGCGCTGGTGACCGGCATCGGCTGGCTGTCCTATGCGCGGAACCTCAACACCACGGCCGCGCTGATCATGGAGAGGAGGTCCTGATGGCCGGCAAGAGTCTGCCCACCGTCAATTCCATCGACCGGGGCTTCTGGGAAGCGGCCGCCAGGGGCGAACTTCGGCTTCAGAAGTGCCGTTCCTGCGGCGTGCTCCAGTTCTTCCCCCGGGCCGTCTGCACCGGTTGTCTCGGCAGCGACCTGGAGTGGGCGCCGGTGAGCGGCAGGGGCAAGGTGCACACGTTCTCGCTCTGCCGCGTGCCCCGGAACCGGGCATTCATGGACGAGGTCCCCATCCATGTCGCCGAGGTGGAGCTGGAGGAGGGCGTGCGCATGGTCACGCGCATCGTCGGCGACAACCGCGACCAGGTCACGCTCGGCGCCCCGGTCACCGTCGCGTTCATGGACACCGAGGATCCCGACATCAAGCTGCCGGTGTTCAAGCTGGCATAGTGGGCAAGCCCGTATTCGAGGACCTGTTCAGGTTTTCAGGCCGCAGGAACAGGAGAAGCTATTTTCTGTTCCTGCTCGTCGCGCTGCTCCTGGCCGGCGTTCTGGATAGCGTAGATGTCGCACTGCTGGCTATCGGCGTTTCCCTTGTCGCCGTCACCACGCAGAGGTGCAGGGATTGCGGCTGGACCGGGTGGGCGGTTCTCGTTCTGGCGATCCCCCTGATAAACTTCGTGTTCGGTCTTGCGCTCCTTCTGGCGCCAGGCGACCGTGGCGATAACCGCTACGGTCCCGACCCGCTCCGGAAGGACGATCCATAGCCGGTGTCGGCCGGTTTGCGAACGCGGTCTTCGACGCATGGATGGCTCAATGGCAACCGTGGAAATCTATACCAGGGCCTGGTGTCCCTACTGCCGGATGGCCAGGCGTCTTCTGGAGCAGAAGGGACAGGAGTTCATCGAGCTCGACGTGGACCTGGACGCCGACAGGTACCGCGAAATGCTGGAACGGTCGGAAGGAAGACGGACCGTTCCGGAGATCTTCATCGACGGAGAGCTCATCGGCGGTTACGACGACCTGAGGGCCATGGACGCCAGCGGCCGGCTCGACGAACGGTTGAAGTCCTGAACCGGATCCGCCTGAACCGGGGTCCGGACGCCACAGTGTCCGCGACCCACTAACCTCCGCTCTTGATGAAGTCCGCCACCCGCTCACCGATCATCATGCAGGTCACGTTGGTATTGGCGTGCGTGACCGTGGGCATGATGGAGGCATCCGCCACCCGCAGGTTGTCGATGCCGTGAACCCGCAGTTGCTCGTCCACCACGGTCCTGTCGTTGAACGACGGCCCCATCAGACAGGTTCCGGCCGCGTGGTGGTAGCTGTCGAAGGCCGAACGGGCGAACCGGCCCCAATCCTCGCCGCGCCGGGGCTGGATCGGCGGCCCGTAGAACTCGGGCATGTCACCGGTCCGGGTCAGCAAATCCAGGAACTCCATCATCGCCACCATGGCCGCGACATCCTCCGGGTGCTCCAGCATCCGGGCATCCACTCCCGGCAGCTCGTGGGGGTCGGCGCTCCGGAGAAACACCCGGCCCCGGTTGCGCTGCTCCAGCAGCGCGGCGGAGATGGTCATGGTCCGGCCCACGCCTTCCAGCACCGTGGGAGGGCGCATGAAGACGTGGAAGTCGCCGGTCTCCCGTGACCGGTCGCTCTTGGTCACCAGCCGGAAGGGCGGCACCGCCCAGTCCACTTCGAAAGCGCCGCGGCCCTCGAAGCCCATGTGCAGCATGGCGTGATCCTGATAGTTTTCGCCGACCCCGGGCCGGTCGTGCAGGACCTCGATGCCGTGACGCTTCAGCTCCGCGGCCGGACCGATGCCGGAGAGCATGAGGATGTGGGGGCTGTGAAAGGCTCCGGCCGTCAGCACCACCTCGGCCCCGGTCGCGGTTTCCCTGTTCCCGTCCTTCTCGTAGTTCACGCCCGTGACGCGGTTTCCCGACAGGGACAGGGACACCGCCGGGGCTTCGGCCACCACCGTCAGGTTGGGCCGGTCCCGTGCGGGGTCGAGATAGGCCACGGTGGTGGACTGCCGCATGCCGTCCTTGATGTTGAAGGGAGAGGTGCATAACCCGTAGGGGTTGGGATCGTTCACGTCGCTTTCCGGCAGTCCGAGGCTCCGAGCCGCGTCCATGAACGCCTTCACCGGGCTGATGACTTCCTGGCCGAAACGGTAAGGCCGCTCGAAGTAGAGCGGCCCGTCGTGGCCGTAGTCCGGACTGTCGGGGAAGTCCCGATCGTTCTCGACGCGCTTGAGGAAGGGTATCACTTTGTCCCATGTCCAGCCGGGGTTTCCCGCCGCGGCCCACGCGTCCATGTCGGCCTTGATGGGACGGATGACCGACATCACGTTCACCGAGGAGCCGCCGCCCATGATCTTGCCGGCCAGGGAATAGAAGACGCTGCCGTCGAGCTTCCGTTCCGTCGGGTACATGTTGATGTAAGGGGTTTCGAACAGCAGCCGCTCCCGCTTGGCCGCCTCCGCCACCAGCTCGGGGATCGGTTGCGGGTCGGGGCCGGCCTCCAGCAGCAGGACCTTTCGGTCCGGGTCCTCGGAAAGACGCGCCGCGGCCGCACAGCCCGCGGAGCCGCCTCCCACCACAATCACATCGTAGTCGTTTGCCATGACATCCTCTTCTACCCCTGGAACAAAGTGTTGTTCAACGACCGCTGCGTACCCATACCAAGTCTGTTGTTGCCGTTCAACAAGCTTCGCGGCCGGTTTTTTTTCTTGACATCCGGCTTTGGTTGGCCCTACACTTGTGACAGCTCGTTCGTGCGAACGGGTCAGAGTCCAGGGCGCGGCGCGCAGGCGCACATGTGGCTCCGGGCTCGGTCATCAAACCTTCAGGAGGTGTCAGATGACGAAATCCAGTCCGCCCGACAAAGAGCGCCCGTGACAACGCGGGCAGACTGGTTCCCGGGACCTCGCTGGACGCGGTTTCCCGGCTGACCGTCCCAACTCGGGTGTTGGATAACACAGCGGCGTAGTCGCAAGAGGGCAGGGGACAGGCAGCAGAGGAGAGTGGCCGGGCCACAGCATCCCGGAAGACCGCTCAAGGCGGAGCGGATACCCGGGGAGCCACGGAAACACGAAACTTCGTTGGCGTTGATGAACGCCGAGAGCGGGCTCTCCGTGCAGCGGGGAGCCCGTTTTCTTTATTGAATTCCCCTTATCGGACCTGACCGAGGCAGAGCCATGTCGAAACAGCAATCGGAGATCACAGGCTATCACGCCCACGTCTACTACGATCCCGGCACCAGGGAGACGGCCGGGCGCGTCCGGGAAGGGCTGGGTACCCGTTTCGAGGTCGTGCTCGGACGCTGGCACGACGTGCCCGTGGGCCCGCACCCCAAGGCCATGTATCAGGTGGCCTTCGCGCCCGACGAGTTCGCCAGGGTGGTCCCGTGGTTGATGCTCAACCGGGAAGATCTGGACATCCTGGTGCATCCCAGCACCGGAGAGCACGTCGGCGACCACCGGGACCGCTCGCTGTGGCTGGGCACGCGACTGCCGCTCAGGTTGGGCAAGCTGAGCTAGTGTCCTCATCATGGCCAAACTCGATCGGCTCACGGTCCGCGGCTTCAAGTCGATTCAGGTGCTCGATAATTTCGAGATGCGAGGCTTGAACGTCCTGGCAGGCCCTAACGGTGCGGGCAAGAGCAACCTTCTAAGCCTTTTCCGGATGTTGGAGAACCTGTCGACGGGACGGCTTCAACTCTTCACCAAGGGCGAGGGCGGGCCTGACGCGCTTTTGTTCGGCGGACGGAGGCGCACGTCAGGCCTTTCCGTGGCGCTGTCTTTTGATAGCGGCCGCTATCAATATCGCTTTTCGCTTGAGCCAGCTGCCAACACCTTGGCCTTCGCCCACGAATGGATCTTCCCCGGTGTCGCGAACCTTTTGATGAACATCGCTCCGGGTACGTTTCCCACCGTGGATGGCGGCACGACATGGACCAGCGGGCATGAGGAAACGCGTTTGGCGGATCTTGGCCGAGGCGACTTTGCGGCTGACGTGCTTCCCGGGATGCAACGCTGGCGCGTGTTTCATTTTCAGGACGTAAGTCGGGGGGCTCAGGTACGTCTGTCGTCGGCCGTGCGCGACAATCTCAAGCTCAAACCGGATGCGGCGAACCTCGCGCCCTTCATACGTCGCCTTCATGAACACCACCCCGATCATTATCGGCAAATCGTCGAGACGGTGCGGCTTGTGGCTCCGTTCTTCGGGGATTTTGTCCACCGTCAGGACAAGGATGCTGGCGACAATATGGAACTGGAATGGTTCCAGGCAGATGACCCGGACAGCGTACTTGGGCCGTTTCAGCTTTCGGACGGTACCTTGCGCTTCATCAGTCTCGCCACTCTGCTACTCCAACCGACCGCACTGCAACCGGGAGTGCTTCTGATCGATGAACCGGAACTGGGTCTGCACCCCTATGCGCTTACGGTGCTGGCCGAGATGCTGCAACAAGCAGGCGACGCCGGACAGGTCTTCATTTCAACGCAATCCGCGGATCTGATCAGCGAGTTTGAGCCCGAGGATGTCGTGGTGGTCGATCTCAAGGACGGCGCATCTGCTTTCAGGAGATTGGACAGGGGTGCTCTGAACGATTGGCTGGAGGATTACGCTCTGGGCGACCTGTGGAAGACGAACGTCCTCGGCGGCAGAACCGGTCGATGATGGAGGTGATCGTCGTCGGCGAAGGTCAGACAGAGGAGGCCTTCATCAAGGAGATGCTCCAACCTGCCTTGGCGAGTCGAAACGTGTTCGTCCAGCCCAGGATCGTCTCAATGTCCCGACATTCGAAAGGCGGATCCCTCAAAACTCAACGGGTACTGCGATTTCTTCGGAACACCCTCCGAGAGCGTCAGGATACCTGGGTGACCACGTTTTTCGATCTGTATGCGTTGCCAACCGATTTCCCTGGTTTTTCTGAAGCGACTGTGCGGCTGGACCCGTTAGACCGGGCCGCAACGGTCGAAGCCGGATTCCATACGGCAGTCGTCCGAGAGGCCGGATGCCGCCCGAAGCGGTTTCTACCTCATATTCAGCCCTACGAGTTCGAATCTCTGCTGTTTTCGGACACCGGACGGTTCGCGGAAACGAAGCCCGAGTGGACGAAATTCTGCGACCAACTTGAAGCAGCCCGCCGGGCAGTCCCCAGTCCGGAGCACATCAACGACGGCCCCAACACGCATCCGTCGGCTCGACTGATGCGCCTCCTCCGTCCGAGGTACAGCAAGGTGCGCCACGGCACAGCCGTATCCGCACGCATCGGGCTCAGTCATATCCGCGCCGAGTGCCGCCATTTCGACCAATGGCTGACGCAATTGGAAGACCTTTCACCCTGAAAGGGTCTCGGTGCCGTCCGGCCCAAAGTCAACCTCGACAAGCAAGTAGCTCCCCGGCTTCCTGGTGCCGTCGGTCGTCGTCCCGTGTCGTCCGGGTTTGTCACGCAAGCGAACCGTTTGCCCCGGGATCCGAGGATCCCGGGAGTTTTCCGTGTTGATCATCCTGTCATCTTTCGTCAACTTGAGGAATGCGAGGTTCGATATGCGGTGAAGTGTCGGTCTGCCGGCGACGGCGCTGCCGGTTACCCGCCGCCCTCCCGCACGCGCAGTTTCGCCTCGATGAATTCCTTGTGCGGCACGCCGATGAGGTTGGCGATCTTGCGGACCAGGTATTCCTCGTGCTTGTCGGCGTTGTCGTCGGCAAAGGCTACGGCCCACAGGTACTCCACTACCTTCCGTTTCTGCTCGGGGGAGAAGCCGGTCTTGATGAGGGAGGTGAACTGGTAGTGGTCGATGGCGTCGTCGGCTTCGGCCTCGGCCAGCGCCACCAGTTCGCGGGTCTCTTCCGGGGTGAGATCGAACTTGCTCCGCAACGCCGCCAGCACCACCGCGCGTTCGCCCTCGGTGGACTCGACGTCCGTGCGCATCATTTCGATGAGCAACGCGCCCGTGGCCACCTGGAGCCGATGATGATCCGACTGCCGGAGGTCGCGGTGGCCGGGATCGATGCGGCTTTCGAAAAACCGCTGGATGGTCCGAAGCATTACCGGCCCGCACCGTTGAGGAAGCGCACCTGATAGTCTTTCCACTTGTCCGCCGGACGGGTGATGTCCCCGGTATAGGTGCCGAAACGGCCGCGCCGCCGGTCCCGGAAGTAGAGCTTCAGGGTTTGCTCCACCACCGGGAAAGCGATCCGGTCCCAGGGAACGTCTTCCTCGCGGCACAACCGCACCTCCAGGCTCTCCTCGCCGGGGCCGAACCCGCCGTCCCGCATGGCGCCCCGGAACATAACGTAGACCTGGTTGATCTGGGGCAGGTTGATGAGGGTGTAGAGCTCCGCGATGTCCACGTCGGCCAAGGCCTCCTCGCGGGTCTCCCTGGCGGCGCCTTCGATGGTGGTCTCGTAGTCTTCGAGGAAACCCGCGGGCAGGGTCCAGAACCCATAGCGGGGCTCGATGGCGCGGCGGCACAGAAGGATCGTGTCCTCCCATTCCGGGATGCAGCCGACCACGACCTTGGGATTGGTGTAGTGAATGGTATTGCAGGACCCGCATACGTGACGGGGCATGTTGTCTCCCTCCGGAATGCGGAATTCCACGGGAGCGGCGCAGGCGCTGCAATAGTTCATGACCCAACCTTCCGGCCGGTTCCATCGGCAGACGTATCCTCACCGCGCCTGCACGGGTTGTCGGCTGCGCCTACTATAGGGTGATCCCCCTTCCGGGTCAATCTACGAGGCCTGGGAGGGGGTGCCCACGGCGGGGCTGCTTGATTCGACCCCGCCGCCTGGATATGAAGTTCGAAGGTCTTCGTGTGCCGGCACACGATCGTTGCCGGTACCTATCCCGGGGAGATGCCGCGTCGATGTTCCCTGAACGCCTTGAAGCATGGTTCCGCGAGGCCGCGCCCGAGGTCCGTTTCTGCTCGCTCCGTTACGTCGGTCAGCGTTCCGAAAGCCTCTGCGTCAGACGCGGCGCGGTGGAACCGGTCGCGTCGGGGGACGACGCCGGCGTGATGATCACCGTCGTGGACGGCGACGGGTCGGGTTACGCGGGCACCTGCGACCTGAGCCCGAACGGGCTCCGACGGGCCCTGGCCCGCGCCCGGGACTGGGCGGCGCGGACCGCGGCGCGCGGGGTCACGGATTTTTCCGCGGCAGCGCTCCAGGAGACCTGCCGGGGCGACTACCGCACTCCGGTGGCGATCCCCTGGGATTCGGTGCCGCTGCGCGACAAGATCGACCTGCTGCGCGCCCAGAGCGAGCGCCTGCGCGCGGACCCGCGCATCGTGGATTGGGACGCCTCGTTGTGGCATTCGGAGACCGAGACCCTTTATCTGACCGCTGACGGCGCCCGCGTGCACCAGACGCTGAGCCAGATGGCGCCGACCCTGGGGTGTACCGCCAACCACGGCCCGGAGACGGTGAGCCGCACCTTCGGCGGCCGGGGCTTCTGCCGCCAGGGCGGCTTCGAGGTGCTGGACCGGACCGGTTTTTCCGAAGCGGCGCCGGTTCTGGCGCAGGAAGCGCTGGAGCTTTTGGCGGCGCCCCATTGCCCCACCGGGACCCTGGACCTTCTGCTCGCCCCCGATCAGCTCATTCTCCAGGTCCACGAGTCCATCGGCCACCCGCTGGAACTGGACCGCATCCTGGGCGACGAACGCAACTACGCGGGCACGAGCTTCGTCACCCCCGACATGTTCGGCCGCTACCGCTACGGGTCGGAGCTGCTGAACGTCACCTTCGACCCGACCGACCCCGGACAATTCGCCAGCTACGCCTACGACGACGAAGGGCTGCCGGCGCGCCGGGAGCACATCATCAAGGACGGCGTGCTGTTGCGGGGGCTGGGCGGGCATCTGTCCCAGCAGCGGACCGGCTTGGCGGGGGTGGCCAATTCCCGCGCCACGAGCTGGAACCGTCCGCCCATCGATCGCATGGCCAACCTCAATCTGGAGCCGGGCGACTCCGCCTTCGAGGACATGGTCCGCTCCATCGAGCACGGCGTCTTCATGCAGACCAACTGTTCCTGGTCCATCGACGACTCGCGCAACAAGTTCCAGTTCGGCTGCGAGCGCGGCACCGTCATACGGGACGGCGAACTCCGGGAGGTGGTCAAGAAGCCCAACTACCGGGGAGTCTCGGCCACCTTCTGGCGCAGTCTCAC
Source organism: uncultured Binatia bacterium (SeqCode) (assembly GCA_965214905.1). Lineage (GTDB taxonomy): Bacteria > Desulfobacterota > Binatia > UBA9968 > JAJDTQ01 > JAJDTQ01. The sequence continues at coordinate 4,383,369 of OZ243984.1, forward strand.
GCACGTGGGCAACCACGACACCCGCGAGGTGCTGGGCACGCCGTTCTGCGGCAAGGGTGAGCCGAATCAGGTGATCCGGGTGGGCCACGCCGCGCCCGCGTGCGTGTTCACCGGGGTCCAGGTCTTCGGCGGGGAATCGTGAACGCGGGATGCGAACGATGAACGCAGGATGCAAACGCTGTCACCGGCGGGTTTGAAACGTTGGAAACCCGCCGGTACGACGGAACGTCCCGACACGAAATGCAAACGTACTTCCACGAGCTGGCCGATTTCACCGAATCCCTGCTGAAGGCTCATGAGGTGCTGCTGCTGGGCTTTGCCGGCGAGCAGTCGAGCTTCGTGCGCTTCAACCGGAGCGCGGTGCGTCAGGCCGGCGCCGTGGAGCAGCAGGCGCTCGCCCTCCAACTCATCGCCGACCGGCGCCGGGTTACCGCCGACGTGACGGTGTCCGGCGATGCCTCACTGGACCGGGAGCGCATCCGCAGGGCGACGGAAACCGCTCGCGAAAGGCTGAGCATCGTACCCGAAGATCCTTTTCTCCACTACGCGACGGAGAACCGTTCCACGGAATCCGCACATCCCAACCGCTTGCCCGAGGACGAGGGACAGGTGCTGGAGTCCATCGCGGCGGCGGGGGAGGGGCGCGACCTCGTGGGCATCTACATGGCCGGCGGCGTTCACCGGGGCTTCGCCAACTCGCTGGGCCAGCGGAACTGGTTTTCCACCTACAGCCATCACTTCGACTGGAGCTTCCATCTGGATGGCGACAAGGCGGTCAAATGCGCCTATGCCGGGTTCGTGTGGAATCCGGCGGAGTTCGAGCAGAGGGTCGCCCGTGCGGTCGCGGAGATGGAAGCGTTGCGCCGGCCCGCGCGGACCCTGAAGCCGGGGCGCTATCGCGTCTACCTGGAGCCGCAGGCCCTGGAAGAGGTTGTCGGGCTGCTCCGCTGGGGCGGCTTCGGACTGACCGCCCGCCGCACACGGCGCACGCCGCTGCTGCGCATGATCACGGGAGACGCCGCGCTCGACGCCTCGGTAAGCATGGCGGAAGACACCGGCGCCGGCATGACCGCCGACTTCGACGACGCCGGCTTCATCAAGCCGGACCGGATCAGCCTCATCGACCAGGGCAGCCTCGGCCAGCCCCTGGTCTCGCCTCGCGCGGCAAAGGAGTACGGCGTTCCGTCCAACGGCGCCGGCCGGCGCGAGTCCCCGGACTCGCTGGCCATGGCCGGCGGCTCGATCCCGCGCCGGGACGTTCTCGCGACCCTCGGCACCGGCATCTTCATCAACAATCTCTGGTACCTGAACTACTCCGACCGGGATGCCTGCCGCATGACCGGCATGACCCGCTTTGCCGCCTTCTGGGTGGAGAACGGCGAGTTGCAGGCGCCGGTGAACGTCATGCGCTTCGACGAGACGCTCTACCGCATGTTGGGGGACAAGCTGGTGGGACTGACCCGTGAGGTCGAACTGCTGCCGGACGCCAACTCCTATGGCGGCCGCTCCACCCGGAGCCTGCGGCTGCCGGGAGCGCTGGTGGACGACTTCGCCCTGACCCTGTAAGCTGCTCCTGGCAAGCATTGCAGACGTGAGGCCCAATTGATGTATCGATGTATCGCCCCACAGGGGCCGCACGAAACGAAGCATGGGAGCGGATTTCAAACCCGCCCGCGTCCGCTTCGGGCGAGCCAGGACAAGGGCGCCCGTCGGGAGGAGAGATGAAGACCAACGGTTACGATCGCAAGGCCGATGACCTCGGCAACGTTGTCGCCCTGGAGCACGTCAATGTCACCATCCCCGATCAGGCCAAGGCCGTCGTGTTCTACGTCCTCGGACTCGGGTTGACCCGGGACCCGTACATGAACGTGGGCCTGAACAACATGTGGATCAACGTCGGCAGCCAGCAGTTTCACCTGCCCACCCGTGGCATCCAGAAAATCCCGGGATACGTGGGCTTGGTCCTTTCCGATCTGGAAGCGCTGAAGGGGCGCCTGGCCGCGGTGGAGCCCGAGCTCGAGGGAACCCGCTTCGAGTGGCGTGAAGCCGACGACCACGTGGTGGTCACGGGTCCTTGGGGCAATCAGTTCCGTTGCCATGCGGCAGGGCCGGAGTTCGGCGACATGACCATCGGCATGCCGTACATCGAGTTCCGGACCCGCCCCGGCACCGCCCGGACCATCGGGAAATTCTACAAGTCGGTTCTGCAGGCGCCGGTGTCCTACAAGAATCACAGCGCCAGGGTGAAGGTGGGACGCAACCAGAGCCTGATCTTCACCGAGACCGACGAGAATATCCCCCTCTATGACGGCCACCATATCGCCGTGTACATCGCCAATTTCTCCCGCGCCCATCAGTTCCTGCTGCGCCGCGATCTGATCATGGAAGAGAGCAACGCGCACCAGTACCGCTTCAGGGACATCGTGGACCCGGCCACGGGCGAGAAGGCCTTCGAGCTGGAACATGAGGTCCGCAGCCTGTACCACCCCATGCTCGGCCGCACCATGGTCAACCGGAACGCGGAGCAGACCCAGCGCAACTACACGCCCGGGCAGGACGCCTACTATCCTTGATCCCGCGCAGCCGGAACGGGACTAGGTGCTTCCTCGCTCCACCCCGCCTGGATTCCCGCTTTCGCGGGAATGACGGAGAGGATGCGGGAACGACGGGTTCGGACACCGGCGGGCTGTTTCCGGCAACGGCAGCGCCTACATCTTCTTCTTGAACAGGGTCTCCATGCGTGCGAGCGCCGCGGTCATGTCGATGCCGGGCGCGTCCACCACCGGCAGCAGCGGATCCGCTCTCTTCCCGAAACGCTTGACCGCGGTTTTCAGCGTATAGCGGCCGGGGTCCAGCCTGGCGGTGACCTCGGACCAGCGGAGCGGGCAGGACACCGGCGCGCCGGGCAGCGGCCGCACCGAAAAGGGCGCGGCGATGGTGCGGCCGTAGCCGTTCTGGCCGAAGTCGATGTAGACCTTCCCCTCCCGGGCATGGAGCGGCCGCGCCACCGTGGCGATGTCCGGCAGGGTTTGCTCGGCCGCCAGGGCCAGCAGGCGCGCGAAGGTGCGGCACTGCTCGTAGAGGTACCGCCGCCCCATGGGAACCAGGACATGGAGCCCGGTGGCGCCGGAGGTCTTGACGCCGGCGGTCACATCCAGTTCCGCCAGGATGCTCTTGAGGGTCCTGGCCACGCGCACGACGTGGGCGAAGGGCGCCCCCTTGGGGTCCAGGTCCAGCACCAGCCAGTCGGGCCGCTCCAGGGTGTCCAGCCGGCTGCCCCAGACGTGCAGCGGGATCGTGCCGAGGTTGGCCACGTAACGCAGGCTTTCGACGTCGTTGACGATGAAGTAGTCGATGTCGCGGTCGGCGTCCCTGGAATAGATCCGCCGGGTAGCCACCCAGTCGGGAACGAAGTCCGGCGCGTCCTTCTGGAAGAAGGCCTTGCCGTGGATGCCGTCGGGGAAGCGCGTCAGCACCAGCGGACGGTCCCGGAGGTAGGGCAGCAATAGCGGTGCAACCTCCCCGTAATAGGCCACGAGGTCACTCTTGGTGTAGCCGTCGTCGGGCCAGAACACCTTGCCGGGGTTGGTGACCGCGGGCCTCGGCGGCTCCCGGCGGAGCGCCGGCTCCGGCTCTCTCGACGGCTCCTCGTGAAGGCACTCCTCCGGTGCCTTGTCGTTCCGCAGCCCCATGAACGACGGGTGCCGCAGGCCGCCGTCTGCGGTCCAGCCAGCGAACTCCACTTCGCAGACGAGCCGGGGCTCCACCCAGCAGTGACCGGCTCCGGCGGGCGATCCCGCTGCGAAAGGGGAATCCCTCCGGGCCAAGGCGAGGAGCCGTTCGTGGATGGACCGAAGGGTCGTGCGGTCGAAGCCCGTGCCCACCTTCGAGACATACACCAGCTCCCCGTCACGGTAGAGCCCGAGATGAAGCGCCCCGAAGTGGGGCCGGGAACCCCCGGGCGTGGTGTAACCGCCGATGACGAACTCCTGATGCTGCCGACACTTGAACTTCAACCACTGGCGGGTGCGCCCGGAGACGTAGCGACTGTTCGCGCGCTTGCCGACCATGCCTTCGAGATGGTTCTCCCAAGCCGCGCGATAGAATTCCTCGCCGCGTTCGAGCATGTGTTCGGAGTACTGGACCACTCCCCGGTCCGGCAGGAAGAGGGCGAGACACTCTTTTCGTTGCGTCAGGGGCAACGCCCGCAGGTCCCGCTCCGAGGCCTCCAGACAATCGAAGAACATTCCGCGCACCGACGCCGTCAGCGCCGCGCTCTCGATCTCGGCACGGTCGGTCAGATGCATCCGCCGCTGGAGCCGCTGGAAGCTCGGCCGGCCGCGGTCATCCATGGCGACGATTTCGCCATCGATGAGGAACGAGTCCGAAGCCGTCTTGCTCAACGCGTGAACGATCTCCGGATATCGCCGGGTGATGTCGTCGCCCTTGCGGCCCAGAAGGGTTACGGCCTCGTCACGGCGTTGGGCGAGGACGCGGATGCCGTCGTATTTGATCTCGAAGAGCCAGTCCGGGTCGGAAAAGGGGACGCCGCCGGGTGACGCCAGCATCGGCGCCGGTTTGCGCCGCGACGCGCCGCGGGAGGGGGCCGCGAAACCCCGCAGGGTCTCGTCGAGCAGGGTCTGCCGCGGGCGCGGATCCTTGCGCTCCGATACCGCAAGACCGGACAGGATGGAGCCCGGAAAGGCGTCCACCGGTTCCGCCCCGGCGTCCGGTTCGTTCTTGGCGAACAGCAGCCATTCCTTGCCGCCGCCCATGCGCACGAGCATCCAGACGCCGCGCAGCTTGTAGCCCTGGAGCTCGATCTCCAGCGTGCCCTGATCGAGTTGCCGGAGCGGATCGGACGAGTCACGGACGCGGTACCAGCCGCGGTCCCAGAGGATCACCGCGCCGGCGCCGTAGTTGTCCTCGGGAATCACGCCCTCGAAGTCGGCGTACTCGATGGGGTGATCCTCGACCTGCACCGCCAGCCGCTTCTCATGGGAGCGGACGGACGGACCCTTGGGAACGGCCCAGCTCTTGAGGACCCCGCCCATCTCCAGCCGCAGGTCGTAGTGCATCGTCCGGGCGGCGTGCTGCTGGACCACGAACAGGCCGCCGGCCGAAGCAATACGGCCGCCGAACGACTCCGGAGTTCGCTCGGGGTCGCGCCTGCGTCGGTATTCATCCAGTGGGGCGGACATGGTCGCTTGAGGATAACTTCATAACTGGTAGAATTTCAAAGGTATTTCGTGCTAGCCTGCGACGGTTGGAAATTGAAAGGACCGATTGAAGAGACCACATTGGAGGGACCATCATGGCAGCACGCGCCATCAGTTCCGGGACCATTTCCTTCGGACTGGTTTCCATCCCCATCAAACTCTACACCGCGGCCTCATCCGGCGGCATCGCGTTCAATTTCCTGCACAACCGATGCGGCTCCCGCATAAAACAACAGCAATTGTGCCCGGTGTGCGAAGAGGTGGTACAGCGCTCGGACCTCGTCCGCGGTTACGAGTTCGCCAAGAACCAGTACGTCCGTTTCGAGGACGACGAGATCAAGACCCTTGAAGAGGAAACCTCCAAGGTCATCGAGCTGGAGGAGTTCGTGCCGCTGGAAAAGGTCGATCCGGTCTACTTCGAGAAGACCTACTACCTCGGCCCCGACAAGGGCGGCGAGAAGGCCTATCGCCTGTTGGCGGATGCCATGACCGAGTCCAACCGGGTCGGTCTCGCCAAGTACGTCATGCGGGGCAAGGAAGGGCTGGTGCTGATCCGCGCGGTACAGGGCGGGCTCATGCTCCACACCATGTACTACGCGGATGAGGTGCGGGATTTCGACGACATCGACCGGGGCCAGACCGTCAAGCTCAAGGACGGCGAGCTGGAGCTGGCCACCCGCCTCATCGACGAACTGGTGCGCAAGGAGTTCCATCCGGAGAACTATCACGACGAGTACAAGGCCCGGGTCCTCCGGTTGGTGGAGCAGAAGGTGGAAGGGAAGGAGGTGACGGCGCTGGAGCCTCAAGTCCGGCAGAGTCAAGTGGTGGACCTCATGGAGGCCCTCAAGGCCAGCCTGGAGCGGCACGATGGTGCCGCAAAGCCCAAGGCTCGGCGCCCGGCCGCGCGTTCCCGGAGCGCGGAGGAAACCGCGGTGACCTTCGAGGAGTTCCGCACCGCGGTGGGCGAATCCGGCCTGGAGGTGGACGCCGCCGAGCTGAAACGAAGCTACAACGGCCTGACTTCCCTCGGAAAACGCAAGAAGCTGGCGGCGGCCGACGTGCGCGCCAAGGTCGTCAACCTGCGCAAGGACCTGGAAGTGATCCGGTCCGATCCGGAGCTGTTCGGAAACGCGCCGAAGAAGCTCAAGGCCGCCCGTATCCCCCTTACGGCCCGGGACTGGGAGCGCTACTGAGCCGTCGAGCGCCGGTTGCCGCCTTGATGGATGCATCCGCCGGCATGGGCAAGGACACCGCAAGCAAGGCGCGCCGGGTCATGGAGGAGGCCCGGCGGCTGCTGGACGAATGCGGCATCGAACGCCCGCCGGTGGATCTGGTACGCATCGCGCGGCGCCTGGGCATTCAACGCATACGGGAGCTGGACATTCGGCTGGACGGCCAGCTCGTGGAGCTGGGTGACGGCGGCTACGAGGTCATCCTGAGCCGGCACGCGCCGCACACCCGTCAACGCTTTACCCTGGCGCACGAAATGGCTCATGTCCTTGTGGCCTCCCTGGAAGACGGCTCCATGAGCTGCGGTGACGGACCCACGGAGGAAATCTGCAACCGGGTGGCGGCCGAATTGTTGATCCCGAGCCGCTTTGTTCGGGAGACCGCTGCCGCCGACATGGACGTGGCGGCCTTTCGCCGCACCGCCAACGGGTTCCAGTGCTCCCTCGAGGCTACGGGCTGGCGCATTCTCAATATGGGACGGCTCACCGGAGCGTTGCTGATCTGGCGTCACCGGGGAGACGGCAGCCTGGAGTTGTCCGCCTCGCCGCACACCTTCGGTTTCGACTCACCCTTCGAGAACGGTGATGTGCTTGATGGGACGACGCCGTTTGTGCGACAGTTGATGCAACGAAACGAAGGCCCGGTCGCCTACGATGACCGGCGGAGCGGGACAGTCTATCAGGGCGACTACATACGGCTGAACAAGGTGTTGCTGATGCTCTTGAAGACCGCGGACGGGCAGACCTCGAAACCCCGCCGTCACAGCCGCGCGCCGGGCCAGGGCGAGCTTTTCGGCTGACTCCCACCCCTCTCCTTCCGGGAGAAGGGTGGGGGCGAGGGTCCGGTGAGACTCCACCCCTCTCCCTTTGGGAAAGGGGCAGGGGCGAGGGTCCGGTGAGGATCCCGGAAGCCAGGAAGGGACGTCATGAAAGCAATGGAGAGCATTGACCTCCAGGCGCTGATGGAGAAGACCGCGGCCGAGGGCAAGGGCCGCACCGTGGTGTGGCAGGACTCCGAATCCATCGCGTTTCTCAGCCGCGGACGAAAGCGCCGCATGGACTTCCACGTGGATCCGAGCGATGAGGTGACGCTGGTGCTGAAGGGGGAGCAGCGCCTGCATTGCCTGACTCCCGAAGGGGAGGAGAAGGTGGTGGTCATGGGTCCGGGCCAGATGACCCTGTGCCCGGGCGGCGTGCCTCATTCCCCACGGGTGACCGACGATACCTGGTTTCTGGTGTTCGAGCGCGTGCGCAAGCCGGGCGAGCAGGACCGCTTCATGTGGTTTTGCGAGAGCTGCGGCAAGAAGGTATACGAGGTCGAGGTCACGGTGGGCAACTACAGCGAAGACCCGGTGGGCCGGGTCCACCGCGAGTTCCACGGCGACGAGAAGCTCAGGACCTGCGGCGACTGCGGCAGCGTCGTTCCGAAACCGGGATAGCGGCCGGTATCGGCTGACAGCGCGATGCGGGCACGGGCGGTCCGTTTTCCTGGCAAGACCGGCGTATGAGCGACTACACCAAGACCCTGGAACGGTTGGCCGAGGGCTACGGCAAGGCCGAGCGGGAAGTCGTCGCGGCGTACTTCAAAGCGCCGCGAACGCCGGAGGAGCACATCCACTGGCTCAAGGCCCAGGCATTCAAGGAATACTCGGCCGTCAAGCCCATCGTCCAGGCCCTGGACAAGCTCTACCCGCAACTGGACCGGCAGGTCGACCGCCACGACTACGAGGAGCTTTGCCGCAAGCTCGGCGACGAGATGAGCCACGCCAGGCTGATCATGGATTTTCTGGAGGAATTGACCGGAAAGCGGCTGACGCAAAAAGACCTCGTGTGGCTGCCGGAGGACCGCAAGCTCGCGGAGGTCCGCGCCCGCTACTCCCGCAGCTACGCCGGGCTCCTGCACGGCTCCGAGCGCATCACCACGAGCGAGATACAGCGGCGCGACGAGACGCTGGAGCGGGCCGCCATCACCTTGACCGAAGGCGGCGGCGGCGCGCTCTACGAGGTCTGCCGCCACCTGAAAGGCAACCGGATCAACCGGAAGGTCGCCTCCATCTTCGCCCGCATCCATCGCGACGAGACCAGGCACAGCGACGCCAACGAGATGACCGCGCTGGTCAAGACCCGGAAAGACTACGACCGCGCCCGGCGCATCATCGCCGACGTTTCGTCACAGCGTCTGCGGATGCGCAACGAGCAGTTCGGCTTCCCGCTGAGCCGGAGCGAACTGCGGGCGCTGGAACGGGAGTGCACGGGACGGGGGGCCCGCCGATGAGGATGCGCCGGGCATTCTCTCGCCGGCGAGGCGTGGACTTGCAGGGCGGGTTTCAAACGTTTCAAACCCGCCCGGTGGACGGGAGCAGAGCGGCCCGGCGCCGCCCTGGACCAACGAGGAGGACTCAGTGAGCACGGACGCAATGCCGGTCATCGACATCGATTCACACGTCGAGGAGCCCCCGGAAGCCTGGGCCCATCTCGACTCCAGGTACTCGGATCGGAAGCCCTTCCCGGTGGTGGCCGAAGACCTGCCCACCCTGGGCGGGATCAACGCCTTCTGGTACATCGACGGGACCGTCTATCCCAAGCCCGTGGGCCGGGGAAACCTGGTGTACGGCACTCCCACCGAGATGCGGTTCGCCACGCAGAAGGAGTTCAGCATCGGCTCCCAGACCATGACCGACGTCGATGCGCGCCTGAAGGACATGGACGCGGTGGGCATCGACGTCCAGGTGGTTTTCTCCACGGTCTTTCTCCAGCCGGTGTCGGACGACATCCTGTTCGAGGCCGCGCTGATGCGCAGCTACAACACCTGGATGGCGTCGGCCTGCGCCCAACGCCCGGACCGCCTCAAATGGGGCGCCATCCTGCCCATGAGGGACCCGCGTCTGGCCATCGACGAGCTGAACCACAGCCTGAAGTCGGGGGCCTCCGTGGCGGGGATCTACGGCACCGTGGGCGAGACCATGCTGCACGACCGCTACTACGATGAATTCTTTGCCGAAGTGGAGCGGCTCGGCGTGCCCCTGGCCATCCACGCCGGCTGGAGCCATCCGGGCATTACCCGCAGCATGGACGATGTTTCAGGCTCCCGCGCCCTGGGCTTCACCCTGCCGGTCATGATGGGGTTTTACAGCTTCCTGGCCGGGGGCATCCTGGAGCGGCATCCGCGCATCAGGGTGGCGTTCATGGAGATCGGCGTCCAGTGGTTGCCCTACCTCGTCCAGCGCATCGATCACTACCACCATGCGGACGGCGCCCTGGGCCTGCCGCTGCCCGTCAAGCAACCGGTATCCGAGACCCTCAGGCAGAGCGACGTTTACTTCACCCCGGAGGCGGACGAGATCTTTCTGCCGCAGGTGATCGAATATCTGGGCGAGGACCGGCTGCTGTTCGAGGGCGACATGCCGCACGCCGAGGCCCGGGAGGGTGCGAAGCAGGAGATCCTCGAGCGGGAGGACCTGTCGGAAGAGATCAAATGGAAGATCCTGAGCACCAACGGCCGGCGGTTCCTCAACCTGTGACGGAAGCGGCATGAGCCCCGAGGCGCTGGCAGACAAGATCCTGGAGCGACTGAAGGACGGGCCGCTCCACTTCGAGGACGTCCTGTTGCAGTTCAGGGAAGAGCCCTACCGCGCCGTCCTCCAGGCTTGGGGGCGGTTGCGGGAAGCAGGCGTTCTCGGGCGCGAACTCGAAACCGGTCGTTACGTCGCCGATGACGGCGAGGAAACGACCTCCAGGTAGAAGTCCGCTCGGGCCCCGCCCCGCCTGGATTCCCGCCCCCGATGGGGGTCGGGGGCAGGCTTGTCGCGGGAAGGACGGATTCGGGGCGCGGGCGCATTGAGCGAGGATCGAACATGACTCCGAATTTCGACGGCAAAGTCATCATCGTCACCGGCGGCGCCCGCGGCATCGGACGGGTGTATTCCCAGGCGCTGGCCAAGGCCGGGGCGAAGGTCGTGGTGTCGGATATTCTGGACGGCGAGCCCTGCGCCGCGGAGATACGAGAGCAGGGCGGGAAGGCGTTCTTCGTCCAGGCCGACGTGACCAGCGAGGACAGCGTCGAGACGATGGCGGCGGCCGCCCGCGACCGCTACGGACGCATCGACGGTCTGGTGAACAACGCGGCCATCTTCGCCGATGTCCGCTACGCGCCGTTCGACGAGATCAGCGTGGCCGAGTGGGACGCGGTGATGGACGTCAACGTCAAGGGCGTCTGGCTGGCCTCCCGAGCGGTCTATCCGTACATGAAGGAACAGGGTTCCGGGAAGATCGTGAATATCGCCTCCGGCGTGCCCTTCAAGGGCATTCCCGTCTACGCCCACTATACGGTGTCCAAGGGCGCCGTGGTGGCGCTGACACGAGTCCTGGCCCGGGCTACCGGAAAGGACGGCATCTGCGTCAACGCCGTGGCCCCGGGGCTCACCCGCAGCGAGAGCCTGCTGGAGGTTCGCGGCGGCCTGGTGGACGAGGACGACGTGCCGCAGATCCAAAGCCGCGCCATCCCCCGCAGCCAGTATCCCGAGGACATCGTCGGCGCGGTCCTGTTCTTCCTCTCGGACGCCGCGAGCTTCATCACCGGACAGACCCTGCTGGTGGACGGCGGCTCCTACATGCACTGAGCCTCCGGAAAATTCTCGATATTTCTCCACGGCCTCACTCTCTGAACACCTGTTGCGAAAGCCGCTTCCGTTCGCCTCGCGGTTGCTCCCCCCTCCCGGCAGAGCTGCCTTGGATCGACCCGCAATCAGTGCCACACTGAAGATCGAGACGTCTCAGCGCGGTGGTGGCCAAGTACGCGAACCTGATGGTGGTGGCTACGGCTTCACCGGGCCAACGCAGGTCGCTCGGGGCCCACCGATACGGTACGAAGGAGCCGGGATGCTGATCATCAAGCCATATGGCCGTAGCCGCACGGACTTCGAGTCTGACGGAAAGCTCCGACGGAAGATCTGCCCCAACAGGCATCTCGGTATGCCGGACGATGCATCCGTGGAGGTGAGTGAGTTCACAAAAACCCATCCCGAGCTCGTCATCGCGCAATGGATCTCCGTCATCGACAAGATTGCGGCCAAACCCGAAGGCGCCATCAAGCCGACGCGCGAACAGCGCGCCTTCCGCCGGCGGCTTGGTGAAGCGGCTCTCGGACTGCTGCTCCGGAAGGGACTTCTCGACCTCTCCGCAAAAGAAGGAAAGGGCGAACGTTCAATCGAAGATTTGTGGTGGTCGAAGATCCATCCCTACGACAAGGCGGGCCGAAGCGAGGGGAAAGGCAGGGAAGCGGTACGCGGGCGCTGGTACAAGCGCTTCGCGGGCGAAGCGGACCCGAGGGACGCCAATGTAGCCGCCATCGCCGAAAAAATTCGAGAGCATCTGCATGAACGGGAATACCGGATGGATCCGGGCAGGCCGGACAAGAGATGTGGCCAGACAATCGCCAGGGCTGAAAGCATTGTCCAAAGTGTGCTGGTGCCTTTATCGCAGCATCTGGACGGGACGCTACCCTGGTCGCCACAGGACATGAAAGCCTATGAAGAGGCTGGTGACGTCGCGGCCAGGATATCGGCGTTGGAAAAAGACCGGGGTAGGGGTATCCGAGGCCGGTTTTCGGTGCGGGATGCCGCGCCGGTTCTGTACGAGCAATACGGCCGGCTGTTCCGGGACGGCAACGGAACCGCTCTTCACGTTTCCGAAGCCCGAAAGAAGCACCGCGGCCTGTTCGCACTTCATTGCGCCGTCAAGAACACCTATGCCCGCATCCTCAAGAATCACAGACTCCTCAAGAAAGGCCAGAGGAAGTCCGTGGCACAGGTCTTGCCGGCCGACATGAAAACGTTGTTCCGGCTGGTGGAAGCCAAGTCCGACAACCGCGACCTCAATGCGCTCGTGCGCTGGGGAAAGGTCATCCACTACCAGGCTACGCCGGTGTCCGGCCAGGACACTCTGGGCAACGTTGTGGACAACTGGTGGCCCGACGTCGTCCGGAGTCGATACCGAACCACCGAGGGACAGTCGGAAATCAAGCGCACCGAAGCATTCGTCCGCGTGTGGCGCAACACCATCGCACTCGCTGCACGGACGTTGAAGGACTGGGCGGATCGGAACGAAAAGATCAATAGCGACATATTGTTGGAGCGGCAGGTCGAGAGGGTGACCGGCAAGGAATTCGACACCCATGCGTACCGTGCGAAACTCCCCCTTCTGTTCGGCAACCGATCCCACTTGTTCGAGAGCGAAGACGAAGCCTTCCGAAGATCGGTTCTGCGGCTCGCCCTGAACGGATGGGCAGACCTGCGTCATTCGTCGTTTCACTTCAAGGGACGCGGAGATTTCGTCAAAGCACTGAAACGTGAGTCTGCAACGCCGGAAAAGGACGCGGCCACTGCCGCCACACGTACCCTGTTGAAGCACGATGTCGACAAGCGTCGGGATCGGCTGATCGCGGTCCTGCGGGCGGCACACGTCGAGCACTATCTCGATCAGGAACGGCTCGACGCACTCATCAAAGCCGTGACCACTGCGGAACTGCCCCAATCACCGCTACCCCGATTCCGTCGGGTGCTGGACCGGATGAAGAACGCTTGGAGTGCGGAGCCGGACTTCCTGCATCTACCGCCCCCGAGCAACCGGGCCGAACTCGAAAAGCCGGGCCTTCAGTGTCGATACGTGGTTACGAAGACATTGTACGAAAAGGCTTTTTGCGTATGGCTGGAAAAGCAGACGGCGGAAACCTTGAACGGCTGGATACGGTGTGCAGTGAAACGCACGACCACGGCCGCGCAATCCATCAACAAGGATGAATCGGCGGTTGCCAAGGCGGCTGGCCTGATTTATCTGAGCGACGGAAAGGGAATCGCTGATTTCGTCGATCAACTATCCGCAAGGACGGCCACGGAGCTTCGCGTCCAGCGCGGCTACGACAGCGACGCGGACCAGGCGCGAAAGCAGTCGAAGTACCTGGACGACCTGCGATGCGATGTGGTGGGACAGGCTTTCGAGTCTTATCTGAAGAGCGCCGGACTGACCTGGGTGCTGGACGATCTGGACGACGACCCGCCAGAGAAGAAGCGCAGCGATGCGGACAAAGCTCCGTTTGTCGAACCGAGTCCGTCCCTGAAGGACCCGAAAGACTGGGAGGCGGTTCTCTACTTCCTCGTTCATCTCGTGCCCGTCGATGCGGTAGGCCGCTTGCAACACCAACTTCGCAAGTGGTCCATTCTTGAAAGGAAATCGTCTGTCTCGGGCGACTCTACCCAAGGCCATGGGAAAACGCCCGAATCCGACGGTGCCGATTCCGTTGGACGAATTCTCGGGCTCTATCTCGACATGCACGACGCCAAGTTCGATGACAGCGAAGGCATGGATGGGGCTGAAGCTCTCAAGGACTTGTTCGAGACCGAAGATGCCTTTTCCCGGGTTTGTCCCAGGCAAACGGACAAGGAAAACGCCCGATACGTGCCTTGGCGAGGTCTGCGGGAGCTTCTTCGCTTCGGCTGCGTCACGCCGTTGAGGCCGATCTTCGAGAAACATCCCATTACGACCGACCAAGTGAACAAACTGGATGCTCAGGAAAAGGCGGGGGAGGATGGCCTTTCGCCCATTGCCAGACAACAGAATGAGCGCGAACGCCTGCACGAGAAGTGGTCCAGGGACAAGCCCGATTTTGCGCCCGAGGACAGGAATGTCTACCGCAATGCACTGGCCGCTGTGGTCGAGCATCGGCGTCTCACGGCCCACGTCCGTCTCGACAATCATGCTCGCCTGCATAACCTGCTGATGGGGTCTCTCGGACGGCTGGTGGATTACGCCGGGTTGTGGGAGCGCGATCTCTATTTCACGACGCTGGCGCTCATGGCGCTCCGGCGAAGGAAGCCTGAAGACGTTTTTCAGAAAGATGGCCTTGACCTCCTGAGAAAAGGTCGAATCGTGAAAGCTCTCAGGAACCTGAAGCAAGAGGCGGGCAATGGGAAAGCGATGGTGGATCAACTAGAGAGGCTGTTCGGCAAAAATTTTCTGAAACACGGGAGCGACACTGTCGCCATCCGTAACGACTTGACCCATTTCAACATGCTGCAAGGCCGGGACAGAGCCCTCGACTTGACTGAGGTCGTCAACAAAACGCGCCGGCTCATGGCGTACGACCGCAAACTGAAGAACGCGGTTTCCCAGTCCATCATCGAGCTGTTGGCGCGGGAAGGTCTCGACCTGACTTGGGACATGAAGGATCATCAACTTACGAATCCCAAGGTCAAGGCTCGACAGGCCGTCCACCTGGAGGACAAGAAGATCAAGGAGAACCTGCATGGCCAGCAGTTCGTCGAGATGGCGGCAGACTTGTTTGGCGGCCAAGCTCAGCGGTCGAATGACGACATTCTTTCGATCGACGTGGATCAGCCCGGAAACAAGGCCGGAATTCGAAAGGAGGACGAAAAATCCAGTAGAATCGGAAGGGGCAATCGTGGAGGCAAGTGGCATTTCTGACCGCAAAAGCACGATTTCTTGCGTTGTGATGGGCGCTTATGCCATACTTATTGGAGATCACCCCCATATGAAGGGGGACTGCACCCGATATCGCTATCCTCACCTTCGGCTCGCTATTGGAGATCACCTCCATATGAAGGGGGACTGCACCATCATGGCCGAATGGCGCGGGCTGTACCGATTGGAGATCACCCCCATATGAAGGGGGACTGCACCTAGGACCGCAGATCGCAGTCCGGCGGGACGATTGGAGATCACCCCCATATGAAGGGGGACTGCACCCCGGATCGAGTCCGAGAATGTACATCGTCAATTGGAGACCACCCCCATATGACGAGGGACTTGTACGGCCGCAGGGACAATTGAGCCCGTGACAACCCTGCCTGCCCGACATCCCGAAGAACCTCCTTGCACAGGTGGGGCTACGCCATGTACTTTATGGACGCTGCAAGGAAGAGGTTTCGCCGAGGCAGGAGTTGACGTGCCGTCGCTGCAATTCAAGGGGAAGGTGTTCGTGGAGAACTTCCATATGGGGGTTCCGTTTCACGAGTTGGTCCCGGTGCGCAACAAGGGCTTGAGCGAGAAAGCCAGCCTGCACGACAACCTGATCATTGAGGGCGACAACCTTGCCGCGCTGAAGGCGCTGCTCCCCACCTGTCACGGCAAGGTGAAGTGCATCTACATCGACCCGCCCTACAACACCGGCAACGAAGGCTGGGCCTACAACGATCGGGTGAACTCACCCATGATGCGGGACTGGCTCGGCAAGGTAGTGGACCGCGAGGACCTGACTCGCCACGACAAGTGGTGCTGCATGATGCTGCCTCGGTTGAAGCTGCTGCGCGAACTGCTGCGGGACGACGGAGTGATCTTCGTCTCAATCGACGACAACGAGGTTCACCGGCTGCGCTCTTTAATGGACGAGGTGTTTGGCGAGGATAACTTCGTCGGCATGATCGCTTGGAGAAACGTCACAGACAACAATCCAACCAACATCAGTGTCGAGCACGAGTATATCGTATGTTATGCCGCATCCAAGGATCGAATCGAGACGGTATGGCAGTCCACACTGCCGATTCAGCAAAGACTGATTAACGTTGGCAACGAATTCGTTGCCACCTATCCCGATCAAGAGGAACGTCGAGCAGAGTACACCAAGTGGTTTCGCCAAAATCGGAGCCAACTCCGTCCACTTGACCGTTACAAGCACATAGACGATCAGGGCATCTATACGGGTAGTCAAAGTGTCCACAACCCCGGAAAGGAAGGTTATCGGTACGACGTCGTTCACCCCGAGACGGGGAAGCCATGCAAGCAACCTCTAATGGGTTACCGTTTCCCACCGGAGACGATGCAGGAGATGCTGGAGCAAAAACGAATTCTGTTTGGAGAAGACGACAGCAAGATCATCGAGATCAAACTTTATGCCAGTGAATACCGCTCCAAGTTGTCCAGCGTCATTGATCTCGATACGAGGCTGGGATCGTATGAACTCAAGGATATCTTCTCCGAACACCAGCGGGTTTTTGATTTTCCAAAGCCTTCACAATTGATTCACCACCTTGTTTCCTTTGCCACCGACAAGGACTCCGTCATCCTCGACTCCTTCGCCGGCTCCGGCACCACTGCACAGGCCGTGCTGGCGCTGAACAAGGAGGACGGCGGCAACCGCCGTTTCGTGCTTATCGAGTGCGAGAACTACGTGGATTCGATCACGGCCGAGCGGGTGCGTCGGGTCATCAAGGGTGTGCCTTCCGCAAAGGATGCGTCGCTCAAGGCAGGGCTCGGTGGGACGTTCAGCTATTTCAGGCTGGGGCGTCCCATGCGGCGGGAGTCGATGCTCGGCGGGGCGAAGCTGCCGAGCTACGAGAAGCTGGCCGGGTACGTCTTCTTCACCGCCACGGGCGAGGAGTTCGAGCCTGACAAGATGGGCCGGGACGGGTGGTTCATCGGTCGGAGCCGGTTGTACGACGTGTTCCTCATCTACTCGGAGGACGTCGACGAACTCAAGGACATGGCCTTGACCCTGGACGTGGCTCGAAAGCTGTCACCGGGCCAACGCGACAAGCTGGTCTTCGCGCCTACCAAGTACATGGAACGGGAGTTCCTGCACCAATTCCGCATCACGTTTCAGCAACTGCCGTTCGAGATATACGAAACGGTGGAAAAGCTCGCACGATGATCCTCAAGGAGTATCAGAAACAGGCGCTGGATACGGTGCAGCAGTTTCTGGAGCAGCTATCCGAGTGGCGAGAGAAGGCGGCCGTCGCCATGAAAGCGGTTCCGGATCTGCCTGTGGACTGGGTGGAGCGGGCATGGCGACAAGTGGCGCCGGGCCGGGCCTACCTGCCGCGCAAGAACGGCCTAGACGAACTGCTGCCGACGTTCTGCCTGAAGATCCCCACCGGCGGCGGCAAGACGTTGCTGGCCACGAAGGTCGTCGACCTGGTCAACACTCGTTTCCGGCGGCGACAGACGGGGCTGGTGTTGTGGATCGTACCCACCACCCAGATCTACGACCAGACACTGAAGGCGTTGAAGGACCGCGACCACCCCTACCGCCAGCAACTCGACATGGCCTCCGTGGGTCGAACCCTTGTGCTGGAGAAGACTAGCGGTTTCGGTCCGCAGGACGTGAGCGAGAACCTGTGCGTATTGTTGCTGATGCTGCCTTCGGCCAACCGGGAGACCCGGGAGCAGCTTCGGATGTTCCGGGACAGTGGCGGTTTCGACCGCTTCTTTCCACCGGACGACAATGCCGCGGCCCACGAGGCGCTGCTGAAGGACGTGCCGAACCTGGACACGTTCGAGCAGAGGGGCGGCGTCTGGGGAAAACTGGCCAAGACCTCCCTAGGCAACACGTTGCGCCTGTTGCGACCGCTTATCATCCTGGATGAAGGCCATCGGGCCTACAGCCGCAACGCCAAGAAGACCCTTGGAGGGTTCAACCCGTGCATGATCGTAGAGTTGTCCGCCACGCCGCCACGGGAAGCCAACGTGCTGGTGGAGATATCCGGCCAAGCGCTCAACGCCGAAGAGATGATCAAGCTGGACCTGCACATCATGAACAAGGCCAGCGCGAGTTGGCAGGACACATTGCTGGCCGCGGTGGAGCATCGTAACTCGTTGGAAGCCCAAGCGCTGGCGCACGAGGCGGAAACCGGCGAGTACATCCGCCCCATCTGCCTCGTCCAGGTGGAGCGCACGGGCCGGGAACAGCGCCGGGCCGGGATCATCCACGCGGACGACGCCCGTGACTACCTGTTGACGTATCCCGGAATCCTTCCCGAGCACGTTGCCGTGAAGACCAGCCAGAAGGACGAGTTGAAGGAAGTGGACGAGGTCGGCGGCCTGCTGTCACGGGATTGTCCCATCCGCTTCATCATCACCAAGCAGGCGTTGCAGGAAGGATGGGACTGTTCGTTCGCCTATGTCCTCGCCATACTCACCAACCCCGGTTCCACAAGCGCGTTGACGCAACTGGTGGGCCGCGTCCTTCGCCAGCCCTACGCCAGGAAGACCCGTGTCGCGGCACTGGACGAAAGCTACGTCTTCTGCTTTCAGCGCCGTGGCGCAGACTTGCTGAAGGAAGTGCGCAAAGGGTTTGGCCTGGAGGGCTTGCAGGGACTGGAAGGCAAGGTGGTCGCGGATCCCGAAGGACCCATGGAACCCGGCAAACAGGTGGTGACCCGACAGCGACTACAATATCGGAACGCCGCCCGGGATCTGGTGCTGCCGGCCTTCATGGTGCGGGACGGCCGCGAGTGGCGATTGGTGCACTACGAGGCCGACATCCTCTCCCGCGTGCCGTGGAACGAGGTGGACGTAAGCCCGCTGTTCGATCTCGCGCTCAGCCAGGAGGGAAGCACGGACTTCACGCTGAGCACCGGGCTGGATGAGGCCCCACCGCTGGCCGATGCCGGGCCGCCGGCAACCGTGGCCGAAGAAGGCGTCATCGACTACTATTTCGCGGCCAGTCACCTGCGCGACGTCATGCCCAACCCGTGGCGCGGCGCGGAAGCGGCGCGACGGGTGTTCGACGCGTTGCTCGGAAAACACTCGCAGGGGCAGGTGACCGCGAACTACCTGTTCGTGCTGGAAGAGTTGCGAAAACAACTGGAGCGCGAACGGGACCGGCTTTCGCAACAGGTGTTCAAGGAAATGTTGAAGTCGGGAACCATGCGCTTCATCGTGGTGACCGACGACCTGCAATGCAACCGGCTGCCGCAAAAGATCGAGTCGTCGAACGTGAAGCAGGCGAATCGGGAGGACGGCAGCGCGTATCAGTTCAACCTGTTCGACCGGATCGACGAGGACGAGTTGAACGGCCTGGAGAACAAGGTGGCTACCTACCTCGACCAACAGGAGCGGCTGTTCTTCTGGTATCGGAACCGAACCCGCAGGGACTACTACGTGCAGGGCTGGAAACCCCGACGCATCTACGCGGACTTCATCGTGACCCTCAAGCCCGATGAACCCGGTATGGAGGACGAATACCACCGTGTCTTCGTGCTGGAGACCAAGGGCATCCACCTGAAGGGTTCCGAGGACACGGCCTACAAACGTTCGGTGTTCGACCTCTGCTCCAAGCACGCCCGGAAGACGGACTGGGCGGAGTTCGTACCGGCCATGCGCAACAAGGTGGTGCGCTTCGAGATCGTGGACGAAGATGAATGGCAACAGCGGCTGAACGCAATGCTGGCGGCGTAGCTCGCCGCCTTCACCTCGAACCCCACTGGTCAGGGAACACCCCTACATGGGCGACCCTCCGCCGGCTTTGCCCCCTTCCAGGCATGGGATGATTATAGCTCCCACGCAAATCAGGGAACCTTGACGACATAGGAGCCGGATGGACGCCATGAGCGAAGCAGATACATTGCCGTACCACGACATGCGCGGGCTCGTAGCGTTGCTGGAGTCCGAGGGCCAACTCCGGCGGATCACCAAGCCGGTGGAGGCACGCTATCTCCATACCCTCCTGGCGCAGGCCGACACGGCGCTGTTCCTGGAAAACGTCGAGGGCTACTCCATCCCGGTGGTGGGCGGGCTGGTAGGCTCGCGCCAACGGGTGGCCTCGGGGCTGGGTTGCGACCAGCGGGCGCTGGGACGCCGGTTCATGGAGGCGCTGGACCACCCCATCGAGGCGGAGGTGGTGGCGGACGGTCCGGCTCAGGAAGTGGTGAAGATCGGCGACGAGGTGGACCTCACCGAGTTGCCCATTCCCTTCCAGCACCGGAAGGACGGCGGACCCTACCTGTCGGCCGGTATCTCGGTGTCCAAGGACGCGGGCGGCCGGCGCAACGCGGGCTGCTACCGCCTCATGTACCGGACCCCGCGGGAAACCAGCATCGACCTGGTATCCCCGTCGGACATGCGCTTCAGCTACGAAGCGGCGCTCAAGCGAGGCGAGCCGCTGCCCATCGCCATCGCCTTCGGCACCGGCACCCCGGAGCTCATAGCCGCGGCCTACAAGGCGCCGCCGGGGTATGACGAATTCGCGGTGGCGGGCGCACTCTACGGCCGGCCGGCGCCGCTGGTGAAGTGCAAGACCGTGGACCTGGAGGTGCCCGCCCACGCGGAGATCGTCCTGGAAGGGGAGATCTCCACCGACGGCTGGACCATCGACGAAGGGCGCTACGGCGACTTCACCGGGCACCAATGCTCGATCCGCTGGAACCCGGTGTTCAAGGTCAAGGCGGTGACGCACCGCAAGGACCCGATCCTTCACACCATCCTGATGCCGTGGGAGAACGACTGGCTGGAGGCGCCGCCGCTGGAGGCCGCCGGATGGCGCGCCCTGCGCGAGGCCAGCATCGAGACCGTGGCGGTCTACGCCACTCCCGGCAGCGCCTGCTACTGGCACCTCTATGCCGCCATCGACAAACGGCCGGGAGAAGGGAAGAACGCCCTCATGGCGCTGATGTCGCTCCATGCCCTCAAACTGGTGGTGGTCACCGACGGCGACGTGGAACTCACCGACCCCATGGCGGTGGAGCGGGCCATGGCCTTCCGGGTGCAGCCCGACGAGGACGTCATCATCGTTTCCGGCGCCCGCGGCAAGCACCTCGACCCCACCCTCAAGGCCTCCCGGCTGCCCAAGGGCTCACTCCCCACCACCTCCAAGATGGGCATCGACGCCACCATCCCCGACGACGTCGACCCCGCGGAGTACGAACTGCTGGAGTACCCCTTCATGGACGAGGTCAAGCTGGAGGACTATCTGTAGTCCGGGATCGGTGGCTCCGGACAGGCGGTCGCTTTCCTGGTTCGCGTACGACGCTAAAAAAATCCGTTCGGGCGCCGATTCTCTGCCATGTGAACAAGGCGGATCCGCTCGATTCCCGGTCCACGGGCAAATGGGCGTGGCAGGTGTGGGAGGCCGTGCTGGATGTCGTCTTCCCGCCCTGTTGCATGGCCTGCGAGAGACACCTTTCATCGGCGTTCCAAGGCTCCCTTTGCAGCCCTTGCCATAATCGGATCCAATGGGTCGTGCCGCCGTTGTGCCGCCGGTGCGGCCGGCCATATCCGCATCAGTGGCAGGGTGACCACCTTTGCGGCGGCTGCCTGCTCCGGACGCCGTACTTCTCCATGGCACGGAGTTGGGCATGTTATCCACACAGTCCCGACGCGTCTCATCCGTTGCGTCAGGTCATTCACAGGTTCAAGTACGGCAGGCAGGCATCCCTCGGTCCGCAACTCGGCCAACTGGTGGCGCGGGCATGTCGGCCATGGTTCCAGCCGTCCGACCTCGACCTCATTATTCCGGTTCCG
Organism: uncultured Binatia bacterium (SeqCode); assembly: GCA_965214905.1. Classification (GTDB taxonomy): domain Bacteria; phylum Desulfobacterota; class Binatia; order UBA9968; family JAJDTQ01; genus JAJDTQ01. Next base: position 4,405,066 of record OZ243984.1, read on the forward strand.
CTGCACCCGAGGCGACTGCGCTGGAGAGGCTTCAATCAGTCCGTGTTGCTGGGCCGGGAAGTAGGCCGTGCATGGGGAATTCCGCTGGATCCCTTTGTCCTGTGCAGAACCACCGAGACCGTTCCACAGACCACGCTGCCCTTGAAGGAGCGCCAACCCAATGTACGCGGCGCCTTCTCCGTTGCTCCGCGGCGGACCGTCGAGAAGCTGCGAGTGCTGCTGGTGGACGACATCTACACCACCGGAGCCACGGTCAACGAGTGCACCCGGGTGTTGCGGCACTCCGGTGCGCGGGACGTTCAAGTGCTCACCGTCGCACGGACCGTGTCGTGACCCCTGACGCTAACCCGAACTTCCGGAACAGATGTTGACGTAAATCGTTGGTTCATATGGACCATCGTCGGTTTTCGAAGATTCGGTACCGGGTACGCTACGGGCGCACGCCGAGCCGGTCGAGGGCTTGCTGCTGAAGGGGTGCGGTCGCGACGAGCGCTTCCGCCTTGGGGGAAGGGCACCCCGGCGGGGACCGAGCGCTGCGCGACCGACCCGGACCTCGCAGACCTCCCGGTTCGACTCCCTACCAGCTCATCGTCGCCTGCAGGCCAACCCCGTACTCCGGCCTATCGTGGTCCGCAGCCTCGCGCCGCGTCGCCTCCAGGCGGAGGTCGAACGAGGCGGCGTCGCCGCCCGCAGGCGTCAGACGCCACCCGAGGCTGTAGTCGCGGCCGCTCTCCGACAGCCCGAAGCCAAGCTCCGGCGTCCCCGTGAAACGACTCCCGAAGGCGGAAACCCCGTAGCCGACCCGAGCCTCCAGGCGACCACCCCCCAGATCATCCACCGGCCCCGCGTCGTCGTCGGCCCCACCAAGCCCCGCCATGGTGTCGCGCCCGTAGAGCGCGTCCACTCCGCCGGTCGCCGATGCTCCCAGGGTCTGACTGAGGCTCAGGCTCAGCCCCCGGTCCGAGGACGGGGACGGGTCGAAGGCGAGCGAGCCCGAAAAGCCGGCCTCCCGGAAGCCCGACGCCTCATGGCCGAGAAGCCCGCGGCCCCGGAGGTCCGCCGTCAGCCCCGAGGACGGATCGGCATAGGCAACACCGGCGCCCACCTCCACGCCGAACCCGGTCTCCGCGTCGCCCCCGTCATGGCGCACCCCGAGTCCGAACGAGGGCGTCAGCGTCCACCCCCCCTCCGAACGGAACGCTCGCGTGCCCTCCAGACCCAGCCGCAGCCGCGTCACCTGCCCTCGCGCCGCCTCCAGCATCCCGCCGTCACCACCCTGCGCCCCCTCCGAGGCGCTGCGCACGATCAGACCGTCCGTCTTCGCCGCCAACTCGAAGCCGCCTTCCGCCGGCGCCTCCATGAGCACGCCCCGCAGACCCGCCGCCGCCATCGCCAGATCCATGTCGGTCTCGATCCGGGCCCCGCCCTCGGGCTCCAGCGTCAGCGTCCCCACGCCATAGCCCGCTACCCCCCACACCGTCACCCGTTCGTTCAACTCATGCCGCCCCCAGGGATACAGTCCGGTCAAGGACGACGAAACCGTGCCGGCGCCCTGGCCGCCGTAGTTGCCCTCGCCCCGGCTGTGGCCCACCATCAGACCCGCCGCCCAGTCGCCCCGCGCCCAGTCGGCCCCCAGCAGCCCCGTCGCCACGTCGCCGTCTATCGAGAGCTCGCCGTCCCGGCCGTCGAAGTCCGTCACCGCGCCCCGGCCCCAGAGCGAGACGAAGCCGCTCTCCGCCGTCCCCTCCGTCAGCGCGAACGACATCCCGGCCAGCAACTCGCGGCCGCTCACCGTCCGCTCTTCCGAATCGACCCCGCCCGCGAGCCAGCCCGCCAGACGCCCGCCCGCGGCACCGGCGTCACGGGACGCCACCATGTCGAGCCCCTCCGGACCGTTCTCGCCCGCGCGCCCGCCTGCGAGACGCCCGCCCACGGCATCGCCGCCGCGGGACGCCGCCTCGTCGAACGCCCCGGCGGCCCCGACACGCTGACCGGCAATCGAGACCTCGACCCCCGCCTGGCGGACCGCCGTCATCCGCGCCTCCACCGCATCGACCACCTGTCCGGCCACCGTGCGCCCGAAGCGCCCGAGCCACGCACGGGGCATCGCGTCGGTGTTGGCGATGGTCCCCGTCGCCACGCCGTCCGAGACCTTCGCTCCGAACGGGTGCGACAGCGTGAGCGTCATCGTCTCCTCGCCCTCGTCGTGCGAGTCCTCCAGCACCGCGACATTCACCGTCTTCACCGTCTCGCCCGCCTCGAAACGCACCACGCCCGACGCCGCCACATAGTCCGCGCCCGCCGTCGCGCTGCCGTCCGAGGTCGCATAGCGCACCGACACCGCCGACATCTGCGCCTCGTCCAGGGTCACCCGGAAGGCAAGCGGCGCCCCCGAAGACTCGTCCACCCGCGCGTCCGCCACCGATACACCCGGAACCGCGGCGCCGTCAGGGTCCTCGCCCGCCACCGTCCGCGTCAGGTGAAGCTCCACCTCCTCGCCCACCGGCCATGGATCGCCCTCGACCGGCCAGCGGAAAACCCGCCCCGAACCGCCCTCCGCCAGCGGCAGCGACAAGGCCCCCGCCCGCAGCGTCAACCCCTCGGCCGCAGCCGGCCGGCGGCTGAAGCGCACCCTCACCAGATTCTTCGGCGGCCCGAACCATTTGAGCCGCTCAAGCCGGTAATCGATGCCGCCCTCCGACCACCCGCCGTCCGGCAGGTCCGAACCCGAGGCGCCCACCGCCTTGCGGAAGGCTGCCACCGTCATCGTCGTCGACCACAGCAGGCCCGGCTCTTCCGGGGCCGCCGGATCGTCATTGTCCAACACGTCGACAGCGGCCGAACCCGCGCCCGGGGCGACCGTGTAGCCGGCGCCCGCAACCGCCGCCGCGGTCACACGGCCGTCGGCCTCGTCCACCGCATCGTCCGCGGTCGCGACCCGCAGCCGCGCCTCCGTCTCGTCCGCCCCGAACACCGCCGACGCCGGCGCCGCCCCGGCCAGCACGCTGCCGGCCTCGCTTACATCCACCGTCACCGTCAGCGGCGCCGACGCCTCGCCCGTGCGCGTCAGCACGAACACCGCCTCCCCGCCTTCCGTGACCGCGCCCGACTCCGCCGCAATCGCCACGACCGTAGCGGCGGACAACCCGTCATTGTCGAACACCGCGACGGCAGCCGAACCCGAGCCCGGGACCACCGTGTAGCCGGATCCCGCAACCAGCGCCGCCGTCACACTTCCGTCGGCCTCTTCCACCGCATCGTCCGCAGTCGCAACCCGCAGCCGCGTCTGCGCCTCGTCTGCCCCGAACGTCACCGACGTCGGCGCGGTCCCGGCCAGCACGCTGCCGGCCTCGCTCACATCCACCGCCACCGTCAACGGCGCCGACGCATCGCCCGTGCGCGTCAGCACGAACACCGCGTCCTCGCCCTCCGCGACCGCGCCGGCCGCCGCGGCCAGCGTCACCTGCGAGAGGTCGTCGTTCAGGATCGTGCCCGTCACCCTGGCCGAACCGGGATCGAGCAGCGCGCCCTCGGGGTTCTCGAACACCACCACCACCGTCTCGTCGGGCTCGAAATCCGTGTCCTCCAGGATCCCCAGCCTGACCGCCGCGAAGGTCTGGCCGCTCCTGATCGTCACCGTCCCGGACTTGTCCTTGAAATCGCTGCCCGCGGTCGCCGTGCCCGCGCCAGCGTCCACGCGGTAGTCGACCGTGACATCCGAATCCGCCAGATCGGTCAGCGTCAGCCCGAAGATGAGCCGCGCACGATCCGACCGCCTGTCGCCCTCGACCGCCTCCGGCGGATCGACCGCCAGCACGAGTTCCTCATCGTTGCGGATCTCAGCCGTGGCCTGCGACGTCCCCAGCACGGCGCCGCCGGTCGGGTCGCGGAGCGCCACCGTCACCGTCTCGTGCCGCTCGGCATCGGTGTCGCCGATGACGCCGAACACGATCCTCTGCGAAGCCCAGGAAAGCGCCGGGAACGTCACCAGGGCAGGCGCGGGCGCCGTGTAGTCGCTGCCGGCCTCCGCCGTCCCGCTCACATCCCAGGCAACCGTCACCTCCCGGTCCGACGGGTTGTCCATGGACACGGTGAACGCCAGGTCCGTCACGCCCTCATCGCCCTCGTCCACGCTCCTCGACGGCGCGATCCAGACCGTGGAGGTGTCGTCGTCCAGGATCGTCCCGGTCACCGCGGGCGGAAAGGTGACGCCCGCAGGGGTTCCGGCCACCGCAAAGAACTCGATCACCACCGTCTCGTCGGACTCGTCGATCCAGTCGTCAATCACCTGGAAGACGATGTACCTGACGGTGTTGGCCCGCGGGAAATTCAGCGTGCCCTGCGTCGGCCCGCCTATGTCCTTGCCCTTCCCGGCCTGCGCCGTGCTCGACGCCCCCAGACGCCAGCCGAGCTGAACCCGCTGCGCCGTATCGGAACGGGACACGGCAAACAGGAGGATCGTCATGCCGTCGCCGCCTTCCGTGACCGTCGGCGCGGTGACCTCGAACGTGTACGCCCGGACCGCTGCGGTCGGCGCGCTCTCCACCGTCTCGGCGGTGCCGTCGTCGTCGGTGAAGCCCGCGCGCACCTTCAGCGCCGACCCGACATCCGCGGCAACCATCGTGTAGCGCGCCGCGGTCGCCCCGGCGATCGCCGTCGCGGTCCCGCCCGACACCCTGAGCCACTGCCAGGTGAAGCTCCGGCCCGTCAGACCGTCCGGATCGTCCACGCCCGACGCATCCGCGCGCAGCGTCTTGCCCACCACCGGCGCCGTGTCGTCGATCGTCACCGCGCCCGTCGGGGCCGCGTTGTCGTCGTCGAGGACCGCCGCCGTCGCCGCAGCCTCGGCTCCCAGATTGTAGGCTTCCGGGTTCGGCGCCAGCGTCAGCGTCACCGAGCCGTGTTGCTCATGGGCGCCGTCACCCGTCGTGGCCACGCTCACCTGCACCGCGGCGCTGTTCGCCGGGATCGTCGCCGTGCCCGCACCCGCCGCGGCCCCGAAGTCGCCGGAGGCCGTCACCATGTAGGCCACATCCAGCGTCCCCGTGGTGCCCCCGTGCCCCCCCGTGCGCGTCAGCGTGAATGTGACGGCCTCCCCCTCCGTCACGGCGCCGCCCGAGGCCACCGTCACCTCCGGCCGCGGCAGCGCCTCCACCGCCGCCGTCGCCGCGCTCTCGAACCCGGCCTCGTGGCCCTCATCGTCGGTGACCGTCACCCGCACCTTGAACGTCGCGCCCGCGTCCGCGAACACCGGCACATAGGTCGCGCCGGTCGCACCGGAAATGTCCGCGCCGCTGCCGCCCGACGGCGTCCGCACCCACTGGTAGGTCCAGGCCGCGTTGTCCAGGCCGTCCGCATCTTTCACGCCCGATATGTCCGCCGTCAGCGTCTCGCCTTCCCTGGCCGCGCCCGCGATCGCCACGGCCCCGGTCGCCGGTGAATCGTCGTCGTCCAGGACAGCCGCCGTCGATGCGGCCTGGCTCCCCAGCTCGTAGGCGTCCGCATCCTCTGCCAGCGTCAGTGTCACCGAGCCGTGCGCCTCATGGACGCTGTCGTCCGTCGTGGCCACCGACACCTGCACCGCGGCTTCGTTCGCCGGGAAGGTCGCCGTGCCCGTGCCCGTCGCGGCCCCGAAATCCCCGGAGGACGTCACCTCGTAAGCCGCGGCAAACGTCCGCACCCGGTTGCCCGAGCGCGTCAGCGTGAACGTGACGGTCCCGCCCTCCGTCACCGCATCCGCATCGGCGACCGAGACGGTCGGAACGAAATCGCTGTCCCACACCGTCACCACCGCCGAAGACGGCGTGCCCGGCCGATAGCCGTCGCCGTCCAGCAGCGTCATCGCGACCGTGCCGTCGGCGTTGACGTTGCCCGCCGGACTGCCGCCCAGCCGCAGGGTGGACTCGTTGGCAGGGAAGGTGAGCGCCCCCGAGCTGGACGTACCCCCGATGTGCCTGACCCGGTAATTGACTGTCAGGCTCCGCGACAGATCCCCTGTCCGCGTGAAGATGAACGCAACCGCCTCCCCGTTTTCGATGACCTGCTCCGTCTCCGCCGCGACCGTCACGAGCGGCAGCGCCGCCACCGCCGGGGTCGGCGCGCTCGTCAGGGTCGCCTCGTGGCCCTCATCGTCGGTGACCGTCACCCGCACCCTGAGCGCCGCGCCCGCGTCCGCGAACACCGGCACATAGGTCGCGCCGGTCGCGCCGGAAATGTCCGCACCGCTGCCGCCCGGCGGCGTCCGCACCCACTGGTAGGCCCAGGCTGCGTTGTCCAGGCCGTCCGCGTCTTCCACGCCCGATATGTCCGCCGTCAGCGTCTCGCCTTCCCCGGCCGTGCCCGTGATCGTCACGGCCCCGGTCGCCGGTGAATCGTCGTCGTCCAGGACCGCCGCCGTCGATGCGGCCTGGCTCCCCAGCTCGTAGGCGTCCGCATCCTCTGCCAGCGTCAGTGTCACCGAGCCGTGCGCCTCGTGGACGCTGTCGTCCGTCGTGGCCACCGACACCTGCACCGCGGCGCTGTTCGCCGGGAAGGTCGCCGTGCCCGCGCCCGTCGCGGCCCCGAAATCCCCGGAGGACGTCGTCTCGTATGCCGCGGTAAACGTCCGCACCCGGTTGCCCGAGCGCGTCAGCGTGAACGTGACGGTCCCGCCCTCCGTCACCGCATCCGCATCGGCGACCGAGACCGTCGGAACGAAATCGCTGTCCCACACCGTCACCACCGCCGAAGACGGCGTGCCCAGCCGATAGCCGTCGCCGTCCAGCAGCACCAGCACGGACGTGCCGTCGCCGTCGATGTCACCCGCCGGATTCCCGCTGCCCACCCGCCGGGTGGACTGGTTGGCCTGGAAGGTGAGCGCCAACGTGGTGGGCGTATCCCCCCCAACGGGCGTGACCTGGAAATTGACGGTCAGCCTCCGCGACAGGTCCCCTGTCCGCGTCACGATGAACGCAACCGGCTCCCCGCCTTCGACGACCTGCTCCGTCTCCGCCGCGACCGTCATCACCGGCAGCGCCGCCACCGCCGCTGTCGGCGCGCTCTCGAACCCGGCCTCGTGGCCCTCATCGTCGGTGACCGTCACCCGCACCTTGAGCGCCGCGCCCACGTCCGCGAACACCGGCACATAGGTCGCGCCGGTCGCACCGGAAATGTCCGCAGCGCTGCCGCCCGGCGGCGTCCGCACCCACTGGTAGGTCCAGGCTGCGTTGTCCAGGCCGTCCGCGTCTTCCACGCCCGATATGTTCGCGCGCAGCGTCCCGCCTTCCCTGGCCGCGCCCCTGATCGTCACCGTCCCCGTCGCCGGTGAATCGTCGTCGTCCAGGACAGCCGCCGTCGATGCGGACCGGGCTCTCAGCTTGTAGACGCCCGCCTTCGCTGTCAGCGCCAGTGTCACCGAGCCGTTCGCCTCGTGGACGCTGTCGTCCGTCGTGGCCACCGACACCTGCACCGCGGCGTCGTTCGCCGGGAAGGTCGCCGCGCCCGCGCCCGTCGCGGCGCCGAAGTCCCCGGCGGCGGTGATTTCGTAGGCCGCCTCCAGCGGCTGCGCCAGGTTGCCCGAGCGCCTCAGCGTGAACGTGACGGTCTCGCCCTCCGTCACCGCATCCGCATCGGCGACCGAGACCGTCGGAAGAGAATCCCACACCGTCACCACCGCCGAAGACGGCGTGCCCGGCCGATAGCCGGCGCCGTCCCGCAGCGTTATCTCGACCGTGCCGTCGGCGTCGACGTTGCCCGCCGGAGCCCCGCCTATCCGCACGCTGGACTCGTTGGCCGCGAAGGTGAGCGCGTACGAGTTGGATGAACCCCCGATGTGCGTGACCCGGTAATTGACGGTCAGGCTCCGCGACAGGTCCTCATCCGTTGTCCGCGTGAAGATGAACGCAACCGGGTCCCCGTTTTCGTAGACATACTCCGTCTCCGCCGCGACCGTCACCACCGGAACATCCTCGTCCCGCACCGCCACGGAAGCCGAAGACGGCCGGCCCAGCCGATAGCCGTCGCCGTCCTGCAGCGTTATCCTGACCGTGCGGTCGAAGTCGATATCCCCCCACGGACTGCCCCCCAGCCGCTTGGTGGTTTCGTTGGGAGCGAAGGTGACCGTCCCCGACGGGAGGGACGCGCCGCCGTTGGAAAGGAAATTGACGGTCAGGCTCTCCGCCAGATTCAGCTCCGTGCGCGTCACGATGAACGCAACCGCGCCCTGTTCCTCGACGACCTCCTCCGTCTCCGCCGCAATCGTCACAACCGGCGTGATGTCCCGCACCGTCACGGAAGCCGAAGACGGCGCGCCCAGCTCATAGCCGTCGCCGTCCTGCAGCGTTATCGTGACCGTGCCGTCGGCGTCGATATCCCCCCACGGACTGCCGCCCAGCCGAGCGGTGGTTTCGTTGGCGGCGAAGGTGATCGTCCCCGACGGGAGGGACGGGCCGCCGTTGGAAAGGAAATTGACGGTCAGGCTCCGCGACAGATCGTATTCCGTCCGCGTCGCAATGAATGTGACCGCGCCCCGTTCCTCGATGACCTCCTCCGTCTCCGCCGCGATCGTCACAACCGGAATCTCGTCGTCCACAATCGTCAGCGTCAGCGCCTCCGGGTGGTCGATCCCGCGTTCGTTGCGCGCGTTGCCCGTCACCGTCACCGTCTTGTCGAACGGGACGTCCACAGCGTTGTCCACGGCCGTGAGGGTCACCGTGCGGGTGCTCGACAGCTCACCCGCGGCAATCGTCAACCCACGATTCCCGCCGAACGTGAAGTCGCCCTTGACCGCCGGCGAAACCGCAGACGCCGAAATCCGCACGAACGTATTCTTGACCGACGGACGGTCGAGGCTCGCCGTGACCGTGGTCACCCCGCCGTCCTCCCGGATCCTGTCCTCGCTCAGCGCCAGCGTCACCGTCGGACGGTCGTTGTCGGTAATTGTTCCCTCCCCGACATAGTCCCTGAAATACGCGGGCGCGTCCGACCCGATGGACCCAAACAACCTGAAATACTCGTTCTCCAACTCGTGCACGGTGTCGCCGATGATCGGAACCGACACCGTCGTGTGGGTCTCTCCGGGCGCGATCGTCACACTCTTGTTCACCGCCGTGTAGTCCTGACCGGATGTCGCCGACTGCGCCAAACCGTCTATCCCGGACGTCCGGACGTTGAACGTCACCGGAAGCGTCGTTGCCGGCGACAGATCCACCCTGAAATCCATGCCCGTCTCGCCCGAATCGCCCTCGGTCAACTGCGCGTCGCGGACAGCCATACTCGGAAGCAACAAGTCGCCGTCGTCCTCGATCGTCAGCGTCACGTCGTCGGGGTTCACGATGCCCGCATCGTTTCGCGCCGTGCCCGACACGGTCACCTTCTTGTCGGGCACCCAGATGTTGTTGTCCAGCGCCGTGATTCTCAAAAAATCCGAGCCTGTCGTCGAATCCGCGGGGATCGACAACGTCCGGCTCCCGCTCAGCGTCCAGTCGCCCTCCCATCCGGAAAGCGAAATATCCACTTCCGTCTCCTCTGGCGAGGGATCGCTCAGGCGCGCCGTCACCGTGGCGGCGCCGCGGTTCTCCGAGATCGTGTTCGTGTTCAACACCAGCGTCACCTTCGGCGAGTCGTCGTCGTCGAGGATCCACAACGTCGCCGTTTTACGCGCGATAGTTGCGCCGGTCGGGTTGTGCAGATATACTTGGAACTGCTCCTTCTCCCCCTCGTCCACCCTGTCGCCGTACACCCCTATCGACGCCGTCCGGCTGGTCTCTCCGGGCGCGAACGCGAGCCAGCCGGACTCCGGCGCGAAGTCCACACTGCCTTGCGCCCCGTCGTCGAGAAACAGCCTCTTCGTGGTGTACTGCACCGTCACCCCGGCAGCCGACGGGGGATTCAGCGTGACCTCGAACTCCAGGTCCGTGATACCGGAGTCGCCCTCCTCCACGCTCGCGTCCTGAACCCGCAGGGAGGGGCCTTGCGCCTGCGCGACCGCAGGCGGCAGCGACAGCAGGGCGGCAAGAGGCAACAGCAGCCACAGGGCAGGCCGCCGCCCTGTCCGCGACAAAGCCCGGAAGCCGGTCGCGTCATGCGGAAGTCGAAGGCGTCCGGCAGCACCCGGCCCGCCGGCCCCGCGCGGCTCGACGGCAAGTGCGTGACCTTGTGACTCGACGGATTCAGCGCGCATCTCCCACCTTCCTCAACACGACAATGCTCAACACGACAATGCCAAGTTATGGCACCAAACGCATCCTGCCAATAAGGCCATAAAAAGGCCATAAAAATTGACCGAGTGCAAGCCCGACTTCCGCAACTCGAGGGTGACGATGGTGGCCAAGTCATGCTCGCCTACTATGTCGAATGGCACATGCGGCGCTTGGTGCGCCCAGTGGTGGCGAGGATCGTGCCGAGGTCGCGCTCGGTGGCCTGCAACAGGACCTCGCGCTTGCGCGCGCGTTCGTCTGCGAGCAACGGGTTGCGGCACACGATCAGGCGCTCGCCGGGATAGGCATGGGAGGTGATCTCGGCCAGGTCGCGCTCATCGAACAGCGAGAGTTGCAACGCTCCGCCTTCGACCAGCTCACGGATCGCCGGAGCCCGCAGAGCGCTGATCCAGTCCAACCGGCCGGCTTGACCTCTTCGCGGATCCGGGCGCTGGTAAGCCTGCCGCGGTCGCCGACCAGCACCACCCGGGTCAGGTCTCGATGGGATGGTCGGGAACGACGTGGATCTTGAAGCGCTGAAGGATCTGCGTCCGCACCAACCGGATTTCGAGCATGGCCATGCCGGCGCTGATGCAGGTACGCGGTCCGGCGGCGAAGGGCGGATAGGAGTACGTCTTCGGTGTGAGGCGCCGCAGTGCGCCTTTGGCTCTTCGACTCGTCGGCGACCAGGAGAGGCCGGGCCGTTGAGGGGAGTTGGCGCGCCCGCCAGGAATCGAACCTGGACTTAGGGTTCCGGAGACCCTCGTGATGTCCTTTTCACTACGGGCGCATGGGTTGTTTCTAGCAGATAAGCGGACCGTCACTCAAGCATGCTTTTGACCGAAGGCGGGACGCAGGGGAGCCGGACGAGATCCACCGGATGCCGGAAGGGCAGGCCGGGGGTCACCTTCACCGTTCGAGGAACACACAAACGCCATGCCTATCGCCCCACCGCGTCGAGAATCGCCTTGGCCACCACTTCGGCGGCAACGATGCCGACGGCGTTGACGTCCACCCGGCGTTTGCCGGTGGAGAGGGCGAACAGGGTGTCGCCGTCGTAGAGCGTGTGGGACGGGCGGATGGCGCGGGCGATGCCGTCGTGGGCCATGGCGGCTACCGAGTCGGCTTCTACCGGGGAAAGGGCCGCGTCGGTGGCGACGACGCCGATGGTGGTGTTGGTTCCGGGCGTTCCCGGTCCGCGTCCTTGCGGCGACTTCAGCGTCGTAGCGACGCTGCGGCCGGAGGCCTGGTCACGGCCGCCGGCGACGGTCTCCCCGGTGGCGGGATCGACCACGCTACCCACGGCGTTCACCACCACCAGGGCGCCCACCACGACGCCATTGCGCAGTTTTGCGCACGCGGAGCCGATACCGCCGTCGGCGGGGCGCAGACCCGGCGCCTTGCCGACGGTGGCGCCGGCGCCGGCGCCGACCCGTCCGCCGGGCACGGGGTCATCGGTGGCCGCCTTGCAGGCGCGATAGCCCATGGCCTTGTCCGGCCGGACTCGCGGGTCGCCGACGCCCAGGTCGTAGATCACCGCGGCAGGGACGATGGGGACGACGCCGTGAGGGGTGGGGAACCCGGCGTCGCGCTGCTCGAGAAACCGCATGACCCCGGCGGCCGCATCGAGGCCGAAGGCGCTGCCGCCGGTCAACAGGATGGCGTGAGCCTGCCCCACGCGCCGGCCGGGCCTCACGGCGTCGGTCTCCCGGGTGCCGGGCGCGAACCCGCGCACGTCGACGCCGGCGGCGCCGCCGGTCAAGCAGAGGACCACCGTACACCCGGTGCGCGCACGCAGGTTGGTGGCGTGACCCACCTGGATGCCCTTGACCGCGGTAATCGTCTCGTTCTTCATTCCACTGGCGTCATTCCGGCCCGGCGGTCGGGCGGCCGGCCTGTTGGCATTCTTCCCTTCCAGGCTATAGCCTGTTCTCATGAATGACGAAAACTCCGTCATGCGCCCGCGCCTTCGATATGTCGACGTTTTCCCGGTGCCCGGGGAGAAGGGGAGACGGGCTTTCGGCATCCGCGACCCACGGCACTTCAGCGACAAGGTTCTGCATCTCGGTGTGGAGGCGGCCTGCGCGCTGCAGTTTTTCGACGGCGCCCGGACGCTGCCGGAGATCCGGACCGCGTACCGGGAGAAGTACAAGGTCGAGTTTCCGCTCCAACTATTGGAGCAGATGTGTGCAGTGCTGGACCAGGGCCACTTTCTGGCCGGCGACAACTTCGATCGCCATTTCCAGCGCTTGGCGACGTCCTTTCGCGAGGCGTCGGTGCGCGAGCCGTTTCACGCCGGCGTCAGCTATGACGAGAACCCGGCCGTGCTGAAGGAGAGCCTCGGGCGGTTGTTCCTCCCGCCCGAGGGACCGGGGTTGCCGGGCGGGCGGGATCGGCAACGGCGGATACCCGGCATGGTCGTGCCGCACATAGACCTTCGCCTGGGGGGCCATGCCTACGCCTGGGCCTACAAGGAGCTGGCGGAGGCGGCGCCGCCGGAAATGTTCGTCATCCTGGGAACCGGGCACGGCGGAGTGCGGAACCCTTATGCCTTGACCTGCAAGCGCTTTGCCACGCCGCTGGGGGAAGTGCCGGTGGCGGCCGGGTTCATCTCCCGTCTGCGCGCGTTTCATGGCGGAGATCTGTTCGCGGACGAGTTGGCCCACCGTTCCGAGCACACCATCGAGTTTCAGGTGCTGTTCATTCAGCAGCTTTTCGGCAACGGCACGCCCATCGTGCCGGTGCTGTGCTCCTTTTCCTACGCGGCGCCCGGACGCGACGCCGACGGCGATGCCATCGAGCGATTCACCGAAGCACTACGAACGGCCATCGCCGAGGACGGCCGTCGCGTCTGCGTCGTCGCCAGCGCCGACCTGGCCCACGTCGGACCGCGTTACGGCGACGTCAACGGTTTCGACGGAGAAGAGCTGGAGGCCGTGAAACATTCCGACCGAGAGATGCTGCGTCACGTGGAGGAGATGGATCCGGAAGGGTTCCGAAGCCACCTCGCGCAAGAGCAGGACCGCCGCCGGATCTGCGGCTTCTCGCCCATCTACACGATGCTCAAGTCGATGCAGGCGGAACGAGGGCGGGTGGTGGCCCACGACCATGGCGAGATGGACCCCATCGGCTCCATCTGCAGCTTTGCCAGCGTCGTGTTCGAGTGAAGGAGCCGCGCCGTGCCGCTTCGGGTACGGTTGCCGGGGACCCTGCTCGCGAGAGGCCCCGAGCAAGGCGCCGGTATCGGCCGGTAGCGCGATGCGGTATGCGGTAGGGGCGGGTTTGAAGCCCGCCCCTACCGCGGGCTTCCGAGTTCCATGGCGCAGGCTGTCAGGACTCGGGAAACAGCGTCTTGCCGCCGTCGTCTTCCACCGTGATGGCCTTGGTGGGACAAATTCGGGCAGCCAGCACGATCTTTTCCGGGGCGTCGCCGTCGGGGTCGGCCACTTCGGCGATGAACCGCTCGTTCATCTTGAAGACCTGAGGAGCGGCCTGCACGCATTTCTCGTGGCCGTCGCACTTCGTGATATCGACAGTAACCTTCATGTTCCCCTCCGAGATACGCTGATAGCCCCTCCTTCTATAGCCGAGTCCGCAGCCCCGTTCCACCGCCGGCCGTCGGAGTCGGCCGGCCCGCAGGCGGTCCCGCCGTCAGCAGCGCCGGAGCCGATTTCCGCTATTGCAGTGCCGGAAGCGCCTGCGATATAGTGTACGCGGCATGAGGATCCATCGATACACGCCTTGGGACGGCTCCCAGGAGGTCAGGTTCCCCACCGCCGACGATCTCCTCAAGCAGTTGTCGGAGACCTTTCTCGAAGAGGAAGGCGTGCGCCGCGCGCTGCGGAGCCTGATGCGCCGTGGTTTCGAGTCCGACGACGGCATGCGCTCGGTGCAGGGGCTGCGGGACCTGCTGCAACAGGCGGAAGAACAGAAACAGAATCTCCTCGACAAGTATTCCCCCGACTCTTTCAAGCTGTCTCCCGAAGAAAGCGAGGCGCTGAGCCGGAAACTGAACGAGCTGGCTGAAAAGATGGAGGCGTATCACGACAAGATGCGCAACTTCATGGAGCGGCTGTCCGGCAAGTATGCCCGGAACATGGACGAGCTGGCCGAAAAGATGCGCCAGGCTCAGGAGCGATATCAACGGCTCAAAGAGCGCCTTGGCGAACAGATCGACCAACGCTCCATGCAGCCGCCGCAGAACCTGACGGGACCGGACGCGCCGAATCTTTCCCGGATGCTGGAGCGTCTGAACCGCCTGCTGGACGACGACGATTTCCTGCAGAATCTGCCCAACATGCTCGACGCCGCGGTGGAGGATCTCGACAACCTTCTGGAGAACCTCGATTCGCTGGGCCAGCAGGAACTTCAGCGCCTGAGCGACGCCATGTCCCAGATGGAGCAGCTCGAGCAACTGATGCATCAGTACCCTTTTCAGGGAAGCCGGCGCATGGGCATGGGCGAGGCCGGACAGGTGCTGGGGGAGCTACGAGCTCTGGAGCAGTTCCTGCGTTGGGGGCGGCGAGGACTCGGCGACGTGTCCGACCTCGATCTGGAGGCCATGCGCGAGTTGCTGGGCGAGGAAGCCTACGAGCAGCTCAAGTACCTCCAGGGGGTCGAGCAGATGATGGTGGACGCGGGTTACCTGGTGCGTACCGGAAGCGGCCTGAGGCTCAGTCCCAAGGGCATGCGACAGCTCGGCGACAAGGCCCTGAAAGAGATCTTCCAGCTCATGAACAAGAACCGCTGGGGCCAGCACGCCAGCACCAGGACCGGCAACCAGGGCCTGCGGCTGGAAGACACTCGGCCCTACGAGTACGGCAACCCCCTCAACATCGACATCCGCAAGACCCTCATGCAGTCGCTGGAAGAGGGGAGGACCGGGGTACCCGTCCGGATCGAGCTACGGGATTTTCAGGTGTATCGGCACGAGTTCTCCACCGACACCGAGACCGTGCTGCTCATCGACGTCAGCTATTCCATGCTGATGAACGACGCCCTGCACGCCGGCAAGAAGGTGGCGCTGGCGCTCAACCGGCTCATCGAGACCAAGTTTCCCCAGGACGTCCTCCACCTGGTGGCCTTCCGCTCCAACGCCAAGGTCATCCGCACCGAAGATCTCCCCTCCATCGTCGCCATCACCTACTTCATGGAGCATGGCACCGATATCAAGGAAGCATTGAGGTTTTCACGACAACTTCTTGGAAACAATAGGGCTACGAACCGTCAGATTATCCTGATCACCGATGGTGAACCAACCGCGTGCAACGTCGATCGGGGCGGCCGGCTTCACAGCGGCTGGGGCTCGGCCCTGCTGCACGAGAGGATCGTCCGGGAGACCCTGAAGGAGGTCCGGCGCTGCACCCGGAGCGGCATCCGCATCAACACCTTCATGCTGGGGATGGATTATTATCGCATGGGCTTCGTGGACCGGCTCACCCGGATGAACACCGGCCGCGTCTTCTACACCTCCCCCGACGAGATCGGGAACTACATCGTCGTGGATTACCTCGCCAACAAGCGGAAACGCCTGCGGCGCTGACACACGACGCCATTCCTTTCATCGAAACGGAGATCCGTCTGAAAGCAGGCGCCAACGCCCCGGTCCGTCATTCTGCACCGCCACCATCATTCCGCGCCCTATCCGTCATTCCCGCGCAAGCGGGAATCCAGGGGCGGCGGGGCCGGCCGCTCACTCGCTGACCAGTGCCAGAACCCCGGTGTAGGTGAGGAGATGGTTGGCCCCGGCCAGGGGGCCGAGCTCGTAGTTGCCGAAGAAGCCGATGATCGGCACGTCACCCAGCGCCTGCCTGATGTAGGCCGTATCGATCCCGGCAACGCCGTAAAGGCCGCTGCCGCGGGCGCAGCAATTGAAGTAAAAACCCATTCGCGGCGTCCTGCCTTCCAGACGCGCCGCCTGCCGCTCCAGCATCTGTTGCAGATCCTCCCGCGCCCGCTGCCCGTCCCGGAGCGCGAAGATCAGCGGCTGCCCGGCTTCTACCGGTTGGGCCACGGCGAGAATGCCTCTTGGCGCATCCACGCCGATGATGTTGCGAACGAGATACTGCCCGGGCTCGATCTCCGTTTGCCGCGGGTCCGGAGCCAACCCCACGAAAACGAAGGCCAGCGCCCGGCGAAGGTCCTGCTGGAACGGTTTCCCGACAAGGGCGGCGAACACCTCGAACGCCGGGCGGCCGTCGATCTCGAAGATGAGATTCTCGTGGGCTTTGGTGATGATCATGGGCTCGCCCACGGGCTGGCAGCCTTGGGTGATGTCGATCACCGCCTCGAAGGCGCCCGAGAGCGAGAACCCCACGACGCTGTTGCTGGTCACCCGGTCCTCGTAGAATTGGTAGGTCCTTCCGTGACTGCCGTTTTCCGACGACGCCGCACCCACCACCGGGCCGGAGTGTCCCGCCCGGGACAAGCCGTCCAGCATGACGTCGGGGCGGCTCTTGTAACCGTCGGCCAGCAACACCGTGAGGGAGGGACGGTCGGGTCCCACGGCATCGGCGATGTCCCGTCCCGCGGCGCCGTCGTTCCCCTTGAGGGCGTCGCGGACGAAAGGGCGCGCCCGGACCGTGTCGGAGGCCATCGTCATCACCGCGACCCCGGACTCTCCCTCGACTTCGCCGCCGTCCGTCAGGATTCCCAGGCCGCTGCATCCCACGATGTTGCGGGTCCCGGTCATCGGGTGGAGCGCCGCCAACTCCCGCTCCAGGGCGCCGGCGTGGTCGACGGTGGCGTACAGCAACACCAGATCGGCGTTTCCATCCGGCAACCCTGCCATGGCCTTCCGGGCCGCCTCCTCGACGGCGGCGGGGGTATCCGATTGTGACGACTGTCCGACTCCGGCCTTCAGCATGGCTCCAGGGTATGCAAACCGGGGGCGCAGGTCAATCGGCTCGACGGGCGCCATGCCGCGCATGCATCGGTCCGCATCGGTCCGTGAAGCCTGTGGCCTGCCGGCGGAAGTTTTGGTATAACAGCCGTCATGAAAATCGTTCAGATACCGTTGCTGAAGGACAATTACGGCTACCTCGTGATCTGCGAGAAGACCAACAAGGCCGGCATCGTGGACCCCTCCGAGGGAGAGCCGGTGTGGCGCCGGGTGCAGGAAGAGGGCGTCGAGCTCACCGCCATCCTCAACACCCACCACCACCGGGACCACACCGGCGGGAACGAGTACCTGTTGCGGCAAAAGCCGGAGCTGGAGGTGTTCGGCGCCAAGGCGGATGAAGAACGCATCCCGGGCATCACCCATCCTCTCGTGGAAGGAGACGAGGTCCAGGTGGGAGAGGAGCGCGGGAAGGTTCTGTTCGTCCCTGGTCATACCCGCGGCCACATCGCCTTCGTTTTCCCCGGCAAGCTTTTCAGCGGCGACGCCCTGTTCGCCGGCGGATGCGGCCGGGTCTTCGAGGGGACCCCCGAGCAGATGACCGCCTCCCTCGGGAAGCTGCGCGGCCTGTCCGGCGACACGCTGGTGTACTGCGGCCACGAGTACACCGAGAAGAACCTCCGGTTCGCGCTGACCGTAGAGCCCAACAACGAGAAGATCCGCAGGAGGCTGGACCAGGTCCAGGAGCTCAGGGCCGGGGATCGGTTCACGGTGCCGTCCCGCCTCGGGGACGAGCTCGAGACCAATCCGTTTCTCCGATGGGAGAGCGGAGAGATCCAGGCCGGCCTTGCCGAGCGTTTTCCGGGTCTGGGGACGGACCCGGTCTCGGTGTTCGCCAAGGTCCGGGAACTCAAGGACGCCTACTAGCCCTTGTACCTTTCTTCCCGGGAGCGCGGACAATGCGGCCCTCGCTCCCGGTTTTCCATATCCGCCGGTCCCGTGACGCTCATGTCGGCGCGGGCATCGCGCCGGTCTGCGACACGCGACGGAGGTACTCGATGCGGTTTGCGACGCTGAAGAACGGAACCGTGGCCGCGGTCACGGAAGACCACAAGATGGTCCTTCTGGACGGTGTCTGCGATTCCATGATCGATCTGGCGGCGTCCTATGAAGCGAACCGCGAGGCCATCGGTCGGGCAATCTCGGAGCGGAGCCCGACAAGCCTCGACGCCGCTCAACTGGCGGCCCCGGTACCGGCGCCCTCGAAGATCTGGGGCGCGGCCGGCAACTACAAGCGCGGGAGCAGGAACCTCGCCAACGCCGGCGGGCGGGGCGAGGCCCGGGAAACCCCGCCGGACGAGCTGCTCGAGCATATCTTCCTCAAGCCGCCGTCCTCGGTCATCGGCCCGGGGGAAGACATCGTCATCCCGCCCAACGCCGAAACCGTCTTCCCCGAGCTGGAACTGTGCGTCATCATCGGCAGGGAAAGCCGGGGCGTGTCGGTGGAAGAGGCCATGGACGCCGTGTTCGGTTACAGCGTCATCCTCGACGTCACCGCTCGGGGATACGGCTCGGGAAGGAACCTCATGGGCACCCGTTGCGTGCGCAAAGGCTTCGACACCTTCGCGCCCGTGGGCCCCTGGATCGTCACCCGCGACGAGATACCCGACCCGCAGGCGCTGCACATGCGCCTTTGGGTGAACGACGACTTGCGGCAGTCGGCCAGCACCGGCGGCATGATCAACGAGGTGGCCCGTCTGGTGAGCTACCTGTCGGAGGTGGGAACCCTCATGCCCGGTGACCTCATCGCCAGCGGCAACCCGGACGCCCCCGCCTTTCAGAAACAACTGGCCGCGGGCGACGAGCTGGTGGCGGAGATCGACGGGGTGGGGCAGCTTCGGCTGGGAGTCGCCCGCGCCGGCTAGGCCGTGGCCGCGGACGAGTGGGGCAAGCGTATGAACGAGGAGCAGGCGTTTCAGGATCAGGGCGCGACCACCCTGTGCTATGGCTGCGGCCCGGCCAATGACCGAGGGCTTCAGGTCAAGAGCCGCCGGGACGGCGAGGAGGCCGTGTGCACCTGGACCGCGCAGCCGCACCACTGCGGCGGCACGCGCGAGGTGGTGAACGGCGGCATCATCGCGACCCTGCTCGACTGCCACAGTCTCAACCTCGCCATCGCCCGCGCCTACCAGGACGAGCAGCGGCCCATCGGCAGCGCGCCGCGGGTCTTCTTCGTCACCGCCAGCATGAAGATCGACTACCGGCGCCCGGCGCCGCTCGGAAAACCCCTGGAGCTGCGCGCCACCATCCGCAAGGTGGAAGGGCGCAAGACCCTCCTGCGATGCACGCTGAACTGCGAGCAGCAAGTATGCGCCGAGGCCGACGTGCTCGCCATCCGGATTCATCGCGACGAGTCCGTCGAGCCGACCCGTTAGGCGCCTGTCCGAGTAACCCGACCTGCGGGACGCCCGCAGACGATCTACGATTTCTATAGGACACGACACTAGAGGCGGCGCCGCAGGTGCGACCAGAACGACAGCACGAGGTAATAGGCGGGAAAGAACAACGAGGCCAAGGCCAAACCATAAGACGGCTCGGGCAGGTAGTACACCACGACGAAGCACAGCGCTCCCCAAGTGGCGCCCAAGGCGATGGTGAGACCCTGGAGGACGGGGTTGCGGCTCGGATAAAGGTACCGGACAGGGACGAACACCATCACCGACAACAGGATGATCAGAACTCCGTTGAACCAGGGACTCGAGTCCAACACGAAGCAGTAGAAGGCCACGACGTTCCAGTACGAAGGGAACCCGAGGAAGTAGTGATCAGGGGTCTTGGCGTTGGTCTGCGAGAAGCCGTAGGCGCTTGCCAACAGCGGAAGGCACACGAGCCACCACCCGTGACCGGCAGGCAGCAGCTCCGCACGAAACAGCAGAAAGCACGGAACCAGGACGTAGTTGAGGTAGTCGACGATGTCGTCCAGGCGGGCGCCGTCCACCCCCGGGATCAGCTCTTTCACTCTTGCCGCCCGTGCGAAGGTCCCGTCGGTGGCGTCCAGGAGCAGCGCCAGGCCCATGAGCGCCAGCGCCTCGCGATAACGACCCTCGGCCGCCAGCGTCAGGGTGAACACTGCCACCGCCGCCCCGAGGGCCGTGTAGAGGTGCACCAGCCACGCAAGCAGCAGTCGCAATTTCCCGGGCGTATACGGACTTCAGCTTCGGCGCACTAGTTCCGGGTGGCGGAGTAGCTGCTCCGGGTGCGCAAACGTTCGATCCACGCCGCCACGTTCTTGAAATCGGGGTCCAGAGGCACGTCGAACCGCTCCAGCAGCGCGACGTTGGGCATAAAGGCGATGTCGGCGAGACTGAACGAGCCGGCGAGATACTCTCGGCCTTGCAGTTGTCGTTCGACCACCGCGAAGGCAGCCCCTATGTTCGCCTGAGTCTCTCGGATGAGCGCGACATCACGTTCCTCTTCCGGCTTGCGGTACTCGTGAATCAACGTGACGAAGTGGGGATTGGCGTGGTTGTCCCGGTAATCTTCCATCAAGCGGGCAGAAGCGCGTTCTTCCGAGTTGGCGGGCAACAGCGGAGGATGCGGGTATTCGTCCTCCAGGTATTCATTGATGACGGTGGAGTCGTAAACGATGAAGCCGTCATCATCGAGGGCGGGCACTTGACCGAAGGGATGGATCTTCAAATACTCCGGGTCCTTCTGCTCTTTCTTTCCCAGGTCGATAACCACGCTCTCGAATTCCAACCCCTTCTCCAGCAGGGCGATCCTCACCTTCAGCGAGTTGGTCGATGGTGGAAAGTGATAAAGTTTCATGTCCCCAACCTCCTGCCGGGACGATAGCACAAACGGCCGGGCGGGACTACCGCGCGAGTCGAGTCCGGCAGCTCCCGAACGCAGGCTCTTCACGCTTTCCACCCACCCCTTCCTCCCGTTCCTGCCCGTTCCTTCGATAGGGTTGACACGTCCGGGATGCCTTTGCTACAAGGCTTCCCTTTTTCCATTTCCTTGCCCTGCGGTACGAAAGGAGCACTGCAATGCAGATGAAGATGTTCTACGGATTGGCGGCCGGCTTGCTATCGGCCGGCTTGGTGGCCGGCGCCGCGTTCGCCGGCGGCAACACCTTCGAGGTCAAGGTGACGAATGACTTGTCCGAGGAGCTCCTCGCACCGATTGTCGTAACGAGCGCAAGCAATGACGGTCATTTCTTCGATGGCGACTACGTGACCGCGGCGGCCGAGCAACAGATTCTCACAGGCGATCCGGCCAAGGTGCTCGAGTCGATCGGGACCGGGGCGGTGGCGGGGCATGGCTCCGATGGCCCTCCGGGAGTGCTGCTCGCCCCTGGCAAATCCGTTTCGATCACCCTCGAATCCGCTGCCACTGCCCTTCGCATACTCGCGATGGTCGCCCCCACTGCCGTTCCTGACAATTACGTCTCCGCGGTCGCGGACGTGCACGTGCCCGGTTCGGTAACGGTTCGTCTGGCCCGGTTCGATATCGGCCACGATGAAGGGACCAAGAAAAACAGCCGTGTCGGCGAGAACGCCGGAACGGTCACGATCACCCGAAAGTAGCAGAGACGGGACCGATTCGGGATGGCGGCACGCTTTGGCCATCTCGAATCGGTCCTCGATTTCCTGTTACCTCCTCCGTACCCTGCGCCTCAGACCGCCAGCCCCAGCTTCCTGACACTCTCGATGTAGTCCGCGATGCCCCTCTCCAGGTCATACTGCGGCGAGTAGCCCAATTGCTGCCGGGCTTTCCCGATGTCGAAGACGCAGTAGCTCTGCTTGTAGCCGTCGCGGAAGTCGAGGCCGGGGCCGATGTCGATCTTCGCAGCGGGGAAGAGGCGCCGCAGCACCGCGGCGAAATCCTTCAGCGTGACTCCCCGGCCGGTGCCGATGTTGAAGGTTCCCTGGGTCAGGCCCTCGGCATTGAGCGCCAGCGCGACGGAGTTGGCGACGTCGCCGACGTAGACCACGTCGTTCCGCTGGTCGCCGCCGCGGGGGATCGAGAACTCCCGCCCGGCCATGGCGTCTTCGATGATCTTGCCGTACAGGGCGAGAACGCCATGCCGAGCCAGCTTTCCCGGGCCGTAGATGGAGGGGTAGCGCAGCGCCACGAAGTCCACGCCGTAACGTTTGCGGTAGTAGTTGCCCAAGGTCTCCGAGCAGACCTTGGTGACGCCGTACATGTCCGCCGGGTTCGGCGGGTGGGATTCGTCCAGGGGCACGAAATCCGGATCGCCGTGCTTGCCGCGAACGTCGCCGATAAACGCGTTGGAGCTGGTATAGACCACCCGCCGAATGCCGCCGGCGCGGGCAGCCTCCAGCACGTTCAGGGTGCCGTCCACGCCGATGGCAACGGCCAGGCCGGGATCGGCCTCGGCAGGGCCGGGCATCAGGGCCGCCATATGCACGACGTGGGTGATGCCGTGGGCCGCCGCCACCTCCTGCAACGCGGCGCCGTCCAGGATGTCGCCGGCGACCACGTCCACTTCGTCCGTGATGTCCGCGATCAGCGACAGGTCCACCCGGTTGTCCAGCAGCACCGGCCGCTGCCCCCGGGACACCAGCAGACGCGCAGCGGCCGCGCCGTTCACACCCGTTCCACCGGTAATCAGGGTCTTCATGTCATCCAACGCTTAGCGGCTTACGGGGCCTCATGCAATACGTTATAGTGAAACCATGATGTATCGGACCCAGCCTGCCTACCGTTCGTTCAGCTTCGGAGGTCCGGTCACGCCGGCGGTCAAGTGGCTGCTGATCGTCAACGTCGCCGTCTTCGTCTTGCAGCTTCCCTATCTGGCCGGACGGCCGTTGCTGTGGATCTTCGGCCTGGTCCCCCAGCTCGTCTGGAACGACTTCCATATCTGGCAGCTCTTCACCTACCAGTTCCTCCATTTCGGGCTGTTCCACGTCCTGTTCAACATGCTGGCCCTGTGGATGTTCGGATGCGACCTGGAGCGGAGCTGGGGCACGCGGTTCTTCCTGAAATTCTACTGGGTGGCCGTGGTCGGAGGCGGTCTGTGCGTGCTGTTCCTCGAACCGAACCAGGCCATACCCACCATCGGCGCCTCCGCCGGCATCTACGGCGTGCTGCTGGCATATGGGCGGCTCTATCCCGACAACGTGATCTACCTCTACCTGCTGTTCCCCATCAAGATGAAGTACTTCGTGCTCATCATCGGAGCCGTCGCCTTCTTCTCGTCCATCAGTCCCGGGAACTCCGGCATCTCCCACCTCGGCCACCTCGGAGGCATGCTGTTCGGCTACCTCTACCTCAAATGGGGCTACATGCTGAGCCCGAGACGCTCCTGGGCGACCGTCAGACGCGAGTACTATCGGTTCCGGCTGGCCCGCCTCAAGCGGCGGTTCCGTATCATCGAGGGAAAAAAGCAGGACCACGAGCCGCCGACGCTGCATTGATGCAAGTGTCGCAGAATGGGGATAGACGGGGCGCGGGCGGGTTTCAAACCCGCCCGTGCCCGCATCGCGCTGCCGGCCGATACACACGCCTGGGTGGATCGGAGAAGCGGGGAGATCACTCCGCGGGATCGGGACGGCGTGACTTCTTTATCTCGCCGCGCTTGCGCTTGTCGTCGAGACGGCGCTCCCGCGACGTCGCGGTGGGCCTGGTGGGCCGGCGCGGCGCGGGTCTCTCGGCCGCCTTGCGGATGAGCTTGACGAGCCTTTCCAGGGCATCGTCCCGGTTGCGCGGCTGGTCGCGGTAACGCCGGGCCTCGATGGTCAGGACTCCGCTCTTGTCCACTCGCCGGCCGGCGACGCGCAGGAGACGTTCCCGCACCGCTTCGGGCAGCGAGGGGGAATCGACGATCCTGAACCGTAGCTGCACCGCGGTTGCGGTCTTGTTCACGTTCTGCCCGCCGGGACCCGAGGCCCGGATGAAGCGCTCCTCGATCTCGCTCTCATCCAGGCTGATACGGCTGGTGATTCGAAGCATCGGTTCTCTCGTCGCCGCCCCGTTTGTATCCTGCGCCGTTTCCGGCAACACCTTCTGTGTAACAGATACCGAAAACCGTCCCTACCGCGCACGAAGCCGCACGGGG
This sequence comes from uncultured Binatia bacterium (SeqCode), assembly GCA_965214905.1. Classification (GTDB taxonomy): domain Bacteria; phylum Desulfobacterota; class Binatia; order UBA9968; family JAJDTQ01; genus JAJDTQ01. The sequence goes on from OZ243984.1 coordinate 4,429,163, forward strand.
CGAGGTGGTCCGAGGAGGGCAAATGCGTATTATTCGAACGGTTCTCATGGTCATCGGAGCGTTGGCAACGGTGGCCGCTGCCGGCGTCGTGGCGGTGCTGATCTTCTTCTCGATGCACACACCGAGCATCCCCGAGAGGACGGTCCTTACCCTGGACCTGGACCGCAACGTCGTCGAATACGGCGCCGGGAGGCTCACCCCCTGGAGCGCTTTCCGGAAGGCCGGGCCGGAGCTTTGGGAAATCGTCGCCGCCATCGAGCGGGCGGCCGAGGATGACCGCGTAGTGGGCCTGGCGGCCCGGGTCGGCTCCTCGGGCATGGGGCTGGCTCGGATTCAGGAACTGCGCGACGCGGTGCGGAGTTTTCGCCAGTCCGGCAAGCCGACCTACGCCTTCGCTGAATCCTTCGGCGAGTTCGGCCCGGGCAACGGCGCCTTCTATCTGGCCGCGGCGTTCGAGAAAATCTACCTGCAGCCGTCCGGAGACGTGGGCCTCACCGGCCTGCTGGCGCAGAGCTACTTTCTCAAGGGTACCCTGGAGAAGCTCGACGTGAAGTACGCGCTGGAGCAGCGGGAGGAATACAAGGGCATCAGGGAACTGTTCACCGAGAACGGGTACACCGCCGCCCAAAGAGAAGCCCTCACCCGGATCCTGGAATCCCTGACGGAGCAGTTGACCGCGGGAATCTCCAGGGGTCGCGGACTCTCCCGCGCTGCGGTAGGGGATTTGATGCTGCGGGCGCCCTTTTCGGCCCAGGAGGCGCTGGAAGCGAAGCTGGTGGACGGACTGCGCTACCGCGACCAGGTGGACGACCTGATCCATCAGGAGTTGGGAGCCGAGGTCGCGTTTCTGCCGCTTTCCCGCTACCGCCGGCGGCTGGAAAACCGCGGTGGCGACTCGGCCACCGTGGCGTTGATCTACGGTCTGGGCCAGGTCCACCGCGGGCGTAGCCGCTTTCGCGCCCTCACCGGCGAGAATTCCATGGGCTCGGACAGCATCGCCCGGGCCTTCCGCCGGGCCGCCGACGATGACGACGTCCGGGCCATCATCTTTCGCATCGACAGCCCGGGCGGCTCCTATGTGGCCTCGGATGTAATCTGGCGCGAAGTACGCCAGGCGCGGAAAAGGGGCAAGCCCGTGATCGTGTCCATGGGTAACGTGGCGGGCTCCGGCGGCTATTTCGTCGCCGCCGCGGCCGACCGGATCGTGGCCCAACCGGCAACCTTCACCGGGTCCATCGGCGTAGCCGCCGGCAAGATGGTGACCAAGGGCCTTTGGGACAAGCTCGGGGTGTCCTGGGATCAGGTGGCCGGCAATCGCAACGCCACGTTCTGGAGCATGCTCCAGGACTACGATCCGAACCAGCGGAACCGTCTGGAGCGTCTGCTCGACGTGGTCTACGACGACTTCGTGTCCAAGGTCGCACAGGGCCGGAAGCTGTCCCGGGAACAGGTAATGGCCGTAGCCGGGGGACGGGTCTGGACCGGCGCCGACGCCCGAGAGCACGGTCTGGTGGATGAGTTGGGCGGCTACGCCGCCACCCTCCGAGCCGCCCGCGACGCAGCCGGAATCGCGCCCGAGGCCGCCATCCGGCTGCGTCTGTTCCCGCGCCGGAAATCGATCATGCGGCGCCTTGCCGAAGAGCTGGCAGGCTTCGAGGAGACGGAGGACGGCGCCCCGGCGCCCGACATGTTCAGCGAGGCGCTGGAGCGGTTCCGACCCTTGGCCGGCTGGAACCGCTCAACCGGTTTCGTGCGCCGCCCCGGCGTGCTGGAGACGGCGCTGCCCGGCCGCATCCGGTAGCCGCCGGCAAGCGTCCCGGCGGCCGATACAGGGGCGGGCTTCAAACCCGCCTCTGTATCGGTTGCCGCAGCCCGCCGGCAATCTACAGTTGACACGGGTGGTTATCGCACCGTGAGGGACGATTCGCGGGTTGACACGGGAAACCGCGCTTTGTTAGGAGCCTGTCCGAGCAGACGTAACACCAGGAGCCCGCACCGTAGAAATCGGACGGTTTCCTGGGCTGTCGCATCTCTCTCGTAACCGACGCACCGTAAACCCGGCAGACTCCCGGACACTTCGTCGGGTCCGAAGCGTTTCTTCACACACCATGCTTGACGAAATCAGGGTCCTTGAGCTCGGGCATATCGTGGCCGGTCCCACCGCAGGTCTCATCCTGGCCGCGTTGGGAGCCGACGTCATCAAGGTGGAACGGCCCGGCACGGGCGATCAGGCCCGTTTCAGCCGAGGCAATCAGGGCTACTTCCTGGCCTTCAACGGCAACAAGCGAAGCATCGCCCTGGACCTCAAGGCGCCGCGCGGCCGGGAGGCCTTCGAGCACCTCCTGCGCACCGCCGACGTGCTCATCGACAACTACGGCCCCGGCGTGCTGGAGCGCATGGACCTGGGCCACGACGCCTTGCAACGCATCCGGCCCGGCCTGCTGCACTGCGGCATCAAGGGCTTCCTTTCCGGACCCTTCGCAAAGCGCAACCTGCTCGACGAGCCGGCGCAGATGATGGGCGGGCTCGCCTACATGACCGGACCGCCGGGAACGCCGCTGCGGGCCGGCGCGTCGGTGGTGGACCTGACCGGCGCCATGTTCGGCGTCATCGGGATCCTCGCGGCCCTGCTCAAACGCGGTCGCGACGGTCGCGGCAACGACATGCGGGTGGGTTTGTTCGAAACCGCCGTATTCCTGGTTTCCCAGCACATTGCCAAGGCGGGAATATCCGGAGAAGCGCCGGCCCCCATGACCGAGCGCGGCGTCGGACAGGATCTCGGATGGGGCATCTACCGGGTGTTCGAGACCCGGGACCGGCGTCACGTGTTCATCGGCGTCACCAGCGACGCCCAATGGGAAGCCTATTGCAAGGAATTCGGACTCGACGACCTCTGGGCGGAGGAGACGTTGCGCGAGAACGCCGGCCGGCGGGCGGAGTTCGCCCGCTTGACCAAGGGCGCGGAGGCGTTGGCGCGCACCTTCGATTTCCGCGACCTCGTCGCCCGGCTCGAATCGGCCAACATTCCCCACGCTCCGGTCAACACGCCCATGGACCTGTTCGAGCATCCCCATCTGGCGGCGCGCGGTCACATGACGGAGTTGACCGCGCCGGACGGGACCTCGTCGCCGTTGCCCGGGCTGCCGGTGGATTTCCGGGACGCGGACCTGCCGGCCCGTACCGACCCGCCGGCGCTGGGAGCGCACACGGTTCCCTTGTTGCGGGAATTGGGATATTCGGAGGAGGAGATATCGGCCATCACCGGCGAGGGCATTCGGTGACGCACGACCAGGCTGATGCACTGGACGGGAGAATCATGAAAGCGGACCAGCAGGTGGACACGTCGCAGGTGGACGCCGCCATCGATTCGTGGCAGGCGGTGACGGAGGAGATGACGGGAACGATCGTGGAGGAGCGTCAGCCGTGGGTCAGTTCCGTGACCGAGGACGCCATCAAGCACTTCGCCTACGGCACGGATGACGACAATCCCCTGTGGACGGGTCCGGCCCATGCGGCCGAAACCGGGAAGGGCCGGACCCAGGCTCCCCCGGCGTTCGTGTTCGTCAACCGCTATCCCATCCTTCACGGCGCTCCGGTGAAGGCTCCGCTGGCGTCCCTCATCGGCGGCGTGGAAGTGGAGTGGTTCTCGCACGTGTACGCCGGCGACACCCTGAGCTCGGAGCCGCGCCAGAAGGAGTTCTTCGAGAAGCGCAACAAGGAGGGCCGGCGGCTCAATTTCGTGATCTCGGAGATCGACTACCGCAATCAGGAGAACACCCTGCTGGCCCGGGCCACCGGCACCATGATCATGGCCACCCAGATCGGCCTCCGGACCATGATGGAGCATCAGGCGCCGCACTACGACAGCGGGGCGCTCGCGCAGCTCGAGAGCACGTGGCGCGACGAGTACCGCCGCGGCGCCGATACGATCTTCTTCGAGGACGTCGAGGCCGGCGGCGAGATCCCGCCCATCGTGCGCGGTCCGCTGACCATCGGCGACATGGTGGCCTGGAACGCCGCCATCGGCCCGTCCTACAAGGCCGGGCGCTGGGGCTATCTGGAGCTCGGCAAGGCCATGCACACCGCCATGGTGAATCCGGTGACGGGCTTTCCGGTCAAGTACTCGCAGCAACACGAAGACGCCAACATGGCCGCCGGCCGGGGCATGCCGGCGCCTTTCGACAACGGCGTGATGCGGTTCGCCTGGGTAGCGCCGCTGGTGACCAACTGGATGGGAGACGACGGCTTCCTCAAACGATTGAAGGTTCAGGTGGTTCGGCCGGGACTGTACGGCGACCTGACCACATATTCGGGCCGCGTCACGGCCAAGGACGATGACACCAGGACGGTAACCCTGGAGATTACCGGCACCCGGCAAGGCGAGGTGGTGAACACCCGAGGCGCCGCGGAAGTGGTGCTGCCCGGCCGGCCCTGACAGCGAGGATTCGGCTCCGCCGGTTCACCCGGACGGTCCGTACCCGACCACGCGGTGAACCCGGCGGCGGAAGCCGGAACCCTGCAACGGGCGCGCTCGTCTCGCCGACGGGACACTTTAACGGAAGGGAGAAGATGTTGAGCAATCTCGGAAACGGGCTGCCGGCCCGCTGGGACCTCGAGACCGACGTGCTGGTGGTGGGGTTCGGGTTCGCCGGAGGCGTTGCCGCGGTGGCGGCGGCGGACTCCGGCGCCCGGGTCACCCTGGTGGAGAAGATGCCCAACCCCGGCGGCATCTCGATCCTTGCGGGCGGCGGCATCGCCACCGCCATGGACGAAGACAAGGCGTTCGAGTATTTGCGGCACACCAACGCCGGCAGGACTCCGGATGACGTGCTCCGGGCCCTGGCCCGGGGCATGACGGAGATGAAGGACTTCGTGAAGGATCTGGTGAAGGAAACCCCGTTCGAGCTGGAAGAGCAGCGGAACGGCGGCACCTATCCCTTTCCGGGAGGCGAAGGACTGGACGGCTTCAAGATCGCGCCGATGGAAGGCTATCAGGGCTTCGAGTGGGCCAAGGGCCTGCGCGGCGGCGCCCGCCTTTTCAAGGTCCTGCTGGACAACGTCGAGGCGCGCCCCGGCATCTCGGTACGCCTGGCCACGCCCGCCAGGCGCCTGGTCCGGCATCCGGACCACGGCATCGTCGGTCTGGTGGCGGAGCACGAAGGCCGGGAGCTCGCCATCAAGGCGCACAGAGCAGTGATCCTGGCCTGTGGCGGGTTCGAGAACAACGACGAGATGAAGCGAAACTATTTCGAGGCCATGCCCGTGTACACGCTCTTCACCGGCAACACCGGCGACGGCATCACCATGGCCCAGGACGTGGGCGCGTCGCTGTGGCACATGTGGCACTTCCACGGCAGCTACGGCTTCAAGTACCCGGAGTTCCCGCTGGCCTTCCGCCACTGCTTCAGGGGGCCGCGCAAGGACGACTGGGTGATGCCCTGGATCGCGGTGGACAAGTACGGGCGCCGGTTCATGAACGAGTACCCGCCGGCGGTCCAGGACACCGGCCACCGGGCACTGGAGTTCTACGACGCCGACAAGCAGGAGTTCCCGCGCATTCCCGCCTACCTGGTGTTCGACGAGAAGGGCCGCAAGCTCGGCCCGGTGGGACAACCCACGGTGCATGACGAGAACGTCTCCTATGACTGGAGCGAGGACAACCTGGCCGAGGTGGAGCGGGGGTGGATCCGGAAGGCCGGCGGTCTCGACCGCATCGCCGGGATGATCCCGGCCGATCCCGCGACCCTCAGGGCCACGGTGGAGGAATGGAACCGGGTATGCGCCAGCGGCGGCGTGGACCGCTACCACCGGTTGCCGGGAACGCGGCTGTCCATCGATACGCCGCCGTTCTACCTCATGGAAGTCTGGCCCATCGTCTCCAACACCCAGGGCGGACCGGTGCACGACGCCGAGCAGCACGTGATGGACGTGCGCCACGAGCCCATCCGGCGGCTCTTCTCCGCGGGGGAGTGCGGCTCGTCCTTCGGCCATCTGTACCTGGAGGCGGGAAACATTACCGAGTGCTTCGTCACCGGACGCATAGCCGGCCGCAACGCGGCGTCGCTGAACCCCTGGTGATGCTCCGAAACGTCGTTCCGGCTTTCGCCGGAATGACGGAGGCTGTCCCGTGCGTTTCCGTACCGGCTCCCGAGTGACGGACAAGACCGAGTGAACCATGCTTGACTACTTCGGCTCCCTGTTCGCCGGCCTGGCGGCCGTGCTGCCTTTCTCGGCGGCCGGACAGGACCCGTTCGTGTTCATGATGGTGGGCATCGCCATCGGCTTTGCGGTGGGGATCCTGCCGGGGCTCGGCGGGGCCACCACGCTGGCGCTGATGCTGCCGTTCATCTACAAGATGGACCCCACCACGGCGTTCGCGTTCCTGCTCGGGAGCCACGCGGTCACCGCCACCACCGGCGACATCACCTCGGTGCTGTTCGGGGTCCCGGGCGAGGGCATCACCGCCGCCACCATCGTCGACGGCCACGCCATGGCCAAGCGCGGGGAGGCCGGGCGCGCTCTGGGGGCGGCGCTCATGAGCTCCCTCGTGGGCGCCATCTTCGGCGCCTTCGCGCTGGCCCTGGCCATTCCCATCGTCCAGCCGCTGGTGCTCTCCATCGGCGCGCCCGAGTTCCTGATGCTCAGCATCCTGGGCATCACCTTCCTGGCGTCCCTGAGCGGCGGCAATCTCGCCAAGGGCCTCACCGCCGGCGGCTTCGGCCTGGTGCTGGCCATGGTGGGGCTCGACGCCATCACCAGCGTGTCCCGCTACACCCTGGAGCCCATCCTCGGAAGCCAGAACGTCCTGTTCCTGTGGGACGGACTCTCTCTCGTGGCGGTGACCGTGGGGCTGTTCGCCATTCCCGAGATCATCGACCTGGGAATCCGGGGCAGCAGCATCGCCCGGGACGCTCCGGACCGGCTGGGCGGGGTCATGCAGGGTGTCCGGGACACGTTTCGGCACTGGAAGCTGGTGCTCCGGTGCAGCGCCATCGGCACCTACATCGGCCTTATCCCGGGTCTGGGCGGCGGACCGGCCCAGTGGGTGGCCTACGCCCACGCGGTCCAGAGCGGCTCGGACGAGACCCGCTTCGGCCAGGGCGCGGTGGAAGGGGTGCTGGGACCCGGCGCCGCCAACAACTCCAAGGAAGGGGGGTCGCTGGTCCCCACCGTCGCCTTCGGCGTGCCCGGCAGCGTCGGCATGGCGATCTTGCTGGGGGCGTTCATCATCCAGGGCATCGTCCCCGGCCCGGACCTCCTGAACCCCCACAAACACCTGACCCTGACCTTCTCCTTCGTCTGGATCATCGTGTTCTCCAACATCATCACCGTGGCGGTCTCCCTGCTCTTCCTCAGGCAGTTGGCCCGAATCACCTTCGTCAAGGGTACCTACCTGATCCCGTTCCTGCTGCTGCTCATCTTCCTGGGCGGCTTCGCGGTCAAGAACAGCTTCGGCGACATGATCGTGGTGCTGCTGTTCGGCGCCCTCGGTTGGTTGATGATGCGCTACGACTGGCAGCGCCCGCCCTTGCTGCTGGGGCTCGTGCTCGGGGGCATCGCCGACAACAACCTGTTCCTGACCACGAAGATCTACGGCATGAGCTGGGTGACGCGGCCCGGCGTGATCGTGATCGGGCTCATGATCGCCGGTGCGCTGCTGTACCCGTTGTGGCAGGCGCGCCGGCGGCGGACGGGGGAAGGGGAGGCACGGCCCGCGGAAGTCTACGAAGACGCGGCCCACGGGGAATCGGGAGCCCCGTCCCGATGGGGACGCATACTTTTCGCCCTGTTCTTCGTCGCCATTTTTCTCTACGTCCTCAAGGAGGCCCTCTACGGCTTCGGCGCGGTGGAGAAGCAGGCCGCGCTGTTCCCCCTGGCCGTGGGCATCCCGAGCTTCGCGCTGGCGATTCTGGCGCTGGTTCAGGAGTTTCGCGCTCCGGCGCCGGCAGGGGTGGAGGAAACCGCGGCCATGGCGGCCGAACGCGCGACCCTGCGCCGTCGCACCGCGGCCATCGTTGGATGGACGGTGGGCTTCTTCCTCACCATCTGGTTTCTCGGGTTCGTTATCGCGTCGGCGGTAGCCACCCTGCTTTACCTCAAGCTGGGGGCCGGCGAGAAGTGGGGCATCAGCGTCGTCCTGGCTGCGGTAGCATGGATCTTTTTCTTCGGCCTTTTCGACTACGGGCTGCGCCTGCCTTTCCCGCCGGGAGAGCTGTTTCTCCGGCTCGGGATCGCTTGACCCTCTGCTCGCTCATCGAGGTTGCAATATGAACGCGTCCTGGGATCAGGAGACCGACGTTGTCGTGGTGGGTTATGGGTATTCCGGGGGAGTGGCGGCGATCGTGGCGCACGATCTCGGCGCCCGTGTCGCGCTCCTGGAGAAGATGGAGCATCCGGGCGGCAACTCCATCCTCTCCGGCGGGTTCTTCAGGATCACCGACGACGTGGACAAGGCCTTTGCCTATCTCAAGCGCATGTGTCTCAACACCGTCCCCGACCCGGTGATCCATACTTTCGCCAAGGAGCTGCGCAACCTCTCCGGGTTCATGAAGGAGCTTACCGACGGCTGCGACGTCCAGGTGCAGGAACGGCACGGAACCGGCGGCACCTATCGTTTCGACGGCGGCCCTCCCGGAGACGCCATCGGGCTTCTGGCGGTGAAGAGCGAGGAAGCGCAGTGCTATCCGTGGCTCCAGGTCCACGGCACCGGCTGGATCGCCTTCAAGGTGGTGGACGACAACGTGAGCAAGCGGGATATCGAGGTGTCCCTGTCCACGCCGGTGCGGGAGCTGATCTCGGACGAGCAGGGAAGGGTGGCGGGGGTGATCGCCGAAAAGACGGGAAAGTCCCTGCGGATACGGGCGCGGAAGGGGGTCGTGCTGGCCGCCGGAGGGTTCGAGCACAACGAGCAACTCAGGCTCCAGTACCTCCAGGCGCAGCCGTTCCACGCCATCTGCGCCCTTGGCAACACCGGCGACGGGTTGCTCATGGGGCAGAAGGCCGGCGCGGGCCTGTGGCACATGTGGCACGTCCACGGCGGCTATGGATTCAAGGCGCCGGAATACCCCATCGCCTTCCGGCACCGCATCCAGGGACGACACGGCGCCAACCACCGGCCGAAGCCGGGCCAGGAGTTCTCGCTCAAGAGCGGCGACGAGGGGCCCAGGATGATGCCCTGGATCATCGTCGACAAGTTCGGCAAACGGTACATGGATGAATATCCGCCGGCGCCTCAGGACAGCCCCTGGCGCGACATGAGCCTCTACGACGTGCACATCAAGGATTTCCCGCGGATACCGTCCCACATGATCCTGGACGAGAACGGCCGCATCACCGGACCGCTGTTCACCCCCATCAGCGACCACCCGTCCCGCCGCTACCACTGGAGCGAGGACAACACCGCGGAGTTGGCCAAGGGCTGGATCAAGCAGGCCCCTACCATCGAGGAGCTGGCGCGGGTCATCGGCGTGCCGGAAGAAAATCTGACGGCCACCGTGGCGCGCTGGAACCGGATCTGCGAACAGGAAGAAGACACGGACTTCCGCCGGTTCGCCGGCAGCCTGTTTCCCGTTTTCAGGCCGCCGTTCTACGCGGTCGAGGTCTGGCCCGTCATCACCAACACCCAGGGGGCGCTGGCCCACGACCAGGACCAGCGGGTGCTGAATGCCTACGAGAAGCCCATTCCCGGCCTCTACTGCGCCGGCGAGATGGGCGGCGTGTTCGGGCACCTCTACCTGAACTCCGGCAACAATTCGGAAGCATTCATCACCGGCATGATCGCCGGGCGGAACGTCGCTGCCGGCCGGTAGCCTTTTCCCACCCCCTTTCCCTCGGAGAGGGGTGGGAGCATGCCGTCTTCCCCCCTCTCCCTCCGGGAGGGCCGGGGTGAGGGTCCGACCCTCCGGGAGCGGGACAGGGTGGGGGAAAAACTCACATGGAGACCTCCGCAGGCCGCCGGCATGTACCCGCTTTCGGTTCCGGCCATCCAGGTCGGGGAGCGGGGCGCATGAGCGTGATGGTCACCGGCGGCGCCGGCTTCGTGGGCATCCACGTGACGGCTCGGTTGGCGCGGTCCGGGGAGTCGGTGGTGGCCCTGTCCGCCGAAGACGGGCTGGACGACGTCGCACGGGAGTTTCTCGGCCCGGCCCGGGGGCGGGTCACCTGCGTCAAGGGCGACGTCCTGGACCTGGACGCCCTGCTTGTGACCATGGAGCGCCACCGCGTCGACCGCGTCATCCACGGAGCCGCGATTACCGCCATCGGCGACCTGGAGCCGGAGGCGGCACGGCAGGCTGCGCTGGTCAACGTCGGCGGCGCCGCCACGGTGCTGGAAGCCGCGCGCCTGGCGGGAGTGAAACGGTTCGTTCACCTGAGCTCGGCAAGCGTCTACGGCGCCACCGATCCAGCCATCCCCCTCGAAGAGGAGGCGGCACTCGAACCCAACGGCATCTACGGCATCACCAAGCGCGCGGGGGAAGAGATCGCGCGCCGCTATTTCGAGCTGTTCGGCATGGACGGGGCCACCCTGCGCCTTTCCGCTCCCTATGGCCCGTTGGAACGCCCCAACCCGTTGCGGACCGTCATGTCGCCGGTATTCCACTGGTGCCGGGCCGCGCTGAACGGCGATGAAGTGGAGTTGGCGGACGATCTCGAGCGCGACCTTACCTACGTGTCGGATACGGCCCGGTGCGTGGTGCTGGCCTTGCGCGCCCCGAGCCTGAGATACCGGGTCTACAACGCGAGCTGTGGTGAAAATCTCCGTTTCTCTGATATCCTTGCGGCCTTGGCGCGAGTCCGGCCGGGATTCCGCTTCCGCCTCAAGGAAGGCGGCGCCTTGTCGCCGTTCTTCCGGGACAGCCTGCGGGGCCCCCTGGCGATGAAGCGGGCCGAGGAAGACCTGGGATTCGCACCGCAATACGATCTCGAGCGCGGCCTGACCCGCTACCTGGAATGGCTGGAAGGCCACCCGGTCTAGGAGTCCTCCGACACCCTCTCCCTTTGGGAGAGGGCCGGGGTGAGGGTCCGGAGGCTTTCGCCGGAATGACGATTCGAGCATTGGCAAGCTCGAGATGAAACACGGCGACGTAGCGCTTAAGGCCCGAGCGGGACTCGGTAAGCACATTGGGTACGGTCTGTACGATCAAGGAGTTCTGACGGTCGACCAAGCGCTGAAGCTCGAAACGATATGGTACAGTAAACCAAAGACCTGATGTGAATATGAAATTTCCATTGGATACGGAGAAACCGACGTGCACAGGTTCTTGAAGATATCGGGCAAACGCAAGCGTGGCTATTCGTGGTGGAAGCATCTGCGTACTTACGGGAAACGGGACGCGGCGAAACGCTCGCGCCGCGTTGACACGTCGGACGAGCGTCGAATCGCTTCGGGGGGTCGAATCGCTTCGGGCAGTTGAACGTGGATGGCATGTGGATGGATGGCATGTGGATGACTTGGTGATTCGGAAGCATGAGAGAGAAAGAACCCTATGCGAGGATACAGGGGATGGGAGCAGGCAAGGAGCCAGGAACCCTCTCCTTCCGGGAGAGGGTGGCCGAAGGCCGGATGAGGGAAGCCCGCTCCTTTCTCCTGATCTCCTCGCCCTGGCCCGCAAGCTCCGCCAGGAACAGACCAACGCCGAACAACGGCTTTGACGCTTGCTGCGGAACCGACAATTCTGCGGGCTGAAGTTTCGCCGACCATATCCGATGGGTCCTTACATATTGGACTTCTACTGCCACGAGCATCGCTTGGGCATCGAGTTGGACGGCGGGCAACATAACGAACCGGATGCGAGAAGCAGAGACGGAGAGCGGACGCGGCTTCTCGAAAGCAAGGGGGTTACGGTCATCCGCTTCTGGAATAACGACGTTTTGCGAGCAACCGACGCGGTGTTGGAACGACTCTATCAGTTACTCTCTCGGACCCTCACCCCGACCCTCTCCCAAAGGGAGAGGGAGTCGGAGTCGGGTTTCGGTAGATGCAGGTGCCCGACGGCCACGGACACGCCCTCCTTCGACGTCGTTCATCTGCAGACCGCGGCGCCTCAGATTCCGGGCGGCTACAACGGCTGCGTCTACGCCTACGCCGCCGTCGTCAACGCCGTGGCCGACGCCATCGAGCCGCTGAGGGTGGAGATCACCTCACCTCGACACCGCTGTCGCCCTCCCGCATTCCGGAGCTGTTGCGGGTGGCCGGAGGGACATGAGGCCGGGGGGACCCCTCACCGCTGCCGGCCCTGCCGGGTTCGGGGCATGGGAAAGGAAACGCCGCATGCGCATCAGGGAGCTTGTAACCGCGTGCCGTGAGCGCGGTGACTTGTGCACGGTCACCGAGGCCGTCGACCGGGAGTCCATGCCCGGGCGGATCCAGGACGAGGAGAAAAACGGCAACCGCGCCATCCTGTTCGAGCGTGTCAACGGCCATGACGTGCCGGTGCTGGCCAATCTCTACGGCAGCATGGAGCGTTACGCCCTGGGGCTGGGCGTGGACGTCTCGGAAATGTGGCAACACATCGACCACGCGGTCGCCCATCCCGAGCCGGTGCAGGAAACCCGCGACGCTCCCTGCTTCGAGGTGGTGCACGACGACCCGGACATCACCCGGCTCCTGCCGCTGGCCCGGTATTCGGAGCGGGACGCCGGCCCTTACATCACCTCCGGGGTCGTGTTCATGAAAGATCCCGATACCGGGCGCGTGAACATCTCCTTCATCCGTCATATGGTGAAGGGGCCCAGGAAGCTGGGCTTCAACCCCAAGTCCGTGCACAACCGGCTCTACTACAACCGGATCGCCCGCAAGGGCCGGCGCATGGAGGTGGCCATCACCCTGGGGCCGCCGTCGGAGATGCTGGCGGCGGCGGCAGGCTACATTCCCGAGGGAATGGACGAGGTCCAGGTGGCCACGGCCATGGCGGCGCCGGAACACCGTGGCGAGCTGGCCATGGCGCAGTGCGGCGCCGTGGACATCCAGGTGCCGGCGGGGTGCGAGTTCGTCATCGAGGGGGTGGTCTCCACCGATCTGGAACCCGAGGGTCCGTTCGGAGACTGGACCGGCTGCTACGCGCGGCCGGAGCAGAAACCCACCCTGGACATCCTGCGGGTGTCGCACCGCAAGGACCCGGTGTACCAGACCATCCTGCCGGTGGATTCCAGGGAGCAGATCCTGCTCACCATCGTGCGGTTCTATCCGGAGCTGGAAGCCATCCAGCGCAAGTATCCCGAGATCAAGCGCTACTCGGTCCCTGACTACGCGCTGGGCAGACTCGTCGTGGCCGCGGCGGGGCCCACCGATCGGGCCCGCGAGATCATGGACGACTACCTCCGCATCCAGTGCATCAACCGCGCCATCGTGGTGAACGAGGACGTGAACATCGACGACCCCGCAGACGTGCTATGGGCGGTGAGCAACCGGATTCTGGAACCGGAGAAGGTCGTGGAGAGGGGCTGCGACGACGAGTGGTGGAACAACCTGAAGCTCGGCATCGACACCACCGTGGACATCGACGACATCCGGCACGTGCGGCCCAGGATCATACACCGCTGACCGCACGGTCTTCCGACCGGCCCGCCCGGTCCGGGATAGGCACGAAGCCAGGTAGGGGCGGGTGTCGAACCCGCCGGCGTCGCCCGTCGGAGAGGGCGGCCACAAAGGAGCCGATCATGCCGAAGCTCATCGACCTGAGCCTGCCGCTGACCACCAACGTGACCGTGGTGCCGGGCCATCCGACCCTGTCGTTCCATCCGATCCACAGGCACGAGACCCACGGGCGCTCCAACACCGAGATGCGCGCCAGCATCCACACCGGCACCCACTGTGATCCGCCGTTTCATTTCGTTCCCGGCGGCAAGACCATCGACCAGATGCCGCTGGAGCGCTTCATGGGACCTGCGGTCAAGATCGACCTGCGCCGCAAGGTGAAGCCCCGGACCGGCATCACCATCGACGACGTGCGCGCCTCGCCGGGCTTCAGGGAACAGGACCTCAAGGGAAGGATCGTGGTGTTCCACACCGGCTGGAACCGAAAGATGTTCGGCAACCCCGACTACTACTTCGACAACCCCTTCATTACCACGGAACTGGCGCGCTGGCTGGCATCGAAGCGCATCAAGGCCCTGGCCCTGGACTCGCCCCAGGACCAGGTGCAGGGGAACGGGGAGCCGCAGCCCGGCGACTTCCCGGTGCACCGGACCTTCCTGGGCAAGGGGATCCCGTTCATCGAGCACTTGGCCAATCTGCACAAGGTCCGGCAACGGACCTTCACCCTGATCGCATTCCCGATCAAGATCGAGGGAGGCGACGGCGCGCCGTGCCGCGCCGTCGCGGTGCTCTAGGAGTCTGTAGGACGTAGCGGTTGGGGTGATGGTGTGTAGAAGGTCATGATAGGGATGGATGGTTGCCAAGGTGCCTGAGTGGAAGAGAGTGGAAGAGATTGGGGGTGATACTGGTTCAGCGGAGGTGTGGGAGGGCCTGGGAGTGGGCTTTTCAGGCCGGATTGGGCTCGGGAGATTGTTGATTGAACCGTTGAACGAACAGCTTGAGGAGGTTGTGACACAGGCTCACGAGGGTCCACTCGGTGTCGACAGCATGGATACCGCGCAGCGAGAACTGCCGGAATCGCCGAGCGTGTTTGATTTGACCGTTGACGGGCTCGACCACGGCCTTACGCCGGGCGTACCGCTTCCGACCCTCGGGGGTGTCGAGACGCCAGCGCATGCGCTCTTGAGGGTCGAGTGCAGCCGGCGGGGGGCCGGTGCGGGTAGCCGCTTGCCTCTCTCCATGACGCACCCGCTGGGTGGCAACCCAGGCCTCGGTGCCCAAGGCTCGGGCTCGGGTTTCGACCTGTGGGTTCCAGTACCCGGCATCGCCGGTTGCATGCTCAGGCGTAACCCCGAGGTTGGCCTTGACCCGCTCAAGCATGGGCACGAGGTGCCCTGCGTCTGCGGGCTGGTCGGTGACCCCACAGGCGACGATGACTTGATGGTCCTCGTCCACCGCAAGCTGGGCGTTGTAGGCCTGAATGAATCCATCCCCGCCCTTCATGATAGAACTGTCAGGGTCGGTGAAATTGCGCTGCGCCTTGGGGACGGGACGGCCCTTGGGGGTGGCTCGGGTGGGCTTGCGCGCCAGTTCTCCCTCCCCGCTGCCAGCGCCCGTGGAGCCGGCGCCGCACGGGTCGAGTTCTCGGGCCTGTGCGCGACGCTTCTTCGCATGAGTGCGCGCGCGACCCCGTACCTTCGGGTCCGGATGCGTCTCCGCTGTGCGTTCGTGCCTCTGTGCCTGCTCGCGCAACCTGCTCGCCCGTGCCTTCAACGCCTCCGCCTCCAGCGCCGCCTTCGCCTCCCGGATGCGCTCCAGGCGACTCTCGCGCCGACGAAGCTCTGCGGGCAACTCGTCCCCCCGCGCGTCCGCCCCGTGCTGAGAGTCCTCCAACGCATCCGCCGCATCCGCTTGGGCCAGCAACTCCTCCACCTCTGCCCGCAGCCGGCGGTCCTCTTCACCCATGCGCTGGTAGCTCATGGCTTTGTGCTTGCTCGCGTTCGCCTTGACCTTCGTCCCGTCTATTGCCACATGCCGCAGCTTCACCAACCCCGCCTCCCGGCACAGCTTCAGAACCTGCACGAACAAACCCGCGAGCCTTTCCCGGTGCACCCGTCGAAACTCGTTGATGGTGGTGAAGTGCGGCTGCGTATTCCCCGTGATCACTCGAAACGCCACGTCCTCCCCACACCCACGCTCGATGCGTCGCGAAGAGTACACTCCCGTGCAGTACGCATACACCAGCAACGCCACCATCATCGATGGGTGATACGGTCGTTGCCCCCGCGCGTCCTTCGACTGAATCGCCCCCTCAATGGCCCTCAGGTCCAACTGCGATACCACATCCAGAATGAACCACGCCAAGTGGTCCTCCGGAAGCCACTCCTGCAACGATGGAGGAAGCAAATATCTCTGGTCCTGCGTCCACGGCTGATAGCTTTTCTTCATCCTCCCTTCTTATCATTCATTACCCCACTTGTTGATCCCCACAGGATCTATGCGCTACAGACTCCTAGTGTTGCGTTTCATATTTGCGATGACTCATCACCGAGCCATTTGGACAGCCCTTCCGACTCCCTCTCCCTCTGGGAGAGGGTCGGGGTGAGGGTCCCCGTGTGCGCGCAGCCCGTTGGGAGCGACCAGCAAAGGGGGCAGGTTTGATTTGGGGCGCCCTCACCCGGCCTTCGGCCACCCTCTCCCAGAGGGAGAGGGGAGTTGCCTCTCAGTAGATTCTGGCCAAGTCCGACAGGCTCCTGAACCCTCACTTGGGCAACATCCACTCGAGACGTTCCTTGGTTGCCGGGGACATGGACAGGATCGTGTCGGTGTACTTTTCGGCATCCTCGCCGGACACGTAGACGACGTTCAGCTTCGACTTCCTGGCGTCCGCCAGGAATGCCGGATCCTTGAGGGTCGCGGCATAGGCCTTGCGCCAAGCCGCCACCCGGTCCTTGGGGGTGCCGGGCGGAAGCGTCACCGGCCGCTGGAAATTGTACTGCACCGCCCAGGCATTGAGCATCGCCACGTTGTCCTTGCCCTGGACCAGGTCCGTCACCCGCGGCAAGCCCTTGACCTCCGGATCGGGCGGATTTCCGTGGACCAGGATCGGGATCAGCTTGTCGTCGCCCTTGGCGTCGAGCATGGAACGCGCCGTCACCCGCATGGACTCGAACGCCATGCAGACTCCGCCCAGCTCTCTCGCCTGCAAGGCCAGCCTCACGATCGCCGTACCCTTGTATCCGGGAACGATGTCGAAGAGCTTCCTGCCGGTGGCGATATTGAGGATCGTGGGCAGGGTGGTGCCGGTGCCGCCGGACGACCCGACCTTGAGCGGCTTCTCGGCCTCGACCAGATCCTCCCAGTTCTTGAGGCCGGTGAACCCCATCACCGCACAACTCGGCCACCCGGTCACGGGGGCGCCGACCCAGCCGTATTTCCGTCCCTTGAAGTTCACGCGCCGGGAGCCCAGCGCTTCGTGCAGCAGGAACACGTTGTTCCACACGCCGACCGTCAGGCCGTCGGGCTTGACCTTGTTGTAGAGGTAGTTGGCGACGATGAGGCCGCCCGCGCCGGTCAGGTTCTGCACCACCGGGGTGGGGTTGCCCGGGAAATGCCTGCTGATGTGGCGCGCCGCGGCACGGGTGTAGGTGTCGTAGCCGCCGCCGGGGGAGGCCCCGACGATGAACCGGATGGTCTTGCCCTTGAAGAAATCCTCCACGCTCCAGGCGGCGCCCGAGACGCCGAGGAGGACCGCCAGCGTAACGCTCAGGCCGATGACTCCGGCCGCGGCTCGCTTCATCTCTCAGCTCCCTTCCGTTTGCCGGTGCCGTGGTTCGCGGTCCGGCGGAAATGCAATGGCCGTGTCGTCACCCCGTAGTCACCCCTATCTGGGCAGCATCCACTTCAGCCGCTCCTTGGTCTCGGGAGACATGTCGAGAATCGTTTCGACGTAACCGTCGATCTGCTCTCCGGACACATGGACGATATTCAGCCGCGACTTCTTCGCGTCCGCCAGGAAGGCGGGATCGTTGAGGGTGGCGGTATAGGCTTTCCTCCAGGCGGCAACGCGCTCCCTGGGGGTTCCCGGAGGGAGGGTCAACGGCCGTTGGAAGTTGTATTGCAAACCCCAGGCGTTGAGCATGGCCACGTTATCCTTGCCTTGGACGAGATCCCGGACGCGGGGAATGTTCCGGACCTCGGGATCCGGCGGATTGCCGTAGACCAGGATCGGAATCAGCTTGTCGTCGCCCTCGGCGTCGAGCATCGCCCGAGCGGTCACGCGCATGGACTCGAAGGCCATGCAAAGCCCGCCCAGCTCCCTCGCCTGCAGGGCCAGCCGCACCGGCGCGGTGCCCCTGTATCCTGGAATGATCTCGAAGAGCTGCCTGCCGGTGGTGGTGTTGAGAATCGTCGGCAGGGTCGTGCCGGTGCCGCCGGCCGAGCCCATCTTGACGGGTTTGCCGGACTTGAGCAGGTCGTCCCAGGTCTTGAGGCCGGTGAATCCCATCACCGCGCAGCTCGGCCACCCGGTCACGGGCGCGCCCACCCAGCCGAACTTTCGCGCCTCGAACTGGACGCGCCTGCTGCCCAGCGCCTCGTGCACCACGAACTGGTTGTTCCAGACGCCGACGGTCAGGCCGTCCGGTCTGGTCTTGTTGTAGATGTAGTTGCCGGCGATGAGGCCCCCCGCTCCGGTGAGGTTCTGGACCACCGGGGTGGGGCTTCCCGGGAAGTGCCTGCTGATATGGCGGGCGGTGGTCCGGGTGTAGGTGTCGTAGCCGCCGCCGGGGGCGTGGCCCACGATGAACCGAATGGTCTTGCCCTTGTAGAATTCCTCGACGCTCCACGCGGATCCCGAGATGAGCGCCAAGGCAATGCCTGCCGTCACCACGACACCAAGTTTCCGCACCATAGTAGACTCCCTTCCTTGAATGGATTTGATCCGTTGCTCAAAGGCACACACCATGCAAGACACCATGAGGATTGTCAAGAACGAGCGGCCGGCCAACTGTCCGGGAGCGAGGGCGTCCGACGGATCGCCCTCGCTCCCGCAAGACCGCGCGGCACCGCGCGCCTAAATCCGTCACCAAGAAAGTATGGACCTCGTTGGAGCCCGTGATAAAGGGGGCTAAGGATGGTAGTAAGGCAAGCAAGACCATCACCAACGAGGTGCAATTATTATGAAGCAAGGGCTACTGGGATTCCAGTATGAGGAAGAGAAGAAGAGGGCGGGGATGACGGGATTGTCAGGGCTGGGGGTGTACCTGGAGTTGATGGAGGCGATGGGGTTGAAGCGATGGGTGGAGGGGCGTGTGGGGCTACGGAGAGGGGGACAGGGCTGGACGGACAGCCAGGTGGTGACGGCGCTGTTGCTGCTGAACTTGGCGGGCGGGGAGTCGGTGAGCGACGTGGAGGTATTGGAGAAGGACGAGGGGTTGAAGCGAATGATGGGAGAGGCGGAGGGACACGGGCTGAATCGGGGAGAGCGGCGCGGGCTGGAGCGGCGATGGCGAGTGGAGCGACGGCGGGGGTTTCCGTCGGAGCCGGCGGTGTTTCGTTATTTGCGAGGGTTCCATGATGAGGAGGCGGAGGGCCAGCGTGAGGAGCACAAGGCGTTCATTCCGGCGGAGAATGAGGCATTGCGAGGGTTGTGGGAGGTGAACGGGGCGATGTTGTGCTGGATGCAGAGGCGTTGGCCTCAGCGGGAGGCGACGCTGGACATGGATGCGACGTTGGTGGAGACGCAGAAGCGGGAGGCATTGGCGAGCTACCAGAAGACCAAGGCGTATCAGCCGTTGACGACGTACTGGTGGGAGACGGAGAGTGTGGTTCATTCGGAGTTTCGGGACGGGAACGTGCCTGCGGGGTATGAGCAGTTGCGGGTGATGCGGGAAGCGTTGCGGCATCTGCCTCGTGGGGTGAAGACGGTACGGCTGAGGTCGGACACGGCGGGGTACCAGCAGGAGTTGTTGAAGTACTGCGCGGAGGGGAAGGACGAGCGCTTCGGGGTGATCGAATTTGCGGTGGGGGTGGACGTGACGGCGGCGTTCAAGCGGGCGGTAGGGCGGGTTCGGGAGCGGGAGTGGAAGCCTGTGTACCGAGGGACGGGCAAGAATCGGGTGAAGACCGAACAGGAGTGGGCGGAGGTGTGCTTCGTGCCGAACTGGATCGCACGCCGGAAGAAGGGGCCGGCGTACCGATTCATCGCCACCCGAGAGCCGTTGAGAGAGCCGCCATTGCCGGGGATGGAGGATCAGATGGAGTTGCCGTTTCCCACCATGGAGTCGTCCAACGGGGGATGGCACAAGGTCTTTGGCATCGTCACCAACCGCAAGATTGCCGGGGATGCGGTGGTGGAGGGGTACCGGCAGCGGTGTGGCAAGAGCGAACAGGCCCATAGTGTTCTGAAAAGTGACTTGGCCGGGGGCCGGCTGCCTTCCGGGTTGTTCGGGAGCAACGCGGCATGGTGGGCGATGGCGGTGTTGGCGTTCAACCTCAACGCGGTCATGAAGCGGCTGTGGGGTGAGAAGTGGATCGGCAAGCGTTTGAAGGCCGTGCGCTTCGCCGTGATTGCCCTTCCGGGTCGAGTGGTGCGGCACGCTCGGAAGTGGATCATCCGCTTGGCTCGAGGCCATCCTTCTTATGACCTGCTGCTGAAGACCCGGCGCAGGATACAGGCGCTGGCTGCCGACCCCGCCGCAGCCTAGAACACCCAGTATCAGACTCACCGTCGAGAGCGACCCCACCGGGTGGCACCGCCGGAGTGTTGCCTTTGACTCGCCAGCAACCTCCCCGGTGCGCCCATACACTGCCAACTCCCGATGGAGAGCCCACCCACCCCCCGTCAACCCCCCCTACACTCCCTCTCCATGCTCCTGATTACCGAATCCTTCCTCCCAAATCTCTCCCGCGCTTCGTTTGATGACGGATTTGGGGGCGCGGCTTTCCTGTTGCCTATTCGGAACTCATATTGTAGGTGCTAGGAGCCTGCGCCGTAAAACTCGGACGCACGATGTGGGGGTCGGTTTCAAACCCGCCCGTGCCCGCATCGCGCTACCGGCCGCTACCGGCGCCTGGAGCCCCGTAAGCTACAGCCGGAAAGGTACGAACGATGCTGAGCCAGGAAGCGATCGCGCGCACGGTGACCGCGTTGTGGAAGAGCAACCAGTATGATCTGCCCGACGACTTCAAGTCGTATCTGAAGGAGCAATACGACAAGGAGACCAGCGAGTTGGGGAAGGCCCACCTCAAGGCGAACCTGGACGCGGTGGCCAGCGCCTCGGCACGGAGCATGCCTTTCTGCGCCGACACCGGGCTGTTGACCTACTACGTCGGCCTGGGCGCGGCGATGATCGGCGAGATCGAGGGCGGCTACGGGGCGCTGGAGCGGACGCTGCGCGACGTGAGCGCCGAGGTCACCTCGGACATCCCGCTGCGCCCCAACGCGGTCCACCCCATTACGCGGCGCAACCCCAACACCAACCAGGGCCCCGGCTGCCCGGACATCAAAGTGCGGGTGGTGCCGGACGCCGACTACCTGGAGATCACCAATGTGGCCGTCGGCGGCGGCCCGGAACTGGTGGGCAGCAAGTTCACCGTGCTGCCGCCTACCGCGGGCGAGAAGGGCGTACGGAAGTTCGTGGTGGAATCCACCATCAACCTGGTGCGGCTCGGCGCTACCTGCTCGCCCAACCTGGTGGGCGTGGGGCTGGGGGGCGCCTTCGAGACCTGCGCCCGCATGGCCAAGGAAGCGGCGATCCTGCGGCCGGTGGGCGACCGCAATCCGGATCCCGAACTGGCCCGGCTCGAAGACCAGATCATGGACGACATCCTCAGGTTGAAACTGGGCCCCATGGGCATGGGCGGCGCCACCTCGGCCTTCGACGTCCACCTGGAGATGGCCTATTGCCACATGGCAACCCTGCCCGTGGCGGTCTACCTTCAGTGCGCCGCCATGCGCCGCACCACCGTGCGGATGTACGCTGACGGACGAGTCGAGAACCTGCCGCTGTCGAGCTGGATGGAACGGGAGTCGTGACGGTCGGATCGAGGAGACGGTCCCCATGGTCACGGATCGAAAAGTTCAAGCCCCCTGAAGTGCGGAGACGCCATGAAGACAGTTCACCTGACGAGCCCGGTCAGCGAGGAAGCCTTGCGGAAACTCGACGCCGGCGATTCGGTCACCATCACCGGACGCGTGTTCACCTGCAGGTCCCTCACCTATGACCGGCTGCTGGACCCCGAGGGCGGGGAGGGCGTCCGAACCCGCTTGAGGGAGCTTTGCGCGGAAACCGTATTCCACAGCGGCCCGCTGGTAAAGGAGGGGCCGGACCACGCCGAGATGATCGCAATGGTGCCCATGCCGAGCTGGCTAGCGGGACGCGAGAAGATCGAGAAAGCCGTTGATTTATTGGGCCTCAAGGTGATCATCGGTAAAGGGATGCTTGAAGGACTCGAAGCGTTCTGCAAGCAGTCCGGTTGCGTGCATCTGGTGTGCGCCGGCAACTACAACGAGTACGCCTCGCGGGTCGTCCGGGTCATCGACTGCTGCTGGCCCGAGCTCGGCCGGCCCGAAGCCATGTGGATCGTGGAGGTGGATGGACTGGGGCCGCTCATCGTGGACGCGGACACCAAGGGAAAGAGCCTGTATAAGGCCATCGACGAGGGTTTCAAGTCCGAGGCCGCGGACCTGCTGAAAGAGCTCGATATCGAGCTGGACTAGAATCCCGGAGCGGCTTTCCTGTTCCGCTCCAGTCCCTCCCACGTATCGATGACTTCCTTGTGAGAGGCGACCAGGCCGAACTGCCGGCGGGTGTTCTCCAGGGTGCCCTCATGGAGCACCGGGTCGGAAGTAGCCATGCAGTCGTCCACCATGGTGACGTAGTAGTCCAGCATGAAGGCGTCCCGCATGGTGCTTTCCACGCAGACGTTGGTGGCCACGCCGGTCAGGAGGACGCTCTCGATGCCCTTGGCCTTGAGGATCGTTTCGAGATCGGTGTTGATGAAGGCGCTGTAGCGGTGTTTGATCACCACCCGCTCGTCCGCCCGAGGCTCGATGCCGTCGAAAAAATCGGCGCCCCAGGAGCCCTCGCGGCAGGTTTCGACGTCGGCGCC
Source organism: uncultured Binatia bacterium (SeqCode) (assembly GCA_965214905.1). GTDB lineage: Bacteria > Desulfobacterota > Binatia > UBA9968 > JAJDTQ01 > JAJDTQ01. The sequence goes on from OZ243984.1 coordinate 4,451,814, forward strand.
TTCGGGTTTGCGATAGAGCCAGGGCTCGGTGTCGGTCCACTCGCTGTGGACGGTCTGGATGTAGATGACGGGAAGGCTCACCTCCCGCGCCTCGTCGATGAGCGCGTACAGGTTGGGCATCATCTCGAGACCCGAGGCGATGTCCACGCCGCGCCTGGCGCACGCCCCCTCGGGGCTGCAGAAATCGTTCTGCACATCCACCACGATGAGCCCCGCCAGGGAAGGGTCGCAACGCTCCTTGAGACTTCGTAACACGCTCATGCCGGCCTCCTTCGACTCGGTCCCATCCGTCAATCGGCCATCATCTCTTTTTGCAGCGGAGTCAGGGCATTGGAGCATCCCACCATGCTGTTGCGCGTCACCAATCCGGCCAGTTGCTCCTCGCTCCAGCCCTCGGTCCCCTCCGGACGCCGGGGCACCACCAGGTAGCGGGTCTCGGCTGTGCTGTCCACCACCCGCACTTCCATGGAGTCCGGCAACTCCAGCCCCATTTCCTTCAGCACCCGCCGGGGGTCCACCACCACGCGGGTGCGATAGTTGGTGCTCTTGTACCAGTCCGGAGGCTGGCCCAGCAGTTGCCGCGGGTAGCACGAGCACAACGTGCACACCACCACGTGGTGCACGTCATCGGTGTTCTCCACCGCGATGAGCTGGTTGGCCGTGGACACGTCCACACCCAACTCACCGGCGGCCGCGATCCCGTCCTCGAAGAGGCGCGACTTGTACTCGGCGTCCACCCAGGCACGCGCCACCACCCGGGAGCCCTGATGCCACGACACGCCCTCGTTCTCGTCGATCTTGCGCCGCACCTCGTCCGTGCTGATGATGCCCTTCTCCCGCAGCAGGTTGCCAAGGGCCAGCATCTGCTTCTCGAACAGCGTGTGCTCGTGCTCTTCGAGATCGATGGGGTTGTTGGCGTGGAGTTGCTCGAACACGTCGTCGTGGCTGTGGTCGTGGCCGTGCTTGACGTTTCGCGTCTCGTCCGCACCGAGGACGCCCTTTTCCTTCAACAGGTCCGCGGTGGCGCGGGCGCGCCGTTCAAAGTAGCTCGGCCCCTCGGTGGATGCCGGCTCGATGCCTGCTTCCTGTTTTTCCCTGGCCATGACGTCCTCCCTCGCTATCGCGGCTCCAGCCAATGCTCGAAAATGTCGGCGTAGATCTTGTTCACACCCTTGGGCGCGGGCCGGTCGTCCCACACGTGGGCCAGCTCGAACTCGATGGAGTACAGGTTCGCCTCCGGGAGCCCGTCCTTGCCGAAGGAAAGCAGCTCCGGGTCCTTGAAGCTTCCGCGGATGTCCGCCACCACGCCGAGTTTTCCCCTGAGATACTGCGGCGACCGGATATGATGCCCCAGCGTCAACGTCTCCAAGACCTTTACCGGATCGCCCGGCTGGTAGCGGAAACTCATCGGGACAGTTTCTTACTTGGCGGCGCGATTGTCAATCCTGCGACCGCCCGCGCTCGCCCGCGCTGTCGAAACCGGGATTGGGGCGGGAACAACGAACAGCGAGAATTACACTCTGGCTATCAGCCGGGACGTGATGGAGCGGCGATCAGGATGCTTGACAACTATCCCGGCCAAGGCGTAGTTTGAGAGGCATGCTCACGTCAGTGATGAAGACCGTCGTTGCGGGCGTCACGCCCCGGCTGTCCGAGAGGCTTTCGTTTCATGTGACTTCCGCCGCTTTCATAGCCGCCGTGGGTGTGCTTCTGTACGTGAGTCTGGCTGCCGCCTATCCTCCCGTTCACGATACCATGCATGGCTTCCGCCACGCGCTGGCCATTGTTCCGTGTCACTAGTGGACACTACACTAGCCCCATAGGCTGCCACGGCATACCAGTCGCCTGCGGGCGGACCTAAACCCGTAACGCCCAAACCCTTGTGATTCGGAAATGCGCACTGTTCTGGCTAATCAGCCTCGCAATCGTCGTCACGGCTCGAGCGGACACGCGATCCATACGGGTTCAGGTCTCACCCGACGTACGCCCGCTGAAGGATTCGGCCAACATCACCGTCAGCCTTAACGGGTCGGAAAAGCGGCCCGCGAGACCCGTGGACCTTTCGATCCGTCTCACCGCGCCGCCGCCCGGGACGCTGGTGTCCACCGACTTTCCGCTGATCGAAGGCACGCCCTTGATCGTGATGGACCTTTCCGGCGTGCCGGGGACGCTGTCCTGGGATTATGTTTTCCCCATTCGAGGCGTCTATCGGCTCGACGTGGCTGCCACGGACGAAGAGGGGCGCCGATGGGATCGAACCTTCGAGATCCGGATCCACGAGAACCGCGCCAAGGTCGTATTTCTGGTCGGCTTCACCGCGGCACTTTTCATCCTGGGCGTCGTGGCGGGCAGACTCTTCACCGGTCTGGCGGGTAAGGCAGGGTTCTTCGTGATTTCCCTGTTCATCGGGCTCGGTGCGAGTTTGGGCATGAGCTCGGAGCCTGGTGGTGATCATGGTGCAATGGACCGTGCGGGTGCGCTGAAGAGCACGTTGACCGTTACAAAGCCAAGGGTAGGGTCCTTGAGCACCATACAATGGCGCGGTACGGACCCTGTCACCGACGAGCACGTCCCCGCCGTCGTGGCCCTTACGGTCATTCAGCTCGAAAAGGGCAAGGAAATTTTTCGGCTGAATCGCTTGCCCACAGGTGGCAGCCTGGATACGTCGTTCCAGTTTACCGACGCCTCACCGCATCGGGTGATCGCTACGGCGGTTGCCCCGGAGCACGGGCACGTGGTGGATACCGTGAAAACCGTTCACGTGGACTCCGCGACCCCATCCCTCCCGATACGCTTGCGGCCGGTGCTCCTGTTCATGCTGGTCGTAACCGCCGGCCTCGCTGCCGGCAGGATAAGCAAAAGAAGGGGGTCCTCGTTGCTTTGGGCGGCCAGGAAAATCGAGATGAATCGGAAGAAGGAGGAGAGGACATGATCGATCTGTATACCTGGAGAACCCCCAACGGCCGCAAGGCTTCCGTCATGCTGGAAGAGTTGGAGATGCCCTACAACGTCCATCCCGTCAACATCGGCAAGGACGAGCAGTTCGCGCCCGATTTCCTGGCCATCAGCCCCAACAACAAGATCCCGGCCATCGTTGACCAGGACGGCCCCGGCGGAAAGCCTTACAGCCTGTTCGAGTCCGGCGCCATCCTGCTTTACCTTTCGGAAAAGGCCGGCGGCCGGTTCATGCCCGAGGAATCCCGAGCCCGCTACGACGTCATGCAGTGGCTCATGTTCCAGATGGGCGGGATAGGGCCGATGTTCGGTCAGGCGCACCACTTCATTCGCGCCAAGGAACCGGTGCCTTACGCCATCGAACGGTACAAGAACGAGGCTCGCCGCCTTTACGGCGTGATGGACAAACGCCTGTCCGACCAGGAGTATCTGGCCGGTGAATACTCGGTGGCGGACATCGCCACCTACCCCTGGGTGGGGCGTCACGAGATGCATCAAGTGGACCTGACCGACTTCCCGCAGGTGAAGCGATGGTTCGACGCCATCGGCGCCCGGCCCGCGGTCCGGCGCGGCATGAAGGTGCCCGCGGACGGGTAGCGCGGGGGAGCACCCTCCAACAGCTCGGATATCGTTTGACAAGCAGCGCGCAGGCGTGTCAGAAATCCACCTCGCGGCTTCAGGACCGTCCCCGCGCATGTTTCCGGACGCCGTGGTAAACTTCCCTGTACGCCCCCGTAGCTCAGCAGGATAGAGCACAGGATTCCTAATCCTGGTGTCGTGAGTTCGAGTCTCGCCGGGGGCACGCCCACCTTCTCACGGGACGCCAACGTGTCACGGAACGCCAACCGCCTCCAGGTATGCCTTCCGGCAATCGGCCAACAGCGCATCGGTGTCCTCGGCGAGCATGAGGTCCATGCCGACCAGATACTCGACGGCAGCTCGCACCTGTTGCAGATAGCCGCCCACGCTCTCGTACCTTTCTTCAAGCGATGGGCGCGGGTCACCGTTGGCGCTGCGGTCGGCGCGAGTTCGGGGAAAGGGGATGGACGAGCCCGACAGACCGGCCAACTCGCCTTCCGCCAGTTCTTCGGACTGCAGGTTCCATCCGGTATAGGTGGCCAGGGGGGCGGTGATCCAGGGAAGGCGGATCCCGGCGACGTCATTCCCGTCTGCATCCACTGCCGGCACCAGGATGGTGTAACCGGCGCCGTCGGGCGGGGCCGTCGGGCGGGCGTCGATGACGCCATGGATAGCGTCGTCGCCGTAGTCCAGAAAGAGTTGGCGGTTGTGCAGTCCGGTGCAACCCGCTCCCGGGATGGCGGGGAACACCGCGCGCAGGCGCTCGGGGGTTGCAAGTGTGCCGTCGGCGCTACGCGGGACCCGGCTCGGAGGCGGCGCGGTACCGTCGGTGGCCCACCGGTCCACGGCGACGATGAGCGCGCGCAGGGCCGGACCGATGCTCACGGGGTTGCTCAGGTGCCGGGTCTTGCCCGGTTCGGCCCGGGCGCCGTAGGGCGCGTTGTGCTGGGTACTGGCGATCAGGTACATGCGCACGCGGTCGGGCAGGGGCACGTCCTTTCCCCGGCCGTCGGTGTGGGCCAGCGCTCCGCGCTTCTGCCAGTACTCGGTAGAGGTCTGGGTGTGGACTACCAGAGGGTCGGTGGCGGGGCGCTTGAGAACGCCGTCGCTGCGGCCCGTCCGGGGGTCCTCCATGATGTTATAGGCAAACGGGAAGAGCTCGGGCTCGAGCTGGTTGGTGTGCTGCTGACACGAGGTGACCGGCCGGGCGAACTCGTAGTTGAGGAACATGCGTCCGCCGCCCGAGGCGTGGGGGGCGATGGCGTCGAACACCCGCCGGCCCCCTTCGTCCTCGTTGAACCCCTGATAGACCAGGTCCCGCAGGAACCTCCCGCTCTGGGAGCGGCCCCAGGCATAGGCCTTTTCGACCCCCGTTCCGCCGGCCAGGGGGTTGGCGCCGTCCTCGGTTTCGTAGCGCAGGAACGAGACCAGATCGCGCACCGCGGCGAACCCCAGGCCCAGCACCAACGGGTCCCGCGCCCGATACACCAGCTCGTAGACGGCGCCGGGAATGAAGCCGTCCGGCAAGTGAAGATGGGACGCGCTCGGCGTGATCTCCCGTGATCCGTTCCCGCCCTCGACGGCGAACGCCCAGTCCGCATGCGGGATGACTTCCCGTTGACCGTAGGAGCGCATTCGCACCGTCAACTCGGCCTGCGACGTATTCGGATCGGCGGCCGCGTAGCTGCGGACGCGCGAGTCGCCGCTCAGCGGTTGGGAGTAGACACCCGGCCGGTTCACGCAGATCTCGGTCCGCACAAGCCGCTGAATGGGCCGGCCCCGGTCCGTGGCGACAGGGACGTCCAGCACCATCCCGTCCTTCCAGGGAACGAGGTCTCCCTGCCAACCAGAGGTAACCCAGGTGTAGCCCCAACGCATCAGGAAACCGTTTCCGGCGTGTTCCAGGGTGACCGGGTCGTTGCATTCCGGAGCATCGTTGAGGAACATCAAGGCCCGCTTGCTGCCCCGGTTGGGCGCCTCGTAAAGCACGCGGCCGTTGCCCTTGCGGCTGTCCTTCGGCCGCAGGATGTGGACGTCGCAAGAGTACTCCACGGCGCCGCGCTGGTTGCGGGGCGCCCCGGAGAGGTTGACGATGCAGTGGTTCAGCGGGTTCTCGGGCGCCACCTCTCCATAAGCCTTCCCGGCCACGACGTCGTAGGCCCCCGTGGACCCGAACTCGTGACCGTCCGCGAACGGCTGCACGCGACTGGCAACGAAACGGCTCAACATGAACGGAACCTCCGGTTGGGGAGAAGACGGCCCGATCAGGCTCCCATGGGCGAAACGCGCGCTCACGGGACGGGGCAGGGCGATGCGGCATTTTCCGGTACGGACGCGAGCCCCGAACGCGAGGAGAGCGGCGGCGCGGTCGGAAAATTTCCCTCCGGTCGATGGTGCGTCCCGTCACCAGCGACGTGGTAAGTATCCGTGTACCACGTTGGTGTCGGAGAGACGAACGGCGGCGGTATCGGCCGGTAGCGCGATGCGGGCGCGGGCGGGTTTGAAACCTGCCCCGACGTCGGGCGTCCGAGTACTACGGCGCAGGGACGGCGCAGGCTCCTGCTGTCCTGTCCCGCAAATAACTGTGCTAAGATGCGCAGGCACCCGCCAATCGACGCCGTGCGCGGTGCGGGGCAGACTCTCCGACGGAGGAACCCGACATGATCAAGCCTACCGCACTGAAACGGGGGCACTACGAATGCAGGTCCCTGGACGACACCTTGCCGGTGCTTACCGACCTGCTGGCCTTCGAGATCGTTCGGCAAGGGCTCGGACAGGCGACGGTGAAGCATCCCAATACCGACTGGGAACTGGTGGTTCACGAGGGCGCGCCCGAGGCCGTGGACAAGCCGCACCTGCACCATTACGGCGTGCGGGTCGAAACCGTCGAGGAAGTGAACGCGGCTTACGAGTACCTCCGGTCGCACAAGGACCGCTACAGGCTCAAGCGCGTGAGCCGTCCTCACGAGAACCACTTCGCCCATTCCGTCTATTTCCGTGAACCGGGCGGCAACGACTGGGAGATCGAATATTACGACCACGAGGCGGTGGAGAGGGGCCAGCGGAACGCCATCAACCCCTGGCGTGAGAAAATGCCGGAGGAGCGCTTTCCCGGACGGGGCTACGTGCCCCAGGCGCTGAGCCACGGCACCCGTGAATGCGACGACAAGGAAGTGAGTGCGCGCTTCTACCGCGAGGTGCTGGGGCTGGAGATCGCGGGGGGCGGCCGGTCGTCGGTGTACATCAAGCACTACGATACGCCCTGGTACGTGGTGGTCCTGCCGGGCCGGACGCGCCACTACGTGTCCTCGTTGAACCGGTTCACGCTCCAGGTGGAGACCGAGCAGGAGGTGCTGGACGCGCACCGGACGTTTGTGACCGCGGGCGAAGGTGTCGGCATCGGCGAGGTGCAGGACCTCCGGTCCGACAACGGCGAGGTTTCATTCGTCTTCAGCGACCTCGACCGGAACTGGTGGGACATCTGCGCGGCCAGGTAGAGCGCGACAAAGGAGAAACGGTCATGTGGTTCATTGCACTCAGGAGCGCGGTCAGGCCCAGGGACGAGTGGAACGTAACGCTGGATGAGCATCTGTCGTGGATGAAGCGGCAGCACGAGGCAGGGAAGATTCTCATGTCCGGGCCGACGCCGGACCGAAAGCTCGGCATCTACCTCATACGCGCGGACTCCCGCGAGCAGGCGGAAGGCATCGCCGGCAGCGATCCCTACACCGCGGCCGGGTTCTGCACGTTCGAGCTGATCGAATGGGAACTGCACCAAGTCATGGGAGCCGGACCGTTCTCCATGGCCGAGATCAAGGCGCACGGCCGGTAGGACTCGCCGAAGCGCTTCTGCAAGACAGGCGTAGCGGCGTGGACTAGAGCGCGGCCGTAGAGAAGGTGCGGCGCCAGGCGAAGGCGCGCTGCTCGAAGCGGGCGATGATTCCGTACTCGATGATCAGCATGAGGATCACGAAGAGCAGGACCCACGCCAACACCTGCTCCATGTCGAAGTTCTCGAACCAGAAGAAGAACATGTAGCCGATGCCGAACTTGATGCCGAAGGTTTCGGCCAGGGCGACGATCTTCCAGGTCATGCCGAAGGAGTAGCGGAACGCGGACATCAGGTAAGGCATAAGCTGGGGTATGTAGACCTTGCGGATCATCATACGCCGGTTGGCCTTGAAGGACTTGGCCATGTCCATCAAGCTCTTGTCCATGGCCTTGGTGCCTTCCGCCATGTTCACGGTCACGAAGGGCGTGACCACCGCCATCACCGCCACCAGGCTCCCGGTCTCGCTGAACCCGAACCAGAGCACCGCCAGAAACACCATCAATATGGTGGGTATGGTCAGGAACAGCGGGATCAGGCTCATGAGAGAATACTCCACGGTCTTGCGGAGTCCCATGGCCAGTCCGATACCGATGCCCGCCAGCATCGCCACCACGAACGCGATGACGATGCGAAACAACGTGATGCCGATGTGGAAGAAGGCCGAGTTACCCTCGGGACCGGGCTCCACGAGGATACGTCCCATGGTTTCGAGAATCCGCACCGGCCCCGGCAGGACCTCCGGCAGCGTGAACAGGGACCCGACCCACCAGCACGCCACCAGCGCCACCATGGACGCTGCACGCATGTAGAAACGCATGCTCATCGGGACTACTGCTCCAGGACTGCGAAGAACTCCTGCACCAGTTCCTTCTCCATGTCGAACAATCGCGGATCCTCGGGTTGCCTGGGCCGCGGCATGTCCACGTGCACATGCTTGAAGATTCGCGCCGGCTTGGTGCTCATCATGTACACGTCGTCGGAAAGATAGACGGCCTCCCGCAGATCGTGGGTAACGAACAGGATCGTGGTCTTCGCCCTTTCCAGGATGTCCATCAGGTCCATACGCATCTTGCGCGCGGTGATCTCGTCCAGATGACTGAAGGGCTCGTCCATGAGCAGGATGTCGGGCTCGATGGCCAGGGCGCGCGCAATCGCCACCCGTTGCTGCATCCCGCCCGAGAGGTTCAGCGGATAGTTCGGCTCCTGGCCCGCCAGGCCCACCATATCGAGGTACTTGCTCACGCGGTCGCGCCACTGCTCGCGCGGCACGGCCTGGGCCTCCAGCGCAAAGCGGATATTGTCGTCCACCGTGAGCCAGTTGAGCAGACGGGCGCTCTGGAAAACATAACCTACGTGGACAACGCCGTCGTTCGACTGGGCCGCGGGGTACACCGTGACGCTGCCGCCGTCCTCCACCTCGATCCCCGCGATGACGTTCAGGAGCGTCGATTTGCCGCAGCCGGAGGGTCCCACGAGGCTCGCGAACTCGCCCTCCTTGACGTCGAGGCTCACTGCGTCGAGCACCACGAACTCTTCGCCGCCGCCCGGAGCCGGAAATTTTTTTGTCAAGCTGTCTACCTGAACGACCGTCGATGCCATGAAGAATACCTGTACCGAATCACTTCCCCACAATTCATATCGGACATGACACTAGGTGGCCACCTGATGCCGCCACCGGAAGGCGCGCCTTTCCCAGGAGCGGAATATCAATACATCCACCAGAACCATGAAGACCATGAAGCTGACGCCCCAGGCGAGCATCAAGTCGACCCGGGTGTCCTGGAAATGGTAGACCAGCATCTGCCCGACCCCGCTGCCCACGGCGAAGGCCTCTCCCACGAGCACGATCTTCCAGGACAGCGAAAGCGCGATCCGCATGGACGAGAAGAGATAGGGCATGAGTTGCGGGACGATCACCTTGCGGACGATCAGGCGCCGGTTTGCCTTGTAGACCTTGGCCATGTCGATGACTTCCTTGTCGATGGCCTTGGTTCCCTCCCAGACGTTGAGCGCCACGAACGGGAAGACGATAAGCACGGTGGTGAACACCGGTCCGATGTCCGAGAGACCGAACCACAACACTCCCAGAAACGCCCAGCAGATGGCCGGGAACGTGAGCAGCACCATGATCCAGCCGTCGAGAAATGCCTCCACGTGCCGGTGGAGCCCCATGATCATCCCGGCGATGCCGCCGATGACCATGGAAAAGCCGAGACCCAGAATGATCCGCCGGAGCGTATCCCAGACCACAGTGTAGCTGGCGGGTTCCGAATAGACCGTGACAAGCTGCTCCAGCAACTCCTGCGGACCCGGCAGGAAAGCCGCCAGAAACAGCAGTGATACCATCTGCCACAGCAGGACGAAGGCCAACAGCGTAAGAATCCCCGGCAGGAGGCCGGGCTTGCCCTTGATCATGGGGAGAGCCAGTCGGAGGAGATCGGGGTGGATGAGTCCGGGCCCTCGATCCGGTCGAAGCCGTGACGAGGACCCGGACGCCGTAACGCCGACTAGTTGAGAATCAGCCCGTGTTTCTTCTTATCCGGAACGAAGTCCAGGACGCCGCGCCGCTTGGCCATATCGAGGAAGTTCCATTGGTGGTCCACCGTTTCCTTGTCCCACTTGGCCAGGAAGACCTTGTTCTTCTGCAGCCAGTCCCGGTAGACGCCGGCTTCGGCCTTGTTCTTGATGCCGGTCACCGTGGCGAACTCGGCCTCGGCCTGATCGAAGTTCTTGGGATCCCGGAGCCAGCGCATGGATTCCATGACCGCGGAGGCGAAGTTCTTCGCGCGGTTTTTGTCCTCGTCCACCCACTCCCGCCAGCAGACCAGCGGAGCGGACCACACGATGGGCTGGCCGGTTTTCGACTTCCAATAGTCGTTGGGCACGAACACCGACCGGTACTTGTCGGGCTGCGACGCCGCCCTGACGGTCAGCGAGCTGATGTTGAACATCGAGTCCACGTCGCCCCGGTCCAGCAGGGCCAGCAGCGCGGGAGCCGCGGCCTGCTTCAAGTCCATGTCCTTCTTGTCGAGCACGTCCATGCCGTGGCCGTCGATGATGACCGCCCGGGTGGCCTTGAAGGCGCCGGCGCCGGTGGACCAGGTGCCGAACTTCTTGTTCCGGAGGTCGCCGATGGACTTGGCCGGGCTGTCCTTCTTGACGAAGACCTCCTGCATCACGGTGAGCCCGCCTCCGATAATGACGAAGTCGAGCCCCTTGGTGATTCGGGCAATGGCGGCGGTGCCGGCGTATGACGAGCACGGCACCTCCTTGGCCGGCAGCGCGGCCATGTGTCCCGCGAAGGGGCGCACGTCCACCTCGACGTCGATGCCGTTTTTCTCGAAGATTCCGGCCATTTCCCCTGCCAGATAGAGCATGGAAATGATGCTGTTCCGGCCCGCGGTGACCTTGATCTTGTGGAGATCCGCGGCCGCGACCTCCCAAGCCAGGAAACCCACGAGCGCAATCGCCAACAGTCCCGTCCGTGTGTAGCGTCGCATTGGTTGCCTCCTTCAACTGGTCGCCGGTCTCGCTGACCAGCAACAAACGCATTCGCAACGAAGAGGATACCCCTCTTTGAGATACGCGCAGAACGACGAATACTAGTGCGTGCCGTTTTCTTTGTCAATGGCGCGTCAGGGTTTCAGATACCCCTTCAGGTCGATCTTTTCCCACAACTCCCTGTCCGGCTCGATCTTCGTTTCGAATTCCTTTTCCACCGGGCGGGTGGCGTCGATGACCAGGTGGGTGGTCATGGGCCCGCGGCCGGTGCGGGCCTCGTTGTATGAGACCGGATCGAGATGCGCGCCCTTGACCCCCGGCATGATCAACAGGTCCTTGTCCGCCACCATGCGGGTGTTGATGGCCCAGGTCACCTCCCGCTCGCTGTAGATGTCCACGTCGTCGTCCACCACCACCGCGGTCTTGGCGTAGTTGTCGGTGGCCACCGCCACCAGCCCGGCCTGTTTGCCCTCGCCGGGGACCCGCTGCTGCAACGACACGTAGGTGCCCAGCCAGCCCATGACGTTGACCGCCTTGACGGTGGGGAACTGCGCCCGCAACCGGTCGTAGAGGCTCATCTCGGCGCTCATGGCGGGGGCCAGATTGTGCTCCAGGTGAGCCGAGTCCAGGTGATGATAGATGGCGTCCCCGCGCATGGTGATGGCGGTTACGTCGATGACGTAACAAGGCTTGTCGCCGACGCCGTAGTAGCCCAGATACTCGGCGTAGGGGCCGTCGGTGGCCATGACCGTGGGATCGATGGTCCCTTCGATGACGATTTCCGCCTCGGCCGGCACCGGCACGTCCACGGTCTCGCCCTTGACCACCTCCAACGATTCCCCCAGATAGCCGCCCATGAGATCGAACTCCACCACCCCCTTGCCCTGGGACGCCTGCAACACCGCGGAGTGGTGGCCGACCACCAGGGCGATCTCCATGGGCTTGCCGAGCTCCGCGCAGCGCCGGGCGATGTAGGCGCCGTCGTTGCCGGGATTGATCATGCAGCCGAGCCGGTTCCGGCCCATGACCATGTGGCGGTAGATGCCCGCATTGGGAACGCCCGTATCGGGCCACCTGGCGATCATGAATCCGGCGCTGACGTACTTCCCGGCGTCCAGCTTCGAGTTGTGGATGATCGGCAGGATGCCCAGGTCCACGGCGTCGCCGACGAGCTTCCTTTCCTTGACCGGCGCCTTCTCCTCGGCGACCCACACCGGGTCCTCCCGTCGCGCCAACTTGCCGCGCAGCACGTCGTAGATCTCCACCCGGGTCATGGTGCGCGGGTCGCAGCCCAGCCCCCAGGCCAGAAGATCGAAGGAGCCGAACATGTTGGTGACCAGCGGCAGCGAGCTGCCCTTGATCTCGGGACAGTAGATCACCGGGTTCCGCCCTTCGGCCGCCAGCTTGTGCTGGATGATGCCGATTTCCAGGTAGGGGTCCAGCGGTTGCGTCACTTCGACGTAGTTCTCGGGTCCCGTCTCACGCACCGAGCGGAGAAAATCTCGCAAATTCGGGTTCATCGAACAGTCTCCCCGTACAGGATACGGATGAGCGGTTCCGCCGGCGGCCGGGCTCGGCCCGGCGGCGCGATCCGCACTCGGGCGGGGTTGAAACCCGCCCCGATATCGGACGTCCGGTTCCTGCGGCGCGGGCTCCTAGACCAGTGGAAGCACATCCTCGACGAAGCGGCGGATCTGCGCCAACTGGTCGTGTCCGGTAAAGCGCAGCACCGGCGTGGTGACGCCCATATCCAACCACTCCCGGAGGAGCCTGGCGCACTCCTCCGGGGGGCCGTGGGCCAGCCAGATTTCGATGACGTCGTCGGTGGGCCACGACGGCGTGTAGTATTCGCGAAAGTAGTGCTTCGACTCCTCGTAGGCCGCCTGCTTGTCCTCGTTGATGTTGATCATGCCGTGGATGCAGGTCTCGAAGCGGCTCAGGTCGCGGCCTTGCCGTTCCGCGGTTTCCTGCATGAAATCCCAACGACGGCGAAACTCGTCCGACGCCACCGCATCGGTCATGTAGCCGTCCCCGAGCCGTATCGCCCGTTCCAGCGCTCGCTTGACCCAAGGACCGTCAACCAGGGGTCGTCGCGGATTCACCGCGATCCAGATGGGGCATGGGCGCTGCACCGGCTTGGGCAGGACGTCGCAGTCCTCCAGGGCGTAGAAGCGTCCGCGATGGTGGACCCGCTCACCGCCCCACAGCGCGCGCAGCAAAGCCACGCCTTCTTCCAGCCGGGGCACCCGCTCCCTGGAAGTCTGTCCGAAGGCCCGGAGCTCGGGCTCGTGGCCGCCGCCGATGCAGGCGCCCAGCACGGTGCGGCCGCCGGACACGTGGTCCAGGCTGGCCCACTGGATCGCCAGCTCCACCGGGTGACGCAGCGGAAACGTGGCCATGCAGATGGTGCCCAGCCGCACACGCTCGGTCCGCGCCGCCAGGTTCGACAGCATGACAATGGAATCGAGGCGGGGCTTGTGGATGAAGCTGTCGCCCACCCAGACGGATTCGAAGACGCCGGACTCTTCCGCCAGCGCCGCGGACGCGAAGAGGTCATCCACCGTGGCGAGCCCGAACAGCACCCCGCGGTTGGGAAGGCTCAGGCCCCATCGTGTGGGCAGATCACGCATCGTCCATCCGTATATTCGATCGTGCCGGCGTCAGGCAAATCTTGTCCCTGTCACGGACCCGCGCACTGACCGACCCGCGCACTGACCGACTGGAACCAATCCCTATCACGACGCGAACCCGGTTGGCCAGTCGCGTGCCTCCGGGCAGGACAAATGGATTTGCCCCGTGCTTCTCACCATGCCATCCTGCCGGAACTTCCCGCTTCAAGGGTGTCATGCCGGCGACCGATGAATTGCGTGCGTTGATCGAGGATCACGAGTCCGACTGCGTGGAGCTCAAGGTCTCGAAGACGAACACCGACGAGTTCGGCGAGGCGATTTGCGCCTTTGCCAACGACTTTCCTGATCACCGAAGGCCGGGCTGCCTTGTCATCGGTGTAGACGATGACGGGACGGTCGGTGGTCAAACCGTCAGCGACACACTGCTCCGGGACCTCGCAGCGCTGCGGTCGAACGTCAACATCGAACCGCTGCCGGCCATGACCGTCCGGAAGTATCGGTTGCCGGAAGGCGAGGTGGCGGTGGTGGAAGTCCTGCCATCCGATCTGCCGCCAGTGCGATACAAGGGCAGGGTCTGGATCCGCGTCGGTCCATCGCGACGCCGCGCCAGTCGGCAGGAAGAGCGGATTCTGATCGAGAAGCGGACCGCCGGGCAGCGGACCTTCGATCTCCGTCCGTGCAGGGGCTGCAAAATGGACGATCTCGTCCTGGACATGTTTCTTGTCACCTATCTGCCCGCCGCCGTGGACAGAGCGGTCATCGAGGAGAACAACCGTGCCACCGAAGAGCAGATGGCATCGCTACGGTTCCATGACCTGGCCGCGGACTGTCCTACGAACGCCGGGGTGCTGTTGTTCGCCCGGGACCCATTGCGCTGGGTGCCCGGGGCTCGGATTCAGTTCGTCCGCTGGGCGGGAACCAACATGGCCGACGACCCGATCGGCGAGAAGCGATTCAGCGGCGACCTGATTACGGTCCTGAGGGAACTGGATACATTCGTTTCTTTTCCTGCACAGCCGCACCCGGTGGCGGAATCGGCTCTCCGGGAACGAACGGTGACCGATTATCCGCAGGCGGCCATTCGTGAATTGCTGTTGAACGCGATCATGCACCGCTCCTACGAGTCGAATGCGCCGGTTCGCTTCTACTGGTACGACGACCGCATAGAAATCCAGAACCCCGGCGGGCTGTACGGCATGGCGTCGCCGGAGAACTTTCCGCGGCAGACGGATTACCGCAATCCGGTCCTGTCGGAGGCATTGGCGACTCTCGGCTATGTCAACGCGTTCGGGCGCGGCGTCATCCGCGCGCAGGAACTGCTGCAACGCAACGGAAATCCGAAGGTCGAATTCAGGTTCGAGCCTTCCCATGTGCTGGCGACCATCCGGAGGGCGGTGTGAAAACCATCGCTTTCTTCAACAACAAGGGAGGGGTCGGCAAGACCACGCTGGTATACCACTTGGCGTGGATGTACGAAGCCTGATGGCCATGGCTCACGAGGCCCGCAAGCCGATCTTCCACCTCACCGCTGCGGACGGTGCGCTCGGCGGTCATATCCACGCCGTACAGGATTGCCGCAATGACTTCGAGAAGCTCGCGAAGGCGCTAGCGGCCAAGTGTGATCCACCCACCGGTTGAGATCGAGCTCACCCCGAAATCCCGGACTCGGCGCCGGGTTCGGCAGCACGAGCTTGTGGACGTTTCATCGCCTCATTCCGGTCGGCGCCTGTTGAATCGCGGCGAGCACCCGCTCGGGGGTCATGGGCAGCGCCTTCGGACGCACCCCCACCGCGTCGTGGATGGCGTTGGCGATGGCGGGCGCCACCGGGCCGAAGGGGAGTTCGCCGATGCCCTTGGCGCCGTAGGGGCCCTCGGAAGCGTCACCTTCCACCACGACGCAGTCCAGCCGTTTCGGCATGGCGGAGAAGGCGGGCAGGCGGTAGTCCACCAGGTTCGGGTTGAGCACTTGGCCGCCCTCCACCACCAGGTCTTCGTAAAGGGCGAAGCCCAGGCCCTGGGCCACGCCGCCCTCGATCTGTCCCAGGAGTCCCAGCGGGTTGATGGCCTTGCCGACGTCGTGGACCGCAACGTAGCGCAGCAGTTCCACCGCCCCGGTGTCCGTGTCCACCCGGACTTCGGCCACGTGGCAGCAGGCGGCGATGACCGGGGCCGCCGCCTCGTAGTCGCCCGGCACGAACCGGGTGGCCTCCTGGTCCACGAAGGCGCCCTTGCCGATGATGAGCAGACCCTGGCGGTCGTAGGCCTCCCGCACCACCTCGTCGAAGGACACCTCGCCGCCGGGCTCCACCGTGGCCGACACCCGCTCGCCCCCGAACGCCAGCGTCCCGGGAGGTGCGCCCAGCATACCGGCGGCAACTTCCGCCAACCGGCGGCGCGCGTCGGCCGCGGCTGCGGCCACGGCGTTGCCGCACACGTAGCTGGTGCGGCTGGCCCAGGTACCGAGGTCGAAGGGGATCACGTCGGTGTCGTTGTGGAAGAGACGGATGCGGTCCACCGACACGCCGAGCTGCTCGGCCGCGATCTGGGCCATGACGGTGCGGGTGCCGGTGCCGGTGTCGGCGATGGTGGCGATGATGCCCACGGTGCCGTCCCGGTCCACCTTGACCATGGCCTCGGTGGAGTTCTGCCGGTAGTAGCGCAGGCCGGCGCCGGTCTCGGACAGGACCGCCATCCCGATGCCCGTGCGCGTCCGGCCCGCGCTGCTCCCGGCGGTTCTCCGGCCCGGCCGCAGCGCCTCGGCCGCGCGCTCCACGCAGGCGCGCTCGCTCGGACGCCCCAGGTTCTCGGTCCGTATCGCCACCGGGTCGACCCCGAGCCGCTCCGCCATGGTGTCCAGGAGGGACTCGAAGGCGAAGGTCTCCTCGGCGTGCCCGAAGCCTCGGAAGGCGCCGCCGGGCGGCTTGTTGGTGTAGAGCAGCCGCGCGTCCACGGAAGCGGCCGGGTGATGGCGGTCGTAGCTCGAGAAGAAGGACAGGGTGATGAAGTTGATGGTGGAGATGCCCTTGTCGTTGTAGGCGCCGTTGTCGCCGACGACTTCCAGGCTCTTGGCGCGGATGATCCCGTCCCGGGTGCAGCCCAGCCTGAGCCTGAAGCGGTAGGCGTAGCGCGCGCCGGCGCAGCGGAACTCCTCGTCCCGGGTGTTGACGATGCGCACCGGCCGGCCGCCGGACTTGCGGGACAGGATCGCGGCGATGGGCACCATGACATTCATCACCAGCCGGGAGCCGAAGCCGCCGCCGGTTTCGGGCTGGATCACGCGCACCCGCCGCTGGGGGATGCCCAGGGAACGGGCGATCTCGTCGCGCAGGGTGTGGGGCGCCTGGGTCTGGTGCCACACGGTGAGCTGGCCGGTGGCGCCGTACCGGGCGATGCAGCCGCGAGTCTCCATCACCGCGTGGGACTGGCGCGTGGTCCGGAATTCCTCCTCCAGCACCGCATCGCAGCCCCTGAACGCCGCCTCGACGTCGCCTTCCATCTTGTGCAGTTCGTAGGCGACGTTTCCCTCGTCGTGGACCCGGGGAGAATCCGGCGACAGTGCGGCATCCACGTCCAGCACCGGCTCCAGGGGCTCGTAGTCCACCTCGATGAGGCGTATGGCCTCCTCCGCCGTGCGCTCGTCCACCGCTGCCACGGCCGCCACCTCGTCGCCGGCGTAGCGCACCGTGCGGTCCGGCGCGCACAGCGGCGTCTTGTCCGCGAACTCCGGAACGAAGCTGAACCTGATGTCGGGCATGTCCTGTGCGGTGATCACCGCGACCACCCCCGGCAGCCGCTCCGCCCGGGAGGTGTCGATGCCGCGAATCCGGGCGTGGGGAAGGGGACTGCGGCAGATCCTGCCGTACAGCATGCCCGGCTCCTGGAGGTCCTCGAGGTAGTGCGCCTCCGCGGTAACCTTTGCCGCGCCCTCCACCGAGGGTGTCGCCTGTCCGATGATTCGCAGCGCGCGCTGGCTGACGGGTGTCTCCATGGAGTCAGAATCGCAGAAAATCGGCTTGCATTCCATACCAAAATCGGCTTGCATTCCATACCGTAGGTGGAATAGGGTGGAATCGGATCAAGGTTTTTCATGCGAAGTGGTCTGTCGGGCGACGGGAAATCGGGCAGACAGCCCACCCCCCGTCACTGTGTGCCGTCCGCGCGGCGACTCGCCCGACAGTCGATTCAAAAGGAGGGTACTCTCATGCGTGACAGGAAGATTCTGAACCGAGACGCGCGACGCTACACCCTGCCGTCGGAGCGCGCGCTGGGCGCGGACACGCACAGCTATCTGCCGGAGCTGTGCGACCAACTCCGTACCAGAAAGATCCACCGGCGCGACTTTCTGCGACAGGCGGCGCTCCTGGGCATGACCGCGGGCGTGGCCTATGCCACCGCCGACAGGCTCATCGGCGGCGCCTTGGCGCCGTCCGCGGCCGCGGCGACCCCGAAACCCGGCGGGACCCTCAGAGTCTCCATGCGGATCCAGCAGGTGACCGATCCGGCGACCTTCGACTGGACCGAGAAATCCAACGTCACCCGGTTCATGGTGGAGTATATGACCCGGACCAGGTCCGACAACGTGACGGTTCCCTATCTCGCCAGGAAATGGGAGGCGTCCGACGACCTCAAGACCTGGGTGTTCCATCTGCGGGACGACGTGACCTGGTCCAACGGCGACAAGTTCACTTCCGCGGACGTAGCCCACACGGTCAATCGCTGGCTCGACCCGAAAACCGGCTCCTCGAACCTCGGCCTCTTCAGCGCCATGGTCGAGGAAGGCGCCGACGGCAAGAAGCGCGGCGTTGCCAACGCCGTCGAGGTCATCGACGACCACACCATCCGGTTCAACCTCAAGAAGGCCGCCCTGGCCATGCCGGAGAACTTCTACAACTATCCCACCGCCATCATGCACCGAGGCTTCGGCAAGGACTACGACGCCGACTTTTCCAAGAACCCCATCGGCACCGGTCCGATGAAGCTGGAGGCGTTCGCGGTGGGCGAGAGGGCGATTCTCAAGAAAGCGCGGGAGTGGTGGGCCGGACCGTTCTACCTGGACGAGATCCACTATTTCGACCACGGTGAGGACACCAATGCCTGGATCGCGGCCCTCGCATCGCAGCAGGTGGACATGGTCTTCCGCCTGCCCAACAACGCCATCGACACCGTCAAGCGTCTGCCCTTCGTGGACCTTCACGAAGCGGACACGGCGCAGACCGCAGTCATGCGTTTCCGCGTCATCGAGAAACCCTTCGACAACCTCAAGGTCCGCCAGGCCATCGCCGCCTGCATGGACCACAAGGAGATCCTGGACAAGGCGTTCAAGGGTCTTGGCCAGATCGGCGAGAACCATCACGTCTGTACGATCCATCCGGAATACGCGGCCCTGCCGCCGCTCAAGCGGGACATCGAGAAGGCCAAGAAGCTGCTGGCCGAAGCCGGCTACAAGAACGGCCTGACCGTGGAGATCGCCAACGGCGATACCGAAGGCCCGTGGATGACCGACGCCTGCGCCATCTTCAAGAACCAGCTCGCTCCCGCCGGCATCACCCTGAACATCAACAAGATGCCGGCAAACCAGTACTGGGAGGTCTGGGACAAGGCGCCCTTTGGCTACACCGCCTGGACGCACCGTCCGCTCGGTACCATGGTGCTGGGTCTGGGCTACCGATCCGGCGTGCCCTGGAACGAGACCGCCTACAACAACCCCAAGTTCGACGCCGCTCTCGACGAGGCCGAGGCGACCCTCGACGTCAACGAGCGCAAGAAGAAGATGGTCGTCTGCGAGAAGATCCTTCAGGACGACGCCATCATTCCGCAGCCCTTCTGGCGCTCGGTCTTCAAGGCGGCCACCAAGCGGGTCAAGGGGTTCCGGACCCATCCGACGCTGTACCACCAGTATCAGAACGTGTGGCTGGAAGGTTGATCGGATGGGCACGAGCACGGGAGCCTCCGGACTCCCGTGCTCGTGTCTCGCCACGGGCCGACTCCAGGGACTGAGCACGGGAGACTGACATGCCACAACTGATTCTGCGGCGCATCGGCATGATGATCCTCATCATGCTGGTGGTGGCGCTGCTTCTTTTCCTCGTGAACGAGGGGGATCCCCGGCTCGTTGCGCGCAGCGTCCTGGGACCCTATGCTCAGGACCAGCAACTCGACGCCTGGATCACCCAGAACGGCTATGACCGACCGCTCCTGGTCCGTTACGTCGACTGGATCGGCCGGGTGCTGTCCGGCGATCTCGGCGACTCCATCATCTACAAGCGGCCGGTGAACGAGATCTTCTGGGACCGGCTGGGCAATACCGGTATCCTCGCCGGCGTCACCTTCGTCGTCATGGTCGTCATCGCCCTGACGCTGGGGGTGCTGGCGGGCATGAAGGAGGGCTCCGTCCAGGACCGGGTGATCTCGGTCTTCTCCATCACCACCACCTCCATTCCCGAATATGCCAGCGCGGTGCTGCTCGCCTGGGTGTTCGTGTTCGGGCTCGGCTGGCTGCCCGGCACCTCCTCCATGACAGGAGGGTTCAACGTCGTCGAGTTGATCCTTCCGGTGATGGTGCTGACCCTGTACGGCTTCGGCTACGTGGCGCGGATGACGCGGGCCTCCATGGCGGAGGTGATGACCAACCACTACATACGCACCGCCATGCTCAAGGGGCTGCCCTACCGGCACATCATCATGAAGCACGCGCTCCGGAACGCGCTGATCGCTCCGTTCACCGTGATCATGCTGCAGATCAACTGGCTATTGTCGGGAGTGGTGGTGACGGAGTTCGCCTTCGGCTACAAGGGGTTCGGCGCGCTGCTGCTGGAGGCGGCGCTGCGCCGGGACATCTTCGTGATCGAGGCCTGCGGCACGGCGGCGGTGTTCGTGGCCGTGTTCACCCAGACCATCGGCGATGTCGGGTACACGTACCTGAATCCGAGAATCCGGTTCAAGTGAGGAAGCACAAATGGCTACGGATACTACAGACGCACCTCTCATAAGGCCGGATTCGACCATCGTGAACGCGGTCAAGGCAGTGGCGCTCCTGCGGGAGAGCCCCGTGGGCATGGTGGGCGCATTGATCGTGGTCTTCTTCGTGTTGCTGGCGATCTTCGCACCGCTCGTGGCGCCCTACGACCCCAACGCAACGATGCTTCCCTTCGCCTTCCCGGGTACCGCGGCCCCGGACGGCGGCCTGTTCCTGCTCGGCACCGACCACCTGGGCCGCGATATCCTTTCGCGAATCATCTGGGGGGGGCAGCGGGTCCTGTTCTATGCTACCGTGGCGACCATTTTCGCGTACATCGTCGGCATCGTCATGGGTCTGGCCGCGGGCTACTTCCGCGGCTATCTGGACGAGATCATCTCGTTCGTCGCCAACGTGATCCTTTCGTTTCCGATCATGGTCCTGTACGTGCTGATCATCGCCAAGGTCGGCGCTTCGGGGTTGAACATCGTCTTCGCGGTCGTATTCGCGTCCTCGCCGGGCATCATGCGCATCGTCCGCGGCGTGACCATGGACATCGCCACCCGTGACTACATCGCCGCGTCACAGACCCGCGGCGAGGGGCCCTGGTACATCATGCTGGTGGAGATCCTGCCCAACGCCCGCAGCCCGCTGATCGTCGATTTCTGCCTGCGCATGGGCTACACGACCATCACCATCGGGGCGCTGGGATTCCTGGGCCTTGGCCTGCCGCCGCCGGACCCCGACTGGGGCGGGATGATCACCGAGACCCGCGCCTTCGTGACGGGCGGTTTCCCTTACATGGCGATCCTGCCCGCGTGCGCGGTTTCCCTGCTGGTGCTGGGCTTCAACCTGCTGGCCGACGGACTGCGCGAAGTGGCGCTGAGGGATTAGGGCCTTATCGGTGAAATCTCGTGCAAGATGACGAAGAATCGTTCGTGCCTTCCGGATTCCCGCTTTCGCGGGAATGACGGAAATCGAGTTCCGGCTATGCCGGGTCAGGAGACACTCATGGCAGAATACAACGACGAGGCGCCGGTCCTCGATATCTCCGGTCTCCGGCTCAGCTACTACACCCGAGCCGGGGAAGTTCCCGCGGTCTTGGACTTCGATCTCACCATCCGGAAGGGTGAATCCGTCGGTCTGGTGGGCGAGTCCGGCTGCGGCAAGTCCACGGTGGCCAACGGCATCATGCGTTACATGGGCAAGAACGGCGGCATCGTCGGCGGCGCCATCCGGTTCCAGGGCCGGGACATGTCCGAGTTGACCGAGGAGGAGATCCGGCAGGTCCGGGGCAGGGACATCTCCATGATCTATCAGGAGCCCATGGCCGCGCTCAATCCGAGCCTGACCATCGCCGCCCAGCTCACGGAAGTGCCCATGATCCACGAGGGCGTGAGCGAGGAAGAGGCATTCCAGCGCTCCTTCGACATGCTGGCGGCAGTGAACATCCCGGACCCGAAACGCCTGATGGACTCCTACCCGCACCAGGTGTCCGGCGGCCAGCAGCAGCGGGTGGTGATCGCCATGGCGCTTCTGTCGAGACCGGCGCTGTTGCTGCTGGACGAGCCCACCACGGCCCTGGATGTCACGGTGGAGGCCGGGATCGTGGAACTGATCGCCGAGTTGAGCAAGGAATCCGGCGCGTCGCTGCTCTACATCTCCCACAACCTGGGGTTGATGCTCGAGGTCTGCGACCGGATCTGCGTGATGTACTCGGGCGAGGTGGTTGAGGAAGGCCATATCGATTCCATCTTCTCCTGGCCCAGGCACCCGTACACGCACGGTCTGTTCGGCTGCATTCCGCTGCCCCACGCCGACAAGAACGCGCGCCCGCTCAAGGCCATCAAGGGACAGCTTCCGTTGCCGCACCAGCGCCCCAAGGGTTGCTATTTCGGACCCCGTTGCGACTCCTTCGAGGCCGGACGTTGCGACCACGGCCACATCCCGATGGAGGACGTGCACACCGATGACGATCCGGCGCACCGGGTGCGTTGTCTGCGCTGGAACGAGATCGACCCCGACGCGGTCGTACCCGACGAGACCACCCGCGAACCCGTCGAGGTGGGCGACACGGTCCTTGAAGTCGACAACATGCGCAAGTACTACGACGTCAAGGAGAGCTCGCTGGCGGCGCTCATCTCCGGCGAATCCGTGCGCCAGGTCAAGGCCAACGAAAGCATCAGCTTCGACGCCGGGGAAGGGGAGACGGTGGCCATCGTCGGCGAGTCGGGCTGCGGCAAATCCACCTTCGCCAAGGTCCTGATGGGGCTCGAGACCGCCACGGACGGGGAAGTGCGGCTGGACGGCACCGATCTCGGCAGCATCGAGGTCCAGAAGCGTACCCCGGAGCAGCTCGCGTCGCTGCAGATGGTGTTCCAGAACCCCAACGACACGCTGAATCCGTCCCACTCCGTCGGCTATCAGATCGGGCGGGTCATCAAGCGCTTCGGCATCGAGTCCGACCCCGCCAGGATCCCGGAGCGGGTCTACCGGCTGCTGGACACGGTGAAGCTGCCGCGCGCCTTTGCCGCCCGCAAGCCGCGCCAGCTCTCCGGCGGGCAGAAACAGCGGGTCGGCATTGCCCGGGCCTTTGCCGGCAACCCCAAGACCGTGATTGCGGACGAGCCCATCTCGGCGCTGGACGTGTCCGTCGCCGCCGCGGTGACGGAGCTGCTGATGGATATCCAGCGCGAGCATCGCACCACGCTGCTGTTCATCAGCCACGATCTGTCCGCGGTGCGCTATCTATCCGACCGCGTGGTGGTCATGTATCTGGGGCAGATCATGGAACGGGGCACCACCGAAGAAGTCTTCGCACCGCCCTATCATCCCTATACCGAGGCGCTGCTCTCGGCCGTGCCCATCGCCGACCCGGAGGTGGAGAAGCGCCGAATCGTGCTGGAAGGGAACCTGCCGAGTCCGCTGGACCCGCCCAAGGGATGCCCGTTCTCGACGCGATGCCAGCGAAAGGTCGGCAGCATCTGCGACGACGAACCGCCGCCGGTGCGACTCGACACCGAAGGACACTCCATCGCCTGCCACATCCCCCTGGAGGAACTGCGCGCGGTGGAGCCGGTGATCACCATCCCGGACCGCACCCTCGACGCCTAGGAGTCTGTATCGGCCGGCAGCGCGATGCGGGCACGGGCGGGTTCGATTTGCATTCGGCACCGAAGGTGGTAGTTTTGCCGGGTGCCGGTAAATTCCATCAAGGGAGAAGAAAATGGGAAAAATCGACCCGGCTGTCAAGGTGATCGACGCGGACGCCCACGCGCGGGACAACGACGATCTCGTCAAGCCTTTCCTGGGAGAAGCCTTTCGGAATCGACGTCCGCCGTTCATTCCGCGGGAAACCTACGACCGTAACCTCGGCGGCACCCTCGGGCACGCGGGCATCAAGCACGAGGAACGCCTGGCGGCCATGGACACCCAGGAAATCCACGCCGCGGTCATGTACCCGACCAGCGGGCTGGGCATCGGACGCATTCGCGAGCCCCTTTACCAGACGCAGTTGTGCCGCGCCTACAACGAGTTCATCGCCGACTACTGCAAGGCCTCGCCGCGCCTCAAGGCGGTGGCGAATCTCCCGGTCAACGCCCCGGCGGCCGCGGCGGAGGAGTTGCGTCACGCGGTCACCGAACTGGGACTGGTGGGAGGCATGCTGGCGGCCCAGGGCCACGGCAAGAACTTCGGCTCGCCCGAGTACCATCCGCTCTACGAGGAGGCGCAAAAGATCGGCGCCCCGCTCGCGATCCACGCCTTCGGCGGGGACGAGCCCGGCAGCGAAATCTTCGACCAGTTCATCTCCATCCACACCACCGGCCATCCGTTCCCGGTGCTGCGGCAGCTCACGGGGATGATCTTCGGCGGCATTCCCGAGATGTTCCCGGACCTGAAACTCGGGTTTCTCGAGATCGGCTGCGGCTGGATCCCCTACTGGTCGGACCGGATGGACGAGGAGTGGGAGAAACGCGGCGCCGTGGAAGCCCCCGAGTGCAAGCAGGAGCCCAGCCGCTACATCACCGGCAGCAAGGTGTTCTACGGCTGCGAGCCCGATGAGAAGACCATCGGGTACGTAGTGGGGGAGATCGGTTCCGAGACCATCATGTACGCTTCGGACTATCCCCATTGGGACATGAGCTGGCCGGAATCCGGTTCGCTGATATGGGAGCGCGGCGATCTTTCCCAGGAAGCCAAACAGAACATATTGGGAGACAACGCCCGGCGCTTTTACGGGCTCGACTAGGGGCCTGTATCGGGCGCACTGCGGGGCGTCGCACCGGCAGCAATCGCCTTCAACGAAATTCCACGTGATTCAGGGAGCAGATTCGATGGCACTTTCCGGCGATGCCTTTGTTCAGGAGATACAGGAAACGGTGCGCGCCAAGCACTCCAAGGACAACCCGTTGATCGGGATGATCGAGAGGGGAGAGCTTGATCGAGAGGCCCTCAAGGGTTTCGTGGGCCAGTTCTATCTCTTCTTCCCCAAGCCCTTCCCCAAGCCCATTGCGGCCATGCTCGGCCGCTGCCCGGACGACCCCGAGCTGGAGCGGATGTGGATCGAGAACGTGGTGGAGGAGGGAACCGGAGAGATCTCCGGCACCGACAGCCACCGCGGCCTCTTCATTCGCTTCGCCACGTCCTGCGGTTACGGCTCCAAGGAGGAGCTGGACTCGGTTTCGCCGCTACCGGAAACCTCCGCGTTTCTCGACTGGCGCGAGCTGCTCATGTACCAGCGCTCATGGCTGGAACTGTACGCCTGTCAGGGTTTCTGCCTGGAAGGGACCGCCAGCGAGCGCATGAGCCGCATCGTCACCGGATTGACGACGCACTACGGCTTCGACCGGGAAAGCGATGACATCCGCTACTGGACCCTCCACATGGGGGTGGACGAAGAGCACATGAAGGTCGGTCCCGAGGCGGTACGGAAATACGCCGTCACCGATCAGCAACAGGAACTGGTGCGCCAGTCGATACACAAGACCCTGGACCAGTTCTGGCTGGCGTTCGACGGCATCAAGAGAGCCTTTGTCGACAAGGACCCGGTTTACGCCGGTTGGCGCAACGGCTCCGTCTGATTCCGGGTCGAACGTTTCACGCCTTTCAGGAACACGAACATGTCCATGATCGATCTCTCACGGCTCATCTACGACGGCATGCCCAAGATCCCGGTGCTCCCGGACGTGCACGTGCAGCGCTTCTTCGACCTCGGCAAGGGCCATCCGCTCAACGTTACCGAGATCAACCTGCCGTGTCATGCCGGGACCCATGTGGATGCGCCCGTCCACATCGTCCCCGACGGTAAATCCATCGAGGAGCTGTCCCTCGACGCGTTCGTCGGGCCCGGTGCGGTCATCTCGGTGGAGAAAGGCGGAGGCGAGGAGGTCACCGCGGCGGATCTCGAAGGCTCGGGAGTGGCCGTCGAGCGGGGCGACATTCTCATGCTGCACACCGGATGGGACGAAAAATTCGAAAGCGAAGCGTACAACATGCATCCCTATCTATCCGTCGACGCGGCGGAATGGATCGTCGAGCACGGGGTGAAGCTGTTCGGCATCGACTGCATCACGGTGGACCTGCCGACCCCGTTGCGGCCCAAGGGGTTCGACTTTCCGGTGCACCGGACGCTGCTGGGAAACGACGTCCTGATCGCGGAGAACGTGACCAATCTTGCGGCCATCGCCGGGCGGAAAAGCCGCATCATGGCGTTGCCCCTCAAGGTGCAGGGGAGTGACGCGGCCCATGCCAGAATCGTCGCGGAGGTCTAGCGGGGTGTCCTGTCCCAGGAACACGGGGAGGTGATGGATGCTGGCGAGCCCCATCAGAGGAATCATCGGAGCGGCCCTGACCCCGTTCACGGATGACGGAAAGGTAGATTACGACGCCTTGGCGCGGGAGATCGAATTTCTCGCGGCCGATTGCGACGCCATCTCCGTGGCCGCGGTCGAAGCGTCCGAATACACGGTGCTTTCCCTCCGGGACCGCAAGGAGGTCATGCGGCGCGCCACCGAGATCGTCAACAAGCGCGTGCCCGTCATTCTCGGGGCGTCGAGCCATTCCATCGACGCCGTCCTGGACCTGGCGGAGCATGCCGCGGCGGTGGGGGGCGACCTCATCCAGGTGCTGATGCCCATCCGTCCGTGGGGCGGCCAGCCCACCATCGCGGACCTGATACAGTTCTTCACGGAAGTTGCGTCGGTCAGCCCGTTGCCCATCGTCGCCTATCACAACCCCGGTCCGGGCGCCGATCCCCCGCTGGACGCCTTCGTACGGTTGAGCGAGCTGAACCAGGTGGACTACTTCAAGGAGAGCTCGCGTGACATTACCAAGATTACGCGCCTCATCGAGCAGATCCAGCTCGCCGGGAAAGCCAACTACTTCACCACCATGCAGCCGTTGCTGACGACTCTCATGATGGGCGGCGCCGGCGCCACCATGCCGCCCCCCGGCACCCGTATCGGTGCGCGAGTGGTCCGGGCGTTCCGGGAAGGCGACATCGACAGAGCGCGTTACTGGCAGCGTTGCTTCACGCTCTTTCCGGGAAAGTGGGGCGCCTACGGACTGCCGCCGATCATGAAATCCGCCCTGAAGCACTTCGGCGTCGATATCGGCGACCCGGCCCGGCCTTATTCCCCGGTGAATCCTCGGGACCACGTCCAGATCGGACAGTTCCTGACCCAGATCGGCATATTGGGCGACGGAGAGCCGAACGAGACCGCTTTCGACCAGGCCGCGGTCCAGCTTGCCCAGGAAGACACCTTCCTTCGCTAGCGTCTCGTCTCATGTCCGGCGGACTCTTCACGTGGGTTGCGGAACAGGTCAAGACTTGTTCCGATTTTCTGGTGTTGCTCTTGATCCGCGGCACTTCGCGGTTCGAGTCCGAACTGACCGAGGAAGGGCGGCAGGAACAGCGCTTGTGGCGGGACCGGCGCATGCGTAGCCTGAGGGGCCTCGCTCTTCGCGCCAGACGGCGGCAGCAAAAGGCCTCCTGACGGCCACGAGTTCCCGCGGCTCAACAGGACCGGAGATGCACTACCACAACGGACGCAAGCAGATCCTCGTGCTCGGGGGAGGCAGCGGCGGAATCGTCGCAGCCACCAAGCTCGGCCGCGCCCTCGGTGCGGATCACGACATAACGCTCATCGACCGCCGGGCCGATCACATCTTCATGCCTGCTTTCCTTTTCCTGATGGTGGGGCAGCGCCGCCCCGAAGATATCACGCGGAAGCTCAAGCGGCTGGAGAAACGCAACATCCGGGTCCTCCAGGCGGAGATCCTGGGGATCGATCCCGGCCGCCAGCAGGTGGTCCTCGAAAGCACCGCCATCCCCTATGACTATCTGATCGTGTCCCTGGGTCTCGAAGTCAGGCCCGACCTGCTTCCCGGTTTCACCGAGGGGGCGCAGCATCCCTGGGAAATGGATGCGGCCCTCAGTCTCAAGACCACCCTCGACAATTTTCGCGAGGGACGGGTGCTGGTGGGAGTCCCGCTGGGTCCGTACCGTTGTCCGCCGGCCCCCTATGAAGCCCAGTGGATGCTCGACAGTTACTTCAAGGAACGCAACATCCGCGACCTGGTGGATCTCCGGTACTTCACCCGGGAGCCCGAGCCGGCCGGCGAGGAGCACACGCCCTCGGTGTGGATGGACGCCCAGAGCAAGAAGCGTCACGTGACCATACACTACGATTTCATCGCGCAGTCCATCGACGCGGAGAAGAAGACCGTGAAGGGCCTCTACGGCTACGAGCTGTCCTACGACCTGTTGTTCATGGTGCCGCCGCATCGTCCCGCCAGGGTGCTCTACGACTGCGGCCTGGCGGAGAGAGAAACCGGCATCCGGGTGGACTACGATACCCTGGAGACCAAGTGGGACAATGTCTACGCCATCGGCGACTGCGCCGACATGCCGGCCTCCAAGGCCGGCGGCGTGGCGCACCAGGAGGCCGACGTGGTGGCGGACAATCTGGTGGCGGAGATCACCGGGGAAGGAGAGCTGTCAACCCTGCATCTCCACACCATATGACTGCTCTCCTGCGGCGCGGGACGCGCCGCCGCCAACCGCACGACCTACCCCCAGGGATGGCCGCCCTTCGGCGACACCGACTCACGCTCATGGGGTCCTTCCCGAACCATCTACTGGAGCAAGGTCTTGTTCGAGAAATGGTGGCTCTGGCGTTATTTCTGATGCCACCCCGATGAGAGGGCGATGATCCTGCGCGAGCTCAACGGTGGAAGCTGCAAGACGTATCTGCTGGCCGACGAGGGCAGGGGACACGCGATCCTGGTAGACCCCCTCTATGCCCACGTGGACCGCTATATCGCGGTGCTCGCCTACCACCGCCTCGAGCTGGACCTGGTCATCGACACCCACACCCACGCCGATCACCTGAGCGGGTGCCCGCAACTGCGGTTCCTGGTCGGGTCGCGCTTCGCCATGCAGAAATGGGCGCCGAGCCCGGCCGTGGACGTCCATCTGGAGGACGGCGAAGAGGTCGGCGTCGGCGATCTCGCGGTGCGTATCCTGCATACGCCCGGCCACACCCCCGACGGCATGAGCTTGCTTGTAGAGGATCATATCCTCACCGGCGACACCCTCTTCATCGGCGGCTCCGGACGCACCGACTTCGCCGGGGGAGACGCCGGCGCTCAATTCGACTCCATCACCCGAAAGATCTTCACGCTGCCGGACGATACCGTCGTCCACCCGGGCCACGACTACCGCGGCAACGCCACTTCCACCATCGGCGGGGAAAGGCAAGGCAACCCGCGCCTGGCCAACCGCACCCGGCAGGAATACATCGACCTCATGGGCAACCTCCAGCTTTCACCGCCCCAGAACATCCAGGAGGTCCTCCAGCCCAATCAGTCCGCCCTCGGCAGCGCGGAAATCAGCTTTCCGGATTGGAGCGAGCTCAGGAAGGTCCGGGAGATCGACGTCGAGGCGCTTCATCGCATGGTGGCCTCGGAAACCCGTCCGTTGCTGGTGGACGTGCGTGAGCCCGCCGAGTATTCCGGTGAGCTGGGCCATCTGCCCGGCAGCATCCTGATCCCGCTCCGGGAGTTGATGAACCGTCTGGGCGACATCGACGCGCACAAGGCTGGCCCGGTGGTCACCGTCTGCCGGGCCGGCATGCGCAGCGCCACCGCCGCAGCCATCCTCGGCAGGTCCGGTTTCACGGACGTCGCCAATCTGGCCGGCGGCCTGCTCGCGTGGAACGAGGCGGGCCTGCCGGTAGAACGTTAGTCGTTAGTCGAGTATCCCGAACAGACCGTGGATCATCTGCGGGTCTTTTCGCCGTCGGCTGGTCGCCCGCCTGACGGAAGACCTGTTGAGCCGAACGAACTCTCCGGGAAGACAACCCGTGCCGCTCATGCCGAAGCAACCAGAATGCCGACGCACCATCCCGACCGGGAGAACACCCGCAACTACCGTCTCCAGCTTCAACCCGCTCCGCACACACGTTCCGGAAACGGCGCCTGCCAGTGATCCGAGCGGTCCGCATTCAGCACCTGCAGCGACCTGAACACCCAGCCGCTGGAAGACGCCGCCTGCGCCCGACTACCAGCGCTTGTTCCCGGTCCAGGGTGGGGGCCGCAGGTAGAGCATCCGAGCCGAAACGACACGGCTCCCCACGATCATCTCATGTGAGCTTCCCCACCGCAGATCCGCCAGATTTGGTGTGGTCGGCAAAGTCGGACCTGTGGTGTTCCAGAATCAACCATGGGCAGGATTTCCCCGCAGTTCGGCGAGATTGGGTGTGGTCGGCGAAGCCAGAGCTGCCATCAACCGTGGGCAGGTCTGGGCAGGATTTCTGTCGTCGGGCAAGGCACGACAACGAGCCGTGGCACCATAGTGAGCTTCCACATCACAGATCCCCGCAGCTCGGCGAGATTGGGTGTGGTCGGTGAAGCCGGACCTGCTTGGTGCGGTGTGCCCGAATCAACCGTGGGGCAGGGATGGGCAGGATTTCCGTCGTCGGCAAGGCACGACAACGAGCCGTGGCACCATAGTGAGCTTCCACATCACAGATCCCCGCAGCTCGGCGAGATTGGGTGTGGTCGGTGAAGCCGGACCTGCTTGGTGCGGTGTGCCCGAATCAACCGAGGGCAGGGATGGGCAGGATTTCCGTCGTCGGGCAAGGCACGACAACGAGCCGTGGCACCATAGTGAGCTTCCACATCACAGATCCCCGCAGCTCGGCGAGATTGGATGTGGTCGGTGAAGCCGGACCTGCTTGGTGCGGTGTGCCCGAATCAACCGTGGGGCAGGGATGGGCAGGATTTCCGTCGTCGGGCAAGGCACGACAACGAGCCGTGGCAGCATGTTATGTCAGCTTTCACGTCGGCGCATGACGCCGACGTGAAAGTTGACATAATATGTATTATCAGACGTTTCGGGCCTGGGCGTTGTCGAGGGCTGCCGGCCGGATTGGCAGGTCGGTGAAGCCGGACCTGCCAAGGATAGTCGCGGTGGCGGCGCTGCGTATCCCGGCCCGACAGACGGTGACCGGCTTCAAATGTGACGCGCGGCTTGAATGGTGCTGCATGGACGGCGCGCATGCCGTCCTGAACCGTTCAGGATGGGGGTTTCCGGTGTGCTGTTCCGCATGGTCTCTGGCGGCTTGCCGGGTTCATTGCGCCAGGACACGCAGGGTCCCTTGTCGCTGTCGAAGTGCGACAGCGAGCCTTGCTACGGCGTGGCCGGTTCCGGCGGTTTGCCGGATTCGGCTTCCAACCGCTGTATCCGCAAGGCGATCTCGACGGTCTCGCCTTCGGGAAATTCCTTGAGGTATGCCTTGTAACTGTCCACGGCATCTTGCGTGTTGCCGAGGCGGGTGTTGCAGCGCGCCTTGCCCAGCATCGCTTCTTGCCGCAGCGGTCCCTGGTGATCGAGAGCTCGGCTCAGGGACTGCACGGCCTCTTCGCACGAACCGTTCATTTCCTGGGCCAGACCGAGGGCGACGAGCGTCACCTGGTCCAGAAGACCCTCTCCATCTCCCGGGACGTGGTCGCCGAGTGTCTCAACGGCCTTCGCGGGTTGATTCAACGCGATATAGCTGTTGGCGATGTAAAGGTCTGCGATGGCATCATACGGCGCTTCGTTCCGGGCCTTGAGGCTTCGGAAAGACTCCAGAGCAGCCTCGTACCGGCCCTCCTGATACTCCAGACGCCCGCTGTTGTAGTCCTGGAACGCCAAGCCCCGTTGGTAGCCTCGGTAGTACTGCCAGCCCAGGACCCCGCCCGCAACCACCACCACGGCCACTCCCGAGGCGATCAACGGCGTCCTGTAGGCCTTGATCCACTCGATCACGCGGCCGGTCAGCACCATGAACCGGTCTGGTTGGCGAATCTCTTTTCGCAGAATCCGCTTTCTTTCCGCCGCCATACGCGAAGTAACTCCGGGTCTTTCTTACATTTTGTACTTGAAGTCGTCGGGCGACATCCTGTCCAGGATCTCGCCCCACTTTTCCTTGGACACGTTGGCGAAGTCGGGGTCCTTCCCCTCTTCGGTCTGCTGCAGCACACTCGACTGCTCCAGCACTTTCTTGGCGACGTAGATGGGGGTCTTGCTTCGGAGCGCCATGGCGATGGCATCGCTGGGACGCGAGTCCATGGTCACCTCGCGGTCCCCCACCGTCAGCGTGATGACCGCGTAGTAGGTGTTTTCCTTCAGTTCGGTGATGGCCACTCTCTTGACCGTGCCGCCCAACTCCGCAAGCACGTTCTTGAACAGGTCATGAGTCATGGGGCGCGCCATCGTGATGCCTTCCAGCTCGGTGGCCATGGCCGTGGCCTCGAGCAGCCCGATCCAGATGGGTAGCTGCAACTTGTTCTCGGAGTCTTTCAGAACCACGATCGGCGTCCGGGTAACCTGATCGAGCGTCAGGCCGGCCACGGTCATTTCGATTGCGTCAGGACCCTTCATTGCATGATCTCCCTTGCTTCGACGGCCTTGCCGACCAGTGAATTGGGCGTGGCGTCCACCACGCGTACCCGAGCCATCTCCGCCGGCACAGTGGCTTCGTCAGGCGTGAAATTGACGATCCGGTTGGTCCGGGTCCGGCCCATGAGCTGATCCCCGCCCAGCCTGGACGGCCCTTCCACCAGGACCTCCAGCTCCGTTCCGATCAGGCTCCGGTTCTTCCGGAGGGAAATCATCTTCTGCAACTCCTGCAGTCTCCGGCAACGATCGCCCTTGACCTCGTCCGGGACGTTGTCGTGATAGACCTTCGCCGCCACCGTGCGGGGCCGCGGTGAATAGGTAAAGATGAACATGTCGTCGTACCCGATCTCCCGGACCCTGGACAACGTCTCCTCGAACTCCGCCTCGGTCTCCCCCGGAAACCCGACGATCATGTCCGTGGTGACGGCTACCTCCGGCCGCCGTTTGCGGAGCTGGTTGATCCGCTCCATGTACTCGTCCAGCCGGTAGCCGCGGCGCATGCGCGCCAACACCGCATCGGAACCGGACTGGAGCGGCAGATGGAGGTGCTCACAGAGGTTCTCGAGCCGGACGAAGGCATCCACCAACTCGGGCGAGAGATCCTGGGGATGGGAGGTGGTGAAACGGATCCGCCGGATTCCGGCAATATCGTTGATCCGCTCCAGCAACTCGGGGAACGACCGCTCCCCTTCCACCGTATGGCCATAGGAGTTGACGTTCTGGCCCAGCAGCATCACCTCCTTGACGCCGCGCCGCACCAGCGCCTCCACGTCCCGGACGACGTTCTCGCTGGCGCGGCTCACCTCGCGCCCGCGCACCCGCGGGACGATGCAGAAGCTGCAGACCTTGTTGCAGCCCTGCATGATGGTGACGTAGGCCCTGGCCCCGTCCACCTCCGGCGGCCCCAGCGGATCCTCGAGATGGAACGGATCGCGGTAGAAGGCCGTCTCCACCGAGCGCCGGGCGGTCTCCCGGGCCTCCTCGACCATCTGCGGCAGCTTGTGCATGTTGTGGGTGCCGAACACCAAGTCCAGGTGCGGCGCCCGCCGGAGCAGCATCTCCCCTTCCTGCTGGGCGACGCAGCCGCCTACGCCGAGGATGACCCCCTTCTCCTCCTTGAGCTTACGCCACCTTCCGAGCGCGCTGTATACCTTCTGCTCGGCCTTGTCCCGTACGCTGCAGGTATTCAGGATGATCAGGTCCGCGTCATCCACGCGTTCGGTGGGCTCGTAGTCCGCGGACTTCATAAGCTGCACGATCCGCGCCGAATCGAGCTGATTCATCTGGCAGCCGTAGGTTTGCACGTAAAGCTTCATGGGGCCGGCAGTTTCGGGAAACGACGGATTTACCGCATGTTGCGGTTAGCCGCAACGTAAAGGCAGTATTCCATAGTTCCGGGTGTTTCGCCATCACCGGCGGGTGGCGTCTCTCGGGATCGCCCTTCCATGAACCGTATCCCTGTTCGCCTTCCGGGCCGGCGAGAACACGGCCAGAACAATGACCGGGAGTCCCTTCCCTCCTCTCCGCGCCGCGCCGCCGACCCTTCCGGGTTTCTCCGGCCTCCGGCCCGGGGCGCATCAGCGGACAGCATATTCGGCCAGCAGGCTGTCGCAGGAAGAGAAGTCGGTCAGGACCCGCAAGCAGGCGAAGGTGTGGAAATCGAGGGGCAGCGCACGGTCGCGCCAGTGGAGCAGCGCCTTTTCCGGCACATGCCAGGCGAACCCGGCGGCGCGCGCGCGTTCCGGGAGTTGAACGAGAAGGAACGTCCTGGCAGCCCCGGAGCCGGGATTCACCCATTTGGCGAAGAACAGCAGCCGGCTCAGGTCGCAATGCAGTGCCCGCCGCTCCATGAAGGCGCCAAGATCGGGGGTATCCTTCAGGCCGCTGCGTGCCCGCAACACGGCCGGAGCGCGCTGCGTACCCGCGACGCCGAAGAGGACCCCGGTGGCGCTGAGCAAAACCCTCGCCCCGGCCGTCCAGAAACCCAGGGCGCGCGCCGGGCCCATGTCGCGGCCCAGCCGGTGTTGCGCTTCCGCCGCCGTGAGCCCGCGGCAGCGTTTCAGCGTCGCGGCGGCGTAGTCACGTTCTTCGACCTTTCCCTCGGGAAACGACACGCCGTCCTTCCCCGCATCGGTGGCGGCCGCCTCCGACCTCAACAGCACCTGAAGCCCGAAGCGCCGGCTGTTCCGAACGCACAGCAACGCCACCCGGTCAGCGCCATCAGGCATCCGTCGGCGTCCGGGGTTCCCAACCACTCACGCACCCGGACATTCGGCGCGTGGTCAGCCGCTCCATATCGGCAGCCACAAGGGTTCCGTCAGCATGTAGTCCTTCTGCGTGATGCGCTGCAGGGCCTCTCGCAGCTGACCGATGCCGGTTTCTTCGAGGGTGATCACGAACGGCAGGATCCGGTCGGGCGCGACGGTCCGTGGCGCGCTGGCGTCCGCATGGGTTTCGCCGGGTGAGCGGTCGCGTTCGGCGGCGCCGGACAAGAGCGACTCCAGCTCTTCCTCGGTGTGCTGAAGCTGCCAGATCTCGGACACGTTGATCTGCTTCTCGCCGAAAATCCGACAAAGCTCGCCGACGATGCCGCTCTGATCGCGCACCACGAAACGCACGTAGAAGGCGGCCCTCAGATCGTCTTCCGGCCGCACGGAGCCGACTCCGGGGACGATGCTCTCCACCGGGAGGAACGGGGCGCCATCGGAGCGTGCCGCCAGTTCGTGGACGTCGCCCAGGACGGCCACCGCGGTGGCCCCGCCCCCGGCCCCCGGACCGGCGAACACGTAGTCCCAGTCGCCTCCGTCCGGCGCCCCGCCGTCGCTGACCTCGCCCTTGAAGAACAGCGCGTTGGTTACGCCGTCGATGCGCGCGATGAAGTGCTCCTCCGGGACCACCATGGGCGTCACCATGGCCTCCAGCGCGCCGTCGACGCTTCGCGCCAGGGCCACGGACTTGATGGTGCCGCGGCCCTTGCGCGCCGCATAGAGGAAGTCGATGGCATGGATGCGCTCGATGCCTTTGCGGTGGATGACGCCGGGCTTCAGGCGCGTACCGAAGGTGATGGACGACAGCAGCAACAGCTTGGCCTCGGCGTCGCGGCCGCTCACGTCCGCATCCGGGTCGGCCTCGGCGTAGCCCAGCGCCTGGGCCGACGCCAGCGCGTCGTCGTAGGACCGGTCCCGTTGGGCCATCTCCGTCAGAATATAGTTGCAGGTGCCGTTGAGCAGGCCGTAGACGGCCGCCGGCCGCTCGGCGCCGAGGCTCTGGGTCAGCGGTCCGATGATGGGGATGCCGCCGCCGACGCAGGCCTCGAAGCGCACCGCCCGGCCGCATTCCCGGGCGGTGGTCCAGATCTCCGCGCCGTGGGCGACCAGCAACGCCTTGTTGGCGGTGACCACGGACTTGCCGTTCCGCAACGCCTCGACGACCCATTCCTTCTGGGCCAGCAGGTCGCCGGGTCCCCCCGCGCCCAGCACCTCCACCACGATGTCGACGTCAGGGTGCCCGGTGACTGCGGCGGCGTCGGTGGTGAACAGTTCCGGCGACACTCGATACCGCGGCTTGCCCTCGGGATTTCGCGTAAACACCTTGACGACCTCGGCTTCGACGCCGAAGCGGGCCAGATACCGGTTGACGATCAGGTCGTGAACCGCGCCGCCCACGGTGCCGGCGCCGAGGATGCCGATGTGGACCCGGGATGCCATGACGACACGCTATTCGGGAAGGACGCCCATGACCTTGCGGATGGTGCGCACGGCCTGCCGGGTGCGGTGCTCGTTCTCGATCAGGGCAAAGCGCACGTGCTGGTCGCCGTACTGGCCGAAACCGATGCCGGGGGACACCGCCACCTTCGCTTCGTTGAGCAGGAACTTGGAGAACTCCACCGAGCCCATGGAGCGGTAGGGAGCCGGGATCTCGGCCCAGACGAACATGGTGGCCCGGGGCTTCCGGATCGTCCAGTTGATCCGGGCCAGCCCCTCCACGAGCGCGTCCCGCCGGCTCCGGTAGGTCTCGGAGATGTTCCGCACGTCCCCGTCCTGGGCGTTGAGGGCATGGATGGCCGCGATCTGAACCGGCTGGAATATGCCGTAGTCCAGATAGCTCTTGATACGCGCCAGGGCGTGGATCATGGTCGCGTTGCCCACCGCGAACCCCACCCGCCAGCCCGGCATGTTGTAGCTCTTGGACATGGTGAAAAACTCCACGCCCACGTCCTTGGCGCCGGGCGCCTGGAGGAAACTGGGAGGCTCATAGCCGTCGAAAGTCAGGTCGGCGTAGGCCAGGTCGTGGATCACCAGGATCTCGTGCGCCTTGGCGAAGCTCACGATGCGTTCGAAGAACCGCAGGTCCACCACCTCGGTGGTCGGGTTGTGCGGGAAGTTCAGGATCAGCAGCTTGGGCTGCGGCCAGGTCTGCTTGATGGCCTCCGCCAAGTGTTCCATGAATCCTTCACTGGAGACCAGCGGGATGCTGCGCAGGTCGCCGCCGGCGATGACCACCGAGTATTGGTGGATGGGATAGGTGGGACTCGGGCAAAGGACCACGTCCCCCGGATCGATCATCGCCAGCACCAGGTGCGCCAGCCCTTCCTTGGAGCCGATGGTGACGATGGCCTCGTCATCCGCGTCGATGGACACGCCGTACCGCCGCTGATACCAGTCGGCGATGGCCACCCTGAGCTTGTAGATGCCGCGGGACACCGAATAGCGGTGGTTCTGTGGCTTCCGGACCGCCTCCACCAGCTTGTCGACGATGGGCGCCGGCGTGGCCATGTCCGGATTGCCCATGCTGAAGTCGACGATGTCCTCTCCCCTCCTCCGGGCCTCCTGCTTGAGGTCGTTGATGGTGTTGAAAACGTAGGGAGGCAGTCTCTTGATTCGGTTGAACTCCACTGTGCGGTCCTTGTCGTCCCTTCCGGCCCGGCGGATTCGCGGACATGCGGCTGCGGCATTCCCGGCGACCACGCCCCCCTATGACTGTGACTGCCGACCGTCAGCGACTGAAACAGGCAGGATGGATTGTTTATAAGCGATCGACCACCCCGGCGCAAATCATCGGAAAGATGGCCCATTTCCGGGCGGCATACCAGGCGCCGGTATCGGCCGGTAGCGCGATGCGGGCAGGGGCGGGTTTGAAACCCGCCCCTGCCCGCGGGCGGCCGAGTTCTGCGGCGCGGGCTGCCAGGGGGTGGCGCCCGGTATCGACGCGTCGCCGCCGAACCGGTCAATCCGCCCAAGCTGCCAGTTGCATGCCCTCACCCCAGCGGTGTTGCAGCACCTCCCGGATTCGCCGGGAGGCGTCGCCGCGCAGGCGGGGATCCCGCGAGAGCCAGTCACGGGCCTCGCGGCGCGCCGCTTGCAACACCTCATGGTCCCGCACCAGGTGCGCCACCCGAAACCCCTGGAAGCCGGCTTGGCGCGTACCGAGGATCTCGCCGGCGCCGCGGAGGCGGAGATCGGCCTCGGCAACCTCGAAACCGTCGGCGGCTCGCACCATGACGTCCAGACGACGACGGGCGTCATGGTCCCGGGAGCCGTAATGGATCAGGACGCAGTGGGATTGATCGCGGCCCCGCCCTACCCTGCCCCGGAGCTGGTGCAACTGCGCGAGTCCGAACCTCTCGGCGTGCTCGATGACCATGAGGGTGGCGCCGGGAACGTCGATGCCCACCTCGATGACGGTGGTGGCCACCAGCACCTGGATCTCTCCCTGCCGGAAACGCCGCATCACCCGGTCTCTGTCGCCGGCGGGCATCCGGCCGTGGACCAGCCCCAGGCGAAGTCCCTTCATGACGCTCCGGGACAACTCCCTCGCCATGGTCTCGGCGGCCGCCAGGGGCAGCTTCCCGGAGTCTTCGACCAGCGGGTACACGAGATAGGCTTGGCGTCCGTCCGCCACCGCGGCGCGGACGCGCTCGTAGACCCTCTGTCTCCGGTCCTCCTGCACCACCACCGTTCGCACCGGCGTTCTGCCCGGCGGCGCCTCGTCCAGCAGCGACACTTCCAGGTCGCCGGACAGGACCATGGCAAGGCTGCGGGGAATGGGCGTGGCGCTCATCAGGAGCATGTCCGGCTCGACGCCGGCCGCCGCGTCCCGCGAAGGCAGCCGCGCGAAGGCGGTCCGCTGGCTCACTCCGAAGCGGTGCTGCTCGTCGACGATGCCCAGCCCCATGCGCGGTACCGAGACCCCTTCCTGTAGGAGGGCATGGGTGCCCACGACGAAATCCACCACGCCGTTGCCGATGCGTTCGGTGGTCTCCTTGCGGGCGGCTGCGGGAAGCGAGCCCGACAGCAGCGCCGCGCGCACGCCCAGCCTCTCCGCGTAGGGCCGGAGCCTTTCGTAGTGCTGCTCCGCCAGCAGCTCGGTGGGAGCCAGCAGCAGCGCCTGGCGACCGTTCTCCATGACCCGCAGGGCACTGAGCCAGGCGATGGCGGTCTTGCCGGAGCCCACGTCGCCGTGCAGCAGGCGGCGCATGGGGCTCGGCGACTCCATGTCGCGGTAAATCTCCTCCAGGACCCGCTCCTGGGCGCCGGTGAGGCGGTACGGGAGCAGCTCCCGCATCCGTCCGGCGAGAGAGTCCGCCCGCGCCGGCGCGCGGAAACCGGGACTGTCCAGGCGTTGCCGTTGCCGCAAGGCCAGGGCCAGTTGAAAGTAGAAGAACTCGTCGAAGGCAAGCGAGCGGCGCGCGACGGCCCGGGCTTCGTCGATGGCGCCCGGGTCCGGCGCGCCGTCGGGACCGCCTCCGTCTCCGTCTCCCGGCGAGGACAGGAGACCGTCGCCCCCGGGGGAGGGTCGATGGAGGGTTTCCAGGGCCTGTCTCAGGTCCATGAGCCCCTGTCGCTCGGCTACCTCCGCCGGCAAAAAGCCGGGGAGGAAATCGCCGAACCGATCCAGGGCCTGAGCCACCCAGCCGCGCAGGCTGGCCTGCGACACGTCGCCGGGCTTTCCGTACACCGGCCGCACCTCCGGCTGCCGCTCGGTCTCCTCGTCGAGGACCTCGAACTCCGGGTGAGGCATGCCGAGGCGCGCGCCCCGTTCGGAAGCCACTCGTCCGTACACGGAAAGGCGCCGGCCGATGCGCAGCGTATCCGACACATGGCGGGCGGCGTTGAACCAGACCAGATCCAGGCTGCCGGTGTCATCCGTCAACGTGGCCGCAAGAATGCGGTGGCCGCGGCGAATCCTGCCGGCCCGAAGGCCGGTCAGGCGGCCGACGAAGGCGCCGCTCTCGCCGGCCGCGGCTGCGGAAACGGCCCTTGCGTCGCGGCGGTCCTGGTAGCGAAACGGCAGGTGATACAACAGGTCCTCGATAGTGCCGAGGCCCCGTCCCGCAAGCTGCGCGGCCCGTACCTTTCCGATGCCCTTCAGCACATCCAGACGGAGCGCCAGGGCCGCGAAACAGTCGGCGGGGTCGATGGAGGTGACGTGATAGGAAGGGGTCACCAGGGGGCTGCCTGCATGTGAGCGCTCTCACCCCGACCCTCTCTCGGAGAGAGAGGGAGTCGGAGGGGCGTTCCTTGCAACCGTTTCAAGCGCGGGACGCGCGTTGACGGTGGTACTCCTGAAGCGGCCGCACGGTCAACTCGCCGCGCTTGAGGAACTCGATGGCCTCCAGCGCAGCTTCAGCTCCGGCCAGCGTGGTGAAATACGGGATCTGCCGGTCCAGGGCGTTGCGGCGCACCAGGTAGCCGTCCTTGCGATAGCTCTCGTTGGCATGGGTGTTGACGACCATGGCGACGGCCTGCCGGCGCAGCATTTCCTCGGCGTCGTCCACCCTTTCCACCGGGATGGCCCGATCCTGGAAGAAAG
Source organism: uncultured Binatia bacterium (SeqCode) (assembly GCA_965214905.1). Lineage (GTDB taxonomy): Bacteria > Desulfobacterota > Binatia > UBA9968 > JAJDTQ01 > JAJDTQ01. The sequence goes on from OZ243984.1 coordinate 4,492,025, forward strand.
CCGCGGCGCCGCCGGAGGCCACGATCCTGAAGCCGAGCGCGGCCAGGGACCGGGCGATGCCGGCGGCGGCCTCGCGGTGCTCGTCGGGCAGGCTGAAGAACGCCGTGCCGGAGTCCGGCAACCTCATGCCGCCGGCCATCTGAGCCTTGGCGTACGCCTTGCTGAAGGAATGGTCTATGCCCATGACCTCGCCGGTGGACTTCATCTCGGGCCCCAATAGCGTATCCACCCCGGCGAACTTGTTGAACGGCAGCACCGATTCCTTGACCGAGACATGCGGCGGCACGATCTCCCCGGTGAGCCCCAGGTCGTCGAGCCTCCGGCCCGCCATCACCCGAGCGGCCAACTTGGCCAGGGACACGCCGATGGCCTTGCTGACGAAGGGGACGGTCCGCGACGCCCGGGGGTTCACCTCGAGGATGTAGACGTCGCTCCCCTTGACCGCGAACTGGACGTTCATCAGCCCGCGGACCTTGAGGGCGTCGGCAAGGGCCACCGCCTGCCGGCGGATCTCCGCCTGCACCTCCGGAGACAGCGTCCTCGGCGGAATCGAGCAGGCGCTGTCCCCGGAATGGACCCCTGCCATCTCGATGTGTTCCATGATGCCGCCGATGACCACCCGCTCGCCGTCGGCGATGGCGTCCACGTCCACCTCGGTGGCGTCGTCCAGGAACTTGTCGATGAGAACCGGGTGCTCCACCGACGCCTGGAACGCCGACACCAGGTATTCCTTGAGCTTTTCCTCCTCGTAGACGATCTCCATGGCCCGGCCGCCGAGCACATAGGACGGCCGCACCAATACCGGATAGCCGATACCCTCGGCCACCCGCAGGGCTTCTTCGGCGGAACGAGCCGCGCCGTTCCGGGGCTGCCTCAGCTTCAGCCGCTCCAACAGCTCCTTGAAGCGCTCCCGGTCTTCGGCCAGATCGATGCTGTCCGGCGGGGTGCCGATGATGGGGACCCCGGCCCGCTCCAGCGCCAACGCCAGCTTCAACGGGGTCTGGCCGCCGAACTGGACGATGACCCCGTCGGGCCGTTCCTGCGCCGTGACGTTGAGCACGTCCTCCAGCGTCAGCGGCTCGAAGTAGAGCTTGTCGGAGGTGTCGTAGTCGGTGCTCACCGTCTCCGGATTGCAGTTGACCATGAGCGTCTCGAAGCCGTCCTCCTTCAAGGCGAAAGCCGCGTGGACGCAGCAATAGTCGAACTCGATGCCCTGCCCGATACGGTTGGGGCCGCCGCCGAGAATCATGATCTTCTTGCGATCGCTGCGCCGGGACTCCTGGGCGCCTTCGTAGGTGGAGTAGTAGTACGGCGTGAAGGCCTCGAACTCGGCGCCGCAGGTATCCACGGTGCGGAAACCGGCCAGCACGCCCTCGCGCAAGCGCTGCGCCCGGATGTCTTCCTCAGAGCGGCTCGACAACTCCGCAAGCCGCCGGTCGGAGAAGCCCATGCTCTTGACCTCCAACCAGAACTCGCGGCCGGCGTCGCCAGCCGCGGCGAAACCCTGCCGGATCTCATCTTCTTTCTGTACAATGGCTTGTATGTGATGGAGAAACCAGGGGTCGATGCGCGTCAACTCGTACAGCCGCGCGACCGTGAAGCCCGCCCGAAAAGCCGCGCCCAAGGTCCAGAGCCGGTCGGATCGGGGCCAGCGGAGCCGCTCTTCCAACCACGCCGCCACGCCGTCGGCGATCGCCGGCCTCGCGGATGCCGCCGCTTCGGAGCCATGCGGGTCGCGCCGAAAGTCCATGCTCCCGCCGGCGATGCGAGCGGTCTCGCCCGCGGTCCCGAGCGCGGGTCGAGGTTTTGCGGGGCTGCGCGCCGGCAACTCCGGCTCCTCGAAACCGTAGCTGCCGGTCTCCAGGGAGCGCATCGCTTTCTGCAGCGCTTCCTTGAAGGTGCGCCCGATGGCCATGGCCTCCCCCACCGACTTCATCTGAGTGGTCAGCAGGTCGCGGGTCTGGGGGAATTTCTCGAAGGTGAACCGCGGCGCCTTCACCACCACGTAGTCGATGGTGGGCTCGAAGCATGCCGGGGTCTCCCGGGTCACGTCGTTGGGTATCTCGTCCAGCGTGTAACCCACCGCCAGCTTGGCGGCGATCTTGGCGATGGGAAATCCGGTGGCCTTGCTGGCCAGGGCCGAGCTGCGGGACACCCGCGGGTTCATCTCGATAACCACCAGGCGGCCGTTGTCCGGATGCACCGCGAACTGGATGTTGGAGCCCCCGGTATCCACGCCGATCTCGCGGATGATGCGCAGGGCCGCGTCGCGCATCACCTGGTATTCCTTGTCCGTCAGGGTCTGGGCCGGGGCCACGGTGATGGAGTCCCCCGTGTGCACCCCCATGGGGTCGAAGTTCTCGATGGGGCACACGATCACCACGTTGTCCTTGTGGTCCCGCATCACCTCCAGCTCGAACTCCTTCCAGCCCAGCACCGACTCCTCCACCAGCACTTCGTGCACCGGAGACATCCGCAGACCCCACCGGGCCAGCTCCACGAACTCCTCCTCGGTGTAGGCGATGCTGGCGCCGCTGCCGCCCAGGGTCCGGGACGGCCGGATGATCAGCGGCAGGCTGTCCAGCTCCCGCCGAACCGCCACGGCCTCGTCCAGCGTCCGCGCGTATCCGCTCCGGGGCAGGTCCAGGCCCACCCGGGCCATGGCCTCCTTGAAGCGGTCGCGGTCCTCGGCCTTCTTGATGGCCTCCAACCGGGCGCCGATCATCTCCACGCCGAACCGCTCCAGCACGCCGCTCTCCGCCAGCTCGATGGCGAGGTTGAGGGCGGTCTGGCCGCCCAGAGTCGGCAGCAGTGCGTCGGGACGCTCCGCCTCGATGATCCTGGCGACGATGCCCGCATCCAGCGGTTCGACGTAGGTCCGGTCCGCGAAATCCGGATCCGTCATGATGGTGGCGGGGTTGGAATTGACCAGAATGACCCTGAAGCCCTCCTCCTTGAGCGCCTTCAGGGCCTGGGTCCCGGAATAGTCGAACTCGCACGCCTGGCCGATGACGATGGGGCCGGAACCGATGAGCAGGATGGAGTCGATGTCGGTGCGTCTCGGCAACTCAACCCCCGGCGCCGGCCATCAAGTCGCGAAAGCGGGAAAAGAGGTACGCCGCGTCATGCGGGCCCGGCGACGCCTCGGGATGGTACTGGACCGAGAAGATCGGGTGCTCGCGGTGCCTGAGCCCTTCTACGGTCCGGTCGTTCAGGTTGACGTGGGTCACCTCCACCGCACCCCCGAGGGAGTCCGCGTCCACGGCGAACCCGTGGTTCTGGGTGGTGATCTCCACCTTTTCGGTGGTGAGGTCCATGACCGGCTGGTTGCCGCCGCGGTGGCCGAACTTGAGCTTGAAGGTGCGCCCGCCCAGGGCCAGCCCCAGGATCTGGTGGCCCAGGCAGATGCCGAAGATGGGACCGCGGCCGATGAGCTGCCGCACGTTGTCCGCGGCGTACGGCACGGCCGCGGGGTCCCCCGGACCGTTGGACAGGAAGATGCCGTCCGGCTCCAGCGCCAGGACGTCGGCGGCCGGGGTCCAGGCGGGCGCCACCGTAACGCTGCATCCCGCTTCCACCAGACCTCGAAGGATGTTGAACTTGATGCCGTAATCGTACGCCACCACGTGGAATCCCGGCTCCCCGGCTCGGCCGAAGCCGCTTCCCATCCGCCAGGCCCCCTGGTCCCAGCGGTAGGGCTCGCGGCAGGTCACGTTCTTCACGAGATCCCGGCCCACAAGTCCCTCGATCTGCCGCGCTTTCGCAGCCAACTCCGCGGGCTCGCCGCCCACGGAGATGATGCCTTCCTGAGCGCCGCGCTCGCGTATGTGGGTGACCAGGGAACGCGTATCCACTCCCTCGATGCCCACGATGCCGTGCTCCCGCATGTAGGCGTGCAGCGCCCGGGTGGCGCGCCAACTGCTCGGCACCGGGCAGTATTCCTTGACGATGAATCCCTTGACGTAGGGCCGTCTCGATTCGTCATCCTCCGGGTTGACGCCGACGTTGCCGATCTCGGGATAGGTCATGGTGACGAGTTGGCCCTCGTAGGAAGGATCGGTGAGGATCTCCTGGTATCCCGTCATGCTGGTATTGAAGACGACCTCCCCCGCGGCTTCCCCCTCGGCGCCGAAGGAGCGGCCGGCAAACGAAGTCCCGTCCGCCAGTGTGAGTGTGGCTTTCATGCGATGAACCGGGGCCCAGCGTCGTGTCGTCAATGGATGAGGCGGCCGATGCGCCACCAGCGCAAGCGGCCGTTTTCCGAGTCCCAGGACCAGTACTTGACGAAGGCGCGCCCGCGGACGTCCTCGATGGGCACGAAGCCCCAGAAGCGGCTGTCGAAACTGCGGTCCCGATTGTCACCCATGACGAACAGGTGGCCATCGGGCACCTTCACCGGTCCCAGATTGTCGCGAACGTGGCCGGCCCCCAGCGAGGTCCCCTGGTCCTCGAAATGGGCGTGGGCATCCTCCACGGGATCCCCGTTGATGTAGACCTTCTTGTCGCGGATAACCACTTCGTCGCCCGGCGCCGCCACCACCCGTTTGACGAAGTCCTTGCAACGGTCCTGAGGATACACGAACACGATCACGTCGCCGCGCTCCGGGATGTCCCATTCCACGGCATGGGAGCCCCTGGCCAGATCGACGCAGCCGGCGAAGGGGATCCAGTTGAGGTCCGGAAACCGTACCCCGTAGGACAGCTTGTTGACCAGGATATGGTCGCCGATGGCCAGGGTGGGGATCATGGAGCCCGACGGGATCTTGAAAGCCTGCACCACGAAGGCGCGCAGGAACAACGCTGCCGCCAGGGCGATGAGGATCGCTTCCGTGTACTCCCGAAAGACCGATTTTCTGCGCTTTGGATATGTGGACACGTTGCACTCTAACACTTCACCCGGCAACTTTGAACATCAGACCTTCAGGACCGCCAGAAACGCCTCCTGGGGTATTTCCACCCGCCCCACGGACTTCATGCGCTTCTTGCCTTCCCGCTGACGCTCCAGGAGCTTGCGCTTGCGGGTGATGTCGCCGCCGTAGCACTTTGCGGTGACGTTCTTGCGCAACGCCTTCACCGACTCCCGGGCGATGATGCGGCTGCCGATGGCTGCCTGTATGACCACTTCGAAGAGCTGTCGCGGGATCAACTCCCGCATCCGTTGCACCATGTCCCGCCCCCGCACGTACGCCTTCTCACGATGAACGATCAGCGACATGGCATCCACCAGGTCGCCATTGATGCGGACGTCCAGCTTGACCAGCTTCGACGGCCGCATTCCCGCCAGTTCGTAGTCCATGGAAGCGTACCCGCGGCTCAGGGACTTCAGCCGGTCGTAGAAGTCGTAGACGATCTCGTTCAGCGGCAGCTCGTAGGTGACCATGGCGCGGTTGAGTCCCGCGTAGCGCAGCTCCTGCTGCATTCCGCGCTTTTCCTCGCACAGCTTGAGCATGCCTCCGAGGTAGTCCTGCGGCAGATGAATCGTGGCGCGAATGAACGGTTCCTCGATCTGCGCGATGTCGGCTTCATTGGGGAAAGCCACCGGATTGTCGATGGCCAGGACCTCCCCGGCGTGGGTAGTGACCCGATAGACCACGGTGGGAGCCGTGGTAATCAGGGCCAGGTCGAACTCCCGCTCCACCCGTTCACGCACGATGTCCAGATGCAGCAGCCCGAGAAAGCCGCAGCGAAAGCCGAAGCCCAGGGCCTGGGAGGTCTCCGGCTCGTAGGTAAAGGACGAATCGTTCAGGCTGAGCTTCTCCAGCGCCGTCCGCAACGCCTGGTACTGGCCCGAGTCCGCCGGATAGAGGCCGCTGAACACCACCGGCTTCAACGGCCGAAAACCCGCCAGTGCTTTTTGGGTGGGTCGCCCTCGAAGGGTGACCGTGTCGCCGATGCGGGCCTCGTGGATGTTCTTGATGGCGGCCATGAGAAAGCCCACCTCGCCCGGACCGAGACTCTCCACCTCCACCGGACCCGGAGCGAAGATCCCCAGCCGGCTGACCTCGAACACGCCGCCGGTGGACATGAGGCGGATGGAATCACCGGTGCGGACGCTGCCTTCGAAGATGCGCAGCAGGATCACCGCGCCGTGATAGGGATCGAACCAGCTATCGAAGATCAGGCCGCGCAGGGGCGCCTCCCGCTCCCCTGCGGGCGGCGGAAAGGTGGCCACGATGCCTTCCAGCACGGGCTCGATGCCGATGCCGTGCTTGGCGCTGGCCAGGATGGCCTGGGACCCGTCCAGGCCGATGACGTCCTCGATCTCGCGCCTGACCCTTTGCGGATCCGCGCTCGGCAGATCGATCTTGTTGATGACCGGAAGGACCTGAAGGTCGTGGTCCAGCGCCAGATAGACATTCGCCACGGTCTGCGCCTCCACTCCCTGGGCGGCGTCGACCACCAGGACCGCCCCTTCGCAGGCGGCCAGACTCCGGGAGACCTCGTAGGTGAAATCCACATGCCCCGGAGTGTCGATCAGGTTCAGGATATGGTCCTCGCCGGCGGCCGACCGGTATTCGAGCCGCACCGGACTGGCCTTGATGGTGATGCCGCGCTCGCGTTCCAGCTCCATCTTGTCCAGGAACTGGTCGGTCTTCTCACGTTCGCTCAGCGCGCCGGTATGCTCCAGCAGCCGGTCCGCCAGCGTGGACTTGCCGTGGTCGATGTGCGCGATGATGCAGAAGTTTCGGATGCGGCTGCTATCCACGACCCCGTCCTATGGAATGGTAGATGAATCCATGTTGCCGCATGACCGCGGGTTCATAGAGGTTGCGGCCGTCGAATACCACCGGCTGGCGCAGCAGCTCCTTGAGGCGCGCGAAATCCGGACTGCGGAACTCGTTCCATTCCGTCAGGATCAGCAACGCGTCGGCCCCGGCGGCGACCTCATAGTTGTTATCGCCGTATTCGATCCTGTCGCCATAGCGCTTCCGCGCCTCTTTCATGGCCTCGGGATCGAACGCCCGCACCCGCGCCCCGGCCTGCAGCAGGCCGTCGATGATCCGGATCGCCGGAGCCTCCCGCATGTCGTCGGTGCGGGCCTTGAACGAAAGGCCCCAAAGCGCCAGCGTGCACCCCGCCAACCCGTTGCCGAAATGCCGCTCGACTTTCTCCAGCAACAGGCCCTTCTGGGTTTCGTTGACCCGATCCACGGCCCGCAGCAACGGCATCTCCAATTCATCTCCGCCCATGGCGATCATCGCCCGGATATCCTTGGGCAGGCAGGACCCGCCGAAGCCGATACCGGGAAAGATGAAGTGAGGGCCGATGCGGTGGTCGAGCCCCAGGATGCGCCGGACCTGCTCGATGTCCGCCCCTTCCTTCTCGCACAGCCGCGCGGTCTCGTTGATGAACGAGATCTTCGTCGCCAGTATCGTGTTGGCCGCGTACTTGCCCATCTCGGCGCTGCGGGAGTCGGTGAGGATGATGCGGTTTCCCGTGCGCATGAAGGGCTCGTAAAGACTCTTGAGGCGTTCCAGCGAGCCGGCGTCCTCACCGCCCAGCACCACCCGGTCGGGCTTCATGAAATCCTCTACCGCGGTCCCCTCTTTCAGGAACTCCGGGTTCGACACCACCGCCACCGGATGTTCGGTCCCGGCCTCGATGATCTCCTCGACCCGTGCGGCCGTGCCCACCGGGACCGTGCTCTTGGTCACTACGATCTTGCCGCCGTTCATGGCCCGGGCGATGTTTTCCGCCACCGCGAACACCTGGCTCAAGTCGGCCCCGCCCGACGGTAACGGGGGTGTGCCCACCGCGATGAAGATGACCTCGGCGCGCCTGACGGCCTCGGCGGCATCGGTGGAAAAGGACAGCCTGCCTTCCCGGATGTTGCGTTGAATCAGCTCTTCGAGCCCCAACTCGTAGAAGGGTACGCGACCCTGCCGGAGCTGCCCGATCTTCGCCTCGTCGATGTCGACGCAGACCACGTCGTTGCCGGTCTCGGCAAAGCAACTCCCCGTGACCAGCCCCACGTAACCCGTACCGAGCATTGCTATGTTCATGCCGTCGACTCGACTCCGATTCCAAGGAAGAACCGCGTGGCGGTTGTTGCAGAGACGGGTTTCAAAACCCGCCCGTACCGGTAACGCGCAAAGCGTCAGCCGTGAAAGCGGGTCAACTCCACGAACCGCCGATAGCGCTCATCCACCTCTCCCCGGTCCAGCGCCATCAGCCGCCGAGGCCCGAAGTCCTCCACTGTGAACGACGCGGTGACGTTGCCGTGCACAATCGCGCGCCGGAGCCCGTCGTCGCCGGCGCCGCCGCCGGCGGCCAGGCAACCCATGAAGGCGCCGGCAAAGGAGTCGCCGGCGCCGGTGGGGTCCGACACCTCTTCCAGGGGATAGGCCGGCACCACGAAGGACGAAGAGTCCGAGAACTGGAAGACGCCGTACTCGCCGCGTTTGATGAGCGCCGTCCGGGGGCCCATCTTCAGGATGGCGCGGGCGGCCCGGACGATGTTGTCGTGCCCGCTCAGCAGACGCGCTTCCGAGTCGTTGATGACCACGGTCTCGACCTGCTCCAGGACCTTTCTCAACTCCCCGGGATTCTCGTGGATCCAGTAATCCATGGTGTCGCAGGCCACCAGCCGCGGCTGCTTCAACTGCGACAGCACCTCCAACTGCGCCTCCGGGTGCATGTTGCCGAGAAAGACATACTCCGTGTCCTCGTAGCCGGCGGGCAGCCGCGGAACGAAGCCCATCAGCACGTTGAGCTGGACCTCCAGGGTATCGCGGACATTCAGGTCCTCGTGATACCGCCCGTGCCAGAAGAAGGTCTTGCCCGCGGTCCGCTGCAACCCCTCCAGATCCACCCCGCTCCGCGACAGCGCCGTCAGATGCTTATCGGGAAAATCCTCGCCCACCACGCTGACGATCCGCACCGGAGCGAAGACCGCGGCGGCCAGCGCGAAGTAAGCCGCCGATCCGCCCAGGACCCGATCGACACGGCCGTGCGGGGTCTCGATGGAATCGAAGGCCATGGAGCCCACTACCAGAACATTCATGGTCATAAACCTCTCGGAAAGCCGCATTCAAAGATACTTGTCTATCAGCGGCGCCAGCTTCTTCCGGGCAGCCTCGGGGATCACGGAGCGGTCCGTGACGATGGCGAGGCTCAGAGCGGCGGCGCAAGGGCAGGCGCGCTCGGGCGACAGGCGTTCGAGCGTACCCCGGATGATTCGTTTGGCCACGTCCGCGTTCTTCTGCAACACCGCTATGACTTCTTCGATATCCACGTCGCCCGCGGCCTCGTTCCAGCAGTCGTAATCGGTCGCCATGGCGATGGTGGCGAAGCAGATCTCCGCCTCTCGGGCCAGCTTGGCTTCCTGCAGGTTGGTCATGCCGATGATGTCGGCGCCCCAACTCCGATGAAGCGCGGATTCCGCGCGGGTGGAGAACTGCGGCCCCTCCATGCAGACGTAGGTGCCACGGCCGTGCACCCGAATGTCCTCGTTGGCGGCCGCCCCCGCCACCACCGCTCTCAGGTCGTTGCACAACGGGTCCGCGAACTGGACGTGGGCCACGATGCCGTCGCCGAAGAAGGTGCTGGGACGCCTGTAGGTGCGGTCGATGAACTGGTCCGGCAGCACCACGTGGCCCGGCTCGATCTCTTCCCTGAGACTGCCCACCGCGCTCACGGACAGGATCCGGCCGACCCCCAGCTTCTTCATGCCGAAGATGTTGGCGCGATTGTTGACCTCGGTGGGCAGGAGGCGGTGCCCCTTCCCGTGACGCGGCAGAAACACCAGTTCTCCGCCGCCGAGGGATCCTCGCACGAAGGGACCGGAGGGCTCGCCGAAAGGAGTGTCCACCTCCACCTCGCGCACTGCGCTCAATCCCTCCATCTCATAGAGTCCGGTGCCGCCGATGACACCCAGGATCGTCTTCTGTTCCATCTTCCTTCGTCCTTGCTCGGTTGCGGGTCGCGTCCAGCCGGCTGCTTGCACGCGGGGGACCCTCACCCCAACCCTCTCCCGGAGGGAGAGGGGGCCGGATGCGCCCCGCCGGCGGCGTGATACAACTGTCCGCAGGCCGCCTGAATGTCGTCGCCCCGGGGCCGCCGCACGTGAGCCTGAAGGCCGCTGGCGCGCAGCCTCTCTCCGAACCGCTCGATGGCGCGCTCCGGCGGCCGGCGGTAGCTGCTCCCTTCGTGGGGATTGAAGGGAATCAGGTTCACCTTGCAACGGATGCCGCGAAGCTTCCCCGCGAGCTCGGCCGCATCCGCGGCGAGATCGTTCAAGCCGCTGATCAGCAGGTACTCGAAGGTGATGCGCTTGCGCCGCGGCACCGGCAGGGAGCGGCAGCAGTCAAGCAACTGCGCAACCGAATACTTGCGGTTGACCGGCATGAGGTCGGAGCGCAGCGCGTCCCGCACCGAATGCAGCGAAATGGCCAGATTGACCCGGGTCTCCGCCATCAGCCGGCGCATCTGCGGCAACAAGCCCACGGTGGAAACGGTAATCTTGCGGGGCGAGATGCCCATGCCGCTGCGGGCGTCGGTGATGACATCCAGCGCCCCGCGGGTGGCGTCGTAGTTGGCCAGCGGCTCGCCCATGCCCATGAAGACCAGATTCGAGATTCGCGTACCCTCCGGGCAGCGGCGTTGCACCTCCAGGACCTGGTCCACGATCTCCGCCTGGGTGAGGTTGCGCTTCAGTCCCATTCGCGCGGTGGCGCAAAAGACGCAACCCAGGCCGCACCCCACCTGCGTCGACAGGCACAGCGTCACCCGGTCCGCCTCCGGTATGTAGACCGTCTCCACAACGCTGCCGTCGCCCAGGCGAAAAAGATACTTGACGCTGCCGTCGCGGGATCCGAGACGCTGCTGCATGGCCAGACTGCCGACGACGAATTCCCTGTCCAGAGCTTGCCGCAACGCCCCGGAAAGGTCGGTCATGCCTTCGAACGAGGTCGCGCGCTGGCGGAAGAGCCACCGTCTTATCTGATCCGCCCGATAGGCGGGGATCCCGCGGGCGTCCAGCCACGCGCTCAACTCGGCGTGGCTCAGGCCTTCGACCGGCCGGCGAGGACCTCGCAAATCGCCGTCGGGGCGCGCCGGCTGCTGCCTTCCTGCTTCAATCATGGAAATGGAATCCAGCCCCATGCGAGTGCCCGGAACGAATGTGACGCGGGCGGGTTTGAAACCCGTCCCTGCGGTCGCCATGCCCGCCGGCAGCGAGAAGTTCCAGGGTCCCTGCGCGAACCCGGTCGTCAGGACCCGGACGACTGGATCTCGTCGGTCTCGAAGAAGAATGCGATTTCCTCGGCTGCGGTCTCCGGGGCGTCGGACCCGTGCACCGCGTTGGCCTCCACGTTCGTGCCCCAATCCTTCCGGATCGTCCCCGCGGCCGCCTTGGCCGGGTCCGTAGCCCCCATGATCTCGCGGTTTCGGGCGATGGCTCCGTCGCCCTCGAGGACCGACACGAAGATCGGACCGGTGGACATGTAGTCGGTCAGGCTGCCGAAGAACGGCCGCTCGCGATGGACTTCGTAGAAAGACTCCGCCCGCTGCTTGTCCAACCGGGTCAGCTTCGCGGCCACCACCTTGAGCCCCGCGTGCTCGAAGCGGCCCAGAATGTCTCCGATCAGGCCCCGGGCCACGGCTTCAGGCTTGATGATCGACAGTGTTCTCTCCATGCTGTCCCAATACCTCTTTCATGGTTTGCCCGATGTCCGCAGGGGACGGCGCCATCCGCACGCCCGCGCCGCGCAGGGCCTCGACCTTTTCCGCCGCGGTCCCCTTGCCTCCGGATATGATGGCGCCGGCATGGCCCATGCGCTTGCCCGGAGGCGCGGTCCGGCCCACGATGAAGCCCACCACCGGCTTCTTCATATGCGCCCGGATCCAGTCCGCGGCGTCCTGCTCGGCGCTGCCGCCGATCTCTCCGATGAGCACCACCGCCTCGGTCTCGTCATCGTCATTGAACAAGGCGAGCACGTCGATGAAGTCGAGCCCGCGGATGGGATCGCCGCCGATGCCGACGCAGGTGGATTGTCCCAGACCCAGCCGCGTGAGCTGGTCCACGGCCTCGTAGGTCAGCGTACCGCTGCGGGAAATCACGCCGATGGCGCCGCGCTTGTGGATATGTCCCGGCATGATCCCGATCTTGCACTCGCCGGGGGCGATGACGCCCGGACAGTTGGGCCCCACCAGCACGGTGCCGCGATCCTTCAGGTAGCGCTTCACCCGCATCATGTCCTGGACCGGCACGCCCTCGGTGATGCAGATGACCAGGGGCATGCCGGCGTCCGCGGACTCCAGGATGGCGTCGGCGGCAAAGGGCGGCGGCACGTAGATGACGCTGGCGTTGGCGGCGGTCTTCCGAACGGCCTGCTCCACGCTGTCGAACACCGGGATCCCCTCGAAGGGGGTCCCGCCCTTCCCCGGGGTGACGCCCGCCACCATTCGAGTGCCGTACTCCCGGCACGCCCTGGTGTGGAATCGGCCGGTTGCGCCGGTGATTCCCTGGGTCAGGACGCGAGTCTCGGCATTGACGAGGATGCTCATGTCCGCCCCTCTTCCGCCTGCACGGCCTGGACGATCTTTTGCGCCGCATCCGCGATGGTGTCGGCGGCGGTTATGCTCAGGCCCGACTCGGACAGCAACGCTTTCCCCTGCTCGACGTTGGTGCCCTGCAGCCGCACCACCAGGGGCACGGTGACGCCGATCTCCCTGGCTGCGTCGATGATGCCGGCGGCGATGACGTCACAGCGCATGATGCCGCCGAAGATGTTCACCAGCACACCGCGCACCTTGTCGTCCGAGAGCAACAGGCGGAACGCCTGCCCCACCATCTCCTTGCTGGCGCCGCCGCCCACGTCGAGGAAGTTCGCCGGCATGCCGCCGTACTGTCGAATGATGTCCATGGTGCCCATGGCCAGGCCCGCACCGTTGACCATGCAGCCGATGTTGCCGTCCAGGGCCACGTAGGAGATGCCCAGATCCGAGGCCTTGACCTCCTTGGGGTCCTCCTCGGTGATGTCGCGCAGCGCGACGACCCCGGGGTGGCGGAAGAGCGCGTTGCCGTCGAAGTTCATCTTGGCGTCCAGGACGAGGAAACGGCCGTTGTCGAGTTGCGCCAGCGGATTCACTTCCAACTGCATGCATTCGGAGTCCAGGAAAGCGCGGTACAGAGCCTTGAGCAGGGCTCCGAAGGCGCCGACCTCCTTGCCGGACAGCCCCAGCCGGCCGGCCACCCGGCGCACCTGGAACGCCGCGACTCCCACCAGCGGGTCCACCGGCTCGATGATGATCGCGTCCGGCGTCTCCCTGGCCGCCTCCTCGATCTCCATACCGCCCTCGCGGCAGGCGATGATGGCGGGTTGTCCGGCCGCCGCGTCCAGAACGATGCTGCAATAGAGCTCTCGGGCGATCCGGGAGGCTTCTTCTACCCACACGCGCCGGACGATGCGCCCCTCCGGGCCGGTCTGGTGCGTGACCAGAGGCTTCCCCAGGAGGCCCTCCGCGAACTCGCCGGCCTCGTCCGCGGTCCGGACGACCTTGACGCCGCCGGCCTTGCCCCGGCCGCCGGCGTGGATCTGGGCCTTCACGACGCAGGGAAACCCGATCTCCGCCGCCGCTGCACGGGCTTCGTCGGCGGTGGCCGCCACCCGTCCGCCGGGTACCGGCACGCCGAATTGCGCGAGCCACTGTTTCGCCTGATATTCGTGGATGTTCATGACGCTGCGGTTGTCCCGGGCGTTGCGGTTGCCCGGGCAGGGGCGGGTTCGAACCTCGCCCCTGCCTCTTCTCGTCGAGCCTCGGAGGATTTACTCCAATTGATCAGAGGTCACTAGTGTTGCGTTCCACAAATCAGTTGACTTGTCGCATACATTCACCCCGTTTCCGAAAGGAATGGTCGGCGACCCTCTCCCAGAGGGAGAGGGGGTCGGAAAGGGTGTCAAATGGACGGTGATGGGTCATCGCAAATATGAAACACACCACTAGGCTTGCGCCAGCACCCGGTCCATGGCGTCCACGAGCTCCTGGACATGGGACAGGGACTGGTCGAAAGCGCCCTTCTCCTCGGCGGTGAGATCGATCTCGATGACCTGCTCCACGCCGCCGGAACCGAGCAGGACCGGCACGCAGAAGTAGGTTCCCTGAACGCCGTACTCGCCTTCGAGGTAGGCCGCGCACGGGAGCACTTCCTTCTTGTCCTGCAGATAGGCTTCGGCCATGCGAACCGCGGCCGACGCCGGCGCGTAGAACGCCGAGCCGGTCTTCAGGAGCGAGACGATCTCTCCTCCGGCCATGCGCACGCGCTGCTCGATCTCGTCGAGCCGCGCGGGCGGGATGAACCGGTCCACCGGCACGCCGCCCACCTGGCAGGTGCTCCGCACCGGCACCATGTCGTCGCCGTGGCCGCCCAACACCATGGCGGTGACGCTCTCCACCGACCGGTTCAACTCCTGGGCGATGAACGTCCGGTAACGCGACGAGTCCAGGATCCCCGACTGCCCCACCACCTGGTTCTTGGGGAAGCCCGTCACCCGGCGGCACAGCGTCACCATGGCGTCCAGCGGATTGGTGATGACGATGACGAAGGCGTTGGGGGCGTGTTCCCTGATCCCCTCCGACACCGAGGTCATGATCCTGGCATTGGTGCCCAGGAGATCGTCCCGGCTCATGCCCGGCTTGCGGGCGATGCCCGCGGTGACGATGCAGACGTCGGCGCCGACGATGTCCTCGTAGCGGGTGGTGCCGATGATGTTGGCGTCAAAGCCCTCGACGGGCGCCGACTGGAGCAGGTCCAGAGCCTTGCCTTGCGGCAATCCGTCGACGACGTCGAAGAGGACCACGTCCCCCAGCTTCTTCAGGGCGCACAGGTGCGCCATGGTGCCGCCGATGTTGCCGCCCCCGATGAGTGCGATCTTGCGTCTCGAAACAGCCATGATCCCTGGTTACATGTTCGCCACGATGGCGTCGCCGAATTCCGAGCACTTCAGCAGCCTGGCGCCGGTCATGAGCCGCTCGAAATCATAGGTTACGGTCTTCTGCGCGATGGTTTCCTCGAGACCCTGGATCACCAGATCGGCGGCCTCGTCCCAGCCGAGGTGGCGCAGCATCAGCTCCCCGGACAGGATCACCGAGCCGGGATTGACCTTGTCCTGGCCGGCGTACTTGGGCGCGGTGCCGTGGGTGGCTTCGAACAGGGCGTGGCCGGTGTCGTAGTTGATGTTGCCGCCCGGCGCGATGCCGATGCCGCCCACCTGCGCCGCCAGCGCGTCCGAGATCAGGTCGCCGGTGAGGTTCATGGTGGGGATCACGTCGAATTCATCCGGGCGCGTCAGGATCTGCTGCAGGAATGCGTCGGTGATGGCGTCCTTGATGAGGATCTGACCGTCCGCGGGCCTGCCGCCGCACTCCTCCCAGGACACCACCTTGTCGCCAAACTCCCGCTTGGCCAGCGCGTAGCCCCAGCGCATGAACGCGCCCTCGGTGTACTTCTGGATGTTGCCCTTGTGCACCAGCGTGACGTTACGGCGGTTGTGGTCCACCGCGTAGCGGATGGCCGCCCGGATCAGCCGCTCGGAGCCTTCGATGGAGACCGGCTTGATGCCGATGCTGGCGGTGTCGGGGAAGCGGATGCTCCTGACCCCCATCTCTTCCCGCAAGAACCTGACCACCTTCTCCGCCTGGGGCGTGCCCGTCTCCCATTCGATGCCGGCGTAGATGTCCTCGGTGTTCTCGCGGAAGATCACCATGTCCACCAGATGGGGCCGCACCACCGGCGACGGCACGCCCTTGAAATAGCGCACGGGCCGGAGGCAGACGTAGAGGTCCAGCACTTGGCGCAGGGTCACGTTGAGGCTGCGGAAGCCCTCGCCCACCGGGGTGGTCAGGGGACCCTTGATGGCCACCAGGTACTCCCGGATGACGTCCACGGTCTCCTGCGGCAGCAGGCTCGGCGGACAGTCGTCGCCATAGACCGCCTGGGCCTTCTCGCCGGCGTAGACCTCCATCCAGGAGATCTTCTTCTTGCCGCCGTATGCCTTGGCGACGGCGCCGTCCAGCACCCGCACCGCGGCCGCCCAGATGTCCACGCCGATGCCGTCGCCCTCGATGAACGGGATGATGGGGTTGTCCGGAACCTGCACTTTGCCGTCGGAAAGCGAGACCTTTTCGCCTTCGTTCGGCACATTGACGTGTAGATAGCTTGCCATGAATCTCCTCTGATCTTCGAGATTAGCCCAAGGGCTGGTATCCGGCCCCGGAGGCACTATATCATTGTGAAATCCGTAGGCCGGTTCCAGTGCGACGGGGAAGACCCTCACCCCTGCCCCTCTCCCAGATGGAGAGGGGTGGGGTGTGTTTCTCCTCTCCCAACGGGAGTAGGGGTGGGGAGGCATGCCCTCTCCCGTTGGGAGAGGGTTAGGGTGAGGGAAAAATTCACATGGAGACCCCTACAGGTTGCTTGCATGTATCCACTTCTGGTTCCGGTTATGCCGGGTCAGGAGTGCGGTGTCGGTGTGGTTCTTAACGAATCTCCCATGGGGAGTCAAGCGAGCGGGCTCCGTCCCGCCGCCGATGGGTTCCGCCCGCGGCGCACATGCGATTTTCGGGTGAACCCGTTATATTGGCGGACTTGGATCGCGTGGCGGAACCGCGGGCCGGCGTTCGCGTCCGGAGTATCTCTTGAGTGTGCGGCTGGACAGGGTGTCGAAGGTTTACGGGCTGCTGTGGGCCCTGAGAGAGGTGCGGCTGGATCTCACCGCTGGCGAGTGGGTGGCGCTGCTGGGGCCCAACGGAGCGGGCAAGACCACGCTCCTGCGGCTTCTCGCGGCCCTGGCCTATCCCACCACCGGGGCCATCGAGATGTTCGGACAAACACTCCCCTACGGCAACTCCCCGCTTCGCGCCATGATCGGGTTTCTCGCCTCGGGCGCTCACCTCTACGACAACCTGACGGTCAGCGAGAACCTCCGGTTCTTCGTTTCCCTGTACCGCCAGGACGCCGCCGCGGAGGAGCGGGCGGAGGCTTTGAACCAGGTGGGGCTGTACGAGAAGACGGGTGAATACGTCTCGACCCTGTCCCTGGGCATGCGCTGCCGCTTGGCCATCGCCAAGTGGCGGCTGGTGAACCCCAGGCTGTTGCTGGTGGACGAGCCCTACGGCGCGCTGGACCCCTCGGGCGTCGACATGCTGAACCGGTTCCTGGAATCCCTCTGCGCCGCCGGCGGCATCGTGGTGCTCGCCACCCATGACGTCCCGCGGGTCCTCGAACGGTGCTCCAGAGCCGTGATCCTGAACCGGGGCCGGATCGTCTTCGACGAACCCCGGCGGGACCCCTGGGACAGCTTCCATGCCGCCGTCGATACCCTTCTTTCTTCCCGTGACAGGGGCGGCGCACGTTGACGCGCGCCTTGAGACAGATCTACGGGCTTCTGTGGAAGGATCTCCTGCTGGAGGCGCGCCGCCGCGACAACCTGTTGTCGATGTTCTGCTTCGGCCTCTCCCTGCTGTTTCTGTTCTCGTTCGCCTTCGAGATTTCCAGTGAAAACGTCTCCCGCATGGCCCCCGGCCTGTTGTGGCTGGCGTTCATGTTCAGCGGCACGCTCGCCCTCGGCCAGCTCTTCCAGGGCGACCGCGAGAACGACTGCCTCGATGCGCTGTTGCTGGCCCCCATGGACCGGGGCGCCTACTACCTCGCCAAGGTCGTTTTCAACTTCTCGCTGATGCTGCTGCTGGAAGTCTTCATCCTGCCCCTCTTCGGCATCCTGTTTCGACTGGACTTCTGGCACCTGCTGCCGAGCGTGCTGCTCTACACCCTGCTCGGGACCCTGGGCTTCTGCGTCGTCGGCGTCCTCTTCGCCGCAGTGACCCTGCGCGCCCGGGCGCGCGCCCTGCTGCTTCCCGTGCTGCTCTTTCCGCTGATGATCCCGGTGATCCTGGGCACCGTCCGCTCCCTCCAGATCATCCTGGGCGCAGGCGCCGCGCAGGACCTCGTCCCCTGGTTCCGCCTGCTGGTGGGCTTCGACGTGATATTCATGACGCTGGGATTCCTGCTGCTCGAATGGGTCCTGGACGGCTGAGACGAGAGGACATGCAGAGTGAGTGGCAACCGCGTTGCTCATGGTATAGACTCCGTACAGTGATTCCGAGGATATCGGGAGAAGTGTTTTCTCAAGCCGAGTGGCAAAGCGAGCCAAGCGAGGGATAGTCAAGAGTTGATAATCAGGAGACTCAGGAGACGAGCCCATGTCATCGGTCAAAGAAGCCGCTCGTGAGATCGTCGACCACCTCCCCGACAACGCCACCTGGGATGATCTCATGTACGAGTTATATGTGAAGCAGAAGATCGAGGCCGGCCTGAAAGCGGTCGAGGAAGGCCGCAGCATTCCGCACGAGGAGATGAAGCGACGACTTCTGGCCAAGACGTTCAGGGGTACAGAATCATCTATCGGGTCACCGCAGAGGACATCCATATCCTGACCATCATCCACGGCAGCCGGGATCTAGCCTCTCCGGGCCGTTTCCGTTGACGGTATTTCTTATTCGAATCCGATCGAGAGCGGCTGTCCAGCCGCTTTCAACTTTGGGAAAAGCCTTCGGGTACAATGGCTCGACGAATTCTCGGCACACTGGCGCTCGTCCTTATCGTGACGGGGTTGTATTGGGGTCTGGTCGAGGCGCCGCCGGACGCACGGCAGGGGGAAACCCAGCGCATCATGTACCTCCACATTCCGAGCATCCTGGTGGCATACCTGTCGTTCTTCATCGTGTTCGTGGGAAGCTGCCTCTATCTGTGGAAAGGCGAACGCCGGGACGACCTCCTGGCCCACTCGGCCGCGGAGATCGGCGTGCTCTTCACCGCCCTGACCATCGTGGAGGGGGCCATCTGGGGCAAGCCCACCTGGGGCGTCTGGTGGACCTGGGACGCCCGCCTCACTCTCACGGCCATCCTGTTGTTGATCTTCGTCGCCTACCTGCTGCTCCGGTCATTGATCGAGGATCAGCGGCGCGCGGCCGTGTCCGGCTCGATCCTCGGCATCATCGGTTTTCTGGACATCCCCTTGATCCACATGTCGGTCTATTGGTGGCGCACTCTGCACCAACCCCCTTCCATCCTGCGTCCCGACAAGGCCCCGTGGGACAACATCCATCCGTCCATGCTGTGGCCTTTGGGCATCAACGTTGCGGCTTTCCTGGTCCTGTTCTTCTATCTGCTGTCCCTCCGCATACACCTGGGAGAGGTGGAGGACGAGGCGCGCAGCCAAAGGCTCCAAGAAGCGCCATGACGCGCGCGTTTCCGGAGCGTGAACCGATGGGACAATGGGGATTCGTTCTTCTGGCTTACGGCATCGTCTGGTGCGGCATCGCCGTCTACGTCGCGCTTTTGAAACGGCGCATCCGAAGGGCCGCAACGGCCATGCAGGCCACCCATACCCTATCCGAGGCGGGCGGACATGAAACGGAGTAGACGGTTTCTCATCGGCGGCCTCATCATCCTCGCCGCCCTTTCCTATCTCATCTACGGCGCCATGCAGGAAGCGGTGGTGTATTTCGTCACGCCCGCGGAGCTACGTTCCGAGACCACGCCGCCCGACCGCTTCCTCCGCGTAGGCGGCATGGTGTTGCCCGGCTCTCTCGAAAAGAACCTGGACCTGCGCACGTTTCGTTTCCGGATCACCGACGGCCAGGAGTCCATCGCGGTGCATTTCCAGGGCGTGCCGCCGGACCTCTTCTCCGAGGGGAAAGGCGCGGTGGTGGAGGGAAGGCTCGGCGAGGACGGCGTCTTTCAGGCTTCCACGGTCATGGCCAAGCATGCCGAGGAGTACAGCCCGCACCGGGAGGGTGAAGACCCCGCGAAGCAACGGAGCTTCGTGCCGGCGCGGACCGGAAGCCTGCCCGAGTAAGCGGAAATCGACTGCGAGGCAGAGAAATGATTCGCTTACCCGGACAGGCGCCGCGGGGCGCATTGTGACCGCGACCCTGGGACATGGCGCAGTCCTGCTGGCGCTGGCGCTGGCGGTGTGGGGCATCGTAGCCCCGGTCCTGCACGCGCGCACCGGCAACCAGGGCTTCCACGTCTCCGCCCGCCATGCCATCGTCGGCCAGTTCGTGCTCGTGACCATTGCCGCGGGGGCGCTGATCTACGCCCTGGTGGCGACCGACTTCTCCATCCGGTACGTGGCCTTCAACACCACCCGGAACACCCCCGTCTACTACCGCGTCACCGGCCTCTGGGGCGCTCTGGAAGGGTCCCTGCTGCTGTGGGAGTGGATCCTCATCATCTTCTCGGCGCTGGTGGCATGGTGCTACCGCAAGCGCATGCAGGAGTTCATGCCCTGGGTGCTGATGGTGTTCTCCATCGTCTCGGCCTTCTTCCTGGCGGTCATCGCCTTTGCCTCCAATCCCTTCGAGACCCTGTCTCCCGTTCCCGCCGACGGCCGGGGGCTCAACCCGCTGCTGGAAGACGCCAACATGCTCAGCCACCCGCCGCTCCTGTACACGGGATTCGTCGGGCTCACGGTGCCCTTCGCCTTTGCCATGGCCGCGCTCATCCGCGGCAAGCTCGACCACGGCTGGATCGTCGCCACCCGGCGCTGGACCATCACCGCCTGGTTCTTTCTGACCCTCGGCAACCTGGTCGGCGCGTGGTGGTCCTACCACGTCCTCGGTTGGGGCGGTTACTGGGCCTGGGACCCGGTGGAAAACGCCGCCTTCATGCCCTGGCTGCCGGCCACCGCGTTCCTGCACTCCGTGCAGGTCCAGGAACGGCGCGGGATGCTCAAGACCTGGAACCTGCTCCTGATCATCCTCGCCTTCAGCCTCACCCTCTTCGGCACCTTCCTTACGCGGTCGGGGGTTTTGTCCTCCATCCACGCCTTCTCGTCCGGACCCGTGGGGGTCTTCTTCCTGGGGTTCCTGGCGTTCGTCCTGATCTCCTCCCTCGGGCTCCTGGCGTGGCGCAGTGATCAACTGCGCGGCCAACCCGAGCTCGACTCCGTGGTGAGTCGCGAATCGGCATTCGTGCTGAACAACGTGGTGTTCATATCCGCGCTGTTCACGATCTTTCTGGGCACCGTCTTTCCGCTGCTGTCCGAGGCCGTGGCCGGGGTCCAGGTAAGCGTCGGCGCGCCCTACTTCAACACCGTCACCGCGCCGCTGTTCCTGCTGCTGGTGTTCCTCATGGGGGTGGGTCCGCTCATCGCCTGGCGCCGGGCTTCGTGGGACAACCTCAAGCGAAACTTCACCTGGCCCGTGGTCGCGTCCCTAGCCGTTGCCGTGGGGCTGTTCGCCGGCGGCATCCACTCCTTCCTCTCGCTCCTGGGGTTCACCCTCTGCGCCTTCACGGTCTGGACCATGGTCTTCGACACCTTCCTCTCCCTGCGCGCCCGGCGGCGGCAGGCCGGGGAGGGGCCGTTACGCGGGCTCGGCACCCTGATCCGGCGCAACCAGCGCCGCTACGGCGGCTTCGTGGTGCACCTCGGGGTGGTCCTGGTCGTGTTGGGCATCGCCGGCTCCATGGCCTACAGCACCGAGCGGGAAGCGACCCTGAGCGTCGGCGAGACTCTCACCGCGGGACCCTACCGGGTGGCGTTCGAGGGACTGCGGGGCTCCGAGCAACCCACCCACTACCGGGTGGAGGGCACGTTCCAGGTCTCGCGGAACGGCCACGCGCTGGCGCGCCTGTCACCGGCCTTGAAGTTCTTCCCGGCGCAGGACTCGCCCATCGGACGGGCGGTTTTCCGCAGCACCGTCAAGGAGGACCTCTACCTGATCCTGTCGGGATTCAGCGAGGTGGAACAGAACCGGGCCACCCTCAAGGTGCTCATCCGTCCGCTGGTGCTGTGGATCTGGCTGGGCGGAGCCGTCATCACCCTCGGCACGCTCATGACCATCCTGCCCATGGGGCGAGCCACAAGGAGGGAAGCCTGACTCCCGCGGCGCGAAGACTGCTGTTCACCCTCACCGGGGTGGGGCTGCTGGTGATCCTGCTGGGTTACGGGTTCTACCGCGACCCCGGCTACATCCCCTCGCCACTGCTGGGGCGGATCGCCCCGGACTTTTCCATGGAGCTGTTCGACGGCAACCGGGTGCGCCTGTCCGAGCTCCGCGGCAAGACCCTCCTGCTGGCTTTCTGGGCCTCCTGGTGCCTGCCCTGCCGGGAAGAGGCCAGGGACCTGGAGGCGGCCTGGAAACGGCAGGGAGGTGACACGGTCTTCCTCGGCATCAACATTCAGGACAAGAAGGCCGACGCCCTGAAATTTATCGACGAGTTCGGCATCACCTTTGCCAACGCCCGCGACCCCGAGGGGAAGGTCTCGGTGGACTACGGCGTGTGGGGTATTCCCGAAGCCTTCTTCGTCAGCCCCGCCGGACGGATTACCTACAAGCACGTGGGAGCGATTCCGCCGGCGGTCCTGGAGGCCAAGTTGCGGGAAGCCCGGCGCGACCTCGTCAGTGCCGACAGCGGCCGAGGCGAGCATCAGGCCATACGATGAAAGTCGTTTCGAGTACGGCAGCCTGGGCGCTGGTCCTCATCCTTTGCTTCCATGTGCACGCGGACCAGGCGCTGGAGGAGCAGGTGCGCGCCATCGCCTCGGAGCTCCGTTGTGTGGTGTGCCAGAGCCTGTCCGTGGCCGACTCCCCGGCCGAGATGGCGGTGCAGATGCGCGGCATCGTGCGCGAACAGCTCGAGGCCGGCCGGACGCCGGACGAGGTCCGGGCCTATTTCGTCTCCAGGTACGGCGAATGGGTCCTGCTGGCGCCGACCGCCCGGGGCTTCAGCCTGACCCTTTGGGTCCTGCCCTTCGCGGTCCTGCTCGCCGGGCTTGTCTTCGCGGCGTGGTTTCTGCGCCGATGGAGCGGGCGTGGCAGGGACGAGCCGGAGGAACCGCTGGATCCGGAGTTGCTGAAGCGGGTGCGCGTCGAGGCCGCCGTCGGCGACGACCGCCGGGAGCGCCCGCCGGCTCCACCGGACGACGAACAGGCGCGCATCTACCAGGACCTTCGGGAGCTTAACGCCGATCGTCAGGCCGGCAAGCTGTCCGACGCCGACTACGAGGCCCTGAAACAGCGGTACGAACGTCAGGCCGTGCGCCGGCTCGCGGAGTCGGGTGGAAGTGCGGCGCCGGTCCCGGAGCCCGAGATGACGCACACCAAGGATTCCAGGGGGAACAGACGCATCTGGGCCCTGGCCGCCGGGGCCGCGGCCCTGCTGGCGGGCGGCATCACTCTGGGACTGCTGCTGGGCCAGTCCCTCAGGCCCCGCACCTCGACCGAGGACAGCATCACCGGCGACTTTCTGACCGGAACCGGCCCGCAAGGGATCAGCCGCCCGCCCGCGTCGGAAGCACCCGCGGCGGCGCTGCGCCGGGGACAGGAGGCGTTTCAGCGGAAGGACTTCAGGAACGCCATCGAAGCCTTCCGGACCGTGCTGAGCGAAGACCCCGGACACCCGCTCGCCAACGCCTACATGGGGATGGTCCTGGCCCAGGCCGGCCACACGGACGCCGCCCTGGCCGCGCTGGACCGGGCGCTGTCGCGCTCCCCGAGCCTGCCCCTGGCCTTGTGGGCCAAGGGCATGATCCTCCATCAGGAAGGCCGCGACCCGGACGGAGCCCGGCAGCACCTCCAACGGCTGGAGCGGCTGCTGCCCGCAGGAGAGCAGCGGGACGCTGTCCGGGAGCTCGTGGCGCGGATCGGTCAGGCGCCGGAAGAACCGCCCGTGGCGCCGGCCGGGCCGCGCATCGAGGGAACCGTGCGGTTGGCCCCCGGCCGGACGGCCGACCCCGGTGACCGCGCGACTCTCTACATCATTGCCAGGGCGGCCGGAGCCGGGGGCGGGCCCCCGCTTGCAGTCAAGCGGATCGTCGGACCGACCTTTCCGGTTTCCTTCTCGCTGGGTCCCGGCGACGTCATGATGCCGGGTCTGGCCTTTGCAGGACCGCTGGACCTCAGCGCGCGGCTGGACCGGGACGGCGACCCCCTGACGCGGGAACCCGGAGAGCCGGCCGGAGCCCATGAAGGGAATCCCGTGGAGCCCGGCGCCCGGAACGTGACCATCCAACTGCGGTAACGTCCCGTCCGGTTCAGTCGGTTTCGGGAAGCCTCTGATACTTGCCCTTGAAGAAGAGCAACGGCCGTCCACCCGCCGCCTGCGCGTGGATGACCTGGCCGAGATAGATGGTGTGGTCGCCGCCGTCGTAGCCCTGCCTGACCGTGCACTCGATCTGTCCGATGGTCTGGTCCAGAACCGGGATGTCGTTGCCGCTCATGTGCCAGACGATGTCCCGGAACTTCTCGATCCCCTTGGTGGCGAAACGGTTGGCGAGCTGCTCCTGGTGCTCGCCGAGCAGGTTGACGGCAAACACGCCGGAATCCTCGAAACAGTCGTAGCAGTTGGCCTTCTTGTCGATGCAGACCAACACCAGGGGCGGGTTCAGGGAAAGGGAGGAGAAGGCGTTGGCCGTGATGCCGGTGGGAACTCCGGCCTTGTCGATGGTGGTGATGATGGTCACTCCGGTGGCGAAATGTCCCATCACGTGCCGGATCTCGCGTGCGTCCATGGTGCACGGGGTAACAGACGGGGCGCGGCGTTGTCAATCGGCCTTCGAGGTCAAGCTGCGAGCGTGCAAAAGAAGGCTTACCCCTACCTTTCCGCAACGCCCGGGTCGGCCGCTATGCCCGGTTCCGACGGGTACGCCAAACCTCGTACTTTTCTTTGAATCTGTCTTCGTCCGATTTCAACGAAATCGCTTGCAGATATGCATGTTCGACATCAGTCTTCGACTCCCGAAGCCAATCCAGCGTACCCGCCAGCTCGAACCAGCACCATGCCTTGCGTACCGGGTCGTCCGTTAACTGAATCGCTCTGCGCAAAAGCTCTGACGCTTGGCGATTCAGCCGTTTCTTGGTCGCCAAGTCGCTACCGGAAGAACGGCAAGCACGAGCGAGAGCAAGTTTCGTCTGGGCGAATTCCTGCACTACCTTGGGGTCGTCGCCAGCGTCGGTGTAAAGGCTCTCGAATATGCGATGTGCTTCACGGTAGTTCCGTGCCCGCTTATTCAGAATGGCGGCTTCGAGACGGTCTTCGTATCCGCTTGCAATTGGAATGCGGCTCAACCATCGCCTTGCTTCTTCGTTCTTTCCGCTATTCAGCAGCATCGTGACATAACGCAGGTAAGGTTGAGATCTCTCGGTCCGGTTCCTCACTGCCTCGAAACGATCGAGGGCAGCCTTGGCGAGATCAAGGTCGTCCAGCGCCGCGGCGTATTCGATTATCTGACCGGTGACGGCGCCTGATCCAGGCTGGTCTTCCGCAGCGCGCAACAAATGGTTGAGAGCTTCATGACGCTTTCCGGTGGCCCACATCAAGGCGCTCTCTCGTAGCGCATGGATCACCCGATAGCGAGGATGAACGGGTAGGGTTACACAAAAGTAGGTACGTCCCTTGTCGAAAACAAAGCGCGGTTCCGGCGATCCGCTTTCATTCATATGCCGGCGTATCTTGGGTATCCCGGTACCCCTGGATTCGGCGAGCCGCAACTCCTTGAGAAATCCCCCTATTCGCCGGTTCCTTGCCGGCACCGCTGGGACTGATCCGCCACCGGCGAAATGTTCCAATTCGACTCCCCGTACCGGCCCGGGGTAGCTGGTGACCTCCATCCGATCCGGGTACAGATAGATCTTGGTCGGTTCGATGTCCTCGTAGGATCGGTGATATACGGCGTTCACTACGGCTTCACGGATCGCCTCATATGGATAGGTCACCATTCTGTCGACTTCCGCTCTACCCGGGACCTTCTCGATGACCGTGCTACCGAGTGATTCCAGATAGCTCAAAGTCTGTCTAATCTGGTGGTGGAGCGGCCCCCGAATCGTCTTCTCCTCGATGAGATTCCCTCCGGCGTCATCGGCAAACTGCACGACCTCGATCTTGGCCCCGGGAAACACCCGATCCGGCTCATTGATGAAGAACAGGAGCGTAACGTTCCTCGGCGCATCATGGGCATTCAAGGGAGACGTAAGTTGCATTCCCGAATAAACGTCGCGGCTAAACGGGACGGTACGACCAATATCACTACCGACATCGGCCAGGAACTCCGTCACCAGCCTTTCGGATACGTCGTCCAATCCCATGGATCGATTGATACGATCATCAAATGGGATTTTCGCAGCTTGCTCGAAGAGTTGAGAACGCAGAGAACCTTTTGCCTCGACGGTCTGTGCCCCTTCTCGGACGTAATAGGCCCTGTCTCCCTTCTTCGCGGTCCTCGGAGCTTCATATGGACGATTGTCTCCACCGGGCGCCCAAACCACCAGAATTGATCGATCTTCATGGACAATCGGAAAAAGCAACGGGTGGTACGGTGGATTGATGCGGTGACACTGACCGAGTATCTCCCTTTGTATCAGGTCTATATTGGCGTCCCCCAAGCCTCGTGGTGGGAGAACCGGATGTCCATTCTCCTCTTCGATGCCCAAGATCAAGTATCCGCCATTCAGATTCAACAAATCGTTCGCGAAGGCGCAAATCGTGCGCACGACTGCCGACTGGGTTGCAGGGTTCCACGCCGCTTTGAACTCTCGCCGATTGTCTTCTACGGTTCCGGCGTCGATCAAGTATTCGAGGGAGACCGGAAGGCCGCTTCTCATCGCGGCTGATGTCGTGTTCGCTCCTGACATGGTTGGTATACGGCCGAGAGTAGCACCCATCAACGCCGGAGCCAATTCCTTAACGAGATTCAGGACCGCTTTCGCAGGCGCGGTCGAGGTTCAATCGGCGTCTCGGTTCACAAGCGAACGGCGCCCCTCAGCTATCGAGCTCCGGCTTGGGCAGCGTCATGTAGGGGATGCTGTCGTCGTCGAGGGCTTCGCGCTCTTCCGCGGTGGCGGTCCCGTGGATCGGTCGCCCGTCGATTTCGCCCTCGTGGATGCGACGGGCCTCTTCAGCGAAGTGGGCGCCGACGTCCTCGAAGTTGCTTCGGACGTAGTGATGGACCCGGATCAACGCTTCCTTCAACTGCTCGGGCGCAGGCACGGGCGGCCCCGACCGGCCTGCGGCGGGAGCCGGGGCATCTTCCTTCTTCATGTGCACGGCGCAGGCATGGGGCAGCTTGGTGACGGCCGTGGAGCCGCACACGGGGCACTCGATGCGGTTTTGGGACAACTGCTCCTGATAGTTCTCCGGTCCGGAGAACCATCCCTCGAAACTGTGGCTGTTGTCGCAGGTGA
This sequence comes from uncultured Binatia bacterium (SeqCode), assembly GCA_965214905.1. GTDB lineage: Bacteria > Desulfobacterota > Binatia > UBA9968 > JAJDTQ01 > JAJDTQ01. Next base: position 4,519,211 of record OZ243984.1, read on the forward strand.
GATCGTAAATGACCATGTCCGTGTCCTGTCCGACCCCGGTTGCGAGGGTCATTCCACCCTCCCATGAGGTCAGGATAGCAGAAAATCCGTCACCACCTCGACGAAAATGTCCCGCTCTTCGATCTGCGGCTCGTGGGCGGAATCCCGAAACCGGTACACCCTGGAGTCGGGCACGATGCGCTGCAGCCGCTCATCCCAGTCGGGCTGATTCAGGGGGTCGTGGTCGCATGACATGATGAGCAACGGAACCTCCACGCTGGCAAGCTGCCGCACGAAGGCCTCGACGGTGGAGCCCCGCTGGTATCCGGGCCGCTTCAGTCGGGCCGCGGACAACGCCTCCCACGCCCCCGGTGCGATGGAGTCGGCATAGCGCGCCTCCACGCGTTCCGGAGTCAGCCACTTCTCGTCGTGAAACAGCAGCTTGAGGAGTTTGCGCATGTTCTCCATGCTCGGGCGATAGTCCTCCAGGTCGGCCTGGAACTCGCTCTTGAACACCCCGGCGTTGCCGCAGATGGTGACCATCTTCTTCATCCTCAAGGGCGACGGGCGGCGCACGGCGCTTCGCAGCAGCGTGCCTCCTCCGGCCGAATTGCCCACGAAACAGGCCTCGCCGACGCCGGCCACCTCCATGAGCTGCGCCAGGTGGGTCATGCGGAACCCCGAGGGATCGGAGAAACTGTAGATCTTGGCGGTGCGGCCGTAACCCAGCATGTCCGGAGCGATGACGTGAAACGTCTCCGCCAGCTTCCCGATGGCCGGGCCCCAGGTGGCCTCCGCCGAGGCGCCGTACTCGCCGCCGTGGAGCAGCACCAGGTCGGGTCCCTCCCCCGCCTCCAGATAATGGGTCTCGATGCCGCCGACCCGAAGCGTTCGATGCTGGAAGTCCCTGGTCATGGTTTCGTTCTCCGCGCGCCTCTACCAACCCAGGGCGTAACCGTCCCGGCGCGGGTCGGCGCCCGCCATCAGCGTGCCGTTCCGGGGGTCCTTCGCGATGAGCGCGGCGCCGCCGAAGGACCACGGCTCCACCACCGTCACCGGGTGACCCTTGGCCGCGAGGCCCTCCACCACCTCGTCCGGGAAGCCCCGCTCCAGGCGCAACGCCTGGGAATACCCGACGTTGGGCGGCGTGCCCGGCACGTGGCTCCAGCGGGGAGCCTCCAGGGCGCATTGCGGGTCCATCTTGAGGTCCAGCAGGTTGTGCAGCACCTGCACGTTGGTCTGGGGCTGGTCGTCCGCTCCCGGGGTGCCGCCCACCGCCAGGAACTCGCCGTTGTGGAACACCATGTACGAGTTGAGGGTGTGGGCCGGGCGCTTGCCCGGCTGCAAGGCGTTGGCGCTTCCGGCATCCAGCATGGCGCTGCACAGTCGATTGTTCATGACGATGCCGGTATCCCCCGCCACGACGCGCGACCCGAAGACGGAGAAGACGCTCTGGATGAGCGAGATCACATTGCCGTCCCCGTCCGCCGCGCACAGATAGGTGGTGTCGCCGCCGTTGGCGGCGCAGGACGAGGTAACCGGCCCGGCCGTGTCGCCGATGTCGCCCCGGCGCTCGTCGGCATAGTCCTCGCCGATCAGGCGCCGGACCTCCGGATCGCCGAAGCGCGGGTCGTCCAGATGGCGGATGCGGTCCTCGAAGGCGATCTTCTTGGCCTCCACCATCACGTGAGCCAGCTCGGTCCGGCTCAGCGACCTGTAGTCGTAGCCCGCCAGCAGATTCATCATGGTGAGGACGATGAATCCCTGGGACACCGGCGGCTGCTCCAGGAGCTGATAGCCGCGGTAGTCGGTGCTCAGCGGCTCCATCCACTCGGCGCATCCGCCCTCCAGGTCCGTCTCCTCGAGCAGTCCGCCCTGGGCTCTTATGCCGGCGCACAGGCGCGCCGCCACGTCGCCGCGGTAGAAGCCGTCCCGTCCGTTGCCGACGATGGACTCCAGCACCTTCGCCAGCTCCGGTTGGCGCAGCATCCGTCCGGGCGTCAGATCCTCCAGCGGCGCCCGAAAGTATCGGTGGACGTCGGGCCACGAGGGCGCCCACTCCCTGATGGAGCCTGCCAGGGCCGGATAGAGCGGAAAACCGTCCCGGGCCAGAGCGACGGCGTCGGCGCAGATATCGGCCAGGTCGACGGTGCCGTACCGGCGGTGGAGCTCCAGCCATCCGTCCACCGCGCCGGGAACCGAGATGCTCAAGGGCCCGGAGGTCGGAACCGCGTCGAGGCCGCGGCTCCTGAACGCCTCGATGGTGGCATTGCCGGGAGCCGGCCCGCTGGCATTGAGCGCCCTTACCTTCCCCTCGTCCTTCATGTAGACGAGCGAGAACAGGTCGCCGCCGAGGCCGCAGGCCTCGTGCTTGACCACGGCCAAAACGAACCCCGCGGCCAACGCGGCGTCCACGGCATTGCCGCCCTGCTGCATGATCCTGAGGCCGGCCACGGATGCCAGCGGATGGCCCGCGGCGATGACGCCCCTGGCGCCCATGACGAGCGTGCGCGCCGCCTTGCCGTAGCGGATTTCGTGTGTGGGTCGAGTCATGACGACAGGGTCTCCCTGGAAACGGTCCTTATCGGTAAAGTCTTGTGAACCCCGAAGCTTTCCTTGCGGAGGCGGGGATCCAGGGGCGGTGGCAGGGTTCTGCAGGCATCGCGCCTCCCGGATTTCCGTCTCCGCGGCAAGGACGGTCCGGTTCCGGCTACGCCGGGGCGGTCTTGCCGCGACGTTCCTCGATATGCAGAATCCGGGCGGCGTTGCCGCCGAGTATCCGGTCCCTTGAATCCGGCGCCAGCCCCAGGTCGTCGAGGGCCTCGAGGCTGTTCCTGATGAAGCCGCACCCGTCCTCCGGCCCATAGGGATAGTTGGTGCCGAAGACCATCTGCTCCGACCCGAAGAAGTCCATCACGCACCTGAGCGTATTGGCCGGATGATCCGCGGTATCCACGAAGAATCTCCGGAACGAGTCCAGCGGGTTTTCCCGGAGGCCGTAGCGTTCGCGCATCTCGTCGGTCCGTCCGGTGTAGATGTTGATGGCGCGCTGCCCGAAGAAAGCCAGCACGCCGCCCACGTCCGCCACCACGAACGGCAGGTCCGGGAAGCGTTCCATGACCCGGCCGTAAACCAGCCGGGTCATGGCCACGGTGCTGTCGAAGGCCCAGCCGTAGATCAGGACCGGCATGATATCCAGGCCGACGGCCTCGGTGGCCAGCGGCGCGGTGGGATGGAGGTACACCGGCAACTCGTACTCCGAGAGCTTCTCGTAGAGGGGAAAGAAGACCTCGTCGTCCAGCGGGCGGCCGTTGAGATTCGTGAAGCAGCCGAAACCGCGGAGCCCCAGCTCCCGGACCGCGCGGTCGAGTTCCTGCAGCGAAGCCTCGATGGACGACGTGGGCAACGTCGCCAGACCGATGAAGCGATCCGGATGGCGCTTGCACAGGGCCGCCAGTTCGTCGTTGGCCACCCGGGCCATGGCCACGGCGTCGTCCGGGTCGTAGCGGTCGGCGCCGGGGGCCGGGATGCTCACCACCTGCACATCCACGCCCTGCCGGTCCATGTGCTCCAGCCGCTGCTCGACGTCGCGGCCCTTGAAGATCGCCGTGTTGATGCGACAGGCCAGCGTCTTGTCGTAGAGGTACGCCATGCCGCTGTAGGGGTCCGGCGGCTCCAGGACCACGGCCCCGTTCCGCTCCCGCATGGTCTCCATGTAGCGCCTGGGGAAGATATGGCTTTGAAAATCGATGATCATGATCCGAGCGCCCTACAGCCTCCGCACGATGCGCGGCAGTTCCGGCTCCGACCTCACGGTCCTGGAGCCCACCGAGTTGCCGCAACGCTGGCAACTGTAGTCATAAAGGTCGCCGTCGGGCAGCACCAGCAGGAGTCGTTCGCGCACCGGCATGGCCTGACCGCACTTGTTGCAGTAGAGCAGCGACGCCGACAACTGTTCGAAGCTCTTCTCCATCGCATCACGAGCCCGCCGGACCCCTGTCCGGCCGTCGGTCAAACGGGCGCCTCCCCTTCGGATTGTCCAACCTGCCATCTGCTCATGGCCGGGCGCTACTCCACCTAGAAGCGCACTTCCCCCTTGAGCAGGAGGGCGTGCTCGGCCGGACCGGCGCCAGGCTGTCGCCACGGCTCGTGGTCGCGCCTTGCCGACGACAACAATCCTGCGCATCCCGTCCACGGTTCATACACGACATCAGTGTCCCGCGGCCTCGGCCTTCGCCTCGGCTCGGACCTTCTCCATCAGGTGCGGCGGCAACTCCTCGTAGTGCGAGAATTCCGACTGGAACTCCCCCCTGCCGCTGGTCAGGGAACGGAGGTCCGAAGCGTACCGGAGCACCTCCGCCATGGGCACCTGCGCCTTGATGATCTGGCTGTGGCCCTTGGCGTCCACTCCCAGGACCTTGCCGCGCCGGCTGTTCAGATCGCCGATGACGTCCCCCATGCAGTCGTCGGGAACCGAGACCTCCATGGACATCACCGGCTCCAGAATCACCGGCCTGGCGTTCTCCATGGCGTTCTTGAAGCCCATGGAGCCGGCGATCTTGAAGGCCATGTCCGACGAGTCCACCGCGTGGAACGACCCGTCGTAGAGGGTCGCACGCAGGTCCATGATCGGATAGCCGGCCAGATAGCCGCCGGCCATGGTCTCGACGATGCCCTTCTCCACCGCGGGGATGTAGTTGCGGGGGATGGCGCCGCCGACGATCTTGTCCACGAACTCGAAGCCCTTGCCCCGCTCCAGGGGCTCGATCCTGAGCCAGGTGTCGCCGTACTGGCCTCGGCCTCCGGACTGTTTCTTGTATTTGCCCTGGGCGTTGGCGGACGCCTTGATGGTTTCCCGGTAGGGCACCTTGGGCGCCTTCAACTCCACTTCCGCACCGTACTTCCGCTTGAGCTTGTCCACCACCACCTCGATGTGGAGCTGCCCGGTGCCCGACAGGATGAACTCGCGAGTCTGGTCGTCGCGGTGCATGCGGATGGAGGGGTCCTCCTCCATCAGCCGCTGGAGACCCTGCGGCACCTTGTCCTCGTCCGCGCGCGTCCTGGGAGAAAGCGCGAAGGAGATGGACGGACTGAACTCCATCGGCCCGGGATACTCGATGGGGGCCGACTCGTCGCACAGCGTGTCTCCCGAAGCCACGTCCTTCAGCTTGGCCGCGGCCACGATCTCGCCGACACCCGCCTCCGACACCTCTTCGTGCCTGCCCCCCTCGGGCCGGAACAGGTGGGTGACTCTTTCCCTGGCGCCCTTGGCGGGGTTGTAGGCCGTGCTGTCGGCATGCAGGGTTCCCGACATTACTCTCATGATCGAAAGGCGTCCGGCGAACGGATCCACGATGGTCTTGAATACGAACGCGGAGAGCGGCGCGTCCGGGGTCCTGGAGCGGGACTCATCCTCGCCTGTCACCGGGTTCCTCCCCGCCGCCTCCGGCTCTTCGAGCGGTGACGGCAGCCAGTCCACGAGGGCGTCGAGCAGCGACGGGATACCCGTCCCCTGTCCCGCGGAGCCGTAGAGGACCGGAAACAGCGTACCCGCGCGAACACCCTCGCGCAGAGCTTCCGACAATTCCTCGGAGGTCGGCTCCTGACCCTCGAGATACTTCTCCAGCAAGGCATCCTGGGTCTCGGCCACGTTTTCCATGAGCTGGACTCTCATCTCTTCGGCCCGCTCCCGAAACTCCGCGGGTATGTCCTCCCCGGTCTCCCTGCCGTCACCGAACAGCGCCTTCATGCGGACCAGGTCGATGACCCCGCGGAAGCTCTCGCCGCAGCCGATGGGAAGCTGCACGTGGAGCCCCTTGACGCCCAGCTCCTCCGCGATGGCGTCCACCGCCTCCACCGGATCCGCCTCTTCCCGGTCCATGCGGTTGACGAAGAACAGGCGGGGGGTTCCGCGGTCCGCGACGTGCTCCCAGAGCCGCTCGGTCTCGACCTTCAGGCCGGCCCCGGCGTGCAGCACGAAGACCGCCCCGCCGAATCCCACCAGCGAACGGATCGTCTCCGGCAGGAAAGTGGCGAAGCCCGGCGTATCCACCAGCACGCACGCGGTCTTCTTCCATTCCAGCGAGTGAAAGGCCGTTGAGATGGAAACCTGCCGGTGGATCTCCTCGGGCTCGTGGTCGAACACCGAGGTTCCGTCCTCCACCCGGCCCAGCCGGTTGGTGCGCCCCGCCGCGAACAGCATCGCCTCGCCCAACGACGTCTTTCCCGCCCCGCGATGCCCCAGCAGCCCGACGTTCCGTAACCGGCCAGCTTCGATTGCAGCCATGAATCAACCCCCTCTAGGATCTCCGTTTGCGCGGCGATGGGGCCGCGTTCCTCTCGTAAATAAGCCGTAACCCTTCCAACGTCAAGAATTCGTCCACGTCCTCGATGACCGCCGATTCGTGGGCGATCAGGGACGCCACGCCCCCCGTGGCCACGACCCGCGCCTTGATCCGGCTCTCCCGCTCGATTCGCTGAACGATGCCGTCCACCAGGCCGGTGTAGCCGTAGTAGATGCCCGATTGGATCGAGTGGACCGTGGACTTGCCGATCACGCTCGCCGGACACAATACCTCTACCCGGGGAAGCTTCGAGGCTCGCTGGAACAGCGCCTCCACGGCGATGGTCAGGCCGGGCGCGATCAGGCCTCCCAGGTACTCTCCGTTCTCGGACACGCAGTCGAAGGTGGTCGCGGTGCCGAAGTCGATGACCACACAGGCAGCGTGAAACCGGTCGTAGGCGGCGACGCCGTTGGCGATCCGGTCCGCACCGACGTCCTGCGGGCTGTCGTAGAGGATCGGCATGCCGGTCTTGAGACCCGGTCCCAGCAGCAGCGGCTTGACGCCGAAGAACTTCCGCCCGAGCTCGTCGATCATGCCCACCATGGGCGGAACGACGCAGGACACGATGATGGCGTCGATGGCGTCGCTGCCGATGTCCTGGGCGGCGGCGAGACGCTCGATGAGCACGCCGTATTCGTCCACCGTGCGTTCCGGCTGCGTCACCAGGCGCCAGTGGGTGAGCAGTTCCCGGCCCCGGTAAACGCCCAGAACCATGTTGCTGTTTCCGATGTCGATGGCCAGCAGCACTACGGCGCTCCTTCCATCAGGAAAACCTCTCCGCTCACCACCCGCTCGGTACGGCCGTCACGACCCTCCAGGACCAGGAAACCGTTCCCGTCCAGCTCCCGGACCTTCCCGTCCAGTTCCCCCTCCGGCGTCCGGACGCGGACCCGGCATCCCTGCATGCGCGCGTGCGCGTTCCAACTGCGGGCGATGGGCGCGAAGCCGCGCTCCTCGAACTCGATATAGCGGCTCTCCAGGTTGCGCACCAGGGATCGGGTAACCGGGAGCCGGTCCACCGGGGCGCCGGCCTCCTCCATCACCGAGGTGGCGCGTTCGCGGATGTCGGGGGACATGAGCGTGCGCGGATAGTTGAGGTTGATTCCGATGCCGACGATCACGAACACCGTCCGCGCGGGCTCGCAAGCCAGCTCGCTGAGGATCCCGGCCACCTTCCGGCCGCGCAGCAGGATGTCGTTGGGCCACTTGATCCGGGGCGTGCAGGGGACGTGATCCTTCAGGGTGTCCGCCACCGCCACCGCGGCCAGCAGGGTCGTCTTCGCCGATTCCGCCGGATCGAGACGGGGGCGCAGGACAAATGAAATGTAGAGGTTGCGATTCGGGGGCGAAACCCACGTGCGGCCCAGCCTTCCCCGTCCCCGGGTCTGGGATTCGGCGATGACGATGGCGCCCTCGGGCGCGCCCGCCTCGGCCAGGGCGTGAGCCGTCCGGTTGGTGGACGCCAGTACCGGGTACACCTCGATGCGGCTGCCCAGCCGCTTCGTTCCGAGGTCCCGGAGAACCCCGTCCGCGGTCAGCGATTCGCGGGTAGCCGGGCCGGTATGCCGGCTGGCGGAGAACATGATGCCGGAACGAGCCGGAGAGGCCGCCATGGCGGGTCCGGGGAGCGGCCCCGCCATGGTCATTGGGCCTGCAGCTCCCGGATCCGGCCGAGGCTCCGGTGGAGGGCTTCGATCTTCTCCTCCATTTCCTGCGCCTTCTCCCGTTCCCGTTCGACGACCTCGGCCCGGGCCCTGGCCGTGAAGTTCTGGTTGCCGAGCTTCTTCCGCACCCGCTCCAGCTCGGTCTCGAGCTTGCCCAGGGCGCGGTGGAGCCGGCTGCTTTCCTCTTCCGGATCCACCGCCCCGTCCAGCGGGACGTATACTTCGGTGGTATCCACGATGGCCGTGGCCACCTTCTCCGGCCGGCCGCCCCGGGAAAGATATTCCAGGGGTTCCGCCCGCGCAAGCGCGCACACCGTGCTTTCGCAGGAGCGAACGAAGGCCAGCCGTTCCTCCGTATCGAACAGCGTGACCCGCACCCTCCTGGAAGGCGGAACATTCAACTCGGTACGGAGATTCCGGACCGCCCGGATGATACCGCTCAGAAATTCGACCTTCTCCTCCGCGTCCCGGTCCGTGAGGAAATCGGCGGCCTCGGGATAGCGCTGGACCATGACGTCATCGCCTCGGGGAGACTCCGCATCCCGCGCCGTCACCGCCTGCCAGAGTTCCTCGGTGACGAACGGCATCAACGGATGCAGCAGCAACAGGATGTTCCGAAGGACCGTGTGCAAGGTTCTCTGAGCGGCGCGGGAGCCGGCGCCGCGGTTGAGCCGCAGCTTGCTCATCTCGATGTACCAGTCACAGAACTCGTGCCAGGTGAACTGGTAGAGATGGTGCGCGTAGTCGTTGAACCGGTATGCTTCGATGGCTTCCCTGGCCTTTTCGATGGCGGCGCTCAACCGCGACAGGATCCAGCGGTCCGCCAGGTCCAGGTCCTCGCGCGCGGGCTCATCCGCCGGGCGCGCGCGGAGGACTTCGTCATCGAGGTTCATCAACACGAAGCGCGCCGCGTTCCAGAGCTTGTTGACGAAGTGCTGGTAGCCGGCGATGCGGTCCTCTGCGAGCTTCACGTCCCGCCCCATGGCCGTCATGGCCACCAGCGTGAAGCGGAACGGGTCGGCGCCGTAGCGGTTCACCATGATCAGCGGATCGATGACGTTGCCCTTGGACTTGGACATCTTCTGTCCTTCCTGGTCCCGCACCAGGGCATGGATGTAGACGTCCCGGAACGGCACCTGGTCCATGAACTTGAGCCCCATCATCATCATGCGCGCGACCCAGAAGAACAGGATGTCGAAGCCGGTCACCAGCGTGGCCGTGGGGTAGAACGCCCGGAGGTCGGCGGTCCTGTCGGGCCACCCGAGGGTGGAGAACGGCCAGAGAGCGGAGGAGAACCAGGTGTCCAGGACGTCGGGGTCCTGCACGAACCGGGCGCCGCCGCAGTTGTCGCAGCGCTCCGGCGCGGACCGTCCCACCACCGGTACGCAGCCGGAGGCGATGCGGTTGCTGTCCGCCTCCAACGAATCGTTGCAGCCGGCGCAGTACCAGGCCGGGATCTGATGCCCCCACCAGATCTGCCGCGAGACGCACCAGTCCCTGATGTTCTCCATCCACGCGAAGTACGAGTTCTTCCACGCCTCCGGAACGATCCGGGTCCGGCCCCGGCGCACCGCCTCCATGGCCGGGTCCGCCAGCGGCTTGACCTTCACGAACCACTGGGGCGTGAGATAGGGCTCGATGACCGTCTGGCAGCGGTAACACTTGCCCACCGCGTGACGGTAGGGCCGGACCTCCTTCAGCAGGCCCTGTTCCTCGAGTTCCTCGACGATCCGTTCCCGCGCGGCGAAACGGTCCCGACCGCGGTAGCGTTCGACCCAGGCCGGCGCCCGGCCCTCGTCGCCGACGAAAGCCTCGGGCCGGACCGCGGCGTCATCATCAAGGATATTAATCACTTCGAGCCTGTTCCTCAAGCCAATCTCGAAGTCGTTGAAGTCGTGCCCGGGAGTGATCTTGACCGCGCCGGTGCCGAATTTCGGGTCCACGAACGTGTCGCCTACCACCGGAATCTCCCGGCCCACGATGGGCAGCCGCGCGTGGCGGCCGATGCTGCCTGCGTGACGCTCGTCATCCGGATGGACCGCCACGCCCGTGTCGCCCAGCATGGTCTCGGGCCGGGTGGTGGCCACCACCAGCTCGCCCTCCCCCACCAGCGGATAGCGCACCTGCCAAAGATGGCCGTCCACTTCCTCATGCACCACCTCGATGTCCGCGAGCGCCGTCTTGCAACGCGGACACCAGTTGATGAGCTTTTCCGCGCGATAGAGCAGCCCGTCCTCCCACAGGCGGACGAAAGCCTCCCGCACCGCCCGGGAAAGCCCCTCGTCCATGGTGAACCGCTCGCGGCTCCAGTCACAGGAGACGCCCAGGGCGCGCAGTTGCCGCAGAATGGTGTGGCCGGTCTCCTCGCGCCAACTCCAGACCTTCTCGATGAACCCCTGCCGGCCGAGGTCGGCGCGGTCCAGACCTTCATCGGCGAGCCGGCGCTCCACCACGTTCTGGGTGGCGATGCCCGCGTGATCGGTTCCGGGCACCCACAGCACGTTGTGGCCGTCCATGCGCCTGAAGCGGCACAGGACGTCCTGAAGCGTGTTGTTCAGGGCATGCCCCATATGGAGCGACCCGGTCACGTTGGGCGGCGGAATGACCATGGAGAACGACGGCGCGCCGGGACTCGAAGGGGTGAAGTGCGCCGCCTCCGCCCAGCGCGCGTACCACTGGCTCTCCACCTCCTGGTGACGGTACGACTTGGGGATTTCTCTAGGCATGAAACCTTTCTCTCGGCTGGCTTGTGTATCCGCTACGTGTCCGGCTTCCGGGAACCGTCTCCCTCCACGACCTCGGTCAACTCGATGATCTCGCCGTCCGGAGGCGGGTCTGCCGCGGGTTCGGCCCCTGAAGGCTCATCCGACCGCGGATCGGCTCCCGGCCGTGTTTCCGGCCGTGTTTCCGGCGTGGCAGTCGTCCGCAGGACGGATTGCACCGCGGCTTCGAGGGCAGGTCCTTCGAGCGGCTTGGCCACCGTCGCCGTGAGTCGGGCAGGCCGGAGCGAGGGAGGCGGTCCCTGGTGAAGCCAGACGCTGGGCAACTCGAGGGGCTGAAGCGCCCGAAGGAGCCCGTCCGCATCCTCGAGGGTGTCACGGTCCACGATAACCAGGTCGTGGTGCTGGAGATCGGCCGGCGCGGACCAGCGATCCCGCGCCACGGTCCGATGCTCCGGAAACAGGAATTGCCGCAACGCCTCGATCAGGATCGGATGACTCGCGATAATCAGTATGCTCGCCATGTCGCTGAAGTCCCATAGTAGCAGACAATATTCCGTCCGACGAGCTTGACAATGCCGCCGCCGTTGATACTATGTAAACACTCTGCGAAAGTGGCGGAATTTGGTAGACGCGCAGGATTCAGGATCCTGTGGGAGCAATCCCGTGGGGGTTCAATTCCCCCCTTTCGCACCACGGTTCAATTCCCCCTTTCGCAATTCCTTTTCCGGTCCCGGTCGCCCTTGTCTCGCCAATCGGTCACCCTGACCTATCTTGACCTGCCCGGTGATCTGTGCAATCTGTACTTCAGCACCAACTTGAACGGAGTGTCACTTCTGCCCCAGCAACACCGAGACAGAAATCTTCGAGACTTCCGGACGGATAGCGCTGAAGAGTTCCCCTGCGATCCGGTAGACCCATACAGCTTGGTGGCCGACCAACTGCGGTTGGTGGAGCGAAGGCTGGTGGATTGCACCCGCTCCAGGGAATGCGAGATCACCGAGATCGCCTCACGCCTGATCAAGGACGGCGGCAAGCGCATCCGACCGGTGGTCACGCTCCTCACCTTCAATGCTTTCGACGGCGAGCGGGATGAGGACGCGGTGGACATCGCCACGGCCATGGAGCTGATCCACGCGGCCACCCTGCTCCACGACGACATCATCGACGGCGCGGAGTTCAGACGCGGGAAGGAATCCGCCTACAAGCGTTACGGACTCACGCGCACGCTGGTCACGGGGGACTTCCTTTTCATCAAGGCCTTCGAGTTCGCGGGCAAGTTCGACGAGACCGTGGTCCAGTGGACCGCGGACGCATGCACCAGCCTGACCGAAGGCGAGATCCTCCAGAGCTCCTTCAACCGCAACCGCACCGTGACCGCCCAGGACTACATCCGGATCGTCGAGCGCAAGACCGCCTCGCTCTTTCAGACCGGGGCCAAGCTCGGCGCCTACATCGCGGGGGCGTCTTCCGAGCAGGTGGAGGTGGCGGCGAACTTCGGGCTCGATCTGGGCATCGCCTTCCAGATGATGGACGACGTGCTCGACGTCGTCGGCCGACGCGACCTGCTCGGGAAATCCACGGGCATGGATCTTCGTGACGGCAACCCTTCCCTGCCCATCGTCCTGTCCCTGCTGGACGGACAACAGACGGTTGCCCGGGTCTTTCAATCGCAAACCCCCACGGAAAACGACATCCAGCGGGCGCTGGACGCCATGGGAAACGGCACGGTCATCGAGCGCGCCAGGGGTTCCTCTCGCAAGTACGCGGTCGAGGCTTCCCGGGAAATCGACAAGCTGCCGGTTTCCGCGGCGCGAGACGGCCTCAAGACCCTGGGACGCCTGCTTACGGACCGGGACAGCTAGTGTATGTAGTGTCCTGAAGTGGCCGCGCGCTCGGTGATCGGCCCATGTCCGCCCCTCACGACACCCTGGTCAGGAACCTCTTCGACCGGATTGCATGGCGTTACGACCTGCTCAACCGGATCATCAGCTTCCAGTCGGACTCGCGATGGCGTCGCAAGGCCATCGGCGCCCTCGGGGTTTCCGAGCAGCCGGCCCTCGTTCTGGATCTGGGAACCGGCACGGGCGCGTTGGCCCTGGATGCATGCAGGCTCCTCGCTCCCGGCTCGCGGGTCGTCGGCCTGGACTTTTCGCGTTCCATGCTCATGCAGGCCAAAGACCGCACGTCACGGGCAGGCCATGCGGCCAACGCGGCCTACATCCTGGCCCACGCCCTGGCCGCGCCCGTGCGAAGCGAATCCTTCGATGCGGTCATGAGTGCTTTCGTGTTGCGCAACGTCGGCGACCTGGGATCGTTCTTTCGCGAATCGTACCGGGTGCTGAAACCGGGCGGGCGCATGGTTTCGCTGGACATGTTCCCGCCGCCCCAAGGCGTGTTTTCGCGGCTCTACTGGTTTTACTTCGGAAGGCTCATGCCCTGGATCGGCGGCGTCGTGAGCGGCCATCCGCAGGCCTACCGGTACCTGTCCGACTCGGTAAGGGCGTTCGTCTCGCCCGAGAAGGTAGCCGACACCATCGCCTCCGCCGGTTTCGTCGACACGCGCACCGTGCGATACCTCCGGGGTGCGATCTGCGTTCAGGTCGCCACCAGACCCCGATAAAAGAATCCTCGACCCCATGAACCCTTACGGCGCGGCCTTCGTGATGTTTCTTTACCAGTTGTCCGTGGGCGGGCTCGTGGGCCTGTCGGTCACCCCCTTCAACGACCTGGAGCGCGGCTTCTACAAATCCACGGCCGGCGTACTGGTGCTGGCCGCCGTGCTGGCGGTCTGGGGATACCTTGACCTCCTCCCCGAAAGACAGGGTTGGGGGAAGATCGTGGAGCTCTGCCTGCTGGCGGGTTTTACGCTCTTTCTGACACTCTACTTCATCACCCTCTGGGGCGAGCGGGCTTTCCTGAGGGCGCGCTTTTTCTCGACCGCGATTCTCACCGGACTGTTCGGTCTGGCGGTCGCGTCATTCGGCTTCACGCCGGCGGGACTCGGGCCGGTGGAGGCGGTGTTCCTTCCCCTGAGCTTCATCGTTTCCTCGCTGTTGCTGGGGGCGGTCACCGTGGGCATGCTGATCGGCCACTGGTACCTCATCGAAACGGGCCAGAGCCTTGATCCGTTCTTTCGAGTGTTCCGGTTCTTCGTGGCCATGCTGGTCATTCAGACCGTCCTGCAACTGGTTGCGGGCGCCCTGCTCTATCTGCTGGGCACCGGCGCCACCGCGGCGACGCTCGAACGTCTCTTCAGCGACCACCTCGTGCTGCTGGCTTGCCGCTTCCTGGTGGCGCAGCTCGGTCCGCTGGTGCTGTCATACATGATCTGGAAGACGCTGTCCGACTTCAAGAATACCATGGCGGCGACGGGGCTCTTCTACATCGCCTTGCTCGGTGTCTTCGTGGGAGAGCTGCTGTCCAGCCAGATTCTCGCCTTGACGCTGCTGCCTTTGTGAACCGCCTCGGTGCGCGGCGGACCGGCTGCCGGCGTCACTCCCGGGACTCGTCCGCGGTTGTCGACGGAGAGGACTGCTCCGTGGCAGCCGGACGCTTGCGGTCCACGTGAGGATAGGTCTTTATCTTCGTCACCCGGAGACCGTGGCCGCCCCAACCCAGGTCGTAACCCACCACCATCCCCTCCCGGAGACCCTTCGGCGAGCGCACGGGACCCGACATCAGGACCATTTGATACGAGAACCTGACATCCTTGCCGCTCGCGGTGCGAACCACCCCCGTGCCCTTGCGGTGCGAGAGTCGCCGGATGATGCCGTGGTAGTACAAGTCCGACTGCTCTTCGGCTGCTAGCCGGCCGGCGTTCCCCTCCGGAACCTCACCCTTGGAGCCGTCTTCAACCATTACCCGCCACGCCCGGCTGTCGGTTCGTACCCACGGCCCCGATCCTATAGCCACGGCAAGGAAACTTCAATACGGAAAGGCCGATCGCCGCCCCCCGTTGAGGACCTCCGGCTCGACGGAAATGTCGAACGCCATAACTCATTGATATCCATATGAAAATTCCCGCACTGCCCACGGCGGCGACGACGATATCGTCGAGCACGCCGCCGCAAGTAGTTGAAAATCGACAAGTTGGTCGCCGGCACGAAAGTTGCTGCTAAAAGGTGACAACCTTTCACAGAAGGTGGTCTCGGCCACCCGAAAGGATAACTCTGCACACATGGTTATCCAAAGGCTGGCAGGAAATAATTGACAGATAGTCCCCAGTTGAGTAAAATGGAGGCCGACATGCTGGCTACAGAAGCGAAACCCGCCGAAAAGACATTCACCGCCAACGTCCTCTCCCGACCCAAGGCCAGCGATCTTGCCGACATAGCCGAGGAGTTCTCCCTCGGCGAGTTTTTCTCCGCCGCCGGGCTCCATCGGGAATCCGCCAACTCGTTCTTTGTCCTGGAGACCAAGCGGGGCAAGTTCATCGTGTCCATTGAAGGAATCAAGAGCGAAAACGAGGTCAAGCACGACATCGAGCTGCTGTTGTTCCTGAGGCGTCACGGCTTTCAGTGTCTTCAGCCTCTGAAGAGCCGCGGCGGGCAGCACTACCTTCACACGGACGGCAGGTTCATCTCGGCCAGTCGCAACATCGACGGGGTCGAGGTTCCGGTGCGGGACATGACCCTTGGACAGGTCTCCGCCTCGGGGCACGTGCTGGCCGATCTCCACCTCATTGGCAGGGGGTACAAGAAGGGGGTGGAAAACCGTTTCTCCTTTCCCAAGATGGCGGCGTTGTATCAGGAGGTGCGGAAAAACCTGCCGGCGCACCTCAAGACCATCGTCCGGGTCCTGGACGACGAGGTCAACTACCTGGAAGGCTATCTGGACAACAATCTGCCCAAGGGCATCATTCACGGGAACCTTTCCTGGGAGAGCATGAAGTTCAAGGGCGCCCGCCTGGTGGGGATCATGGACTTCGACCACGCCTGCCGCGGAAAATTCATCTGCGACCTCGCAACCACGGTCAATGCCATCTGCTACTACGAAGGACGTTACCGCCTAGACCGGTTCGAGGAGTTGATCGTCGGCTACGAGAGCCTTCGGCCCTTGTCGCTGCCCGAGTGGGACTCCTTCCCCAACGAGCTTCGATTCTCGGCCCTGCGGACGGCCATCATCAGCCTGCATGACTTCTATCTGCGCGAAAACGGGGAACGGCAGCGCATTCAAAAGACCTTCATCGACTTCTTCGAACGGCTGCTGATCCTGAGACGGGAGAAGGACGGCGGGATGGAGGACCTGCTCCTGTCCATGGCGACCGGTTACGACTATCGGAAGTATCAGAAGTCGAAGCCGTCCAGGTGAGTTTCATCCGGGGGTCGGCCATCTGTCCTTCGTTGAGGCGTCCTGGCGGAAGACCTTGAAGAGTACCGAAGCAGCAAGGACCAACCCGACCAGGAAGAGCAGAAAGCCGCCTGTGAGCACCACATGGAAGAAGTCCACCTTCACCCGGGCGGCGTCATACTTTTCCCGCTCCTCTCGTATCCGACCAAGGACCTCCCTGTTCTTTCTCGGCGTCAACTCCCGAAAACTCCGGTAGTTTTCCTCCAGTCCCGTGGTCGAGCCGGCGTCCACCAAAGCGCGGTAGCGGGCCACCTGGACCGCCCCGACGATCCAGTTCCCGGCGCCCAGAAAAACCAGCACCACGCCAACCACGAAATAGCGGTTCAGATACAGGCTTCGGAACTGGAACTTCATGACCGCATGGCACGATAGCGAAAGCCGGCGTCGGGGGTCAAGGATGCGATGAAATGCTACGTAATCGGTGACGTGCACGGATGTCTGCCCGAATTGACCTCGCTCGTGGAGTCGCTGCCGCTGGAGCGTGGGGACACCGTCGTCTTCCTCGGCGACTACATCGACCGCGGACCCGACTCGAAGGGCGTGGTCGACTACCTCCTGGAACTTCGCAAGCGAGGCGAGCAGACAACCGTGTTCCTGCGAGGCAACCACGAAGACATGATGCTGTCATTCATGGGACTTTCGGGACGCCACGGCGACGCGTTTCTCCTGAACGGCGGGATTGCCACACTGGCGAGCTACGGCGTCGCCGCTCCGGCAGCGTCCCCTGCCGTCGCGGACAGTCGACGTCTGGTGGCGGCGCTGCCGCCGGAACACGTCGAGTTCTTCATGAGGCTGGAACCGTGGTATTTCCTCGACGGCTTCCTGTGCGTGCACGCCGGCATCAACCCGGGGCGAGCATGGGACGAGCAGATCGGCGAGGAACTGATCTGGATTCGGCACGAGTTCATTCACAACCCGCACGCCTTGCCCCAGACGGTCCTGTTCGGCCACACTCCCATGAAAGAGGTGTTCTTCGATCTCCCCTACAAGATCGGCCTCGATACCGGGCTGGTCTACGGCAACGCCCTGAGTTGTCTCGAGGTGACCGGCCGGATGCTGTACCAGATACGGAACGGCAGACGCGAGGTCTCGGTGACGGACGTGGCCCATCGCTGGGATAGGTAGAAGCCGGGTCCGCTGCCGGCGCGCGGTGCGGACGCGGGCGGGTCCGAACCCGCCCCGGCTACGGGTGCACGGACTCCAGAAACCACTCCGTCGGGATTTCCCGCCCTACGCCCCTGGCTTTCGCGTCCTCGTAGACGGCGCTTCCGACCGCGGCGAACTGGATCCCGAGCCCGATGTTGTTGACAAAGCAGGTCGACTCGTCCGGCCGGGTCCGCCCGACCACCTTCCCCGCCACCACATCCTTCAACTCCGGAGCGTCGATCCACGGCGGTGCTTCGGGCCGCGCCACCGCCTGCTTGTCCGCGGCGGTAAGGAACTCGATGGGGTCGTGGGCCTCCACTTTCTCGTCTCCCATGCCGGCGATGTAGTTCTCGGGCGCGATCCTGCGCGTATGGATGACGACCCGGTCGGCCCGGCCGATGGTGTCGTCGCCGAGCTCGGAGGTCTTCACGCAGGTGACATGCACGCCGGGCCTCACCCATTCCGGCGGGATCACGCGCGTGATGGCGTTGGTCGCCGCCACCAGCACCTGGGCCTTCTCCGCCACCTCGCCGGCATCCGCGCAGGGTTCCACCGGAACCCCGACCCGTGCCGCCATCGCTTCGGCGAACGACTCGCGGTTCGCCCTGGTGGGACTGAACACCAGGACTTTCTCGAAGGTCCGCACTTTGCAAAAGGCCTCGGCATGGGCCCGGGCCTGCCAGCCGGAACCGAAGATCCCGAGATGGGTCACGTCCGGCCGGGCCAGATACCCGGCGGCCAGAGCACTGGAGGCGGCCACGCGAAAGGCCTGGATCACCCCGTCCGGGAAGATCGCCAGGGGCTCCCCGGTCTCGGCCGAGAACAGCAGCACCAGGCCCACCCACTTGCCGCCGGGGGCCTTGGGGAGCTTGTCCTTGACGATGCGGCCGCCGCGGTCCTGCCAGCGGATCACGTCGGAGTTCAGGCGCAGGGCCACCACCTTGGGTTCGAACAGGCCCGCCTCCATGGACTTGAAGGCGTACACCCCCGAGGTCTCCGGAAAAGGCAGGTAGAGATCGGTGCGCGGACGGTTCACCGCCTCGCCGTCGGAGAGCTGCCGGTAGGCCTTGTCGAGCACCTCGATGCAGGAATCCATCGAGAGCAGCGTCTCGATCTCGTCGTTGTTCAGGATAAGCATGGCGATATACCTTTAGTCCCTGATGTCCTGGAGCAGCCATTCCGTGGGGATCTCCTTCCCCAGGCCCTGCTCCCTGGCCAGCTCGTAGACCTTTCCGGCCACCGAATAGAACTGCGCGCCCTGAACGTTGCCCCGCTCCGAGTAGGTGATCTGTGCGGCCGACGTCCTCCCCTTCCGCTTGCCCGAAAGCAGGTCCGCCAACATCACGTTCTTGTCTCCGCCCTGGACGCCGTGGGCGCGGCGGCGCTTGCGCTTCATCCGGAAGCCGCCGTCGTCTTCCGGCCGAGCCGCGTAGGTAATGTACTCGTCGGGCAGGCCGAAGTCCTCGAGCCCCCAGGGCGCCGGCGACGTGCCCAATCGCAGCGACACGTCGATGCGGTCGAAGGTCTCCGGGTCCGGGCGGCCGCCGATGGAGGTGATGTGGGCGCCCTCCTCGACCGCGGCTCCCTTGATGATGTCCACGGTGGAGTCGGTGCAGCCGGCGATGATATCGGCGCCCTTGTAAACCGCATCCGGGTCGCTCAACGGGACCGCTTCCACGTCGAACTGCTCGGTCATCTCCCTGGCATACTGTTCCCGGTTCGCCTTGGTGGGGCTGTAGACCTGGACCCGCCGGATGCCGCGGACCTGCATGAACGCCTCCATGTGGGAGCGGGCCATGCCGCCCGAGCCGATCATGCCCACCACCGCGGCGTCCTCCCGCGCCATGTACTTGGCCCCGAGACCGGAATCGGCGCCCACCCGCATGTGCTGGAGATAGCCGTCGTTAAGCAACGCCAGCGGTTCCCCGTTGTGGATGCTGGTGAGCAGGATCAGGCCGCAGAAGCGTCCCGGCCGCACGCAGTATTTCTCCTGCGTCCTGGCCCCATGGTATTCCTGCTCGTAGATGATGTCCGACTTCATCCGGATGGCGAAATATCCGGACGTGGAGCCTCCCTCCATGGTGCCCCACTGGTACATCTTCCCGGCATCCGGAGTCGGCACCTGCAAGTCGATACGCGGCCGGCACACGGCTTCCTGTGCCACCAACTCGACGTATGCCTGCTCCAGGGCCGCCATGGTCACCTCCATGGTCAGGACCTGCTTCACGTCGTCGTTGTTCAGAATCAGCGTCATGGCGGGGTCCTCCGTCCGGCCCTTTACAGGGGTTCGCGCGATTCGGCGCCGTCGATGGGCAACTCGATGCCCAGGCCCTTCTCACGGGCCAACTGGTAGAGCCTGCCGCCGATGGCCACGTCGGAAATCCCCACGCCGCCGGTGTTCTTGAACAGGGTGATCTGGCTCGCGTCCGTGCGTCCCGGCTGGGCGCCGTTCAGGATCTCGCCGACCTCGACGATCCGGTCCCAGGAAATGATCCCGTTCTCCAGCCGTTCCATGAAGTCGCCGGGCTGGTCCACCTGCAGGGTCTCGCGGGAGTTGACCCCGATGACCTCCGCCCGCCGCATGCTCTCGTCGTCCAGCTCCTGGCGCATCCTGGGGACGAAGCCGCCGCGCTTGAGACCGATGTTGCTGACCACGATGGAGGTCAGGTGAACCCCCGGCTCCAGCCACTGACCGTCCAGCACGGGGACGTTGGAGCTGGTGGCGGCAACGACGATATCGACCTCCCGCACCGCCTCCCGGGCGCTGTCCACGGGGACCACCTCCATCCCGGTCAGGTCGCCCATCTCGTCGGCGAACTCCTTGCGGTGCGCCGGGTTCGGGCTGAATACCTTCACCTTGCTCAGGTCGCGGATCTCCCGCAACGCGAGCAGGTGGTACTTGGCCTGGTTCTGAGACCCCAGCATGCCCACCGTGGAAGCGTCGGGCCTGGCCAGGACGTCCGTACCCACCGCGCTGTTGGCCGCGGTACGCAGCGCGGACACGCCGCTCAGCGACAGCTCCCGCGGTCTCGGCTCGCCGATGATGATGCAGCGCAGTTCGCCGGTCTCGGAGTCGAACAGCACCTGCGTCGGCCGCCCGCGAACGGGAAAGGCCTCGATGGAGTGCTCGCCACGGACCGGGTTCCGGGTCCATTCGCAATGGGTCATGAGGCCGGTGACCCCGACCTCCGGCAAGCCCCCCTGGTGGACGCTGACGCGCACGTTGGAGGGCATGTGGGTGCGGTGCCGCACCATGCTGAGGTCCGGGTTCCGGCCCCAGTGGGCGAAGCCTTCCCGGACCAGCCCGATGGCCTCCTTCATGGTGACAAGCCCGTCGATGTCTTCCGGCTGCAATACCAGGATCATGATGAAAACCCTTTCCGTTGCGACAGCCCTTCCAGGCCGACGTCCCGAAGCTCGCGTATCAGCGGCAAGTCCGCTTCGAGAAAATCCAGCCCTTCGAGCTCATGGGCGGGCACCCAGGCGACGCGCCGGAACACCCGGTTGCGCGGCTCACCGCCATAGGCTCGCACCTCGAAGAACGCCAGCTCCACCCGGGTGCCGTCGGGGTAGACGTGGGCATGTCGGAACACCTTCCGGGCACTCTCCACCGCGATGTCCAATTCCTCCCGGAGCTCCCTCCCGAGCGCCGCCGCCTCATCTTCCCCCGCTTCGACCTTGCCCCCGGGGAACTCCCACTTGTACGGGAACGCGCCGTCGCCCCGGCGCTGGCATGCCAGGACCCGATCACCCCGGGAGAGAATCCCGGCCACCACTCTCAGTGTCCGGTTCAACCGGCGGAAGCCTGCGGCGGGGTTGCGGGCGAACCTTCCGTCTTCAGCCGGCGCAGCTTGTCGGTGATGTTGTCCCTGATCCACTTTGCATCCCACCACTCCAGGGGCAACACCGCCACGCCCTGGACATAAACGCCGTAGTGAAGGTGATCGCCGAGGGCCAGGCCGGTTTCGCCGGTACGGCCGATCCTCGTTCCCTTCCTGACCGCATCCCCCGACGCCACCGCAATCGAGCTCAGGTGGGAGTACAGACTGCATACCCCGAAACCGTGATCGATGATCACGGTATTCCCGTAAATGCCCAGTGCTCCGGCAAAGCTCACGGCGCCGTGGTTGGCCGCGGTCACCGGATAACGCCGGGTCACCGCCAGGTCGTAGCCAAGGTGCCGCGCCTCGTCGATTTTCTCCTCGCCATGGAAGTAGAAGCGCCGGTCGGCAAAATTGGCCTGAACCGCGGAATTGGGAAGCTGGGTGAAGCGGCCGTTCCACAGCTTCATGGGCGCGGAACGCCGGCAAGTCTTCCGGATGGCCTCGTCATTCATCTTTCGCAGGTCGTGGTTGACCTTGAGGAACTGGTCCCGGGGACTCCCCTCGTAACCGCCGGCCTCGGTCAGCAAGGGCTCGATCTTGTCCCGGATGAAGCCTTCCGAGACCTGCATCTTCACCTCCCGGTACCTGAGCGGCCTCACGTTGTACGCCAGCGGCAACTGCCGTGTATTGCCGGCATGGTCTTCCGCCACGATCATCGCCCGTTCGGTGGTGGAAACGTCGTAGGGATGGGAGAAGAACGCCAGATGGGCGTCCCTGTCCGCCAGGAAGCCCTTGTAGGCGGGGAAGAAATAGCTGCCGATCCGGATGCCGCTACGGACCGTGTCCGAGGACGCCTTGTAGGTCACCAGGCCGCTGCCGCCCTGAGTGACGTAACGGTCGTCCGCGATGACCTCCACCGAGGGAGGCCTGAAGTCCATGGTCACGTGCTTCTCGAAACGGGCCTTGTTGCCCCTGAAGAAACTCCAGTACGAGCGGTCGACGACGGTGATGGTCAGGGTCGCGGCGCCGTCCTTCAACTTGTGCCGCGCGGGATCGAGTTGCACCGGAATCGCCGTGGACTCGACGGCGGACTCGAACTCCCTGAAATGGATCGGGCTGGATTCCCCGGCCGTGACCAGATCGATCGAGACGTAGGCAAGCCCCTTGCCTGGATCATGGACCCTGACGACGAAAGGACGGCGGCCCAGGGTGGAGCTTTCCGGATCCACCTGTATCCGGGGCGGGTACCATTCGAACTGCCGGAAGACGAACACTCCCGCCACTACCAGCAGCACCACCGCGAAGACGATGCCCGCCCCACCGGTCAATCTGCTCGGCCGAATCATTCGCTCCGGTCCGGGTTTCCGGGAGCCTGTTTGCAGGGGCCGCCACGGGACGCCCCGACCGACGCCGGAGCCTTCACTCCGAGAGCTCCCACGTGGTGCCGGACGGACCGTCCTTCAACATGATTCCCTTCTCCTTCAGTGCATCCCGGATATCATCGGCCTGGCCCCAGTCCCTGACCTTCCGCGCATGGTTCCGCTCCTCGATGAGCCGCCGTACCTCGTCCTCGGAAAGCGCCCGGCGCATGAGCCCCGCCCTCCGTTTGTCCTCGAAGAACCGTTCGGGAGGGATCTGCATGAGCCCGAGCACCCCGGTCATGGTCCCCAACGCGTCCCGCCTGGCTAAGAGCGCGCGCGTCTCTCCCCGGTCCAGCAGCCGATTGACGGCCCGGATCTCCTCGAACACCACCGCCAGAGCCCTGGATGTGTTGAAGTCCTCATCCATTTCCCGGCGGAATTCATCCATCGGGCCCGGGTCCGGGGCGCCGTTCCGGGGCGGCCCGAGAATGCGGTTTCCCCGGCTGGCGGTCTCATGGATGCGGGCTACGGTCCGCTGGGCCTCGGCGAGGGCGTCCTCGGAGAATTCGATCGGGTTTCGGTAGTGGGTGGTCAGCATGTAGAGCCGCAGGGCCGCGGCGTCATGGCGCTCCAGCACCTCCCTGATGCTGAGGATGTTCCCCGTGGACTTCGACATCTTCTCCCTGGCCAACCGGACGAAACCGTTGTGTATCCAGTAGCGCGCGAGCACCGCTCCGGCGGCGCATTCGGACTGGGCGATCTCGTTCTCGTTGTGGGGGAAGACCAGGTCCTGTCCGCCTCCGTGGATGTCGAACGGTTGACCGAGGTACTTGGTGCTCATGGCCGAGCACTCGATATGCCAGCCCGGCCGTCCCCTGCCCCAGGGACTGTCCCAGAACGGCTCCCCCTCCTTGCTCGTCTTCCAGAGCGCGAAGTCCATGGGGTGCCGCTTGCGGCCGTCCACCTCGATTCTCGCCCCGGCCATCATCTCGTCGAGGCTCCGACCCGACAGCTTGCCGTAGTCGCCGAAGCTCTCCACCGCGAAATAGACGTCGCCCGCGACCTCGTAGGCCCGGCCGCCTTCCAGGAGACCGGAGATGAGCGCGATCATGTCCGGGATGTGCTCGGTGGCACGCGGCTCCAGCGTGGGCTCCAGCAATCCCAGGGCGGCGGCGTCGCGGTGGAACTCGCCGATGTACCGTTGCGCCAGGTCCGCCGGCGAGATGTCCTCCTGGTGAGCCCGTTTGATGATCTTGTCGTCCACATCGGTAAAATTCCGGACGAAGCGGCAGTCGAAACCGAGAAAGCGCAGGTATCGGTAGATCACGTCGAAGGTCAACAAGGCGCGGGCGTGGCCGATGTGGCACTGGTCGTAGACGGTGACGCCGCACACGTACATGTTGACGGCGCCCTGTTTCAATGGGACGAACGGCTCTTTCCTGCCGCTCATGGTGTTGGTGATGCGAAGAGGCATGCGAATTCAATATTACGTCACGCCGCGGGATTTGCAAACGCCGCACGAACTTGCGCGCAAGGTTGCGGAAGCAGCCAAAAACGCTTACATCCTGTGACCATGAAGAACCAGAGACCCTACGTGGATCTTCGCGAGTTCCTCGCCGTGCTGGAGGATGCCGGGAAACTCGTACGCGTCACCCGTGAAGTCAACAAGGACACGGAGTTGCAACCCCTGGTCCGGCTGCAGTTCCGAGGGCTCAGGGACGAAGATCGCAAGGCGTTTCTATTCGAGAACGTAACCGATTCCAAGGGCCGTCACTACGACGGCTCGGTGCTGGTGGGAGGGCTGTCCGGCTCCACCGAGATCTATTGCATGGGTCTTCAGTGCGGCCCGGAAGAGGTTCCGGACCGGTGGCTCGAAGCCATGGAGAACCCGATTCCGCCGGAGATCGTGCCCCACGGCCCGGTCATGGAGGTGATCCACAGGGGCGACGGTCTGGCGGCCAGCGGCGGCTTCGCCCGGTTTCCCATCCCCATCTCGACGCCCGGGTTCGACAACGGACCCTACATTACCGGGGGACACTGGATCAGCAAGGACCCGGAGACCGGCGCGCGCAACGTCGGCAACTACCGCGGACTGGTCAAGTCCCCGCTGAGGTGCGGCGCCAACTCGGGCACCCCCCAGGACCTGTCGGCCCACTGGGAGAAGTGCCGGGAGCGGGGCATCCCGCTGGAGGTGGCCATCGCCGTGGGCACGGTGCCGGCAGCGTCGTACACCGCCACCCAGAAGGTGCCGCCGGACGTGGACGAGCTGGCTCTGGCCGGCGGGCTCGCCCGCACTCCTGTCCAGCTCGTCAAATGCCGGACCGTGGACCTGGAAGTGCCGGCCACGTCCGAGGTGGTCTTCGAAGGCGTCATCCCCACCCACTACCTGGAAGAAGAAGGCCCCTTCGGCGAATCCATGGGCTACGTCGATCCCAGGACCATCGGCCCGGTCATGGAGCTTACCTGCGTCATGCACCGGAAGGACCCCATCTGGGTCTCCATCATCAGCCAGGTGACGCCGAGCGAAAGCTCGAAGATCAAGGCCATGGGCATGAGCACCCTGGTGCACCGCTACCTGACCCGCAAGGGCTTCGAGTCGGTGCAGGAAGTCTACATGATGGAAGACCTGGTGAACATGCGGCCGTACGTCGCCGTCCGGATGAAGAAGAAGGACGACGACGAGCCCCGGCGGGTCATGGACGCCATCCTGCAGTACGGCGACCGGGTGGGGAAGTTCATCGTAACGGTGGACGAGGATATCAATGCCGGTGATCCCGTGGCCGTGACCTGGGCCATCACCCACCGATGCCAGCCCCACCGGGACGTCACCATCGTGCCCGACCGGCCCTTTGGCGCCACTCCCATCGGCATGGTGGTAAGCCACCCTTCCAGCCGCTACGACAGTACCGACTCGGCGCTGCTGATCGACGCCACCCGCAAGGCCGACCTGCCGCCGTTGTCGCTGCCGAAGAAGCCCTACATGGAACGGGCGGTGGAACTCTGGCAGGAACTCGGCCTGCCCGAGCTCGACCTCAAGGAGCCGTGGCACGGCTACCTCATGGGGCTCTGGCCCGATGAACTGGACGAGGAAGCACGGCTGGCGGCCGCCGGCGAGTACGAGCAGGTGGGCGAGAAGCTGAAGGGCACGCGCGTCAACGTGGGCGAGGGGCAGACCCTGAAATCCATCCGCCTGGAATGGGGCAAGACCCACGCCGGCCGGTCGGTGTGACCGGAGCCCTGCATCCGCACGGCGGCGGATGCGATCTCCTGGTGTCGTGTCCCACATGAGCCGGTTGGAAAGATGCGCAGGATTCTTGTCGCCGGCAAGGCGCGACAACTTTAGGGGCGGGTTTCGAACCCGCCCGCGCCCGCAGGGCGTCACCGTTCGAGGTCAACGATGAAAAGAGCAATGGTACTGAACGTCAACGGCGAGGAGCACGACCTCGAGATCGAGCCCGACCGCCTGCTGCTGGAGGCCCTGCGCGAGGACGCGGGCCTCACCGGCACCAAGGAGGGTTGCAGCATCGGCGTCTGCGGGGCGTGCAGCGTCATCGTCGACGGCCGGCTTGTGAGCTCCTGCCTGACGCTGGCGGTCACCTGCGAGGGGAAGCGCATCGAGACCATCGAAGGCCTGGCCCGTGACGGCGAACTGCACCCGCTCCAGCGCTCCTTCGTGCAGTACGGCGGGCTTCAGTGCGGCATCTGCACCCCGGGCCAGATCATGGCCGCCAAGGCGCTGCTGGACCGGAATCCCAACCCTACTACCGACCAGGTCAAGGAGTGGATGTCGGCCAATCTGTGCCGCTGCACGGGCTACTACAAGATCCTCGAATCGGTCATGGCGGTGGTGGAAGGCAAGGTGGACGCGGGGGAATCCGACGAGGCCGGCCGCCAGGCCAGGATCCAGAGCCTCTACCAATCGGACACCTACAAGAGCAGGGCATCCGATTGAGGACGGCCGGCTTTCCGGGGGAAAACATGAGCAAGGCCGAAAAGTTCGCGGTGCTGGGACAGAAAGTCGACCGCTTCGAAGGCTACGACAAGGTGACCGGAAGCGCGGCCTACGTGGCCGACGTCTTCCTGCCGGGGATGTTGACCGGCCGGATCCTGAGGAGCCCCCTGCCCCACGCTCGCATCCGCGGCATCGACACGAGCCGGGCGGAGAAGCTGCGCGGGGTCAAGGCCGTGGTCACCGCGGAGGACACCTTGAAAAAGGGATGGGGGGTGTTCTTTCCGGACCAGTATCCGCTGTCGGTAGGCAAGGCCCGTTACGTGGGCGAGGAGGTGGCGGCGGTGGCGGCGGTGGACCGCGATACCGCGGAGGAGGCGCTGGAACTGATCGAGGTGGACTGGGAGGAGCTGCCGGCGGTGTTCGACGCGGAAGCGGCCATGCAGGACGGCGCGCCGCTGATCCACGAGGAAAAGGAGAACAACATCGCCCTCACCATCGACGTCGAGCGCGGCGACGTGGACGCGGCCTTCAGGGACTCGGACCTGGTGATCGAGGACACCTTCGAGAGCGTGCCCCAGTGGCACTCGGCCATCGAGACCATCGGCAGCGTCGCCGACTACTCCGCCAACGGCAAATACACGGTCTACATGAACACCCAGACCCTGTTCATGGCCCGTATGCGCCTCGCCACCGCCCTGGGCGTGCGCGAGGCGGACGTGCGCGTGGTCCAGACCGCGGTGGGCGGCGGCTTCGGCGGCAAGTCCTGCGACGACAACAACGCGATGGTGGCCGCCATCCTGGCGCGCAAGGCGCGTCGCCCGGTGAAGATCATCAACACCCGGGAGGAGGAGTTCCTGGCCGGCAGCCGGCCGCGGGTCAACATGAAGGTGTGGGTGCGCATGGGCTTCAAGAGCGACGGCCGCATCCGCGCCAAGCACATGCGCATCATCGCCGACAACGGCGCCTACAGCGGCAAGGCGCCGGCCATCACGGGCGTGGCCGCGCTCCGGCACGACACCTGCTACCAATATTCGGACGTGCGCTCCGAGGCCTACCTGGTCTACACCAACAAGATCCCCACCGGGGCCTTCCGCGGCTTCGGCAACCCGTCGGCGGAGTTCTCGGTGGAGCAGATGATGGACATCGCCGCGGACGAGCTGGGCATGGACCCGTTCGAGATGGCGCGCCTCAACGCCGCCGAGCCGGACTACGTCTCGCCCCACGGCAACCGGGTCATAAGCTGCGAGCTGAAGCAGTGCATCGACCGCACCGAGCGCATGATCGGGTGGAAGGAAAAGCGCGCCAACCGCAAGCCCAACCGCGGTCTCGGCATGGGCTGCACCGTGCACGTGAGCGGCAAGCGCCACTTCGGCGACTACGACGGCAGCTCGGCCACCATCAAGATGAACGAGGACGGCAAGGCGTTCATCCTGAGCGGCGAAGGGGAGACCGGCCAGGGACACTGGACCGCCATGTGCCAGATCGCCGCGGAGGAATTGGGCGTCCCCTTTTCCGACGTGGCCATCTCCGAAGCCGACACCGACCTCACCACCTTCTGCCTCGGCAACTACGCCAGCCGGCTCACCTACGTGGCCGGCAACGCGGTGAAGAACGCCGCTACCAAGGTCAAGGAGCTGCTGCACGAGACCGCCGCCGAGATGCTGGAGGCCGACCCCGGCGACCTGGTGTCGCGGGACGGCTTCATCTTCGTCAAGGGCGCCGAGCAGCGCGCCGTCAGCGTGGCCGACGTGGTGCGCGGACGGCAGTTCCGGCGCGGCGGCGCGCCCATCGTGGCGTCGGGCAGCTTCGACGCCGACTCGGTGACCCAGGACGCCCTGCGCTACGGCAACGAGTCCGGCGCCTACAACTTCGGCTGCCAGGCGGCGGAGGTGGAGGTGGACCCGGATACCGGCCGGGTGACGGTGATCCAGTACGCGGTGGCGTCGGACTGCGGCACGGTGATCTTTCCCATCGGCGCCGAGGGCCAGGTGGAGGGCTCCATCGCCCAGGGGCTGGGGTACGCCCTCATCGAAGGCATCCGCATGGAGGAAGGCCGCCCGATCAACCCCAACTTCAGCGACTACCGGCTGGCGTCCATGCGCGACATGCCCGACCTGGTGCACGAGTTCGCCGATTCCTACGAGCCCACCGGACCCTTCGGCGCCAAGGGCCTGGGCGAACTGGGCATGGACCCGGTGGCGGCCATCATCAGCAACGCCATCTACGACGCCGTGGGCGTGCGCATCAACACCCTCCCCATCACCGCGGAAAAGGTGCTGCGCGCCATTCAACAGAAGAAGAACGGGAGCTGAACCATGCGCGCCAAGTTCGACTACCTCGCGCCCACGAGCCTCGACGAGACCTGCGCGCTGCTCCGGGAGCACGGCGGCGACGCCAAGCTGCTGGCCGGCGGCACCGCCCTGGTGATGTGGCTGCGCATGGGCCTTCTGAGCCCCGGGTTGGTCATCGACCTCGAGCGCGTGCCGGGCCTTGACGGCATTGCCTACGATCCCGCCGACGGCCTGCGCATCGGCGCCGGCGTGAAGCACCGGGACCTGGAGCTGTGCCCGCAGGTGCAAGAGCACTATCCCCTGCTCCGGGAGACCTTCTGCAAGGTGGCGCAGCCGCGCATCCGGCTGATGGCCACCGTGGGCGGCAACCTGAGCCACGGCGACCCCCTCACCGACCCGGGGGCCGCCTTCATCGCGCTCGACGCGACGGTGACGCTCCGCAGCAGCCGCGGCGAGCGCACGCTGCCGGTGGAGGACTTCTTCGTCGATTACTACGAGACCGCCCTGGAGCCCGACGAGATCCTCACTGCCATCCAAGTGCCGCCGCCGGCCGGGCCGGCCTGGTCCCACATCAAGTTCACGCCTCGGAGCGAGGAAGACTTCGCCACCGTGGGCGTGGCGGTCACCATGAACGGCGCGGGCAGCCGTTGCGACGACGTGCGCATCGCCCTCAACTCCGTGGGCGCCACCATCTTCCGCGCCCGGGCGGCGGAGGACGTCCTGCGCGGCAGGGAGATCACGCCGTCCGTGCTGGAGGAGGCGGGAGCGGCGGCCGCGGAAGCGTCCGACCCCATCGAGGACGTACGGGGCTCCTCGGAATACAAGCGCGAACTCGTAGCCGTGTTCGTGCGCCGGGCCGTCGAACAGGCGGCCGCCCGGCTGGGCTGAGGGCCGACCCCCTCTCCCTCACTCGGCCTTCGGTCCCCCTCTCCCGGAGGGAGAGGAAAACAGGGGAAACATCAAGTGGACGAGAACTGGGACGTCATTCTCATCGGCGCGGGGCAGAACAACTTCGCACTGGGCGCCTATCTGGGCCTGGCGGGCCTGGAGACCGTCATCTGCGAAAGCCGGCTGGAGAACGGCGGCCGGCTCTTCTCCGAAGAGGTCACCCTCCCCGGCTACTGGCACAACAGCCTCGCCTACTTCCAGGACAACCGTGAGCTTTCCCCGGTATGGCGGGAACTCGACTGGGAGAACGGCCACCACGCCGAGTTCGTCACGCCGCCGGTGATCAGCTCGCTGCTGCTGCCCGACGGCGCCTCGGTGTCCCACCACCAGGACCTGGACGACACCCTGGCGTCCGTGGCGCGCCACTCGGCCGAGGACGCCGCGGCCTGGAAGGACGTTCACCAGCGGTTTCGCGCCATCGTCCGCGACGTCGTCATCCCCTCGTACTATGCGCCGCCCGGAGCCGAGAGCGAACTGCGGGCTCGCATCGAGGCGGAGCCGGCCGGAGCGGACTTCACCCGCTTCTCGCGCATGACCGCCACCGAGCTGGCGGAGCACCTGTTCACCAGCGAGGCGGTACGGACCCTCGTGTTGTCACAGATGGCCATTCCCCGGGGCTGGGCGCCGGACTACCCGGGCGGCGGGCGCGAGGTGCTGGCGCTGATCGCCGGGGACGAGGCGCCGCAGCTCGCGCGCGGCGGCTCCCATTCCATCGCCCAGGTGCTGCAACGGGCCTACGTGAAGAACGGCGGCCAGATCCGGGCGCTCCATCACGTGGAGAAGATCCTCGTGGACCGCGGCCGGGCCGTGGGCGTGCGCCTGCGCGACGGCCGCGAATGGAAGGCGCGGCTGGCGGTGGTGTCCAACGTGGACCCCTACGGCACCTTCATCGAGATGGTGGGCGAAGAGCACCTGGAGAAGGACTTTTCGCGGGCCGTCCGCGCCATCGAGCCGGACGAGTTCTCCTACTTCCAGGTGCATCTGGCGCTCAAGGCGCCGTTGCGCTTCGCGCTGCACGAGGCGGCGGACGAAGCCGTGGGCATGGCCATGAACGTCAACTACGGCCCCCGTTCCAGCGACGACCTGAAGCGGATGTGGAACGAGATCCGCGCCGGCGAGTTCCCCGCGCACTTTTGCTTCCATGTCACCTGCCCTACCCGGTTCGACCCGTTGCAGGCCCCTCCGGCCAAGCACACCGCGTCGCTGTTCATGCCGGTCCCCTACCAACTCGAGGGCCGGCGGCCGGAGGAGTGGGTGGGCATCAAGAACGACTTCATGGAACGGGTGCTTTCGGAGTTGCGCGGCGTCGCCACCAACCTCACCGACGACAACATCGTCATGAAGGTGGCCATGGACCCGTTCTATCTCGCGGGCCGCTGGCGGAACATGCGCCGGGGTTCGGTGTGGGTGGCCCGGAAGACCGCGGACCAGATGGGCGAGAACCGCCCGATACCGCAACTGGCCCACTACCGGACCCCCATCCAGGGGCTCTATCAGGTGGGCGTGGCCACGCATCCCGCGGACGCGGTCATCGCCGGCTCCGGCAGGGCCGCGTGGAGCATCCTCCGGCGGGACCTTCACCTCGGAAGAGGAATCGCCCCGGCGGGCTGATGCGCGAAGGCAGGTGAATCATGGCGAAGTCGCTGCATTACGACGGCGTGGTGATCGGCGCCGGTCACAACGGCATGATCTGTGCAGGCTATCTGGGCAAGTCCGGACAAAAGATCCTCGTCGTGGAGAAGAACATGGAGGTGGGCGGCGGGCTCGACTCCCACGAGGACCGGAACTACCCGGGGTTCTGGCACAACATCCACTCGGTGTTCCACCGCGGCCTGATGATGCTGCCCTGGTTCCAGGACCTCGAAATGGAACGCATGGGCATCCACTACTACAAGCCCGACCCCGGGGTGGTGCAGCACTTCCTCGACCGCACCTACCTGGGCTGGTTCGCCGACGTCGAGCGGACCATCGCCACCATCGAGCAGTATTCCCGGAAGGACGCCGCCGCGTTCCGGGACCTCTGGACCCGCTGGCAGCCGGTGGTCAGGAACATCGTCTTCCCGGAGACCTATTGCCCGCCCATCCCCATGGGCGAGAAGCGCCCGCTGCTGGAAGGTCTGCCCGAGGGCCGGGAATACCTGCGCTACTTCGACACCACGCCGGAACAGTTCATCCTGGAGCACTTCGAGCATACCCGGGTGCGGGCCTTCATCGGCTTCCTGGCGGTGATGCGGGGCTACGAGCTGGACGCGCCCAATACCGGCTATCTGGTCCCGGCCATGATCGCCTGGGGAGTGAACCCGCAGCTCTGCCGCGGCACTTCCCACGCCCTGGGCGACAACCTTGCGCACATGCTGTCCCACAACGGCGTGGACTACATCGAGGCCGTGGGGGTGGAGCGGATCCTGGTAGAGCGGGGCCGCGCCACCGCGGTGGTGCTGGAAGACGGGACCGTGGTGCACGCGAAACGCTTCATCGCCTCCAACGTCAACCCGGTGGAAACCTTCATCAAGCTGGTGGGGGCGGAGAATCTCGATCCGGAGTTCGGCGCCAAGGCCGCGGGCTTCCGCTTCTCCAAGACCACCCCGATCTTCGCCACCAATCTGGCGCTCAACGAACGGCCGCGCTACCTCACCGAGGACCACCACCCGGAAGTGGCCGACAGCTTCATGCACATCGTCGGCCTGGAGACCTACGAGGACCTGCGCAACCTGTTCGACGACTGCCGTTCCGGACAACTGCCGCGCAAACCCTTCATGAACGGCGCCACGCCTTCTCATCACGACCCCACGCAGGCGCCACCGGGCAAGGCCACCGCGTTCATGTGGCAGCTCGCCCCCTACAACCTGTGGGGCAATCCGCTCAACTGGGACAAGACCAGGGCCGAGTGGTTCGAGCGGCAGCTCGGCGTGTGGCGCCAGTACGCGCCGAACCTCACCGACGACAACATCCTGTCGCGCGACTCCACCACGCCGCTGGACATCGAGCGCCACGACCGCAACATGTACGAGGGGGACTGGATGGTGGGCGAGTACACCGGCGACCAGGCGCTGGAGAACCGCCCCTTCCCGGGCTGGGGCCACTACCGCACCCCGGTCTCCGGGCTCTACCTGTGCGGCTCTTCCTGCCATCCCGGAGGCAACATCACCGGCGCTCCCGGCTACAACGCGGCCCAGACCATCGCCCGGGACCTGGGCCTGAAGCTCTGGTGGGAGCCGCTGGACCTGCGGCGGCAGCTCCGGGAGAGGAACGAGCGCGCGGAGGCGGGCTAGGCGCCGGCAGCGGCCGGTAGCGTGATGCGGGCATGGGCGGGTTTGAAACGTTTGAAACCCGCCCCCACGACGGCTACGCCGGACGCAGCAGGTGGGGTATCCCGACTTTCACGGGAGGACACATGGGACGGCTTGAAGGAAAAGTGGCCATTGTAACCGGCGGCGCGCGCAACATCGGCGCGGTGTATGCAAAGGCGCTGGCGGCGGAAGGCGCGCGCGTGGTGGTGGCGGATGTTCTGGACGGCGGCGCGGCGGCGCGGGCCATCCGGGAGACCGGAGGCCAGGCGGTAGCCATCGAGGTGGACGTCTCCCGTGAGGACGACGCCCTGCGCATGGCCGAGGCGGCCGTGCACGCCTTCGGGCGCATCGACATCCTGGTGAACAACGCCGCCATCTACCTCGGCATCGACCGGCGGCCGTTCTACGAGATCTCGGCGGAGGAGTGGGACCGGGTTACCGGAGTGAACATCAAGGGCGTCTTCCTCTGCGCCAAGGCGGTGTTTCCCCGGATGCGCGAACAGGGCAACGGCAAGATCATCAACATCTCATCCAACACGGTGATGGCCGGCACGCCGAACTTCCTTCACTACGTCGCGTCCAAGTCCGCGCTCGTCGGCATGACCCGCTCGATGGCGCATGAACTCGGGTCTTGCGGCATCAACGTCAACGCCATCGCACCCGGCCTGGTGGAGCACGAGGGCCAGACCGTGCCTCCCGAGATTTCGGCGAGCCGGGTGGACGCGAGGTCCATCAAGCGGTGGCAAGCGCCCCAGGATCTCACCGGCGCGGTGCTCTATCTCGCCTCCTCGGACAGCGACTTCGTCACCGGCCAGACCCTGGTGGTGGACGGCGGCAACGTCCTGCACTGACGGGCTCGTAGCCCGCGGGACGATGACCGTGCAGGGGCGGGTTTCAAACCCGCCCGCGCTACGCTGGCCGATGCGACTCCGAGGACATGCCGATGGCGAAAAATCTCCGCACGTTCCTGGATGACCTGCAGCGCCAGAGGCCCGGGGAGGTGGTTCACGTCACCCGCCCGGTGAACCCGGCGCGTCACGACGTCTCCGCTCTCGTTGCCCGGTTGGCGGATCGGAAACAGTTCCCCGTGCTGCTGTTCGAGCGTCCCAGGGACCTCCGCGGGAACACCTCCGAGGTTCGCCTCGCGATGAACTGCGAGGTCTCCATGGGCAAGTTCCAGACCGCCCTGGGGCTACCGCCGAAGACCACCCGCGCCGAACTGGCGTTGGAGTGCCTGCGCCGGGAGGCCAACCCGATCCCGCCGCTGGTGGTGGAGCCGTCCGAGGCCCCGGTCAAGGAGCTGGTCCGGCGAGGCTCGGAGGTGGATCTCTTCGAGTTGCCGGTGATGCGCCACCACGCCCTGGACGGCGGCCCCTACATCGACATGCCCAGCCTCGGGCGCGACCGCAGGTCCGGCGTGTACAACGTGTCCTATCACCGCATGGAGGTGAAGGACCGAAACCACACGGGCTTCTACCTGTCCTTGCAGCACATGTGGCGCATCTTCCGCGACTACGAGGAGAGCGGCGAGGAGTGCCCGGTGGCCGCGGTGACCGGACACCACCCCGCGTTCAACATCGGCGCCTGCTACCGCGGACCGTTCGAGGCCGACGAACTCGATATCATCGGCGGCTACCTGCGAGAGCCGCTGCGGCTCACTCCGTCCGAGACCTTCGGCGACCGGTTGATGGTGCCGGCGGACGCGGAGATCGTCATCGAGGGGGCGCTGATTCCCGGCAAGCGCGTGGTGGAGGGACCCTTCGGGGAAGTCCACGGCTACGTGGGGCCCCAGGGCTTCCGGCAGGCAGCCGCGCTGGAAGTGCGCGCCGTCACCCGCCGCCGGGACGCCATCCACCAGTCCGTCATCACCCCGGACGGCGACAAGCCGTGGATGGACCTGGCGCGGGAGGGGGCGTACCTGCGCCGCTGCCGCGAGGCCGTGCCCGGGGTGACGGCGGTGTGCAAGAACGGCCGCCACGCCCTGATGAACGTGTTCATCGCCATGAAGAAGATGTCGGAGGGAGACCCCGGCCGGGCGGCGGCCGCCGCGTTGAGTTTCGACCAGTGCAAGCACGTGTTCATCTTTGACGACGACATCGACGTCTACGATCCCACCGAGATCCTCTGGGCGCTGGCCACCCGGGTCCAGCCGCACCGGCAGGTGTCGCTCATCACCGACCTCATGCGCGGTCCCTTGATCGACCCCTCCATGGACGAGGGCATCCGCACCTCGGCGATGATCGTGGACGCCACGCGGCCGCTGGACCGGCCTTTCTCGCCGGTGTCCAAGTGCCCCGACGAAGCGTTGCAGCGTATCCGTCTCGAAGACTTCCTGCCACCGGAGGTGGTGGAAGCGATTCCGGTGGACCGGACGACGTACCGGGGCTGAGGCGGCGGCGAACGGGGCCGGGCCGGGCATTCCCGCGTCGATTTTGCATCCGGGCGGCGAATCCGGTACATCCTGACCCGAACCCTCGAACCCGGACATCCCGCGA
Organism: uncultured Binatia bacterium (SeqCode); assembly: GCA_965214905.1. GTDB lineage: Bacteria > Desulfobacterota > Binatia > UBA9968 > JAJDTQ01 > JAJDTQ01. The sequence goes on from OZ243984.1 coordinate 4,554,577, forward strand.
AAGGACACCCATGCGATTAGGACTCCCGGATTTCGTTTCGAATTCCTACTTCCCCGCGATCGCGGCGGTAGAGCTCGGCTTCTTCAAGGCCGAGGGACTGGACGTGGAGCTGGAGCCCATCTTCCCGGTACCCAAGACTTTCGCAGCGCTGAGGGACCACGAGCTGGACTTCGTGGCGGCCTCGTCCCACGCCACCCTGACCGTGTTCCCGGACTGGCAAGGGGCCAAGCTGCTGGCCGCGCTGGCACGGCACATGTATTGGTTTCTGGTGCTGCGGTCGGACCTTGGCGCCGAGCGCGGGGACATCGAGGCCGTCAAGGGTCTCCGCATTGGCGCCGCTCCGGGCGTGGACCTGGGACTCAAGCGGATGCTGACGGCCGCCGGGCTGGACCCCGAGGCCGACAATATCCGGATTCAACCGGTGCCCGGGGCCACTGCGCCGGGCGTCTCCTTCGGCGTGACCGCGGCCAAGGCCCTGTCCGATGGCGTCATCGACGGTTTCTGGGCCAACGGCATGGGCGCCGAGGTGGCGGTTCGGCACGGCGCCGGCACCATCGTGCTCGACGTACGCCGCGGCGAGGGTCCGGCCGAGGCCCAGGGCTATACCTTCCCCGCGCTGATCACCTCGGACCGAGTGATCGCCGACAACCCCGATGCCGCCGCGGCCGCGGTGCGGGCGCTGGTCCGGACCCAACGGGCGCTGGCGGAGAACCCCCAGCGGGCCGCGGACGTGGGCAAGGCATTGTATCCGCCCGAGGAGGCGGGGCTCATCGCCACCCTCATCGAACGGGACGTCCCCTACTACGATCCCAGGATCCCGGAACCCGTGGTATCGAGCATGAACCGGTTCGCCCGGGACATCGGCCTGCTGGCCGCACCGGTATCGTACCAGGACGTGGTCGCAGTGCAGTTCAGCCACCTGTGGGAAGGCTGACCAAACCCCATCTTCGACACGGAAGGACACCCTATGGATCTCTCACGCTTTTCCATGGCAGGACGCACCACGATCATCACCGGCGGCAGCGGCGGCATCGGCCGCTGCTGCGCGCTGGCCTTCGCCCAGGCCGGCTCCAACGTCATGATCGCCTCGCTGCCGGCGGAGTCGATACCGCCGGTGGTGCAGGAAGTCGAAACCCTGGGCGTCGGCGCAGCGGGCCTGGCGGTGGACGTGTCCAGGGAAGATCCGGTCAAGGACCTGGTCGCCGCCACCCTGGATCGGTTCGGCCGCATCGACGCGCTCCTGAACGTCGCCGGAGGGTCCTACAGCCGCAACCCGGAGATGCCGGCGTTCCAGCGCGGGACGCTTCTGGAACTCTCGCCCGAGGATTTCATGGGTGTCTATGACGTCAACGTCAAGACCGCTTTCCTGTGCTCCAAGGCGGTGGTGCCGCACATGAAGGAACGCGGCAAGGGCGCCATCGTGAACATCGGCTCCATCTCCGGCCGCTCGACCAAACACGAACGCCCGAACATGGCCGCCTACGGCACGGCCAAGGCTGCGGTCATGAACCTGACCTTTCACATGGCGAACCAGTGGGGGCCGGAGGTGCGGGTGAACGCGGTGGCCCCGGGGATCATCGACACGCCCCGGCCGGGCGGCACGAGCCTCGCGCGAATGGAGCCGGAGGGACTGGAGAACATTGCGCTGGGGCGGCACGGAAAACCCGACGAGGTGGCCGGCGTCGCGCTGTTCCTGGCTTCCGACGCGGCCTCGTTCGTCAACGCTTCGGTGGTGGACGTCAACGGCGGCGAATAGCGTCCGGTCCCGTCCATCATGCCGGACGGGACACGGGAACCGTTCAGGGATTCTCCGTTGCACCCGGCGCGACAGATGTGGAAGCTTGCCGCGGCGTCGTCAAGTCGATGAAATCGGCGAGAATATGAGCCGCCTCGTCGAGTATCGGGTCGTCCTTCGATGACGCGGCGGTGGTTCTTTTCTCGTGGTAGGCTTCCAGCTCGGCAAAGCTGGCGAAGGGCTTCTCACCCTTGGCCAGGCGTCGGGTGTTCTCGCTTTCGAGTTCCCGGAGTTCATGGCTCTTTTTTCTTGCTCTCCGCGTCTTCTCGTGCAGCGAGATGGTGGTCTCCCCCCGCTCCTTTTCGAGACGCGCGATTCGCGCCTTGAGGTAGGCGAAGTCGGGGTCCGCGTTCACGCGCCGCCGATGCCTTGCCGCCAGGGTTCGAAGGTACGGTGCGGTGACTCCGGCCCGGGAATACCGGGTCTTGTCGATGAAGTCCCACGCGAGAGCGTTGTCCAGCGAGCTTTCACCCACTTTCGTCTTGTCGATGACCCCCGGAAGATCGAGGTCGGGAATTACCCCACGGTGCTGGGTGCTTTCTCCGGAGATCCTGTAGAACTTGGCCTGAGTGAGCTTCAGGTGTCCCCGGCGAATCGGAATGAGGGTCTGCACCGTCCCTTTGCCGAAGGTCTGCCCACCCAACACCAGCCCCCTGCCGTAGTCCTGAACGGCTCCGGCGAAGATCTCCGACGCCGAAGCGCTGAGACGGTTCACCAGGACCGCCAGCGGGCCGCGGTAGATCGCGCCCGGATCCTTGTCCGAGTGAACGCGGATGACCCCCCGGCCGTCACGGACCTGCACCACCGGACCTCTATTGATGAACAGGCCCACGAGCCTGATGGCTTCCTGAAGCGCCCCGCCGCCGTTGTCCCGAAGATCGATGACCAGCCCGCCGACCTTGGCCTCCTTCAACTCCGCAATCAACGGTGTGACGTCTCCGGCCGTGCTTTTGTAGTTGGGGTCCCCGGATCGAAGCGCGTCGAAGTCCACATAGAAGGTCGGCAACCTGATGACGCCGACCTTCTCCGTGCGCTTTTCGAGTTGGACCTCGATGACCCTGCTGCTGGCCTGTTGGTCCTCGAGATCGACCTTGTTGCGAACGATCCTGATGATCCTCCGTTCCTCCGTGGCGCCGACCTGGGGAAGGATCTCGAGACGGACCGTGGTTTCCTTGGGCCCGCGAATCAAAGAGACGACCTCGTCCAGGCGCATCCCCAGGATGTCCACCATCTCCCCTTCCTCGCCCTGTGCGACGCCGACGATACGGTCCCCAGGCTGCAGCTCGCCAGCCTTGTCGGCAGGTCCGCCGGCAACCAGCCGCAGCACCTTGACGCTTTCGCCATCCGTTTGCAGCACGGCGCCGATGCCCTCCAGGGATAAGCTCATGTGTATGTTGAAGTTCTCGCTCTGATGAGGCGGAAAATATGCGGTATGGGGATCAATGGCCCGAAGGAATGCGTTGGTGTACACGCGAAACACATCGGCCTTGTTGGTCTGGGTCAGACGAGTCAGTTGGTTGCCGTAACCCCGCCGGAGCGCTTCGCGGACGTCCTCCCGTTCGGCTCCGGCCAGCGTGCGGTTCAATACCTCGCCCTTGAGTTGCCTGCGCCAACGCCCCTGAAGCTCGGCCACGGACCGCGCCCAGGCGGTGTGCTGCCGTGCGAGGCTCTCCTCCTTCTCGAAATCCAGGGTATCGAAGTCCTCATCGATGATGCGGATCACAAACCGGAGGCGTTCGGTCAGCCGCTGCCGGTAGCGATTGAAGATCCTGAATGCGGGGTCGAGGTCTCCGCTCTTGAGCAGGTCATCCAACCGTGTCCTGAGGGGCTCGAATTCCTGGGTGTCCGCGGCCCAGAAATAACTCCGCGCGGGATCCATCGCCGCAAGATAGGAGTCGAAGATCCTGCCGGAGGTCTGATCGTTCAGGGTGATGGACTTGTAGTGACCCTTGGTGAGACGGTCGAGGATCTCCGTCCCGATGACCGCCTGCTGGCGGTCCGGCGACAGCTCCGCCAGCGCCGGCTCGGCCGCCGGTTGGGCCCATGCCGGGCCGGTCAGCAGCCAAACCGCGACCGCGACCATTGCCAGACGGCGTCTCAGGCGTGAACGCCCGTGATCCATTCGTGTTCCCTTCTCGGCCATTTGCCGGCGTGAGGTATCGGCATCCCTTAAATTCATCAGCATCCCGGATGCCTCCCATGGCGTCAGTGTAGGAGAAAAAATGCATAAAGCAACCCGGCTCGAACTCCCCTCGACTACCCTCCGTCCGCAGCCGCTTCGTCATGCCCGTTGCGTCGAATAGCAAGTACCCGAGAGGGTAATCGTTGCCTCGGATGACGTTGCCTAGGATGAGGGGGTCCCGGATTGTAGGACAGATAGGCGGCAGAAATAAAGTATATTCCACAGTTGATCAACAAGCGGCGGCGGCGCACGGCTAATTTTTGTTTTGGTTCGGGCGGAGGGTGAGGGGAGTATGGCTTGGGAGGGGGGGGGTCGGCTGAGTATGGAGGACAGGGAGATGGAGTTGGCGGGCGAGGTATGGGCGGTGTTCGGTAGTGTGGTGGCGTTTTCCGGGCACGAAGGATGGCTCGGGCAAGGTGTTTGCCCTGCGGGCGGATGAGGTTGGATGAGCTTGGTGCGGGGGTGGGTGGGTATCAGGCGATGGCGGGTTTGGGCCGGGAGTTGGCGGACATCTTCAGATAGTCGAGCAGCAGGCGAGGGGTACGGTTCAGCTTGCGGACGGTGGCGGCGACGGGCTTGCGGTGGGTCTTGATGACGGCGATGGCGAACCGGCGCAGGCGGGTCATGTTTTGGGGTCCATGGCCGGTGCGGATGCGGCTTTTGTCCTCGTTCCAGGCGTCGGTGTCATCGAGGATGCGATGGAGGGAGTTTTCGATGGTCCAGTGGCCTCGGTTGATGCGCAGCAGGGATTGGGCATTGGCGGTCTCTGGGGTATGGCTGGTGACGCCCCAGGAAGAGTCCACCGAGGTATCGATGACGCGGCCCTTGCGCACTTGGCAGCGGGTGCGGCGAATGAGGAAGGCTTGGCCGACGCCGGGGAAGCGGAGGTGGTGGTTGAGGGCGGTGGTGGTCCAGATCTCGCGCTGCTCCCAACGACCGTGCGCGGTGGGGAGCTTGCCCTTGATGGGCTTGCCGGTGTTCTCGACAAAGTCGGGTGGGCGTTTTGCGTCGTCATGGAACCACAGCCGGAGGTCCCCGAGCAGAGTCTTCTGGTTGCCCTTGGCGATGAACATATAGTGGGCATCGTGCCTGCGCAGGAAGGAGGCGATGGCGGTCTGTGTCAGCAGGGCATCGGCGGTGAAGGTCTTGCCGGCGAGGTCGCCGAGTGAATCGAGCAACGGGAGCGTGACCCCGATTTCGTTGGTGGCCTTGGTTTGGCCGTCGTCTTGGGTCAGAACAGTTTTTTTTGACCCCAGGCGATGGCGCTGTCATGGCCGCAGGCGCCGAGGATATGGACTTGGCGACCGGCCTCGTCGACAGCGCCCTTCATGGTCTTGCCGTCGATGGCCAGCGACGCGTCGTTGTGCCCGTGGGCTACGAACCAGGTCCGCAGCGCGGCATCGAGCTCTTCGGGTGCGACCTTCACGATGGCGTTGCGCAGACAGTAGATGCTTGGTCGCTGGTAGACGCCGTTGACCCGGCGGCAGCGGAAGTGGCGCAGCATCGCTGGCGAGAGGTCGCATACCCACTCGTGGATGGCCTTGTAGCCTCGGGCGCCGCACAGCGTGGCCGCCGCAGCGAGCCCCAGCAGGGTCTCGAGGCGGTAGCGGCGCCCGTAACGGCTGCGCGGGTCGGTGAGGGTGCGAAACACATCCGGCAGGCTCTTCATCTGCTTGGCGCTCAACATGGCTCTCGGTCTCCCATGACGGTAACGGGGCTCCAGCACAGGGCTGCGAAGCACCCGACGGGCGTGGCGGGTGAGGGCTCGCACGAAGACCTTCTTCGGCGTGGAGCCTGAGCGGTACCCGCCCCGAGTCCGGCGAAAGCCCCGGGTGAAGCCCACCTCGGTCCAGCCCGCAGCCCGGTAGACCGTGCCGGCGAAGCGCGACGGGTCGACGAACGTCTCCAACAGCACCAGCGGATGATGAAACCTCACCGGCCAGTCCCGCATCAACTGGCGTGCGCACAGCCCCAGCACCCGAGACCCCAGATTGGGCACCGGGCGCAGCAGCAGGAACCGGGTGTTGTTGACCACCAAGTGCAGCCGGTCGTACTTGTGGCGCAGCGTCCAGCCAATCCACGCATCCCGTGCCTGGCACTTCAACGCCGCAGCCGAAAAAGACGCCAGCGCCACCCACTGGCCGCGCCACCGCGCGCCATACCACACCGTCTCGCCCACCTTCGGCGCCGCCCCGAGGTAATGATGCTCCGCCATCAGCTCCCGGAACCGCGCCTCCTCGTGTGGCATCACCGCGTCGAGCGTGACTTCCGAAAGCTCCATCCCCTCCCCCGTGCGCCCTCGCCCCCTGTTCGAGAACTTGTACCGCAATTCGGGCAGGAAGTCCACCCCACACAGGTTCCGCTTTGAAACCCAGCAGAGTCAGTCGAAACAAAAATCCGCCCTGGGCGGCGGCGGCATGTTGCTTCCAAAGCCCATCCGCGTTAGCTTTGAATCGTCTCTCGCGCGCCCGAAAGAACGGAAGCCGTGAAACTGCCACGAAACCCCACTCGCGCCGTCCGTATCGGCGCCACCGTGATCGGCGGCGATCATCCCATCGCGGTTCAGAGCATGTGCGCGACCCATACCCAGGATGTCGCGGCCACCGTGACGCAGGTCAACGACCTGGTCGGGGCCGGGGCCGACGTGGTCCGCATCGCCGTGGACAGCAAGAAGGATGCGGCGGCATTGGCGGAGATACGCAGCGCCACCGAAGCCAACCTGTCGGTGGACCTTCAGGAGAACTACCGGCTCGCGAGCGCGGTAGCGCCCCACGTGGACAAAATCCGCTACAACCCCGGTCACCTCTACCACCACGAGCGGCGAAAACCCTGGCAGGACAAGGTCAGGTTCCTGGTGGAGGTGGCGACGGCCAACGACTGCGCCATGCGCGTCGGGGTCAACTGCGGTTCGGTGGACCCGGCGCAGCAGGAAAAGTTTCCCGAGGACGACTCCGTCTCGCCCATGCTGGCCAGCGCCTGGGAGCACTGCGAACTGCTGGACGGCCTGGGCTATACGCGCTACTGCGTCTCGCTCAAGGATTCGGATCCGGCCAAGGTCATCGAGGTGAACAAACGGTTCGCGGCCGAGCGCCCGGACGTGCCGCTCCACCTCGGCGTCACCGAGGCGGGATTGCCGCCGGACGGGATCCTCAAGACCCGCGTCGCCTTCGAGCAGCTCATCAGCCGGGGCATCGGCGACACCATCCGGGTGTCCCTCACCGTCCCCAATCCGCGCAAGCCCGAGGAGATCGCCGCCGGACGCGAGATCCTCGCCGACATCGCCGCCGGCCGGGTGCGCAGCGTCGTGGACTACGGCCGCGACACCCTCAACATCATAAGCTGTCCGAGCTGCTCACGGGTGGAGAACGAGAACTTCGTGGAACTGGCGCAAGAGGTCAAGGAGATGACCTCCTATGCCGCCGAGCACGCCATTACCATCGCGGTCATGGGTTGCCGCGTCAACGGACCCGGCGAAACCGACGACGCCGACCTGGGACTGTGGTGCGGCCCCCGGTTCGTCAACCTCAAGCGCGGCAGCGAGGCGCTGGGCGCCTTTCCCTACGACGAGATCCTTCCGCGCCTCAAGGACGAGCTCGACGACATGATCACCCGGCGGGCGGACGCGGCCGGGTGACGCTTTCGCAGCGCGCGCGGTCCCCTTCTCACCATGCATTTCTGGCACCGGATCGACAAGCCCATCATCGGCCTCTCGCCCATGGACGGCGTCACGGACGCGTCGTTCCGCCTGGTGGCGGCCCGGTATGGACGGCCGGACCTGTGCATGACCGAGTTCACCAGCGTGGAGGCCATCTGCTGCGGCGCCGAAGGATTCGTGCGGGACCTGTCCTATGGCGAATACGAGCGCCCCATCCTGGCGCAGATCTACGGCCGGACCCCCCACGCCTTCTATCAGGTGGCGCACATCGTCTGCGACCTGGGGTTCGACGGTCTGGACATCAACATGGGGTGCCCGGCCAAGAACGTCGCCAACAAGGGATGCGGCGCCGGGCTCATCCTCGATCCCGAGCTGGCGGTGACGATCATCCGCGCCGCGCGACAGGGGCTCGAGGATTGGGCCGCGGGGCAGCGCCTGGAGGACCTGGGGTTGGCGCCGGACGTGCTGGAGAGGGTCCGTCACATGAATCGCGGGCGCACACCGCAGGCGCACCGGCACAGGATCCCGCTTTCGGTCAAGACTCGGGTGGGATACGACAAGGTGGCGGTGGACGAGTGGATCCCGGTGCTGCTGGGCGAGCGGCCGGCGGCCATCTCTTTGCACGGGCGGACCTTGAAGCAGATGTACAAGGGGTTCGCGGACTGGGACGCCATCGGCCGCGCGGTGGAGCTGGCCCGTGACTTGCCCACGCTGATCCTCGGGAACGGAGATCTCAAATCCATGCCGGATGTAGTGGAACGAATCCGGCAGACCGGCGTCGACGGCGTGCTCCTGGGGCGAGGCGCCATGGGAAACCCCTGGGTCTTCCGGGACAAGCAGTGGGCCAAGGATATCCTCGCCGGGATCGCGGACCCGGACGGCGCAGGGCTCGATGTGACCCGGGAAGAGCGGACCCGGGTGCTGCTGGAGCACAGCCGTCATTTCGAAAGCCTCTGGGGCGAACGGCGCTTTCCCGCCATGCGCAAGCATCTGGCCTGGTACTGCAAGGGTTTTCGCGGCGCGGCGCAATGGCGCGCGCAGATGGTCCGGGCCAGGAACGCCGAAGAAGTGGCGCGTATCGTCGGAGTCGCTGAAGTGGAGCACGAGGCGTTGGAGCACGAAGCGCGCGCAATGCAGCTTCCGCGCCCGGACGCCGGTTTTCCGCGGCCTGACGGTCCGGCCCATGGACTCGTCGAGCGCGGGGGCGACTGAGCCCGCATGCGCATCATCCTGGCGTCGACCTCGCCGCGCCGGCGCGACATCCTCGCGCTACTCGGCCTCCCCTTCGAGGTCCGTCATCCGAACTTCCTGGAGACCACCCGCGACCACCTCACTCCCGAAGCCGAGGTGCTGGAGCTGGCCGGGGGCAAGGCCCGTTCGGTCGCCTCCGGCGCACCCGGGGCGCTGGTGGTGGGCGGCGACACGCTGATCGCCCTGGGCGACGAGAAGATCGGCAAGCCCGTGGACTCGGACCACGCCGCGTCGATCCTCCGCAGACTCTCGGGACGAACGCATCGCATCCTCACCGGCATCACGCTCATCGATTCCACCACGGGCCGGGAACTGACCCACCTGGAGCGCGTCGAGGTGCGCATGCGCCGTTCCACCGACGCTGAGATCGCCGACTACGTGGCTCGCGGCGAATCCATGGACAAGGCGGGGGCCTATTCCATCCAGGGCGAGGGGCACCGGCTGATCGAGAGTCTCCGAGGCGATTATCTCGCCGCAGTAGGGCTGCCGTTGCGGCCCATCGCACGATCTCTCCGGAGCCTCGGCGAGGTTCCGGCGGATGTCGAGGGGTTGTACCGTGAACGGTCCCTGTGGACCTGGAACCGGGTCCCGATGACACCGGGCTAGCCCAACCGCAGCAGCACCATGCCCGCCATGATGGTCAGGCTCCCGGGCAGGATCGCGCGCACCCGAGCCCGCTCGTCGAACACCAGCCAGCCTGCGGCCAGAGCGAAGATGATCTCGGTTTGCTTGACCGCCTCGACGTAGGAGGTGAGGGTCAGCTCGTAAGCCAGGCTGTGGCAAATGCTCGTCAGGGAGGCGCACAGCCCCATGGCCATGAATGCGGACCGGTGACGCGGAATGGCCTGGAAATGGGCCGCAGAGCGGTGTAGCGCCAGGGGAAGCACCATGAGGGAGGCGGCGAGGTAGCCCGCGAGATTGGCGAAGTAGACGTCGGAATGGAGGATCAGCAGCTTGATCAGCACCACTGACGGAGCGTAGAAAAAGGCCGCCGCCAAGGTGTGGCGAAGACCCCGGTCCACCAGCAACTCGCGCAACGGCGCCCAGACCGAGAGGCGGCTCTTCTGCAGGTTGAGGAGATAGACGCCCGCGGCGCTCAGCAGCACGCCCGCCAGCCCGGCTGCCGAGGGGATCTCGTGCAGGGTCAGGTAGGCGAAGAGCACCAGGAACAGCAGGCTGAGCTTCCACAGCGACGTGACGATGGCGATGCCGGACAGCTTGAGGGCCTTGGAGAGGCTGAGGGTGGCGATGGACTGTGTCACGCCGAAACCGATGACGCAGGGCCAGAACCCGTCCTTCAACTCGGGTATCCCGTGCCAGGCCGAGGCCAGGGCCACGAACGGCAGCAGGAACGTGAACCGCCCCCAGACGTTGATGACGTCGTCGAGCTCGTGTCCCAGATGCTTCATGGAGATGTTCCGAAGCACCTGGAACAAGGCGGAGAGAAGCGCCAGGACGAACCACATGTGCAGGACAGGCTAGCGCATGCGTGCGCAACCGAGGCGAAATGTTTGACACCAAGGTTCGTGAAGGACTATCACAGGTCCATCAAACTCGAAAGGAAGACCCTCGATGGTTGACAAATTCGAAGATCATTGCTGGCAGGACATCATCAGTCGGGAGATCATGGACATCTACCAACCCTACCGCCGGGACATCTACGTCGGCGAGCGGCCGGCGCTCCTGGCCATCGACCTCTACAATCTCGCTTACCGGGGCGGCCCCAAGCCGGTGCACGAAGTGGTCAAGGAGTACAAGAGCTCCTGCGGCGTGCATGCCTACGACGCCATCGAGCCCACCAAAGAGCTCTTCGCCCTGGCCCGCGCCCAGGGACTGCCGGTCTTCTACACCACGAGCGAGACGAGGAAAGAGGTGCAGCCCGCCTCGGTGCACGCCACCAACCGGCAGATCTCGCGCATGGATGAGGACGACTACGAGATCTACAAGGACTTCGCGCCGGAGCCTGACGACATCGTCATCTACAAGGAACGGGCCAGCGGCTTCTACGGCACGCCGCTCATCGCCCATCTGACCCGGCTCGGCATCAGCTCACTGATCGTGTGCGGCGAAAGCACCAGCGGCTGCGTCCGGGCCAGCGTGGTGGACGCCTACTCCAACGGTTACCACGTCTCCATCGTCGAGGAATGCGTCTTCGACCGCAGCATCACGTCCCACAAGGTGAACCTGTTCGACCTGCACCACAAATACGCCGACGTCATGAAGCTGGCGGAGGTCAGGCAGCACTTCAACGAACAGCCTTTGAAGAAGGCGGTCTGAGATTATTGCAGATTGTAGAGTCTGGCGCTGTTGTCCCAGAAGATCTTGCGCTTTGACGATTCGCCGAGCCCGTCGATCCTCAGGAAGCTGTCCACCGCTTCCGGCCACCGTGAGTCGGAGTGGGGGTAATCGGTCGAGATCACGATGTTGTCGTCCCCGATCCTGCCGACCACATCCACCACCAGGTCCTCCTCGACGTCCGTGGCGATGTAACACTGGCGCAGGAAATATTCACTGGGATTCAGTGAAAGCGGCGTGTCGCAGAGGTCCTTGCGCAACTCCCAGCGCTCGTCGAGGCGGTAGAGGACCCACGGCAGCCAACTGCAGTTGCCTTCCAGAAAGGCCACCCTCAATCGCGGGAACCGCTCCAGCACCCCGCCCCCGCAGAAGCTCCCGACCGCGAGCATGAGCTCGACGGGATTGCGGTAGGCGTTCACCAGGATGCCTTCGTTGGGAAGGCCCTTGAACCGTTGCGCCACCTGGTCCATCCGGGGATTGGCCGCGGGGTGGAAGCAGATGGGGACGTCCAGGCGCTCCGCCTCGCGCCAAAGCGGGTCGAAACAGCGCTCGTGAATGTGCCGGCCGTTGGCCGGCTCCGGCACCAGACACAAGCCGATGGCGCCCAGCTCGGTGACCGCGCGGCGGGTCTCGTCCACGGCCATGTCCACGTCGTGCAGCGTGATCAAAGCCGAGGGCTTGAGCCTCTCGGAGCTTTCCTTGCAGAAGTCCGCTACCCAGCCGTTCCATGCGCGACAGAGAGCGTTGGCGTACTCCGGCTCCAGACGGTCGTCGCAGTGCAGCGGGAAGGTGCGGAACAGCACCGCCACGTCCAGGCCCTCCACGTCCATGGCTTCCACCTGGGACACGGCGTCGTAGTTCCTCGCCAAGGGCCTGGTGTAGCGATGCGCCACCTTGTCCTCACCCGGAGTCACGTTGGGTTGCGCCGTAAGCCCGGACTCCCGCACCTGTGCACCGTCGCCGAACTTGAACTTGACCTGTCCATGGCGCGTTCTCGGCTCCCCTCTGGGGATCCGGTCGCCCCATTCGGGGTCCATGTAGTCGAGATAGAGATCATGCGGCTCGAATACGTGCATGTCGCTATCGAAGATCTTGAAGCCGTTCCGCGCCATGACTCGGACTCCTTGTGCCTCGCCTCGACCCCGGCGCACCGAAAGAGATCTCCTCCCTTGCGATGCCGACCCTTCCCGCCATGCTTGACCCTGACTCGTTGTGACTCGTTGCCGAAAGCTGGCCCGCGCATACCACATCACGAAAAATCCGGTCAAGCGGTCCGCGGCGGCCGTCCGGCTTTCGCGGCGTCATATCGTCCCCGCGGCGGCGAGCTCGTCGATCTGCTCCCGGCTCAACCCCAGCTCCCGGAGGATGTCGGCGGTATGCTCGCCCAGCTCCGGGGGCAGGGCCGATACCTGGAACGGCGTATCGCTCAGGTTCACGCCGCTCCTGACCGTGTGGATGAGGCCGTGCTCGGGATGCTCCAGTTCCATGATCCGGTCGAGGTGCTGCACCTGCGGGTCCTCGAATACCTCGTCGAGGCGATTGATTGGCGCGTGGGCCACGTCGTGTTTCCCCAACGCGTCCAGCCAGTGCCGTCGCGGCCTGGTCTTGACGATGTCCTGCAGCAGGGCCTTGAGATCGTCGTAGTTCGTCAAACGGTCCTCGCGATCCCGGAACCGGGGGTCGTCCGCCAGCTCCGGACGGTCGATGGCCTGGGTCAGGCTTACGAAGAACTTGTCGAGGTGCGAGAGATGGACGACGAACGGGAGTCCGTCCCCCGCCAGCAGCGCGTAAACCCCGGCGGAGCGACCCCGGCTCTCCACGTTCGGAACGTCCCCGGTGGCGAAGTACTGAATGATGCTGCGGCCGATGAACGCCATGGACGCCTCCATGAGGGAGGTCTCCACCTTCTGGCCCTTGCCGGACCTCTCCCGGGCCATCAGCGCCGTGAGAATGCCGTAGCAGGCGAACATGCCGCCGAGGTGGTCCGAAAAGGCCAGGCCCGGCGGCGAAGGCGCCTTGGGGTCGATGATCTGACTCAACAGGCCGCTGAGGCACTGTCCGAGGGTATCGAAGCCGGGCCTCTCGCGGTACGGCCCGGTCTGCCCGAACGCCGAGATGCCGCAGTAGATGAGGCGCGGATTGAGATCCTTGAGCCGCTCGTAACCGAGCTCCAGCCGCTCCATCACTCCCGGCCGGAAGTTCTCCACCACGACGTCGGCCTTTTCCGCCATCCGGAGAAAGATCTCCTTGCCTTCCGGATCGCGCAGGTTCAGGGTCATGCTCCGCTTGTTGCGGTTGTAACTGCGAAACAACGGACTGTACATGCGCGGCTCCCGGCCCCACTTGCGAAAGGGATCGCCGCCGCCGGTATTCTCGATCTTGACCACCGCCGCCCCCATGTCCGCCAACAACATGGCCGCGAACGGGCCGGCGATGTAGTTGCTGAGATCGAGTATCCCGATGCCGTCGAGGGCTTGTGCCATGAGTGCAATCCTCCTTGGAAACTGCGGCCGTGGTCTCCTTTATAGGAGCCTCGCGGCAGCCGAGTCAAAGCCGCCTTGCAAAGCCGCCTTGACTCGCGCGGCCGCCGACGGTATTCGAGTCGAGCAGCCCTGCGCTTCCGAAGGGGAAATTGCGATGAAGAACGGACTGAAGATCATGGACTCCGACATGCACATCATGGAGCCGCCCGACTTGTGGGACAACTATGTCGACGCGCCGTTCAAACGGCACGCGCCGCGCGTCGTCAACGTTCCGAGCCGGGGCGATTTCAACCTGCTGCTGCTGGACGGCAAGGAACCCCGGGCCAAGAGCCCGTCGCTGGCCAACGATGCCCGCATGATCGGCAAGAGGCGGCAGTCCACGCGCGAGGACGTGATCGACTTCGCCCGCGTCCAGGGCTTCAACGCCAAATCCCAGATCGAGGCCATGGACATGGAGGGCCTGGACGTGGCGGTGCTGTTCCCCACCGCCTGCCTGCACATCATGACCGTGCCGGACATGGACCCGCTCTTGGCGGAGGCCATCTGCCGGGCCTACAACAACTGGCTCTACGACTTCTGCCAGGAGGACCCCGCACGCCTGAAGGGCGCCGCCATGCTGCCGCCCCACGACGTCTCCCTGGCCGTTCGGGAAGCCCGGCGCGCGGCCAACGAACTGGGTTTCGTCACCGCCTTCCTGCGGGCTACGCCCCTTCCCGGCGACACCTGGTTCGGCCTCTACTGGGAACCGCTGTGGGCGGAGCTGATGGAACTGGGGATGCCCGTGGGCTTCCACGAGTGCACCAACTCCGGGTACTACCCTCACATCGAGCGCTTCGGCCAGAACAACCGGCTCATGCGCCATATCTGCAGCCACGTCACCGGCCAGATGGTGACCATGGTGGACATCATCGTCGGCGGCGTGCTCGAACGCTTCCCGGAGCTCAAGGTGGCGTTCCTGGAGTGCAACTGCGGCTGGACGCCGTCATGGCTGAGCCGCATGGACACCCACTGGAGCCAGTTGGGCGCCGCGGACGCCCCCATGCTCGCCATGAAACCCAGCGATTACTTCAAGCGCCAGTGCGTCGTCGGCTGCGAGGGCGAGGAGCGCGAGGTGGGCTCGGTGATCCAGTTGATGGGCGACGACAACATCGTCTTCTCCACCGACTACCCGCACAGCGATTCCGAGTTCCCTCATGCGGTGGACGCCTTCATGCAACAGGAGTTGCCGGTGGAGCACGCCCGCAAGATCCTGTGGGACAACTGCGTCGAGTTCTACGGCATCGAGGCGTAGGCATGATCAAGGGCGTGCACGCGATGTTCTACTCGTCCGAGCCGGAGGCGCTGCGCGCGTTCCTGCGCCACAAGCTCGGCTTCACCTCCTTTACCGATGTCGGCGGCGGCTGGCTCATCTTCAACCTCCCCGAGGCCGACATGGGCGTGCATCCCGCCGACCCGAGCCGGGCGGCCGGCGAGCCCGCCGGCGCCCATGACATCTCCTTCTACTGCGACGACATCCAGGCCACGGTCACCGAGTTGAAAAGCCGCGGCGTGGCCTTCGACGGCGAGGTGGCCGACGCCGGGTTCGGCCTGGCCGTCCGGCTCGAGATGCCGGGCGGGGTGCGTGTGCAACTCTACCAGCCCCATTACGAAAAGAACGCGGGCTGAAACACGGGACGGGAGCCCATGGGGATGGAGCGTTGTCCAATGAGAATTGGGCTTCAACGGACACAGTTGGTGCGGCTATACCAGGATCACCTCGATACTTCTGGAATTCGACTGTGGTACAAGGTAACAAATTATCTTGGGGGAACTCGGAAATGCGTTACGTTGCGAATCCGGCGCATAAACTGGAGACGACGGAAGCAGGTCCCCCGGAGTGGCGTCCCGACAAGGAGCCCTGTCCTCAAGGAATGTCGCTTCGGGAGCGTGCGGCTCTGCTGCGGGCATCGGTCGCAGAAGATATCGACTCACCGATGTCGCGTCGGTTTGCCGTTCGGCGCGACGAGTCGGGGCTGCAGTTTTTCGCGGCGCAGGCGACGCGGACGACCGAGGGAGGCGAGGTCGAATTCCACGGCTACCCGACCAACCGGGTTCCGGGCAAAGTTCTCAGGCGATTCAAAGACGAAGGTATGCTCTCCCAAGCGGAATATCGCAGCCTTCTGAAGAGGCTCGGTTAAGGTGTTGCTCGGACAGCGCAATCGTCTGGCGATCGAACTGCGTCCGCTCGCCCCTACATGGGAACGCCGCTATCTCCCCGAGCGTTCGGCGTGGGCGCAGCTCTCGATCTGGGTGAACGGCGAAAACCTTTGCCGGAACATCCAGGAGGGATCAGAGTCCATTCGAGAGGGAATCAATGTACCGTTGGCATGCCTGACCGATTGGCTGGTGCGTTCCTGGGTATACATCCAGTTCGAGGAACGTCCCCGATATTTTCCACCTCGTGGCTCCATTCGTGACACGCTTCGTGATTGGGGAAATACATCCTGGCCGCCGGCATTCGGGGAAGACGAATGGTTCGATGCCCGCGAGCAGTGGTGGATGCGACATTTTCTCACTGCAGGAGCGGATGGCGCCCAACTCCCGAACGTCTCCTTGTTGCGTAGCGGCGACCATCTATTCATCGAATGGGGGCCGGCCAGTTTCGCGGGTGCTCGTGCTCCCAGGTTTATTGCTGAAGAGGGTCAGGAAATCGTCCGCTGGGATGAGGGTGAGGCGGCGCTCGCCGCGTTCGTCGCCTATATGGCGGAATGGCTCCGAAGGGAAGGTCTCGATGGCGTCTTTTCATGGGCAAGTCGGACGGACCCTCTGCACGAGTTGGAAGCCGGGTTCCATGACAAGCTGCAAGCCTACACGGGGGTCGATGCAGGCGACCTTTGCGCGTGGACGGCGGCAAGCGACGAAGCCGATCTGCGCAGGGGGTTGGGAATCCCCGAAGGCTCCGAAGATCCGGGCGAAAGCGTCATCACCCAGGTGCTGCGAGACCTTCCGCCCTTAGCGCCCGAATCCGTGCGCCGCCAAGTCTGGCGGCTCGATGAGGCAACCCGACGAGCGACGAACTTCGAGGATGAGTTGAGGGCGGTGGCGCGCGACGCCGCAGGAGCCGGCGCCGACCCCGAGACGGAAGGGCAGCTTGCCGCTCAAGGGGTTCGAGACCATCTCGATTTGAACGGACGACCCATCGAGGATATGGAAGGGCAGATGAGAGCGCTTGGCGTGGAGGTCGTTGACTCGGATGCAGAGTACTCGCAGGAAAGAATGCTGGTTGGATCTCGCCGGGGAATCGGCTCGGTTGCCATCGTCAACAGGACTCCGCGTACCGAGACGCCGTGGGGGCGACGATTCGAGTTGGCTCGCGCATGGGCTCACCTGCTGGTAGATTCCTATCGAGCGGACGCCCTGGGCGCCGCATCGACGGCGTTCGCGCAACCGTGGGCGAGACGACGCTCCGGCGCGTTCGCGGCCGAGCTTCTCCTCCCGCACGAATGTCTGCGCGAAAGGGTTGGTGGAGGGCTCGATTCGGCGGCGGACCCCGCCGTGTTCCGTTCAATACTGAGCCGCTACCGTGTCGGCGCAAGGACCGCAGCATTTCAACTCTGGAACCACGGATTGCTCTCGAGCAGCCAGATTCGCGACGAGTTGATCGACAGCTTCTCAGGAGCGGAATCGTAATCCCTTACCGAACGACCTGCCATATCCGCCCCGTCAGTCAACAGATGACAACGCGGTTTGCTCCCGCGCTGGCCATTGTCGTGGAGTTCGGGAAAGCGCTTCACCGGTTTCTCCTGCGGCCGTGCGTTCAATCATATACGGAACGATTCGCAGGGCGGCCGTGGTCCGGACCGGTGCAGTGGGAGGGTTCATCGCGCGGGATGGACGGCTTCAGGCCAGGTCGACGTGTTTCATCAGGCGCTGCACGTCGTCAATCGAGTGTAGCTTGACCGTCCACTCGTTGCCTCCGTTCGGATCGCTCTTGAATTCTTCGCCAAAGTCACGCGCCAGCGAGGTCTTCGAATGGCTATTCGATCTCACCGCCGGAGCTCGAAAATAGAAAAGCAGCCATTCCCGATTGATGATGAAGGCATAGGGCGTTTCACCGTTTCGACGAAAACGAACATCTCGAACCGGTCCCTTCGGTCCCTTCCGCTGACAAGAACATTGGTATTGCCTTGACGTCGCCGCAATGCCGACAAGAAGTTGGAAGGCCTCCCGCGCCTGGGGCGCTTCAATATAGTCAGCCCACTCGGCACACAGAGCCGCGTTGGTCATCATGTGTTTCTCCGTCGTTTCACTCGCCCCTGGACCTCATGCGAACAGTGTCAGAGCAGTTCGGCATAGCGGGAATATCGACCACGCACAAGTTCCTACCGTGTCGAGCGCACGATCATTTCACGCTGGTGCAGGTCCGGGGAGAGGAGAAGGAGGGGGGGATGGAAGGTGAGTAGAGGATGTGGAGCAAGTTGTCGGAAGCCAGCGGGAGCCGGCCGGGGGCGAGGTCGGCGGGGGGCACGAACAGCCAGGGGGTGTGTGGAGGGGGATGCGGGGGCCGGAGGGTGGAGAGGAACGAAGGGGTGGAAACGCTCAGGTGGGGTAGATGATGGCGTGAAGGGCGTCGGAGCAGTGCATGACGAAGTGGAGATTGGCTTCTGTCGGTTGTCGAATCCCTCTGCCATCCACTCCTTCTACCCCATCCCCTCGCATTCAGTCACTCCCCCTCCTATCCCCCTCTTGCCGATAGCGTGAAATAGTCCTGGGGAGTGAAGAGATATAGCTTGTAATGAATATAGTTCTCATGCTATATTCAAACATGGAATGGATCGTCGCATTCTTCGAGGACTTTGAGGCTGAGTTTGATGCGTATCCGGCGACAGTCCAGGATGCGATCCTGGCCAAGGCCGGCCTTCTGGAACGGAAGGTCCGGAGCTCGGCCGTCCGCATGCCGATACGCTGACAGGATCAAAGCATGCAAACATGAAGGAGTTAAGGTGTAACGCTGATGGCGGCGTCTGGCGTATTGTTTTCGCCTTTGATCCCGACCGCCGGGCCATCCTTCTGGTGGCTGGCGACAAATCCGGGGCCAAGCAGAAGCAATTCTACAGGCGGCTTATAGCGAAGGCGGATGAGCGTTTCGATCGCCATCTGGAGACGATGAAAGGATAACACGTTGGCAACTACCCTGAAAGAAAAGATGGCGCGGCTCACCCCCGACCGCCGCGAGTCGATCGAGGCGGAAACCGAGCGGCTGTATCAGGAGTATCTGACCCTCCAAGAGCTGCGGAAGGCCAAGGCCCTGACACAGACGCAGCTTGCGGAAACACTCGGCATCCGCCAAGCGACCGTCGCGAAGATGGAAAAGCGCAACGACCTCATGATCTCGACCCTGCGGAACTATGTCGAAGCCATGGGCGGACGACTCGATCTGGTCGTCGAGTTTCCCGACCGCGTCCCCGTCCATCTCGGCGGTCTTGGCGATGTGGGGTGACCTCGGGCCTGAGACCTGATCCCTGCCCCTCATCAAAGATCGTACAGCCGCGCGCAGTTATCCCAGAGGATCTTCCGCTTGGTCTCCTGCGAGACGCCTTCGACCTCCAGGAACTCTTCCACGGCGTGGGGGAAATCCGAGTCTCCGTGAGGGTAGTCGGTGGAGTAGACGATGTTGTCGTCGCCGATGAGCTCGGCGACCATGGGCAGTTCCTTTTCGGATTCGGTGGAGATCCAGCATTGCCGCCTGAAGAACTCGCTGGGCTTGAGTTCCGAGATGTTGGGATTCCGGGCCTTGGCCACGGCGCCGTCCATGCGATGGAGCATGAAGGAGACCCAGCCGCAGTAGCACTCCAGGAAGGCCACCTTCAGCTTGGGGTGGCGCTCCAGCACCCCGCCGCCGATGACGTCGATCATGGCCATCATGTTGGACATGGGGTGCTCGCAGATGTGCCGCAACAGGAGGTCGTCGCCGAACACGTCGCCCATCTGCCGGACTTCGCCCGCGGAAGCGGCTGAATGGAAACCCATGGGGATGCCCAACTCCTCCAGGGTGGACCAGAGAACGTCGTAGTAGCGGGAGTGCCAGGGCAGGGAGCGGAGCGGCTCCGGACGCGCGAACACGGCCACGAAGCCCAGGTCCTCTACCGCCCGCCGGGCCTCTTTGGCGGCCTCGGTGACGTCGTGTAGCGAGATCATCGCCGCCCCCTTCATCCGCCTGGGGTCGGTCCGGCAGAAATCGCACAGCCAGTTGTTGTAGGCCCGGGCCACCGCGGCGCCGAGCTTGGGGTCCATGTCGTCGCGCATCATGACGCCCAGGCCGATGGACGGATACATGACCGCCAGGTCCAGCCCCTCCTTCTCCATGGCGTCGAGTTGCGAGACCCCGTCGAAGCCCCGTGCCCGGGCCTCCGCGATCTCCGCGTCGATGCGGGTGGCGTCGAAGATCCCACCGCGGTAGGCCGGCGGGTAGCCCTTGAGGATCTTGCCGTCGACCATGACCATGGCCGAACTGCGGGTGGTGGTGCTCAGGATCCTGGGCCCCCGGTCGCGCCACTCGGGCTCCATGTACTTCTCCCAGAGGTCCGCGGGCTCGCGCACGTGCATGTCCGAGTCCATGATCTTCAATCCGTCCTTCATCAGCGTTCCTCTCCCCTGCCTGCCGTCGATGGAATCCGTATCCCGGCCCGGAGCCGACTCGCCGCCATCACCCGGGCGGCCGCCTCCTCGCAAGCGGTGCCGGCAAAGAAGTCCGGGTTCACGCCGGCATGGAAGCGCACCGCGTTGGTGAAGGCGAAGTCGCGGAAGTCCTCGTCGGTAATATGCCCCTGATCCACCAGTTCGTGAGCCTCGGCCACCACCTCGGTCATGTCGGTGACGTCCCAGTGGCCGATGTCCGAGCTCATCATGGCGCCGAGCCGGGCGCCGAAGGGATTGAGCTTATCGTTGAACGCCCAGGCGATCATGCGGTCGTCGGCCTCGCAACCGAAGTAGAAACGCGGCACGAAGCGGTCACGAATGTCCTCGGCCTTCTCGATGCCGCACCATGACCAGTCGTCGAGGTTTTCGGGGCGCCGCTGCTTGCGGCTGAGTGAAGTGCGGATCTCGCACAGCTTGTCCTGACTCTCGATGCCGCCGTATTCCGCCACCAGCTTCATCATGAGATCAAGGTCGGTACTCTCCGGGTCCAACGCGGCTATGGCGTCCCGGTTGCGCTTCTCCCAGTGCTCCAGGATATCGCTGTAGAGGCTGCAGGCCCAAGCCACTCCGCACTCCAAAAAGGCAAAGTTGAGCGTTGGAAAGCGATACGTAACCCCGCCGAAAAACAGCGCTTTGCACATGGCCTCGCCGGCCGCGGCGAAGTGGCCGATGTGGTTGTACATGTAGTTGGACACCGAACGCCGGCTGCCCCAGCCCTGGCCGCTGGCGTGGGAGGTCGGCGCGACGCCCAACTCCGAACACCGCTGCCAGAACGGGTCGTAGTCGTAGTCGCTGTCCAGGGCCAGGGTGTCGATATAGCGGGCGAAGGGCGCCAGGTCCGGCCGCTCATCCCGCACCCGCGGGATGGGGCGGTCCACGTGGGAGATGACGATGGTCTTGAGACCCAACTCACGGATGGCGTACTCGGTGTCCTCGATGGCCTCTTCCGGTGTGTGAGTGGGAATCACCGCGGCCGGGGTCATCCGGTCCGAGCATTCGCCGTAGAATTCCGCGTGGAACTTGTTCAATGCCCGACAGGAAACCCGTCGCAACTCCTCGTCCTCGAACCGGGGCGGGCCGCTCAACCCCTCGGTGGGATAAAGCACGGCGAAGTCGATGCCCAGCCGATCCATTCGCTCGTGCAGCAGCCGCGGCAACGACGCCGTGGCCCGGTCCAGGGTGTTGCGCGCCGGACGCGCCCACCAGGGCGGGCAGTGGGCTCGGACACTGCGCCGCTCGACTTCCGTCATGGCAGACCAGCGGCTGTTGGACCGGGCGCTCATGGCCTCGGCATAGCGCCGCGGCATGTCGGCGCCGCCCAGCTCCTTGAGATAGTCGAGGTAAAGCGGCGTGAGCTCGACGGTGTGGCCGTCGGTATCGATAATCGGATGGTCGAGCCGGGCGCGAACGGCTTCGGATTCCGAGGTCTGTCCTGAACGCATCACTCGCTCCTGGGCGGTTCCCCTCTTCGTGCACCGGGTCGCCGGCGGGCCGCGGCGTCACACCCCCTGCGCCAGCGCGTCCAGATCGCCGACATAGTCTCGCAGCGCCGAGCCCAGGGTGAACTGCGGTTCCCAGCCCAGGTATTCCCTGGCCCGGGTGATGTCCAGCGGCTGCTTCGCGCCCTCATGCGGCGTCCCGTCCGGCATGACCTCTACCTCCAACCCCGGATAGATCGCTCTTGCCTCCGCCACCAACTCGTCGAAGGTGGTCACCAGGCCCGTGCCGATGTTGAACACGTTCACCGGCGGCGCCGGCACGGTCGCCGCCAGATCCACCGCCCGGCCCACGTCCTTGGCGTAGATCCGCTCCAGCGGCCGCGCCTGGCGCCGCGCGATCCTGGCGACCCCGCCGTCCCGGCCGCAGGTGAGCAACGTGTGCGTGACGGCGCCGCTCTCGGCCCCGCCCAGGAAATGCCCCAGCCCGAACACGTGGGCCAGCCGTACCACCATCAGCTCGAAGCCGAAGAGCCGCTGGTAGGCCTCCAGCACCAGCTCCTGGACGGCCTTGGAGTTGCCGTAGGCCGTGCTGTCACCCCGCTGGAGCGTTTCGGGCACGAGTGTCGACTCCTCGAACGCGCGGTTGTAGACGCTCAACGTGCTCACGTGCACCACCCGCTCGACTCCGGTCAACCGCACCGCCTCGGCGACGTTGATGGTGCCCTGGATATTGACGTTGAAGGCCCAATAGCCCTCCTGGGCCACACGGCCGGCGATGATGGCCGCGGTGTGCAGCACCGTATCGATATCATGGGCCTTGATGATTCCGGTGAGAGCCGGCAGGTCCAGCACGTCCCCTTGAAGGGATACGTAGTCCGCGGACCCGAGCTTGCTCTTCAGAAAGTCATCCCGCGGCTGGAAGTCGAGGAAGACCAGACGTTCGCCCCGCCCTGCGGCATACTGCCCGAAGGATGCGCCGATAAGCCCACTGCCCGTGATCAGAGTCGCCATGCCGGGCAATCTAGCACGGACGGGGGGGAGTTGGGAGAGGGCGCGACTGATGTGGATTTTACTGATTTGCGAGAGGTTCGACGAACGCGGACACCAGGACGCTGTATCGACCGCCCGAGAAAAGGATTCGCCGGCGCCGTCCGAGCCACGGACCGGCCCGCGGCTACCCCACGCCGTACAACCTCGCGCAGTTGTCCCATAGAATTTTCCTGAGGGAACGGTTGCTCAACCCCGGGGTCTCCATGAACTCCTCCACCGCGTGCGGGTAGTGTGCGTCGATATGCGGGTAGTCGGTGGAGATGACGATGTTGTCGTCTCCCAGCCGCCCGATGACGTCGGTAACGAGATACTCGTCCACGTCCACCGAAATGCAGCACTGGTCCAGGAAGTATTCGCTGGGCTTCCGGGACAGCGGGACGTCGGTGAGGGCTCCGTGCAGTTCCGCCCGTTCGTCCAGGCGGTACAGGAGCCACGGGAGCCACGCGCAGTTGCCTTCGAGGAACGCCACCTTCAGGGTCGGAAACTTCTCCAGCACGCCGCCGCCGCAGAACGCCGACACCGCCAATTGCAGCTCGATGGGGTTGCGCAGCGCCATGGCGATGACGCTGGAGTTGGGGTGACCGTAGAACTCTCGCGCCACCTGCTGCTGCTTGGGGTTTGCCGGCGGATGAAAGCACAGCGGCGCCTTCAGCCGGTCGATCTCCGCCCACAGCGGGTCGTAGTACCGGTCGTGGATGCGCCGGCCGTTCACCGGCTCCGGACAGACCGACAGCCCTACCACCCCCAGCTCCGTCACCGCCCTCCGCGCCTCGTCCACCGCCAAGTCCACGTCGTGCAGCGTCAACAGCCCCGACGCCTTCATGCGCTCCGGCCGCTCACCGCAGAAATCCGTGATCCAGTCGTTCCACGCCCGGCACAGGTCGTTGGCGTATTCCGGCTCGAAGCTGTCGTCGCAGTGGAGCGGCGACGTCCGGAACATGACCGCCACGTCGAGCCCCTCGTGGTCCATGGCCACCACCTGGGACGGCGCGTCGTAGCCGTGCTCCAGCGCGTAGCCGTAGCGGTCCGCCACCTTGTCCTCGCCGTGCTCCAGCAGTTTCTCCCGCGGCCGCAGCACCTTGCCGTTGCCGAGGCTGAACTCGATGCGGCCGTGCTTGGTGCGGTCCCTGCCGATGGGGATGCGGTCGCCCCACCTGGGGTTCATGTATTTCTCATAGAGGTCCTGAGCGTCGTAGACGTGCATGTCGCTGTCGAATACGCGGTAACCGTTCCTGGCCATGTGGGTGCTCCTCTCCTGGGGCTTGACCGATTGCCATGAGCTCCGGATCAACTCCGGGGGGAAGTCGTTCAGGCACTCGGCGCCCGAATCCCTGATGGCGTAGGTGTCGCCGATGAAACACGAACTCGGCATCAGGAAGCTCCGACACGAAGAAGTCCCGGTGGTTCTTGAGGATCGACGTAAAGGGATCGTGCTCCACCATGCCGAGCCTGCCCTTGTCGTAACTTACAAAGGCAAGGAGATCAACATTCTCGTCGGGTTCGCCGCCGGGTCCGGAGTGGACCTGCAGGCGCGCTTGGTGGGACGGCATCTGGCAAGGTTCATCCCCGGGAGCCCATCCATCATCATCCGGAACAACCCCGGCGCAAGCGGCATCCTGGATACCGGTAACGCGATTGGGGACTGTTGGCCCGGTTGTACACGTAGTTGAAGGAAAGGCCATCTACGAAACTGCGGGACAGAGCTTGATCCGCCCGCCGGCATCACCTGATCGCCAAGTCCTCCAAATCCGCGACATAGTCCCTGAAAGCTGCCTCCATGGTGTATTGCGGCTCCCATCCCAGCACGTCTCTGGCTCGAGAACAGTCCATGGGCTGCTTTACCGGAGAGCCGGGGGGCGGACCGGGAATCATCTCCACTGCGAGACCGGGGAGTACTCCTTTGATAGCGCGGGTCAACTCGTGAAAGGTCAACACCTCTCCGCTGCCGACGTTGAAGCAGGTTTCCTCGGGCAGCGGGATGGCGGCGGCGAGGTCGACGGCACGGCCCACGTCCTTGGCGTAGATGTACTCGAAGTCCGTGGTCAGGGGCCGGGGGACGCGGGCCACCTCGCCGCGCAGGGCGCACTGCATCAGCGTCTGGATGAGCCGGCCGCCGGCGGAGCCGCCCTGGAAATGGCCGAGACCGTAGAGCTTCGCCAGACGGAGGACGATGACCTCGAAGCCGTGGAGACGCTGATAGGTCTCGACCATGAGTTCCTTGGCTACTTTGGTGTTGTCGTACAGCCGGCCGTTCCCGCGGGGAAAATCCTCACGCAACGGCAACGGACACTCCCTTCGCTGGTCGTAGACGCTGAGGGAGCTGATGTGCACCAGCCGCCTCACGCCGGCGAGCCGAACGGCTTCGAGGACGTTGATGGTTCCCATGACGTTGATCCGGACTCCGGTATACGGTGCTTCCGCGACCTTGGCGCCCACCAGACCGGCGGTGTGGACCACGGTGTCCACGTGGTATCTCGTCACGGCGTCAAGCAGCGCCGGGAGGTCGAGGATGTCTCCCTGGACCAACTCGACGTCCGCTCCCCGAAGTTTTGTCCTGAGGAAGTCACCGTGGGGTCGCACGTCATAGAAGACCAGCGGGACATCCCGTTGCACCGCGAACTGGGCGAAGGAAGTTCCGACCAACCCGGAACCGGTGATCAGCGTGGTCACGGATGAATCCCCGAATCGCTCGGCCTAAGTGCGTGGCGGGTGCGACACCGGTTGCCGGCCTCAGCCGTTGCCGCCGCTCCCGGACAATTCTACGGCCTTGTGCCGGTCACCGCGGACAAACGATTGTCGCAGTGCTCCGATATCGCATTTCCAGTAACGCTGGCCGAGGACAGCCATGGAAACAACCCGGGGAGACGCACCGGTTCGCGCTACAGGAAGTCCTTCAGCTTGACCTCGTCCATGAAGGGGTACTCCAACAGTTCGTACTCCGCGGGGTCGACGTCGTCGGGGATGGTGGCGTCGATGCCCATCTTGGAGGTGGTGGGGAGTGAGCCCCTGGGCAGCCGGGATGCCTTGAGGGTGGGGTCGAGGTGCTTGCCGCGGGCCCCGGACACTATGATGACGTCCTCGTCCGGCTGGACCCGGAAGGCCAGGGCCCGTTCCACCGCCATGGGGTCGGTGAGATCCACATCGGCGTCGGTGACCACTACGAGCTTCAGGGCATGGAGCGACAGGAGTGCCAGCAGCGCGTTCTTCCCTTCTCCGGGGCGCTTGTCGATGGCGGCATGGAGATGCCAGTAGCAGGCGCTGCCGGGGGTAGCATAGACGGCGACGGTCCTGATGCTGGCCTCGCGCAGGGCGCGCCATCCGGAGGCCTCCAGCGGCGGCGCCTCCAGCCAGTCGTTTTCCCACGGCATCAGGATGGTTTGGAGAATCGGGTTCTGGCGATGGGTCACCGCCTTGACCTTGAACACCGGATTCCAGCGGATCGAGCACTGATGTCCGGTGAAGTCGCCGTAGCGCCCTTCGTCGATGGTCCAGCCATCGGTGGAGATCTCGCCCTCTATCACGATCTCCGCGTGGGCGGGCACCTCGAGATCCACGGTCCTGCACCTGACCAGGGGCACCGGCCTGCCGTAGAGCGCGCCGGCCACGGCGAACTCGTCGTAACCCGGCGGCGCCTTGTAGGCTGCGGCCAAAAGCTCCGGCGTGCCGGCGCCGAAGGCGACGGCGACGGGCAGCGGCTCGCCCCGCTTGAGAGCGGCCTCGTAACTGAAGCGCATGTCCGACGGCGACACCAGGTCGATGCCAGTCTCCCGGAGGGTCCGGTACATGAGTCGGTAGCACCCCGCGTTGCGCCGACCGGCGGCGTCCCTGGACACGGAAATACCGGCGGAGAGGTAGGGTCCGCCGTCCTTTCGATGCTGAAAGGGTATGGGCAGCTCGGTGAGGTCCACCTCGTCGCCGGTCTTCACCACTTCCTGAGCCGGACCGTCCGCCACCACCTCCGCTTCGATGGGATGGTCCAGAGCTTCCATGAAGGTGCGTCCGAGGGTCTTCTGGTCGCAGCCGAGCCCCAGCGCTACCCGTTGGCGCGAGCCCACGAGCCCGCCCACCACCGGGATGGAATAGCCCTCGACGTTCTCCATGAGCAACGCGGTGTCGGCCTGCGCCAGCAGCGTGTGGAGATAACGCGCCTCCACGGGTTTCGTCACGCGCACGAGCTGGCCCTCGGACTCCAGCAATGCCATGAGGCCGCGCATGTCGTGGTACGGCAATAGGTGTTTCCCGCTCATGACCTCCACCTGATGGGGTGTCCTGAATCAACCGTGGACAGGATGCGCAGGATTTTCTGGGGTCGGCAAGGCGCGGCCCACGCGCCGTGGCCGACCCCACGCGAGGCGGCGCCACGCAGCCGACGGCGAAAAGGACCCGCACGGTCTGTTCCAGGACACTACCACTGGCTCCCTGTGTCGTCATGGCTCCCGATGCGCGTGGGGAACCATGATAATCCCGTGCCAGGACGGGGCCGAGCCGGGAGAGAGGGTCCCGGCAGGTCAACTCCCGCCTCGGCGAAAACGTCTCCCTTGCGGCATTCATAAAGTACATGGCGTAGCCCCACGTGTGCAAGGAGATTCAGGGCGGATTTTTGTTCTGACTGACTCTGCCGGGTTACAAAGCGGAACCTGTGTCGGGTGGACTTCCTGGCCGAGTTGCGGTACAAGTTCTCGAACAGGGGCGAGGGCGCACGGGGGAGGGGATGGAGCTTTCGGAAGTCACGCTCGACGCGGTGATGCCACACGAGGAGGCGCGGTTCCGGGACCTGATGGCGGAGCATCATTACCTCGGGGCGGCGCCGAAGGTGGGCGAGACGGTGTGGTATGGCGCGCGGTGGCGCGGCCAGTGGGTGGCGCTGGCGTCTTTTTCGGCTGCGGCGCTGAAGTGCCAGGCACGGGATGCGTGGATTGGCTGGACGCTGCGCCACAAGTACGACCGGCTGCACTTGGTGGTCAACAACACCCGGTTCCTGCTGTTACGCCCGGTGCCCAATCTGGGGTCTCGGGTGCTGGGGCTGTGCGCACGCCAACTGATGCGGGACTGGCCGGTGAGGTTTCATCATCCGCTGGTGCTGTTGGAGACGTTCGTCGACCCGACGCGCTTCGCCGGCACGGTCTACCGGGCTGCGGGCTGGACCGAGGTGGGCTTCACCCGGGGCTTTCGCCGGACTCGGGGCGGGTACCGCTCAGGCTCCACGCCGAAGAAGGTCTTCGTGCGAGCCCTCACCCGCCACGCCCGTCGCGTGCTTCGCAGCCCTGTGCTGGAGCCCCGTTACCGTCATGGGAGACCGAGAGCCATGTTGAGCGCCAAGCAGATGAAGAGCCTGCCGGATGTGTTTCGCACCCTCACCGACCCACGCAGCCGTTACGGGCGCCGCTACCGCCTCGAGACCCTGCTGGGGCTCGCTGCGGCCGCCACGCTGTGCGGCGCCCGAGGCTACAAGGCCATCCACGAGTGGGTATGCGACCTTTCGCCAGCGATGCTGCGCCACTTCCGCTGCCGCCGGGTCAACGGCGTCTACCAGCGACCAAGCATCTACTGTCTGCGCAACGCCATCGTGAAGGTCGCACCCGAAGAGCTCGATGCCGCGCTGCGGACCTGGTTCGTAGCCCACGGGCACAACGACGCGTCGCTGGCCATCGACGGCAAGACCATGAAGGGCGCTGTCGACGAGGCCGGTCGCCAAGTCCATATCCTCGGCGCCTGCGGCCATGACAGCGCCATCGCCTGGGGTCAAAAAAAACTGTTCTGACCCAAGACGACGGCCAGACCAAGGCCACCAACGAGATCGGGGTCACACTCCCGTTGCTCGATTCACTCGGCGACCTCGCCGGCAAGACCTTCACCGCCGATGCCCTGCTGACACAGACCGCCATCGCCTCCTTCCTGCGCAAGCACGATGCCCACTATATGTTCATCGCCAAGGGCAACCAGAAGACTCTGCTCGGGGACCTCCGGCTGTGGTTCCATGACGACGCAAAACGCCCACCCGACTTTGTCGAGAACACCGGCAAGCCCATCAAGGGCAAGCTCCCCACCGCGCACGGTCGTTGGGAGCAGCGCGAGATCTGGACCACCACCGCGCTCAACCACCACCTCCGCTTCCCCGGCGTCGGCCAAGCCTTCCTCATTCGCCGCACTCGCTGCCAAGTGCGCAAGGGCCGCGTCACCGATACCTCGGTAGACTCTTCCTGGGGCGTCACCAGCCATACCCCAGAGACCGCCAATGCCCCATCGCTGCTGCGCATCAACCGGGGCCACTGGACCATCGAAAACTCCCTCCATCGCATCCTCGATGACACCGACGCCTGGAACGAGGACAAAAGCCGCATCCGCACCGGCCATGGACCCCAAAACATGACCCGCCTGCGCCGGTTCGCCATCGCCGTCATCAAGACCCACCGCAAGCCCGTCGCCGCCACCGTCCGCAAGCTGAACCGTACCCCTCGCCTGCTGCTCGACTATCTGAAGATGACCGCCAACTCCCGGCCCAAACCCGCCATCGCCTGATACCCACCCCCGCACCAAGCTCATCCAACCTCATCCGCCCGCAGGGCAAACACCTTGCCCGAGCCATCCTTCGTGCCCGGAAAACGCCGCCACACTACCGAACACCGCCCATACCTCGCCCGCCAACTCCATCTCCCTGTCCTCCATACTCAGCCGACCCCCCCCTCCCAAGCCATACTCCCCTCACCCTCCGCCCGAACCAAAACAAAAATTAGCCGTGCAAGGAGATTCTCCAGGACTTCGAAGTTCTCCAGGACTTCGGGTAGGCAGGGTCGTCACGAGCCAAGCTCCGTCTTTCCTGATGGGAGAGCCAGTCCCTGCCACCTGTGCGACTACAGGATGGTCTGCCGCACCCGGCCACCGGCTCGACCCCGACACGGAGACGTGGTAGACAACATTCCGGCGGCAGGTTCAATGCTGCGAATACACCTTGTTTCTACCGCCTCCCTGCCATTGAGCCAGGACCGCCTCAGCGGATCCGTCGTTCCTGTACGTTCCGTAACAGTACGTTCCGTAGTATGTGTTGCGGAGACACTCCACCGACAAGGATTACGGAACGAGGCGACCCGGAATCGCCCATCGACCGACTACAAAAGGAGGAACCGCCATGGAAGAAGCCATCATCTCGGCAGACTCGCATGTCATCGAGGTCCCGGATCTATGGGGGAAGGGGTTGCCGTCGTCTTTGCGGGACCGGGCGCCCAAGGCCTATTTTGACGAGGGACGGGACGCCTGGATGTTCGGATCGGAGGACGTGATACCGCAGGCCGTGGGCGGGCTGTTCATGGCGGGCCAGCGGCCGGAACAGGTGGAGGACTTTCGCCGGGCCGGTTTTTCGGTGGCGCGTCCTGGGGGATGGGACCCGGTGGAGCGTATCAAGGACATGGCCCAGGACGGCGTGTCGGGTGAGGTCCTGTACCCCAGCCTGGGACTCGGATTCTTCTGCGTCGACGACCCCGCGTTCCAGGAAGCGCTGTTCCGGACCTACAACGACTGGCTCATCGAATACTGTCAGGGAGCGCCGGACCGGCTGTTCGGCGTCGCCCTGATCTCGGCCTTCGACATCGACCATGCGGTGGCCGAGATGGAACGCTGCAAGAAGGCAGGGATGGTCGGCACCCTGATCTGGCAGGCGCCCCACCCCGACCTGCCGTTCACCTCGGACCACTACGAGCGCTTCTGGGCCGCCTCCCAGGAAATGGACATGCCGGTGCATCTGCACATCCTCACGGGCTTCGGCGACAGCATGCACCGCCAGACCGCCCGCGGCATGAAGCGCTACCGCATCGGCGTCGAGCAGACCCGGGAGATCGAGGACGCGCTGTTCGACATCATCTTCTCCGGAGTGCTGGAGCGGTATCCCAGGCTCAAGGTCGTCTCGGTGGAGAACGAGATCGGCTGGATCCCCTTCTGGCTCGGCCAGTGCGACAAGAACTTCCGCCGCCATCGCCACGCGCACCCCCTGCCCATCGACAAGCCGCCCAGCGAGTACTTCGCCCGCCAGGTCTACGCCACCTTCTTCAACGACCACATCGGCGGGCGGTTGTTCGGCTGGTGGGGCGCGGACAACTGCATGTGGTCCAACGACTACCCGCACCAGAACTCGACCTGGCCCCACTCCCAAGACGTCATCGCCCGGGACCTGGGCCGCCTTGATGCGGGCGATCGCATGAAGCTGCTCAACTCGAACGTGGCCAGGCTGTACAATCTGAGCGTCTCGCCGCTGATGAATGCGGCCTGAGAGCGCTCGAAGTCACCTGTACGTGATTTCGGGTTCCCTCCCCGTCACCCCGGATCGAGTCCGGGGTGACGGGGAGGGAGTCGGGGCGCGTCTGCTCCGGCGTCTCCACCCGCCCTCTCCTGGATGACGGATGCTGTCCACTCGAACGGGTCAACTCCACATGTCGATGATGAAGGCGCCACCGCCAATGCCGACGCCGGACAGCGAGCGGGATGACATCCCGGGCTTCGATCCCGAACAGGAGGAGTACGTCCGCCTCGACACGGACGCCTGGCTCCTTGCCAACCGCATCAGAGAGACGGGCCGAGAGCGCGGTGAAAAAAACCATCCGCCCGCAGACGCAGTGGATCTTGACGACGTCCATTTGAAAATTCGCCGTTGGGTCAACCAGCGAGGCCTCCAGTGCCACAGCGACGTGAGTCGGCACCTTTCCGGACTCGCCCGACAACTGACCGACATCGAGAACCAGGAAGATCTCACCATCCTGGAGCAGAAGGTCGACCAGGAAAGGGGCGAGGCGATCATTGAGGTCAACAATCGTGCCAAACGCGGCAGGGACGAGTTGGCGCAGCCGGGCAAGGCGGTGCGCGAGGGCACGCGGGAGTACGGGGACTTCCGCGTCAAGGCGGGTCTCTACCGGCTGCCGCATGAGGGGCGTCGCGCTTTGGTTCTCTCTCTCATCATCGCCTTTGGTGTCGTCGAAACCGTTCTGAATGCATCTCTCCTGATGGACGTGACTCCCTTCGGACTCCTTGGCGCGACCATGCAGATGGGCCTCATCACCGCAGTCAACATCCTGATCGGCGCGCTGGTGGTCGGTTTCGCCCTGCGTTGCCGCAATCTTGTGCGCACCACCCATAGGATGGCGGCATGGCTGGTGGTCATCGTCATCGTTCCATCGATCGGCGCCTTCAACCTTCTCGTCGGCCATTTTCGGGACAGCATGCAGGCGATCGTCGGCCACGCTGCCGCGGACCCGCTGACGATGCTGACGAACGACGCGTTGCAGCGTATGACTTCCGCTCCCCTGGGATTCGATTCGTTCCAATCCTCCCTTCTGGTCATTCTCGGGATGCTGTTCTTCGGCATCGCCTCGTGGAAGGGTTACCAGTGGGACGATCCGTATCCCGGCTACGGGCGACGCCATCGGCAATTGAAAGCCCTCAACGAGGAATACCGTCGCGTCCTGGAAAAGGCGCAGGACGAGGTCGGGCAGGTTTACAGCGATCGCAAGAAGCTGCGCCTCGAGGACATGCGGCACAGGCTGGAGATCAAGGCCGACAAATGGAAAGACCTCCACGAACGCGGCGAGCGTCTCGTCCGTGAGTATAAGCTCCATGTCCGGCAACAATATCAGGATGACCTGGATTATCTCATCGCCGTCTATCGCACGGAGAATGAAAATGTGCGCACGGAGTCGCGTCCCCGCTTCTTCAATGAGAGATTGAAGATCGATGACGGAATCCTCCAGGCCCCCTCTTTCAACCATCCTCGCGAGTCGAACAAGGGGGATGTCGCGAAACGCATCCACGACGCCATCATGCATATCCAGGGCGTTTACGAGACTGCTCTTGAGGGATTCCCCTCGCTCGAGAAAGTCATGGCCGGGAACCATGCCCATGATGCCGGTCATACGGAAGTGATCCATTTGTCCCATGCGGTCGCGACAGACGACGACGGCGGCTTGAAGGCGATTGAGCGCTCGTGAACGCACTGACTCCACGACTGCGAATCCCGGTTCGGACGATCCGCGCGGTACTCGCAGCCGTCGTGCTCCTTGTTGCATCGGCTTCATGCAACCAGGCGGACCTCGACGGGAATCTGTGCCCCAGGGACGAACCGCCGCGGCGACAAACCGTCCTCCTGCTCGACACCTCCGATCCCCTGACTCCGAAACACCGGGCGGAACTGGAGCGTCTCGTGCGCGAACTGCAACAGCCGAAATCCACCGGCGACGACAAGAGCTTCCATGTGGCGCCTGGGGAAGCACTCATTGTCTACGAGATGCCGCCGATCGGCGAACTGAACAACCTGAAACCAGTGGTCCATGTCTGCAATCCCGGCGATCGCCCCGAGGACTGGACCTGGACGAAAGGCCTGACCCAAGGCAAGGTTTTTGCTTTGCGTAACTGGAGACGATTCGAGGAGAGGCTGAAGGCACTGTACCCGGACGAAACCGCGAATGCGGTGTCCGCCTCGCCCATCCTGGAGACTCTGAGCGTAATCGTGCCGCGCCA
The DNA here is from genome assembly GCA_965214905.1 of uncultured Binatia bacterium (SeqCode). GTDB lineage: Bacteria > Desulfobacterota > Binatia > UBA9968 > JAJDTQ01 > JAJDTQ01. The sequence continues at coordinate 4,587,902 of OZ243984.1, forward strand.
TGCACCGAGCAAGCGCAGCCGGTCCGCCGAAGGCGCGCGACCCGTCCACCTCATTCTGTTCTCCGACCTGCTCCAACATTCGGACCTGCTCTCCCACTACGGACGCTATCCTGAAGCGACGAAGTTTCTGACCACACCGAGGCTGACCGATCTGCGGACGGACCTGACCCGCGTCCGCGTGACGCTGCTCCGCCTCGGACGCAGTCAATACGCGCGCTGGCAGACCCGGGAGCACTACTACTGGTGGACCCACCTCGTCCGGGAGTTCAACGGCGAGATTCAGTGGCAGGAGGCCCTGTAGTGGCCCGCGGCAACCTGTCCTTCGTTGCTGTGTTCGTCATCGGCGCGGCGCTCATCCTCCTCTGCCGCATACTGTTCCCTCGCGCACAGGTGGGGACCCTCCCCATGGGGACCGTGCTGGGTGCACTGGCTGCAGTCGCAGTGATGGTTTTTCACGGCCGGCAGGCTTGGCAGAAGTCCGGCCGTGGAGACGAAATCAGCCACGCCGGCGACGATCTCTACTACCTCGGGCTGCTGTTCACGCTGGTCTCGCTGATCTACACGTTGGTGGTGCTGTTTATCCTCGGCGGGGTCGGCGATACTGCCGCGCGCACCCACGAGATGATCGGAAGCTTCGGCATTGCGCTCTTCTCGACGGTCGCCGGCATCCTCGGCCGAGTCATCCTGCACAGCAGGCGGGATTGGCAAGGCGAAGGAGCATCGTCCAACGGTGGCGTGATCGCGACGATCCCCTTCGAGGATCTCGACCTCCTCGCGCGCCGTCTGCGCGCCGAGATGAGCGGCGCAGCCGACGCCTTCAGCCACTATACCCGGTCGACCCTGCTCCAGGCCGAGAATACAAAGCGCCACGCCGAACAAATCGCGAATCAGTTCGCCGAGAAACTGCGTGAGGATACCGCGGCCGCCGTCGCCAACACGGAAGAGCTCTACCGAAAGTGGGCCGATCGAGTCGATTCGACCAGCCATGACCTCGAGCGTCGGTTCGGCAAGACTGTGGGCGACCTCGCTGCACTGGTCGAGGGACTGGGCTCAGCGGCCGATTCCTTCAGGGGCGCCACCGCCGGCGCCGAGCAAACACGGGGCGCCCTGGAAGCCCTGGGAAGGAGCGTCGTCGCAGTGACGGACGGCCTTGACCGGAATGTCGGCGACGTCGTGGCCGCGTTGGAGACACTGGCTGTCAAGATCGGGGAGCAGCAGGAGGCAACGGCTTACGACCTCGAGAAAACAAGGGCGATCACGGAACAGACACGGAGCGGCTTCGAAGCGACCGGTCAAACCCTCAAGGATGCCACAGGAACTCTCGGTCGCCTCACCGACCACATGCTGAGAACCTCCGAGAGGCTCGCCCGCAGCGCTGTCGAACAGCGCGACTCCGTCGATCGGTACAGCGCGAAGGTCGAGGCTCTCGGCAAACAGATGGACAACGTGTTGACGGGATGGGCCCGACGCGTGGAGCACATGAGTGAGACTTTCAGGGTCATGAACGAGACCGCAGACGCGGACCAGACCCTCATCAGGCAGATGGGACGGCTGAGCGAGGCTCTCGCCGCGTTGACCGCCCATCTTGAGACAAGCCAGGGCGGCGTCGGTTTGCCAGACGAAACCGCAACAACTGACCACTCCTGACCGCCTTCATCGTTTTCCCGTGTCCGTCGACAACGCATACCGGCGAGGGACCCTTCTCGGCCTCACCATGGCCGAAGTATTCATCCTGCTGATATTTCTGCTGCTGCTCGCGTTCCTGGGTCTCACCCGTTCCCAGGAGGAGGAAGTGCGGGAACAGGAACGGCAGCGCCTCGAGACCGTTCTGTCGGAATGGAGTCCGGTCATCGACGAATTCAGGTCTCCGGAAAAAATTCGGACGCTGCACCGAAGGGCAGCGAAACTTCTCACCCGCCTCCAGGAGGAAGAAGTGCAGGAACAGGAACGGCGGCGCCTCGAGACCGTTCTGTCGGAATGGGGTCCGGTCATCGACGAATTCAAGTCTCCGGAAAAAATTCGGACGCTGCACCGAAGGGCAACGGAGCTTCAGCAACAAATCGACAGTCTGTCCCGACAGTTGAACGTCCGGAAGAAGGGCGAGAATCCGCCGTGCTGGTACAAGACCGTGTCCGCAGGCGCGGGGAAGACCCGCGAGAAGCCCTATTACACCTTCGACATCGCGATCTACGACGACTTCATGGTGGTACGCCGGCGCGAGCCGCCGCCCGGCCGAGCCGAAGACGACAACGGCCAGCCGTACGTCGATGAGGCCCGTAAGCTCGACCTTGGCCGTGGCGTCGTCTACGACACCCGCCTTGCCGACGCCGAACTGCGCGAGCAAATGCGCCGGATCCATGATCTCGGCAAGCATAGCCAAGTGCGGACCTACCCCTGCATCTTCTGGGTCAGAGTGTGGGACAAGACGTCAGCAGACGCCAAGGCCCGTTGGAAAGAGGCTCACGACAAGGTCCTGGAGTGGCTGTTCGGCACCTACAACGTCAAGGACGAGCCCTGGCCGGAGTAGCCGGGGCTCCGAAACCCTTCTTCGGGTGCAGCACGAATCCTTGACCTTCGACGAAGCAGTGGAGACGGGCCATTAGTGAGGCCCCGCACCGAAGATGTTCTTTTCCCAGATTTCGCCGAGCGAATAGTCCTCCAGCCATGCTCCAAGCTTATCGGCGTCTGGTCTATCGAACTCCGTAGCTTCACCGTTTCGCTCGACAACGACGATGTCCTCCGGCTCGAAACTGTTTCGAGCTGCGAGCCATCAAGAGTCCGGCAGTATTGTTACGTCGCCCACAATCGCTGGCTCATGCCCGACGCGGCGAACCTGGCGGCGATATTGTATGAGTTGAAGTCCTGCAAGGAAGGGGTGTATCGCCGGATCGTCGCGACGGTCCGGCAAGCGGCGCCGTTCTTCGAGGACTTCGATCTGGAGCCGACCGACAAGGACATCATCCTCAACTGGCGGCACCGGAATTCCGATCTCGTTTTCGGTCCTCATCAGCTCTCGGACGGGACTCTGCGCGCCATCTGCCTGATTTCGCTACTGTTGCAACCCAAGGAAGCTCTCCCCTGCCTGATCGTGGTGGATGAACCGGAACTCGGATTGCACCCGTATGCGCTCAATGTGATTGCCTCGCTGCAGTCGGTGACGTGTCGTGGAAGTGGTAGACCCGACAGCGATTCAGCAGATATCTTAGCGTTTTTGCCGTAATATCACCTTCCGCCGCTTTGTCTCCGACCCCTGTTTCCTGATGGCCGGTCCCCAACGACACCACCTTCGGTTGAGAATAGTCTGTCTGATGGAAGGAGAGCAGCTCTTCAGCAAAAATCAGGGAGTCCCCTGCCGCGTGAAACAGTCTCATCCGGTAGGTGTCGGTCCCGTTTTCAACCTCGAACTCCATTTCCGCTTCCAGTTGAGGTGTCATCCTCGGGCCGAAGTGCAGATTGGCTGTGGCCCGCCCGGTGGTTCCGATATGTTGCTGAAGCCGTCCGGCCATCAATTCGTTCACCAACTTGAAGAATGCGATGAGATTGCTCTTCCCCGCTCCGTTGGCGCCGATCAAGACATTGAGCGGTCGCAACTCCAGCGTCATCTCCTTGATGGATCGAAAGCCCCTGATCCGGATTCTCTTCAGGCTCGACATGGTGCATTCTCCTTCAGCTACCCTGAAGACCACTATGATCGTGGTCACGGATGAATCCCCGAATCGCTCGGCTTCAGTGGGTCGGAGTGCGACTCCGGGTAGCCGGCCTCAGCCGTTGCCGCGGTTCCCGGACAGGAAATACCCGCCAGTGACGGCGTCATGCCACGTCTTGGCCACGCCCGGCGCCACCCCCACAGGCAGGTCCGTCTCCGGCGTCCAGTAGGAATGGACACCCGCCTGGAAGTGCATCAACGCGGTCTTGGGCGCCGGCTCCATGCGGGCGAACATGGGCATCACCATGCTCCGGTAGGCGTCGGCCGTGTGGTCGCGGCTGTCCTTGGTGACGCAGAAAAGGATCGGCGGCACCGGTTTGACATCGGCGCCCTGGAGCTCCCGCCCGTAGCCCAAGTACTGGCGCACGAGCGCTTCGGTGCCGTCCTCGTCGAGGCCCAGCCGCCCGGCCGTCACCCGTGCGCCCTGCTCCAGCGACGGCTCGATGTTGGTGCTGACGATGTACTCGCACTTGAACTGGGGCTGGGTCTTGGCGGCTTCCCATGCCTCCATCACATCCTCGATCACCAACGGCAGGCGCATGAGGGCCACGGGGCCGTCCTGGCCGAGCTTCTCCGGTCCGATGTAGCGCGCCTTATCGCGCCAGGTGCGGATATAAAGCTCGTAGAACGGGTCCACCCGGCTGGTCTCGGTCACCCTTCTTTCGTAGTCGCCGATGGCGCCGAGGGAGCCGGTGACCTTGAGCTTGGCCTCGTTGATGTAGCCGAAGGCCGAGTTCTCGACCGCCATGACCCCGGCGACGTTGGGCACTCGTTGGGACAGCATGAAGACGAACGGACCGCCGGTGGAGTGGCCGTGGACGTAGATCGAGTATTCGCCGTCCGGAAGGTTCCGCGCCATCACCTGCTTGCCGCCCTCCTCGAAGGCCGCCGGCCACCCTGCGAGACGGTACCAGAAAGCGGTGCCGGGCTTGGCGTGGAGCACGGTGCGGGTGCCGTAGCGCTCACGGAGGGAGCTGTCCTTGACCACTTCGTACTGGTCCGGCGTGACGTGCTCGCCGCTCAACCAGATGGGCGTGCGAATGGCGCCGTCGGAGTTGATGGTGTCCCCGGGCCAGTTCCGGGACACATCGTCCAGATAGAGCCGGCCCGGGTAGGTCATGGTGGCGACCTTGAAGCCGAACTTGCCGGCCAGCAGCCGCGCAACCGGCGCCATGGTCTTGAAGTCGCCGTCGCCGCCGGAGAGGAGATATGCGCCCGCCTTCCGCCCGTCCGCGCCCACGAGAATCCTTCCTGGGTCCGCGGGCTCGTAGACCTGCGCGCCGATGTCCCAGTCCAATCCGACGGCGCGGACGCGGACCAGGTCCTCGTACTCCTTCAGCGGAATATCCGGCATCGCCAGCACGGCGCCGGAGTCCGCGAGGCACTGCTCCCGCGAAACCTCCGCGGGAGGCTTCCAGACTGCGTTTGTTTTTGTCATCAATGCCTTTCGTACCGCCCGGTTACCATGAAAAACCGCAGGTCACGGGTGCGATTTTTCATGGTTTGCCGGGCCGCTCAACCGGAAGTTGTCGTGTCACGCCACCCCGTACAGCCGGGCGCAGTTGGTCCAGAGAATCTTCTCCAGCGACTCCTTCTTGAGACCCGGTAGCGACTTGAAGGTCTCGACGGCCTCGGGCCAACGGGAATCGATGTGCGGGTAGTCGGTGGAGAAGACGATGTTGTCGTCGCCCATGTAGTCGATGACGCTGACCACCAGTCCCTCGTCCACGTCCGCGGAAATGAAGCATTGCTCCCGGAAATACTCGCTGGGCTTCTTTCGCAGCGGAATGTCCGCCATCGGGCCCTGAAGTTCGCAGTACTCGTCGAGGCGGTACATCAACCACGGCAGCCAGCTACAGTTGCCTTCGAGAAAGGCCACCCTCAGCCTGGGAAACCGCTCCAGCACCCCGCCGGCGCAGAAGGCGCTGACGGCCAGGATCAATTCCACGGGATTGCGCAGGGGATTGACCAGTAACCCTTCGTTGGGATGGCCCTCGAAGCGGCGGGACACTTGCACCTGGTTGGGACGGGCGGGCGGATGGAAGCAGATGGGCACGTCGAGGTCCATGGCCTCGGCCCACAGCGGGTCGAACTCGTGGTCGTGGATGTGACGCCCGTTTATGGGCTCGGGACACAACGACAGTCCCACCGCGCCCAGCTCCTTCACCGACCGCCGGGCTTCCTTCACTGCGAGGTCCACGTCGTGCAGGGTGATCAACGCCGAACCCTTGAGCCGCGACGGATCGGCGCTGCAGAAGTCCCGCATCCACTCGTTCCAGGCCTTGCAGAGATCGTTGGCGTAGCCGGGCTCGAAGTCCTCGTTGGTATGAAGAGGCGAGGTGCGGAACTGCACCGCCACGTCCAGTCCCTCCTCGTCCATGGCCTCTATTTGTGAGAGGTTGTTGTAGTTCTGGCTGGCGGGCCGGATGTAGGCGTCTTGCTGGCGTTGCTCGTGAAACTTCACCAGCTTTCCAGGAGTCCGGATCGGCGTGCCGTCGCCGAGCACGTAACGTGTCATGCCGTGGAGCGTCAAACCCTGGCGTTCGCGTTTTTCCCGCACCTCGCCCCGCGGGATGCGGTCCCCCCACTTGGGATTCATGTAGTTGAGGTAGAGGTCGTGGGGTTCGAACACGTGCATGTCGCTGTCGAGTATGCGCAAGCCGTCTCTCGTCATGGGATTCTCCCGTTCCGGGCGCGCCGCGTCAGCCCCGGGCCGCCGCTCTGTCGGTATAAGCCTCTGCCAGGAAATGCGGCCCAATGCGCCGAAGGCCCGCTTGCAGCCGAAGGACCCGTCCGGGGATAAGGATGTCAGCCGCCGTAGAAGGTCCTCTCTCCCAGATCCTTGAGCAGCAAGGTGGCGTCATCGGGACGCCCCTCGATCTCCCCCCTCACCCCGGCTTCCATCACCTCGCCGATGAACACCGAATGGTCGCCCTTCTCCACGGTGTCGACGAGCCTGCACTCGACGAAGGCCGGCGCATGGGTCAGGACCGGAGCGCCGGTGACGCCCGCGGAGAAGGCCTCGCCGCCGATGGTGTCCCCTTCCCGTTCCAGGGACTTGAAGAAGGTGAAGGCGAGACCCTGCTGGCCTTTCCCCAGCACGTTCAGGGCAAAGCTCCCGGATTCCTTGATGATGCCGTGAGCGCCGGAGTCGGCCTTGACCCCCACCGCCACCAGCGGCGGCGCAAAGGACGCCTGGGTCGCCCAGTTCACGGTGGCCGCGGCCACCCGGCCGTCCTGGGCCTCACTGGTCAGGACATACAGTCCATACGGGATCATGCGCAACGCGGTCTTCTTGGCATCAGCGTCCATTCTTTCCTCCTTGAAGTGCTGAACGGCCGCGTTGCTCCTGCGCAGACGCAGCCCATGGGATCGACAGCGAAAAGTAGCAATTTCGGGGCAGGCCGTAAAGCCGTGAGGCAGGGGATCGACTTGTGGCTGCGGGCGTTTTCCTCGGCACAATGGCGCCCTCCCGGCGAACGGGGCCGGATGATCCGCGACCGTTCCCCGCGCCAAAGGTACGTACCGATGTAGACGCCGGTACGACCTGAAAGGGCGCGGTCCTCGCCGACACGACAGACGGGACCCATACGCCCAAGAGTCCGGCGTCCGTGCCAATGTCGAACGGTTTCTGGTAGATTCAACGTCAAGGACACGAACCGGGCTGAATCCATGCCACCCAAGGTGTACATAGACGGCCACGCGGGCACCACGGGCCTGCGCATACGCGACTGGCTCGCGGGACGCCGGGACATCGAGGTGTCCACGTTGGACGAGGGTCGGCGCAAAGACGTTGCGGCGCGGCGCGCGGCCATGGAGGCGTCGGACCTGACGGTGCTGTGCCTGCCGGACGGCGCGGCCAGGGAAGCGGCGGAGTGGGCTGGAGAATGCGGCGCCCGGCTGATCGACGCCAGCACCGCCCACCGGGTCGCGGACGGGTGGGCCTACGGGCTCCCGGAGCTGGATGCCGGGAGGCGGGACACGATCCGCGATGCCTGCTTCGTGGCCAACCCCGGCTGCTACCCCTCGGCCTTCATCCTGTTGACCCGGCCGCTGGTGGATGCGGGACTGCTGCCCCACGACGCCCCGGTTGCCATCCATGCCCTGTCGGGCTACTCCGGCGGCGGACGCGGATTGATCGAGAAATGGGAAAGCCCGGAGCAGGACCTGAACTCGCTGCCTTACGAGGCGCCCTATGCCCTGGGTGCGCGGCACAAGCATATCCCCGAGATGCTGGCCTACAGCGGCCTCACCGTCGAGCCGCAGTTCGTGCCGGCGGTTGGGCCGTTCCGCTGCGGCATGCGGGTGGAGGTGCCGATTCATCTCGGCATGGCGCCCGTGGGCGGAACCGGTACAGCGATCCTGGACTGTCTTCGGGAACGCTACAACGGGGAGCCTTTCGTCCGGGTGGTGCATCATCCGGACCCGCGCGAAGTGCATGAGCAGAGCCTCGACCCGCGGGCATGCAACGACACCAACGTCGTGGAGCTTCACGTGCTGCCCCACCCTTCCGGCCACACCTTGCTGGTGGCTCTTCTCGACAACCTGGGCAAGGGCGCCAGCGGCGTGGCCATCCAGAACCTGAATCTGATGCTCGGCCTTCCCGAGACCGCGCACTTGCCCAACTGACCGCCGGGCGCGGGGTAATCCGGCTACGCGCCCCTCCACCTCTCCTGGATTCCCGCTTTCACCGGAATGACGGAGAGGGGCCTGTCGCCATTTCGTACAAACTGCGGACTCGGAGTGTCCGTCCCCGATCCCGCGACGGCTGTCTCCTACCCCGCGACGCCCTGCCAGATCAGCTTGACCTCCATCACGATGATCAGTGTGACGATGACGCGGTTGAACCATTGCTTGCTGATGCAGGGAGTCACCCGCATGCCCAGGGGCAGGAACAGCGCGATGGGGATGAGCGCGAGCACGCCCTGGCCGAGACGCTCCTGGTCGAACAGGCCGGCGGCCAGGACAAAGAGGAAATGCATGGTGGTGAGGCCCAGAAACATCGTCGATGCCGCGAAGATGTATGCCTCCTTCTCCAGTTGGAACGCGCGCACCCACGCCGCCACCACCGCGCTGGACATGCCGGCGGCGCCCTGGGAGACACCGGCCAGGGCGGCGATGAGCGGCGAGAGGACGCGGCCCAGCCGCCCGGTGAAACGGAGCTCGATCCGGAAAGCCAGCAGCACCAGATAAGCGCCCACACAAACCGCCAGCACCAGGGTCAGCATGCGCTCGTCGGCAGTGGCCAGGAACCAGGTGCCGCCGGCCACTCCCAGGGCGCCCGTCATGGTGGCGAAGGCGAGCCCCGGCACGGTGTGGAACCGGGAACGGTAGGACCACATGACCCAGAAGTTGCTCACCATGTTGGGGATGGTGATGACGATGACGGCCTGCTGGGCTCCCAGGAAGCCGGCCATGATGGGAACGGCGATGAGCGGAAGGCCCATCCCCGTGGCTCCTTTCGAGAATGCACCGGCGCCCAGCGCGACGAAGATGATCAGGAGGGTTTCGAGGTGCATTCCGACAAGTCAGTGTCAGGGATGGGAAGGCGGGTCAAGCCCGTGACGGCCGGTGCCCGCGTACCGGCGTCACGGGCTCTTGCACTCGTAACTTCATCCGGAGTAATGTGCGGGCCGGTGAAGCAGCCTACCCGCCTGGGCGGAAACAGCGCTGTCCAACCGAATCGGCAGCAGGAGGAATGTACCATGTTGAACGCTTCGAAAAGGCGCTTTCGATTCCTGGTTCTCGCGGCCTTCCTGGCGTTGTTTGCGGGCGTGCCGGTGCAGGCAGCCGAGTCCGGGAGTACGCTCCGGTACGCTGCCGGGAGCTTCGGCGAGGAGTCCATGGACCCCACACGCACCTCCATCAGCGCCTCCCTCGGGCTGGTGGGACCGCTGTGGGACTGGCTGACGGAAGTGGACGCCAACGGCAAGCTCGCGCCGGGCCTGGCGCTGAGCTGGGAGCCCGCGGCCGACGGGCTTTCCTGGACCTTCAAGCTGCGGCCCGGGGTCAAGTTTCACGACGGCAGCGAGATGACCGCCGAGGACGCCCGGTTCACCCTCATGGAGGGTTTCCGCCGGCCCAAGGCCAAGAGTTCCCGAGTGAGGCAGTTCCGCAAGGGCATCCAGGAGGTCCAGGTCATCGACCGCCACACGGTGAAGATCGTTACGGCGCGGCCGTGGCCCACCTTTCCCTATGACATGTCCAATCAACCCGGCATCGAGGGCATCGTGCTCCCCAAGGCCTACATCGAGAAGGTGGGCTGGGACGGCTTCGCCCAGAAGCCCGTGGGCACCGGCGCCTGGAAGTTCGTCGAGCACGAGGTCGGCAACTTCATCGAGTTCGAGGCCGTAGAGGGCCACTGGCGGGCGTCGCCTCGGTTCGACCGTCTCCGGACCCTGCTGGTGCCCGAGGCCTCCACGCGCGTAGCCATGTTGAAGACCGGCCAGGTGGACGTGGCGCGGATCTCCCTGGACGAGGTTCAGGAAGTGAGCAAGGCGGGCTTCAAAATCGCCGAGGACCCGCAACCCACGTCGGTGCGGATACACCTCTACGCCACCTACTACGACAAGGCGGGTCCGGTGAAGGACGTGCGGGTGCGCCAGGCCCTGAACCTGGCCGTCAACCGGCAGGAGATCGTGGATACCCTGTTGCACGGCAAGGGCAAACCCGCGGCGGTGTTCCCCGTCTCCCCCATCTCCATCGGCTTTCCCGCGGACCTGAAGCCGTACCCCTACGACCCGGCCAAGGCCAGGAAACTGCTGTCGGACGCCGGCTATCCCGACGGCTTCTCCATCAAGCTGTTCGCGTTGCCCACGGCCGGCTTCACCCAGTACCTCCAGCTCGCCGAGATCGTGGCCGGATACTGGGAGGTCATCGGCGTCAAGACGAGCATCGTCCCCACCGACATCGGGGCGTTTCGTCCGCTCTACATCGCCAACCCGCAGTCTCCCGAGATCGTGGGACAGGCCGGCACCTTCGCCACCACCGGACGCCTCAACGGCTCCGATGATCTGCGTATCTGGTGGTCCGCCAGCGGCAGGATCATCAAGATGGCCGACAACGTCGACGACATCGCCAGGGCGGCCGCGGGCGAGGCCACCATCGACGGCATCGCGGCACAGGTGAAGAAGGCCTACAAGGTGCTCCACGACGACTACCGCGGCGTGCCCATCGCCGACGTCAAGGGGATCCTCTGGGCCTACGGCAACGGCGTGGCCGGCATCCGGTTGCGGCCCCACCGGGGTTACATCGAGCCCAGCCTGGTGACCGCGACTCCGGCGCCATAGCCGCGAGCGAGAGGAAATTCCGCTCATACCCGCGGGATTCGATGCAACGTTACATCGCCGGCAGGCTGGTCCAGTGCCTCGTCACGCTGTTGGTGATCAGCCTGCTGGTGTTCGCCTTGGCGCGGCTCACGGGAAACCCGCTGGACGTGATGCTGCCCATCGACGCCTCGGCCGAGATCCAGGACGAGATGAGCCGGGAGCTTGGCCTGGATCAGCCCCTGTACGTCCAGTACGCCCGGTTCGTGCAACGTCTGCTGTATGCCGACCTGGGCACTTCGATACGCACCCGGAAGCCGGTGACCGACCTCATCGGCCAGCGGCTTCCCAACACCCTGAAGCTGGTAAGCCTCTCCACGGTCATGGCCCTGCTGATCGCGTTGCCGTTGGGAGTCATCGCGGCAACGCGCAAAGGCGGGCTCTGGGACCTGGGAGCCCGCACCGTGGCCTTGTTCGGCCAGTCCGTGCCCACCTTCTGGGCGGGCATCGTGCTGATATCCGTGTTCGCCGTCGACTTCGATGTCCTTCCCGCCGGGCGCAAGGAAGGCATCGAATCCTACATCCTGCCGGCCGTCACCCTGGGCCTGTTCGGCTTCATGCTGGCGGGCGTGGTGCGGCTCCTGCGCGGCTCCATGCTGGACGTGCTGGACAGCGAGTACGTCAAGTTCGCCCGCATCAAGGGGCTGGCCGAATCCGTGGTCACCTGGAAGCACGCGTTCAAAAATGCATTGATCCCGGTGGTGACGTTCGTCGGGTTCTATTTCGGCATCCTGATGGCCGGCAGCGTGGTGGTGGAGACCGTGTTCGCCTGGCCCGGCATCGGCCGGCTGGCGTTCGAGGCGGTCCAGTGGCGCGACTACCCGGTGGTCCAGGGCGTGGTGCTGTTGGTGTCCACGATCATTCTGGCGGGCAATCTTCTGGTGGATATCCTGTACGCCTACATCGACCCCCGTATTCGCTATGGCTGACAGGGACACCACCGCGGCGGCGGGAAACGATCTTCCCAAGTCCGTGCGCGCCCGCGCGCGCAGGCTGCTGGTGCTTCCCCTGTCGATCCTCGTCACCTTCGGCGCGCTCGGGCTGCTGGCCGACGTGGTAGCGCCCTATCCGCCCAACCGGATCGCCCTTCGGACTCGCTTGTTGCCACCGTTCTGGCAGGACGGCGGCACCCTGACCCATCCGCTGGGCACGGACCGGCTGGGCCGCGACATCACCAGCCGCATCATCCACGGCGCGCGGGTGTCCATTGCCGCGGGCCTGGCGGCCGTGGCCGTCGGGGGCGTCATCGGCACGCTGCTGGGGCTGATCTCCGGCTACTACGGGCGCTGGGCCGACACCCTCATCATGCGCACGACCGATGCCATGCTGTCGCTGCCCATCATCCTGATCGCGTTGCTTTTCGCGGTCGTGTTCGGCCCGAGCTTCAGGAACCTCATCCTCGTCCTGGGGCTCGTGATGTGGGCGAGGTTCGCCCGGCTGGTGCGCGGCGAGGTGCTGACCTGGAAGGAGCGGGAGTTCGTGGCGCTTGCCAAAGTGGCCGGCTGCTCCTCGTTCCGCATTCTCCAGCGCCACGTCTTCCCCAATATCGTCAACCCGCTGGTGGTGCTGGCGACCCTTCAGGTGGGTTGGGTCATCATCGTGGAGGCTTCGTTGAGCTTCCTGGGGGCGGGGATTCCCCCGCCGACGCCCTCCTGGGGGGCGATGATCGCGGACGGGCGCTCCCATATCACCACCGCGTGGTGGCTCTCGTTCTTCCCGGGTCTTGCGCTGGTGCTGGTGGTGCTCTCCATCAACCTGCTGGGAGACTGGCTGCGGGACTTCCTGGATCCCAGGACCCGGAACCTGACGTGAAGGGGTGCCGGCTGACGCCTTCGGCGAGTCCGACCTCCGGGCGGCCGGCAAGGAACAGTGGACTTTCATCCGTCGATGTGTGACATGACACTGGAGGAGGCTTGACCATGTACGGTTATCGCGCCCGAATCGGTTATACGTCCCCGCCCTACCTGACCGAGACCTTCCCCTACGAATTCTACAAGATGGTCCCGGAGGGCGTGACGCTGGTCCTCACCACCCTTGCCATCAAGCAGCTTACCGAGACGGAAACGACCCGAAGCGTCGAGATGACCCTGGAGGCGGCCCGGGAAATGGGCAAGGCCGGGGTCGATATCATGGTTTTCGGCGGCGTGCCGCTGAACCTGTCCATGGGCTACGACGGGCTGGAGGAGACCATGCGCAAGACCGAGGAGGAGATCGGCGTCCCGGTCACCTCCAGCATCACCGCGCAGGTCAACGCGTTGCGGGCCGTGGGCGCGGAAAAGCTGGTCCTCCTCCACCCTTTTACCGATCCCGAGGGCTTCCACGCGGAGTATGTGACCCACTACGGTTTCGAGCTCATGGGGTTCAGGGGCGCCCGGAAGACCGTCGCGGATCTCGCCACCATCTCACAGGACGAGGTGAAGGGGCTCGCGAAAGCCCTCTATCGAGACCACCCCGAGGCCGACACCCTGTACATCCCCGCACCCCACTGGGGCATCATCGAGATCATCGAGCCGCTGGAACAGGAACTCGGGGTCAACGTGGTCATCGCCATACAGGCCATCGTCTGGGAGACCCTGCGCCGCTCCGGCGTGAACGACCGCATCAACGGCTACGGCCGGCTGCTGCGGGACTTCTGACGGCGCGTCAACCGCAGCCTCGGACAGCGACAGGCGTGAGGCTGAACCCCCGCGCATATCGTGCTGCGGTCTTGACGGCGCCTCGACGGAGGGCCTCCCGTACGTCGTCGAGACGATAGGCATCTTCAAGAGAGCGATACGGTGACCATCCTTCGGGATCTTCCAGCAGCTCTACGTCAACTTCCGCAACGTAGTTTCCCTCGTGAACGAGCTTCGTCCGTTTTCTCCTGCTCATTTGCGTCTCCGCTGAAACCCGGGTTGCCATTTTTCAAGCTCCCTTGCAAATAATCCGTCAGTGGCGAGCTCATCATATCCGTGTTCCGAAATCCGGATACTGCCTTCGGAAATCAACGCCCGAATGCTGTCGAACGTATTATACACAATGGGTCCAATTCTCGTCGCAGTCGCATGCCCGCCGGCCGCGGTCAGAACAGGTGACAAGCCACACTTCGTCCCGGGGCCGCCTCCGAGAGTTGCGGCTCCTCTTCCGCGCACCGGGGCATGGCCCAGGGACAACGCGGGTGGAAACGGCAACCGGAGGGCGGATTCATGGGGTTGGGCACCTCGCCCGCCAGCACCATCTCGTCGGACTCCTGTCCTGCCCGTGCCGGCAGGGCCGCGGCAATGAGTGCCCGGGTGTAGGGGTGCAAGGGCTCGGCGTACAGCGCATCCGCGTTCCCCTCCTCCACGATCCGTCCCAGGTACATGACCGCCACCCGGTGGCTCAGGTGCCGGGACACGGCCAGGTCATGGGTGATGAGCAGATAGCTCAGGCCGTGCTCGTCCTGGAGATCCTTCAGAAGGTTGATGATCTGGCTTCGGATGGAAGCGTCGAGCGAGGCCACCGGCTCGTCCAGGACGATCAATCGCGAATGGGTCACCAGGGCGCGCGCCAGGGCGATGCGCTGCCGCTGCCCGCCGCTGAACTCGTGAGGGTAGAGCCGGGCGAAGGCCGCGTCCAGATTGACGTCCTTCAGGACCTCCGCGACCCGCTCGCGCACCGCCTGCCGGGGAAGCCCGGCGTTCACCTCCAGCGGCTCGCCGACGATGTCGCCGACGCGCATCCTGGGGTTGAGGGAGCTCTGGGGATCCTGGAACACCGCCTGTACGGTGCTCCGGTACTGCTGCAGGTCGCTGCCCGACATCTGTTCCAGGCCGACCCCCTGGTAGAGGATCTCGCCGCTGCTCGGGTGCTCCAGCAACAGGACCATCCTGGCCGTGGTGCTCTTGCCGCAACCCGACTCCCCCACCAGTCCCAGGGTCTCGCCGCCGTCCATGTGAAAGCTGACGTCCTCCACGGCGCGTATCCAGCCCAGGTTGCCGCCGAGGATCAACCCCTTGGTCACGGGGAAACGCTTACTGACATTCCGGGCTTCCAGCAGGGTCGGGTCGCGGTTCATGCTCGTCCTTCGCGTGCAGCCAGCAAGCCACGCTGTGGCCCGTGGCGAGACTCGTCACCGGCGGAGACTCCGACCGGCAGATTGCCATGGCCACGGGACAGCGCGGCGCGAACGCGCAGCCCGGGGGCAGATCGTAGACCACCGGCGGACTTCCCTCGATGGACTGGAACCGGTGGACCTTGCGGTCCATGCGCGGGATGGACCGCAGCAACGCTTCCGTATAGGGATGCGCGGGACGTTCGAAAAGCCTCTCCACGGTCAACTGCTCCACGATCTTGCCGGCGTACATGACCGCCACCCGATCACAGATCCGGGCCAGGGTGCCCAGGTCGTGGGTGATGTAGAGGATGGACAGGTTCGATTCCCTCTGAAGCTCCTTCAGCAGGCGCAGGTACTGGGCCTGGATGGTCACATCGAGGGAAGTGGTGGGCTCGTCGGCGATGAGGACCCTGGGCCCGGCGGCGATGGCGGTGGCCCCCACCACCCGCTGGCGCATGCCGCCGCTGAACTGATGCGGATAGTCTTTCAACCGGGACTCCGGCGCGGGTATGCGCACCAGGCTCAGCAGCCTGGCGACCCTTTCCCGAATGCCGGAACGCGACACGATGCCGTGGACCCGCAACGGCTCCGCCACCTGGTTGCCGATGGAGAACACCGGATTGAGAGTGCTCAGGGGGTCCTGCAGGATCATGGCGATCTGCCGGCCCCGGACGCGGCGCATCTCGTGCTCGGGTATCCGCAGCAGGTCACGGCCAAGGAACAGCACCTGACCCGAGACGATGCGCCCGGCCGCTCTCGGCACCAGCCGGAGGATGGAGAGGCTGGTCATGCTCTTGCCGCAGCCCGACTCCCCCAGAAGCCCCAGTGATTCCCCCTCGTTCAGCGTGAAGGAGACGCCGTCCACCGCCTTGCCCGTTCCCCACCGGGTGAAGAAGTATGTCCGCAGGTCCTTGACTTCGAGCAGCGGTGCGGGCGTGGCGCAGGAGTCGGCATCCATGGGCATCCTCGACGACGCGGGCATCTTGACACAAAAAAGGCCGCAGTAGTAACGATAAATGCGGCGAAACGGTCGGCCACGAGGCGCTCGTGCCGGTGTTGCACTCGCGAATGAAGCCGGGTGACAACGTGGGAATCAGGGTGACGAACGTGGGAGCACAGCTCATGGAAGATTTCACCAACACGCTGGTTATCGACGCGGACGGTCACGTCAACGAGGGCGACATCGACTTCAAGCCCTGGCTGCCCGAGAAGTACAAGCCGCTGGCGCCGGTGCGGCTCAAGGACAACCGGGGCGGCAACCGCCTGCTGCTGGAGGGCCGCATCTGGCCCGCCAACGAAGGGCCGGGTCCGGGGGTGTCCGGACCCATGACCGAAGAGGCGCGGAAGGGCCGCCCGGGCATGACCGACCCCGGGGAACGCCTCAAGGACATGGACCTGGAGGGCATCGACGTGGCCGTGATCTTCGGCACGCAGATCGCCCTTACGGTCAACGGCCTGATGGACAAGGGCCTCGCCGGGGCCATCTGCCATGCGGTCAACGAATGGCTGCTGGAGTATTGCTCCGCCGACCCGCGGCGCCTGCGCGGCGTGGGGCTCATCCCGTGTCAGGACCCGCCGGCGGCGGTGCGGGAGCTGCACTACCTGGCCGAGCACGGCGCCGCCACCGCCATGCTCCCCACCAACGTTTACGGCCGCAACATGGGCGACCCCATGTTCGATCCCATCTACGCTGCCGCCCAGGAGATCGGGTTGCCGCTCTCGGTCCACCCGCAGACGGGGCACGACGGCGTTCCCGGCGTGTCCGGAGTGATGGGGGCGGGCAGCCGCCGCTTCTACAAGTACGTCTACGTCCACATGACGGCGTTCCCCTTCGAGCTGATGATCGCGATGATGCACATGATCGGAGAGGGCGTGTTCGACCGCCACCCCCGGCTCAAGGTCGCCTACATGGAAGGCGGCGCCGGCTGGCTGCCCTTCTGGATGGAGCGCTTCGACGAGCACCTGGAAAAGCTGGCGCCGCAGATGCCCGAGATGCGGCGTCGCCCCGGCGAGATTATCCGGAGCGAGCAGCTCGTGCTGTCATGCGAGTCCGAGGAGACCGGACTGGACCGGGTGCTGGACGCTTCGGGATCCGCCACCGTGCTCTACGCCTCGGACTACTGTCACTGGGACTGCCACTTCCCCTACTCCGTCCGGGACATCATCTCGGGCGGCGACCTGAGCTTCGCCCGGAAGGAACAAGTGCTCTACCGGAACGCCGTCGAGTTCTTCGGCCTGAAGAACCTGCCGGAGCCCAATGCCTTGGCCACGGCCATGCGCTCGTGGGACAACGGTCACGAGGGGGTTCCGCCGGCATAGGTTTCCGGACCGGAGAGAACGATGACGGAAACGGGAACAGACGCGAACGTTCAGGCCGGGCCGCCGGCCAGGCGCAAGCTGCCCCTCGGCATCCAGACCTTCCGCGAGATCCGCGAGGAGGGCTGCTACTACGTCGACAAGACCGCCTTCATCCAGCGGCTGGCGCATGAGGGCAAGCACTACTTCCTGTCGCGCCCGCGCCGCTTCGGCAAAAGCCTGCTCGTGGACACCCTGAAGGAATTGTTCGAGGGCAACGAGGCGCTGTTCCGGGGGCTGGAGGTCCACGACCGCTGGGACTGGTCGGTTCGCCATCCGGTTGTGCGGCTCGACTTCAGCGGCGGCGACTTCACGAAGCCGGACCATCTGCCGGCGAACGTCATGGAGCAGTTGGCCGCCATCGAACGTCGGGAGGGCGTAAGGCCCGAGTACGCCACCGCGTCAGGACGTTTCAGCCATCTGATCGAGATGCTGCGCGAGCGCGCCGGACAGCGCGTTGCCGTGCTGGTGGACGAGTACGACAAGCCGATCCTCGACGCGCTGGAGAAGCCCGAGGTCGCCCGCGCCAACCGCGACTACCTGCGCGGGCTGTACGCGACCATCAAGTTTGCAGACGCGCACGTCAAGTTCACCCTGCTCACCGGGGTGAGCAAATTCTCCAAGGTGAGCCTGTTCTCCGGCCTCAACAATCTCACGGACATCACCCTGGACCCGCGCTACTCGGCCATCTGCGGCTACGCGGACGCAGACCTGGACACGGTGTTCGCGCCGGAACTGCCAGGTCTGGACCGGGAAGCGATCAGAAACTGGTACAACGGCTATAGCTGGTTGGGAGAGGACAAGGTCTACAACCCCTTCGACGTGTTGCTGCTGTTCTTCAACCGCAAGTTCGGCGCCTATTGGTTCGAGACGGGCACGCCCACGTTCCTGATCGATACCTTGGTGGCGCGCGGGGTCGGCTCTCTCGACCTGGACGGTATGATCGGCAGCGACGATCTGCTGGCCACCTTCGACGTCGACCACATCGCCACCGAGTCGCTGCTGTTCCAGACCGGCTACCTGACCATTCTTCAGGCCGAGCCGCGCGGCGGGGACATGTTCTATAGGCTGGGCTATCCGAACCGGGAAGTCCGGCAAAGCCTGAACAAGAGCCTGTTGAACCGCCTGACGAATGATCCGTCGCTCCGGGTGAGGCACAGCGTGCGGCTGTACGACCTGCTGCTGGCCAACGATTTCGACGGCCTGGAGGCGCTGTTCAAGGCGTTCTTTTCCAGCATCCCCTACCAGTGGCACACGAAGAACGACATGGCCGATTACGAGGGCTATTACGCCAGCGTGTTCTATTCCTGCTTCGCCGCGCTGGGGCTGGATGTTACGGTCGAGGACAGCGGCAGCCGCGGGCGGCTGGACATGGCGGTTCGATTCAACGGCAACGTCTATCTGTTCGAGTTCAAGGTGGTGGAGAACGCCGCGGAGGGCGGGGCGATGGCGCAGCTAAGGGAGCGGGGCTACGCGGACAAGTACCGTCACCTGGGCTGGCCGATCCATTGGGTCGCGGTGGAGTTCAGCAAGAAGACCCGCAACCTCGCGGCCTTCGAAGCAACGCCTGCATGAAGCGGGACGGGGCAGCGTCGGACGATTTTTTTGCAGTGATCCTGTATCGGCGACGCCCGGTTCAACCCCATCTACGGGAACCGAGAGGAACGCCATGGAAAGCCACGCACGCATCGGCCTCATCATTCCCTCCGCCAACCGGCTCACCGAGCCTCAGTTCAGCCGGTACGCGCCGCCGGACGTGGACATCCACACCACCCGGCTGCGCATGACCGGAAAGTTCCACAAACCGCTCGACGAGCTCCAGGGGGCCATCGAGGAAGCCGCCGGCGCGTTGTCCGACACCAGGCCCGACGTGATCGTGTTTCATTGCACGGCCACCTCCATGGAGGAGGGCCTTGCCGGCGAGGAGCGCATCACCGAATGGATGAGCCGGGCCAGCGGGTGCGCCACCCTGACCACCAGCCAAGCGGTCACCGAAGCGCTGAACGCGCTCGCGGTCCGTAGGCTCGTGCTCATCAGCCCCTACGTGGAGGCGACGAACCAGTCGGAGTTGCGCTACATGGCGGAAGCCGGCTTCGAGGTGGTCCACGAGCTGGGCCTGGGGCTCCCCGGAAGCGACGCCTACATCGCGGTCACCCCGGAGCAGTGGCTGGAGATCACCTGCGACAACGCCCGCCCCGAGGCCGACGGCTACTTCCTGAGCTGCACCAACACCCGCATGATCGAAGTCATCGAAGCGGTGGAGGGCCGCCTCGCCCGTCCGGTGGTGTCGAGCAACCAGGCAGCCCTGTGGGCATGCCTCCGGCGAATGGGCCGTTCGACGTCGATCCCGGGCCTCGGTCGGCTGTGCGCGGAGGGGTGAGGACGGAGAGATCGACGCCTTGGTGGTCCGACCGCGCGTTTCATCGGAGTTGATCCGGATGCGGGTAGGCATATGGGTTTGACAAGCCACGACTACCGGCAGTAAAAACTACCGATGACGGGTGCTGTCCTTCTCTCCGCCCGTTCCGACCGCGGTGCCGATTCCCCAAGGAGGCAAACATGGCAGGAGTCATTGACGCCGATACGCATATCGCCGAGCCCGAGGCGATGTGGAAGTTTTTCGACCAGGACATGTACCCGCGCAGGCCGGTGCTTACGTCGATCACCGACGACACGCTGTACGGGAACCGCAACAAGTTCTGGCTCATTGACGGCAACATCTTCCCGAAACCCTCCGGCAAGGGCGGTTTCAGGTTGGTGACGCCGGCGGCCGCGACTTCGGAAACAGAACGGGACGACAGTCTCATCGCCAGCCGCGAGATTACCGACGTCGATGTCCGGTTGAAAGATATGGACCGCCTGGGCATCGAGACCCAGGTGATCTACCCGACCCTGTTTCTCATCTATCTCACCGAGGACGTGGACCTCGAGATCGCGCTGTGCAAGGCCTACAACCGCTACATGTGGGAGATCGAAGAAAGGGGTCGAAAAAGGCTTCGCTGGAACGCCATCCTGCCGCTGGGCTCGGTGGACGAGTCGGTGAAAGAGATGCGGTTGGCCAGGGAGCACGGCGCCGTGGGGATCTTTTTTCGCGGCATGGAGGGGGAACGGACCCTGGACGACCCCTACTTCTTTCCGGTGTACGAAGAGGCCAACTCGCTGGAACTGCCCATCTGCATCCATACGGGCTCGGGATGCCCGACGTTGACCAACATGTTCAACCTGGAGCGGAACCACACGTTCGCCCACGGCAGGGTGCTGCCCATCTTCGCCTTCCGGGACATCATTCACAACCGCATCCCGGAGATGTTCCCGAAGCTGCGGTTCGGGTTCATCGAGGCGTCGGCCGGCTGGGTGCCGTTCCTGCTGCACATCCTGCGTCGCCTGCTCAAGCAGCAGTTCAAGTTCGAGTCCAGCGTGGAGCTGTTCCAGAAGTACCGCCTGTTCGTGGCCTGCGAGGCCGACGAGGACATCCCGTACCTGATCCGGTACATGGGCGAGGATAACATCATCATCGGCTCCGACTACGGCCACACCGATCCTTCGTTCGAGCCGGAACTGGCCCGGACTATCCGGTCGCGGGAAGATTTGTCGCCGGCCATCGCGGACAAGATCCTGTGCGAGAACCCGAAGCAGCTCTACGCCTTTTGAGCGGTTACGATGCGGCAGCCGGCCGGCAGCGTCCGGCCGGCGCAAGGACCACGAGCCGCATTCCATGATGATCATCGATTCCGACACGCATATCGCCGAACCCTTGGCCATGTGGGACCACATGGACGAGGGCATGTATTCGCGCCGGCCCGTGCTCGCCTCCGTGCCCGAGGACACGCTCTACGGCCCGCGGAACGCCTTCTGGCTCATCGACGGCAACATCGTGCCGAAACCCAACGGCAAGGGGAGCTACCGCCTGGTCACGCCGTCGGCCACGAAACTCGAGTCGTCGCGCAGCGACAGCCTCATTGCCAGCCGCGAGATCACCCGGCCCGAGGTCAGATTGGCCGACATGGACCGGCTCGGCATTGACGTCCAGGTCATCTATCCGACGCTTTTTCTGGTCTACCTGACCCACGACGCCGAGTTGGAAGTCGCACTGTGCCGCGCCTACAACCGCTACATGTGGGAAGTGCATCGCACCGGGCAGAACCGGCTGCTGTGGACCGCGGTGCTGCCGCTGCGCTCCATTCAGGCCTCCATCGACGAGATGCGGCTGGCCCGGGAGCACGGCGCCGTGGGGATCTTCTTTCGCGGCATGGAGGGGGACCGCACCCTGGACGACCCCTACTTCTTCCCGGTCTACGAAGAAGCCGCCAAGCTGGACCTGTCCATCTGCATCCATACCGGCATGGGCGCACCGTCGCTCATCAACCTGTTCAGCTTCGAGCGGAACTTCTCGTTCGCCCAGGGCCGCATCCTGCCTGTATTCGCCTTTCGCGACCTGGTGGCGAACCGCATACCCGAGGAGTTTCCGGGCCTGCGCATCGGCTTCATCGAGGCGTCGGCGGGCTGGGTGCCGTTCATGCTGCACATTCTGAAGCGGCTGCTCAAGAGCGACTGGAAGCACAAGTCGGACCAAGGGCTGTTCGAGGACTACCGCCTGTTCGTCGCCTGCGAGGCCGACGAGGACGTCCCTTATCTGGTAGACTCCATCGGTGAAGACCACATTCTCATCGGCTCGGACTACGGCCATCAGGATCCCTCGTTCGAGCCCGACCTGATGGGCGCCATCCGCGGCCGGGAGGATATCCCGCAACGGGTGGCCGACAAGATGCTGAGCGACAACGCCCAGCGGTTCTACGGCATCGTGGCGCCATAGGTCCGGCCCCATCGTCAAGCCTGATTGGTGTGACCCCCGCTTCCGAACGAAAGGAGAATCCCATGCGCGCAAACGCCTTTCCGGTCATCGACGGTGACGGACACATCATGGAGAACGCCAGCGAGATCATGCCGTTCATGGGCGAGAAATACGTGGGCAGCGACGGGCAGCCCGCCTGGGCCCGCATGTACTCGCTGTTCCCGTCACTCGACGGATGGACCCGGTTGTCGAACATGAGCTCGTCCGGGCTCAGGGACTATCCGGACTGCGACATGTGGGTGTCCTTTCTGGACGACTGCGGCATCGACCGAACCATCGTCTACCCGACCTCCGGGCTGGGGTTCGGGCTGATCCAGGACCCGGCCTATTCCGTCAACATCGCCCACGCCTACAACTCGTGGCTCTACGACTACTACATGAAGCATACGCCGAGGGTCCTCGGCGCGGCGCTGATCCCGATTCACAGCATCGATGACGCCCTCAAGGAGATGCGGCGCGCCAGGGAGGAACTGGGCATGCCGGCCGCGGTGCTGCCGTCGGTGAACTCGCTGGGCAAGGGGTACGGCCACGAGAGCTTCTTCCCGCTCTACGAAGAGGCCTGCCGCCTCGACATGGCGCTGGCCATTCACGGCGCGCCCAGCCGCGGGCTGGGTTTCGACTATCTGGACAGCTTCGCCGAGGTCCACGCGCTGGAGCATCCGGTTCCACTGCTGATTCACCTGACCAACATGGTGTTTCAGGGTGTGTTCGAGCTCTTTCCGGACTTGCGCGTCGCCTACCTGGAGGCGGGCGCGGGCTGGGTGCCGTTCATGATGGACCGGCTGGACGAGGGCTACGAGCGGCGCGGCAAGAAATGGGCGCCCCGGTTGAAGCACTCACCCAGCCAATACATCAAGAGCGGCAGCGTCTACGTCTCCGTCGAGTCGGAGGAACGCACCCTGCCCTACGTCGTCGAGCTCTTTGGCGAGGACCATATCTTCTTCGCTTCCGACTATCCCCACGAGCGTCCGCGCGAGGAATATCTCAAGGATATCCCCGAACTTTGCGCCCGGGAGGATGTCTCGGATACGGCCAAGCGGAAGATCCTGGCCGACAACGCGAACCGCTTCTACCGGCTGAATTGACGGCCGGACCCGAGCCGGATCGCAGCGAGAACTTGACATGTCCGGAGAATAACTCATAATAGAATCACAAAACTTGGTTATTGCCCTGGATCCCGAATCCGTCATTCCCGCGAAAGCGGGAGTTCATGGGGCGGGGGCGAAGGGGCTGCAGGGAGAGATCATGGCCAAGACATTTCAGCAGTTGATGGACGAGGCGCGCGACACCGTGAAGGAGTTGTCGCCTCAGCAGGTGCACGAGCTGCTGCAGAACAACGGCAAGCACGTAGTCCTGGACGTCCGCGAGAAGGAGGAATACCGGGAAGGACACCTGGAGAACGCGGTATCGGTGCCGCGGGGTTTTCTTGAAATGAAGATGGACGCCGAGGTGCCCGACAAGTCGACCCCCATCATCGCCTACTGCGCCGGCGGCGTGAGATCGCTCCTCGCCGGCAAGGTGATGCAGGAGATGGGTTACGCGGACGTGATCTCCATGTCCGGCGGTTACACTGCCTGGAAGAACGAGGGCTACTCCTTCAAGCAGGACCGGCAGTTCACGCAGGAGCAGCTCACCCGCTACAGCCGCCACTTCCTGCTCCCCGAAGTAGGGGAAGCAGGACAGGCCAGGCTCCTTGACGCCAGGGTACTGATGGTCGGCGCCGGCGGTCTGGGGTCGCCCTCCGCCTATTACCTGGCCGCGGCCGGCGTGGGCACCCTGGGAATCGTCGATCACGACGTGGTGGACCTCTCCAACCTGCAGCGCCAGATCCTCCACACCAACGACCGGATCGGCGAGCCCAAGACGGAATCGGCGCGGCAGACCCTTCAGGCACTGAACCCCGACGTCAACGTGGTCCCCCATGCCGAGCGGCTCAGCTCCGATAACATCATGGAGATCATCAAGGACTACGACATCGTGGTGGACGGCTGCGACAACTTCGCCACCCGCTACCTGGTGAACGATGCCTGCGTGATGACCGGCAAGCCCAACGTTCACGGCAGCATCTTCCAGTTCGAGGGGCAGGTGTCGGTGTTCCACCCGGGCAACGGGCCATGCTACCGCTGCCTCTATCCCGAGCCTCCTCCTCCGGGCATGGCGCCGAGTTGCGCCGAGGCCGGCGTGCTCGGAGTCCTTCCCGGGCTCATCGGCACGATCCAGGCGGTGGAGACCATCAAGCTCATCCTCGGCAAGGGCGATTCCCTGGCCGGGCGGCTGCTCCATTTCAACACGTTGACCATGGAGATCAACACGCTCCGCCTGCGGCAGGACCCCGAGTGTCCGATGTGCGGCGAAAAGCCCACCATCCACGAACTCATCGACTACGAGGAGTTCTGCAATCTCCAGGGAGCGGCCTGAGCTACCGGTACGGCGTGCGTTGCGGACGGACGGTAATCTCCACGGGACAGGCGGTGGGCGGCGCGGTGAGGACGAACAGCACGGTCCGAGCCACGTCCTCGGGCTGGATCATCCTGCTCCGGTCCAGATGCCTGACCGGCGGTATCATTCCGGTGTCGACGAAGCCGGGGATGATGGCGGCCACCTTGATGTTGTGCTCCCGCACCTCCTCGAACAGTGACTGGCTGAAGGCGATGAGCCCGGCCTTCGAGGCCGCATAGGCCGCGGAACCGCCCTGCCCCGCCCGCCCCGAGATCGACGCGATGTTCACGACCGCGCCGGACTGTCTGGCGACGAGCGTGGGCAGAACGAGCTGGCTCAGGATCATGGGCGCCAGCAGGTTGATCCGGAGGGTCCGTTCCCAGTCCGGCACCTTGGCCTTGGCGACGTTGGCCTTGATGCCCCAACCGGCATTGTTGACGAGGAAGTCGATGGCGCCGAACCGATCGAGGGTCTGCTGAACCAGTGCCGCGATGTCCTCCTGCCGCGCCAGATCGGTGCGGAGCCAGGAAGCCTGTCCGCCCCGTGCCGCGATCTCGGCCTGCACCGCCGCGAGCTGATCCGCGCTTCTCGACGCCAGCATCGTTCGACAGCCGTTCTCCGCAGCCAGCAGAGCGATGGCGCGGCCGATGCCCCGGCCCGCGCCGGTGACCATGCAGACCTTGTCCTGGAGAGGGTTCACTGAAGGGTGGAATGCGGCCCGGGCTGGGCCATCATCACGGGCGAGCCGTGGTGGTGGATCATGAACCAGCCGTCCGGGCGCTGTTCATAGATGTTGGTCGTGAGCACCACGGCGCCATGGGTCTGCCCTTGCCGAGTGGAGTTCAGATTCTCGTACAGCGTGACCCAGGCCAGGTCGCCCCGCACCCGCGTCTGCACGTTGGTGAGCGTACAGTGCATCTGCTGCGTGTTCTCGAAGATCCGCCGCCAGCTCTCCATGACCGCGTCCCAGCCGGACAGCAGCGCCCATCCGGGATGGACGCACTTGATGTAGTCCTCGCGCAGCCAGATCTCCTCCATGCGCTTGAAATCGAGGCTCTCGAACGCCCCGTAGAAACGCCGGTTGACCTCGTTCACGGGAACTTCTGCCGTCATGAGCTCCTGTCCTCCACCCCCCTTGATCCCCGCTTTCCAGGCTGTGTCGAAAACGCCGACTTCGGAGTACGAAAGGCCAATCCGTCATGCCCGCTTCTCGGCGTCGTTGCCGCTTTCTCTCCATCATTCCCGCGCCCCTCTCCGTCATTCCCGCGAAGGCGGGAATCCGGAGTCCTCAATGGCTCGGCCGCGGGGCCATGAGCACCAGCAGCTTCAGCCGCTCCGGCCCGGGGTTCTCCACTCCGTGGGGCGCACCCGAGGGCGCCAGCGCCGCCTCGTCCTTGCCGAGCTCCCGCTGGTCCCCGCCGATGCGGAACAGCCCCCTGCCCTCCAGGACGAAGTAGACCTTGTCCGATCCCTCGTGAGTGTGCACGCTCTGGGCCTGTCCTGCCTCGAAGCAGTACACGTCGCAGAACAGCCGCTCCGTTTCGAAGATACCGTTCTTCTTCATCTTCTCGGAAGAGAATCGAGCAACTTCCGAAACCCTTTTGAACACTTCCATAAGCGACCTCCGGGGCGAAACGCTCATGGTATCACAGGCGGCTTGCCATGCAAAAGTTCCATGGATCTGCTATTTTCTCGTCATGCGCTCGGCCCTGGTTCGATACCACGAGATCGCCCTCAAACGCGGCAACCGCGCTTACTTCGTCGAGCATCTCAGGAAGAACCTCGGCACGGCCCTGCGGGGCATGGGACTCAGGGAGATCCGCAACGCCTCTTCGATGCTGCTGCTGAACTTCAACCACGACGTCCCGACGGACGAGTTGACCGACCGTCTGGCCCGAGTCTTCGGCATTGCCAACTTCTCCCTGGTGGAACGCACCGACAAGGAGATGTCGGTGCTGGCGGCGCGGGTTCTCGAAGCCGTCCAGGGGCAATCCTTCGACTCTTTTCGCATCCGGACCCGGCGCACGGACAAGCGTTTCCCGCTGACTTCCAACGACGTCAACCGGGAGCTGGGCGCCCTGGTCCAGGCCCGCTCCGGGGCGCGGGTGGACCTCACCCGGCCCGAGTTGACGGTGTCCGTGGAGATCCTGCCGTCGAGCGCGTTCGTAAGCCTGCGGCGGATGCCCGGACCCGGCGGCCTTCCGGTGGGCGCCAGCGGGCGGCTGGTGTCGCTCATCTCCGGGGGCATCGACTCCCCGGTGGCCTCCTACCGGATGATGCAGCGCGGCTGCCGTCTCATCTTCGTCCACTTCCACAGCAGCCCGTTCCTGGACCGGTCGTCCCAGGAAAAATCCCAGGCCCTGGTAGAACTGCTCACCCGCTACCAGTACGTTTCCCGACTCTATCTCGTGCCGTTCGGCGAGATTCAACGCCGGATCGTCGCCGCCGTCCTCCGCCCGCTCCGGGTCGTGATCTACCGCAGGATGATGCTCCGGATCGCTTCCGTGATCGCCGCCAAGGAGCGCGCCCGGGCGCTGGTGACCGGAGAGAGCCTCGCCCAGGTGGCGTCCCAGACGCTGCCCAACATCGCGGTCATCGAGGAGGCCGCGCGACTCCCGGTGCTGCGCCCGCTCATCGGCATGGACAAGCAGGAAATCATCGACCAGGCCATGAACATCGGCACCTTCGAGACCTCGATTCAACCCGATCAGGACTGCTGCCAGCTCTTCGTGCCCAAACACCCGGCGGTCAAGGCCACCCTGCAGCGGGTGCGGGAGGCCGAAGCGGCCCTGGACCTGGACGAACTCACGGCACTGGGAGCGGACCGCGTCGAGGTCGAACGCTTCCGCTATCCGGAGCTTGGGAGTCTGTCGGATTTGGCGAATCGTAGCGAGAGGCATGGAAATGGAGGCCATTTTTAGGCGGATTTGAGGAAAATATCGGGAATATTTGACGAAAATCCAACTGAAAATGGACCCATTTCCATGCCTCGCAGTAGATTCTTGCCAAGTCCGACAGGCTCCTGGGGAGAGCCACGGACTGCACGTGGCGTGACGATGGAGGCTGGCCGATACAGGGCCTGGCAGGTGAAGAGGATGCAGCTTCGATCATTCATACGCGAGACCTGGGAGACCAGCATCGTGCCGGCCTTGAAGGAGTACATCGCCATCCCCAACGAGTCTCCGGCCTTCGACCCGCAGTGGCGGGAGCACGGACACATGGACCGCGCAGTGGAGCTCTTCGCACGCTGGGCAAAGGCGCAGAACATTCCCGGTCTGAATCTCCACGTGGCCCGGGCCGAAGGACGGACGCCCCTTCTGCTGATGGAAATACCCGGAACAGGACGAGGAACGGTGCTGCTCTACGGCCACCTCGACAAGCAGCCCCCCATGGAAGGATGGCGCCCGGACCTGGGGCCGTGGACGCCCGTGCTGGAGGACGGCAGGCTCTATGGCCGCGGCGGCGCCGACGACGGCTACGGCATGTTTGCCGCCCTGACCGCGATCCAGGGGTTGAAGCTCGAGTCCATTCCCTGCGCCCGCTGCGTCGTGATGATCGAGGCGTGCGAGGAAAGCGGCAGCTTCGATCTCCCCCACTACGTCCATGCGCTGGCGGACCGGATCGGCACGCCCGACCTGGTCGTGTGTCTGGACTCCGGATGCGGCGACTACGAGCGGATGTGGGTCACCACCTCGTTGCGGGGCGTGATCAACGCCACGCTTTCGGTATCGACCCTGACCGAAGGCGTTCATTCCGGCGCGGCCAGCGGCATCGTCCCTTCGAGCTTCCGTATCCTGCGGCGCCTGCTGAGCCGCCTGGAGGACGAGGACACCGGCGAGATCCTGCCGGACGGCCTGCAGGTGGAGATCCCGCCCGACCGGCTGCTCCAGGCCGGGGCCGCGGCGGAGGTGCTCGGTGCGACGTTGCACGAAGGCTATCCCTTCCACGCCGGCACCGCACCCGTCGGCGACAACGGGACCGAACTGCTGCTGAACCGCACGTGGCGGCCGCAGCTCGAGATCATCGGCGCCGCCGGAATCCCGCCCCTTGAACAGGCCGGCAACGTCCTGCGCCCGGAGACTCGGGTCAAGCTGTCCCTGCGCCTTCCCCCCACCGCCGATCCCGACGCCGCGGTGGCCTGTCTGAGGGACACGTTGACGGCGGATCCGCCGTACCGGGCCAGGGTGAACTTCGACCCCGGCCAGGGCACCGGCGGCTGGAACGCGCCGCCGTTCGCACCGTGGCTCGAAGAGTCGATGAACGGCGCCTCCCGCGAGTTCTTCGGCAAGGACGCCTGCACCACGGGCGAAGGCGGCACCATCCCCTTCATGGCCATGCTCGCGGAAAAGTTCCCGCAGGCGCAGTTCATGATCACCGGCGTGTTGGGGCCCAAGTCCAACGCGCACGGACCCAATGAGTTCCTGCACCTGGAGACGGCCATGAACCTCACGGGCTGCGTCGCACGCGTGCTCCAGGACCATTACCGGGCCGTCAACACCGCCCGAGAAGCATGACAACCTCGACTCCGGGCACAACGACGCGTCGCATGCCTATGTTCATCGCCAAGGGCAAGACTCTGTTGGGGACCTCCGGCCGTGGTTCCATGACCACGCAAAACGCCCACTCGACTTTGTCGAGAACACCGGCAAACCCATCATGCTCAGGCCGAACCCCCGTCCCAGGCCATACCCCCTCACCCACCGCCCGAACCAAAACAAAATCAGTCCTGAGACGGAGAGTCGTCCGCGCCTGTCCTTGATGCCAAGAGCCATGATGATTCAATGGCAGCCCCTCCGACCCCTTCTCCCTCCGGGAGAGGGTCTTCCCCTCCGACCCCCTCTCCCCTCTCTGGAAGAGGGTCTTCCCTTCCTACTCCCTCTCCCTTTGGGAGAGGGTTGGGGTGAGGGTCTTCGCGTGTGAGAAATGAGTCCGGCGTGAGTGGGGAATGGCGCCCCGTCCCGGAGCAGAATTGCGCAGTTCCGTTCGGTCAATCGGCGCCGCCACTGCCGAGCCCGATGGTCTTGCCGCATATTCCGCCGCCGGGATCGCTGAGCAGGAAGGCCGCGGCTGCGGCAACGTAGCGGAGGAAAGGGTCGTGTCCACGGGTATGGACCCGGAACCCGCCAGGTTTTCGTCTCGACTGGACGGTGCGCCGGACCCTGCGGTTCGTGACACCGGCGCCGGCCTCAACAGGTTCAGGGTAACATTATCCTTGGCAAGGTTTGCAGCGATGGACCGGACCCATGCGGACAGCGCCGCGCTCATGACGGCGTAGAGTTGTCTTTCGACGCTGGTGCCGGCGGCCGGCCACGGGATCATCCAGAGAATACGCCCCCATCCCCGGTCCTGCATGCCGGGCAAAAGCGTTTCCGTCACTGCCTTGAAACGAAGGAATCCATTGTCGAGCTGGGATTGCCAGCCACCCGGCGGCAGCACGTTCCTGTCCTCCAACGCCGGACGCCGGGTAACGCCGAACAAGAGATCAATGGCGCCGAAATCGTCGGTGATGCGGCTTACGAGTGCGGCCGTCGACGGCTCATCCCAGGCGTCGATCCTGTAGCCCGCGGCCCTGACCCCGCTGCTTTCCGTAGCCTCGGAAGCGACCTTTTGCACCGCCAACGCCCCGGCGACGGCACGGCCGATGCCTCGGGAGCCCCCGAATATCAATGCGCGTCTGCCGTTGATGCCAAGATCCATGATGATTCAACCGCACCCCCTCGACCCCTTTCTCCCTCTGAAGAGGTCTTCCCCTCCTACACCCTCTCCCTCTGGAAGAGGGTCGGGGTGAGGGTCCCCGTTTGCTTGCATTGACGCTTCGGAAGTGGAACAACGCCCGGGCCAAGGCGATGCGCTGACGCTCTCCCCCGGAAAAAAAGCGCACCCCGGCTGCGGGTGGCGTACCCCTTGGCCGCATGCGAGATGAACTCGTGGGTGCACGCCGCCCGAGCCGCGCCGATCACCTGCACCATGCGGCGCTTGCCGGGCTTCAGCGCGAGGTTCTCCGCAGTGCTCCTCCGGAAGATCGGATAGTCCTGCTCCACGGACCCGATGTGGCTTCGGAGCCACGCCGGGTCGATGATGACCGCATCGGCGCCGTCCAGCAGCACGCGCCCCTCGGTGGCAAGATAAAGCCTCTGGATCAGCCGGGTGACGGTGCTCTTGCCCGAACCAGGGACCCACGATCCCTGGAGTCGCGTTCCGTAAATGTGTTGACCCTGTCCCATGTCTTCACCCCGTTGCCGCAAGAAGTGGTCGGCGATGAACAACTCCCCTCTCCCTCCGGGAGAGGGTGGCCGAAGGCCGGGTGAGGGCGCCCCGAATAAACCTGCCCTGCTTTGATGGTCGCTCCCAACGGGCGGCTCGCACACGGGGGACCCTCACCCCAACCCTCTCCCAGAGGGAGAGGGTGTCGGAAGGGCCGTCAAAATGGCTCGGTGATGAGTCATCGCAAATATGAAACGCAACACTCGTTCCGGCTTGTTCGTCCTATCCAAACAAGAAAGTGCGAGTTAATGACCGCAACCGAACCCTCCCCTTCTGCCTGTCATCAAACACCTCATCCGACAGGCTCCTAGTGTCTCGCCGGGCCGGACCTTGAAGCTCACGCCGTCCAGGGCGTACCGGTCGCTGTCCGGGTACTGGAGCCGCACGTCCTCGAAGCGAATGTTTCCCTTGAAGACCGGCAGCTTGACGAGATGGCCGCCGTCCCGCTCGGTGGCCTCGTTCAGCACCGTCCCCACCTCCTTGATGGGCCCCCGGAGCGGGGAGAAGTCGTAGGTGAATGCAAAGACGCATCATCGGCTGGGAGAACCGCATGTTCACCAGGTTGATGGCCACGAGTTGCCCCAGCGTGAGTTGCCCGTCCAGCACCATGGATGCCCCGAACCACAAGAGCCCGGCGTTGGCAGAGCGGTTCACGAACTGGTTGTACTGCGTGGTGGATTCCCGCAACGTCTGAGTGTCCTCCTCGGACGACACGGCCGCGTCCACCCGTTCAGTGAGGAAAGCCTCCTGGCCTGCTCCTCATTCCCGCAGCCGTTGACAATTTGTCGATGAAAAGTTTAAGGTCGCTCCAAACCGGATCATTCAAACCCAGGAGGTTCGACTTGGGATACCGCTCGTCAGGGAAACGAATGCTAACGATCTTGTGCGGCCTTGTCATGGCAGTCTCTACGTTGGGCGGTCCGTCCGGCAGTTCGGCTGCGGAAGACATGTTTTTCAAGGACAAGACCATTCGCATCGTGGTGGCATTCTCCGTCGGCGGCGGTTTCGACCTCTATTCGCGCGCCATCGGCCGCCACATGGGTCGCTATATTCCGGGAAATCCACGGTTCCTGATACAGAACATGACCGGGGCAGGGGGACTCATATCGGCCAACTACGTGTACAGAAAGGCCAAACCCGATGGCCTGACCCTAGGAAATTTCCCTGGAAGCCTCTTTTGGGCCCGCCTCTACGGACAAAAGGGAATCCAGTTCGTTTCCAGCAAGTACGAGTTCATCGGAGTCCCGGAATCGACCATTTCCGTTTGTGCGTTCACCCGGGCGAGCGGCATTACGGACATGACGAAATGGATGAACTCGCCCGCTCCGGTCAAGTTGTCCGGCACCGGTCCCGGCAATTCCACAAACGACGGTCCCAGATTGCTGCACGCTGCGATCGGCCTCCCCATCAAGTTGATAGAGGGGTATGGAGGCGCACCCGGTATGCTTCTGGCCGCCGACCGCGGTGAGGTGGATGGAATCTGTGGACTGAGCTGGACCGCCTTGACCGCCACCTGGGGGGCGAAGTTCAAGTCCGGAGAAGCCGTGCCGGTTCTGCAGATGTCTCCAAAGCCGCACCGTGCACTTCCGCACGTCCCGCTGGATATCAGCTTTGCGAAAACCGAAGAAGGACGGCTTCTCATCAAGACGGGCATCCATGATCCCGCCCGACTCACTCGCATTTACGCACTGCCTCCGGGAACACCGCCGGAACGCGTGAAAATCCTGCGAACGGCTTTCATGAAGACCATGCGGGATCCGCAATTTCTGGCGGATGCCAGGAAGACGCGCTTGAACATCGACCCTTCGGACGGCGCCGAGGTGCAAAAAGTCGTAGCCTCACTGGACGCGCTGTCACCCGAAGTGGTCCGGAAACTGAAAGACATTCTCTTTCCCAAGAAGTAACCTGGTGAGGGTGCAGGCCCATCATCACCTAACGGCCAAGCCGAGGGCGGCCAGGTCATCAACCAACGGGGGATCAGGACATGAGTAACGGAAACGGACGTAAACGTTTGTCGCGCTTGACGATGTGCGCGGTGATGGCCGTCGCCTTGACGGCGCCGTCCGTGGTCGCCGCGGATGCCGTACAGCTCCGATTCGCAACGGTGGGCCTCGGATCGGCCTGGTACAACTATGGCGCCGGCATCGCCGATCTGGTGAAGCCGAATCTTCCGGCGGGCTCGACGGTGGACGTGCTGCCGATTGCCGGCACCTTCGGAAACATAAAACTGCTGCAGGGCGACGAAACCGAGTTGGCGCTCAGCTTTCCCATGGCGGCCGCCGAAGGCTGCGGCGGGTTCGGCGAGTTCGACACGAAGCAGGACAAGGTGCGCGGACTCATGGGCGGGCTCGACGTGTACTATTACGGTACCTTCGTTACGGTGAAATCCGGGATCAAGTCGTGGGAGGAGATCGCCGGCGGCAAGGCACAGATGATCACGACCCGGGTCGGCGGTTCCGGCGAGATGGGATTGCGCCAAATCCTCGCGCTTTACGGAAGCAGTAAAGCGGGCGTGGCCGAGAAGGGAGGCAGCGTCAAGTCGATGGCGCGCACGGCCACGGCCGCCGCAATCCGCGACGGCAAGTCCGACGGTTGGGCTCACGTCGTGACCAGGGGACATCCCGTAGCCACCGAGTTGACCACGCTCACGAACATGAAGATGCTGCCGCTCTCGGACAGTGTGATCAAGGGAATGGTCGACAAGCACGGCTGGGTGGAGGCGGTCATTCCGCCCAACACGTTCAAGGGCCAGACCGCACCCGTCAAGACCGTCAAGGCGGCCACCAATGTCCTGATTCACGCAGGCGTTTCCGACGACGTCGCCTACGCCGTCACCAGGACCATCATCGAGAACGCGGCCGAGCTGCGGAAAATCCACGCCGGCCTTGCCAACTTCGACCCGAAGGGCGTGGCCAAGGCCGGGCTGATCGGCAACTGCCCGTTCCATCCCGGCGCGATCAAGTACTACAAGGAGAAGGGCATGATGTAGCCTTCCAAGCCCCCATGCCGCGATGGCTTCGCTAGTGTTGCCGACCATACCGGCGCGCGTTGTCCGCTACGTCTTTGCGGGCATCGCGCTGGTATGGTGCTTCGCGCAGTTCCTGCCGCTGTACACGGGCGGATACGAATACGACATCGCTCTGCTGAGCACGCACGTCGGTTCGGCGGTGGCCGTCGCCCTGATGATCAACGGGTTCGCCGGCGCCGTGCGGCGCGAGGAGGAGGGCGTACCCCTTCTCGACATGATCCTGGTCGGCGCCGTGCTTGCGTGCACGGCCTATTTCGTGAGTCAGGGCCAGAGAGTGGCGGAACGGACGGAGGGTGTGGACGCCGTCCATGCTCTCGACTACGTCGCCGGCATGGTTTTCATCGGGGTTCTGCTGGAAGCATGCCGGCGGGCCGCCGGCGCCACGCTCATGCTGGTCGGGGCGGTGTTCATCGCATACCTCTTCACCGGACCCTACCTGCCCGACCCGATATCCCATCGCGGACTATCCCTCAAGCGGTTCGTCGACCTCCAGGTGCTCTCGACCTCGGGCATGTTCGGAACGCCGGTGTCCGCATCGGCGAACATGGTCTTCTACTTCGTGCTGGTCGGCGCATTTCTTGAACGTTCGGGAGCGGGCAAGCTGTTCGTCGACATCGCCTACGGAGCCACCGCCCGGTCCTGGGGCGGCGCCGGCAAGGCCGCCGTGATCGCCTCCGGTCTGTTCGGGACGGTTTCGGGCAGCGCCGTTGCCAACGTGCTGCTCAGCGGCCTGATGACCATCCCGCTAATGATCCGCTCGGGCTTCCGGCGCACGCTTGCCGGCGCCATCGAGGCGACGGCGTCGACCGGGGGACAGCTCGCGCCGCCCATCATGGGGGCCGCCGCCTTCATTCTCGCCGACGTGGTCGGCGTGCGCTACGTCGAAGTGGTGTCCGCCGCCATTGTGCCGGCGATACTGTATTACACGGCGCTGTTCCTGCTGGTCCACTTCTACAGCCTGCGCAACGGACTCAAGCCCGACCTCGATCTGCCGATCCGGGAGCACCTGGCCGGACTGGCCGAGCGGTGGCATCTCCTGATTCCGCTCGGCTTCATGATTTACCTGCTCATCGCTCAATTTTCCTTGATGACCACCGGTTCGTACACCATCGGCCTCATCATCGTCGTCAGCCTGCTCCGAAAGGCGACCCGAATGAGACCGGGCGTGATCTTCGAAGCCGTGGCCGGCGGGGTGCGCTCGGCCTCCGAGGTGGCGATTCCTTCGGCGGTCGCCGGCATCATCGTGGGAACGTTGGTGCATACAGGCATGGCGCTACGACTTCAGCGCTGGCTGCTGGACATGGCCGGCGACTCGCTCGCCGTATCACTCGCCGGGGCCATGGTCCTTACCATCATCCTCGGCATGGGGATGCCGACGGCGGCGGCCTATCTGGTCTCCGCCATCCTGGTAGCGCCGGCCCTCCGGACACTGGGTGTGCCGGCCTTGCCGGCGCACCTGTTCATCCTCTACTTCAGCATCCTCTCGATGGTGACGCCGCCGGTGGCGTTGTCGGCCTTCGCCGCGGCGGGTATCAGCGGCGCCGACATGTGGCGTACCGGGGCGCGGGCTTTTCTCCTGGCCGTGCCCGGGTTTCTCATCCCCTATGCGTT
This sequence comes from uncultured Binatia bacterium (SeqCode), assembly GCA_965214905.1. Lineage (GTDB taxonomy): Bacteria > Desulfobacterota > Binatia > UBA9968 > JAJDTQ01 > JAJDTQ01. Next base: position 4,623,557 of record OZ243984.1, read on the forward strand.
CACCCTCAATCCGGCGCTGCTGTTGATGGGCGGGCCGCAAGAGATTCTTCAGGTGCTTGCCACCGCCCTCGGCGGCGTGACGGTGATGGCCGCGGCGTCGGGCGGCTATCTGTTCGGCCCCCTGTCCATGGTGCTGCGCGTGCCCCTGTTCTGCGCGGGACCGCTGCTCATCGTGCCCGACCTGGGGACGGACGTCATCGGGCTTGGCGCGATTATCGTGATTGTCACCGTTCAACTCGTTTACCAACGCAGGAGGGTATCCGCTTGAACGTACGGCCAAAGCAGGCGCCGCGTGGCTTCCGGGCGGTCGGAACAGAAAGTCACCCTTCGGCCCAGCCGTTCAGCGCGAGTTTCCGGAGTTGTGAATCCAGCGGGCGAGGTTCTCCAGCGCCATGCGGCGGTGGGAGAGTCGGTTCTTGTCGTCGCCGAGCTCGCCGTAGGTCCTTTCCGCGGCGCCTTCGGCGATGAAGATCGGATCGTAGCCCCAGCCCTCTCCCCTGCACTCCAGGGCGATGGCGCCGGCCACGGCGGACGGAAAGCACTCGGGAGAGCCGCCCGGGCGGCAGTAGACGAATACGGATTGAAACGTCGCGCCCCGGTCCGGCGCCCCCTCCAGCAGGCGCAGGATGCCCGGGTTTCCCAGGGTCCGGAAGACGTAGGCCGAGTAGGGGCCGGGGAAGCCGCGCAGGCAGTCGATGAACAGCCCGGTGTCCTCCACCATGGCGGGGGCGTCCAGTCTTCGGCACGCTTCCCGGGCCTTCTCCGCAGCGATCTCTTCCAGGACATCCGCCTGGATCTCCCGAAGCTCCAGCGGCGCCATCACCACGGATATCCCGTAGTCCCCGAGAATGGCGCTTGCCTCACTGAACTTGTGCTTGTTGGAGGTGGCGAATTTCAACGGTTTCTGCACGGCATCGGAACGGTCGCGGCCGGAATCGAACACGTCGTCGGAAACGGTCCGGAGAAACCGGTCCAGAGAAAAAAAAGGGGGAGAGGGGGTTGGAGCGGGTGACCGGGGTCGAACCGGCGACCTTATGCTTGGCAAGCATACGCTCTAGCCAACTGAGCTACACCCGCATCCTGCAGGACTTCCTACCTTATCCGCCCAGGCTTGTCAATTTGCTCAACTCTCCAGGGAACGGGCGCGCAGGGAACGCAGGAACCGGACGTGATAGTCGACACCGGACCAGACCGCCAGCACGGTAGAGAGCACCAGGAAGTACATGCCCGCGACGAAGAAGTCGATGCCGAGATAAGGGTAGTGGATCATCAACCCCACCAGGGCGAAGGTCTGCACCAGCAGTTTGTACTTGCCCAACTCGTCGGCCGGAATCACGATGCCCTCGCTCAGGGCGATGCCGCGCAGCACGGTCACCGCCACCTCCCGTGCGACGATGATGACCACCAGCCACACGGGCACGGACGCGTCGCCGGGACGATCGACGGCCACCAGCATGATGAGCGCGGTGACCACCAGGAGTTTGTCGGCCAGAGGATCCAGTATCTTGCCGAAGTCGGATACGCTCTTGTTGCGCCGCGCCAGATAGCCGTCGAGCATGTCGGTGACCGACGCGATGATGAAGACCAGGGCGGCAAACGCGCAGGACACCGGGTCGGTGAAGGCCAGCAGGTAGGCCAGGAAAGGCACCAGAAGGATACGGAAGAGACTCAGAAGGTTCGGCAGTGTCCACATGGCGTTTGGCGGACCCTCATGAAGCCGCGTACGACCAGCGCGACCACGCGATCAGCAGCACGCCCAGGACGACCATGGAAGTGGCCGTGGCCTTGCGCCGCGTGATCGGGTCGGAATCGCCCAGGATAAGCGGGGAAAGCCCCAGGGTAAAGAGCGAGAAACAATGGACCAGCGGGGACACCACCGCGACGTCCGCCATGCCCAGGGCCGTGAACATGAGGAAATAGGCGACGAAATGTACGAATCCTATGAGTGCGAAGCAGCCGAGCGTCCCCCATCCGCAGGTCCTCAACCGCGTCAGGCCGTGGGTCGGGAAATAGACCGCCGACATGGTGAGGAATGACGCGCTTACCGTGATCGTCGCTCCCACCATCGGCGCCGGCCCGGCAAGAAGCCCGAACCGGACCATGTTGTCCCGCAGCGCCGCGAGCAACGCCCCGGATGCCGGGAAGAACAGGTCCCGAGGGCGCCAGGATCTCGACTCGCCTTTCCACGAAAGGAAGATCAGGCCGCCAACCACGGCCACGGCCCCCAGAAGGTTGGCGGGGCCGGGTTCCTCATCCAGCAGCACCATGGCCAGCAGCACGGCAAAGAGCGGCGCCGAATTGAGGACCGCGGTGGCCGCCGAGGCTCCCAGCCTCTCGATACCCTTGAAGGCCACCAGGCGGAAGAGTCCGGGGACCACGAGACCGGAGACCGCGAAGATCAGGTTGGCTCCGGCCCGGAGCTCCGAGAAGTCGTGAAAGGTGCACAGGAAGAGCCACAGGCACACCCCATTGAAGAAGAGGTCCACCACCAGGCCGCTGAAGGGATCGAGGTCTCGGACGCCTCGATGAACCAGCGTTGCCGTGCAGGCGAAGGCCAGAGAGGCCAGCAGGCCCAGGGCGACGGCGAGCAGGTGTTACTCCCGCTTTCCTTCGGCGCCCTTCCTGACCTCGTCCTCGAGGGACTTGCCCTTTCGCGTCTGAACCACCGAGTAGAACAGCGTCCCGACCATCAACAGGAAGATGCACACCACGGTGGGTTGCATGAGCCAAGCCGCTCCATAGGCGCTGCTGGAGATCCACAGATAGTTCTCGACGATGGTGCCCAGCACGAGGCCCAGCACGAACGGCGGCCTCGGCCACTGGAACAGCACCATGACGTACCCGACCACACCGAATATGACCGTGACGATCATGTCGCTGAAGTTGTTGTGGGCCGCGAACGCTCCCAGAAAGACGAACATGAGGAGGAAGGGTATCAGCAACTGGCCTCTGACGAAGGTGAGCTTCACGAGCTGATTCAGGAACAGGAAGCTGGCGCCCACGGTGATGACGTTGGCCACCACCAGGATCCACACCATGGCAAAGGTCACGTCCAGGTGCTTGGTGAGCATCTCCGGACCGGGGTTCAGCCCGACGATGAGAAAGGCGCCGAGCAGAATCGCCATGGCGCTGCTGCCCGGGATGCCGAAGGCCACCGTGGGAATGAGGTTGCCCCCTTCCCGTGAGTTGTTGGCGGCGCCGGGTCCCAGCACCCCTTCCACGGCTCCCTTGCCGAACCGGCTCTTGTCCCTGGACGACTGCACGGCGTGGCCGTAGGCCAGCCATTGCGACACGCCGCCGCCGAGTCCCGGCAAGGCGCCGATGAACGCGCCGATGAAGCCGCAACGCATGGTCAGGCCGAAGTGGCGGAAGGTGTCCTTGACCCCCTCCATCACCCCGGTGATCTTCTCCATCCTGGTCTCGGCGATGCTGCTGCCCCGCACCGCCAGGTCGATGATCTCCGGGATGGCGAAGAGTCCCACCACCACCGGGCCCAGACTCAGGCCATCCCAGAGATAAAGAGTGCCCATGGTGTAACGCAGCGTCCCGGTCTGAGGATCGACGCCGATGGAAGCCAGCATGAGCCCGATGCCGCCGCAGAGGAGGCCCTTGGTGAGCGACGACCCGCTCAGTGACGCGATGAAGGTGATGCCCAGGATCGCCAGCATGAACAACTCCGGCGAGCCGAAGAACAGCACCAGCGGCCGCATGATGGGAATGGCAAGGGCCAGGATGACGGCGCCTTCGAGGCCGGCCACCAGCGAGCTCATGAGCGCTGCGCCCATGGCCCGGCCGGCCTCCCCATTCTTGGTCATGGGATAGCCGTCCATGATGGTGGCCGCGGCCGTGCCTTCTCCCGGGATGCCGAAGAGGATCGAGGTGAGATCGCCGGTGGTGCCGGTGATGGCGTGCATTCCCAGGAGAAAGGCGAAGGCCGAGATGGGCTCCCCGATCTTGTAGGCGAAGGGGAGCATCAGGGCCAGGGTGGCCAAGCCGCCCAGGCCGGGGAGAATCCCCACGATGAATCCCACCAACGCCCCCAACAGCAGGAAGCCGAAGGCCGGCCAGGAAAGGACGTGAAACAGTCCCTCTATGAAGGCGTCGAGCATCATGGCCTGAGACTATCTCCCCAGCAGCTCTCTGATGCCGTCAACCACCTCCTTGGGCTGGCTCACGACGCTCTGGGCTATTTTCTGCAAGTCTTCGCCCCTCGTTAGCTGAAACGGCACCATCCGCCCCTTCTCGGCCTCGGCCTTCAGCTCCGGGTCCTGCAGGGTCTGGGCGTAGGCGTCGCGCAACATCTTTACGCGGTCCGCGGGAACACCCGGCGCGACGGCGAACGGGCGCCCGAAGTCGCCGCTGGCGAAGACTACCGAGGCCATGGCCCGGACCTGCTCGGGGGCGTTGTACTTGTCGAACAACTCGGAGAGCGTCGGGGTATCCTTGAGCCTCGAGTCCCGCTCCCGTCCGCTCTGGGCGAGCTGCCGGACGAACTTCTTCTTGTGCCAGGTCAGATAGGGCTCCCGGCCGAAGTGCGGGGGAATGGTCATGCCGCGGCAGAGCACCTCCCCTCGTTCCACCGCCAGATCGATCTCGCTGCCGCCGGGATAACCCATGACGAAATTGAAGTTTGCTCCCACACCCTTCTCCAGGATCTTGCCCATGAGATAGCTGTTGCCCGCGGTGCCCGAGTTGCCGAGTCTGGCCGGGTCTTCCTTGTTCTTGATCAGGTCATCGACGCTCTTGTACTTGGAGTCGCTACGGCAGAAGAGCACCGAGTGGCTCACCTCCTGCGTTCCGAGCCATTGGAACTTCGCGATGTCGAACCGCACCTCTTTCCGCCCTACCACCTGGTCCAGGTACAGTCCGGCCAGCGGCATGACCATGGCCGTACCGTCCTGCTTGGCGATGTTGTAGGTGTAATTGGCGGCGATGAGCGAGCCCGCCCCGGGCATGTTCTGGACGATGATGTCGGGCTTCCCAGGGATATACTTGCCCATGTACCGTGCGAACAGCCTCGCCCAGCGGTCATAGAACCCCCCCGGCGAGCAGCAGACGAGGATGCGTATGGTCTTGCCCTCGTAGAAATCCTTGGCCGCGGCCTGGCCGGCGAAGCTCGTGAATATGAAACCGGCCAGCAACAGCACGAGAAGAGTTCGACAGATCGATCGCTTCGTCATGGCACACCTCCCTTGTTTGACACCCAATGTTTTTACGACTCGCTTCTCTCGCCCGTGTACACATCCCCGGTCAATCCAGACCCAGCCAGAGAAAGATCTTGCCGTCGGGAAACGGCAGCAGAAGCGTCCGCTCGAACAGCACGTAGTAAACCAGCCACGCCGAGGCCGTGAGGATCAGCGACATGGGCCAGCCCTCCCTCGACTGTATCTTCAAATAGCCGAAGGTCATGCCTGCGATGGTGATGGAAAAGCCCAGGAGCCAGATCCCTGCGAGGAACCCCAGTATCCAGGACAGGATCATGACCGTGCGCCGCACCGTCAAGGCCGGGTCCACGGTCTGCGTGAGTTGGAAGTCGGCCGGAGCATTGTCCGAGGCGCCCCCTTCCTTCGGCCCCCGGAACTCCTGCACGATGTTGATCACCGCCAGGACGATCATGGGGATGCCGATGGCCCACGGGTAGAGACGCGCCTGCAGGCGCCACTCCCCGGCCTCCCATACCAGGTAGCCGAAGAAGACCAGGACCAGAACGCTGAAGATCGTCCTGGGTTTCAGTCGCACGCGAAAAACCTCGTTGCCCGCCGCGCGGCTAGTTCCAGCCATAGAGCGCTTTGGCGTTCTCTCCCAGGAACTTGGCCTTGAAGTCCTCGGATACGTCCGTCCGTTCCTTGATGGTCCGGGTCACGTTGGGGAACATGCCGTCCCAATGCGGGTAGTCGGAGGCGAACACGATGTTCTTGTCCCCGATCCGCTCGATGCCGTAGGGCAGGCTCTCCTCCTCCGGCTCGGCCGCGTAGTACCAGTTCCCCGCCTTCATGTATTCGCTGGGCATGGCCTTGAGCAGCGGCGCTTCCGACTGCCGGTGCTCGTACTCCTCGTCCATCCGGTCCATCCAGTAGGGCACCCAGCCGACGCCGCATTCCAGGAACGCGATGCGCAGCTTCGGGAACCGCTCCGGCACGCCGCCGTACATCAGCGCCGCGCAGTCCAGCATGGTCTCGAAGGGACGGCCGATGGTGTGCTTGAAGAGGAACGTGTCGAACCGGTTCTCACCGGCCGGACCCGAGCGCGAGTTGTGGATCAACAGCGGCACGTCGAGCCGCTCCAACTCCTCGTAGATGGGCCAGAAGAGCTCCTGCCCGAGGTGGTCCTTCATGCCGAAAGTGCCCACCGTGATCCCCACCACGCCGAGCCTGGTGACCGCACGGTTGATCTCCTCCACCGCTGCCGGCACATCCTGGAAAGGCGCGATGCCGACGCCCTTGAGCCGTTCCGGCGCCTCGCTGCACAGGCTCGAGATCCAGTTGTTGTAGGCGCGCGAGAAGGCTCCGGCGTAGGCCTTCTCCGGCATACGGTTGACGTGGAAGGCGCCGGTGGGAAAGAGCACCGACACCTCGATCCCCTCGGTGTCCATGTCGCGCAGGCGCGTGGGAACGTCGGTGACGTTCATTCCCAGGGTGCCGAACATGCTGGAGTCCCACTCGTCCGACGGCAGCAACGATCCCTCCCTCCGGTTCCAGGGATCCTCCATGTGGGCGCGAATGTCCGCGTCCCGGTCCCTGACGTGCCCGTCGGCGTCAATGATCTTGGCATTCACGTTCATATTGCCTCCTTCAGGATTACTTGTTTCATTGCCCGTATCGTCGAACGGGAAGGTGACCCGCCATGTCTTCCTGCCCCGGACTCCACCCCTACGAAAACCTCACCTGCGCCGGATTCAACGCGCCGTGCTTCGACTTGTTGGCGGTAATGTCCAGGGCCTCGAGCATTTTCTCGATGCCTTCCAGCTTGTGGGTGATCATGGGATCGATGTTGATGCGCTTCTGTGCCACCAGCCGCGCGGCCAGGGTCATCTCCCCGGGATGGGCCAGCTCGGGCGGGAACATGTAGGTCACCCGCCTGGCCCGGAGATAGTTGAAGTCCAGGGTCACGGGCTCGTGGAAGTGCGGGATGCTGAGCACCTTCCCGCCAACGGCCACGCACGCCACCGCCTCCGACACCGTGGCGCCGCCGGACAGTCCCATTTGCGGGCTGCCGCTGGCGGCCTCGATGACGAAGGGAATGCCCTTGCCGCCGCTCAGGTCCATGACCGCTTCCACCACGTTTTCCCTGGAGGCGTCGATGGTGACGTCGACGCCGAGATCTCGGGCCAGCTCCAGTATCTCCGGCCTCATGTCGGTGCCGATGACCGTGTCCGCGCCTGCGGCCTTGGCCGCCTGGGCCGAGTTGAGCCCCATGACCCCCTGGCCCAGCACCAGCACCGTGTCCCCCAGCGTCACCCCCAGCACCTGAATGTTGTGAACGCAACTGGTCAGCGGTTGGAGCGCCGATACCTCCCAGTCGCTGATGCCTTGGGGAATCCTGGCCAGCGCATCCAGCGGCACCGCCGCGTACTCGGAGAACAGGCCCGGGAAGTCCCGCCCGATGGTGCCGATCTCGGTGTGGGTGGCGCCCACCCGGTCGCCCGTCGCCAGACCGTACGCGTTGTCCTTCTCGATCTCGACGATCTCGGCGCAGAACTCGTGGCCGAACAACGGCTCGGGCCCCTTGGCCAGCTTCTCCTTGACCTTGTCGTAGCTGTTGGAGCGCTCACCGTAGAAGAGCTGGACCTCGGTCACCGACGGCTGCACCACCCGTGTCTTCAGCACCGCCCAGCCGGGCCGGCATTCCGGGTCCGGCAACTGCTCCAGCCGCATGTCGTTGAACGCGTGTGTCACCCAACCCCGCATGGCGCTTCCCTCCCGTCGGAGACCTGTCCCCTTATTCCCATGACAAGCGAGTCCGGGTTGAGCGGGCTCGGAACGTGTCCGGTTCATGGAAACGCAACCAGACGCATGAGGAATGGTTGCCTCCGCTGACTAATAGTGAAAGCACGGCGATTTTGCAAGACGAGGCAGGCCCGCCCCAGGGCGATCCCACGCTGATAGGGGACTGGATGTCCCATAAAAGAGTTGATAGGCTACCCACCCTTCCGTGTCATCCTGTTTTGGTGTACTATAGAATGATTCTGCGCCCTGTTTCTATCTCTATCCCATGACGAACAGTCAGACCCTCGCGGTGATAGGAGCGTGTCCGAGTAGTCAGGGACCGGAGGCGCACAAATCCGATTTTCAAAAGAAGGAATCCGTTGGGAAGATGGACTTTACCCTCTCGGCTCGCACGCTAACAGGGGATACGAACGCTGAGAGCCTGCGGGGGGGGGGGGGGTGATGATTGGTGAGTCGCTGTCCACACCGTCCGTATCGGTAATCATCCCCACACGGGACGCGGAGGACACCCTTCCCGAAGCCCTTGATTCGGTAGCACGCCAGGACTACAGCGGCTCCATTGAGGTGATAGTCGCCGACGGTTCGGAAAGCTCGGCCACGGCACAAATGCTCCGACGGCATTATCCGGCGGTGAAAATCGCGTTTAACGGCGACCATACCATCGCCAACGGCCTCAACAGCGCTTTGAGAGCGGCCACGGGAGAGCTTATCGTGCGTTGCGACTCTTATGCCAAGCTGTCACCAGACTATGTGCGTCGGGCGGTCGCTACGTTCGCACGAACGGAAGCGGCCAATGTGGGAGGCCGGCAATGTCCCGTAGCGACTACCCTGTTCGAAGACGCGGTGGCATTGGCGACCACGTCGTTTCTGGGCACCGGCGGCGCTCGTTACCGCATGGGAAAGACCGAGGGTCCCACGGACACCGTCTACCTTGGCGTTTGGCCTCGGAAGGTACTAGACGCGGTGGGAGGATTCGATCCCACTTTTCTGAGAAACGAGGACTATGAACTCAACTGGCGGCTGCGGCAGCAGGGGGGGACCGTGTGGTTCGATCCCGAGTTGTCGGCTACCTACCGGCCGCGCGGCAATCTGCGAGAGTTGGCGCGGCAGTATTTCAACTACGGACGTTGGAAATCGGCGATGCTGCTAGTCCACCCGTTCTCTGTGAAGGCCAGACAACTCGCCGCTCCGCTGCTGGTGCTGGGCTTGGCGGTCTCCGGGGCGCTGGCATTGATCGGAGCGCCATGGGCAGCGGCGGCGCTACCACTTGGCTACCTGCTGACGATCATCATCGGGGCGCTGGCAGTGGGCATGGGGCACCGCGGACGCGCTATCGTCCTGGTCCCCTTGGTGCTGGCCACCATTCACCTCTGCTGGGGAGTTGGCTTCCTTCTTCCGGCTCGCAGGAGCCGCCGTGGTCCTTAGCGTTGCGCGGTCCGGTCCGCCATGGCGACCGCTGTCCCATGACGCACTCGTTCCAGATCATCCCGCGGGCGCCGTATTCATTTGACCTCACCGTCGCCCGCTTCACGCGCTTCGCGAGCGAGAACGTTGACTTGGTCGAGGGCGGCCAGTGCCGGCGTCTGCTAGCAGCCGGCCGCCAACTTGCGCTGGCCACGGTTGCGGACGCCGGCGCGGTAGCCGAGCCGCGGCTCGCCGTGACCCTGCACAGTCCGTCCAAGGCGCCTATCGAACAGGCCGAGTTCGAGACCCGGCTCCGGCATATCCTGTGCACCGAACTCGACCTCAAGCCGTTCTACCGCTTGGCGCGCAAGGACGAGATGCTGGCGCCGCTGGCGGCCCAGAACTATCCCCCGCTCTAAACTTGTCGGTCGAAGGGGTCGGTTGAGCCTTTGCGGGAGCAGCACCTGGGGTGTCGCCGGGAGACTTGGGCGGACGAGATGACGGACAAGTTTCCGGTTATGCCGGGTTAGGACGTTCCCCAGGGCCGGAATACCTTGCGAGGTCTCTGTGTTCTTCCCGGTCGTCGCGTTCGAGCCGCTCCACGACCTTCGCCACGTCCTTGAGCGCGTTCTTGCCGGCAACCAGCAGCGCGTCGGCGGTGTCCACGATCACGCAATCGGTGACGCCCGCCGCGGATGTAAGTATTGCAGGCGCCCTCCAGGATCACATCGCCCTGGGCCCGCCCCGGCATGGCGACGGCGCAACTTGCATGTTCGCGGGCCGCGTTCTATGATGAGTCATCCTGGGCGGCAACCCTTTCCCGAGCGCTCATCACACACAATGGCGGTGTAGCTCAGTTGGTCAGAGCACGCGGCTCATATCCGCGGCGTCGCTGGTTCAAGTCCAGCCACCGCCACCAACACTCATCAAGACGTCCGCAGCCTTCGGGAACCGGTTGCGCTCCCTCGGCGAACTGAAGCTCGAATAGTCGCCGAAGGGGCTCCGGCGGGTTCGTGACGCGGGGAGTACGGTCGCCGCGCGATCAACGCGGGCTGCCCGGGGTCATCGACGTCCTCACCCGGGATGAGACGACCGTCCTCGACGACAACTACGGCGCCACCTGCAAGGACCAGGTCGTCATCCCGGAGCGTCCACGTGGACGGTCACGATATCGGCGTCGTGATACTGCTGGTGATGAACCCTGGAGGCCATGTGACGCAGCAGCCGAAGCGAGATTTCCCGCTCGTCCGGCGCCTCGACGGGACCGGTCCCGAGCAACGCGATGCGGTCCTGGATATTCTCGGCGCCGGCGGCCGCGACGAACTCCAGCAGCGCCCCGCCGCCTTGCTTGCGGGCCGTCACTCGCAGCCTGCGCCGTCCCCTTCTCTCGCCCTCCTCGTCTTGCCGCACAAGGGTCAGCAGCGTCTCCTCGCCGGCGGCGTCGAGACGGTCGGCCATCGCCTTGCCCCAGCCGCCGCGTGAAGCGAAGCCGGCGAGGAACTCCCGGATCTTCGGCAGCGCCTCCATTCCGAACTCCACCTCGATGCGGCTGGGCCTGGACCCGGTCAGCTCCACGAACAGAGCCAGAAGGAGGGCCACCAACCCGCCGGCGGTCATACCGTTCTGCAGCAGCCCGCCGGCCAGCTCGGCGAAGTACTGGGGAAAGATGACCCCGTTCTGGAAGCCGACGCCGGTCCAGAAAGACAGGCCCACGACCAACCCGGTGCGATAGTCCAGCTCATCCTGGACCACCACCTTCACGCCGACCACGAACAACATGGCCAGCAGCACGGCGGCATAGGCGGCGACCACCGGTCCCGGGATCGCCAGAATGACCGCGAGCACCTTGGGCAGGAAGGCCAACACGATGAACGCCACCCCGATGGCGATGCCGACGTTGCGGGACGCAACCCCGGTAAGCTCGGTCACCGAAATGCTTGTCGAGTAGGTCGTGTTCGGCACCGTCCCGGCGAGGCCGGACAGCAGATTGCCCACCCCGTCCGCTCCCACCGCGCCCTGAACCGTCCGGAAATCCACTGCCCGTGCGCGGCGCCAGGATACGCGCTGGATCGCCACGGCGTCCCCGACGGTCTCGATGGCGCCCACCAGGGTCACGAACACGAACGCCGGAAGGAGGGTCCAGAAAACCGCTCCGAAACCCAGATCCAGGCCCGGCCATTGTCCGTCCGGGAGACCCACCCACGAGGCCTTGGCTACCGTGGCTGCGTCATAAAGGCCGAAAGCTGCTGCAACCACGGAGCCCACGACGACGCCGATGACCGGCGCCCAGAGACGCCACGGCCCCGTGGCCTTGAGGGCGATGCAGGCGATCACCAGCAGGGTCGCGAGAGCGCTCACGGGAGCGGCCGGCGCCGGAGACCCTTCCGGCACCTGCTCCAGCATGTCGAAGATGATGGGCATTACGGTGACCGGTACCAGCATGATCACGGTCCCCGCCACGGCCGGAGTCAGGATCCGTCGCAACAGGGATAGACGGGACGAGAGGATGAACTGGAAGAACGACGAGACCAGCACCAGGGTGGCGAGCATCGCGGGACCGCCGTGGACGAGCGCCGTGACACAGACCGCGATAAAGGCGCCGGAGGTGCCCATGAGAAGGACGTGGCCGGCGCCGAAGCGACCGATCCGCACCGCCTGCAGCACGGTGGTCACGCCGCTGACTGCAACGGCTGCGAACACCGCCCACGAAAGAAAGGCTTCGCTGCCGCCGGCGGCGCGGATCACGATGGCCGGAGTCAGCACGATCCCGGCGATACTGAGAATGGCGAGTTGAAGGCCAAGGCCCAGGGAAAGCGCCAGCGGCGGCTTCTCATCGGGTTGGTAGCGAATGCTCGCACGGTGGTCGGAATCGGCCGTCAGCATGGTGTGAACCTCACGGGAACCGGACTCTACGGCAGCGCGCCGCATCGTCAGAACCGACAGAAAAGGAAAATATCAGACCATTTCGGACCGGCCAATCTCATGCGGCGCCCCGTTCGGACTCGGTTGACGCTTCGCCGGTGGACCCCGCTGTGGGAGAATGGACCTGCCGGCCCGAGAATGGACCTGCCGGCCCGTTTCGTAGTAGACTCTCGGGAGTGGCCATGTGAAGGGACACCACGCCGAGCGCCTGTATCGGCCGGTGGTGCGATGCGGGGACGGGCGGGTTTGAAACCCGCCCCGACATGGGATGCCGGGTTTCTGCGGCGCAGGCTCCTCGTGTCGTGTCCGAATAGTCGGGAATCTACGAACAGACCAGGGTGACCCGTATATCCTTGTTCTACGGCGCAGGCTGCCGGCTCATGCCGCGGACGGCTGCACTGTTCTCGGCCTTGCGGCCAACGCGGCCAGCCGGTACGGAGGAGGTATTCTTGATCGACAAGACGCGTCTCAAGGACCGCGTGTTGGAGTTGGTGCGGATCGACAGCCTGTCCCGCAAGGAGCGGGCCATCGCGTTGCGTCTCAAGGAGATACTCGAAACATTGGGCGGCGCCGTTTTCATGGACGACGCGGGAGCTGCGGTAGGCGGCGAGGTGGGGAACCTCGTTGCCCACTTCGACGGCAACGTGGCCGGCGCCGAGCCGATGCTGCTGTCGGCGCATATGGACACGGTGGCCCCGGGCGAGGGAGTGACGCCGGTGGTGGACGGCGACGTGATCCGGAGCGACGGCAGGACCGTGCTGGGCGGCGACGACAAGAGCGGCATCGCCGTCATCCTGGAGGTGCTGCAGGCGGTGCGCGAGGAGGAGTTGCCCCACGGACGCATCGACGTGGTTTTCACCATCTGCGAGGAGGTGGGCCTCCTGGGAGCGAAGCATCTGGACCTGAGCCTTGTGCGCGCGAGGACCGGACTCGTGCTCGACAGCGACTCCATCGGTTTCCTCATCACCAGGGCGCCCGCGGTCAACCATCTGGAGTTCGACGTTCACGGCCTGGAGGCGCACGCCGGGATCTGTCCGGAACGGGGGATCAGCGCGATTCAGGTGGCCGCCCGGGGGATCGCCGCCATGCGGCTCGGGCGCATCGACGAGGACACCACTGCCAATCTGGGTCTGGTGAGCGGCGGCACGGCCGTGAACATCGTGCCGAACCGGGTGACCCTCACGGGCGAAGTGCGCAGCCACGACGAGAAAAAGCTCGAACGGCAGACGCAAGCCATGCGCACGTGCCTGGAGGACGCCGCGGCCGGCGCCACGCTGGAGCTGGACGGCCGCGTCCATGAAACGCGCGTGGAATCCCGGATCAGGCGGGAATACGACCGCATGGACGTGTCCCATGAGACCGCCATCGTTCAGCGCGTTCACGAGGCGGCACGCAACCTGGGATTCGCCGTCGACACCGTCGCCAAGGGCGGCGGATGCGACGCCAACGTATTGAACAAGCGAGGCCTCCAGGTCGCCAACCTGGCCAGCGGCATGCGGGACATCCACACGGTCCATGAATGGCTCGATGTCAACGACCTCGTAACCGCGGCCCGGATCATCCACGAGGTCGTTCGGCTGGAGGGATGCCGTCAAACATGCCTGGACGTGAGCTCGAAACCCTCTTGAAGGAAGACCGGGGTCAGTTTTTCGAGTTCGTCAGCGCCTACGAACAAAAGAAGCGCGGAACTCGGACGAAGCGGCCCCGGGACCTCGCCCGCGAGATCGCCCGCATCCTCAACGGAATGACCAATGCCGACGGAGGGGTCCTTCTGGTAGGCGTCGAGCCCGACAAAAGCCTCACCGGCCTCCCCTTTTCCGAGCAGGAGATCCGCGAGCTGGGCGAGGCGCCTCGGAACCTTCTCAAACCACCTCTGCCCTCCCTGTACGAACGAATCGACCTCGGCAACCGACTGCTGCTCCGATTCGAAGTGAGTCCGGGCCTGGACATCCGTCGGGTGGCCAGCGGCAGGACTTTCTATCGGATCGCCTCGGAGAACCCGGCGTTGGCGACCGAGCAGATCCGGCTGTTGAAAGACGCGAAGCTGTCGTATTCCTGCGAGCGGCAACATATCCACGACGCGACCTGGGAAGACCTGGACGAATCGGCCTTGGAGTCCTTCGCGGAGCGCATGGATGCGCGGGACGACCCCCGATCCCTGCTGATGCGCACGTACCATCTGGTTCGCGGCTCCGCCGACCATCCCGAGATTTCCATGGCGGCCCTGCTCCTGTTCGCCACAGAGCCGGCGAGGTGGCACCCGCGCTGCGGCATCGATTTCGTCAAGTACGAGGGGACCGAGAGAGCTTATGGCGAGTCCCTGAACGTCGTCAAACGGGTGCGCATCGACCGCCCCCTGTGGACCCTCATCGACGAGGCCGTGGGACGCATCAAGGAGCACATCCGCGAGCGGATGGTGTTGCACGACCTGTTCTTCCGGGAGCGCCTGGAATACCCTTCCTTCGCCTGGCAGGAGGCCGTGGTCAATGCCGTCGCCCACCGGGACTACGCCATCACCGGCGCGGAGACCGAAATCTGGATGTTCGACGACCGTCTGGAAGTGAGGAGTCCGGGGGCGCTGGCGGGGCCCGTCGCCGTGGATCACCTGAACCGGCGACAGCGGGTTCATTTCTCGCGCAACCCCCTGATGGTGCGCGTGCTGTCGGACCTGGGCTACATGCGCGAGATCGGCGAAGGCCTGCCACGCATGTTCCGGGAGATGGAGCAAAACGCGCTGCGGCCGCCGGAGTTCTCCACCGAGGGCTTCTTTTTCACCGTAACGCTACGCAACACCCCCATCTACGACGATGAGACGCTCCGGTGGCTCGACCGCTTCGACCGCTCCCGCCTCACCCTTCGCCAACAGCGACTGCTGGTGTACGCGCTGTCCCGCGACAAGCTGCTTTCCACCGCCGATTACCAGCGCATCGCCGAGGTCGACCGCGATACCGCCTATCGCGACATCCGCGGCCTGGTGAAACTCGGCATCCTCGCCCCCATCAAACCCAAGAGCCGGACCTACCGGGTCGTGGAACCGATATGAGCGACGGTTTTGCACGGCTCGCGGGGATCGCCGGCGGATACGTGGAGGCCCGGATCCTGCAGGCCGCCGTGGGACTCGGTGTGTTCGACGCACTGCGGGAAGAGGAGGATGCCGGCGCCGCCGCGGTGGCGGCCGCCATCGGCGCCGAGACCCGCGCCACGGGTCTCCTTCTGGACGCCCTCACGGTCATGGGGCTGTTGGAAAAGGACGGTCCCCGCTATCGCCTCAACGACCTGTCCACGACCTGGCTGCTGAGCGCTTCGCCCAAGGATTACAGCGGCATGGTACGCTTCGACGCCATGATGTGGGGCGTCTGGGGAAAGCTGGAAGACGCCGTCCGTACCGGACGGCCCGCGCGCCTGCCGGACATGTACCAGACCGACGAAGCCGAGACCGGGATCTTCATCGAGGCGATGGATTCCCTGGTCAAGGCCCGAGGCGACGCCGAGATCATGGCCGGCGCCCTGGACCTCGGCGACCCGCGACGGCTGTTGGACGTGGGGCCCGGACCCGCCACCTATGCCATCGCCCTGTGCCGGCGCTACCCGACCCTTCGCGCCACTCTCTACGATCTGCCCGGGACTCTGCCGATTACCGAGCGCTACGTCCGCGCATCGGGTGTGGCCGAGCGTATCGAATGCATTGCCGGCGACTATCGCACGGACGCCATTCCCGGCGGCTACGACGTGGTTTTCCTGTCGAACATCATTCACGGCGAAAACGCGGAAACGAATGAGACCTTGATAGAGAACCTGTCAAAATCATTGGATTCGGGGGGCAGCCTCATCATCAAAGACCACATTCTGGGAGGGGGCCGCACGGAGACCGACGCGGGCACGGTCTTCAGTCTCCTGATGCTGCTGACGACGGACGGCGGGCGCTGCTACACGCTGGACGAGATCCGCGGCTGGTTCGGACGCGCCGGCCTGGTGGATGCGGGTCGGGTGGAACTGCCTCCGCCGCTGACCTCATCGCTGGTCATCGGACGCAAACCCTGAAAGGTCGGACACGGTCGAGGGCGAAGCCGGCATCCGGGCCCATGGGACCGGATACCGGTGGATCGGGGGCTATTCCAGAACGGCCGCGGGAGAGATCTTGAAGGCTTTGTCCAGCACCTTGGTACGCGCCTGCTCGGTCCTGGCTCGCTGAAACTTCACACGCAGCTTGGCCAGGCTTTTTCGCCGCCGGCGCCGCCGTTTGATTTCCATGGTTCTCTGAAGAGGCATGACCGGGATGGTTAACACAGGCATGACCGGGCCGCAAGCGAACGGTCAGCCGGCTCAGCCGGCTTCCCCGGCGTAGATCCGCATCACCTTGTCGAGCAGCGCGATGGCGTCGGGCTTGCTGCGCTGGAACGAGTTTCGCCCGATGATGGACCCGAATCCACCCCCCTGGTGGATGGCGCGAATCTCCGACAGCAGCGCCTCGTCGGTGGTGGCGGGGCCGCCCGAAAAGATCACGATGCGTCGCCCGTCGAAGGCCGACTGCACCACGTGACGGATCCGGTCCGCGGGATCGGCGATGGGCACGCCTTCCTTCTCGTACACCTTGCGCGCCGCGTCCTGCTCGATGTTTTCCCCGGGAAACTTTACCTTGATGATATGGGCGCCGAGCTGTGCGGCGATCTGCGCCGCATAAGCGCACACGTCGATGGCCGCCTCCCCTGCCTTGCTGAGTCCCGATCCCCTGGGATACGACCAGATCACCACAGCCAAGCCGTTGCGCTTGGCCTCCCGGGCGATTTCGCGAATCTGCTGGTACATCGCGAAGCGGTGCTCCGAGCCTGGGTAGATGGTGAAGCCCACGGCCGCGCACCCCAGGCGCAACGCGTCTTCCACGCTGGAAGTGACGGCTTGCGTCGGGTCCCTCTCGTCGTTGAGGAGGTCGTGGTTGTTGAGCTTCAGAATGAGCGGGATCTCCCCGGCGAACTCACGGGCGCCGGCTTCGAGAAAACCCAGCGGCGCCGCGTACGCGTTGCAGCCCGCGTCCAGGGCCAGTTCGAAGTGATAGCGCGGGTCGTACCCCACCGGGTTCGGAGCAAAGCTGCGCGCCGGGCCGTGCTCGAAACCCTGGTCCACGGGCAGGATCACGAACTTGCCGGTACCGGCGAGCCGGCCGTGGTCGAGCATCCGGGCCAGATTCGTCAGAGTCCCGGGATTGTCGCTGCCGTACCAGCTCAGAATCTCTCGTACTCTCTCGGTCATCACGCATCCTCCTCGGGCGGACTCATCCTTCCGCCATGAACCGTTCATAAAGGGCGACGTTCTCGACGCTGCCGATGGCGATGGGCGTGCGCTGATGGATGGCCTTCGGCATGACGTCCAGCAGCCGTCCCCGGCCCGTGCTGGCCGCGCCGCCGGCCTGCTCCGCCACGCACGCCAACGGCGCGCACTCGTAAAGCAGGCGCAGCTTGCCGTCCGGGCTGCCGGAGTCCCCGGGATAGAAATACACGCCGCCGTCCAGCAGGCAACGGTGCAGATCGGCCACCAGCGCGCCCGTGTAGCGCAGGGAGTGGGGTCTGCCGCCGGGTTTGTCCTTGTCGGTCACGTAGTCCAGATACTTCCGCACCCCGGGGTGCCAGCCCTTGTGACGCCCGACGTTGGCGCTATAGACGGTTCCCTCGTCCGGACAGCGGATATCCTCGTGAGACAGCATGAACTCGCCGACGCCGCGATCCAGAGTGAATCCATGGACGCCGGCGCCCACCGTGTAGACCAACACCGTACTGGTGCCGTAGAGCACGTAACCGGCGCATACCAGCTCCGAGCCCTGCTGCAGGAACTCCTCGCCGGAGAGCTCTCCCGGCCGGCTGCGGCGCAGGATCCCGAAGATGGTCCCCAGCGGGGCGTTGACGTCGGTATTGGACGAACCGTCCAGGGGATCCGTGCACAGCAGATACCGCGCGTCTTCCGACGTGCTCATCACCACGGCCTCGTCGAGTTCCTCCGACGCGATACCCGCCACCAGGCTACAACCCGCGAAGGCGTCCATCACGATCTCGTTGCCGATGACGTCGAGCTTCTTCTGCATGTCGCCGGTGGCGTTTTCGTCGCCCGCAAGCCCCAGCGTCCCGGCGAGAGCGGCCTGATCGATCTCCCGGGCGAGGATCTTTCCGGCCAGTGCGATGGGGTCCATGAGCGAGAGGAGGTCCCCTGCTCCGTCATTGCGCCATCCTCCTTCCTGGATGATATGGCGGCTGAGTGTCTTGCCTGCGACCATTTCCACTACCCCCGACTCCCCTTGTTGGTAATTTTTTTCGGCAGCGCAGTGTCCGAATATCCGTCATGCTCTACTGCCAACAACACCATCGGATAATCCTTCGCTTCCCGCAATTCCTGTTCGACGTAACGGATGGCATAGGTGAAATTGGCAACACGGCAGAACCGCATCTTGCTTATCTTCATGAGTGAACAACCCCTCGAACTCGAACCGGGGCTCTCGCGCGGGAAAGAGTGAATGGTTCTCTTTCATTCGCTCCCGGATGTGGACGGCGTCATGGAGCTCGGTACCTATCCAGTTACGGTGAAGCTTCTCCGCTGCCTGGTAGGTAGATCCTCCACCTCCGAAAGGGTCGCACACGATATCTCCCGGTTTGGTTGAAATAAGGATGGCTCTCTCGGGAATCATCATCTTCAGTTCGTTCACTCCCGGCCGGACCTTGAATTTCTTGTGGCGGTTGGGAGACGTGTCGGCCCAGAAGTCCGTCAAATTCACCCCCTTGGAGTTCATCTTGTTGCGGTGGCCGCCGTAGTCCCGGATTTCCTTGCCGCAGTGCCGGCAGGTTTCGATCGGCAGACGAAGCCTGTTGAACACCCGGGGGGGACCCTTGGTGTAGTACAGGAGAGCATAGTGTGCCGGATAGAGCTTGTTCCCACGTGGATAGGTGCCATTCATGGTGAGCGCTATCCAGTGTCTGAAATTCAACCGCTCCCCCATGATCGGGGCAAACCGGACCGCAAGTTCCGGCGTAGCGTAGAGGAAGAACGCCCCACCCGGCTTCAAGATGCGGCAGCACTCAAGTATCCACTTCCAGCACCAGGCCATATAGTCGGTTCGCGCTACCGTATCGTTGTAACCGTTCTTGTAGTCCTTACCCAGGTTGAACGGGGGATCGGCGAAAACGGTATCGACAACCTCCGACTTCATGCGCCCGAGAATCTCAAGGCAATCTGCGTCGTAGAGAACTCCGTGGTGCGTGGTCAGGAAGGGTTGTTTCACCTGATGATCTCCCGCCGCGTCTCGTGGCCCTACCCGTAACTTGTGGCAAGGCCCGTGGAAAGTCAATGCGCAGGCAGGCGAACGGCTTGAGAGACGCGTCACGCCCTGTCGGCGGCAGGAAGTACTGCGCGTCCCGGCATGGCTATCCGTGGGACAGGACCCTGGCGCGGCCGGGCAACACACCGAATTCTCCGAGTATTCGCGCCAGATGCTCCCGGTGGGCTTCGGTCATGACCGGCAGCGGCGGCCTGACCGGACCTCCGGCAAGACCGACCCTATCCATGCCGGCCTTGACCACGGCCGCGTGGCCGGCCGCCTTGCACAGCATCCGGTATTCCGCCAGCCGCAGATACAACGCCTGCGCCTCATGGGCATCCCCCCGGACCGCGGCATCGTAGATCTCCACCACGGACTCCGGCCAGAACGACGCCGTGGTGGCGGTGTTGCCGATCATTCCCAAGGCCAGGCACGTCCAGATCATGGACTCGGCGCCGCCGATGAGCGCCATCTTGTCGGCCGCCAGGGCCACCGTCTCGTCCAGTTCCACGGCGTTCTGCGTCGCCTGCTTGATGCCGGCGATGCCGGCGACGTCCGCCAACTCCGCGATCATGGCCGGGCGCAGGCTGTAGCCCACGCGCGGGGGTGCGTTGTAGAGGAACACGGGCACGCCCACGTCGGCGATCCTCTTGAAATGATCACGGATGCTCGCGTCGTTCACGTTGTTGAAATACGGCGGCGTCGCCATCACCGCATCCGCGCCCAGCTCCTTTGCGTAACGGGTCGATTCGACGGCCGCCACCGTAGCGGAATGCGAGACCCCCAGCATGATGGGCTTGCGGCCCTTGTTGGTCTCGACCGCGATGCGCATGATCTCGCGGCGTTCCGGGTCCGTCACCGCGGCGAACTCTCCCTGGGTGCCCAGCACCACCAGCACGTGTGCCGAGCTGTCCGCCGCAAAGGACACGTTCCGGGCCATCCCTTCCCGGTCGAGGGAGAGGTCGTCCTTGAACGGCGTCGTCAGGATCGTATGAATCCCTCTCCACTTCCGGCGATCCATGTTTCCTCCCCCCGTGCTTCTGCCGATGTTCCGCGAACGAGACCGCGTCAACGCTATCTGGATTGCCGCGAGTCTGTCAATACGTGTGCCGGCCGGGTGTTCACGCGCAATGCGGTCCTTGACAATCCGGGTTCCCTTGGGTAACCGGGGACGGTTATCGGGTACGGATAACCGCAGGCAATCGCAGCCGAGGACGGGTTCCTCCGAGTCTTCGCACGCGGACAAGCGGCCGGACATGACCAGCGACAAGTACACCGTGAAGACAGTCCGTTATCCCAGCGGCGGCATCGACGTCAACGCGCTCCTGTACGAGCCCGTCGGGGTTACGGCGGGGGCGCCGGCCATCGTGCACCACCCGTCCCACAAGAGTCCGGCAAAGCACTACGACTGGTATCTCGGGAAGTTTGCGGAAGCGGGATACGTGGGGCTGGGCATCGAGCAGCGCGGCTACGGCTCGGGGCCGGCGGGCCGGAACGACCGTGGCGGCCCCCTCCAGCAGGGCGACGTCGCCAACGGAATCGGCTTCGTGAGCGGGCTGCCGTCCGTGGACGCCGGTCGCATCGGGGTGAGCGGGCATTCCAACGGCGCGGCCCTGGCGCTGATCGTGAGCTCCAGGGACGAGCGCGTGAAGGCCTGTCTGAGCCTCGCGCCCAAGACCGACTGGGTCAAGGCGTTGCGGGCGGCGCGGGAGTGGAAACCGGATTTCTACGAGCTGACGGTCAAGGAAATGAACGGCGGAACGCCGCCGGAAGTGGACCCGCAACCCTTCGTGGAACGGTCTCCCATCCACTACGCCGGGGAAATTCACGTGCCCGTGCTGTTCATCGTCGGCGCCCAGGACTGGGTCAACCCGTCCTACCACTGCACGGACATGGCGGACGCCCTCGAGCGGACAGGCAACCCGCACGTGTCCGTGGAGATCATCGACGAGGTGGAGCACTTCTTCTGCCAACGGCACTTCCTCGGATACCGCTTCGACGCGGTCACCGAGCCTGCCCTCCGCTGGTTCGACCGCTACGTCCGAGGGACCTGACGGACCTCCTTCAAGCCGGATTCGCAACGCACCGACGCCAGGAAGGACCCCATTTCATGAGCAGCCCGCACCACCCCGAACCGACGGCGCGTATCTCGTTGAACCTCGACGGCCAGCCGGTTGCCGTCGAGGTTCCCACGCGCAAGACGCTGCTGGACGCCGTCCGCGAAGAGTTGGGCCGGACCGGAACCCACGCCGGATGCGAGCACGGCGTGTGCGGTTGCTGCAACGTGCTGCTCGACGGAAAGGTCGTACGTTCCTGTCTGTTGCTGGCGGTCCAGGCGGACGGGCACACGGTGCAGACGGTGGAAAGCCTCGGCTCTCCCGAACGGCTGGGGCCCATCCAGCGGGCCTTTGCCGAGAAGCACGCCATGCAGTGCGGCTACTGCACTCCCGGCATGATCATGGCTGCCGCGGACCTGCTGGCGGCCAACCCGGATCCGGACGAGTCCGAGATCCGTACCGCCCTCTCGGGCAATCTCTGCCGCTGCACCGGCTACATGGAGATCGTCGACGCGGTGAAGGACGCAGCCGGGAGGATCGCCGGCGGCGAGACCGCAGTGGACGAGGCCCCTTCCCTCCTCGCCGGCGAGGACGGCGGGCCGTACATCGGGCGACGCATTCCGCCGATGGAAGACCGCCGCTTCGTTGCCGGCAAGGGAACCTACGTCAACGACTTCACGCTGCCCGACCTGCTGCACGTGGCCATGGTCCGCTCGCCCCACGCCCACGCCCGGATCCGCAGCATCGACGCGAGCCGGGCCGAGGCCGTTCCCGGGGTAGTGGCCGTCATCCTCGGAGCGATGCTCCCCGAGGTCATCGACCCGGTGCCACAGAACCTCGATATCCCCGATGTCGTCTGGTATCCGCTGGCCGTGGACAAGGTGCGCTACGCGGGCGAGTGGGTGGCCGCGGTGGTGGCGGACAACCGTTACATTGCCGAAGACGCGGCGGAACGGGTGGAGGTGGAGTACGAGATGCTGGAGCCGGTGGTGGACCCCGAGAAGGCCATCCTCCCGCAAGCCCCGGTGCTGCACGAGAAACACGGCAGCAACATCGCCTACGAGCGGGTACTGACCTACGGGCCGGTGGACGAAGCCATCGACGGGGCGCCCCACGTGTTCGAGGAACGCTATCGCTGGAACCGCCATTCCGGCGTGCCGCTGGAGACCTTCGGGGCGGTGGCCCGGTGGGACGCCGCCAGACAGGAGATGAACCTCTGGGCCTCCCACCAGACCCCCAACATCGAGGAGCAGCTCGCCAGGGTGCTGCGGCTGCCGTTGAACCGGATCCGCGTCCACCAGCACCTGGACGTGGGCGGGAGCCATGGCGTCAAGCGCGGCCGCAAGCACATGTTCCTCACCGCGGCCGTGAGCCGGATCCTCGACCGGCCGGTGAAGTTCATCGAAGACCGTCTGGAGAACATGAGCTCCGGCGACGGCCACGGACCCGACCGGGTATATTACCTGCGCGCGGCCTGCGACGGCGACGGCCGCATCCAGGCGCTGGACATCCGCTGCATCGACGACGCCGGCGCCTACGCCGGCCGCGGCGCCATGCAGCTCATCAAGCCCATTACCGCCATCGTGGGGCCGTACCGGATCCCGGCGGTGCGCTATCACGCCATCTCGGCGCTGACTTCGAAGACCAACCAGTCACCCTACCGGGGCTTCGGCCAGGCGCCGGCGGGATACGTGCTGGAGCGCATGGTGGACCTGATCGCCAGGGAGATGGGAATAGACCGCGCGGAAATACGCTCGCGGAATTTCATTCAACCCGACGAGTTCCCGTACACCATCCCCACCGGAGCGGAGTACGACAGCGGCGACTACCCCGCCTGCCTCGAGAAGGCGCTGGCCGTCTCCCGCGCCGATACCTGGGAGCAACGGCGGCAGGAGGCCCGGGAGCGCGGCCAGTGGCTCGGTTTCGGCCTCTCCACGGTCATCGAGCCCGGCGGCGGCACCGGCATGGTGTTCGCCGTCATGGGACCGCAGATGGTGAACATGGACACCAACATGGAAGGCATCCGCGTCCACGTGGACGTCACCGGCATGATCACCGTCACCATCGGTTTCCAGTCCTGCGGCCAAGGCCACGAGACCACCACCACCCAGCTTGCCTGCGATTTCTTCGGGGTTTCGCCGGACCGCGTGCGCATCGCCCGCGCCGACTCCATGGAGGGCATCGTCACACGCGCTACCTCCGGGAACCGCCTGCACCTGATGCTGCCGCTGGCGCTGTTCAGCGCCGGCCGCAGGATCCAGGAGAAGATGCAGGCCATCGCCGGCAACGCCCTGGAGGTCCCGGCGGAGCGCATCGAGTTCGCCGGCGGCGTGTTCACCGATCGCGAGCACCCGGAGCAAACCGTGAGCTGGGACCAGGTGTGTTTCTACGCCTATCGTCGCGACACGCTCCTCTCCCCCGGCATGGAGCCCGGGCTCATGGCCAGCGCCGTCGCCAAGCATCCCCGAGGATTCGTGCCGCCGACGCCGGACGGCAGGGTCGCCGGGGGGTTCGCCACCTATACGTTCTCGGTGCACGTGCCGGTGGTGGAGGTGGACCCGGAGACCCTGGAGATCAAGTTGGTGGACTATTACGTGGTCCACGACTGCGGCAAGGTCATCAATCCGTTGATGGTGGAGAGCTTCTGTTACGGCGGCGTGAACCTCGGCATCGGCGGGGCGCTCTACGAGCAGTTCAAGTACGACGAGAACGGGCAGCTCCTGAGCCAGACCTTCATGGACTATCTCCTGCCCTCCACCATGGAGGTACCCGCGATCGTGCTGGAGGAGCACGAGACCCCGGCCCCCGGGAACCCGGTGGGCGCCAAGGCCGCCGGCGAAAGCGGTTACATGCCTGCGGCGCCCGCCATCGTGAGCGCAGTGGAAGACGCCCTCAGGCACACGAACGTCCGCATCACCGACACACCGGTCACGCCGGACATCCTGTTCGGGCTCGTCAACGGAGCTTGAGCGCGACGAGGGGAACCGGATGAAACCGCCGATATTCGACTACGTCGTCGCCGAGAGTCAGGGACATGCGCTGGCCGTGCTGCACGAGCACGGCGACGACGCCAGGGTTTTGGCTGGAGGCCAGAGTCTGGTGCCGTTGATGAGCTTCCGGCTGGCGCAGCCCGCGCTGTTGCTGGACATCAACCGGCTGGACGGGCTGGACGCCATCGCGGCCGCGGATGGGCGCATGAGGATCGGCGCGCTGACGCGACAGTGCGAGATGCTGACCCATCCCCTGGTCGCGGAGCATTGCCCGCTCATGCGCGCCGCCGCCGAGTTCATCGGCCATCCCGCCATACGGAACCGGGGGACGGTGGGCGGCAGCATCGCCCACGCCGACCCTGCCGCCGAGTTGCCGATCCTGCTTCAAGTTCTGGATGCCGACATCGAAGTCCGTTCCGCGGCCGCCGAAAGGACCATCGCGGCCGCCGATTTCTTCATGGGGCTGCTGATGACCGGCATGAATCCCGACGAACTGCTCACCGGCGTCCGGTTCACGCTGCCCGAGGAGGGCGCCGGATGGGGCTTCCACGAGGTGGCGCGCCGCCACGGCGATTTCGCGCTGGTGGCCGCGGCGGCGGTGATCACACTGGACGACCGGGGCGCGGTGGCCAAAGCGGCCGTGGCCCTGGGAGGCATCGCCGACCGGCCCCTGAGAGCGGGCGCCGTGGAGGACGCGATCACGGGCAACCCACCGACTCCGGAAGCCATCCAGGCCGCCTCACGCCTGGTCACGGACGCGGTTACGCCCGTGGGCGACATCCATGCCGGCGAAGCCTATCGCGCCCACCTGGGACGGGTTCTGACGATGCGGGCCGTTCACGACGCAGTGGAGCGCGCCCGGGTCCCGCCTTCCCGGGCTTGACCCCTGCCTTCGGGTGACGCTTACGGCACGAACAGACCGTCGATGAAGGACTCCGCCTCCTTGGGGAAGATCCCCAGGCCGATACCGTCCTTCAGGTACTGTTTCTGGTTCGCCAGATTCTTCGGATTCGGCCATTTGAAATCAGCCGGAAGGAGGAAAGGCCGCACGCGCTTGTAGCCGAGGTCCACGACCTCTTCCCCCTCCAGCCCGAAGATCTTCTTGGCGTACTTCCGGAAGTGATCGGGGTCGTTCTGTACACCGGCGATCATTTCCTGCCACGCGGCGCGTATCTTCCCGACCAGCTCGGGGTTCTCTTTCGCCCAGCTTTCCTGCGCTCCTACCCAGCCGAACATATGGATGTCCTTGTTCAGGACCTGGGTGATCAGGTCTCCCAGCTTCGCGATGGAGCGGTACTTTCCCGTGGCCAGCATCCTGGTGACGTGCGCTTCCCAATGCAGCGCGGCTTCCACGTCGCCCTTCTCCATCACGGCGATGATGGCCGCGGCGCCCAGCTTCTTGAGCTGGAAGTCCTTCTCGATGCTTACCCCCTGCTTCCTCATCATGAAATCGAACAGGTTGTAAGCCGACGTCACCGCCCCCGGGACGGCTATCGACTTTCCCTTCAGGTCCATGATGGTCTGGTAGGGGGAGTCCTTGCGAACGAGGATGTAGTTGTGCATCGTCCTCATGTAGGGCTGTACCAGCTTGAGCGGGATGCCTTTCATGTTGGCGCGCAAGGCGGACTCTACGGTAGCCAGACCCACGGGAATGGCGTTGATGGCGATGAGACGCTCGACGTTGGCCACACCGCCCCAGCGCGGCTTGGCGATGAAGCCGTGCTTGCGGTCCAGTTTCTTGTCGATCATGTACTGTCCGCCGAGGCCGAAGACACCGCCGGAGGGCAGGCCGAACTCCACCACCGGAAGGTCGGCGCTCAGCGCCGGCGCGGACAAGCCCGGGGCGAACAGGAACAGGGCCGCGGCCAGGACCAGCCGACGAAACCGATGGATGCTCGTGATCTTCATGTTTCCTCCTTTACCAGGTTGAGTATGGTTTCCAGCACTTCCTTCTTGAACTCGATGAACCGTATGTCGTCGGTGTCCCGCTCGGAGGTCTTGAGGGGATTGTCGTAGACCGCCGCGATGCGCGCCGGTCGGGCGGAGAAGATCACGATCCGGTCTCCCATGTACGCCGACTCTTCGACGTCGTGGGTCACCAGCAACGCGGTCTGCCTCAGCCTGGAGCATATCTTCAGGGTGTCCTCCCGCAACTGCCGGGCCGTAAGCTGATCGAGTTTGCTGTAGGGTTCATCCATCAACAGCACCTGCGGCTCGATCACCAGTCCGCGCGCCAGACCTACCCGTTGCCGCATCCCGCCGGACAGGTAGAGTGGGTACTGCTTGCGGAAGTCCGAGAGGCCCACCAGTGCGAGGTACTTGTCCAGCCGCTCGTCCCATTCCTCGGCCGGCACTTCCATGCCCTTGAGGGCGAACCTCAGGTTGTCCTCCACCCGCTTCCAGTTGAGCAGCCTCGGGTCCTGGAACACGTAGCCCAACTGCGGGTGCGTCCGCTCCCCATCCTCGCCGTCGGCAATGATCTCGACCCGCCCATGGTCGAGCGGCTCCAGCCCGGTAATGATGTTCAAGAGCGTCGACTTGCCGCAGCCCGACGGCCCCAGCAACGCCGTGATGCCGTATTCCCTGGTGTCGAAGGACACGCCGTCCAGCACCAGCAACGGCGAGCCGTCCTCGCGTGAGAAATACTTGACCGCGCCATCGATCCGTACGTACGCCACCTTAGTGTCCTGCCCCACAAATACGTTTGTGCATATGCTTGTCCTTCTCGCCGTCGGCTGCGTTGCGCCTCCTCGCGTGGTATCGGCCACTGCTCGTCGTCGCGCCTTGCCGGCGACGAGAAATCCTGCGCAGCTCCACAAACGTATTTGTGGGGCAGAACACTATCGCCTCCACGCCTCGACGCGCGGCCGCCAGCGGGTGACGCTACGCTCCAGGAAGCCGATCACACCGAACTCGATGAAGATCATCACGAGCAGGAACGTGATGGCCCATGCCAGCACCGCCTTCATCGAGAAGATGTCGAACCCGTGCATGACGCGATAACCGACGCCGTTGCTGAACCCGAACATCTCCACCAGAACCACGACTTTCCACGCCAGGCCGAGGCCGTACCGTATGGCGGCGAGGAGGTGCGACACGAGCTGGGGCAGGATCACGTCCACCAGCTTGGAATACACGCTGGCGTGGAAGGCCGTGCTCATGTCGATGAGGTCCTTGTCCAGAGACTTGGTTCCCTGCCAGATGCTGATGGTCAGCATGGGAAAGATGGTCACGGCCACCGCGCTGTAGGCGCTGAACTCCGTGAGGCCGAAGAACATGATCATCATCAGCGCCCAGATGAGCCCCGGCATGGTCAGGCCCAGGATCACCGGAGGCTCGAAGAAGCTCTCCAGGTTCCTGAAGCTGCCCATGATGATCCCCAGGGGGATGCTCACCAGCATGGCGAAGCCGAAGCCCACGAAGACGCGCCACAGGGTGCTGCCCATGTTGTCGAAGAACTCGCCCGTCCTGATGATGGAGAACACCTCCACAAGGGTGTCCCAAGGCTTCGGTATCAGACTGGGCGGGAAGAGCAGGCTCAGCAGCCACCATCCCACGAGCAAGGCCACGATGGAACCGACCCTAAGGGCCACGTCCCAGCCGGTCTCGCTCAAGATGGAAGTGCTCCTGCGCGGTCCCCTGACCGTTTCCGTGTCGGGCGCCGCCACCGGTCCCCGCCCGAACGTCAGTTCCTCCTGTTTTGCCATGGATGGTGTCTCCGTATACGACTGGATTCCGTGCGGATCCGCGAACCGCCCATGGCGCAATGCACCAATGGCTCAACCATTCAGGCTAACGTTTCAGCACGAGTGCGCCGATGTTAGTCTAATCGCATCATGACTGTCAAATAATGGAAACAATAGACCCAACCCGGCATGGCCAGAACCCGATTTCCGTCTTTCCCGCGAAAGCGGGAATCCAGAATTCACGAACATCTTCATCATCTTGCACAAGATTTCATCGGTAAGGGACTCATGATGGAGTGGGGTCTCCGGACGGTCGTATTCGGATCCGGCGGGGATCCTTCAGGTGACGGAAAGCTCGTCGGCGGGAAGCCCGATGGCCGCCCGTGCCAGCCGGATCTGCTCCCTGGTCGTTATCACCCGGAATGACCGGGCGGTCTGGATGGCCCAGAACGTCTCTTCCTGGATCTCCCGGGTGGTGGCGTACTTCTTGAGGATGTCCAGCACGCCGCCGCCGTGAAGTTGATCCTTTGCCTGGTGGAGGCCGGCGTTCATCAGGGAGCCTTCCGGGATGCCGCAGAGCTTTTCCACCCGGTTGGCGCTCGCCGCCCAGGGGCCCTCGAATTCTCCCTTGTCGAGGTAGCCCCGCTTGACCGCCACCCGGATGCTTTCCAGGCCGCCCACCGCGGCATAACCGCCCTGCCACGTCAGCGTGCGGCTCAGATTGTCCAGCGCATGCATGCAGGCCATGAAGATCGGGGTGGGCTCGAAGGCCTCCGCCTCTTCGCGGGAGATGCCAAGTTGCCCGGAGTCGTAGTAGAGCACCTCGATGTGGCACATCCCGTCGGCGTCCGGATCGCTTACCTCCTCGTCCCAGCAGTCGCGCAGGATCTCGCGCCGGACGTCCTGGTAGGGACACTTGGCGGCGATGTTCATCAGATAGCTGGGAAACATCTTGGCAAAGAAGCTGTGGTTCATCTGCCACACGCCGAAGTAACGCTTGGCCTTCTCGCGGTCGTTCAGGACCTCGTCGGGAAGCGGCGGGTGGCTCCGAAAAGCCCTCACCGTGTCGGCCTGGGCCTGCAAGAACCGCGCTTCAAACTCGTCCGGTGGAAGGGCCGCGGCATCGGACTCCGAAGGAACGCGGAAGAACGTCTTGGTGGTAATGACATCTGTTTGGGTATCCGTCATTTTACCGCTCCTTGACTCGAACCATGCCGGCGCAAACGCCTGCCCTGCCCGTATCAAAATGCCTGTAGCGTTGTCAACGACGGCAGGGAGGGGGCAGCGATCCTGTAGTCGGCGGACTCCAGGATCGCCCTGCCCCCTCACCAGGGGTCTCTTGGTTTGTCACCCTGAGCGGAGCGAAGGGTCTCCCCGCCGTAACCGGGATTCTCTTCGGGAAGACTCAGGGCATGCTTCGCTCCGCTCAGAATGACGGGTTGGCCGCGACTTTGGAAAGGCATGGGGAAGGCCGGCACACCCTTTACTGCCCATGCGGGGATTGATATATCCGCTGCCAGTCCGTTCGTCAGACCCAGTGCAGTATCTCACGAATGGTTGGCAGGGAGGATCATCATGAGAAGCGCCTACGGTCTCGAGATTCCCGAGATAGACCCCGAGCTCACCCGGGTGGGACCGGGCACGCCGTGCGGCGAGTTGATGCGGCGGTACTGGCAGCCGGTATGCCTTTCGGCCCACCTCTCCGACCTGCCCAGGCGCATCCGCATCCTCGGCGAGGACCTGGTGGCGTTTCGGGACGGGAACGGCCGCGCCGGGCTGCTGTTCTTCCGTTGCAGCCACCGGGGCACGTCCCTGGAGTACGGGCGCGTGGAGCACGACGGACTGCGGTGCTGCTACCACGGCTGGCTCTACGACGTGGAGGGCCGCGTTCTCGACATGCCGCTGGAACCGCCCGAAAGCACCGTGAAGGATCATCTCTGGCATCCCGCGTACCCGGTGCAGGAGTTCGGCGGGCTGGTGTTCGCCTACATGGGACCGCCGGACAAGATGCCGCTCCTGCCCCGCTACGACGTGCTACGGGCGGAAGGAGGCACGCTGACGGCCCGGTTCGGCCCGCGCGTGGGCGGGGCACAGGACTGCAACTGGCTTCAGAGCGAGGAGAACCTCATGGACGCGCTCCATGCGGTGTGGCTGCACACGGTCCACAGCGGCGCCCAGTTTCCCACGCAGGCGCACGAGACCCTCCCGGAACGACTGAACTACGAGGAAACGGACATGGGCATGCGCTTCGTCATGACCCGCAAGCTGGACGACGGGCGCTGGGCCGACGTCATCTGGGAGAACATCATGCCGCTGAACGTTCACCTGACGTATACGGACGAGCCCGTGACCGAAAAGGTGAAGCAGGTGTCCTTCTGCGTTCCGGTGGACGATACCCATCAACTGGGGGCGACCATCCGCTGGCTGCCGGACGGCGCCGACCCTGCGGAGCTGACCGGCCGCGAGAAGCTCGCCCCCGCGGGCCGGGGGCCGCGGGACTACGAGTACAGCCAGCGTTACCCGGACGACAAGGAGGCCCAGGAAGGTCAGGGGGAGATCGTCGTCCACGCCATGGAGCGTCACGTAAGCTCGGACGAAGGCGTGCTGCTGTTCCGAAAGATCCTCAAGACCGCCATCGACGACGTCAAGGCCGGCAAGGATCCCAAGGGCATCATCCGGGATCCCGACAAGGCGGCGTGCGTGGCCACCACCGCCGGAGCCGTGATACGCGAGGGGCGGGCCACCGCGTAGCCTGCCGCCAGCGCCCCTGCCCTCGCCTACGCTTTGCCCTGCGCCTTCTTCCCGGTCTCCGGGTCCAGCCCGTAGAAGCGGGCGACATTGTCCACCAGGAGCTTCCGCTTCGTTTCCTCGCCGAGATCCGTGCGGTCCAGGAAGACGACCACCGAGTCCACCAGCCGATCCCCGTGCGGGATGTCGGACCCGTAGAGCCAGCACTCGTCCCCGAACTCCTCGATGGCGAACGGCAAGAGCCTTTCGTCCACCTCGAAACCGAAATAAATCTGCCCCCTGCGAATGTATTCCTCCGGCTTGTGCCTGGCCCGATAACCCCGGTTGAAGTCCGCCCCGGCTCGGGCGCCGTCGAGGCCGCTGTACTCCGACACCCGCTCGACCACCGCGGGCACCCAGGAGCAGCCGGCCTCGAGGAAGGCGATGCGGAGGTCGGGATATCGATCGGCGATACCCTTGGAGATCACCCGCTGGAACGCGAACTGCACCGTGAGCCAGAAAGCCATACTGGTCTTGTCGTGATGGGTGTCGCAAACCTCGCCCAGGGCCCGGAAACTGTGGCCGGTATGCACCGCCACCGGGAGCCCGGCGGCCGCGGCGGCCTCCCACACGGGTTCCATGGAGTCATCGTCCACCCGGTGGTGACCGGTCATGCCCAGCATCATCACCCCCGCCGATCCCATCTCCCTGGTCCGTTCGATCTCCCGCGCCGAGGCCCCCGGATCGATGGGATCGATGAGGGTGACCCACTTCAAACGGTCCGGCCGTTGTCCGGTCATGTCCGCGATCCAGTTGTTATAGGCGCGCATCATGGCCACGGACAACTCCCGATCGAAGGTAATGGGATAGGAAAGGAACATGGTCGGATAGATGACCTGGACCTGGGTATGCTCCCGGTCCAGTTGGTCGAGGCGCGCCGCCACCGTACGGAGCTCGGCGCTCTCTACCGTATCCGCCGCGTTGATGCCCGGCGTAATCTCCGCCGGCCGGCCGTCCTTGCTCAGCGGAAAACCCGCCTGCTGATACGGCCCGGTCCGCACCGGAAACGCCCGGGTGTCGATCAGCCAGCGCAGCGCCCGGCCGGAGCCGATCTCGATCACCTCGGGCCTCCCGGACCGCAGATCGGAATCCCAATACTTGTCCGAGAATGTGACCTCGGACTCCGAAACGTGCCCGTCCGCATCCCACGCCTTGATCATCATCTTCCTTTCCACAAAGGCTGTTCGCATGGACCCTTCAAACAACCTATGAGAAAGCCTGGACGCGCGCAAATCCGTCGCCGCCCCTGGAACCGCCCGCGCCTCGCATCGCCAAGCCCCATCTGTTACACGATGGATTCTCCGGCGTCGGGCGCCGGAGCCCCGAATGCGGCTCCGTTCACCGCGCGACCGGCGAAACCTCCACAGAGGGAGACGGACGTGAGCCATTCTTTCATCGAACCTTCGACCCTGCAGGCGCTGCTGGCCTCGGAAACCCTCCATGCCTGCATCGACGTGCGCGAACGCGGCGAGTTCGCCAAGGCGCAGATCCCCGGCGCCAGCCCGGTCAACCGCGGGGCGCTGGAGATCCGGCTGCCGGTGATGGCGCCGGACCGGCGCGTTCCCGTGGCGGTTTGCTGCGACGACGGCCGCCGCAGCGAGCTCGCTGCAGCAACACTGACACGCATGGGTTACACCGATGTCCGTGTCCTCTCGGGCGGCCTCGACCGATGGCAGCGGCAGGGCTTGCCGGTGCGCTCCGGCTGGGGCGTTCACGGGAAGGAATACGGCGAACGGGTCGCCCACGACGACGCCGTCACCCACGTGAGCGCGGTCGAGCTGGCGCGCCGACGCAAGGCGGGTGAGGACGTGGTGGTGGTGGACGTACGGTCGCGGGAGGAGTACCTGCGGGGGCACGTTCCGGACACGTACCACGTCCCCGGCGGCAATCTCCTGCTGGACGCGCCGCGGCTGCCGTTGGCGGAAGATACGACGCTGGTGGTGAGTTGCGCGGGCCGGACGCGCGGCATCCTGGGTGCAAAGATGCTGCACGACAACGGCTTTACGAACGTCTACGCCCTGGAGAACGGCGTCATGGGGTGGTTCCTGGCGGGTGGCGACATCGCCTCCGGCCCGGGCAAGGAGGCGACCGAGGCGGCCTCGCCGTCCCGGTCGGCGCAGATCCGGCGGGCCACGGAGGCGCTTGCCTCGAAGGACGGTATTCGGCGCTCCCCGCGTGACGCCTTCCGCGCCGTGTACGAATCCGGCGAGGCGTTCTACCTGGTGGACGTGCGGTTGCCCGAAGAATACCGGACGGGCCACATCCCGCGCTCCGTCTCCCTTCCCCTCGGGCAGATGGCGCTGGCCCACGAGAACTTTCTGGCCGTGCGCCGGGCGCCCGTATTCGTGGTCTCGGACGACGACGTGCGGCCGGTCTGGGCCGCCTCCTTGCTGCAACATCTGGGCTTCCGCGACGTGGCGATTCTCGACGGCGGACTCCGCCAATGGGACGCCGCCGGCCTCGCGCTGGCGCAGGGGGCGCCGGCACCCGCGGTCTACGGGTTGCCGGAAGCGCAGGCCCGCGCCACTTTCATCGACGCGCCTGCACTCCGGGAATACCTTCGCGCGTCGTCCCCCGCGCTGGATGTTCGCAGCATCGGCGAATACGGTTTCGCCCACATCCCGGGCATCCGATGGCTTCCCCGCGGCCGCCTGGAACTCGACATCGAGCGCATGGCGCCGGACAGGACCCAGCCGTTGGTCCTGGTGTGCGACGACGCCACCCGGTCGACACTGGCGGCCGATACCTTGCGGCAACTGGACTATACCCATGTTCGGGTGCTCGATGGTGGAACCCGGGCATGGGAGAGCGACGGCCGGAAGATGGAGGACGGGATCGAGGGTACCGGCGTCTCCACCGAGGATGCGCAGGCGGACTTCGGACACAGTGTCTGGAGCGGCGCTCTGGGAAAATCCCGCGAGGATATGGAACGCTACCTGTCGTGGGAGATCGATCTCGTCAAGGACGGGGAATCCCCGCAGGTTGAATGAGCGAAGCGTCATCCGACGGGCGGCGGCCCGGCGTGGTCGGTCTACGCCTTCGGCGACTCGACCCGCGGCAAAGTCAGGGGCCGGGGAGCTTGCCCGGCAGATGGTGGAACATGTAGGCGCCCATGAAACCCACCAGCGGCGGCAACGCGAGACTGGCCACGAACCGGACCGCCGATATCTCGAGGCCCAGTATCGGAATCTCCCAGATGATCAAGCGATGGAATCCCAGGAGCGACCATGCCGTCAGATAGGCGATGATGGGACCCGAGCCGGCGCCCGAGGTCAACAGCGACGCGACGATGGGAAAATGCAGCATCGGACCGCCCGGGGTGACGGTGCCCGCGGCCGTGCCGATCAGGAGCCCTCGTATACCGGAGCCTTCCCCGATCCACTGCGAGATCAGGTCGGTGGGAATCACCACCTGGATCAGACCCGCCACCGCAAAGGCGAAGATCATCTTGGGCAACGTCATCATCAACAGTTGGCCGCCGTTCGACAGCCCGTCCATCGCCCGCTGGAACCCGTAGGAATGGACCACGAACACGCCGACGATGATGCTGGCCGAGAACATGAGCCAAAAGCCGGCGTCCATACCGAACCTGCCTTTCCTGCGCGGTTTCTTGTGCATGTTGCGCCGTCTCTCCGGTCCTGAACAAACCTACCGGGATAGGATGACCGCCACGGGTACCCGCGACACCGAAGCGGAGGGCGGGACCTCGACCGGCACGGGGTAGCGGGGCAGCCCTGTAACTTGACACAAAAGGAGCGGCGATTGTAGGTTTTCAGCGCCACGGAACAGGACGAAGAACATCGAGGATCGGCATGCTGAGCAAGGAAGACAACGAGATTTTGACACGGGTGGGTCCGGGCACGCCCATGGGCGAGCTGATGCGACGCTATTGGGTGCCGGTGGTGCTTTCCGGCGAGCTGGAAGCCGGAGGGCGGACCAGGCGGGTCCGGGTGCTGGGGGAGAGCATGGTGGCTTTTCGAACGGCCCGGGGAGAAGCGGGCCTGCTGGGTGAGTACTGCTCCCATCGGCGGGTGTCGCTCTATTTCGGCCGCGTGGAACGGGACGGCCTTCGGTGCTGTTATCACGGGTGGAAGTACGGACTGGACGGGCGCTGCCTGGAAATGCCCAACGAAGCGCCGGAAACCGACTTCAAACACGCCGTGAGACACCCCGCCTACCCTTGCCGGGAACGCGGCGGGCTGGTCTGGGCGTTCATGGGCGATCCCGCCCGGCTGACCGAGCTGCCGGACTTCGAATGGCTGAACTTGCCGGACAACCAGCGATTCATCTCCAAGTATTACCAACACAGCAACTACTTCCAGGCCCTGGAAGGCGGCATCGATTCGAGCCACATCTCGTTCCTGCACGCGCCGCTGGACACGGCCGACCGGACGTCCCTGGAGAACATCGAGAAGGCGGGGTTCGGCGTGGACACCGCGGTGGGAACCTCGGACCGCAGCCCCCGGTTCGAGGTGGTGGACACCGACTACGGGATCATGATCGGCGCCCGCCGAAATGTCGAGGACAACCGCTACTACTGGCGCATCACGCAGTTCATCATGCCCTTCTACACCATGCCGCCGCCCCAGGATGAGGATCCGATCCTCCATTCCCACGCGTGGGTTCCGGCGGATGACGAGCACCTGATCAACTGGACCATCACGTGGCACCCGACGCGCCCGCTGAAGGAAGCAGAGCGGGTGTCCCTGAATACCGGCTTCAGCGCCCACATCACGGACTACGGACCGCCCGTCGACGGGCCTTACGGCGACATCCGGCCCACCGCGGGCCCGGCCGACGACTACGGCATGGATTGGGAGGCCCACCGGACACGCATGTTCTGCGGCATACCCGGTTTCGGCATGCAGGACCGCGCCATGACCGAAAGCCAGGGCCCGATCTACGACCGTACCCTCGAACGCCTGGGCACCAGCGACTCCGCCATCATCCGGGTGCGCAAATGCCTCATCGACTCCGCCAGGATGATGCGGGAGGGGCAAACCGAGCCGCCGGGACTGGACCCCAGGCTCCATCACATCCGCGCCGCCTCCGTCCGGTTATCCAAGGACGCGGCGTGGATTGAAGCAGTGAAGAATCAGGTTAACATTGCGCCATAAGCAATCGTGTTGATTGCGCAATCAAGTCGCCCCGGTTCAGTCGCTCCGGTGGATTCCGGCTTTCGCCGGAATGACGGCGCCGGGCATCGCAGGCAACTTCGCTCGGACCGGACGCAGGCAGGCGAAAAGAACCGGGAGGAGGATCACACCTTGAGCTTTGGAATGAAACAGGCAAGGGCGCTGGTGGATGCGGGCATCCGCGCGGCGGAGGAGAAAGGTTACCTCGTAACGGTGACGATCGTCGACGGCAGCGGCAATTTCATGTGGGCCGGGCGCATGGACGGAACCAAATTCGTGGCGCCCGACATCGCCCGGGCCAAGGCCTACACCGCGGCCGCGTTCCGGCAGAGCACCGCGGTCCTGGAGGAGAAGGCCAACCCGAAACCGGTCTTCTACACCGGGGTCCAGGTGGTGCACGACGGGCGCATCGCCATCGGCCAGGGGGGACTGCCCATCTGGATCGGTGACGAGGTGGTGGGAGGTATCGGCGTGAGCGGCGCCGCGCCCCAGGAGGACGAGGAGGTGGCGGCCGCGGCGCTGGCGGCCGAGGGCTATACGGTCCCCGCGGGCGACGTGGCCGCGCGGGCGGCCATGGGGCACTCGAGGTAGCCCGAGGCGTGGCCCGCCTTCAAGGAAAAGTTGCGTTCATCACCGGCGGCGGAGGCGGCATCGGCGCCGCCGCCGCCATGCTCTTTGCCGAGGAAGGCGCCGGGTTGGCCCTGGTGGACCGTGACGGCGCCGCGGCCGAGGCCGCGGCCGCGGAGATTCGCCGCCGCTTTCCTTCGGCGGACGTGCTGCCCATGGCGGCCGACCTGAGCGACGAGGCGGAGACGCGCCGGGCGGTGGACGCCGCGGCGGCACGCTTCGGGGGACTCGACGTCCTCGTCAACGTCGCCGGGATCCGCGTGTACGGCCCTCTCGCGGATGCCGAAACAGGCAGTTGGGACTCCATCCTCGCGGTCAATCTCATGGCCACCGTCCACTGTTGCAAGGCGGTCGTGCCGCTGCTCCGGTCACGGGGCGGCGGCAGCATCGTCAACGTGTCTTCGGTCTTCGGAGTCACCGGACGGGCGGGAATGGGGCAGTACGACGTGACCAAAGCCGCAGTCGTGAGCCTCAGCCGTACACTGGCCATCGAGGAAGTGGGTCACGGGATTCGGGTGAACGCCGTCTGTCCCGGTCCCACCATTACCCCTTTCCACATCGAACGAGCAAAAGCCCGCGGCGTGAGCGAGGAGGAGCTACGGCGCACGGGTGCCGGGCACACCCTGATGAAACGATGGGCGGAGCCACGAGAGGTGGCCTGCTCCATCCTGTTCCTGGCCGGCGACGAGTCCTCCTTCGTCACCGGCACGACGCTGGTGGTGGACGGCGGCGCCTCCGCCGCCGTCCGATCGTAGCCAGCCCGTCCTCCGACTCCCTCTCCCTCTGGGATAGGGCTGGGGTGAGGGATCCCCGAGCAAACGCCTGGTTGGGTGCGGCAAGCAATGGAGGCCACCCTCTCCCAGAGGGAGAGGGGTTTGGTGCGCGGCGTCAGTCCGCCAGCGGCACCACCGCAAAGACGTGCGGCTCGTCGCCGATGACCCGGCTTCTGTGCCCGCGGCCGGTCAGGTCATCGGCCAGCATGATGTCGCCGGCCTGGAACCGCCGCACCTCGCCCCCGCCGCATTCGATGTCCCATGCCCCCGAGAGGGTGAAGAGATATTGCCGCCGCGGCGCCGGATGCCAGTCCAGCAGCACGCCCGGCGGCACCCGCCGCACGTTCACGCTCTTGGCGGCCCCCAGGGACGTGCTTTCCATCTGGCGATCCGGCTCGAACTTCAATTCGATTTCCTCGAAGTGGGACTCGCCGTCGTCCCCGCTGTAGAGTCTCACTGTCTGCATACCACCCTCCACGCTCCGCCATCCCACAAGCGGGCGCCGGCTACTTCTTCAACGCTTTCTTGAAGATCTCCCCGTTGTCCTCGATCAGGCCGTAGAAACCATTGAGCATGTTGACCCAGCCCTCGCCCACCACCGGGTCGATTCGGGCCCTCATTTTCTTGAACCGATCCAGCACCTCGGGGTCCTTGGTGGCCGCGTCGAAGGCCTTTTGCAGGATCGCCAGGCGGTCCTTGGGCATGCCCGGCGGCGCCGTCACCACCCGGTGGGCGGCGAGCACCGTCAGTTCCGGATGGCCCAACTCACCGATGGTGGGCACGTCGGGGAAGTCCGGGGAGCGTTGGTCGAGGTACACCCACAGCGGCCGCATGTCGCCTTCGTGGATGAAGCGCATCTGGCCGGGGGAATCCAGCCCCAGGGCGCGGGCGTGCCCCTCGCCTCGAACGATGGCCATGTTGGATTCCGGCGCGCTCCGGTAGCCCAGGATGAATCGGTGATTGAACTTCAGGGCCGACGCCGTCAGCGCTTCCGTAACCCAAGCCGTGCCGCCGACTCCCGTGCCGGTGATCAGCACTTCCTCGGCCTTCTGCATGTCTTCCAGGGTTTTGAACGGCGTCTTGGCGCCCACGGCGAACACGTACGGCGCCGCGGAGATCTGCCCGATCCAGGAAAATCCCTTCAACCGGTACTCCGGCTTGGGTTCGTTGAACAACTCGGCGACGATGGCTCCGGGTATGTTGACCGTGGAGATGGTGTAACCGTCCGGCTTGGCCCCCCAGGTGAGGTTCCACGCAATGTTGCCGCCCGCGCCCGGGCGGTTCCGGATAATGATGTTGACGCCGAGAGCCTTCTTCATGCCCACGATCATCGCGCGGCTGTGAAGATCGAAACCGCCCGCCGGACCGTAGGGTATCAACCAGGTGATCGTTCTGCTCGGGTACTTGTCTTCCGCCGCGGCGACCTGCGCCGGCACGGCAACTCCAAGTACGGCCAGCAGGGAAACAACTCCGATCACGTTATGCAGCACTGAACACCTCCTTGGGTTTTGTGGGCCTCGCTCCCTCTCTCCATACCACGGCCCCTGCCGTCGTCGGCACGCAGGCGGCCTTTTGAGGATCCCGTATGATGCCCTTGGGGTCCTTGTTCTGCTTTACCGCCTCGATGGCGGTCCGAAGTATCCTGCGGAACATCAGCACGCCTTCGTCCGACGTGACGTGGTGCTCCAATCGGTGATTGGCGATTTCGCCCTGGCCTTCCTGGGCTTCCTTGTCGTCCGGGTGGCGCTGGCGATACTCGTAGCTCGTGTCAGACCTCCCCCCGGGCGCAAGCTTCGCGCGCCCGCTCAATAGGGTCTCGTCCTCGTAGGCCGGCATCCACCGGATGTTGGCCGATCTGACGTGCGTGTCGTCCACGGGAACGCAAAAGGAGACCTGGTTGACTTTGGTCGTCTTGAGCTCGTCCGTGTAGACCAGGTGAGCGTTCAAGGGCATGATCATTTCCCAGATCAACTCGGCCCATTTGCCGCCCTCGAGTTTCTGGATCATGACGAAACGCATGCCCATTTCCGTCTCTTCGTACCTGAGCTCTTCCGGCAGCGAGGTGAACACCTGGGTGGGAAACTGTGAGCCGCTGTGAACCGTATGCAGCCACACGGTGTGCAGCGCATCCATGAGGTTTTCCTCGGTTTGGAGCCAGTTGCAGTCGACGGAGCCGCCTATCCTCGGGCCGAACCTGGCGTGGTACTTTCCCCCCTCGTGTATCCAGGCATCGTACTTGGGCAGCTCCGGCATCTTGTCCAAAGGCCCCATGTAGGCAAAGACCAGGCCGCCGAACTCCTGCACCGGGTAGCACGGGTGCTTGAGATGGTCCTTGACGGCGCTCCCCGGGGGTTCGAGGGGCATGTCCAGGATATTGCCCTCCACGTCGTACAGCCATCCGTGGTAGCAGCACCGAATGCCCTGTTCCTCGATGCGCCCGTACTCCAGAGAGGTGCCCCGGTGGCTACAGCGAAAGAAGAGCAGACCGGGCCGGCCTTCGCCGTCCCTGAAGGCGACGAGATCCTCGCCCAGAATACGGATGCGCCGGGGCAGATCTCCCAGATCACGGGAAAGGCACACCGGCTGCCAGTAGCGGCGCATGAGCTCGCCGCAAGGCGTGCCGGGCCCGACCCGAGTCAACTCCGGATCGATCTCGGGGATCTTGAAGCCGTAGGCGCTTCTCATCAAGACACTCATCAACGGTCCGGATCGTTCCAGGGTCTTTTCGCTGGAACGCGCGACCGGCCGGTTCGCCGGCACCGAACAACCCTGCCGGCGCATTCCGGCCGGTCGCGGATCCACGGTCATTCGGAAAACTCGGCTATTGCTACTTCTTCTGCAGCGCCTCCTGGAATACCCCTGCGTACTGGTCGATCAGGCCGTAAAAACCGTCAAGCATGGTGTTCCAGTCCTCGCCCACCACCGGAGAAATCTTGGCTTTCATCTTCGCGAACCTGGCAAGGACTTCCGGATCCTTCAGCGCCGTTTCGAACGCCTTCTGCAGGATCGCCTGCCGGTCCTCGGGCATACCCGGCGGAGCCGTCACCACGCGGTGAGAGGCGAGAACCCTGAGCTGTGGAAAGCCCAGCTCCCCCACGGTGGGGACGTCGGGGTACCTGGGATCGCGCTCGTCCAGGTAGACCCACACGGCCCTCATGTCGCCGTCCTCCACGAAACGCATCTGGCCCGGAGAATCCAGCCCCAGGGCCCTGGCGTGGCCCTCCCCTCGGACGATGCCCATGTTGGCCGCCGGCGCGCCCGGATAACCCAGGATGAACTTCGCGTTGAACCCCATGACCTTGGATGTCAACAGGTTGGTGACCCATCCGGTGGCGCCTACCCCCGTGCCGGTGAGAAGGACCTCCTCGGCGTCCTGGAAGTCCTTGAGGTTGCGGAACGGGGTCTTGGCGCCCACGGCCCATACGTACGGGCCGGACGAGATCCGTCCAAGCCAGGAAAACTCCTTCAACTCGTAGGCCGGCTTGGGGTCGCTGAACAACTCCGACACGATGGCCCCGGGTATGTTGACGGTCCCGATGGTGTAGCCGTCGGGCTTGGCGGTCCAGAGGAGGTTCCAGGCAATGGATCCGCCGGCGCCCGGCCGGTTCCTGAGAATGACGTTGACGCCGAGGGCTTTCTTCAACCCGACGCTCACGGCCCGGCTGTGAAGATCGAACCCACCCGCCGGAGCATAGGGTATCAGCCACGTTATGGTCTTGCTCGGGAACTTGTCTGCCGCCAGCGCATGATGCGCCGGTACGGCCATCCCGAAGACAGCCAACAAAGAAAGAACACCCATCATGTTACGCAACACTGGACACCTCCTTGCCAATGCCAATTGCTTCCGCACTCTTCCGGCTCTCGCGCTCCCCACCCCCGCTCATCCGCGATGCCTGGCTACTCTTGTGTGCTTCACTACCTCTTCAGGGCTTCCTTGAAGACGGCGGCGTTGTCCTGAATCAGACCATAGAAGTCATTGAGCATATTGTTCCAGTCCTCGCCCACCACGGGGTCTATCCGCGCCTTCATCTTCTTGAACCGTGACAACACCTCCGGATCCCTGGTGGCGGCATCGAACGCCTTCTGGAGCAGGGCCAAACGGTCCTTGGGCATCCCGGGAGGCGCAGTGACCACCCGGTGGGCCGCGAGCACCGTCAACGACGGGAAGCCCAACTCCCCGACCGTGGGCACGTCGGGGAAGTCCGGATCGCGTTTGTCCAGATAGACCCACATGGGCCTCATGGCGCCGTCATGGATGAATGCCATCTGGCCCGGCGAGTCCAGTCCCAGGGGGCGGCCGTGGCCCTCGCCCTTGACGATGGCCATGTTGGATGCGGGGGCGCTGGGATAGCCCAGGATCTGTCGGTAGTTGAACTTCATGAGCTTCCCGGTCAGGGCTGCCGTGATCCACTCCGTGCCGCCGACCCCGGAACCCGTGATAAGGACCTCCTTCGCCTGTTGCATGTCCTGAAGCGTCTTGAACGGCGTTTGGGTTCCTACCGCGAACATATACGGGGCTGCGGAAATCTGGCCGATCCAGGAAAATTCCTTCAACCGGTACTGTGGCTTGGGTTCGTGGAACAACTCCGAGATGATGGCTCCGGGAATATTGACGGTGGAAATGGTATAGCCGTCGGGCTTGGCTCCCCAGGTGAGGTTCCAGGCGACGTTGCCGCCCGCGCCGGGCCGGTTGCGAATGATGATGTTGACGCCGAGGGCCTTCTTCATGCCCACGATCATGGCGCGGCTGTGGAGGTCAAATCCGCCTGCCGGACCGTAGGGTATCAGCCAAGTGATGGTTCTGCTTGGAAACTTGTCCTCCGAGACCGCCGAACCCGGGAAGCCGAGGGCCAGTGCGAATACCCCGGCCATCAGGGCTGTGGCTACGCGTTTCGTTCGCATGGTGCACCTCTGAAGTTTCCTTGGCTCGGCGCCTGTATTGGCCGGTAGCGCGATGCGGGCAGGGGCGGGTTTGAAACCCGCCCCTGCATCGGGCGTCCGAGTTCTACGGCGCAGGCTCCTAGCGTCGCATAGGCCCGGCGCGTCTGTCAACGAATACAGGACCAAGACGGTGTCTCGGAGAGGCACTAGGCCTGACCGCAGGACGCGCGGGCGCTGACGGGTCCCGCACGGACGCAATCAGGTGAGGTTCTTGAAGTAGTTCAGGTCCCCTTGCCCCTCGCGCAGGATCTCGATGGTGTCGTTCACGACCGATATCACGCTGGAGGCCTGGACCGGAAGGGTGCCGCACTCCATGATCAGGTCTACCCTGTGTCCGAAAATCCGTTCCAGATCGGCCGGGTTGGTGACCACTTCCTCGTTGCTCTCGTTGGCGCTGGTGCTGACCACGGGATGGCCGAGCTGCTCCACCAGCGCCAGCGGCACCGGGTGGTCCGGAATCCGGATGCCCACGGTTTTCTGCTTGGACTGAAGCACCCGTGGGGTCTCCTTCGTGGCGGCCAGCACGAAGGTATAGGGTCCCGGCAGGAACCGCTTCAGGATACGGTGCACGAAGTTCGACACGTGGCCGTACCGGCTCACCTGGATCAGGTCGGAGCACACGAACGACATGGGCTTGGCGGCGTCGCGCCCCTTGATGCGGCGGATACGTTCCACCGCGGCCTTGCTGGTGACGTCGCAGCCCAGGCCGTAGATCGTGTCCGTGGGGTAGACGATGACGCCGTCGCGCTTCAAGACCTCGACGGCGCGGTCCACGTGCCGGCCCTTCAGATGCTGGGGATCGATGCTCAGAGTGACGGCCATGAAGTTCTCCCGGAACCGATCTTATTCCAAGTGACTGCAAACATGCGCCCTTCGACGTTGCTGGCGCTACGCTCAGGGCGAACGGGAACTTTCAAGAAATACCCGGTTATTTCCATTGGTTCAGGGCGAGGAGACATCCGTGCGCCGGGTCATGAACAGATCGGCCGGCAG
Source organism: uncultured Binatia bacterium (SeqCode) (assembly GCA_965214905.1). Classification (GTDB taxonomy): domain Bacteria; phylum Desulfobacterota; class Binatia; order UBA9968; family JAJDTQ01; genus JAJDTQ01. The sequence continues at coordinate 4,667,115 of OZ243984.1, forward strand.
CCGGGCGCCCAGCTTCCGCTTCCTCGCCTCCTCCAGCACCAGATGGCCGATGGCGGCGAACTGGATGCCCATGCCGCAGTTGTTGTTGTGGTGGGTGATCTCCGAGGCGGTGGTGCGTCCGGCGATAGCGCCGATGACGAGGTCGCCGAGCTCGTGGATCTGCTCCCAGCCGATGACGCCCTTGCGCAGCGGCGACATCAGCTCCGGCTGCTCATCGATCTCCACCTGCTCCTTGGAATTCACCACGATGAGGTCGCAGTTCTCGATCGCGGCGTCGTCCAGCTCCCGGCGTTTGTCGAACCAGTCGGGGCCGATCATGGAAACGAGATGCGTGCCGGGCTCCAGCCAGTCGCCATCGAACACCGGGTCGCCGGAGTTGGTGGCCGTCACTACGATGTCCGAGCCTCGCACCACGTCCTGGGGATGCCGCACGGCCCTTGCCTTGACGCCGTAACGTCGGGTCACCTCCTCGGCAAAGCGCTGGCGGTTCTCCTCCTGCAGCGAAAACACCTTGACATCGCGGATCTTCCGCACCGCGCACAGGGCGGACACCTGACCGTGGGCCTGGGCGCCGCTGCCGAAGATGCCCAGCACCGACGCGTCCTCCCGCGCCAGGTATTTCGCCGCCACCCCGCTGGTGGCGCCTACCCGAAGCGCCGACAGGTAGTGGTCATGCACGATACCCTTGAGGACACGGTCCCGGATGCTGAACAGCAGCACGAAGCCGGCGAAGTCGCCCGGAAACTCCATGCGGCTCGCGCCGCCGACGTTGCGAAACCGGATCCGCGACGAATCGAGCCGCACCGCCGCGGTGTCGAAGGCCGGCACCGCTCCGGGAATGACATTGAGCCAGTACCAGGTGCGCTCCAGGCCCTCCAGCGGCATATGCAGCCGGCGCCGGGGAATCCCCTCGGCGATCCTGCGGCCCAATTCCCGATAGGCCGTCTCCACCGCCTCCACGACCTCCCCCATGTCGAGGAGACCCTCCATGTCCTGGTTGGTCAGGACCAGCACTTCGTCTTCTGCCATAACGGACCTCTTGTCGATGTATCCCGAACCGAGTTCAGGCCCAGCTTTGCACTCCTAAATCCGTCACCAAAGGAGTAGGGACCTCGTTGGAGCCCGTGATAAAGCGGGCTAAGATGATTGTAACGCAAGAAATACCATCACCAACGAGGTGCAAGTATTATGAAGCAAGGGCTACTCGGATTCCAGTATGAGGAAGAGAAAAAGTACATACATGGATAGTTATTGTGTGGAAGCGCGTACACGGGTATCCTCAGATACATGTACTTGCGCCAGTCCAACCAGAAACGCGCCGACGGCTCGGTGCTCAGTCACCTGCAGATCGCCGAGAACATGTGGGATCCGGTCAAGAAACGTTCGCGCGTTCGCATCGTGTACAACTGCGGGCGCGTCGGCGACCCGCGGTCCGCCGAACGGCTGCGTCGCTTACCGCGAGGTCGCCGAGAACCTTCAGGTCAAGGAGGTGGTGCGCGGCGCTCCAGGCCGCGGCTCGTCCAGCAGCCCGTCGCAGCCGTCGCGCAGAAACCGCCGTCGCCACTTGCCGACCGTCGCTCGGGTGGTACCGAGTTGGCCCGCTACCTCCATATCGCTCTTGCCCTCCGCGGATTCCAGCACGATCCGCGCCCGCAAAGCGAGCGCTTGGGAAGTCTTGGAGCGTCTCAGCCAGCCTTGCAGGTCGTGCCGCTGATCCTCCGATGGATCCGGAATCTGTCGCGTGTGGTAGCTCCACTGGAACTCATGGACAGCATCTTGCAGGCTTCGTCGGTGGCGGCATGACGGAGAATTCCGGTCTGTTGCACGGGCTGTCTCGAATGCTCGGGGGTACCGGCCGCCGGCGCGTCGCCGCGTTCGCCATCCTGGCGGCCGTGGTGATCCTCGCGCTGAACCTGTACGCACCGGCAGACCCGTCCCCGTCGCAACGTCTCCTGGCCGGGTTGCTCATCGCACTCTGTTCGCTGCCGACGCTGATGTGGGCGTCGGACCGGCAACAGGACCACTCCCTGATGCCGTACTGCGGGGTTCTGTATGCGCTGCACTTCGCGGCGCCGATCTTCCTGCGCAGAGACTTCTTCGGGCACTGGCTCAACGGGCCGAGGGTCGACGATGCGCTCATCGACGCGGCGCTGCTGCTGGCTCTGGCCGGCTGGGTACTCCTGCTGGCCGGGTACTTCGGTCCGATCCACCGGTGGCTGGCCCGGAAGCTCCCGCGTATCAATGTGCTTCCGGGAGAGAGTCGGCGGCACGCCATGGTCCTCGCGGTCATCCTCGCCGTGATCGGCGTGCCGTTCTTCTACCTCGATAAAGTCGCGCAGGTGGCGTTCTACGCGGGGAAGCATCTCCTGCCGCCGGCCATCGACTTCCCCGTCGTCCTGGCCGGGCATCTCACGATTCTGTCCATCCTGATCCTGTTTCACCTGCAACTGCGCAGAGAGCTCGCCCTAGCCGGCAAGATCCTGCTCTGGGGACTGGTGGCTTACTACACGTTGTTCGGTATGGCTACCGGTATGGTGAACCATGGCTTTAAGGCGATCTTTGCTCTGTTCATGGCCGGCGCCATCGCTCTGCGTATCCCGACGTGGCGGCTGGCGGGTTACGGTGTGCTCACCGCGACGATCCTGATCTTCGTCGTGCTGCCGACACGAGTCGAGTTTCGCACCTTGATCTGGACGCATGGGGTCGACCCGGGCATCAAGTCGTCGCGCCTCTTGACCGGCGAGTTCAGCCTTCGCGAGGCGCGCATGAGAGCAGGCGAACCGATCGTCGAGACGCCCGACTATGACCTGACCTTCCGGGACGGCGCCTTGAGGTACTTCTACAAGGACGGCGGAGTCTGCGATGCGCAGCAACCGGCTGGGTTGACCGAGCTCGCATTCTTCCTGCACCTGATTCCGGTCGACGTGAGGGACCTGCCCGACTACCGAGTCGAGTATGGCTACGACAATCTCAACTTCAGCCTCGAATCAGACGGAGCCATGGTCGACGGTGGATGCGTGTACGAGGTCAAGCTTCCGGCCTACGACATCGATCGCGTCCGTACCGGCCTTTTCGCGCGGGCCTCGCGCACGTCGCGGCATAAGCCGCTGACGTCCTTCGTGGGGGGGAGGTTCCGCGGGATCAATGCGGATGGGGAATGGCAACTGCTCACGCGTGATGCCGCCACGTGGGAGATCGACGTCGGGACGAGCCGGCTGCTGGTAGCCGAGGCGGACGAGTCGGAGAGGATGGAACTGGCGGGGGTGCAGCCGGCAACCACGATTCTCGTTCAGGCGGATGCGGACAACTGGGGTGAGTACATGGTGGCGACCGTGTTCGTGCAGGGCATGCGGGTGCACTTCCGGCTTCAGGAGCTGCTGGACTCGGCGGGCGACAGGTCCTCGCTGGCAAGCGGCGCCTCGGCGACGCTCTACTACCAGATCAGGGGGCGGGGGGATCCGGCTTCCCGCGCTTTGGCCGTCCACGAATACAACGAGACGTTCCGGAGCAGGGGCCGGAACCGATGGGCGCCGAACGTCGATACGTCCCTGGCGCAGAAGGCAGTGCTCTACGTGGATACCGCGTCGGAATTCGTGGTGTCCAGGGATGTTTTCAGCCGTTCCGAGCGTTCGTTGAACTCGTTGGCCACACGCCTGGACATGCTGCTGCCGCTCGCCTGGGTCGTCCGCCAGACGTCGGAGAACGTGCCGTACCTGTATGGCGAGACCTACTATCCGATACTGTTCAAGCTCATTCCCCGAGCCGTCTTCAAGGACAAACCCAGGAACGTGAAGGACCTGGGCCAACGCCTCGGATTTCTGCCGGAGGGCAACGAGATCAACGCGTTCAAGGTCCATCATCTCGGGGAGATGTACGTGAACTTCGGCACGCTGGGCGTCGTGTTGGGGATGTTCGTCCTCGGAGTCCTGTATCGGGTGCTGTACCAGTTGTTCTTCCATGCCGGCGCCTCGGTGGTGACCCTGGCCGCCGGGAGCCACGTGCTGACGGTGTTGCTGGTCGACATGGAATCCCTGGCCACGGCCCCGTGGGGCTTCGTGGTCTGGTACGCGGTTTTCCTGGTCCTGCTGAACATCATTGTACGAATCGGCCGGCGGCAGTGGACCCGATATTGATGCTCCTGTCCCCCCTGGTGTTCAGTTCGTCCAGGTCCTCAATTTGATCAGTCCCTCCCGGAGGCATCTGCCAAGTGCGGAATGAACTGAAAGAACAAGACTTTGACACCTCGACGGCACCCCGCCACACTTCAACGTCGATGCCGCCGACCGGGACGACACGCCAAAGAAAAGCCTGATTACGTACCAAGCTCATCCGGCTCAGAAATAGTTCTCAGCCAGCTTGAGCACTCCGTACGGCATGGGCGCGGTGCGCAGGGCGACGAACGCGAGGCGAGGAAACATCTCCCGGAGCGAGAAACGGCGTAAGCGCTACGAGCGGCCCACATTCTCGAAGCCGGTGTCGAGCTCAACGTCATCCGGAACTGGCTCGGCCACGTGAGTCTGGAGACCACCAACCGCTATGCGGAGATTACGCTCGCGACGAAGGAGAAGGCGCTTGAAGCCTGCGCGCCACCGTTACAAAACGACGGGGCATTACCCGGACGCGCAGTCTGGCGCGACGACCAGTCACTGCTGAACTGGCTGAAATCACTTTGAGAAAAATGTGTCCTGCAATTATGAATCGGTGGGCGTGTCGTCGTCCCTGCCGTGAAGGGCGAACCAGTAGATGCCGTTCATATAGCGCCAGCGCCGGACGGTGGCGTCGCGCACCGCTTCGACGGCCTGTTGCCGCAACTCCGGGGTGTCGCAATACTTCTCCACCAGCGCGAGTCCCTTGGAGCCGTGCAGCGCGTCCGCCTCGATGTGCTCCTCGAAGAAGCGGATCTCCCTGGCCCCGGACGCATAGCCGTAGTGTTCCCTGAGCGCCGGCACAACCTTCTCGCAGATGCCGAGGAACTGGGACTCCAGGCCCACGAACATGGCCGCCAGCGCCGCCTGCCAGCGCCGCTGGTACACCACCCGCCAGCCCCAGTTCTGCAACCCCTCGGTGCTGGGCAGCACTTGGTAGCCGTCCACGCAGTCCCGGGGCAGACCGCTGGCGGCGACGTAGTCCTTCAGCATGTCGAGGTGCCGGTCGTCGGGATTTTCCTCGTCGCCGAGGTTCTCGTAGAGGAACGCCTTGGCGTCGCGGTGAGGGACCTGGGAGGCCTCGTAGGCCATCCAGTCCAGGTAGTCGCTGACGTAGTGGTAGTGCTGGGTGCAGTAGATGGCGGTCTGCTCGGAGGTCAGTTCGCCGCGCGCCCACTTCTCGAAGAACGGGTGGTTCCGGCTGTGCTTCGCGTCCCGGACCGCAATCAATTCGTCGCCAAAGCCCATGACTCCATCCTCGCTGGTTACGCGGGTCCCGCTTCGGCCGCCCGACGCAACGCCCCGTAGAAGTCCCGGTACGGCGTCCCGGCGATCTCCTTAGGCATCTCCCGGACGATCTCCACGGTATAGGACCCGGGCAGCACCACGCCCACCACGGTGCGGACCACGAGGCCGTCGCCCGGGCCGTCGCCCTCGTGAACGATGCCCACCACGTGGCTGAGCCCGTACTTGCCCCGGCCCGGTCTCAGGTCCCTCAAGACCAGCGGCGTCTCCCCGCCGCACTTGAGGTCCCCCGGCCGGCGCACGAAGGTGTCCCATACCGGCGGCTCACTGCTTGAAGCCATACGCGCTCCAGTTCTTCAGCACCTTTTCCTGCAGTTCCTTGGAGAAGATCGAATCCAGCGTCGCCTTCACCGGCGTCTCCCACTCCCGCGACCATTCCCCCGGCCACGTGCAGTCGTACAGGACCGTGGCGCCCTTCTGCGCCGCCCGCTCCGCCTGGCTGTAGCAGGGCGTCAGGGTATTGGCCCGCCCCTCGTAGTGGATCACGTGGATGCCGTTGGCCGGGTGGCACTTGGTGGAGAAGGCGTGGAGGACTTTTCCCATGTCGAACACGTCGGTGTCGGTATCCACCAGGAAGAGCTTCGAGAGCAGCGCCCGGCGCGAGGTCAGCACCTGGAGCACCTTCCGGGCCACTTCCTGGCCGCCGTAGTCCACGCTCATCACCGCCAGATGCACGGCGCCCTCCGGCGGCACGTAGACGTCCCGCACCGGCACCCCGTGGCGCTCGAGCCGCCGCTTGATGGCCAAGGCTCCGGACAGCGCGGTCACCGTCGAACTGTCGTCCTTGTAGCCGGTGGCGTCCACCGTGAGCACGGGCTTCTCCCGGTGGGTGATGGCCGTGGTGCGAAACAGGATGCCGTTGCCCATCTCCCCGGTGCGGTAGCCCGGGTACTCGCCGTAGGGACCCTCCAACCCCACCCGGTCGGGCAGCACCTCGCCCTCGATGACGATCTCGGAATAGGCCGGCGCCAGCAGATCGCTGGTCTCGCAGCGGACCATCTCCACCGGCCTGCCGCGCAGACCGCCGGCCAAGCTCGCCTCGTCGCCCCCAAGGGCGTAGGTGGCGGCGGCGGCGAAGTGCGACAGCGGGTCCGTGCCGATGGCGATGGCCAAAGGCATGGGCTTCCCCTTGGCCACGTAGTGCTCCTGGAAGACCTTGCCCAAATGACTCGTGGGCCGCGGGAAGCCGGTCAGGTGGTGTGCGTCGTAGACCATGAAGCGGTACATGCCCCAGTTGACCCAGCCGCTGTCCACGTCCTTCGAGATGACCAGATCCCAAGTGCCCAGGTAACGCCCGCCGTCGCCGTCGTGAAGCATAGGCGTAGGCAGATCGAAAAGATCGGCGTCGGACCCCATGCGGATCACCTGCTTGCACGGAGCTTCACTCACCTCCACCGGCTCGATGGGGTTCGCCTCCCCCTTCTCGTAGGCTTCGTAGATCTCCCGCACCGTGGCCGTGGGCGCGAGCCCCAGCGCGATGGCGATGCGACGCCAGGTCGCCACCGGATTGACGAACACCGAGACCTCGTCCACGTAGTCCGAGACGCGCTTGAACCACACCGCCGGACCGTCCTTCTCGCACGCCAGCCGGCTGACGGCCCCGAGCTCCAGGTCCCAGCTCACCTCCTTCTCCACCTCCACGAGGTCGCCGGACTGCCGGAGCGCCTCGATAAAGCCGCGGTTGTCGTCGAAAATCATGGTGCAAAACGTAAGGTTCCCGCCATGCGATTGCAAGCGGGCGCGCGATTCCGGATGTCGCTGCCTTTCGTGGCCTGACGGAATCAGGCAGATCGTCTCTTCTCGTCATTCCGGCGAAAGCCGGAATCCAGGAAATCGGTTCCCCGCCGTGTCGGGTCAGGACAGCGTCATACCCTACCGCGGGGCTTCGTCGAGAACGATGAGGGTGAAGACCTTCTTCATCTCCTGTTTCCTGAACTTGGCGGACAGGCGGCGCATCACTTCGCCCTTGTCCTCGGACAGCTTGATGCCCACTTGGCGGTATTCGGCCATCACCCGGCTCTTGAACTCCATCTCTTCACGCACCGCGGCGATGCACTCGTCGATACAGGTCCTGAAGCGTTCGATCTCATCGTCGGCGTACTCCTCCGCCAGGAGCGGGTAGAGCGTCTCGTAGGTGAGCACGTCCTGGGTCTCGAACAGGTTCCAGCAGGTGGCGGTCACCGCGGCCTTGTTGATCCCGGCCACCCAGTGCACCTCTTCCACGGACTCGGGCTTGCACTTGAACAGCACGGTGTCGCCGGCCTGCGTGCGCACGTACCATACGGCGCCTTCGACGCCGGTGATCTTGCCGTCCTCCACCGACCGGTTCCCGCTCTCGAGCCTCTGGCGGATTGCGCCGTACTCCGCCACCGGGTCCTTCCCCGCGGCCAGTGCGCTGTACAGCGTCGCTACCGGAACCCCCCGGCTGTCCAGGGTGGACGGCGACAGCGGCCTCCCCCCTTTGCCGACGCCGAACAGCAGCACGCAGTCCAGGGGTTCTTGGTAAAGGATGAGATGGGTATTGCGCCTGCCATAGAGCTCGAAGCCCAGGGCGCAGCCGTTGATCCCCACCAGCTCCGGGATCACCGGATAGCGCAGCAGCATCTCCCGCCACATGTCCAGGAACGCGCCAAACCGCCCGTTGCGCAACACCGGCGAGAGACGGAGCTTGTAGGTCGGATAACGGCGCCCCCGGGCGTCACGGTAGGCATAGGCCAGCACATTCGTGCCGTCGTATTTCTCGAAGATCTCAATCGCACGAAGAGGCGGGAAATTGAACTTGCCTTGCCGGTCGAAGGGGTAATGCAGCTTGGGCGTGGCGAAGACGAGCTGCGGGGCGGGTTCCTCGTTCACGTGAGTGACCGCCAGCGCCCCGTACCGGTGATCCGGCCTCATGGACAGAAAGCCGCGCAGGGCGACGTCGTTGAACGGATCGACGACGTCGAACTCCTGGAGCCACTTGGCCTCCAGGAACAGGCCCCGGGTTGCGATGTCCACGTCTTCCACGCTCGTCATCGTATTTGCAAACGCCGGCCCGGCATCCTGTGCCTGAAGCGAGACGCGGGCGGGGTTGAAACCCGCCCCCTACGATTCTTCGTACCGGAAAACATCGGACCCGCAACCCCTCCACGCCCCGCGCGCGTGTCACGACGGTCTCCTGTCCCGGATGCGCCGCACCTTGATGCGGTTCTCGACCCCCAGGGAGCGGCCCAGCTCGCCGGGCGCGAGCAGCACGGCCGCCATGGTGAGGTTCGTCGCCACCTTGAGCTCCCGCTCCAATTGCCGCTTGATCTCGGCGCCGGCCTCGCAGCCGGGCCGCATTTCCACCTCCACCGTCAGCGTGTCCTGCTGTCCCACGCGGTCCAGCGTCACCTGATATTCACGGGTAAGCTGCGGCAGGCGCTCCAGCGCGGTCTCGACGGAAGTCGGATAGAACGGGATGCCGCTCACCTTGACCATGTCGCTCAGGCGGCCCCTGAGCCTGGAGATGCGCCGAAAGGTGCGGCCGCAGCCGCAGCCGCCCTCGATGAACGCGCACAGGTCCTCGATGTTGTAGCGGATCACCGGCGCCGCTTCCTTGAAGAGACAGGTGACCACCAGTACGCCCTCACTGCCCGCCGGCACGGGCTCGTGGGTTTCCGGATCCAGCACCTCGAAGATATAGGCGTCCTCGTTGACGTGGTAGCCGTTCCGTTCCTCGCACTCGAAGGACGGAGAGCCGGTCTCCACGCTGCCGAAGTTGTCGTACGCGAAAACTCCCCAGCGGCTCTCGATGGCCCGGCGCGCCGGCTCGGTCATGGTCTCGGAGGTATGGATGGTGCGGCGCAGGCGGAAGTCCTTCCTGAGATCGAATCCCTGCCGTTCGGCCACGTCGGCAAGGTGGAGCACGTAGGACGGCGTTCCCGCCAGCACGGTGACGCCCCAGTCCCGGGCGATCCTGACCTGCCGCTCGCTCGGGGTGACGCTGCCGCTGCCGGTGGGCACCACCAGGGCCCCGAGCCGCATGGCGCCCTCGGAAGCGGTGAACCCCACGATGAACAGGGTGTAGGCGAAGACCACCTGGAGGATGTCCCCTTCCCTCACGCCCTGGGCGTGGAAGCGCCGGCTCCACAACCGGGCGATGATGTCCCAGTCGTTACGGGTAAAGAAAAAGGGCTTGGGATTGCCCGAGGTGCCCGAGCTAGCCTGGACCCGCACCGCGGCGAAATCGCCCTGGTAGTCGCCGAAAGGCGGGTGGCGCCGCAGGCTGTCCTCGAAGTCGCTCTTGCGGATCACCGGCAGCTTGCGGATGTCGGCGGCGGTGCGGATGTCCCCGGGCTCGATCCCGGACGCTTGCCAGCGGTCCCGGTAGAAGGGAATGTGATCCCAGGACCGTTGCACCAGCGCCGCCAGGCGTTCTCCCTGGAGTTGCCGGATGGCTTCCGGCGGCGCCGTCTCGATGGTCCGGCTCTCCGGTGCGCTGGGGTACATCTCCGTCACGGTCTTCCAGGTAACTGCGCAGTCTGGGGCAGAATGGTTACTTCCATTGGCATGCGCGCCTCGACTTCGCTGGCGCTACGCCTGACCTGAACCTGTCGAAGGGCTCAGCGCGAACGGAAACAGGACCGCTTTCTTCCCATTCGGCCTGAGCCCTTCGACACGCTCAGGACGGGCTTATCGAAGCGCGCCCTTCCTGGTTCCCACCTACGGGTGTATCGTCTCCAGGAACCAATCCGTGGGAATCTCCCTGCCCAGTCCGTCCTTCTTCGCCAACTCCAGCACCCGGGCGCCCACTGCGGCGAACTGGATGCCCATGCCGACGTTGTTCTTGTAGACGGTGATGTCGGCGTCACGGGTGCGGCCCGGGGCCTCGCCGATCATCAGCTTGCCCAGCTCGTGGATCTTGTCCCAGCCGAAGACGCCTTCCTCGATGGGCTTCAGCAGGTCGGGATGGCCGGCGTACTCGGACTGGGCGCGGGAGTTGATGACGATCACGTCGGCGCGGCTCAGCGTCACCTCGTCCAGCTCGATGCGCTTCACCGACTCGTCGCTGTTCACGATGGAGCCCACGTGGGCGCCCTGTTCCAGCCATTCCCCCTTGAACGTCGGCTCGTTCGTATTGGTGGCCGACATGACGATATCCGATCCGGCCACGACGTCCCTGGGGTCGTCCATGGCGGCCACCGGCAAACCCAGCCTTTCGCTCCAATGCGAGGCGAATGCCCGCCGGTGCTCCGGGTTGGGGCTGAAGACCTTGACCCTGTCCAGCTCTCGGACCTTGGAGATGGCTTCGATGTGCGCTCCCGCCTGGAGGCCCGAGCCGAACAACCCCAGCACGCGGGCGTCGTCCCGGGCGAGGTACTTTACCCCCAGGGCGCTGGTGGCCCCCACCCGGGTCTTCTGCAGGAACCCGTCCTGGATGATGGCCAGGGGCTCACCCGTTTCGAGGCTGAAGAGCTGGATCAGGCCCACGAACTTCTTCCCGGGCGCCGCCGGAACCTTCTCCTGCCGTACCCGGCCGGAAACCGTCGGGAAGTGAACGATGTCCGAGGAGAGCCGCAGGGCCATGACGCCGAAGCGGGGCACCGCGCCGTTCATGGTCTTGAGACGGTAGGACTGCCTGGAGCTTTCCAACGAGACGTAGGTGTGAGTGCGAAGCTGGTTGACCGCGGTCTCCCGGCCCAGATCCTGGAAGGCCAGATCCACGGCCTCCAGGCAGACGTCCATGGTGAGGACCTTCTCGACGTCGTCGTTGTTCAGGATATGGGTCATCGCGCCGGCATCCTCCTCGCCTCGGCCCGCTCACGTTTCCGGCAACGGAACGCGCCCCAAAACGGAACGCGCCCCCACAAGCGACGGGAGACCTATGCCTGCGGCTCGATCAGCGACACCGCGCCGGTCTCCAGGTCGTAGCGCCGGCGGAGGATCCGGGTGAGATCCGCGCTGAGGAACCGGAAGACCACCGCAGGGGGTTCCGCCACCCGTGTCGAATGGATCTGTCCGGTCAGGTAAGGGTAGACAACGCCGGGTCCCAGCTTGTGGACCTCTTGGGTGCGCAGTTCGGCCTTGTCGGGGTTCATCCCGTCATCGGTGCGCTCGTAGAGGGGTATTTCCGTCAGTCCCTGATAGGCGCCGTAGACCACCCAGCACGGCCCGTGGTCGTGGGGCAGGTTGCCGTGTCCCTGGGGATGCACGTGTCCCATCTGGACGAATCCATAGTCGGGATCCCGGTAGAGCTCTCTGGCCGGATCGGCGTCTCGGATGATCTCGGCCATCCAGGGATCGTCCGGCCGGGTGGACGCGATCATCCGCTCCATGGCGGCCTTCACCCTGAAGGGAAGCTCCGGGTCGTGACTGTCTTTCCAGAGAGAGCGAAGCTCCTCGATGTAACGGTCGAACGTATTGCTCGTTGTCGCCGGGTCGAGCGCCATTTCACACCTCCTGGTTGAGTGCCTGAAACCCCTGTCGGCATCTGCGGCAAGATCGTTGGCGGATTGTACAGCAACACCGTAGGGAATTACAGAGGCAATAATGCCCAATGTCGACCGACACCGAGGGCGGGATGAGTTTCCAACGCAGGGTTTGAAAGTCGTAGCTGCCCTGTGGTGACCGCAACTCACCTTGACAACCCAGAGCCGTTTGGAGATGATCGGCGCGTTTGGGCTCAGAAGAGACAAACGCCTCCCGACCGAAGGACATACCGGGATCAACGTAGCGTCCCGAATCCCTGCCGTCACAAGGAGGACCCGCATGAAGAAGACAACGTTCTCGCTCCTTGCCGTTGTTCTTGGTTTTCTCTTGTTGCATCACCCGCCATCGGCACGTTCGGAGTCCACGCGCTTCTACGAAGGCAAGACGATGACCTTCATCGTGTCCTTTCCCCCAGGGGGCGGCTACGATATCTACGCTCGCCTTTTGGCCCGGCACCTGCCGAAGTATATTCCGGGAACGCCCAGGGTACTGGTACAGAACATGCCCGGAGCGGGAGGGATCATTGCATCGAATTATCTCGCGAAGGTCGCCAGACCCGACGGGCTTACCCTGGGAACCCTGCCCCGCGAGCTCTATCTGGCGCAGATTGCCGGCGTCGGCGCCCTGAAGGCGGACTTCACGAAAATGCATCCGGTGGGAAGTCTGGCGAGCGATATCCTCACCGTGTACATGCGGACGGATACCCCCTATACCAGCATTTCGGCCATACAAGCCGCGTTGAAGGAGGGCAGGAAGCCACCGCCCGTCGGCGCCTCCGGAGTCGGGGGCGGCGGTTATCTGATAAAGCGGATCACGGAGGAACTGGTGGGGATGAAGCTCTTCGACATTGTCACGGGCTATCGCGGCGGTCCGCAGATCGACGTGGCCGTGCGCAAGGGGGAGCTGCTGGGTGCAGGAAGGTCCCTGGCATCCGTGCGCGATCGGGTTGGTGATCTCCTCAAGGCCGGAAAGATCACGATCATCGTTCAGTCCGGAACACAAGAGCGAAAGAGGAGCCCGGAGCTGCCGGAGGTGCCGACCCTATGGGAGCTGGCCCGTACCGAGGACGGAAAGGCACTGAACGCAAGCTATTTCCCCTCGACGATCGCGGGCCGGCCTTTCTGGTTGCCTGCCCGCGTCCCGAAGGAAAGAGTGGATTTGCTGCGGAGCGCGTTCGCGAAAGCGGCGGTCGATCCGAAGCTTCTCGCCGAGGCCCGGAAAAGCGGCCGTCCCATAGCACTGGTAAACGGGGATGAGATGGTGACGCTCTATCGGGACGGGTTTCGGGTCAGTCCCGCACTGAAAGCCCTCTGGAAAGAATTGATGGGCGCCTAACGGCCTGTAGCGGCCGACAGCGCGATGCGGGGACGGGCGGGTTTGAAACCCGTCCCTGCATGGGATGCCGGGTTTCTGCGGCGCAGGCGCTGGCAGCCTGACCCTGCAAACCGTCGCTGCCGAATCATGGCGAGGAGCCGATGCTTTTTCTCAACAACGACGATGTCCATGAACTGCTGGACATGAAGACCTGCCTGGAAGCTCTGGAAGTGGGCTATCAGGACTTGGCCGCGGGCAATGCGGTCCACCGGCCCAGACTCGACGTCTGGGCCCCCAGCGACGAGCAGGACGCGTTCTTTCGCTGGGGCAGCATGGAGGGCGTGTGCCGGACCTACGGCACGTTCGCCATCCGGATGAAGTCCGACATGGTGCGCTGGCCCGAAGGCGCCAACGAAGAGAAGTACTGCATCGAGCCGGGCACCTTCTGCGGTCTCGTGATGCTCTTCAGCACCAACAACGGCGAGCCGCTGGCGATCATCAACGACGGGATCATCCAGCACATGAGAGTGGGCGGCGGCGCCGGACTCGGGGTCAAGTATCTCGCCCGGCCGGATGCGGAAGTCGTCGGCATCATCGGCTCCGGCGGCATGGCACGCACGTATCTCCATGCCTTCGCCGAGGTTCGCCGGCTCAGCCGCGTGAAGGTCTACAGCCGGTCCCGGGAACGCCGCGAGACCTACGCGGCGGAAATGAGGGAACTCCTGGGTATCCGGATCGACGTGCTCGACAACCCCGAGGAGGTGGTGCGCGGCTCCGACATCGTCTCGACCTGCACCGATTCCATCGTCCCCGTGCTCACCGACCCCGAGTGGATCGAGCCCGGCATGCACGTCACCAACCTGGACTTGCGCGAGTTCGCGGCGGCAAAGGTATGGGAGAAGTTCGACGTCACCGTGCGGCTGGGAGACCAGACCATGAGTCGCAAACGCGCGGAAACGGACTTCCGCCCGTTTCACTTCGCCGGATACACGGCGGGCCAGCCGGAGGAGCTGGCCCGGATCCCCAAGTCCAGGGTCCACATCGACGAGGAACAGTACCCCAGGCTGGTGGAAGTAGTCGCCGGGCGGGTCCCCGGCCGTTCCACTCCGGAAGAGATCACCTGCTTCATCAACATCGGGACCCAGGGCCTGCAGTTCGCCTCGGTGGGAGGACGGCTCTATCGACTCGCGAAGGATCGGGGGATCGGCCGCGAACTGCCCACCGAGTGGTTCGTGCAGGACGTGAGGGACTGAGTCTCGCGGCCCGCGAAGCAACCCGAGAAACGGCTACTCCCCTTTTCCAACGGAGCTCTCATGATACTCGCAATCGACAACACCGAAGCGCAACAACTTCTCGATATGAACATGAGCCTGTCCGCTCTTGAGAAAGCCTACCGGGACCTCGGCACGGGGGCCTCCATTACCAGTCCCCGAATCGACCTGCTCACGCCCGATTCCTTTGTGGACGGCGACGGCAACACGCTGCCGGGCGCCCACAGCCTGAAGACCATGTCCGCGGCCACCCAACGGTACGCCGCCATTCGATTCCTGACGGACAAGCTCTTCTGGCAGGAGCGCGACGGCAACTTCCGCCGCGACCGGACCCCGGGGACCCGGCGGGCTCACAGCGTGACCCGGGGATTGCTCCTGCTGTTCAGCCTGGAGACCGGCGATCTGCTTGCGCTCATCAGCGAAGGACACATACGCAATCTGCGGGTGGGGGCGGCCGCCGGTCTGACGGCACGGTATCTCGCGAAGACGGACGCCTCTACCCTGGCCGTGCTCGGCACCGGCTTCATGGCCGGCGCGCACGTGGACGCCATGCTGAACGCCGTCGAAGGGATCCAGTCGATTCGAGTGTTCAGTCCCAACCGCGCGCATCGAGAGCGTTTCGTCGAGGACGCTCGGTGGGAGGCTTGTCCGGACATGGCGGCCGTCGACAGCGCCGAGGAAGCCGTGCGCGGCAGCGACATCGTTGTCATTGCAACCAACGCCCTCACGCCGGTAATCCAAACCGCTTGGCTGGAGCCAGGGATGTACGTCTGCTCGGTGCGCCACTGTGAGATCGCGCCGGAGACCTTCGGCCGCTTCGACGTCCTTGCGGTCAACTCCAGGGAGAACCTGGGGCCGACGACCTTTGTTGCCAAGAACGCGCGCGGACCGCTGCCGCGGCAGGTCCTGCTGGATATCGAGAAGGGGTATCCTCCGGGCGACGCGGTGGAGATCGACTGGGCCAAGGCTCCCGACCTGCCGGACCTGCTGCTGAATCGCCATCCGGGGCGGACCGATTCCGGGCAGATCACCTGCTTCAACAACAGCGTCGGTTTCGGGCTCCAGTTCGCAGCCTTGGCCGGGAAGGTCTACGAAGCAGCCGTGAGCCGGGGAGTCGGACGGGAGGTTCCCGACGACGTGTTTCCCGATCTGTTCTAGCAGCCTGCGCCGCAGAAACCCGGCGTTCCATGCAGGGGCGGGTTTCAAGCCCGCCCGTGCCCGCATCGCGCCGTCGGCCGATACCGGCCGCTAGCGGAGCGGGCAGCGGGTGGATGGGCGGGGGAGGTGCGGGTAAACGGTCATGGCTTCAGGCCCAGCAGCTTCGCCGCGGTGCCGCCCAGGATCGCGTCCTTCTCGGCGTCGGTCAACCGCAGCCCCCGGATGGCGTCGATGTAGTCCCGGAGGGCCGTCATGCCCTTGCCCGTGTCGGTGCTGACCCCGGTGAAGTCCTGGGGGTAGTCGGTGGCGAACACCAGCCGGTCGGACCTGATGCCCTGGAGCGCGCAGCCCAGGGCGGTGGCGCCCCCTTCGAATCCGGCCATGTCGAAATAGAGCATATCGAAGTAGTGTTCAAAGGGTTTGTCCAGGGTGCCGAAGCGGTAGGCCTTGGCCACGAGGCGGTCCTTGACGCCGGCGATACCGCCGCCGAAGTGGCCGATGACGAACTTGAGGTCGGGGAACCGCTCCAGCACGCCTCCGGCCACGATGCGGGTGGCGGCCACGGCCAGGTCCAGCTCGCGCCCCAGGATGCGGGCCAGATCGTAGTCCATGAGCAGATCATAGCCCTCGGGGACCATGGCCGGATGAACGAAGATGGGCACGTCGAGGGCGCTGATCTTTTCGTAGAACGGATAGAACTGCTCCGAGTCCAGGGGCAGGCCCCGGAACTGGGAGGTGACGGCGACGCCGTGGAGCCCCGACTCGCCGATGGCCCGGTCGAACTCGGCCATTGCCGGCGGGCCGCCCAGGAGCGGCGCCTGGGCCAATCCGACGAAGCGTCCGGGGAAGCGGCGTTGCAGTTCGGCCAGGGAATCGTTGATGCTGCGGTTGTCCTCGACGGTCGCGTCCCAGCCCAGCAGGCACGAGAGCACCGAGACATCCACCCCGGCCTCGTCCATGTCCCGCAGTTGCATCTCGGCGTCGTAGAGCCGGGCGTGCATGGTCAACCGCGGCACGCCCGTATCCAGCTTGGCGAACAACGGCTCTTCGGAGTAGAGCCCGTGCTTCTTGGCGAGCTCCCTGGGAACGTAGTGATGCTGGAAATCGACGACCATGCAACCCTCGCGCTGTTGGAAAGAACCGGGCCGGTGGAACCGGCCTCCGACAAGGACGCGGTGCGCACCGACGCGCGGCCTACGGCGACGGCGAAAAGCCCTTGTCCAGCCACTCGCCCAGGTCGGCGCCGAACCACTCGGTGGGGAGCTCCCGGCCCAGGCCCTTCTTCTTGCAGGCCTCGTAGATCACCGCGCCGGCCGCGGCGAACTGAATGCCGACGCCGGTGTTGCTCTTGTAGTAGATGATCTCATCGTCGTTCTTGCGCCCGGGGTTCTTGCCGATGAGGACCTCCCCCAACTCGCATATCTTGTCCCAGCCGATCTTTCCTTCGTCGATGAGATCGAGCATCTCCCTTTGCTGGTTGTGAAGCGACGTCGCCTTGTTGTTGATGACGATCAGCTCGGCCCGGGTGAAGGTGGCGGCGTCCGCCTCGGTGCGGCGGTGCACGCCGTCGCTGTTGACGATGGTGGTGACGAACTGGCCGGGCGCCAGCCACTCCCCGTCGAACACCGGCGCGCTGGCGTTGGTGGCGCACATGATGATGTCCGCGCCCTCGACCACCGCCCTGGCATTGTCCACCGGACGCACCTGGATGTCGAGCTTGCCGGTCATCTCCATGGCGAACCGTTCCCGGTGCTCGCGGGTGACGCTGTAGACGCGTACTTCCCGCACGTCCCGCACCGCGCAGATGGCGGCCAGGTTCTGCTCCGCTTCGTTGCCCGAGCCGAACAGCCCCACCACCCGGCTGTCCTCCCGGGACAGCGAACGGGTGGCCACGCCAGTGGTGGCGCCGACCCGTATGGAGGACAGGCTGAAGTCGTGGATAATGGCCAGGGGCTCGGCGGTCTCCAGGCTGAACAGCAGGACGAAACCCCAACTCCGGCGCGCCGGGTACGGGTAGTCCATGCGCTTGAGACCGTCTACCATCCGCTCCCGGACCACCATGGAGTCATAGCGGAGCGCCGCGACCCCGGAACTCGGCACCGCGCCGGGGATGATGTTGGCCATGTAGCCGTCGGAATCGCGGTCCGGCGGCACCTTGTAGCGGGTACGGGGCTTGTTGACCGCGATGCCCCGAGCCTCCTCGGCAAAGGCACGCTCCATGTCGTCGATGATGTCCTCTACCCGGAGCACCTGCTTCACGTCCGGGTCGGTGATCAGCAGCATTGGCGTTTCCCCTCTCGATCCAGTGTCGCGGCTTACGAATACCTTTAACCGACCTTTGCAAACCTGCTTGTTCTTCCTGTCGTCGGCCGGGTCGCTTCTTCTCGCGCGGCAGCCGCCACGCGGGCGGGTTCGAACCCGCCCCTACAAAGCGTCACGACGCTCTTTCCATGACGAACAGTGCCATGACTATCAGATCGGGGCCTGTGTGACGAGGAGGCATTACCAGGCATTACCGGCATTACCTGATCCGGCTTGCCCGCCGCCGCGCCCCTCTGGTACACTCCACTGAGCAACTTGTTTGAATCCAGCCGTTGTTCCCGCATTGCCGAGCGCGAGCCGTTAGCTCAGCAGGTAGAGCATCTGCCTTTTAAGCAGAGGGTCGCCGGTTCGATCCCGGCACGGCTCACCACCCGAACCCGTACCGTCCACCTCTCCAAAGGCGCAAGGGACCGCCTTCGCTTGTAACCTGTCACGTGACATGTTATGCCAGGTCATGTGATCAGGGGCTTCAAACACAAAGGGCTGCAGGGGTTTTTCGAGACCGGCAGCAAGAAGGGGATTCAGCCCAGGCATGCCAACCAGATCAGGGATATTCTGACCACTTTGGATGCGGCCACTTCTCCCAGGGATATGGGAGCACCCAATTTCCGCTTGCATCTATTGGAGCCTCGTGGCGCCAATGTCTGGTCTGTGTATGTCGCCAGGAACTGGAGTGTGGACTTCCGTTTCATCGGCGGACACGCCGAAGCAGTCGATTACGTGGACCATCATTAGGAGACAGTCATGAGAATGTACAATCCCCCTCATCCTGGCGGTGTGTTGCTGAGACAGTGGATCTCACCTTTGGGCATCTCCATTACCCAAGCTGCCAAGCATCTCGGTGTTTCTCGCAAGGCGCTTTCCGAGCTTGTCAACGAACACACCGGGATTAGCCCCGAGATGGCCGTGAGGCTCTCCATAGCCTTGGACACCAGTTCCGAGCTATGGATGAACATGCAGTCCGGCTATGACTTGTGGCATGCCGAGCAGCACAGGAACGAGCTCAAGGTGGAGTCCATGGTCGCGGCGTAGATGGGAAACCGAGGCGCCAGAGTCCGCCCTTCCCCATCAGCCCAGCGTCCACTCCTGTCCCTCGATGGGGTCGCCGTCGACGCACACGTAGTCCATCTCGTCTTCCGTGCGGACGTTGTCGCCCGAGGCATCGACTCGCCGGACGTCTTTTCGATCAGCCTTGTAGGCGGCGAAGCGCAGCAACGCCAGCGGCGCGTCGCCGGTGCTCTCGAACTGGTAGTAGTGGCCTTCGGGCAGGAGGATCCCTTCACCCTTCCCGAGCACGGTGCGGTTCGCGTCCTTGTCGAAGAACGTCGCCTCCCCGTCCAGCACGACGAACATGTGGTCTTCACCCGGATGGGTATGAAGCTTGTTCTTCCTGCCGGGCGCATAGTAGTTGAGACCGCTCATCAGAACGTCGGTCCGCACCAGCGGCATGTGGCTGCGGCCGCCGGTGATGCAGGGAGTCTTGACGGTAAAGGTTTGCGCGCTCATGGGTTGCCTCCTTGGGAACGGTTGATGCACTGCAATGTCTGCTTACACGCCTACCCCCATTCCGATAGAAATTTCAAGGTCCATCGGCTAGGATCGGCGGAATGGATGCAACCTACGTCATCGTGGTGCGGCACGGCGAAACCCATTGGAACATCGAGGGGCGGCGGCAGGGCCACCTGGACAGCACACTCACGGAGAAGGGACGCGCTCAGGCGGAAGCGCTGTCCGAACGGTTCACCGCCGAGAGTTGCAACGCGGTCTACAGCAGCGACCTCGGCCGCGCCTTCGATACCGCCCGCATCATCGCGGAGCGAACCGGTCATGAAGTCGTTGCCGACAGCCGCCTGCGCGAGCGCAACCTCGGCATCTTTCAGGGGCTCAACGGCGACGAGATCCGGGAGCGATTCCCCGTCGAGTATCAGGAGCACCGCAACGGCGGGGCCGACCACGCGGTGCCGTCGGGGGAGAGCTTTCGGCAGCAGACCGAGCGAAACATCCTGTGCCTGGAGGATCTGGCGCAACGACATGCCGGCGAGATCATCATGGTGGTCACCCACGGCGGCGTCCTGAGCGCCCTGTTCCGGCACACCCTCGCCATCCCGCTGGACGCGCCCCGGCGCTTCTCCTTCAAGAACGCCAGCGTCAACCTCTTCAAGTACCAGGACGGGATCTGGGGACTGGAAACCTGGGGCGACATCACCCACCTGAACCGGCTGGGCGCCCTCGACCTGTCCTACTTCTGACCCCGTCTTGGCCAAGGGGAAATTCACACGAAGCCGCTACCAGTTACCTGGTTCCGGCCCAGCCGGGTCGGGACACGAGAATTGACAGGCCCATCGCCATCGGATACTTGTTCTTGCGGCGAGCACGGCGACAAACGGGAACGAAACCGAACATGGAAGAGGAGAGATCGGCAGGAGCCAGGTTCCGGCGGGCGGTGCGGGAGGAATGCCCGCTCCAGATCGTCGGCGCCATCAACGCCTACTGCGCACTGTTGGCCCAGCGACAGGGCTTCCGTGCCCTTTACCTGTCCGGAGCAGGCGTTGCCAACGCCTCCTTCGCCCAGCCCGACCTCGGCATCACCACCCTGAACGACGTGCTCGAAGACGTGCGGCGGATCACCGCGGCGAGTCCGTTGCCGCTGCTGGTGGACGTGGACACCGGCTGGGGCACGGCCTTCAACATCTCCCGCACCATACGCGAGATGATCCGGGCCCAGGCCGCGGCGGTCCACATGGAGGACCAGGTCCAGGCCAAACGGTGCGGCCATCGCCCCAACAAGCAGATCGTTCCCGCCGGCGAGATGGTGGACCGCATCAAGGCGGCCGCCGACGGCCGGACCGACGACCAGTTCGTGATCATGGCCCGCACCGACGCCTTCGCCAACGAGGGACGGGAGGCCGCCCTGGAACGGGCGCGCCGCTACGTGGAGGCGGGGGCGGACATGATCTTCCCGGAAGCGGTGCACACGCTGGAGGACTACCGCGCCTTCTGTCAGGGCGTGGAGGTGCCGGTGCTGGCCAACGTGACCGAGTTCGGCCGCACGCCGCTGTTCGACGTGGACGAGTTGCGAGCGGCCGGAGTCGGGCTCGTGCTCTACCCGCTGTCGGCGTTTCGCGCCATGAGCCGAACCGCCGTGGACGTCTACCGCACGATCCGCGAGGACGGCACCCAGAGCGGGCTGACGGAGCGGATGCAGACCCGCGAGCAGCTCTACGACGTGTTGGGCTACCATGACTACGAGGAGAAGCTGGACGCCCTGTTCAGCAAGGAATAGTCTCCGGATACCTCCGGATCCGGCTCCCGCCATGACCGACTCTTCCGTGCGCAACGCGCAGCGACCTCGGCCCGACGCCGTTCTCTCCGACATGGCCGCCTATGCCCTCTCCGGCGGGCGGTTCTCGGACGAGGCCCGGGAGACGGCGCGCCTGTGTCTCATGGACAGCCTGGGCTGCGCCCTGGCGGCGCTGGAGTTCCCGGCCTGCACCCGGCTGCTGGGACCGGTGGTGCCCGGCGCGGTCATGTCGGGGGGCGCGCGGGTGCCCGGCGCCGCCTACGAACTCGAACCGGTCCAGGCCGCCTTCAACATCGGCGCCATGATCCGCTGGCTCGATTTCAACGACACCTTTCTGGCCGCCGAATGGGGACACCCCTCCGACAACCTGGGCGCCATCCTGGCGGTGGCGGACTACCTCGACCGGCGCGCCGGAGACAACCGCGGCGTCACCGTGGGCGACGTGCTGACGGGCATGATCAAGGCCCACGAGATCCAGGGCGTCATCGCGCTGGAGAACGGCTTCAACCGGGTCGGCCTGGACCACGTACTGTTGGTGCGGGTGGCCAGCACCGCGGTGGTGACGGCCATGCTCGGCGGCGACCAGGAACAGGTGGTGAACGCCTTGTCCAACGCCTGGATCGACGGCGGCGCCCTGCGGACCTACCGCCACGCGCCCAATACCGGCTCGCGCAAGAGTTGGGCCGCGGGCGACGCCGCCAGCCGCGCCGTACGGCTGGCGCTGATGGCGCTCCAGGGAGAGATGGGCTATCCATCGGCGCTGTCGGCCAAGGGCTGGGGCTACTATGACGTGCTGTTCAAGGGCCGGCCGTTCTCGTTCAGCCAACCCTACGGCAGCTACGTCATGGAGAACGTGCTGTTCAAGATCTCCTTTCCCGCGGAGTTCCACGCCCAGACCGCAGTGGAGGCGGCGCTGGAGCTCCACGACGCGGTCAGGGACCGGATCGAGGACGTCGAGCGCATCGTCATCGAGACCCAGGAAGCCGGCGCCCGGATCATCGACAAGACCGGACCGCTGGACAATCCCGCGGACCGGGACCACTGCCTCCAGTACATGGTTGCGGTGCCGCTGATCCACGGCCGGCTCACCGCGCGGGACTACGAGGACGAGGTGGCCCGGGACCCGCGCATCGATGCATTGCGGGACAAGATGGAGGTCCGGGAGAACCCGCAGTTCACGGTGGATTACATGGATCCGGACAAGCGGGCCATCGGCAACGCCGTCCAGGTGCACTTCAAGGACGGCGCATCCAGCGCGCGTGTGGAGGTGCCCTACCCCATCGGCCACCGGCGGCGGCGGAGCGAGGGCGTGCCGCTCTTGCAGGAGAAATTCGAGCGCCACCTGGCCGCGCGTCTTTCCCCGCGCCAATGCGAGATGATCCTGAAGGTCTGCGCATCCCGCGACAACCTGGAGCGGATGCGGGTGAGCGCCTTCATGGACCACTGGGTGGTTGCGGACGAAGGCTGACCCGGGAAGGAGACCTTGGATGCGGTGGTGCAGATTCCAATGCGAGGACAGGACGGCTTTCGGCCTCCTCGATGATGCGGACACCGTAACCGTGATCGCGGGCAGCCCGTTCGAGAACTACACCGTCACCGGCGAAACCCATGCTCTGAGCGAGGTCAAGCTGCTGGCGCCCGTGGTGCCGCCGACCTTCTACGCCGCCGGGGTCAACTACCGCGAGCACGTGACCTTTGCCGCGAAGATGCGTGGCGAGGAGCCGGTGTTCCCCGCCAAGCCCGACGTGGGCTACCGCGCCGTCAATGCGCTCGTGCCCCACGAAGACCCCATCGTCATCCCGCACGACGCCTCGGAGTTGGTCCAGTACGAGGGCGAACTGGTGGCGGTCATCGGCAGACGGTGCCGGGACGTGCCGGAGGACGAGGCGCTGGACTACGTCTTCGGCTACACCATCGGCAACGACGTCAGCGAGCGGACCTGGCAGAAGTCGGACCGCACCCTGTGGCGCGCCAAGAACACCGACACCTTCAAGCCCATGGGCCCCTGGATCGTCACCGACCTCGATCCTGACGAACTGCACGTCACCATCACCCTCAACCAGCGGGTGGTGGGCGAGTACGACGTCAAGGACGCCATCTTCGGCGTGGCCCGCTACATCAGCGCCATGAGCCGCTACCTGACCCTGGCGCCGGGGGACGTGCTCTGGATGGGCACGGACGGCGCCACCGAGAACATGAAGGACGGCGACGTGGTGGCCGTCGAGATCAGTCACATCGGCACGCTGCGCAATCCCGTGCGGCGGGAAGCCGACACGGACCGCAAGTAGGAGCCCGTCGAATTTGGCGCATCGTGGCGACAGGCAGGGAAACGGAGCCCGTTCGGCCGCTCTCCGACATTCCTCTTCGTGGACGCCGGCCGCCCTCCGACCCCCTCTCCCTCCGGGAGAGGGCCGCCCTCCGACCTCCTCTCCCTCCGGGAGAGGGTCACCCTCCGACCTCCCTCTCCCTCTGGGAGAGGGCCGGGGTGAGGGGTTTTCTGATGTACCGCTGACCCACGTCTAGCGCAGTGTCCTGCGTTCGCCCGTGACGGACCTCTTCCTCATCTTCATGACCTTCGTCGCCTCCACCACCGCCGCGGTGGTGGGTCTCGGCGGCGGCATCCTGCTCATCTCGGTCATGCCGGGCCTTATTCCGACGTTCGCCATCATCCCGGTGCACGGCATGGTGCAGATCTTCAGCAACCTCACACGGACGCTGTTCGGCCTGCGCCACGTGGTATGGTCGTTCTTCGCGCCGTTTCTCGTGGGCGCGGTGCTGGGCGCGTCCCTGGGCTCGATGGTGCTGGTGGACATCCGTTCCGACCACCTGCCGGTGATCCTCGGCTCCTTCATCCTGATCATCACCTGGGCGCCCACTTTCGGGAACGTCCCGCGGATCCCGGGCCGGTTCGGCATCCTGGGTGCGTTGCAGACCTTCCTCTCGCTGTTCGTCGGGGTGGTGGGACCTCTCAGCATGCCCTTTCTGATGCGCGAGGACCTGCCTCGGGATCGTCTGGTGATCACGCACGCCGTGCAAATGACCGCGGTGCACGTCATCAAGGTGACGACGTTCTTCTTGCTCGGATTCGCCTTTGCGCCGTACCTTTACCTGATGGCAGGCATGATCCTGAGCGCGACCCTCGGTTCCTACGTGGGCACCCGCTGGCGCGCGCGGGTCCCGGAGGCGCTGTTCCGGAAGATCCTCAAGTGGGTCATTACGCTCCTGGCGTTGCGGTTGATCCTGCGCGTGGGGCTCTAACACCGGAAAGGAGGCGATGAAGAGCCATGACGAAGGAACGTATCAAGGACCTGCTGGACGGCGGCGCCTCGGACACGGACGTGACCGTGGAGGGGTGGCTGCGAACCGTCCGTCACAGCAAGAACGTCTCTTTCCTCGACCTCTCCGACGGGTCGTGCCTGTCCGGGATCCAGGCGGTGGCCGCACCGGAGCTGGCCAACTACGAGGCCGAGATCCGCCAGCTCACCACCGGCTGCTGCGTGCGCGTGGCGGGCCGACTGGCGGAATCGCCGGGCAAAGGGCAGCGCTACGAGATACAGGCGGAGCAGGTCGAGGTGGTGGGTCACGCCGACGACGACTACCCGCTCCAGAAAAAACGCCACAGCTTCGAGTTCCTGCGCACCCTCGGACACCTGCGCATGCGCACCAACACCTTCGGCGCGGTGATGCGGGTGCGGAACGCCGCCGCCTACGCCATCCACGGGTTTTTTCAGGAACGCGGCTTCATCCACCTC
Organism: uncultured Binatia bacterium (SeqCode); assembly: GCA_965214905.1. GTDB lineage: Bacteria > Desulfobacterota > Binatia > UBA9968 > JAJDTQ01 > JAJDTQ01. Next base: position 4,692,133 of record OZ243984.1, read on the forward strand.
CACGCGCCCATCATCACCCTCTCCGACTGCGAGGGCGCCGGCGAGATGTTCCGGGTCTCCACCCTGGACCCCGACCGGACGCCGCGCACCGAATCCGGCGCCGTCGACTACTCACGGGACTTCTTCGGCAGGGAGGCCCGGCTCACGGTGTCCGGGCAGCTCGAAGCGGAGATCGCCGCCCTGGCCCTGAGCAAGGTCTACACCTTCGGGCCGACGTTCCGCTCGGAGAACTCCAACACCAGCCGGCACCTGGCGGAGTTCTGGATGGTGGAGCCGGAAATGGCGTTCTGCGACATCCAGGGGAACATGGACCTGGCCGAGGCGTTTCTCAAGCACCTCGCCAGGGGCGTGCTGGAAAGCTGTCCCGACGACATGGCCTTCTTCAACCAGCGCATCGAAAAGACGGTGCTGGAGACTCTCGCCAGCATCGTCGACCAGCCCTTCGAGCGCATGACCTATACCGAGGCGGTGGCGATACTCGAACGTTCCGGGCGCTCCTTCGAGTATCCGGTGTCCTGGGGCGTCAACCTCCAGAGCGAGCATGAGCGGTACCTCGTGGAAGAACACGTGGGCCGGCCGGTGATGGTGACCGACTATCCCAGGGAGATCAAGGCGTTCTACATGTATCTCAACGATGACGAGCGGACGGTGGCGGCCATGGACGTGCTGGTGCCCAGGATCGGCGAGATCATCGGCGGCTCGCAGCGGGAGCACCGTCTCGATCAGCTCCGGCAAAGGATCAACGAGTGCGGCCTGCCCGAGGACGAGTACTGGTGGTACCTGGAGTTGCGGCGCTACGGCTCCGCCCCCCACGCCGGCTTCGGCCTCGGCTTCGAGCGCCTGATCCAGTTCATGACCGGCCTGGGAAACATCCGCGACGTCATCCCCTTTCCCCGGGTCCCGGGCTTCGCGGAGTTCTGACCGCCCGGCAATGCCGGATTCCGTGATTCCCGCGAAACAGAGTGTGTCGAAACGCCAACTTCGGGGTACGAATGGACAATCCGTGATTCCCGCGAAGGCGGGAAGCACGGGCCGGCGGGGCCGGGGCGCCGCGCCCGCCACACCCCTCGCCGGCAGATTTGCGGCGCCCAACGCACCTTGGTATGCTCCCCGCTTTCCGCCGCAACCCCAACCCGGAGGCTCCCGGATGATCGAGGCACCGTTTCCACAGGAAGAGTACGAATCACGTCACCAGCAGATTCAGCGGCTCATGGAGCGGGACGGGCTGGACCTCGTCGTGGCGTCGGCCCGCGACAACTTCTGGTACTTCACCGGCCTGGTCAGCTACCAGTTCGACCACCTGATGCGGCCCGAGATCTGCTTCATCCCCAGGGAGGGCAAGCCCTTCGCATTGGTGTACGGCAACAACAAGGCCAAGGCGGAGGCCCTGCCGTGGTTCGGCGAGGTGCGCAGCTACGTGGACGTGCCCTTTCCGCGGGAGATGCTGAGCGGGTTCCTGACCGACATGGGCTATGGTTCCGCCAAGGTGGGCTTCGAGCTGGACGACGACCAGCGGCTGGGCTTCCCGGTCAACTATCTCACGCAGCTCACCGAAGCGCTGCCCAAGGCCAGGATCGAGGACGGATCCGCAGCGCTCACCGAGCAGCGGCTTTACAAGAGCCCACGGGAAATGGAGAACATGCGGCAGGCCTGCGACATCTCCGTGCGTGCCTTCGACCGCATCCTGCCCGACCTCAGGGCCGGGATCACCCGGCGGGAAGTGGCCGAACGCCTCTACATCGCCATGATCGAGGAAGGCGCCCACCCGCGCCATCCCGGCTTCCTCATGCTGAATGCCTCCACCAAGTACGACGAACGGCGCTACGAGAAAGGCGATCGCCTGATCGCGGACTTCGGCGCGTGTTACGAGGGCTACTACGGCGACATCACCCGCATGGCGATCTTCGGCGCCCCGAGCGCCGACCAGACCCGGGAGCACGGGCTGGCGCTGCATCTGATCGAGGAATGCATCAAGATCATGCGACCGGGAACTCCTATCGCCGAGATCCCACGGACGGCCAACGCCGAGCTGAAGAAGAACGGGTACCCCGAAGTCGCCAGCCCCAAACGCATCGGGCACGGCATCGGCATGGCCCGGGCCGAACCCCCGTCCATCAGCGAGGCCGAGATCCGGACCGTGGAGGCGGGCATGGTGCTGGCCATCGAGCCCAAGGTGCGCATCCCGGGCGCCTCGGTCCACCTGGAAGAGGACGTGTTCATCACCGCGGACGGGGCCGAGCCGCTGACCGCCGGCGCCGAACGGCTCAACGTCATCGAGTGACGCCGACACAGCGCCCCCACGGCCTGTCGTGTCTGCGATTCGGAGTTGGAAATAGTATGTAAGTGCAAGGGCGGGTTCCAGACGTTTCAGACCCGCACGCGCCAGCGGAGGGAAACCACCTGGGCGCGGAAAAGGCTCCCCGCCGGGAAGACGCCATGGCCAACGGAATCCTCTATCTGTCCAACGACGACGTGAAGCGCCTGCTCGACCTGGGCGAGGCCATCGACATCGTCAAGGCCGCGCTGCAGGACCACAGCGCCGGGCGCGTGGGCTGGTCCGTGCCCGAGGACCTGGCGGTCAAGCCCGAGCAAGGCTGGCAGTACTGGGTCACCGGCTGCTCGCTGGACGCCGCGGCCGGGTTCCGCTTCCGCGCCATCAAGGCCGCGGGCGGGAGCCGGGACCCGTCGCGCCCGCCCCGGGGCCCCCGGCGCATCCTCATCCTGAGCGACCGGCAAGGCGGCGAGGTCACCGCCATCATGGACGAGGACTGGTGCCACTCGGTCAGGACCGGCGCCGCCGCCACCGTATCCTGCCAGAGCCTCTCGCGCCAAGGTGCGTCGGTCATGGCCATGCTGGGAGTCGGCGACACGGCCCGGGCCACCGTACCGGTCATGGCGCGCGCCTTCGACCTCAAGGAGGTGCGGGTGCTGTCCCGCCGCCCCGAAACCCGGGAAGCTTTTGCCCGGGAGGTCGGCGAGGAGCTGGACCTGAACATCCTTCCTTGCGACACCGCCCCCCAGGCGCTGGACGGCGCGGACCTCGTGGTCTCCGCCACCACCACCGCCGAGCCCTTCGTCAAGCAGGAATGGATCACCGAAGGGGCCGTCGTCTACTCCATCGGCAAGCATCAGGAACTGGAAAGCGCCGCCTACAAGGACATGGGCAAGTTCGTGGTGGACAGTTGGGCCCAGTGCAGGAAGAAGTCGGATATCGACCGAATGCTGCGGGAAGGCTTCCTCACGTCCGACGACGTCTACGCCGAACTTCCGGACATCCTGTCGGGAAAGATTCCCGGCAGGGAGGACGACCGGGAACGGATCTTCATGCGCGCCATCGGCCTGGTGAACCAGGACATCTCGCTGGCCGCGTGGCTCTATCAGAAGGCCATGGAGGAAGGCGCGGGGGTGCGGCTGCCCTATTAGAGACCGAGACCGCCGACACGCACCCGCGACCTCGTAGCCCGAAATCATTGCGCACCGGACAAATCGCTGCGCACCGGATATTCACGCACTCACGGATCGAGACTGCCCATGCGCACTCGCGACGTCGCAGCACGGACATCCCGCGTCGGTGGAAGAACGATTCAAGGACAAGCCATGCACGTCTTTCTCCTCATGGGCCAGTCCAACATGGCAGGCCGCGGTCTCCTCGAAGAGGTGGAGCCCATCCGCGACGAGCGTATCCGCGTGTTCCAGGACGGCGCCTGGACCGTCGCCCAAGAGCCCCTTCACCATGACCGGCCCACCGCCGGCGTCGGGCTGGCCATGAGCTTCGCCCGATCGGTGCTGGCGACGGACCCTGGCCTGGAAATCGGCCTGGTGCCGCGCGCCGTCGGCTCGACCCCGCTCGCAAGGTGGATGCCCGGCGCCGACCTCTACGAAGGCGCCATGACCGCCGCCCGCCAAGCCACCCGGGACGGCGCCCTCCGCGCCATCCTGTGGCATCAGGGCGAGCACGACTCCAGGTCCGACGCAGACGCCTCCAGCTACTCCAGCCGATTCAGCACCATGGTCACGACGCTGAGAGAACGCCTCGACGCGCCTTCACTGCCGGTGGTCGTGGGCGAACTGGGCAGCTACCTCGAAAAAAGGCCCGACTTCCCTCACTTCCGCACCGTCAACGCCGAACTGCGGAAGGCCCCGGACGCCCTCCCCCGCTGCGCCTTCGTCAGCGCCGAGGACCTCACCGACAAGGGCGACAACCTGCACTTCGACGCCCGCTCGCTACGGGTTTTCGGCGAACGCTACGCCGACGCGTACCTGCGGCTGTGCAGGATGTGAGGTTTGGGCGATAGCGAATTTTCGCTTTCGCGAACGGAATTTCCTGGTTTAAGGTCTTGACAGCTGACTTTAAGCCTTCTTGAGTAGGCCACCCTTGGTTCCGACCTGCATAAACGGCATGTCGTGTTCTTCGATGAATTCGGAATATGCTTGCCATGCGCCGTCCCACGGGCCACCTTCCTTGCAGTCATCGACGAGGCAATAACCCCCGGGCACAACGTGCGGCCACATCCTCTCAAGTGTATGCTTGGTAGGCAGGTACAGATCAACATCGAGAAGAGCAACGGCGATGGGTCCAACTTCCTCCCAACTCACGTCAGCGCAATCTCCCCTTACAATTCTGAAGTTGTCATATCCGAGCCGACGAAGATGTTTCTCGAAATGCGTGGGAGAGTGATGCTTGAACTTGTCGATGTCAGACTTCTTCTTACCGCGATGTACCACTTCATGGGTGATGGAACTCTGGGTAAAGCCGCTGAATGTATCGACGAGTATGACCTGAGCAGGATTTGAGGTGCGGCGCATGTGTTCGAGTAGAAAGATCGACGTGTAACCTCTATTGACACCAATCTCACAGATACTCCCCCCCCCCCCCCCCAGAGGTACAACGGGTCTCTTCGATCAGCCTGACGAGACAGGACAGTTGCGCGGGTTCAATGAGAAAGTTATACCTCGGGAGTAGAAATTCTCGCAGCGGCAACGGCAAGCGGTATACTAATCGCTTGCCAACGAAATCTTTGAGATTCGTACGCCAGTTACCCGCCATCACTACCCCTCGTATGGTGCGAGCCATGTGAACTTCGAGGTGTTGTAGAACGACTGCCCCGCCGCCTGCCGCAGAGCCGAGTTCTGCTCGACCACGCCAGCCTTGTCGAGCATCGCCTTCATGTCGAGCACCGCCTGCTTCCTTTCCTCCAGCACGGCGTCCAGTCGGCGCAGCACGGTCATCGGCAGGATCACGTCGCGGTACTTGCCGCGCACGTAGAGGTCGCGCAGGACGTCGTCGGCGATGCCCCAGATGTAGTTCTCGATCCACAGCGGATTCGGATTGCTCACGGATGTTCCTCCGCTCGCGGTTGTCGATCTCCGGCTTCCCTGACCCGGGCCATCCGGTTCAGGCCGAGCACCAGGAGGAATCCCAGGACGCACAAACCGAACGCGAGCCAGAAGGCGCCGTCGAGCTCCGGCAGCACGTTGACCTCGCGGAGGGACGGCGCCTCCCCGTGGCCTGGCACCGTCGCCTTGAACGGCCAGATCCTTCTCAGCGACCCGGCCATGAAACCGATGAGCAGGGCGATGGTGACCTGACGGTATCGGCGCAGCAGCCAGCTCAGGACCCGCACGAACGCGAGAATGCCGAACACGGCTCCGGCGGCCAAAGGCAGGAGAGCGGGGAAATCCCGGTCACGGACCGCGTCGATGGCGTATTCGTACTGACCCAGGACGAGCAGGATGAAGGAGCCGGAGATGCCGGGCAGGATCATCGCGGTGATGGCGGCCATGCCGCTGAGGAAGAGCGTCGCGGCATCGTGAGGCATGGTCATGGGAACCAGCCCAAGCAGCCACCAGGCAACCCTGGCGCCCAACAGCAGGCACAGCACCGCGGTCACGGACCAGCGCAACTGCGCGGTCACCGTGAAGATGCTCGCCAGGATCAGGCCGAGGAAGAAGGCGAACAGCGGAACCGGCTGGTGGTCCAGCAGCCAGCCGACGGGACCGGCCAGGACCAGGACGGCCGCGGCGATGCTGCCGCCCAACACCACCAGGAACCGCCAGGGAACGGCGGCCGCCGCAACACCAAGGCGCAGCCGCATCACCAGGCTCAGCACCCGCCAGTTGAAGGATTCGAGGGCGTCCACGAGGTCCTCGTAGATGCCCATGACGAACGCCATGGTGCCGCCGGAGACTCCGGGAACGACGTCCGCCGCTCCCATGGTCAGACCGGCAAGGGCGATGTAGAGGTAATGCTTCAGCCCGTTGCCCGAGCGCATGGTCGCAGCCACCCTCGCCTCTCGCCCCTTGCGGGCTGCGACAGTTCGCCCGTTTGCCGGGCGCGTGACCGCTGACACTACAGCCCCAGCGACGCCTGCTTCTCGTTCCACGCGGCGCTCAGCGCTTCCTTCTCCTCCCCTTCCATATGGTTCAGGGCCTGGGCCACGATGTCCACGCCCACGAGATCGGTCCAGCCCTTGAGCAGCCGCAGGGTTACGCCGCCGGGGACGTCCCGTCCGAAGCCGACGCCGTTGATGCTCTTGATGGGCACGATGGTGGGGCTGGTGCTGGTGAGGAAAGCCTCGTCCGCGTTCAGGCAATCGTAAGGCGTCAGGTTGGCCTCCTCCACCTCCATGTCCAGCCGTTCCGCCAGTTCCCCGAGCACGGCCCGGGTGATGCCCCCCAGCACGTTCTTGGAGCCCGGGGTGTAGATCTTCCCGCCGGCCACCGCAAAGAAGTTGTGGGCGTTGCTCTCGGCGATGTTGCCGTCCAGGTCCAGCATCAGGGGGATGGCCCTGGGGTCCGCCTGCCTGGCCTCGAAGGTCGCGATGATGTGGTTCATCTTGTTGGTGATCTTGGCCTTGGACTCCAGGCACTGGGGCGGAATCCGCCGGGTGGCCGGCACCACGACGGTGACGCCCTCGACATAGTAGCGGCAGAACCCCGTGAAGTCCACGTCGAGACAATAAATGGCCACGGTGGCGTTCGTGTTGGTGCGGGGCCCCTTCGAAGAGCGCTGACCCCGGCTCACCACCTGCCACACGGCATAGTCGTCGTCCGGACCCAGGAGGTCCCGGTTGCGCTCGATCACCTCCAGCACCGCCGCTTCCATCTCTTCCGGCGACAGGCCGCAGTCGATCCGGGTATACTTCAAGGACCGGAACAGCCGGTCGTTGTGCTCCTTGAGCTTGAACGGCACGTGCCGGAAAGTGCGGGTCACGTCATAGACGCCGTCGCCGGCATGGAACCCCATGTCGAGCACCGACACCCTGGCCTCGCTCTCGGGCACGAAGCTGCCGTTCAGATAGACGATCTTCTCATGCATCACGATTCCTCCATCGCAGGACTCTCTCGCAGGATTCCCGGAGAACGGGAGAATCTACTACGAAACGACCACACGATCCATTTGTCGCCAGTTTCCCGAGTGCTTTCCGTTTCAGATGCTTTCTGTTCCAGCGCTTCCTGAAATCGACGGGAAGACTCAGGGGGTGCTTACATCCCCCACACGATAATCGTTCGCCCGTGCAGGGATTCCTCGCGGCGGAAAATCTTTTCGCCCCAACGCTTGTCCTCACTGCGATCGAAGACGACGAGATGGCCTGCCTGCGCGGCGCAACGGTCCATGTAGCCCGCGGTCTGCTCCAGGCCTTCGCGGACGGTCTGTTCCAGGCTCTTGTGTACAACCTTGCATTCGATCACGAATCTGGCCGCAGTGGATTCCGGCGCCACCCGGCCTCCTTGAGGGGGCCAGACGATGAGCAGATCGGTACGTCCCCTTCCCAAGCCGTATTCCCGTTCGATGCGGCCGTCGCCGTTCACGATCCGCTGCAGGAACGCCTGCAGGATAAGCTGCGGACCGGCTTCAGCGTAGTCGAAGCGCCCCAACCCGTGCTCCGAGTGCTCCCGAAAAAACGCCTGGAAGGCGGCGAGCAGTTTGTCGACGTCGAGGCCTCCCCCGGCGTCCACGTACCAGGCGGGATCCTGCACCAGCCCGGCCTGGGCGGCGTAGATAAGCTCTCGCGGCACCACCTCGGCGTAGATGGGGTTGGCCATGCGCAACGGAGCGTCGCAGGCGATCAGGCCGAGGTCGCGCACGTACTCCAGGTCGCGGGTCGAGAATTCGCCCCCGCCGTCACCGCTTAGCAACGGCTCGACCGCGCGGCGCACGCGGTCTTCCTGGAGCTTGTCGGCGAGCTGGTCGAGGTGGGTTTCCCGGCGCAGGATGAGCTGCTCCTGGGCGTCGAGAACGTCGTCGTCGGTGATCGCGCGGGAGCGGTCGCGTCCGGCCCCGCTACGGAAGCAGGCCTGGTGACAGAGAGCATTCACCAGCCACGGCTGCCCCCGGGTCTGCCGCCAAACCGTCGCCAGCGCGTCCGGGGTGAATGCCTGCCCGGTTTCATCGGCATGCTGGGCCAGCAGGGTGCGCGTTTCGGCTTCCGTGAAGTCCCCGAGGCGCAACGACTCGGCCTTGATGTTGAAGGCGCTGCCGCCGGCGATCACCTCGTTCTGCGATCCCGACCGGATGCGGTAGTCACGTACGTCGCGCACGCCGCACAGCACTACGCTGTGCGGAAACCCCTCGGGCCGCCGGTCGTAGCCGGACCGCAACTGGCGGAGCACGGCCAGCAGCGTGTCGCCCACCAGGGAATCGATCTCGTCGATCAGCAGCACCAGCGGCGCGGGGTCCGCCTGGCACCAGCGAGTCAACGCCTCCCGGAGAGCGCCGTGGGGACCGAATTTCACCAGGATGTCGGACCAGGCTTGGTCCAGGAACTCGTCGCCCGACGAGAGTGCCCTGGAGGCCATCTCGCCCATGATGGCGCGCATCGCCGCGCCCACGTCTTCGCGCGCAGCCTGCCCGGTCTCGACGTTCACATACACGCAGCGATAGTCGCCCTCGGCGCCGCGGTTCAGCAGCTCCCGCAATTCCAGCAAGGCCGAGGTCTTGCCCGTCTGCCGCGGCGCATGGAGGACGAAGTACTTTTCAGCGCTGACCAGGGCAAGCAGGTCGTCGAGATTCACCCGTTCCAGCGGCGGAATGCGGTAATGCTTGTCGGGGCGGACCGGACCTTCGGTATTGAAGAAGCGCATGGCGACAGTATAACACCACCGCGACCGGGTTGCGCCGCAAAGCGGTCCGATGAGCCGCCTGAATTTGACAATGGAAGTCTTCGACGCCACATTGTAGATAGGCTTGAATGAAGTGACGGACCGAAGATTGGCGGGACGCCGGATTCACCTGTCGGCCCGTGCGGCACCGGATGCCCTCGGTGTCCTGGAAAGGAAAGGAAGACGCTCATGCTGATCAAAAGGCCCGACGACATCAAGAGCCGTGAGATCACGGACAAGGAACTGTACCTGAACCGGCGACAGTTCATTCGCACCGCGTCGCTGGGCGCCGCCGGGATCGGCTCGGGTCTGCTGGTTCCCGGCCTGCTCGGCCTCCCGGGCGAAGCCCGGGGCGCCGCGAAGCTCACGGGCGTCGGCAAGAGCGCCTTCTCCACGGACGAGCCGCAGACGTCGCTGGAGGACATCACGAGCTACAACAACTTCTACGAATTCGGCGCCGACAAGTCGGATCCCAAGCGGTATTCCGACAGCCTCAAGACCCGGCCGTGGACCGTCGTGGTGGAGGGCGAGGTGCACAAGCCCAGGACCTTCGACATCGACGAGCTGTTGAAGATGCCGCTGGAGGAGCGGGTCTACCGGCTGCGGTGCGTGGAGGCGTGGTCCATGGTGATCCCCTGGATCGGCTTCGAACTGAGCCACCTGATCAAGGCGGTGGAACCCACCGCCAACGCCAAGTACCTCCAGTTCGTCACGCTCCACGATCCCGAGCAGATGCCCGGCCAGCGCCGGGCCATCCTCGACTGGCCGTACGTCGAGGGCTTGCGCATGGACGAGGCCATGAATCCGCTGACGATCCTCGGGGTGGGACTCTACGGCGAGGTGATGCCCAATCAGAACGGCGCGCCCATCCGCGTGGTGGTGCCGTGGAAGTACGGCTTCAAGAGCATCAAGTCCATCGTCAGGATACGCTTCGTGGAGCAGGAGCCGCCCACGGCCTGGAACATCGCGGCGCCCCAGGAGTACGGTTTCTACTCCAACGTGAACCCCACGGTGAACCATCCTCGCTGGAGCCAGGCGAGCGAGCGCCGCATCGGCGACTTCTTCAGACGCAAGACGCTCATGTTCAACGGCTACGAGGAGCAGGTGGCCCACCTGTACAAGGGGATGGACCTGACGAAGCTGTATTGACGGACCCGGTCCGCCCGCTCGTCCGGGATACCGCCGCCCATAGACTTCCATGAAGCCCTTCGACCGGATCAAGCCGATTATTCGGCTCAAGATTCTCGTCTTCGCGCTGTCCCTGATCCCGGTGATGCGGTTGACGGTGGGGCTCTTCACCGGCGGGCTCGGCGCCAATCCGGTGGAGTTCATCACCCACACCACCGGCACTTTCGCGTTGGTCTTCCTGATGATCACGCTGGCGGTGACGCCGCTCCGGCGGATCACCGGATACGCCGGTCTCATCAGGCTACGGCGAATGCTGGGGCTGTTCGCCTTCTTCTACACCTGTCTGCACCTTTCCACCTTCGTCGTGCTGGACCACTTCTTCGACCCCGCCGCCATCATCGCGGACATCGTCAAGCGACCGTACATCACCGCGGGATCCGTGGGTTTCGCGCTGATGGCGCCGCTGGCCGCCACCTCCACCGCCGGCATGATCCGCCGGCTCGGCGGCCGCCGCTGGCAGCAGCTTCACCGCCTGGTGTACTTCTCGGCGATCGCCGGGGTGGTTCACTTCCTCTGGCTGGTGAAGGCCGACCTGCGGGAGCCGCTCATCTTCGCCGGCGTGCTCGCGGTGCTGCTGGGATACCGGATCGCGGTGTGGCGCAACGCACCGTGGGCGAAGAAGCGGGCGGGGCGCAGGTGATTTGACAGCACCGCGGCCTCCCCGCTATGAACTTCTCCTTGCGTAGCTCCGGGGCGCGGCCGGCCATTGGACCGCGCCCTGACTTATGGACGACGATCAGCAGCCCGGAACGCCCGGGAGCACGATCCGAACACACCCGTGCCGTGTCCTGAACAAACCATGGGAAATCTGCCGGCCCTTTGTGCCGTCGGCTGCGGTGTTTCTCCTCGCGTGACAGCAGCCACGGCTCGTGGTCGCGCCTTGCCCACCCCATCTTCCCTACGGTCGAGTCGGGACCCGGCGCCCGGAACGAAGATTACGCCATGAAACAGACAGTCCGGGTGACCGTCAACGGACGGTTGTACGAGGAGGAGGTGGAGCCGCGCCAGCTCCTTTCCTATTTCCTGCGGGAGACCCTCGGCCTCACCGGCACCCACATTGGCTGCATTGTCGGGGAATGCGGCGCGTGCACCGTGGAGTTGGACGGCACGCTGGTGAAGTCGTGCCTGATGTTCGCGGTGCAGGCCCACGGCAGGGAGATCACCACCGTCGAGGGGTTGGCGGAGGGCGACACGCTGCACCCGGTCCAGGAAGCCTTCATCAGGAACTACGGCTTCCAGTGCGGATACTGCACGCCCGGAATGGTCATGGCGGCCCACTCTCTGCTGGGCAGAAACCCGGACCCCAGCGAGGAGGAGATCCGCGAGGGTCTGGCCGGGAATCTGTGCATGTGCACCGGGTACGTGCAGATCGTGGCCGCGGTGAAGGAAGCCGCAGGACGGATCAACAATGGCTAGCTCGAATCCGAACGAATACGTCGGCCTCGCCACGCGCAGCAAGGAGGGGCCGAGGCTCGTAACCGGCCAGGGCCGGTACACCGACGACTTTACCGAGCCCGGCATGCTGCAGGCGGTGTTCCTACGCAGTCCCCACGCCCATGCGCGCATTCTCGGGGTGGACGCCGAGGCCGCCAGGAGCCGCCAGGACGTGTTCGCCGTGGTGACCCCCGAGGACGTGAAGCGGGACACCCGACCGTTTCGGCCGGGACGTTACGCCGCCGGCCTGAAGCAGCCCGTGGCGGAATACGCCGGCGCGGTGGACAAGGTCCGCTACGTGGGCGAGCCCGTGGGCGCGGTGGCGGCCAGGGACCGGAGCACGGCCGAGGACGTTCTCGAATCCATCACTGTGGACTACGATATCCTGCCGGCCGTCAGCGACGTGCACCAGCCCATGGCCGGCGAGAATCCTTCGCTCATCTATGAAGAACTGGGTTCCAACGTGGCCTGGCAAGGGTCCCTGGAATACGGCGATACCGAGACCGCCTTTCGGGAAGCGGACCGGGTGGTGCGGGAGAACCTCAAGATTCACCGCTACAGCTCGACGCCGCTGGAGCCGCTGGCGTGCATCGCCTCCTTCGACCGTTTCAGCCGCAAGCTCACGGTGCGCACCAACACCCAGGTGCCGGAGAACATCTACGACGCGCTGCGGGACGCCCTGGGTCTGGACGACATCCGGGTCATCATCCCGGATATCGGCGGCGGCTTCGGACAGAAGATCCATCTGATCCGCAAGTACGTGGTGATCGTGGCGCTGCTGGCCATCAAGTCGGGCCGGCCGGTGAAGTGGATCGAGGATCGCAGCGAGCACATGATGGCCGCGGGCCACGCCTGCGAGCAGGAGTTCGACGTCGAAGCGGCGGTGAAGAACGACGGCGCCGTGACCGGGTTGCGCTTCAAGGAAATCGACGACGTGGGCGGCTCCGTGAGCACGCTCACCATCCACTTCACCAACAAGCTCAACAACCTCAGCAACACCTACAAGGTGCAGAACATCCGCATGGACGGCTACTCGGTGGTCACCAACCGCTGTCCGGTCATCCCCAACCGGGGCATCGGCAAGCCCGGCATGTGCTACCTGTGGGAACGCATCATCGACCGGGTGGCCCAGGACCTGGACATGGATCCGGCGGAGGTGCGCTTCCGCAATCTGGTGCAGCCGGAACAGATGCCCTACACCACGCCCAACGGCAACGTCTACGACAGCGGCGACTATCCCGGCCTGTTGAAACGGGCGCTGGAGAAGGTGGACTACCCGGGGCTCAAGGAAGAGCAGGCCCGGGAGCGCAGGAACGGGCGCTACCTCGGCATCGGCGTGGTCATCGGGGTGGAGCCCGGCGGCCGCAACGCCGCCCGGGACATGGCGATCTTTCCCGAGATGAAGGAGACGCCGGGGGCCGGCGGCATCAACGGCGCCACCATCAAGCTGGAGAAGAACGGCACCATCGCCCTCTATCTGGGCTCGCCCAACTGCGGGCAGGCCCACGAGACCACCACCGCCCAGGTGGCCGCCGGGATCCTCGGCGTAAGCCCCGACGTGATCAGCACCACCACGCCCTTCGACAGCGACACCGCGCCCTGGGGCGTGGCCGCGGCCAACAGCGGCAACAACTTCCACCTCTACGACATCGGCTCCATCATCGGCGCGGCCAACCAGCTCCGTGAGAAGATCCTCAAGGTGGCGGCGCACATCCTGGACGCCCAGGAGTCCGACCTGGAGATCGCCGACGGAGTGGTGAGCGTTCCCGGGTTCCCGCGCCGCAAGCTCACCTTCGCCGAGTTGGGCAAGGTGGCCTACAACAACCAGTCGCTCCTGCCGGAGGGCATCGACGCCGGGCTGCAGACCACCTTCTACTACACCTTCCCGCACGCGCAGCCCAACATGGTGCCGGGCAAGGACCGGAAGGTCCGGGCCCAGTTCACCTTCGGCGCCGGCGCCCACGCGGCGTTGGTGGAGGTGGACCCGCGCACCGGCAAGGTCACGGTGCTGCGCTATCTCATCGTGGGCGACAACGGCACCATCATCAACCCGGACGTGGTGGACGGACAGATCTATGGCTCCGCGGCCCACGGCATCGCCGTGGCCTTGGGCGAGGGATTCGTCTACGACGACGAGGGACAGCTCCTCACCATCACCCTGACGGACTACGGCAAATGCTCCACCGCCGAGACCCCGGTCATCGAGGTGGAGCACCGGCCCGCGCCCTCCGCGTTCACGCCGCTGGGACAGAAGGCGGCGGGCGAGGGAGCCGCCATCCCCTCCCCCGCCGCCATCGCCAGCGCGGTGGAGAACGCCCTGGAGCCGTTCGGGGTCAGGATCCGGCATCTGCCGCTGACCCCCGAGCGGGTGTGGCAACTGATTCAGGAGGCTCAGGCATGATTCCGGGCGCGTTCGACTACCATGCACCCGCCTCCCTGGAAGAGGCCCTGTCGCTGCTGTCCGCCAACGTGGAAGACGCCAAGGTCCTGGCCGGAGGGCAGAGTCTGCTTCCGCTGATGAAGCTCCGGCTCGCCAAGCCCGAGGTCATCATCGACATCGGCGGCCTTGCGGAACTGAATTACATTCGTGAGGACGGAGACCGCATCGCCGTCGGCGCACTGGCCACCTACACCGACGTGGCCGAATCCGGGTTGATCCAGAGCCGCTGTCCGCTGCTGGCCCAGACCGCGGTGGTGGTGGGCGACGTCCAGGTGAGGAACCGCGGCACCGTCGGCGGCGGGCTGGCCCACGCCGACCCGGCGGAGGACCTGCCCGCGGCCATTCTGGCCCTGGACGGGGAGCTGAAGGCGACAGGCCCCGACGGCGAGCGTTGGATCCCCGCCCATGAGTTCTTCATCACCATGCTGACCACGAGCCTCATGCCCGAGGAATTGCTGACCGAAGTTCGCGTCCCGGCCCGCGACGGCTACAAGTCCGCCTACCGGAAGGCGTCGCGACAGGCCGCGGGCTTCGCCATCGTGGGTGTGGCCACGTGCCTGAAGGAGTCCGCCGAGGGCGTCTGCGAGGACATCGCCATCGGCGTGACCGGCGTCGCCGACGTGGCCTTCCGCGCCGGAAAGGTCGAGGCCGCCCTGCGCGGACGGAAGCTCGACGACACCGCCATCGAAGCCGCCGCCGCCCTTGTCACCGACGGCGTCGACGCCATCGAGGACGTCAACGCCACCCCCGCCTACCGCTCCCACTTGGCGCAGGTGTACGTGGAGAGGACGATCCAGGCGGCGCGGGCCGGCTGACGAGCCAAGCTCCTGGACGCTGAACGGCTTTCCACAAGACAATGCGCCGGCAGGTTCGACCGTGAACCCGCCGGCGCCGTTTCCATCGGGCAATACCGCTGCCACCGCGGGGACGACAGCGCGCAGAGCGTGATCAGTGGCCGCCCGACGCGCCCGAGCCTTTCTGCTTGACGGCGTAGATGGCGGGCTGTTCCGGTCCGGCGGCTGTGAGCACGCCCAGGGCCCCGCGGCTGGTGCGGAAGATGGCGTGGTCCACCAGGATGTAGTTGCCGGGCACGTCCAGCTTGAACTCCACGATGGAGGCGGAGCCGCTGGGGATGAGGGTTGTCTGAATGTTCTTCTCGGGATCGCTCACGGACCCCTCGCGGTACACGGCGTCGAAGATCTCGCCGATCACGTGGAACGATGAGATCAGGTTCGGCCCGATGTTGCCCACGTACAGGCGCACGCGCTCTCCCACGTTGGCCTTGAGCGCACCGTCACCGGTCAAAGACTCCGTGTGGCCGTTGAAGACCACGTATTCCGGGGTTTCGGCGTGACCCTTGGCCGAGGAAAAGGTCTGCAAGCCTTCTTCGCCCACCTCGCCCTCGGTGTAGAACTCGCTCTGCATGATGTAGTACTCGCGGTCGACTTCCGGCATGCCGCCCGCGGGCTCCACCAACACCACCCCATAGAGACCGTTGGAGATGTGGGCCGGAATGGGATTGGCTGCGCAATGATAGACGAAGAAACCGGCGTTGATCGCCTTGAAGACCGCGGCGCTGGTCTTGCCGGGGTCCGCCATCAACGCGTTGGCGCCGCCGCCCGGGCCGGTGACCGCATGGAAGTCCACGGTATGGGTGTGCTTGCCCTTGGTGTTATCCAGCCGCACCTCGAAGGTGTCGCCCTGGCGCAACCGGATGAACGGCGCCGGAACCCTGCCGTTGAATGTCCAGAACTCATACCGTACCCCTTCGGACAACTCTCCGACCTTCTCTTCGATGGCGAGGTTCACCACCACGTGGGCCGGCTCGGTGCGGGTGATGGGCGGCGGCACGTTGGGCGCCTGGGTCATTCCGGCCGCCAGCGGCTCGGCGGCCCAGGCAGCCGCGCCGGGAAGACAGGCGCATAGCGCCAGGATCGTCCCAAGGGCCCACTTGCCTGGCAGTGCACGGACGCTTCGTTGCCGATGTGCGTTTTTCATGTACGGCTCCTTTCCTGTTTCGCCTTCCATCAGGTCGGCGTGGCCGGAGGTCCCTTTCACACCATCTCGACGCCGAATATCGGCCCCATGCTCCCGAGAATAGGGATTCCACGGAGCCTGGTCAACCGCCCTGAACCGCCCTGAAACGAGGCCGGGGGCCCGCCTCAAGGAGTGGCGCCCGACTCCTGCCTCGGCGCGGACGAAAGCTCCAGACGGTTCCCGCTGGGGTCGATGACGTAGACCGAGTAGCCCTTGCCGTCGGGGTGGCGGCGGATCTCGCTCACCTTCGCGCCCTTGGCCTCGAGCTCCCTGGCGAGGTCCTCCGGCTCGCTCGGACCGTCGATCTCGAAAGTGTGATGGGGCACGCGGGGGTGGCGGTCCCCGGATGCGTCGAAGACGCCCAGGCCGGCGCCGCCGAGATTCAGCCGGACGACGTCGACGCCGGCGACCACGTGGCGCTTGCGAACGGTCGCCCCGAGGACGTCCTGGTAAAAGCTCACCGTCTTGTCAAGGTCTGGGGCGTTGAAATTCCACGAACGAAACTGTGTCAGCTCGGACATGATGAACCTCCTGTAAACGTACGGAAACGGCTCACGCGATGCGGACAGGGTTTATGGGCTCTCTCACCCGCCTTCGGCCACCCTCTCCCGAACGGAGAGGGTTTATTCGACCTTTGCAGCTTCGAACAGGGGATCGAGATTTGCAAGGCTCTCGAAATGCCACAGGCGCTCCAGCAAAGACGCCTGCTGCGCCTGGGACAGGACGCCGGCCGTAAGCCCCACGAACTTTTCCTCCAATTCGCCGTCGGACAGCGGGTTACGGCAGTGGCCCTTGGGATAATGCGCCGCTCGGGTCAGCCGGCACCCGGAACGCAGCTCGATCTCCATTCGTGCGCGTTGTTGCGTGGGGTAGTGGCGGGTGGCCTCGGGATCCTCGACGATCTCGACCTTGCGCATCAGCGGCCGTAGCCGTGGATCGCCGATGCGCTGCTCGTCAAAGCTGGCCGGGGTCAACACGCCGTCGGTCAAGGCGGCGGCCACGACGTACGGGAGGCTGTGGTCCGCAGTCTCGCGGGTCTTTGGGTCCCATTTCTCGGGCTCCCCCGCGGCGTTGCGCACGGCCACGCCGTAGGTCGCGATGCGGATGCGTTCCAGGTCGTCGAGATTGAACGCATCCCTCAACCCGTGCGGCTGACCACCGGCGGTCCCGGGACCGCGGCGTTCCAGGTCGTCGAGACCGAGCTCATTCCTTAGTTCCAGGGCCATGGCGGCGCCGGCCTGGGTGTGTATCTGCGCGGGAAAGTATTTGATGCTCGTGTCGGCGATCCTGAACCGCACGCCGGCTCGGGCGTCCCCGAATCCGTCGAGTTGCAGGGCGCCGGTGACCTGCTCGAACAGGCCGTACCTGCCCTCGAAGGGTTGGGGCGGCCCCTCCATCCCGCCGCGGGCCAGCAGCGCGGCAAAGACGCCGTTGCGCACGGCCATGGCGGTGGCGCAGCCCTTCCACATGGACAACTCCCCCACCCGGGTCTGGCCCAGCGGCACGTGGGACACCGCGGTCATGGAAATCGCGTGGGCAAGCCGCTTCTCCGGCAATCCCAGGACCTTCCCCGCGGCACAGGCGCTGGCCAAGCCGATGAAGAGCCCCTGGTCCCACCCCTGCTCGCGGGTGGCGAAGCGACCGGCGAACTGCCCGTAGAGCTCATAGGCCAGGACCAACGCGGTCATCACCGCGCGGCCGGACGCGCCAGCCACCTCGGCCGCGGCCAGCACCGCCGGCAGCATATCGCTGGGATGGCCTCCGCCCGGGGACACGAAGCTGTCGTTGCAGTCCAGGTAGCGGATCATCGCGGTGTTGGCGAAGGCCGCCATGTCCGGCGAGGTGGACTGCCCGGCGCCCAGGATTCGCGACGCGCCATCGCCTTGGACCGCCGGCGCCAGCTCGCGGGCGATACGGCATGGCTCGGCAGCAAAGGCCCCCAACGCGCAGCCCACGGAATCCAGTATCCGGCGGCGGGTCTCGTGAACGGTATCGGGAGGAAGGTCCCGGTCGTCGAGTGACGCCGCATAGGCGCTCAGGAATCTTGTGGTGGCATCCATGGCATCAACCGGCAGGACAGCAGTCCCCTCACCCGCTCCCAAAGGGAAAGGGCGCACCTGCTCCGCCCTCTACCCGAATCTACCCGAAGCAATCGGGTAGAGCGGCGGGTTTACCCGGTCTCCCCGGTGCTCTCGTTTGCCTCCGACCCTCGCAGGGCCGCAAAGAACCGCTTGAGGATCGCGCCGCAGCGTTGCCCGAGCACGCCTTCGGTGACGGCCACGCGATGGTTGAGGCGCGGGTCCTCACAGATGCGGTAAAGCGACCTCACGGCGCCGCCCTTGGGGTCCAGGCAGCCGAACACCAACCGCCTGATCCGGGCCTGCACGATGGCGCCGGCGCACATGACGCACGGCTCCAGGGTGACGTAGAGCGTGCAGTCGTCGAGGCGCCAGGACGCCCGCGCCCGGGCCGCCTGCCTGATGGCCAGGATCTCCGCGTGGCTCGTGGGCTCCGCCTGGGCCTCGCGCCGGTTGCGGCCTTGTCCGATCACGGCGCCGCTGCGCACCACCACGGCTCCCACGGGGACCTCCGCCTCCCGGCGCGCGGCCTCGGCCAGGGCCAGGGCACAGGCCATGAAGGCCTCGTCTTCCTTCCGCGCCGCGCAGCCCGTCACCGGAGGGCCCGCAGCCGTGGCGCCGGCATCACGGCCCTGCCGGGCGGACCGGCTCTCCGTGCGACGGAGAAGGTTCTACGCCAGCTCCGCCAGGTCATCGAGCACCTCCCGCGCGTGCTGCTCGGGCTTCACCTTCTCGTAGATTTTGGCGATCCTGCCCCGGGGGTCGATGAGAAACGACATCCGATGCGTGCCCTCGTACTCCTTCCCCATGAACTTCTTCCTGCCCCACACGTCGTACAGCCTCACCACCTCCTTCTCCTCGTCGGCCAGCAACCTGTAAGGGAGCTGGTGCTTCTCGGCGAACCTGGCGTGGCTCTTGACCGGATCGACGCTGACCCCCATGACCGTGGCCCCGGCCTCCTCGAACGCGGCCATGTGGTCCCGTATACTACGGGCCTCCTTCGTTCAGCCGGGGGTGGCGTCCCTGGGATAGAAGAACAACAGCACCCATTGACCCTTGTAGCCGGAGAGCTTGTGGGGCTTTCCGTCCTGATCCATCAGCCGGAAGTCCGGCGCCTTGTCTCCGAGGTTGTGCTTCATCGCGTGGAATCCTTTCCGTTCGAGGACTTCGGACGTTTCTACAACGCGGACCGATGCCTGCCAAGCGACCAGCGCCTCACCGGGAACCGGCCGACCGGGCATACGGACAACCCGATACTCCCCCCCAATGGGCCACGGAAGACGCCCCGACGCCCCTTGTCGGACAAAAAACGAGCCCTGCGGCTTGCCGGGCGGTTTGACACGGGCGGCTCCACCGGAGCAGAATCCGCCGTCAGCACAGAAAGACACGGAGGTGCCTACATGGAAACCGTACACAAACCACGGAGCTACGGCGAACACGCCGACCATTGGCTCGACTTCGAGGAGAGTCCCCGGCGCGTGCGGGTTACCTTCGGGGGCGAGACCCTCGTGGACACCAGACGCGCCATGCTGCTGAGGGAGGCGGGGCACGTTCCGGTCTACTACTTCCCGCCGGAAGACGTGCGCATGGAGTTCCTTACTCCCAACGACCACCATACCCGCTGCCCGGTCAAGGGCGAGGCTTCCTACTGGAACGTGGCCGCGGGAGGCAGGACGGCCGAGTCGGCGGCCTGGAGCTACCTCGACCCCAAAGCGGAATCGCGCGACATCGCGGGATACCTCTCGTTCTACTGGAACCGGATGGACGCCTGGTACGAGGAAGAGGACGAGATCTTCGTCCATGCCCGGGACCCCTACAAGCGAGTGGACGTGCTCGACAGCTCACGCCACGTCCGGGTAACCCTCGGCGGCGAGGTGGTGGCGGATTCCAGGCGGCCCCGTCTCGTCATCGAGACCGGCCACCTGATCCGCTACTACCTGCCGCGGGAGGACGTGCGCACGGACCTGCTGGAACCCAGCGACACCACGTCGCGGTGTCCCTACAAGGGTATCGCCAGCTACTGGTCGGCGAACGTGGGCGGCAAGATGTTCGAGGACACGGTCTGGAGCTACGAGGACACCATTCCCGAGTGCCCGAAGATCAGGGACTTGATGTGCTTCTTCAATGAGCGGGTGGACTCGATTCACGTGGACGGGGAGCCGCTGGAGACCCCGAAGACCAAGTGGTCCCGGGGCTACGCCGCGGACGAGGAGGCCGGGTGATCGGCGGCCGCTCCCGGCAACAGGGCGCCCGCCTCGCGCAGCCTCGGGAACAGTTCGTCGAGGCTCCGAATCAGGAGCTTCGGCTTGGCCGCGGCCAGCGTCTCCTCGTCGTTGTAGGAATATTCGGTGGCCAGGGCCACGGTAAACACCGACAGGTCGTTGCCGGCCACCGTGGCGAACTCCAGGTTGTTGCCCGCCCGGATGTAGGTCGCGGTGCCGGACAGAAGGATCACTTCGAGCTTCCGATCGAGCTTCCGGAACAGGTGGTAGATGCCCTGCTCCTTCCGGAAGTAGGTCTCGTCCCGGTCGATGATCTCGTCGAAGTATTCACTGATGCCGTGCTCCTCCATGACCCGGTGCTTGTAGCGCCGGCCGCTGGTAGTCAGCACCATGTTGCTCAGGCCCGCGTCCCGGGCCTCCTTCAATGACTCCTCGACGCCCGGAATGAAGTCCGGCGGGTTGACGTCGAAGCCGTGCCGGCGGGCGATCTCCAGGGCGTGACCGCGGATCTCCCGGCGGACGCCCTCGTTGTAGATGATGCTCGGGTCCCGCCGGTAGTCATCCTCGAACAGGATGGGCGCCAGGAAGAAGTCGAACGGGCCGTCCGCCGCCTTGCGCAGTTCCTCGAAGGAAAGTTCAGGCTTGTGGTAACGTGGGAGGATCTCGTTGGCGATGACGTGAACCCGATGGATGTCCGTCTCGATGGTGTCGGACATGGTCCGCACCAGGCATCGCTTGACCGGCGTCGGCGTATCGCTCATGGCAACCCCCGTGGCTGAAACTGATTCAGCTTTAACCAATCCGCCACAAGGCTGTCAACCGGCGAGAGGGGCGCGTTTTCGCATCGGGAGCGCGTTTGTGCCGAAAGAGGAAATCCTTTAGGAACTTGTTATCGGCAACGGCCTATGTTCCCTATATTACGTATTTTCCGGATGGAGATTCGCGATGCTGAACCTGACTCTGGCGTGCGGCCGCTATGACCGTACCGAGGCCTTGCGGGACGGGCGCGTTCGGCCCGACGGTATCCAGCTCGACTGCCTCACGCTGAAGGTGGAGGAAACCTTCTGGCGCATGATGCAGTATCGCGAATTCGACGTGGCCGAGACCTCCCTGGGCGGCTACGTGGTGCGCCGGGGTCGCGGGGTCGACGACCTGGTGGCGATTCCCGTGTTCCCGTCGCGCTTCTTCCGCCAGTCCTGCATCTTCGTTCACCGCGGCTCCGGCATCGAAACGCCGCAGGACCTCAAGGGCAAGCGCATCGGTGTTCCCGAATACCAGATGACCGCGGCCGTGTGGGCGCGCGGAATCCTCTCGGACGACTATGGCCTCCGCCCCGAGGACGTCGAATGGGTCCAGGGCGGCCTGGAAGACCCGGGACGCCTCCCCTTCGAGCCGGTGGAGCCGGCGGGCATCAGCCTGGGCTTCGCCCCGCCGGACCGGTCCCTGGCGCGGATGCTGGCGGACGGCGAGATCAATGCGTTGATCACGGCCCGGACGCCTTCCACATTCGACCCTTCCGGCGGCAGCGTGCGCCGGCTCTTCCGGCAACCCTGGAAGGTCGAGCGGGACTACTTCAACCGCACCGGCATCTTCCCCATCATGCACACGGTATCCATGAGGCGGGAGCTTCTCGATGGGCACCCCTGGGTCGCGGCTACCCTGATGAAGGCTTTTTCCGAGGCCAAGGATCTGGCGATGGCCGACCTGACGCAGACCAGCGCCCTGCCCCTTACGTTGCCGTTCCTGACCGAGCACGCCTGCCAGACCGTGGCGACCATGGGCGAGGATTTCTGGCCCTACGGCCTGGAATCCAACCGCAAGACCCTCGAAACATTCCTGCGTTACATGCACGAGCAGGGCATGATCGACCGCCGAATGCCCATCGAGGAGCTGTTCGCTCCAAGCACCCGCCGCACGTTCCGGATATGAGCCGTCTGCTTCCGGCATGAACCGCACATCCCTTTCCGGGGGCCCAACCAGCGGTAAAGGGTTGAAAATGCGGACGAAACCTTGGTTAGACTTTGTGCAGGTCGTTAAACAGGCTTGTCACGGGGCTTTCAACCGGCTCCAATGCGCGCCTGTGAACAGGTTTTCCACAGGCGCGGTGGAGGGTGTCAACAAACCATCAGGCGCGTCATGTCACCGCCAACGGCCGCCGAGTTTCAGACATAGTGCTGGATCTCCTGGAGGGAAGGGGGGGAAAACAGCTCTTCTACCGCGGGCTTGTGCTTGATCATGCCCTGCTCGAACTCGTAGCGCACCGCGGCCTCCAGCGCGGGACGGTTGTCCTCCAGGTTGTAAGGCCAGGGGTCGGGTCCGAAGATGGCCTGCTGCTCCTGAAGCTCTTCCCTGGCCCACACCAGGGCGAGGCTCCGGGGATCCCGCATGCGTTCGTAACAGATCTCCTTGGACCGCTGGAGGGCCTGAAGAAGACTGACCGCCACCCACGGGGCGCGCTCCAGTATCTCGTCCTTGATCACCACCGTGTGCATGATGGGGAAGATGCCGCTCTTGCCGTAGTACTCGACCTCCGCCCGCCTGGGGTCCGGGAACAGCAGCGCCACCTTGTCCGAGCCCGCGCGGATGGACGGCAGGACCTCGGGATAGAGCGCTCCTTCGAGCTCTCCCGCGCAGAGCATCTCGTCGATGTTCCGGCCTCCGGCCACCCGCTGAATCTTCATCCACGGAGCCGGCTCCAGCGGCACGTCCTCTTCTTCCTGGCACCACCACTCCACCGTGGCCAGGTCCAGACCGTAATAGTCCTGCAGGATCCCGCGCATCCACAGGCCCGCGGAGTTCTGCAACGTATCCAGACCGATCCGCTTGCCGTTGAGGTCGGAGGGTTTTTCGATGCCGCACCCGGTGCGCTTGACCATGTAACCGTGGCGAAAACGCCGGTGCGGGAACGCCGGAATGGCGGTGAAGTCCCGGCCCTGGTCATGGGCCACCAGGTAACCCACCAGCGACAGCTCGCACGCGTCGAACTCTTCGTGGCGCAGCATGCGGCCGTGGCGCTCGGGCGACGCCATGGTCATGACGTTGAGATCGATGCCCGCGGGCTCCACCACCTTCTCCCAGAGCGGGCGCAGAAGATCGTAGCTGCCGCAGGCGAAATTCAGGTTCAACCGGGACACGATCGGCTCCTTACGTGCTTTCTACGTGTTTTCGGTATTCCTCGGGCGTGTCGATATCGATGAGGATACCTTCCTCGCCGGTTTCCAACTCCAGGGTCTCCTCGGGGTGGCCCCGCACCACCGGCTTGGCGCCGGTTTCCGGGGACGCCGCCAGGAACTCGGGAAAGAGCTTGCTGGAGAACAACACCGGATGGCCGCGCCTGCCGGCAAACCGGGGCACCACGATGAGCTTCCGCTCGGCCCGGAAACGTTCGATCAGCCGGTCCACCAGGGCGCCTTCGATGAAGGGGTGATCCACCAGATGCACCAGGATCGCCTCCACCGGCTCGCCTTCCAACGCCCGGATGGCGGTCTGCAAGGAGGAGAGCTGTCCCCGGGCGTAGTCGGGATTCACCACGGTGTCGACGCCCAGGTAGGCGATGGCGTCCCGCATGGCGTCCGCGTTGTAGCCCAGGACCGCCAGGGTCCTGTCCACGCGGGTCCGCTCCAGCGCGCGGACGATGCGTTCGATGAACGGGACACCCTCCACCGGCAGCAACGCCTTGGGGCTTCCCATGCGGGTGGACGCACCTGCGGCCAGGACAACGGCAACGATCATGATTCGGCGCCGGCCCCCTCCTTCGGATTCCGGCTTGCGCCGGAATGACGACCTGGGCATTGGCGGGCTATTTTCATGGTGATGAAGACGCGACCGGATGCCGCCGTTTTCAAGCGGCCCGCAAGGCCATGTGATTACAGTCCCTCGAGACGCTTGAGCGTCTCGGCGTAGTCCGCCAGGGCCTTGTCGAGGGGGTAGTCGGGCTCGAAGCCCAGTTGCTCCGACGCGCGCGAGAGATCGGTCAGGATCCGGGTTTCCGGATAGGCCATGGGATTGCTGCCCTTCTGCAGCGTTACCCTGGACTCCGGGAACTGCTTCTTCAGCTCCGCGAGGATGTCGTCGCCGTTGACCATGCCGCTGCATCCTATGTGGAAGAGCCGGTCCTTGTGCTCCGGCTTCAGCGCGGCGAGAACGGTCGCCTTGGCCGCGTCCTTCCCGTAGAGGATCTCCGTGGGTCCATAGGGCCATTTGATGACGGCGTCCTCGCCCTTCAGCGCGGCGCGGATCATTTGCTGGATCCCCTGCTCGCGGGTCGCCTTCATGGTGGTGGGAGACGGGCCGTAAAGTCCTCCCACGTAGCGCACGCACACGAACTCGAACCCGTACATCCTGGAGTAGGTGTTGCCGAGAAACTCCGAACCCCCCTTGGTGGCGGCGTAGACCGACGGCGGATTGACGGGAATGGTCTCGTCGATCTTCCGGAGACCCTCCCCCAGCGATCCCAGATAGACCGTGCCGGAGCTGGGAAAGGTGATCCGCGGCACGTTTTCGAGGCGCGCCGCCTCAAGCACGTTCACCGTGCCCATGAGATTCAGGCGCACGCCGGTATAGGGGCGCCGCTGCACTTCCTCGCCGAGGAACGCCGCCAGGTGGATGATCTGGCCGACGTCGTGATCCCGAACCGCGCTCAGGAGCTGAGGCAGGTCGAGGATGTCGCCGCGCACGGTTTCCACCGACGCCGGATCGACTCCGACCGCGTTGAGCAACCGCTCGTTGACCGCCACGTCGAAGATCACCGGGCGCTCGCCGCGCTCCTGCAACATCCCCACCACATAGGCGCCCACAAGACCGGTACCCCCGGTCACCATAATGCTCTTCCGTGCCATTCGTTTCCTCCCTGTCGAAGGCGAATACTATGGCACAGCGAACCCCGAGATACCAGCGACAGACGGCCGCGGGAGAGCCGCCCTCAACGGGCGAGTCGCCCGTAGAGTTCCGCCAGCCCGCGCACCAGGTGGTTCGGATGGGGCAGGATCTGGAAGGAGCCGTTGCCGAACATCTGCGGCAGGTACAACTTGGCCTGGACGTCGATGGCCAGAGCATAGGTATGGATGTGGGCCTGGTGAGCCTCCCTGATGGCCTGACGGACGTCCGCGATGCCGTAGCGCCCCTCGTAGCGGTCGTAGTCCACGGGCTTGCCGTCACTGAGCACCAGCAAGAGCTTCCTGGCGGCCCGTTCACGTTCCAGGACCGCGACGCCGTGGCGCAGGGCGGGGCCGATGCGCGTGTAACCCGCCGGCTCAAGACCCGCCAGAGCTCCGCGGCAGCGCAGCCACTCGGCGTCGAAAGGCTTGATCACGACGAAGCGGCAGTCGCGCCGGGTATGGCTGTAGAAACCGGCCATGCCCACCCGGTCATTCCATTGCGCCAGGACCTCGCCCAATACGAGCGCGGACGCCTTGGCCACGTCCAGGACGCGGACGCCCTGTATCCAGGCGTCGGTGGAAGAGCTCAGATCGATCAGCAGCAGCGTCACCCAGTCGCGTCCATGGCGACGGCGCGCCAGGTACAGCCGGTCGTCCGGCTGGCGGCCGCTGCGTACGGTGGCGTAGCGATCCACCACCGCGTCGATATCGATATCCGCGCCATCGGGCTGCCGGTTCCTGAGAACCCGCGTGAAACGGAGCTTGTCCAGCAACAGGCGCACCTCTCTCACCACGCGGGCTTGCTTCCGCAGGATGCCGGCCGCGGCAGCGTCCCGGCCCCGGGCGGCCGGCGCGCGGCTGACGTGGACCGTGCACCAGCCGGCCTTGTACCGCCGAGCCTTGCCTTCCCATTCGTCGTAGACGAAGGCGGCATCCGCCGGAGGCTCGGTGGCTTCGAGGTCGGCCATATCCGCACCGAGCATCAGGTCGGCCTTGTAGATGGAATGGGCCGGGGTGGCGCTGCGAACCACGTCGCGCAGGTCGAGCTCTTCGAGGGCTTCGGCGTGGTCGGCGAGCTCATCCGCGCCGTCCGGCGTGCGTGTCACTCCGCTGAACTCTTCGGCCGTGTCAACCTTGTCGAAGGGCTGGACGAGCGTGTCGTTCTCGATGTCGCGTTGATCCAGGGAGACGCGCCGTACCTGCTCCCTGGGTTTGCCCGGCAGTTCCGTGCCGCGCGGATGGGACGCGGAGGCCGGGTCTTGCCAGTCTCCCGGCGCCAGTCGGGCAAGCCCGGGCTGCGCCGGCATGAGCTGACCCCACAGCACCACCGGGGCCGCCGGAGCGCCCGACACGCGCCGGGCACGGTGACGGAACCGGCGCCAGAGATGGTGCAACTCTTCCTCGTTCCAACTCCGGGGAACGGGCACGACGCCGTCATGCTCCCCATCCGCCGGAACGGCTTCGGGGAACGCGGGCGCCAGCAGCGCCTGGGTCAACGCCTCCAGGCGAGCGGTGACGCTGTCGCGCTCGGCGCGGGCGGGGCGGCCCCGCAACAGCAGCGGGTAGAATCGCCGGCGCAAGGCCCGCGTCATGGGCAGCGTCGCTTCCAACCGGCGCAGCGTCGGCGGCACCGCCACGAGCGTGCAAAAGGCTTGAAAGTCGGCGGGCGGCCCGTCGCCCCCCGGCAACGCCAGCCCAAGCTCGCGCGAGGTTACGGTATAGGCGAGCCGGTAGAGATAGACGAGTCCGTTGTCCCGCGGCGTCTCGGCCAGGTGGATACCGCGGGGCAGGTAGAGGACGTCGCCGGCGAAGCCCCCGGCCTCCTCGGCCTCCCGGATCTCCAGCGCTTCGCCGCTCAAGGCCCGGGCCACGAGCGTCAGCGGCGTATGGAGGTCCGCCAGCCTGGCCTCGCGGCCGGACTCGGCCTGCCGCGCCGGATCGCGGCGAACGGCGTTCCTGATGCGGCGCCAGGCGAGCTTGAAGAGTGCTTCGTCCAGACTCACAGGATCAGATCGGCCGTGTCCCGCAGCGCGTCGCGGATGTCGGCGTCATCGGTCAAAGGCTCGATGACGCCCACGTGGCAGGCGATACGCGCCGGCATCCCGGTCCGGATCAACCGGCCCGCGTGCGCCAGCAGACGCGTGGAGGCGGTGGCGCTCAGACCGAACTCCTCCAGGTTCCGCACCTTGGTTACGAATGTGACCAGGCGCCGCGCCGTGGCCGGGTCGACCCCGCTTTCCCGGGCCACGATCTCGGCTTCGACCGCGGGCTCGGGGTACTGGAAGCTCAGGCCGACGAAGCGCTGGCGCGTGGACGGCTTGAGCTCCTTGAAGCCGCGCTGATAGCCGGGGTTGAAGCTGATCGCCAACATGAACTCCGGCGGCGCCGTCAGCGTCTCGTTCAGGCGGTCGAGGAAGATCTGCCGGCGGTGGTCGGTGAGGGAGTGGAGCACCGCCACGACATCCTCCCGAGCCTCGACGACCTCATCCAGGTACAGGACCGCGCCTTGCCTGACGGCCCGGGTGAGCGGGCCGTCCTGCCAGACGGTGTCACCGCCCTGGACCAGGTAGCGCCCCAGCAGGTCGGTGGCCGACGTGTCGTCGTGACAGGCCACCGTGACCAAGGGCCGACCGACCGTCGCCGCCATGGCCTCCACGAAGCGGGACTTCCCGCAGCCCGTGGGGCCCTTGATCATCAAGGCGAGTTGGTTGCGATAGGCGTGATCGAAGACCTCGACCTCGCGCTGAATGGGCCTGTAGTAAGGGACCGCGGGCCCTCCGTCCGCGCTGCTCAAGGACGCTTCCGCCAACGGCAACCCATCCCGCGGGAGTTCAAGCCTGCTCGGCCGCGCCCGACGGATCGACTTCGCCGACCGGGCGGCCCGCCTTCATGAAGTTGTAGACGAAGGCGAGGATCCCCAACGTGAACAGGGCGCCAGCCAGTATGACGCCGACGAAATGCACCGCCAGCTCCTGTTGCACGGCGAGAAAATCCATGCCGACCCGACGTTCGAGATAGACCTGTGTGACGCCGGCCACGGCCATGGCCGCGGTCATGCTGACCATGCCGATGTTGGAGGTCCAGAAGGCGAACGTCGCCGTGCCCGAATTGTAGACCTTGCGCCCGGTCAGCAGGGGCAGGGAGTAGGTGATGATTCCCAGCACGAGCATCACGTAGGCGCCCCAGAAAGCCAGGTGTCCGTGCATGGCCGTAATCAGCGTGCCGTGGGTGTAGAGGTTGACCTGCGGCAGGGTGTGGGCAAAGCCCAGGACGCCGGCGCCCACGAACGCCATGATGGCGCAGCCTACCGTCCAGGACAGCGCCAGCGAGTTGGGATGCTGCCGCCCGCCGCGCCGCGCCACCGCCAGCGCATAGACCGCCATGCCGAAGAACGCCAGCGGCTCCAGGGCGCTGAAGACGCCGCCGACCCACAGCCAGTACCTCGGCGTGCCGATGTAGTAGTAGTGGTGCCCGATGCCGAGGATCCCGGAAAGGAAGGTAAGGCCGACGATGACGTAGAGCCATTTCTCGATCACCTCGCGGTCCACACCGGTCAGCTTGATGAGGAGATAGGCAAGGATGGCCCCCATGATCAGCTCCCACACGCCTTCGACCCACATATGCACCACCCACCAACGCCAGAAGGCATCCATGGTCTGATGATCGGTGTCGATCATGCCTGGCAGGTAGAGCACGGCCGCCGCCAGCAGGCCCATGAACAGAACGATGCTGGTGGTGGTGCGCCGCGCACTCCGCCAAAGGGTCATGCCGATGTTCCAGATGAACATCAGCACGTTGACCACCACCAGGTAGTCCAGCGGGCGCGGAATCTCGAGAAACTTCCGCCCTTCCCACCACTGGAAGTGGAACCCGATGATCGCCACGACGCCGACGATGACCAGGGTGACGAGTTGCACCTTGGCCAGGGTCGGCGAATAGAGCTCCTGGCCCGTTTCATCGGGGATGATGAAATGCGCCGCGCCCATGAAGCCCATCAATAGCCACACCACCAGGAGGTTGAGATGCGTGGCGCGGGCGACGTTGAACGGAATCACGTTGTGCAGGACGTCGTATCCGGTGTGGGCGAACGCCATGATGAACCCGTAGAGGATCTGCAGGCAGAACAGCGCCAGCGCCACCGCGAAGAAATAGTAGGCGATTCTCTGTGACTCGTGCCTCATTGTCCCGCCCCCTTCTCCGCGCCGCCCGGCGCTTCCTTCAACTGGGAAAGAAACGAAGCCAGCTCCGCCACGTCCGCCCTGGACAGGGGAAGCTTGGGCATCTTCGTACCGGGTTTGATCTGGCTCGGGTTCGTGATCCACGCAATGAGGTCGTCATAATCGCGGCGGCTGCCCACGCCGTCGAGAGCGGGCCCGATGTTGCCGCCGCGCTGGTCGAGGCGGTGGCAGACAACGCACATCTGGTTGAAGATCTTGGGGCGCTTGATGGTCGCGACCACCTCTTCGCCGACGGGTTCCGGCACGGCCACCCGGAGAAGTGCGGGCTCGGGAGGAAACCCGTTGAGGTCCATCTCCCCCACCCATTTGAAGAAGGCCACCAGGGCATCCATCTGTTCGGGGGTGAAATCATACCGGACCATGCGCCGCTGTCCCGGGTACATGCCCTCGGGGTCCCGCAGCATGGCCTTGATGAAGTCCGGTCCGCGGCGTTCGTAGACCTTGGTCAGTTCAGGAGCATAGTAGGCGCCCTCCCCCAGAAGCGTGTGGCAGCCCATGCAGTTGCTGGCGTCCCACAGATGCTTGCCCTGTATCGCCTGGGCGGTGAGGTTGGCCGAGTTGGTCTGCTCCGGGACACGGCTCAAGGTGTCCACGGTCAACGCCAGGAAGATGACCGAGCACCCGATGGTCCCGATCAGGAAGAAAGCCCGAGCTGCGGATTTGGAAAGCATGGCCCTGTCCTTCCAGGCTCCAACGCCCCGTCGTGCGCCAGCGGGGCCGGCGGCCCACCGGCGCATGAATGCGGCGATACACGATCAGGGAACTACGGAAACATGTACTCCACGGGCGGCGATTCGAAGTCCGTCTCCACCGTGCCGGTCCCCGGGACCTCCCTGGCCACCGAGATGATTTCCTCCTGCAACGCGGGCTGGGTCAGGATCCCGGAGACGTGCACCACTCCGTCCGCCGCCCGTACACGCACGTTCAGATTCCGCGTCTTGGGCGACACGATCAGCGCCGCCTGAACCCGCGACGTCAGTGACAGATCCGAAAACGCCCGCCCGGACGCCGCGGTCTTCTGGTACTCGACGCTCCCGGCTGCGTCCTCGATCAACCGGGACACGGTGTCGACGGTCATCTGACCGACGTTCAGGACCAGGTCGTAGCGCGATGCATCGCGCCAGTCGGCGCCGAAGACGGCTTCCATCCGCCGGGAACGCGCCTTGTTGACGCTTTCCACGTAACGCCGGCCGCCGGCGTCGTCGAGCCCTTCCCGCTCCCGTACCTTTTCCACCTGGTACTCCAGCGGCGCCGTCAGCAGCACCTTGAGGACGTGGCCGACGCCGGGCAGGAGTTCCTGCCCCATGTGGCCGTGGTAGACGAGTTGGCCGTCGCGGGCCATCTCGCACATGGCGGCCTGGAGCGTGATGCGATACAACCGGAGACTCTCGCGCCAGCGCTCCCACCAATGCGGTCCCGATTCCAGCACCTCCTCGTATTTGGCCTCGGGAATACCGTAACGGTTGCTCGCCTCGATCAACACCTCCCGGTCCACGCACGGGTAACCCAGATCTCCGGCAACCCGCTCGGCAACTTCCGGACCCGCGCCAAACGCGCCACGAATGATGGTGATAATCGGCATGGGCTTCCCTCCTGTCCGTCAGATTGATCTCGGGCCAACTCCGCGGCCTGTCTCATTTTACCCTAATCCGTCTCGCTGGCCGTTGCAAGATAAGGGCTGGTTGAATTTCGACACTTTTGCATACAGCGGGAGCGCGACCGTTTGACGAAGGACCCTCACCCCGACCCTCTCCCGGAGGGAGAGGGAACAAACCCGTCCCGACCCTTAAAGCCCCTCTCTCTCCGGCAGAGGGGTTGGGGTGAGGGAAACCGGCACATGCCCGATCCGCTCCCATGTTTGTGCCGCGAACCGGCTTTTGTTACATCACATGGCGCCCGACAGGCTTCCCGCATGACCCCCAAGGAAAAACTGCTGGCGCTTCGGGACGAGTTGCGACAGACCTTCCTGGAACGCGGCGAACTCATCGACGGCGCCCTCGCGGCTCTGCTCTCGGCCCAGAATCTGCTGATCATCGGCCCGCCGGGCACGGCCAAGTCCATGCTGGCCGACGAGCTGTGCCGCCGTATCGAGGGCGCCGACTACTTCCAGTGGCTGCTGACCCGTTTCACCGCGCCGGAGGAGCTCTTCGGAGCGGTGAGCCTCAAGGGGCTGGAGCAGGACGACTACCGGCGGGTCACCGCCCACAAGCTGCCCGAGGCCCACATCGCCTTTCTGGACGAGGTCTTCAAGGCCAACTCCTCGATCCTCAACTCGATCCTGTCCATCATCAACGAGCGCCGGTTCCACAACGGCCTGCACGTCCGCGACGTACCGCTCATGACCCTGTTCGGGGCCAGCAACGAACTGCCCGAGGACGACGAACTGACGGCGTTGTACGACCGCTTCCTGCTCCGCTTCGTGGTGGGTTACATCGAGGAGGACTACCGCTTCCTGCGCATGCTGGAAGCGCCGTCGCGAGAGGCAAAGGTCCGCCTCACCCTCGAAGACCTCGACCAGATGCAACGCGAGGCGGCCGGGCAGCCGGTCCCCGGCCACGTCTACCGAGCCATTGCGGAGATCCGCCGGCAGCTCGGAAAGAAGCAGATCGTGGCCTCCGACCGGCGTTACCGCCAATCCCTGGCGCTCATGAAGGCGCACTCGTATCTGGCGGGCGACCCTCAGGTGTCGGACCAAAGCCTCCTGTTCCTGGAGCACATCCTGTGGCGGGAACCGTCCGAGCGCGCCGACGTCAGCGCCGCCATCCGCGAGGTCGTGCTCGGTTACGAGCAGGAAACGCAGGAGCTCCTGTACCAGGCTCGGGAGATCGAGGCATACGTGCAGCGCCCCTGGGAAACCGAGGAGCTGCGCTCCCAGGCCCTTATCGAGGGACATACCAAGCTCCGCAACATCCTCGCCCACGTCGAGCGGATCATCGAGAAGGCATCCGATTCGGACCGCCCCCTGGGTCGGGTGGAGGACATGCGGGACCAGATCCGAACCCTTCAGAAGCGCCTGCTGGAGGGCTTGTAGTGGCCCGCCGGACCCCGAAGAAGAACGCCCTCCGGCAAACCTCGGCGCCTCCCGAGCTGCCCGAGAACGCCAACTGGATCGAGAGCGACCGCTACGACCGGCACGCTTACGGACAGCTTCGCCGGGACGCCGTCTCCCTGCAAGAGCTGGAGCGCGCCGGCCAGGCGTTGGTCCCCCACTTCCCCTCGCTCCTCCGGGACGTGTTCTGCCTGCTGTTCAAGTACAACATCGTCTTCGCCGACGAATCCGACGTGCTGCCCAGCGCGGCAATCAACCGCACCCTGCTGACCGCGCTGCACGACGGTGAAGTGGGCCGCGTCCTGAGGGAGACCACCCTGCTCGACGAAGCCAGGGCCGGCCTGTGCACGCTGCTGGTGGGCGAGGGGCTCCTGGCCATGCTCAAGTCGGAGAAGCCGTGGACGCGCCACGACATGATGGACACCTGGAAGCTGCGGCGGCAGGAGGAGGATTTCCAGCAGACACGGGAGATGCTGGAACACGCCGGCGAGCTGGGCGAGCAGGAAGACGGCGCCGGCAAGGAGGAAGCGCTGGCGAAGATCGAAGAGCGGCTGAAGCGCAGGCTCCGGGGCGAGGCCGCCTCCATCCGGCAAAAGCAGCGGCAGTTGAGCGAGGATCTGGACCGGGTCGAGAGCGAGGCCCGGGCGCGGGTGCAGGCCTCGGCCATTCGCGCCGCCCGGCAACTCGACGCGGCCGCGGAGGAAGCCGAGCGCTGGGGCAGCGCCGTGGGGTCGGGAGGCCGCCTCCCCGCCGGCCGGCGGCTCGAGCTGGGCCGACGGCTGGCCGGCAACGACAAGCTCAAGAAGCTGATCCGCATGGTGGGAAGGATGAAGTCCCACGCGCTGGCGTTGCGCAAGCGCGCCTTCGAGCGGGCCAACGAGGAGCTCTACTCGGTGGAGCAGGGAGGCGCCCTGGAGCGCCTGCTGCCGCAGGAACTGGTGACGCTGCACCACCCGCTGCTGCACCGGGATTTTCAGCGCCGGCTGCTGGAGAACGAGTTGTTGCAGTACACGCTCCGGGGCATGGAGGAGAAACGCAAGGGTCCGGTGGTCGTGTGTCTCGACGGCAGCTCCTCCATGGCCGGCGACAAGGAGCTCTGGTCCAAGGCCGTCACCCTGACCCTGCTGGAGCTGACGCGCCGCCAACGCCGGCCGTTCCGCGCCATCTGCTTTTCCTCCAGGGACACCGCGCTGCACGTCCTGGACATGACCACCCGGCCGGGCTGCGACGTCGAGGCCGGCAAGCTCATGGACCTCGCCGAGCACTTCCCGGGAGGCGGCACCGACTTCGAGAAGCCGCTGGACGCAGCCCTGGAGTGCCTCAGGAAATCACGATATAAAAAGGGGGACATCGTGTTCATCACGGATGGCGAGTGCCAGGTGTCGGCCGAGTGGTCCGAGGGGTTCCTCAAGGAGAAGGACCGGCTGAGCTTCTCGCTCTTCTCCATCCTCATCGACGTCGGCCACAGCTCCCTGGGGACCCTGAAGGAATTCAGCGACCGCATCACGACCATCACGCAGCTCACCAGCGAGGGCACAAAGGATCTGTTCATTCGATTCTAGCGCCCTTCGACTTCGCTGACGCTGTCCCGAGCGTAGCGGAGCGAACTGGCAGGACGCTGGCCAGGGAATCATGGGGGGAACATCATGAACAAAAAGCTCGGCTTCGGCATTCTGTTACCCACCCGGGGGGTGATCCTGGCCAAAACCGCCGTCCCGGACTTGAGCCCCGTCTTCCACCTCGCCGATGCCGTCGAGAAGGCCGGCTACGACTCGGTGTGGATCGGCGACAGCGTCACCGCCAAGTCGCGGCTGGAGGTCATCAGCACCCTGGGAGCGCTGGCGGTGAAGACGGAGCGGGTCAGGATCGGCACCGCGGTCTTGCTGGCGGCCATGCGCAACCCGGTGGTGCTGGCCCAGGCCCTGGCCAGCGTCGACGTGCTGTGCCGCGGGCGCCTGGTGGCGGGCGTGGGCGTGTCCCGCAACGACAAGATGTTCGAGGACGAGTACACCGCGTGCGGCGTTCCCTTCAACCAGAAGGCCGGCCGCCTCAGCCAGGTGCTCAAGATCATGAAGATGCTTTGGGCCGAGGACAACGTCACCCACCCCAACAAGTACTACACCATCGAGAACCTCTCGCTGCTGCCCAAGCCGGTGCAGCGGCCCGGAATCCCCCTCTGGGTGTCGAGCAACGACGTGGACGGCGGACTCAAGCGGGCCGCGCTCTACGGCGATGCCTGGATCACCAACATTCCGTCTCTCCCGGTGTTCAAGGAATCCCGACGGAAGCTCGAAGACTTCGCCGGCGCCGCCGGACGGAACCCCGACGACATCCACCGCTGCCTGTACCTGACCATCCACATGGACCCCGACGCCGACAAGGCCCGCCGGGAGGGCGGCGCGTTCCTGGAGGCCTACTACCACAAGACCTACGAGGAGGTGGCCGCGCAGCTCGTGGTGAAGGCGGGCGGCACCAGCGAAGTGGTGGATTTCATCAACGAATACGCCGAAGCCGGGATCCAGACGTTCATCGTCCGTTTCGCCGCCAAGGACCAGTTCCAGCACCTCGACGTGTGCAACGAGCACGTCATGCCGCATTTTCAATAGCCTGTCGGGTCGTGACATGAGCGCCGATCGCGTGCTGGTGGCGGGAGCCGGACCGGTGGGGCTCGTGGTGGCGCTGCACCTGGCTCGACACCAGGTGCCGGTGACCGTGCTGGAGGCGGAGCCCGCGCTGCCGGAAACGCTGCGGGCCTCCACCTTCCATCCTCCCACCCTCGACATGCTGGCGCCGACCGGGGTGCTGGAAGCCTTCCTCGCGCTGGGGCTCAAGGCCCCCACTCTCCAGTACCGGGAGCGCGCCGGCTGCATCGCGGAGTTCGACTTCGGTCGGATCGCCGACGTCACGGCGCACCCCTACCGGCTTCAGTGCGAGCAGTTCAAGCTCAACCGGCTGCTGTACGAGAAGCTGGCGACCCTGCCCAGGACCGAGGTGCTCTTCGCCAGCGAAGTGACCGGAGTGGAAGAAGACACGGCGAGCGTGACCGCAGCGGTGGCCCTGGGCGGCAGCGCCACGCGACGCTTCCGGGGCCGTTTCCTGGTGGGGGCCGACGGCGCCCGCAGCAACGTCCGCAAGTCCCTGGAGATTCCCTTCGACGGGTTCACGTGGCCCGAGCGGTTTCTGGTGGTGAGCACGTCCTTCCCGTTCGAGGACCACTTTGCCGGGCTCGCGCCGGTGAGCTACTTCGCCGATCCGGAGGAGTGGTTCTTCCTGCTGCGGGTGCCGGGGCTCTGGCGAGTGATGTTTCCTACCCGGCCGCAAGAGAGCGACGCCTCGGTGCTCAGCGACGCCAGCGTCGAGGGGCGGCTCCAGCGGGTGCTTGCGACCGGACGGCCCTACCCGGTCCGGCACAGAACGCTCTACCCGGTGCACCAGCGGGTGGCCGCGCGCTACCGACGGGGGCGGGCGTTTCTCGCCGGCGACGCGGCGCACATCAACAACCCCCTGGGCGGCATGGGCATGAACGGCGGCATCCACGACGGCTACAATCTCGCCGAAAGGCTCGTGCGGGTTTGGCACGGGAAGGCGCCGGAATCGGATCTCGACGGCTATGAGCGACAGCGCCGGCCCATCGCGCTGGAATACGCCAACGTCCACTCCACCCGCAACAAGCTGAACCTGGAGACCCGCGACCCCGAACGGCAGCAGCGGTTCCGCCGCACCATGCGCGAGACCGCCGCGGACCCGAAGAAGTCCTACGAGTACCTGCTTCAGGTTTCGATGATCGCCAGCCTGAGGCAGGCCGCCAGGCTGTAGCGGACGGTAACGGACCCGCAGGGTATGCTTGACAGACGGCGCTGCCCGCGGTCAGATTGGCCTCGGGTACGGCGCGGCTTCCTGCCGGACCGCGGACCCGCTTCGATGGAGACCGGAATGCCCAGGTTACTGACGCAAGAGCAAGTGGACGCCTATCATCGGGAGGGTTTTCTGTTCCCCGTCCGGGTGATGGACAGGGAATCCGCGGGCGAGTTGCGACGAAAGCTCGAGGACGTGGAGCAGGCCATCGGCGGAGAGGTCCAGGAACGATACCGCATCAAGGCCCACCTCCCCTTCCCCTGGCTCAACGAACTGATCCGCAACTCACGGATGCTCGACGCGGTGGAGGACATCATCGGCCCGAACATCCTGTGCTGGGGCTCCAGCTTCTTCACCAAGAACGCCCATGACCCCCGGTTCGTCTCCTGGCACCAGGACACCACCTACTACGGCCTGGAGCCGCGCGAGACCCTGACGGCGTGGTTCGCCTTCACCGACAGCAGGGTCGAGAGCGGCTGCATGCGGGTGATTCCGGGCTCCCATGCCGAAGGCGCCCGCAGGCACGTGGAGACCTTCGCCAGGGACAACCTCCTCTCCCGGGGCCAGACGGTCGCGGACGTGGACGAGTCCCGGGCGGTGGACGTGGAGTTGGAGGCCGGCGAGATCTCCTTCCACAGCGAAACCGTGATCCACGGCTCCAATCCCAACCGGTCGGACGACCGGCGGCTGGGGTACTCGATCCACTTCATCGCGCCCCACGTGCACCAGACGCTGTTCGACCACGCCAGCGCCGCGCTGCTGCGCGGCACGGACACCCACGGCTACTGGGAGCGCGAGCCCGTGGCCAAGCGGGACTTCGACCCGGATTGCCTCGCCGCTCTCGACCGCAATCATCAGCAATACAAGGCCAACAAGCAGGGGGCCTGATCCGGAGCCGGTCGCGGCGGAGCGTCCCGGCGGCCCGTTGCCCGCAGCCGCCGGCACAAATTGAAGACGAATCGAGAAAGGAATATCCAGGTGTCTGAAAAACCGTTGGAAAACAAGGTCGTGATCGTTACCGGAGGCGCCGGAGGCATGGGCACCCTCATGTCGCTGGCGCTGCTGGCGGACGGCGCCCGGGTGGCGGTGGTGGACAACCAGGAGCAGCGATGCCAGGCCATGGCCCGGAGCGCCGCAGGGGTGGCGGATGAAGGGGCGCTCATCACCCTCACTGCCGACATCACCAGGGCCGATGAATGCGAGCGGGTGGCCAACGCGGTGCTGGACCGGTTCGGACGGGTAGACGCGCTGGTCAACGCCGCCGGCATCGGCATGCAGACCGTGCGCGCCGATTACATGAGCGAGCCGGTGCGCTTCTGGGAAGTGGAGCCCGACCGCTGGCAGGCGGTCATGGACGTCAACTGGAAGGGAGCCTTCCTGATGGCCCGTGCCGTCACCCCGCACCTGGTGAAGCAGGGGTCCGGGCGCATCGTCAACGTGACCACGAGCCTCGATACCATGTTCCGTGGCGCCTACACTCCCTACGGCATGTCCAAGGCCGCCCTGGAAGCCGCCACCGCAAGCTGGGCCAGGGACCTGGAAGACAGCGGCGTGACCGTCAACGTGCTGGTTCCCGGCGGCCCCACCAACACGAGCTTCATCCCCGACAGCGCCCCCTTCGACCGCAACAATCTGGTCCAGCCCGGGGTCATGGCAGCGCCCGTCCGCTGGCTCGTGTCCGACGCCTCCCAAGGCATTACCGGCTGTCGCTTCGTAGGCAACGACTGGGACACCGCCCTGGAGCCGGATGAAGCCGCCAAGGCCACCTGCCGCCCCGCGGCCTGGCAGGACCTCGCCTCCCAAGCCGTCTGGCCCACCCGGAAGTAGCTTCCATCCACGGCTGGGCATCCCCGCTCACCGTCATTCCGCCTGTCGCCGTCATTCCCGCGCCCCAGCCGTCATTCCGCGAAAGCGGGAATGACGGCTGGGGACCTGCTCATCCTGATTGGGTTTGATGTGCCCGTCGGCTTTTGATAAGGATCGGCTCTCGGGTCTGGTAGCCACCTTGTCTGGTGGGCCACCTGCTTTGTTCGAGTTCGGGTTGCCGGCGAATTCAACGGTTTGGCGCGTCAGGGTTCGAAACAGGAGGATAACCGATGGCGGAATCGACGGAGACCAAGGGAACGAAACCCGGCGGGCTCAACCGGCGGGCTTTCATCGGCGGCAGCGTAGCGGCGGGCGCGATGATATTGGGCGCACCGTACATCGCATCGAAAGCACGGGCCAAGACCAAGACGATCTATATCAACACCTGGGGCGGCAGTTGGGGCAAGGCAGAGGCGGAAGCGTATTACAAGCCCTACGAAAAGGCCACCGGCGTTGCGGTGAAGCCGATCACGCCGGTGGCGTTCGCCAAGCTGAAAGCGCAGGTTCAGAGCGGCCACTACGAGTGGAGCGTGCTGGGCATCGGGCGGTCGGACTCCATCCGGGCACTGAACGACAACCTGCTGGAGCATATCCACTACGATATCATCCGGCTGACCGACTATCCGCCCGATACCATCGGGTACAACGGCATCTCGCGCCACTCCATCTCCACCAACCTCGTCTACAACAAGACGAAGTTTCCCAACGGCGGGCCGCAGTCCTGGGCCGACTACTGGAACGTGGAGAAGTTTCCCGGCAACCGGGGGGCCTACAGCGACGTTGCCCGGATGGCGCCCTTCGCGCTGCTGGCCGACGGCGTGCCCAAGGACAAGCTCTATCCGCTGGACGTCGATCGAGCCTTCAAGAAGCTCGATGAACTCAAGCCTCACGTCAAGGTGTGGTGGAAACGCGGCTCCCAGTCGGTGCAACTCGTGCGCGACGGCGAAGTCGACATGATGCCCATGTGGAACACCCGCGCGGGGGTGGCGGTGGAGCAGGGAGTGCCCATCGAGGTGGTCTGGAACCAGGCCCACATGCGTCGGTCCAACTGGGTCGTGGCTCGCGGCGCCCCCAACGCGGCGGAGGCCTGGAGGTTCGCCCAGTTCTGCCTCCAGCCGCAGTACCTGGGTGTCTTCTGCCGCCTGATGAACACCGGCCCGTGGATCGCCGCGGCCTACGAGCACATCGACGAGAAGAAGGCGCGGATGATGCCCACGTGGAAGGACAACCTGCCGCTCACCTACCAGCCTGATCCGCTCTGGGTGGGCACCAACCTGAATGCGCTGACCAAGCGCTTCAATCAGTGGCTGGCCACCTGAGATCGGAGGCCGGGCGGCGGTATCGATTGACGGCGCGGTGCGGGCGCGGGCGGGTTTGAAACGGTTGCAACCCGCCCCGACACCCCGTCCACCCGTGGCGCACGCGCCCGGGACCGACGTGCACGGATGAAAGCGACTTCCGTAAGGCCCGCGGACACCGACGCCGGCAAGAAGGCGTTCAGGCCGTTGCGCTCGCGCGCGAACCTTTCGGCCTGGATGCTTTCCGCGCCGGCGATCCTGTTCATTGCCGTCCTGTTCGTCTACCCGCTTCTCGACGTCATCGTCATCAGCTTCACCGACCCGACCTTGTCGCTCGCCAACTACCGCGAGTTCTTTTCGTCACCGCTCTACTCCCGCGTGCTCGGCAACACGTTCTGGTTCGCTTTTCTGGTGACCCTGATCTGTCTGATCCTCGGTTATCCGCTGGCCTACGTCATCGTCCGGTACGGCGGTACGCTGGGTTTCGTCCTGCTGCTGGTGGTGGCCATGAGCTTCTGGACCAGTTTTCTCGTCCGCACCTACTCGTGGCTGGTGATCCTGGGCAACCGGGGGCCG
The DNA here is from genome assembly GCA_965214905.1 of uncultured Binatia bacterium (SeqCode). GTDB lineage: Bacteria > Desulfobacterota > Binatia > UBA9968 > JAJDTQ01 > JAJDTQ01. The sequence goes on from OZ243984.1 coordinate 4,732,393, forward strand.
GTGACCAGGCTGCTGGCCTGGGTGGGCTTCGACCCGGTGCCGCAGATCCTGTTCAACAGCTTCGCTACCACCCTGGGCATGGTGCACATCCTGATCCCCTACATGATCATGTCCATCTACGCCGCCATGCAGAAGATCGACCCGAACCACCTGCGGGCGGCGGCGAGCCTGGGCGCTACCCCGTTCCAGGGTTTCCGTACGGTCTTTCTTCCGTTGAGCCTGCCCGGCGTGGTGAACGGCTGCACGCTGGTGTTCATCATCTGCCTCGGCTTCTACGTGACGCCGGTGCTGCTCGGCGGACCGCGGGACCAGATGATCGCGGGGCTCATCGGCCAGCAGATCGAGGAGTTGCTCGAATGGGGCTTCGCCTCGGCCATGGCTGCGGTGCTGCTGGCCACGACCATGGTGCTGCTGGCCATCTACAACCGGCTGGTGGGGCTGGACAAGCTCTGGGGGTGAGTGGCCATGATGTTCATGAAAACCCTCGCGATCGCCATCGGCGCGTTCATCGCCGCGCCGATGTTCATCGTCATCCCCATGTCGCTCAGCGACTCGCCCTCTTTCGCCTTCCCACCCACCGGATACTGGCTCGGGTACTACCGGGCCTATTTCACCAACGAGCTGTGGACCACGCCGACCATCAACAGCGCCATCATCGCCGTCGCCACCATGTTCGTGACCATGGTGCTGGTGGTGCCGGCTTCCTTCGCCCTGGTGCGCTTCAGGTTCCCGGGCCGCGGCCTGGTGAACTTCCTGCTGATCATGCCGCTCATGGTCCCGCACATCGTGCTCGCGCTGGGCTACTACGCCTTCTTCAGTCCCGTAGGCCTGACCAACAGCCACTTCGGGGTCATCATCGCCCATACCTGCGTGTCCGTGCCGGTGGCCTTTCTGATCGTGTCCGCCACGCTGAAGGGGTTCGACCGGAACCTGGAGCGCGCGGCGATGAGCGCGGGGGCGGGCCCGCTCCGGACCTTCTTCCACGTCACCCTGCCGGTGCTGCGGCCGGGCTTTCTGGTGGCGTCGCTGTTCGCGTTCATTCACTCGTTCGACGAGACCGTCATCGCCATCTTCATCGCCGGGCGCGACGCCTCCACCCTGCCCCGGAAGATGTACGAGAGCGTGCGGCTGGAAGCCGACCCGGTGCTGGCGGTGGTCTCGACCCTCTTGTTCACGCTGGTGCTGATCGGCACGGTGATCGCCGCGACGACCCGCAGGAGGCCGGTTCATGCGACTTGAACGGCTTCTCAAGCCCAGGTCCATCGCGGTCTACGGCGCCAGCGAGAACCGCGGCCCCGGCCGCCGCATCCTGGAGATGCTCGACGGGATGGGCTACGGCGGCGCCGTCTATCCCATCAATCCGAAATACCGGACGGTGCTGGGTAAACGGTGCTACCGCGGCCTCGAGGAAATCCCCGAAGGCATCGACGCCATCGTCTTCTGCGTCAACCACAGGCTGGTGGTGGAGCCCTTCCGGGCCGCCGCGGCCCGGGGCTACGGCGGCGCGGTGGTGCTGGACGGCGGCTTCGCCGAGCTGGGCGAGGAAGGCCGGAGGCGCCAGGAAGAGCTGGAGGCCGCGGCGCGCGCCGCCGGCATGGCGGTATGCGGACCCAACTGCATGGGCGTGCTGAGCCCGCGCCACCGCACCAGCCTCTACACCTCCAATCTGCTGCACCCCGAGAAACTGCCCGGCAACGTCGCCATCGTCACCCAGAGCGGTTCCATCGCCATCGGGCTGCTGACCGACTGCCGCCGGTTCGGTTTCAGCCACGTGATCTCCACCGGGAACGAGGCCGTCACCACGACGGCCGAGTTCATCGAGTACCTGGCCGAGGACCCCGACACCCGGGTGATCGCCACCTTCACCGAGACCATCCGCGATCCGGAACGCTACCTCGCCGCCCTGGACAAGGCGGCGGACCGCGGCAAGCCGGTGGTGGTGCTCAAGGTCGGGCGCAGCGCCCGGACGCGCCGCGCCATCACCAGCCATACCGGCGGTCTCGCCGGCGAAGCCCGGGTCTTCTCGGAGGTGCTCAAGCGGCACCGGGCCATCGAGGTCAGCGACATGGACGAACTGACCGAGGTGCTGGCGTGCTGTCAGGGCGAGCGCTGGCCCACCGGACGGAAAATCGGCGTGATCACCGCGTCCGGCGGTCAGGCGGAGTTGATCCTGGACGTGGCCGGCGTCGCCGGGCTGTCCCTGCCGCCGCTGTCCCAGGCCGGGCGCCGGGAGGTGAAACGCGTCGTCGGTTCGCTGACCGGCGACGGCAACCCTCTCGATGCCTGGGGCGACGGCAAGTTCGACGTCAACATGCCTCACGGACTGAAGGTGCTGGCGGATGAACCCGACGTGGACTCCATCGTCATGGTCAGCGACAGCCGCGACGATTCGCCAATGGTCCCCACCCGGTACACGCAGTATCTGGCCGAGGCGGCCCAACGCACCACCAAGCCGTGTTACTTCATGAACACCCGGCCGGGCCTCTTTCGAACGGAGTTCGCCGACGCGCTCCGTGCGTCGGGCGTTCCCACCATCGGCGGGACCCGCCAGGGTCTGGGCGCCATCGACCGGCTGGCGCGGTGGTCCGTGCCGTGCCTGGACGCCCTGCCGGAGCCGCCGCCGACCGCCCGCGTCGCCGCCTGGTTGCGCCACCGGAACCGGCCGCGCTCCCACATCCATGAAGTGGACTCCAGGAAACTGCTCGGCGAAGCCGGCCTGCCGGTGATTCAGGAAAGAGTCGCGACCTCCCGAGAGGAGGCGCTGGACGCCGCCCGGAGCGTCGGCTATCCGGTGGTGCTCAAGGTGGCGTCCGAAGAGTTCCCGCACAAATCCGATCTGGGACTGGTGGCCACGGGCCTCGCGGACGAGGCGGCGCTGGCCGGCGCCGTCGACGACATGACGGCCGGACTGGAACGGCTCTCGCCCCCGCCCTCCGATCCGGTGTTCATCGTCCAGCCCATGGTCCGGGATGCGGTGGAGCTGTTCATGGGGGTGAGCCGGGACCCCGACTTCGGGCCGGTGCTGGCGTTCGGGCTGGGCGGCGTTCTGGTGGAGATCCTGGACGACGTCGCGCTTCGCCCGCTGCCGCTTCGCGACGGCGACGTCAACTTCATGATCGCCGAGACCCGCGGCCGACGACTTCTGGGAGGGGTGCGGGGCCAGGCGCCGCGCGACGTCCAGGCGGTGCGCCATTGCCTGACCGCGCTCGGGGATTTCGCCTGGGCCGAGCGGGACGCCGTCGCCGAGATCGACCTGAACCCGGTGATGGCGCTTCCCCGGGGCCAGGGGTGCATCGTTGTGGACGCGCTGATCATCCCACGGGAGAAGGGTCGTGTATCAGTTTGACAAGGACCCTCACCCTGGCCCTCTCCCAAGGGAGAGGGAACCAGAGCATCAACAAAGTGATGACGGCGTTCTTCGACGAGCTCACCCTGGCCCTCTCCCGGAGGGAAAGGGAACCAGAGCCCCTCTCCCTCCGGGAGAGGGGTTGGGGTGAGGGTCATTGCACTTGATTTCGAACGGATACACGACCGGGAGAATAGTTCATGACTGACACGACGCAGGTGCTGACCTGCCGGAAGGACGGTGACATCGCCGTCATCTCGCTGAACCGGCCGGAAAAGCGTAACGCCCTCAACCGGGCGTTGTCCCAGGCGCTGCTGGAAGCCCTCGAAACCGCCGATCAGGATCCCGGCGTCACCGTCATGGTCCTGCGCGGCGAGGGCAGGAGCTTCTGCGCCGGCCACGACGTCGAGCGCAGCGACCCGGAACGGGAGAAGGACCGCCACCACGCCATTCGCACGCACCATCGGCTGAGCCGCGGCCTCAGGCTGGCCACCGCCATCTGGGAGCTGCACAAGCCCATCATCGCCTCGGTGCGGGGTCACGCGCTGGGCGAGGGATGCGTCATGACAATGCTTTGCGACCTGACCATCGCCGCCGAGGACGCCTTGTTCGGAGAACCGGAGATACGTTTCGCCGGACCCGCCACGGCCATGATGATGCCCTGGGTGATCGGCCTGAAACGCGCCCGGGAACTGATCTACATGGGCGACATGATCGGCGCGGCGGAAGCCCGGGAGATCGGCATGGTCAACCGCGTGGTGCCCGTGGATCAACTCGAAGAGGCGACGCTCAAGTATGCCCGGCGTCTGGCCCTGATCGGCCCGGAAGCGCTGTTCTGCGCCCGCACCGCCATCAACCGGATCCTCGAGGCGCAGGGCATTCGCATGGCGTTCAACAGCTCCGTCGATCTCATCGCGCCGACCTACGCCACCGAGTCGCAGGTGCACCGCGACTTTCAGGCCAAGGTGGCCGAGCTGGGACTGGCGGGAGCGTTCCGATGGCGGCGGGACCAGTTCAGGGAATGACCATGAGTGACTCGTACCTGCGCCTGCAAAACGTGGTCAAGTCCTACGACGGCCGGGTCAACGCCGTGGACGGGATCGCCATCGACGTGCGCCGTGGCGAGTTCCTGACGCTGCTGGGTCCGAGCGGATCGGGCAAGACCACCACGCTCCTGATGATCGCGGGGTTCGAGGAGTTGACCGCCGGCACGCTGGAGCTCGACGGCCGTTCCCTGGCCAACGTCCGGCCCTACCGGCGCAACATCGGCATGGTGTTCCAGAACTACGCGCTGTTCCCGCACATGACCACGGAGACCAACGTGGCCTTCCCGCTCAGAATGCGGAAGTTTCCCCGGGAGCAGATCCGGCCGCGGGTGGAAAAGGCGCTGGAACTGGTGGGGCTGGCGGAGTTCGCCATCAAGTACCCGCGCGAGTTGTCCGGTGGTCAGCAACAGCGGGTGGCGCTGGCCCGCGCGCTCGTGTTCGAACCCGACGTCCTGCTGCTGGACGAGCCCCTGGGGGCCCTGGACAAGAACCTGCGCGAACAGATGCAGGTGGAGATCAAGCGGATTCACGGCGAGGTGGGCATCACCACCATCTACGTGACCCACGACCAGACCGAGGCCATGACCATGTCGGACCGGGTGGCGGTGTTCAACGACGGCAAGATCGAGCAGATCGCCCCGCCCCTGGCGATGTACCACCGGCCGGCCACCTGGTTCGTGGGGAACTTCATCGGCGACAGCAACTTCTTCGATGCCACGGTGGTGGACGCGAATGCCGGCACGCTGGCGGTGGACTCCCTGGGCGAGATCACCGCGGCGCGTCCCGACGGGGGTATCGACGGCGTTCGCGTCCATGCCCTGATACGGCCCGAGAACGTCCGGCTCATCGACGAGAACGAATGCACCCGGGGGCTCGACCTCTTCGACATGTCCGTGGAGGGCTCCGTCCACTACGGTGACAGCGTGCTGGTCATCGGCCGCATCGGTTCGCTGCCCCTGCGGGTCCGGGTCCCCGGCGCGCAGGCCACCGCGGTGGCGCGACCCGGTCAACTGCGGGTGGGCTGGCGCCCGGAGGACGTGCACCTGATCCCGCGAGGCTAGGTGATGAAGGTCACGGGGTACTCTCGGGAGCAGGTGTTTCGGCTGGTCCGGCAGTACGTGAAGACGGGCAAGAGCGCGCGGCGAGAGCGCAGCCCGACAACCCTCCGAGCTACATCCGCGTCGATACCGTGCACCCAGGGGACTTGGACGTGTATCCCATCAACGCCGTGGACGAAGGGACCCCGTTCGTGGGGGTGGTGAGCGTGGAGAAAATCAGCGAGCACTCCCTCATCCCCGCCCTCGAACAACTCCCGGAGGGCTTCCCCTCGACCCTCAGCCATTTCCATGCCAGGGAAGGAAAGTGGGAGAGGGTTCCCGGGAGTGGATCCGGAAGAGCCCGATTTGACAACCATGAGCGGATTTGTCATGGAGCCCGGATAGCGTCTCAACCCACCCAAGGAGGTCATCATGGCTTACAGCGCCAAAGGCCGTACCAAGGACTTTCCCGTTTTCGACTGTGACAGCCACATCTACGAGCCCCCGGAGGTATGGGACAAGTACATTCCCGAGCGCCATCGCGGACTCGCCAAGACGCACTTCTACCGGGACGCCGACCGTCTCGTGCTGGTGCGCAACTCCCGCATCAGCTTCCGGAGCCCCAACGAGTGGAAATATCCCGCCGAGACGTGGCACCCCGGCCTGACCAAGGAAGAGATCGGCAGCGTCCGGCCCGGCACCAGGGAATGGGACGAGAAGATCGGACGCAACGCCAGCGCGCGTGACCCCCACGTGCGGCTCAAGGACATGGACGCGTCCGGCATCGATCAGGTCATGATCTTCCCTTCGACGTTCGTCTACCTGCCCCTGGTGGAGAACGCCGAGGCCGCCCACCTGTGCGCCCGGGCGTACAACGACTGGGTCTACGACTACTGCGGGGCCGACCGGAAGCGGATGTACCCCGCCGCGGTGCTGCCCTTGCAGGACGTGGACCGGGCCATCGACGAGCTCCGGCGCGTGGCCAGGCGGGGCTTCAGGTCCGCGCTGGTGCGGCCCATCATCGCGCTCGACCGCTATCCCACTTTCCCCGAGTTCGACCCGCTGTGGAAGGAGTTCGAGGAGCTCGGCATGGTGCTGGGGATGCACACCTTTCCGTCCCGCGGCGAGCCTCTGTCGCCGGGTCTCGAAGAGCGCATGGGCGCGGACAGGAAGCGCCTTTTCGCCGACGAGGACACCGTGCTCGTCTACTCGCCCGGCCAGTTCGTCGCCAACATCATGCAGGCCATGGGTTCGAAGCAGGCCGGCGACGCCGCCTACGGCTTCATCGCCGAGGCCATGACCTGGACCGGCGTGGTGCTGATGACCGGCTGGCTCGAGAAGTTCCCGCGCCTCAAGGTGGCGATCCTGGAGTCCAACTCGAGTTGGCTGCCGCTGGTGCTGGAAAAGGCCGAAGGCTACCTCGAGCTCTACCGGCACACCAACGAGAAAATCGGCGACCCCAGGGAGGTCTTCTACAAAAGCTGCTTCATCGCCTTCGAGGGCGACGAGGAGATCACCTTTCGGCTCTGGGACCTGTACGAGGACATCGGCCTGTGGTCCTCCGACATGCCCCACCTCGACGCCGCCGACGTCTGGGAAGCCATCGACAACATGAACAAGCACAACGTCCCGAAAAGCGCCCAGGAAAAGATGCTGGGCGGCAACGCCCGCCGCCTCTACGGCATCGAGCCGGAGCTGGTGGTCACCCGAGCCCCGGACGAGTATACGCCGGTGACCCTGTCGCGGTTCGCGTCGTAAGGCGCGCGCCAGCACCGGGACTCGCGTGGGAAAGAAGGACGAAACCGGAGACGCTGCAAGCGACCGCCCTGGGCCTGTCGCCGGAAGGAACGCGCGGATATGGCTCAGGAGGTGGAGTGCGGCGAGGGAGTGCCGGTTCACTGCATGAGTTTTGTGAGATCACGGCTCGCTGACGAGCGGACCGAGGTCCGGCATCTCGGACAGGAGCCGGCCGTAGCCCGGGATGGGCTGACGGAAACCGAAGCGTAGCCGGGTTTCCCAGTTCCGGGCGGTGAGGGGATAGACCACCGGCACTCCGAGACGGTCCTCGATGTCTTCGAGGACGTCCAGGATCTTCCAGGCCGAGCCCAGCAGGTAGAGGGCTTCGGCGTCAGGGTGGCGGCGGAACGATCGCTCGAGGTGCTCGGCGATGTCGGTGGCCGGTACGTCGGGCACCTCGTGGAACGGCGCGTCCATGCCTTCCATGGCGATGACGTCGAATCCGGCCTCCGTCAGGTACCGGGCGAAAATCTCGTTGAGGTTGTCGGGCAGGTAGGTGCCGCCGAGCAGCCGCTTGACTCCGAGCGCCCGGAGCGCGCGCACGTGGTTCTGCCCGGAGGTGAACATGGGCACGCCGTACTTCTCCTCCCAGCCCCGGATGACTTGGCTCTCGCCGTCGAACCCCAGGATCATGAAGGGCGGCGCGCCCAGCACGCGGACGAGATCGGGCTTCTGCGCCATCAGCCCGGCGGCCTTGGCCTCGTAGCCGGGTATGGAACGGGCGAACTCCTCCCGGGTCCCCTCCTGGAAGTCCATGGTGACGTGGACGAGCCTGATGGCCGGCGGCAACCGGCGGTCGAGCTCGTTGTCGCCGAGGGTGCCGGTGCGGTTGGTGGGCCACACCGACCCTACCAGGAATTCACGCTCGGGCTGTGCCATTTCTCCCCTCTTTCCTGTCCCCGCGGGCGACGGTCCCGCGGACGCCGTGACCGGACCCTGGTGGGGTGTCCTGAATCAACCGTGGATCAGCCGCGGGTCCGTCGGCTGCGGGGCTCCGCCTCGCGTGGGATCGGCCGCGACTCGTGGTCGCGTCTTGCCGACCCCGGAAAATCCTGCGCATCCTGTCCACGGTTGATTCAGGACATCCCACTGGCCCGGAGTCGATACCGCATCAATCCTCGTACGGCAGGTGGGACTCGTCGGTGGAGGCCCAGCCGGCGCGGCTGTCCCAGTACCGATGGGCCGACGGCCCCTCGCCGGGCTCGTCGTCGAGGCTGCCCGCGGGAACGGTCATGCGCTGACGGTCCCGGGTAGGACGCGGCACCGGGCAGTTGCACTTGAAGCAGACGGCGATGGCAAAGGCGCGGGCCTCGGGCATGTCCCAGCGGGAGACGCTGTCCTCGCCGGAGATCCAGCGGAACTGTTCCGGCGGCACCGAGATGTTGCTGGACTTCACCCCGCCCGTGGCCTTGCGGCAGCGCAGGCAGTAGCAGTGGGCGAAGCGGATGAACGGGGGGCTTATTTCGTACTGGACGGCCTTGCAAAGACAACTGCCGTGCAATTTCTCGTTTGCCATGCTCTCCTCCGAATGGGTGCGGTGAAGCTGTCCGGCTCCTGCCTGGTGTGGCGTCCACCTGTACGCCGGCGAAGATGCGAGGGCACGTCGGCAAGGCGCGATGACGAGTCGTGGCGGGCGCCACGCGAGGAAGCGCAACCCGGCCGACGGCGAAAAGGCCCCGCATCCCGTCCACGGTTGATTCAGGACACCTCGCTAGAACCCGTAGAGCCGTGCGGGGTTGCTCTCCAGGATCGCGTTCTTTCCCGCTTCGCTCACGTCCTCCCGTTCCAGCAGCGTCCTGGCGGCGAAGCGCTCCCGATCCGAGTGGGGCATGTCGGAGCCGAAGACGATCTGGCCCTGCCCCACCAGATCCATGACTTGCGGGAGCATGCCGTCCTCCACCTCGGCACTCCAGTAGAGGTTGCCGCGGTTGAGGTATTCGTCGGGCTCGGCGGCGGCGTTGACGGTGATCTGCGGGTACAGGTTCGCCAGCCGCCGGGCGTGCGGGAAGCGGTGGTTCAGGCGGTCGATGACGAACGGGATCCACAGGCAACCGGCTTCGAGGAACACCACCCGGAGGTTCGGGAACCGGTCCAGCATTCCGCCGGTCAGGAAAGCCACGAACCCCATCAGGACGGGCATGAGGAACGCCGTGAGCCAGGAGGGGTAAAGCTCGCTGTAGAGGTTGTTCAGCGACGGGCACGCCCAGCCCACGTGGACGCCCAGGGTCAGGTCCGTCTCCGCCATGGCCTCGTAGAACGGCAGGAACATGGGGTTGTCGAGCATGTGGTCGCCCGCGGTCCCCAGCACCATGATGCCGGAGGCGCCCAGGCTCTTGGCCTCGTACACGCCCTGCACGGCCGCGGGGACGTCTTCCAGATTGACCACGCCGGCCCACTTGAGACGGTCGCTGCCCGACAGCGTGTCGCCCATCCAGCGGTTGTACGACGAGCACAGGGCCGTCATGAGCGGAGGTTCGGAGGTCAACGGATAGGCCAGAAAGAGCGTCGGATAGATGACCTGGACATCGATGTCCTCGGCGTCCAACGCTGCGAGACGGGCGTCGAGGTCCGTCAGCTCCTGGCTGTCGAGGCTGTCCAGGTTCCGCCCCTCGATCAGCGCGCCGTGCCGGGTCGGCTTGCCGTCGACCCGGGCCGGGGTGCTGAAATTGTTGCAACCGAGGCCCGACCGCCGCGGGAAGACCTGCTCGCCGATCATCCAGTAGAACAGGCCCCCCGAGCCGACGACCGCGGGCCGCCGGGACCGGAACGCAGGATCCAGGTACTTGTCGTCAAAGGTCGCGGGGCATTCGTTCACGTGACCGTCTGCATCAATGATTCGCATAGTCGTACCCATTGCCGATTTCAGGTGCCAAGTCAAGCAGAAGCCAGGGAGCGGGTAGTGCGTCAGTTCCGTGAAATACAACTGCGCCGTCCCGTCCGACTCCCTCTCCCTTTGGGAGCGGGGCGGGGTGAGGGCGCCTCGGCCAAAGCAGCCCACTCGATGCGTCAGACGGTCGGGCAGGCGGGGCTGTTGCGGCTCCCTCACCCGGCCCCTTCTGTGCAACTCTCTCCCGGATGGAGAGGGCTAGTTGTATTCCGTGCCGCCCCTGCGCGTCAGGTAGTCGCCGGAGACGCTCTTCAGGATCACGCGCCCGAACTCCGGGGACTCCCGTTCCGTCGCGGGCCTCACCACCGCGCCCTCGCGCAGGTGCTTGCCGCCGAGCGCGGTGGCGCCGTCGGTATGCTCCAGCAGTGCGGCCTCGCTGAACGGCCCCCGGTAAAGAACGGGGACAAGGGGGAACAAGTCGCTCAGAGACTCCTCGAACTCGCGCGGGGCCAGGTAGCGGCCTTGACCCGGCTGGCCGACATAGGCATCGAACACCCGGAACGCGGGGTTGGGTTCGTTGTAGTGCAAATCCTGGACGCCGCGGCCGTACACTTCCCCCAGCACATAGAACGGCTGCTCCTGCCCGGCGAGGCGGGTGCGCGCCTGCTCGAACGCGGCCTCGAAAGCGCGCCAGGTGCGCACGTAGAGGTTGTTCCGGTTGGCCTCGTTCAGGATGAGCGCCAAGCCCCGGTCGGACATGCCCTTGGATGAGACAATGGGGCCGTGGTCCGGGTGCCAGCCCAGGCAGCACCAGGTGCCGTGAAGCTTCTCGGTGACGACGACGGGTTCGCCGTCGCGCAGCTCGTCCGGGTACTTCTTGAAGTTCTCGATGTCGTAGTGGAGCATCGCCCCATGTACCGGCCGGACCTCGCCCTGCATGGCGACGGGGATCGGCGGCTCGTACTTCACCAGCTCCAGGAGTTCCGTCACCGTATCGCCCTCGGCCACTGCGCGCCCGCGGATCATGCCGTCCCGCACCGGGTACACGAGGCCCTGGGAGAGCGCGCCGCGCAGCTTCACGGCCTTGACCCGATTCTTCTGTTTCCCGGCGAGCTTGCCCTCGAGACCGAGCTCGGTGATGAGCCAGTCGGGGCAGACGGCCCCTTCCGGGATGTAGGCGGCGAGGTCTCCCTCGGCGAAGGACCCCTTCCCTATCACGCAACGAAAGCCGCCGACGGCCGCGAGATCCAGGCGGTCGGCGTTCGGATGGGGTTCGATATGCAATGCGTGTATCCTGGATTCGAAGGTTGCCATAAATGCTCCAATCTTGGCGAAGGCCGGGCGGCCATTTCCCCATCTTAACACATTTCCGCCGGACGGGGGCCGGGCTTTGGCGTGACAGCCAATCCGTAGTACGGTTTACCTGTGGACGACAGTGAGCTGAGACGCATTGCAAGAGCCATCGTGTGGGACTACCGATACGATCCGCAAGACGTGGTAGATGTATTGCGTGGACGTCGGGAGCGGACCGGACACCTGGACAAACCCGCCCTTTTCGCGCGGATGCTGCAGACGTTGCCGTGGCAGCGTATCGTCACGGCGTTGACGATTGAGGAAGCCACAAGGCTGCTGACTCCGCAGACGATTGCGCGGCTTTGGCCGCCATCCTTGCGGGAGCGCTATGCAAGAATCCGACGCCTATTACGAGGAGATCCTGTACCCCCTGCAGAATGGAGTGCTGAGCACGCTCGCCGCTTGCGAAACACCGTTCTATCTGACCGGTGGTACCGCGCTTCATAGACATTACTTCGGATACCGGTATTCCGACGATCTCGATTTGTTCGTGAACCAGGACGCCGGTTTCGACCGCCATGTCGATCTCGCGCTCACTGCGTTGCGCGAACGGGGCTACAAGCTCGACCCCGACGCGTTCGTCCGTAATGAGCAGTATGCCCGGGTGCTGATCGTGGAATCCGAAGCGACACTGAATATCGATTTCGTGAACGACAGCGCACCGCGGTTCGGCGCGGTGGTATCCGGCCTCCTTTTCCCGCGTATCGACACTCTGCGCAACATTATCTCGAACAAGGTCACCGCACTTTACCGGTTGGAGGGCAAGGACGTGGCCGACCTTTGGGCCATATGCGCACACGAACCGTTCCTTTGGTCGGACATCATGACGGAAGCCTCCCGCAAAGAGACCGGAATCGACGCGGCTACGGTGGCCGACCTCGTGCGCTCCTTCCCGAGACACCTGTTCGACACCATCCGATGGCGGACGCAGCCGGACGGGAAACTGTTCTTCGCCGATCTCGCGGCCATCGCATCGGATCTGCTGGCAGTTCGACGGAATTCGCTCTGCCGCAGGCATTGACGTCCCCCTCGTGGGATTCACCATCTCCGTTTAGCCTCGTTTGGCCTCTTCTCTCGTTGGACAGCCTCTTTTCGGTGTGACGGCATCGTGTTACGTTCCGGGCCAGGCATCATCACCAGCGAGGAGGATTCATGCAGCTCATCGAGCGCAGACTCGACAGCAAGGACCACGGCGTCGCCGGTTTCCTGGTCCATCCTCAACGGACGGAGCCCGGGCCGGCGCTGCTGCTCATTCACCCGAAATCCGGGCTCACGGACTACATCAAGATCGAAGCGCGCAAGTTCGCCGCCCTGGGTTACAGCACTTTTGCCGCCAACGTGTTCGAGCAGCTCGGATACCCCGCGGCCACGCACATCGAGACCGGTTCCGAGATCCAGGCCAGGACATCCGACGACGAGTTCACCCAGGCGCTCACGGAAGGCTGGCGGTTTCTGCTCTCCCAGCCCCACGTGGACAACAGCCGGGTGGCGGTGTGCGGCTATTGCATGGGCGGGAGGATCGCCATCAACTTCGTGGCGGCAACGCCCGCGGTGCGGGCGTTCGTGGGTTACTACCCCACGGTGCGGGACGAGCCCCCGACGGACATGCGTCCGGTCCCGCCCTGGGAGATGGCCAAGCGCATCCGCTGTCCTTCCATCAACCTTTACGGCGCGGACGACGTGGTCACGAACATCGCAGTCCAGGACAAGATGATGGTCGCGTTCCGTGAGAACGGCCAGCCGCTGGAATGGCATTTCTATCCGTTCGGCGGGCACGGCTTCGTGGACCCGGGCGCGGTGGGCTATCACGCCCATGCCGCCGATCTCGCCTGGCCTTCCGTGGTGGACTTCATGGAGCGCGAGCTGCAGTGGGCTCCGGAGCCCTGAAACGCTATACAAAGATCCCGTAGTCCGAGAAAGGAGCCTCCATTGGCCCGGTTCGTATCCGACAGCCTTCCCGGCGATGCACTGGCGCTCCTGCGCCCGGGCAACCTTGCCACGAAGCAGAATCGCGTGGTCCAGATGATCACCGTGGACGAAGAAGGATGGGCCAACGCCGGCATGCTGAGCTATGCCGACATCATCGCCAAGGACGGCGAAAATCTCGATCTCGCCACCTGGGGCGACGGGGAGTGCGCCGCGGACCTCAGACGGAACGGCCGCATCACGCTGCTGGTCATCGACGAGGACATGGCCTACTACCTGAAGGGCCGGGCCCGGGAGATCGAGGTTCCGGGGGATGCCCTCACCGACGTGAACGATGCCGGCAGCCATTCCGCCCTGGCGTATTTCCACATCACCGTGCAGGGCGTATTCGAGGACCGGGTTCCCACCGCCAAGGTGCTGGGAGGGGTCACCTTCGAGGGCTCCGAATCCGAGCAAATCGCGCACGACGCGATCCTGAAGAAGCTCGCATCGATCTAGGAACCCCTCCGATCCGTTCGCATGTCCCGGCAAGTATCCTTTGGTGTGACTCCGATCCAGACCGGAGTGGATTTCGACCATATCCGCGAGGTGGCGCTCCGGGCGGAGGAACTGGGCTACGACTCGGTATGGCTGAACGATCACTTCTTCACCTCCAAGCTGTTCCATCCGCTGCCGCCGCCCACCGCGCCCTTCTACGAGTCATGGGTCACCCTTTCGGCGTTGGCGGCGCTGACCCGCCGCGTTCGCATCGGGACCCTGTGCTCCAACGTGTCGTTCCGGAACCCCGCGCTGCTGGCCAAGATGGCCGCGTGTCTGGACGTCATCAGTGGAGGACGGTTGGAGCTCGGCCTGGGCGCCGGCTGGTTTGCGGAGGAGCACACCGCCTACGGCTTCCCTTTTCCCGACATGGGGCAGCGGGCCCGGCAATTGACCGAGGCGGTGGCGATCATCAAACGGTTGTGGGTGGAGGAGACGGTCACCTTCGACGGCGAGTGTTTTCGGACGGAGAACGCCTATTGCAGCCCGAAGCCGCTACAGTCGCCCCGTCCGCCCATCACCATCGGCGCCCGCGGGTCGCGGACGATGCTGAAGGTGGCGGCGCGGTGCGCCGACCGCTGGAACATACAGACGCCCATCAGCCCGGCGCAGTACCGGAGAAAACTCGCGTTCCTTGAACGGCACTGCCAAGAGGCCGGGCGCGACCCGGGGGAGATCGGGCGCTCCTTGTGGGCCGGCACGATCATCGGCCGGGACCGTGAAGAATTCGCCCGCGCCGCCGAGGCTCTGGAGCTGCCGCATACCGCCTATCTGGACGCTCGAATCGCCGGGACGCCGGAAGAGTGCATTCGCCGCATCCAGGCATTCGTGGAGCTTGGCGTGACCGAATTCATCCATTACTTCACCTTCGAGGAGCTCCGCAGCGTCGAGCTCTTTGCGACGCAGGTCATCCCTGCGTTCCGGTAGCGGGCGGATCGACTTCGTTCAAGGGAGAAGACGCCATGGCGTACGATGAAGGATCAACGGGATTGCCGTCGGAGCTGGATCTTGCGGCGGACGTGGTCATCATCGGATCGGGAGCCGCCGGCCTGCCCGCAGCCATTGCCGCGGCCGACGCCGGCGCTTCCGTGCTCGTGGTCGAAACCAACTACGACGTGGGCGGACACGCCATCTTGAGCGGCGGTAACGTGCCGCTGGGTGGCGGCACCAGCGCCCAGCGGAAGTACGGCATCGAAGACTCGCCGGACGTGGTGTTCCACGACCTCACGGACTGGTCGGTGGTGCAGGTGAACGGCTCGCCGGATTACCGCTACAGCGACCGCGCCGTGATCCGTGCGTTCGCCGACCATTGTGCGGAAACCTATGAGTTTCTGCTGGCCAACGGTGTGGAATTCAAGGAGATTCCTCCCGACAGCAACGGCGCCCATTCGACCGGAAACTCGGCCCCCCGGGAGAACCACGCATTCTGGACCCACGGCGCCGGCCCGGCCAGCCCCAATGGCCGCCCCGGCACCGGATTCGTCAGGCCGCTGGAGGCCAGCGCCCGCGAGAAGGGGGTGAAATTCCTGCTCAACTACAAGATGACCGGGATCATCCGGGAGAGCTCGGCGGAGGGCGGCGACGGCCGCGTCCTTGGCATCACCGCGAAATACACCCCCATGGTGCTGCCCGGCGGCACGACGCCGCTCCGGAGCTACCGGTCCGAAGGCAACCTCGACCACACCGAGCCCGGCTTGACCATCCGCGCGGCCAGGGCCGTCATCCTCGGCACCGGCGGGAGCACCAGCAACGTGAATTTTCGGCGCATGTTCGACCCCAGGCTGACCGCGGTCTACCAGGTGGCCGGAGAGCCCTACACCTTCCAGGACGCCAGCGGCGAGATCGCGGCCATGGCTATCGGCGCATCCCTCTGGGGCCTGGCCAACCAGACCCTCGAGAACGGCGACAATATTCGGGTGCAGCGGGCCATCGGCACCCGTTACAACTATTTCCCGTGGGACCTGAACAGCCCGATCTTTCCCCTGGTCCGGGCCACAGGCTTGGCGGTCAAGGACTGGCACGACCTGATCCTGGTCAACCAGGTCGGCGAGCGTTTCTACGACGAGACCCAGGGAGACTATCCCGGCGGCAACAAGCACCCGGACATCGACCCGTACACGCACGGAGACCACCGCAACGCCCACGTGGAGTACGACCCCCACGCATCCAACTTCTTCAACGCCGCGGTGGCCATGAACGCGGGCTCCAAGGGACCGGACTACTCGGGCGGGCCGGTATGGGCCATCTTCGACTCCGACGCGGTTGCCCGGGAGGGCTGGAAAGTCACCCCGCCACACGTCGATCCCGACGGCTATTTCTTCACTGCGGGCACCCTCGCCGAACTCGCAGCCGCCATCGAGAACCCCTGGCAGGCCGTACCCATGACGGGAGCGGCCCTGGAGGCCACGGTGCGCCGCTACAATTCGTTCGTGGACTCCGGCGCCGACGAGGACTTCGGCAAGCCGGCCCCCAGGTACAGGATCCAGACGCCGCCCTTTCACGCCGCCTGGGGCACGCCCCTGATTCACGACAGCCGCGCCGGTCTCCGCATCAACGAGAAGTGCCAGGTGCTGGACATGAACGGCGAGATCATCCCCGGGCTCTACTGCGGCGGGGAGTCCGCCGGCGGCTTCAACCAGCACGGCATGGGGCGCTGCGCGGTGCAGGGCTACATCGCCGGAAGGCAGGCCGCGGCGGAGTCCTGATTTCAGTCTTTGACAAGCGTCCCGGTTAGCCGGATAAAGAGCGCAAAGGAGGAACCGCCATGGAAGAAGCCATCATCTCGGCAGACTCGCATGTCATCGAGGTCCCGGATCTATGGGGGAAGGGGTTGCCGTCGTCCCTGCGGGACCGGGCGCCCAAGGCCTATTTTGACGAGGGACGGGACGCCTGGATGTTCGGATCGGAGGACGTGATACCGCAGGCCGTGGGCGGGCTGTTCATGGCGGGCCAGCGGCCGGAACAGGTGGAGGACTTTCGCCGGGCCGGTTTTTCGGTGGCGCGTCCTGGGGGATGGGACCCGGTGGAGCGTATCAAGGACATGGCCCAGGACGGCGTGTCGGGTGAGGTCCTGTACCCCAGCCTGGGACTCGGATTCTTCTGCGTCGACGACCCCGCGTTCCAGGAAGCGCTGTTCCGGACCTACAACGACTGGCTCATCGAATACTGTCAGGGAGCGCCGGACCGGCTGTTCGGCGTCGCCCTGATCTCGGCCTTCGACATCGACCATGCGGTGGCCGAGATGGAACGCTGCAAGAAGGCAGGGATGGTCGGCACCCTGATCTGGCAGGCGCCCCACCCCGACCTGCCGTTCACCTCGGACCACTACGAGCGCTTCTGGGCCGCCTCCCAGGAAATGGACATGCCCGTGCACCTGCACATCCTCACGGGCTTCGGCGACAGCATGCACCGCCAGACCGCCCGCGGCATGAAGCGCTACCGCATCGGCGTCGAGCAGACCCGGGAGATCGAGGACGCGCTCTTCGACATCATCTTCTCCGGAGTGCTGGAGCGGTATCCCAGGCTCAAGGTCGTTTCGGTGGAGAACGAGATCGGCTGGATCCCCTTCTGGCTCGGCCAGTGCGACAAGAACTTCCGCCGCCATCGCCACGCGCACCCCCTGCCCATCGACAAGCCGCCCAGCGAGTACTTCGCCCGCCAGGTCTACGCCACCTTCTTCAACGACCACATCGGCGGGCGGCTGTTCGGCTGGTGGGGCGCGGACAACTGCATGTGGTCCAACGACTACCCGCACCAGAACTCGACCTGGCCCCACTCGCAAGACGTCATCGCCCGGGACCTGGGCCGCCTCGATGCGGGCGATCGCATGAAGCTGCTCAACTCGAACGTGGCTAGGCTGTACAATCTGAGCGTGTCGCCGCTGATGAATGCGGCCTGATGTCGAACACCGCAGGGGCCGCAGAAATTCACGGGTGTGGCTAAGGCCTTGGCAAACGAGCCTTATCCGGTTGACGGGCGTTCAGGGTTGCCGCCTGCAATCCATTCCAAAACGCTCGAATCTTCTCGTCTGCGCCGATTCCTTCACTCAAGCCGGACATGAACTGCTCCGGCAGGAACTGACGCCGCAAGAACACCGTTCGTCTGCCGCTTGTAGCTCGAGTTTCCTTCCTCACCAGACCATGACCAACCAATAACCGTTCGAGCGCCTCCCATCTCGGATCACCAAAAATCGAAGCCAAGTTGTCGTCATCCATGCACACCGGATTCGCGCGGTGGTACGCGCGCATCAAGCGCTCCAGCAAATGCTTGTATTCTGGCGAGACCTGTGGACCTGGCGGATGTTGTGGATCGAAGGGAATCGGGGCGCCACATTTCCTCAGTGTTTCCGCAATCACTGATGGTTCGTAGTCCGTATGACCCTGAACTTGAATACCGGTTACTTGCGCCAGCTTGAGTCCTTGCAACTCCAGGCGAGTGGATTCCGGCGTCACGCGAGGCTCGATAAATAGCACGTCCTGAGCCTTACACTCCGAAAACTTTGTCGAAACCAGATCGGTGCGCCGAACCGTAACCTCGGTCAACGAACACCGCCTCAACTCGACTTCTCTGAGATGACTGCCGGGAAAAACTACGGAGCGAATTGCGCACCCGTCGATTATTCCATGTGACCGCAGCAACGCCATGACAAGAAGTCCTGCGTTCTCCCGGACCTGCGTCGTTCGACGCCATTCCGTAGTTCCCGCCGCAGCAAGACGATCCAGCAATTCCTGCAGGTACTCTTGTGGATTTGGTTCTTCCGTACCCAGCTCGATCGCTACTCGATCGGCAACGTCTTCCGGCAACGCGGATCGGCTCAAAATGATTCGCATATCCCCTTTTGTCGAGGTCAGGCGCGACATGATCGAGCCCGCGAGAAAATAGAAAAAGAACATCTCGTGTTCAAAGGTACCGCCATGCGACAGGGGATTGTCGGAGCGTGCGAGGAATGCCAGCGTGGGTATCCTCTCGACGATTATCTGTTTCACGCTTTCCGGCAGTCCTTCATCTTCGACAACATACTCCGCAACGTCCCGGACGGAACGATAATCGAGCTCGCGGGTTTCCTGGTTCCACATCTCTTCCGCCAACTCACGCATCAAACGCTCGAACTGCTTCTCGGTCAACAGGGACTCCGCCTGCCTATCAAGAAGCTTTTCGCTCCGTTCCCGAGACAAGTACTCGTTCACCAATTCTCGGAGCAGATCTCCACCTCCCGAGAATTCCGGGTTACGTTGCAGCAGAGCCACCATTTGCGTGAAGAACAAGGGTTTCGACCCAAGGGCATGATTCCTACCGCTAAAGACCTCCTTCACCCGCTTCCGGAGCATGGCCGATTCCGGATCGGGCAGACCCTCGACCTCCGACCAATTCTTCAAGTACTTTTCACGGTCCCCTTCGCTCCAGTCGAGAACCCGAACGGGTATGTGCTCCCAAGCCTGATCGCCGGTTGTCGATATCCTGCCCGCTCGGGCGAGAAATTCCTCTTCATAATAGACGGAACGTGCCGAGGCCAGCAACTGGCCCTCGCCCTTGAGTTGTTCAAGAAAGCCTGCCAATGAGCTGAATGCATCGTCATATCCACTGACACCGAGGAGCTCATCGAATCCATCGATCACCGGTATCAGAATTCCGAGTCGGGCCAATGTTGCAACCGAATGATAGGTGAGGCCGACCTTCAAGTCTTGAAGTTCCGTCGCCAGGGCTTCGTTCAAGCGCGCGAGTGCCCGTCCTTGAGCATTGACGTAGAGCAACAGCTTCGTTGATTGACCGTGAATGTAGGCCTCAGCCTGACGACGAACGAGTTCTTGCAGCACCCGGGTCTTTCCCGCGCCCGCTTCGCCAGTCACCATTATCACCCGCGTCGCCGTGTCGCTTTCCCGGTCGAGCAGGTTCGTCAATACGTCTATAGCCGGACCCGATTCACGACTTGGCGTCAGGATCCCGGGATCATCGCACTCCGCTCTGGTTGCAACGAAGATTCCTGGTTTTGAGGCCTGAAAGATCATTTGAGCGACGGTTCTGAGGTCTGCCAAGTCCGGTCCGGCGATAAAGGAACGGTATGACAAGTGGCGCTTGTCGATTGTCACCGAGACGCCCTGATCCAGGGAAATGGAAAATAACACCTCACGGACCAAACCGTGTGCCGTCCACTCAGCACGGAGACTGCGTCCCGATCCGGTTACGTTGATGGTAGTGCCGGGGTCTCCAAACGACGCAAGGTCGTTTTCGATCCGACTTTTCCAAATTTCCGCGAATTCTTGTGCATCAATCATCGCCATTTTCCTCAAGCAGGTGAATGCGTAGCCCCCGATCCGATAGACTCCTGTCATTCAACCCTCTACCGATGGAACGAGTACGCATCCATACTATCAGGTCCGTATTCACTTCATGTGCCGATAAGGCGGCGGGAACGAGATCGTCATCATCCGTAACGAGCCCAACTCGAACCAGACCTGCGCCCGCGGCGAACACCGCGTCGCATCCCAGCATACCGTCAACCATCTTTTGCCGAATTCGTCGGGTGTGAAGCCTTACCGTGCCTCGCAGAATCAAATCGGGGAACTGAACCATCGTCGTCGCCAGAGACGGCCGCACGATAAGTCCGTGCCGCCTGCCCCTTAAGGCAGGCAGAGTCGGTAGCAGCCACAAGGCCGTCGGGCTGGGAAGGCCAAGCTCGTCAATCCATCCCCCGTAGAGACGGATGTCCAGCTCCTTCAAATCAGGAAATAACGCTCGGAACGCACGTACGAGTGCACCAACAAGGTCCGTGGTATGAAGTTCAGCGTCGGTTTTCGACTTGCTCTTGTATCCGCACACGTTGTCGTAGTCAACGAGCGCCAAGCCTTGGCCGATGTATTCCGGGAAAGAGTCGGAATCGAGTGTGGTACTTGTCATGATACGGAACGCTGCTCTTCGACCGCGTGGGCCTTGATCGCCCGCAGCAATTCGTCGTTAATGTCGATAGTCGTTCGCATGTAAGGTAGCGTACCAACGATATGGTTGTTGTCAACCGCCGGAGCCATCATCTCACCGCTTGCTCCAGGCGCTGATCTCCGCCACCAGCGACGCCCACCTTTTCTCCAACGCCTGCTTCTCCGCCGGCGAGAAGACGTTGGGCTCCGGGAACGAGTCCTTCCAGTGGAAGGGCTTGCAGGCGTCGATGAGCACCCGGCCCATGGTGAACTCGCCGGAACGCTTCTGCTCCGGGGTCAATCGCGGATCCAGGTCGCTGGTCCAGGCGTCGTGCAGGAGGTTGACGGAGGTGGCGGGATTGGTCCGGGTGCACATGGCCCACAGCACGTCCTTGATGTCCGACGGATCAATGTCGTCGTCCACGGCCACGAAGTAGCCGAACATGCTCCCGGCCGCGGCGATGCCGTTGGCGGTGATCAATGCCTGCTTGGCGTGTCCGGCGTACCGCTGTCTCAGGGCGATGACCAGCATGAGGCCGTGGCAGTGGCCCCAGACGCCGGTGACATCGGTGATGCCGGCGCGCTCCAGGTGGTCCCAGGCGCGGGCGGCGCTGTCGGGAAGGTCGCTGCCGAAGGACAACATGGGCCGCAGGGGCTGGTGGCCGAAGACGATGGGATCGTCCCTGTGATGGATCTGCTTGATGCGGACCACGCACTCCGGGCCGCTATGGGAGTAGTAGCCCGGCCATTCGCCGAACGGCCCCTCCGTTGCGGTCTCATCGTCCGGGGAGGGGATCTCCCCTTCCACCAGAATCTCCGACTCCGCGGGCGCCGGAAGGCCGCTCAGCGGCGCCTCGACGACTTTGACCGGCGCGCCGTGCAGCGCCCCGGCCTGCTCGTACTTGCGGCGGCTGGTGGAAGCCATCAGCGTAAGCGGCGCACAGCCCAGCACCACGGCCACGGGGCAAGCCTCTCCCCTCTCCCAGTACTTCTCGGCGATGATGCGGCCGCGCTTGTGCTTGATGATCCACAGGCTCATGCGGTCGCCGTCCTTCACGCAGGCGCGGTAGGTGCCGAAGTTGATCCAGCCGGTTTCCGGATCCCGGATGATGACGAGATCGCCGGTGCCGATGTAGTTGCCGCCGTCCTTGGAGTGCCACTTGGGCGCCGGAAACTTCCGTATGTCCACGTCGCTGCCCGCGAGGCGATGCGCGAGGACCGGTCCGTCGGTCACTTTCTCGGGCTTGGCCGGGACCTGGCGAGCCCGCAACTCCCGCAAGTGCCGGACAAGGTCCACCGGATGGGCATCCGGCGGGATGCCCAGCGCCAAGGCGTAGCGGCGCCGGCTGTGGCGATAGACGTTGCTGGCGACGCGGAACCCGGCCGGGAAGCCGGCAAACCGATCGAACAACAGCAACGGGCCGTCCGTTCGCGCAGACAAATCCGAAAGCGCTCCAACATCGGCCTCCAGGTCTACGCCGTGAACATCCTTCACGTCCCCCGCGGCCCGCGCCGCGGCAATGAATTCTCCCAGAGAGGCATGGCTCATGTCGGGTTTCCCCTTGTCATCCACTCCGTCTTGATTTTTTCACGCCGTCCAACTATCGTTGATTCCATGGTAGTGAATGCTGCCACCTTCGACACGCTTGAAGCTGCCCGCGAACTGGAAGCGGCAGGTATGGACCGGCGGATGGCCGAAGCCACCGCGGAAAGTATCCGCAAGGCCAGCACGGCCAACTTCGAACAGCTCGCCACCAAAGCCGACCTCGCCCTGCTGCAAACCGCACTGGACGGCAAAATCGATGGCAAAATCGCTACCCTCAACCACAAAATCGACAGTAACTTCGTTACCCTCGAAGGCAAAATCGAAGCCCTAAGAGCGGAGGTCACGGCCATCAAATGGATCGTCGGCCTTCAATTCCTTCTACTGCTCTGCATCATCGCTCGTCTGTTCGCCTTCATATAAAACCGTCCACCCCGCGAATGGTATCCGTGACGTGGTCCCGGGTGCCTGCGCCCCGGCGGTCGACTCGCCACGACCTCGACACCGCTCCAGGAGCCTGTCGGACTCGACGGGCTTTACAGGACACCGATCACGTCAAGCTGTATGACGGTCTTTCCCTGGACGTCGATCTGCATGACGTGGCGCGCCGGCCGGTCGTTCTCGTCGGGGAACATGGCCAGCCACTCATTGTTGACCAGCGCCCGGTGGCTGAAGTCCTTGAGGTAGACGATGATCTTGCCGATGTTGTCCGTGCTGCCGCCGGCGGCCTCCATGACGTTCCTGAGGTTCTCGAAGGCCTGATGGATCTGTTCCTCGGGATCGTCCGAGATGCCGTCCGGCCCGGCGCCGCTTATAACCGACGGCAGGATTACGTTGCCGATGACCACCCCGGTGGGGATCGGATTGTTGTGCGAGCCGAGCTTGTCGCTCTCGATCATCTTTCGTCGCGCCATGATGGCCTCCTTTGAATGAATGTCCTTGCGCAGCCGGTGATTCCGCGCAACCACGGGCAGGGGCGGGTTTGAAATCCGCCCCTGCAACAGCCTCGTCCGGGACGCCGGCGGGAATCCCGGTTACATCTGCATCCTGCCGCCGAACCGGCGCATCAGCAGGGCCACGCCCACGGCAAAGAACGCCAGGATCACGCTGATGATGGAAGCCGATTCCATCTGCCCGCCAAGGGCGTGCTCCATCATCAGGATGGCCAGCGGCCGGGTGGAGGCGCCGGTCAGCAGCACCACGTTGTCCACGTCGCGGATGGCGGCGATGAAGACGATGACGAAGATGGCGATGAGGGTCGGCGCGATGAGCGGCACCGTAATGCGCCACAGCGTGTAGAACCAGCCGCAGCCGCACACCCGGGCGGCGTGCTCCAGCTCCACGGAGATCTGGGTGAAGCTGGTCTTTACCAGGTGCACGCCGATGGGCACCTCCTTGACGATCAGCACCCAGACGAGACTCATGAGGGTGCCGTACAGCGGCGCCAGGAACGGCACGGTCAGAAAGATCCACAGGAAGCCCAGGCCGCTGAGGATGCCGGGCACGGCCCAGGGCAGCCACAGGAACACGTTGGCGATGCCGCGCCCCTGAATGCGGGTGCGCACCAGCGCGAAGCCGAACAGGCAGTAGATGGTCACGCCCAGTACGGCCGTGGCCAGACCCAGGATGATGGAGTTCTTCGCCGACGTCAGGAATACCGGATCTTCGAGCACCGCCCACCAATGGTCCAGGGTGTAGGGGTCCGGGATGTCGAAGTAGCCGAACAGCGTCATGCACGAGCCCAGGATGAGGGTGCCGATGGGCAGGTACACGGAGACCAGCACGACGAGGACCAACACGCCGCTCACCAGGTACCGGGCCGAGCCCATGTCCACCTGCCGGAACGAGGTGCCGCGTCCCGAGAGGGTGGCGTACTGCCGCCTTGCGGTGAACTGCTGGTAGAACAGCGCCAGCACGAACAGCACCCCGAGGAAGAACGTGCTCAGGGTAATGGCCTGAGCGAACTCCGGCGGTTCCCAGGTGATGAGGTCATAGATGCGCGTGGAGAAGACCTCGATATTGGCCGGGCGGCCCAGCAGCAGCTCCACCTGAAACGACTCCAGGCCGCGGATCACGCCCGCCAGCCACACCGTCAGCATGGCCGGCGCCAGCACGGGAACGAGCACGTAGCGGAAGGTGCGCCAGGGCCCCAGGCCGCACACACGGGACGCTTCTTCCAGCGACGCTTCCAACTGCCTCATGGCGGGCATGAGCAGGATGGTCATGATGGGGATGGTGCTGGCAGTGAGATGGACCCAGATGATGCCGGTGATCGAATACGGATTCAGCGTGATCCCCATGGGTGTGAGAAAGCGGTTGAGCACCCCGTAGCTGGGATCGGCCAGCAGGATCCAGCTTATGGCCAGGGGCAGCGACGGCAAGAAATAAGCGATCCAGAGCGACAGCTCGATGAACCCGCGGCAAGGCACCCGGACCCGCACCAGCAGCCAGGACAAAAGAAAGGCCGCGCTGATGCCGATGAGGGTGCGCAGGCTCAGGAGAAAGCTGTAGCCGATGGCGTCCAGGGTCCGCTGGTTGGCGAAACCGCTGACCCATCCGCCGAACCCGAACACGAACGGATCGGTGGGATCGGCCGTGTTGACGCTGTTCATGAGGATGAAGACGACCGGCGGCAGGCTCACCACCCCGGCGGCCGCCAGCAGCAGCGTCGCCAAGCTCCACTCCCGAAGGATCAAACGCCCCCTTCGAGACGGCGTTACGCCGGCCATGCCTTCAACCGTTCGTCTTTCACGCGGAGCAATACATCGTCGCCGTGGATCGACGAGTCGTCCTCCAGGGAAATGACGAACGCTACGCCGCAGGCCTCCAGGGCTATCTCGTAGCGGTCGCCAAGGTAGATGACGTTGCGGACCGCGGCCCGTATTTCGTTGGATCGGGGCTCCCGGGACTCGGCTACGAGCTCGAGGTCTTCGGGACGGAGCCCGAGCTTCAACCGCTTACCGGTTCCCTCAACCCCGTCATCCCGCAACGCCAGCCGGCAGCCGTCGTCAAGGCGGGCGTAAGCCGCGCCGTCCACCTCGACGCGCTCCGCGTCGAGGTGGATGCTTTTGCCCAGGAAAGCGTGAACGAACGGGTTCCCCGGATGCTTGTATAGCTCCCCTGGCGACCCCAACTGCTGGATGCGCCCGTCGCGCATGACAAGGATGCGGTCGGCCAGGGTCATGGCCTCCACCTGGTCGTGGGTGACGAACAGGAAGGTGGCCTCGAGCTTGGCCTGAAGGCCCTTGAGCTCCACCCGCATCTGCTGGCGGAGCTGCGCGTCCAGGTTGCTGAGGGGCTCGTCCAGCAGCAACAGGTCCGGCTCGTAGACCAGCGCCCGGGCCAGCGACAGGCGCTGCTGCTGGCCGCCGCTCAGGTCGGTGCCGTTACGCGCGTCCAGTCCCCCGAGATCGACGAAGTCGAGCATCTTTTCCACCCGCTCGCGCCGGTCCTGCCGGGGGTAGCCGCGCACTTTCAGCGGCAACGCCACCTGGTCCCCGACGGTCATGTGAGGCCAGATGGCGAAGGATTGGAACACCATGCCGGTGTTGCGTTTCTCGGGGGGAACGAAAATGCCTTTGGCGGGGTCGCTCACGACCTTGCCGTTGAGGACGATCGCACCCGAATCCGGGCGTTCCAGGCCGGCCAGGGTCCGTAGCGTGGTGCTCTTGCCGCAGCCGCTGGGTCCCAGGATAACGAGGATCTCCCCGCCGTAGACGTCGAAGCTCACGCCGTCCACCGCGCGCACGTCGCCGTAGCTCTTGACGAGGTTGCGGACGCTGACGATGGGGGCGGACGGCGGCATGACGTCGGGCTCCTTTCAGAATCCCTCCCGAAGCGCCTTCGGCCAGGGACCCTGCGGTCCGATGGTCCGACGGTGGCAACCCGGCGTGTTGCGGCAGCCTCACACCGGAGCTGCCGGCGCCTTACCTGCCGAGAAGCTGCACCAGGCGCTTCCGCGCCCGCGGACGCTCCTTGGTATAGAATTCGTAGGCGTAGTCGTCGTGATACTCGACGCCTTCCTTCGGGAGGACGTAGTCATCGAGGCCGGCGTTCACGTCGAGGCGCCGGCTCTTTTGCCGCACGTGCTGCTCGAACACCTGCTGGCCTTCCTGGTCCGCGAGCCAGTTGAGCAGGACCACGGCGCCATTGGGGTTCGGTCCTCCCTTGACCATCTTGATCACGCCGCTTCCGCCGGTGAGCTTGCCGGGAAGGTCGTCGAACCGCACCACCTCGATGGGGAGCCCCTTCTTGCGCAGCGGATCGAACTGCCTGGCCACGGCGCCCAGCCCCACGGAATGGACGCCACGCGCGATCCAGTCCGCAAGCTGGCGGTGGTTGGCCGTGTAGACCACTTCCTGCCCCTTGTACAGATCGACGACGTACTCGTCCCCGAGCATGGCCAGGAAGAAGGACGCGGCTCCCTTGCCGGCGCCGCCGCGCCGAGGATCGTAGCTGGCGATCTTTCCCTTGAGCCTGGGATCGAGGAGCTGCTTGACGGACTTGAGATCCGCAGGCTTGAGCAGTTTGGTGTTGTAGATCCCGGTGACGTTCACGTACTCGATCAACTGGAGCATGTACTGGCCTTCCGGGTCGTTCCATTTCAGCGAGCCGCCACGCCACTTGCTGCCGTCGGTGACCGACGACAACAGCAGATCGGGCTTGACCGGCCGCAGGCATCCCTTGGGATAGAGCGCGATGATTTCGCTATTGCCCGACAGGAGCACGTCCATGGAAGGCCGCCCGGCGCTGCATTCCCGCTTCGCCACCGCGGTCAACTCCGAGCCGCGCATGGACCGAAGCTCCACATTGATGCCGAACCTGGCCTTGAATTTCCTGGTCACGTCCTGGCGAAACCTGGGCATGCCCAGGTTGGTGCCCAGCACGACCTTGCCCTCCTCCTTCGCCTTGGCCAGGACATCGTCCCACGGCCCGGCTCCGGCCGGGGCGGTCACTCCCAGGACCACCAGAGCTGCCGCGAGCGCCATCAGGAAACATCGATTCCGTTTCATGTTCTTCCTCCTTGCCTGAAGGAGCGAGGGCATCCTGCCCTCACCGAGGGCGGGATGCCCTCGCTCCCGGGTTGTGTTTCGGTGCCTTCGGAAACCTCGAACAGCCTCTCAGGTCCTGTAGGATCGGCCGCCGATCCACTACCGCGCACCTTACCAGTACCGGCGCCGGTACGTGTCGATGAGGATCTCGTCCTCGCGGTGCGAGAGGAAATCCGTCAGCACCCGGTTGAACGCCGCGGGCTGCTCGAACTGCGGCCAGTGCGCCGCCTTGTCCAGCAGCACGAACCGCGATCCCGGAACGCTCTGGTGCACCTTCTCGGCCACGTGCCAGGGACACGTGGGGTTGTGGGTAGTCCAGAAGAACAGCATCGGACATTGCAGCTTGGGGATCTTGGGAATCAGGTCGTAGCCGCGCATCCGGATGAATCCCTGAACCCGCTCGCGATACTCCGGATCGGTATAGATCTTCAAGCGGATGTCCACCAGCTCGTTCGGCAGCGTCGCCGGGTCATGGAACAGCCACTCCATCCGCTTGCGGATGGTCTCCTTCGTCGGATTGCCCACGGCATCCCTGGTCAACGCGTCGAGCTGGTGCATGCCGGTGGTGTAGCCGTGCTCGTTGGAGGGAATGCCGCCGACGACAAGCCCCAGCCTGCGCACCCGCTCCGGGTGATGGTGGCTGGTATAGACGCTGATCTGCCCGCCCTGGGACTCTCCGACCAGGTGGCCGCTTTCCACGCCCGCCGCGTCCATGAAGTCCAGCAGGTGCTTGGAGAACGCCTCCATGTTGTAGGTCATGGGCGGCTTGGCGGTGAAGCCGTGGCCGAGATAGTCGATGGCCAGGACCCGGAAACGCTCGGACAGCGGCAACAGGTTCCGCACCCACGTCTCCGCGTGTCCGCCGCCGCCGTGAAGCAGGATCACGGGGTCGCCCCGCCCCTTCTCGAAACAGCGCGTGCGCACGCCGGCGGCGTCATAGTATCTCTCATACTTCATGAACTCTTCGAGCTCTTCCGCAAACATTCGACCTCCTTCCGGGCAGGGGCGGGTTTGAAACCCGCCCCTGCCCATCGTCATCGGGCCTCGGAGAGTTTGCACCCATTGATCAGGGTTCCCCCGCGTTACCGGCCGCCCTCCAGCCAGTCTCCCAGGCGCCATTTCTCCCACGTGGCTTCGCGCCGCTCCCTGCTGAACCGGTTTACCGGCGAGAACTCCTTCAGGCGCTCGAACGGGCGGCAGCCGTTGAGGATCAGGCGCCGGTACGGGATCGGCTCGCGGATCTCGCGCTCCTCCGCGGTGCGCAACGGGTCCAGCCGCCAAGCGCTCTGCACGGTGCTTTTGTAAACGCCCTCGCCGGCGTCCAGCCGCGTCCCCAGGGCCCAGAAGACCTCGATGGGGTCCTCGGGGTTCACGTCGCCGTCCACCAGGATGTTGATCCGGCAAGGCGCGCGGCTCTCCTGCAACGCCCGGATGATCCGCGGCACGTCGTCCGGCGTCTTCTGGTCCACGCTCACCACCACCGCACCCATCTTCACCAGATCCGTCACCCGGGTCACCGGAAGCCCGTCCTTTTCCAGGCGCGCCCACAGCCCGGTCATGGAGCGCATCGGCAGCGAGAAGGCGTAGGACTCGCGGTGCGGCTTGAACGGCGGGGCGCCGAACAGGATCGGGTCACTGCGGAAATAGAGCGCGGTGACCCGGATCACCGGCTCCGGCACCGAGGTAATCATGTAGTATCCGGTCCATTCGCCGAAGGGGCCTTCCTGCCGCGCCTCCACCTCGGGCGGCGGGATCTCCCCCTCGAAGGCGATCTCCGATCCGGCGGATATCGGTAGCCCCGTCATGCGGCCCTCGATGACGTCCACGGGCTCGCCGCACAGGAAGCCGACATACTCGTACTCCGGCACGCCGGGAGGACAGCCGGTGGAACCCGAGGCGGTGAGAAACACCACCGGTTCCGGCCCCACGGACACGGCCACGGGGCACGCCTGACCCTTGTCCCAATACTTGCGGAGGATCGCGCTGCCGTCGTTGGCCGGTTCGCAGAAGAGCCCCGTGGTCCGGCTGTCATGGACCTGGAGCCGGTAGCTGCCGAGATTCACGAAGCCGGTGTCCGGGTCCTTGAGTATCACCGCCACGCCGGATCCGATGTAGGGACCCCCGTCGAGCTCGTGCCATACAGGCACCGGAATGCGGTTCAGGTCCACATCTTCCCCGAGCAGCGCGTTCTCCAGCAACGGACTGGCGTCCACGACTCGCGGCGGAATGCCTTCGTACCTCTTCCAGCGAGTCTTCCATGCGCGCATGGCCTCCGCCTCGGGCGTGTCGGGGTCCGTGCCGATGGCCATCAACGAGCGCTGCCGGGTACTGGCCAGGTTGGAGGCCACCCGAAACCCGCGCGGGTAGCCGGGGATGTCGTCGAACAACAGCGCCGGCCCCCGGCGGTGGAAGGCGGTCTCGGCGATGCAGCCGATCTCGTACTCCAGACCGGCGCCGCTCACCCGTTTCAGGTCGCCGATGCGATCCAATTCCTCCAGGAATGTTCTCAGGTCCGTAACCATTGGCACCTTCTCGTTCCCTGCACGGCAGCAACCTCCCGTACGAAAACAACTATCCGGCAGACCCGTGGGGCGTCACTTCCCGTCACGGATCCGAAACATCCGAAACCGGCAACCACGCCCCGAACCCGTCGTTTCGGCTTTCGCCGGAACGACGGAATACGCGGTTCAAGTCAAGCCGCCGAACCGCGGCATATCGACCGCTACACCGTGCCTGGCCGTCTCGGCGTCGAAGATCCGGCGGATCTCGGGGTCTTCGTCCCCGTACTCGATCTGCGTGCCGCCCTCGTAGATGGAGGTGGAGACCCCGCCCCGGGTGGCCGCCTTGCGGACCCCGAAGGGATGCTTGGCGCTGCCGTTGCGGAGCGCCATTTGCAGCGCCGGCATACCGGTCACGTTGAAATGCTGATGGAACCAGTTGGTGGGCGGACTGAACACGCTGCCCTCCTTCCAGTCTACCCGGACCACCTGGTCGCCCTTGCCGTCAGCGAAGGGCCGCGGACCCAGGTCGTTGGGCCACATGAGGCTGTAGCCTTCCGAGCTCAGGATGGTCAGGATCGCGCCGCCGCCGTGGTAGTGGGCCTTGGTGTAGCGGCCCGTGGGGAAGTTGGTGAAGTGGCCGATGAGACTGTTCTCGCAGATCTCGAACTGGATGTTCAGATAGCCGGAGCCCCGCCGTTCGTTCACCGGCAGTTCCACCGCCCGGGCATCGGGAATGAAGTTGGTCTCCCAGATCCAGCCGGGCCGGAAGACGTCCTTGGAGCGCTTGTCCAGCTCGAAGTAGTCCTTGCGCCCGTCGTAGCGGTCGTCGAAGACCTTGTCGGCGCCGTGGATGAAGTCCTCCCGGTAGTAGAGGTCGAAAGCCAGCGGCGCCGTGTTGGTGGCCACCAGGAAAGCCGGCTCCTCGCCCTTGTTGACGATGCGATGGGTCGTGTTCAGCGGTATGGCGAAGAGGCTCCCCTCCTTCCAGTTGACGGTGTTGGTGGCCTCCCCGGGACCGAGGTACTCGGTCTCCCCCTGACCCTTCATCACGTAGACCACCTTCTCGTAAAGGTGCTTGTCCACGGTGGTGGAACCCCCCGGAGGAATCTCCATTGCGTACATGCCGGTGATACCCTCCATCCCCTTCAGGTGCACGAAGGAGGTGGGCACGCCGGTGCGGCTCCAGCGCTTCAGCGGATGCTCCTGCAGGTTCGTGACCCCGTACCCCTCGATCACCGGGATGTCCTGGGAGCGCATCCAGGTGACGTAGGGCGTCTGACGGGTGCTCATCCGTCCCTTTGCTTCACTCATGGTTTCTCCTTGGTCGTGAACCGGCCGGCGCGGACACGGACGGGTTTGAAACCCGCCCCTACCGCTTGCCTGTTCCCATGCCGGCGCCTGATGCCACGCTTGAAACCCGGGCATCGGCGGGCGCGCCGTATCCTTGCCTTCATTCCCATGCCGGCACCTGATGGTTCAAGCGAATCTCACAGCGTTCCTCGGCCGATCGGATCATCGCGAGGCAGACCTCGAGGGTGGCCTCGCCCCAGCGGCCGTCGTGGGAGACCGGCCGGTGGTGGACCACGGCCTCGTAGAGTTCCTGAACCTCGGCCTGGCGGCCCGCCATGGCGTTCTCGATGGCCACATCCCGCCTTCCTTCCTCCCCGTATGCCAGAATCCCGTCCGCCGATTGCCGCAGATCTCCCCTCTCGCAACTGGCGACCGTGAGCCCGAAAAACTTCTGGTGCCTGCGGTCGGCCCGGGCGTCGTGTCCCCTGCCCCAGAGGTTCCAGATCCCGGGGTAGTTCCCGGACTGCCTGGCGCCGTAGCGCATCTGGTTCTTCTGCTCCTCCAGTGCCGCCTCGTCACCCGACACGCGACGCAGATTCGCACGCATCTTGCGGTTGGTTTCCGGGTCCCGTGGGTAGCCGCCCTCGCCCACCCAATCGTAAAGCTCAGCCGTATCGAAGAAGCCGTAGCCATTGTAAACGAGGGTTGCCGGCACGCCATCCTCGAACTCCAAATAGCAGGTGTAGGCGCCTTCGCCCGGACGAAGTTGGTCCCAGGCTCCGGTCATGGCGCGCACGCTCCGCACCAGCCCGCCGCCCAGGAGACGCACGATATCCACTTGATGAGGCGCCTGGTTGAACAGGATGCCGCGGCTGGTGACAAGCTCTCGACTCGGCCAGGGGCGGTACATGAACTCGTTGTAGTTCCAGGTGTTGACCATGCGCAGTCCGCCCAGCTCTCCGCTCCGGATGATCTCCCGCATCTTTCGGACGGGCGGATCCAGGCTATGGGTGTGGCCGGCCAGGAGCGTGAGTCCGCGCCGCTCCGCCGCCTCGTTCATGCGCTCGCAGTCGTCAAGGGTCAGCGCGATGGGCTTTTCCACGATCACGTGCTTGCCGTGCTCCATGGCCAGCAACGCGTGCTCGGCGTGCAACTCCGGAGGCGTGGCCACGTAGACGGCATCCACGTTGGGACTCTTGACCAGCGCTTTGACGTCGTTATGGATCTCGGCGCCGAACTCGCGCTCGAAGTGGGCCAGAGCGTCGCGTCGGGGGTCCGCGGCCGCGGTCAGCCTGATGTGAGGCAGATCCGTGATACCGGGGCGTTCGGTGAAGATCCGCGTCACCGCCATTCCCAGCCCGATGAACCCCAGTCTCAGCGTTTCGGCCATTCGAGTCCTCGGTGATAATCCTTCCAACTCATCCCCTGCGGCAGGAAGCCGTAGGTGGAGAGGATGGTGAAGCGGTTCGCCGCCGGGTCCCGGACGACGTTGGCCGGGTCCCGCCCCTGCTCCACGTCCGCCATGCCCTTGAGCAAAACCTTGCGCGAGGCCACCAGCGGCGCATCCGACGCCGCCAGGTGCTCCCGAGTCCGGTCCTGGATGGCGGCGCTTTCGGTGACGCACAGGTCCTGGGCCTGAAAGACATAACCGATGCCGCTGTAACTGTGTCCGTTCATGGATTCCCGGTCCTGAAGATAGCGGTTGGCCTTGTTGCGCAGTGACCGGTAGCTCGAATCCGTGGCCTGCCGCTCGCGCAACACCGCATCCTTGTCCAGCGGCCGCTCCCGGTTGAAGATGAGCACGTACTTCCAGTGGTTCTCGTCGTCGATGGGGACGTGCCAGTTCACGGTATAGCCGCGCCCGCCTTCCTGGCGCGCGGGCACGGCGCACAGGTTGGGCATGATGAAGGTCGCCGAGCGGATGTAGGTCCGGTCCGGCGGGACCTTGCGGAGCTTGCAGATGCGCAGGCCCACGTCCACCAGCTCCGCGTCCGTGGTCTCGGCCCCCGGAGCCCCGCCACGGGAGCCGAGGCCGTTGCCGCCGCCGTGAACCGTGTTGGCCTGGACGTCGCGGTCCGTATAATGCAGGATCGACACGTGCAGCAGGTCGATGTTGCCCTCGTTGCCCTGAAGGTAGTTGCACTCGCTGTAGAGCTTGGTGCAGAAGACCTGCGCCTCCGGCAGCGTCAGGAACTCGAAGTCGGGGAGCAACGGCGGCGCTCCCGGCCCCATGTACGCAAAGATCAGGCCCACTCTTTCGACGCACGGATAGGACGGCTGGCGGATATCGCCCCGGTGCGCGCCGCCGCCGGGCTCGCCGGGCTGGTCCAGGCAGTTGCCGTGGATGTCGTAGAGCCACCCGTGATAGATGCACCGGAGCCCGCCGTCCTCCACCCGCCCGTAGCTCAGGTCCGCGCCCCGGTGGCAACAGTGGATGCCCAGCAGGCCCGGGCGTCCCCGATCATCCCGGAACAGCACCATGTCCTCGCCCAGCAGCCGCACCGGCAGGGGCGCCCCTCCCGGCGGCAGTTCCTCGGACAACGCCACCGGCTGCCAGTAGCGCCGCATCAACTCGCCGCACGGTGTCCCCGGACCCACCCGGGTCAATCGGTCGTTCTCTTCCTGCAACATGGTCCCTACCGGTGTAGCGCGTCAGCTTGAACTTCTTCCCTGGGAACGGGCTTCCGGCCCGCGATGCCGGCGGGACGACGGCACTCCCGGGACTTCAAGCTGTGACGCATCATCGCTACTCGCCACTGGCAGCCGGGTCCGCCGCTCCGTCCCTTCGCCACGGCTGGCTCAGCCGCCCGTTTCTTCGGGCTCCCAGTAGCCCGCGCCCATGGCCATGACGGCACTGTAGAATGGCTGGTAGTGAAGAAACTTCGGCCGGATATCGCCTACGGCCCCCAGAAGCGTGATCCAACTGCGCATCTCGATGCCACCGTTGTCCAGCAGGTCCCCGGAAGTCAACTGCCCGAGCTTCTCCCCTTCCCCCCGGTTCATCAGCACCACCGCGTTCCGGTCGAACTCCTCGCTGATGGACCCTACGCCATGGGGTCCCGAGTAGTGCTTCCACGGATAGCCCGCGGTGAAATGGGACAGGCCGCCGGACGCATAGATGGCGACCCGATCGTTCCCCTGCCGGCTTTCGATGACCTCGCGCATGGCGGCGCCGAGACGGTAGCACCGCTTCGGGCTGGGGGCGGGCACGTGGATGGCGTTCAGGAACACAGGCACCACCGGTATGTCGGCATCCGGAAGGACGCGGCGCATGATCGGGCCGTGGGCGTGCGAAAGAAGTTCGTCGTCGGGAAAGGAGCTGCAAGAGGCGACGTCGAAATCCCGCTCCACCAGGCCGTTGAGGAGATCATGAGCCAACTCTGCATGGCACGGGTACTTCGTTCCCCGCAGGCGCGAACCGTCGCTTGCGCGCTCGGTGGTATGGATCTCCGCGCCCGTATAGACGGCGATCTGCGGCAGGTTGTCCTCCGTGAAGTTCTCGTCCTGATCGTCGCCGACGATGATGACGGCATCCGGACGCGTCTCCTGCATCTGCCGCCGGAAGAATGCCAGCGCCTCGCGGATGGGCCGGTAACCCCGTTCCCGAACGTCGGGTGTTTCCGCAGCCACTTCGGGATGAATCTCCGGCTCGACGCCGTAACGCGCCTTGTACCGCGCCCGCGTCCGTCCCCGCATCACGTCCCAGCCCGTTGGCTCCACCAGCGCATACGCGTGGGAGGAAGCCATCCCGGCTATGATCCTGCCCATTTGGAATTCCCCTCTTCCATACTCGTGGCGAGCCTCAGACCCAGCGAAAGGAAGTCCCGTGACGAGTTGATGTACTCTCTGATGTTTGCGGCCACCTTTCGGTGGTGTCCTTGATAGTAGAAGCCGGACCTCATGAGAATAGAGCTCCTTGACGTTTATCAGACCCGGACTTGGGAGGTTGACCGAAGATCGAGTTTCGTTCCCAAAACACGCCATTTTCATATCCCTGGATTGTCGAGTCGTTTCTGGCGGCAGATAGGCGCTTCAGCGTCCAACACAGATACTCGGTGTTGATCTCGACTCCGCACCAGCGCCGCAGCAGCTTTTGCGCTACGACCACGGTGGTTCCGCTGCCGAGAAACGGATCAAACACGAAGTCTCCCTCTCTCGAACTCGCGAGGACCAATTTCGCAACCAACTTCTCCGGTTTTTGAGTAGGATGGTCGGTATTCTCCGGCATGGACCAGAACGGAACCGTCAAATCGGTCCAGATGTTCGATGGGTAGGTCAGACGGTAGTTTCCCTTGTCGTCTTGTTGCCAGTCCTTCGGCTCTCCTCCGACCCTGTAAGGCGCGAGAACTTTGCGCTTCAGCTTGACCGCCTCAACGTCGAAATAATATTGATCCGAGTTTGTGCAAAACCAGATGTCCTCCGTATTGTTCTTCCAGTTCATCGTCGCTCCACGCCCTTTTTCTCGTTCCCAGGTAATCCTGTTCCGTACATGAAACCTGGATTCCAGGATGGGCAATACGAGCGTGGACGTCTTCCAGTCCGAGCACACGTACATGGTCGCGTCCGGCTTCATCATCGGAGCCAGTAAGTCGACCATTCCCCCAAACCACGATTGATATTCGTCTTGTTCTTTTTGTTTGAATAAATTTCCATTGAAATTCTTGGACAGGTTGTATGGCGGATCCAAAATGAGAAGATCGACAAACGCAGAGGGTAGATACTTGGCCACTTCAAAGATATTTCCCGCGACAAGCCGACCTTCGATGTCTGGCCGGGTAACCTTCGTCTCCACTCGAATCATATCACTGGACAACCGGATCCTTTCCTCATCTGTACACGACAGTGTCTGATTCCTGGGGGCACGTTTTCGCATGTGGGTTCCTCCCGTCAAGAGGAAATCTTCATTGGATCGAGACGATGGCCTGCACCGTGACCCGATTGAACGCCCGGCCGCATTTCAATCTTCATCCCCATTCTTGCCGACGCGGCGGCTCTTGCGCAACAACAGCGCGCCCGCCTCGTCCATGCGTCCCGCTTCGGAAAGCGCCACCAACTCGGCCTCGGCGTCGGGCCAGTGGCCCAGGGAAACGCCGTGCCACGGGGCCTTGGGTCTCAGCGGCGGCAACTCAAGCTCTTCCCAAAGCTCCCGGGCGCGCTCCATGTAGTCCCGGCGCGGCAGCGAGATGGGCGGATTGGGCCACTTGCGAGTGGCGTCCAGCAGCATGGCCGAAGCTCCCTGGGGGCTCGTCAACGACGTGGGATAGCCGCGGATGCCGCCGGGGACATCCCGGGGCCCCACGGACTCGTCCAATCCGGCGCTCCTGCCCTGGATGATCTTCACGTCCCGATGCGGCTGATGCCGGTTGGTGACGGCCCAGAACACCGATTCCAGATCCCGGGGGTCGATGTCCTCGTCCACGCCGATGACGATCTTGGGCCAGGCGGCATCCACGGACATGACCGTGAACAACGCGTGCCACACCTTGCTGTTGGGGGTGCGCGCCCCGGCCACGTCGTGGAACCGGACCACGCACAGGTTCTTGGCGCTGCCACAGTCGTGGAAGGCCACGTCCTTGACCTGGGAGATGCCGTGGGCGCGAAGCAGCGCGGTCACGTGACCCTCGCTGTTGACGCAGCGCAT